>CAWGAS010000007.1:0-53689 GCA_963820645.1 uncultured Acidobacteriota bacterium | reverse complement strand
GAACCGGAAGATCAGGATCTCCTTCTCGACCATGCACTGCGCCAGGACCGTCCGGCTGTCGCGGCTCCAGGCCGTCCCCTGGCACCAGTGGCCGATCCGCGCCTCGGCGAGCGGCGTCAGCGTCTTGTTCCTCACGCCGTAGACGCGCAATCGTCCGAAATCGTTGAAGAGCGGCGACGCCTTCGGCACGTTCGTGCCGTTCATGACCGTCACCGACGAGGTACTGGCCGTCGCTCGACAGGGCGATGCCCTCGGCGATCGGGCCGACGGTGACGTGGTCGATCGCGCGCGGTGGATTGACGGCGAGATCGATCACGCTGATCGTGTCCGCTCCCCCGCTCGCGCCGGCGCCGATGTTTCCGGTGAAGGCGAGGTCGGCGGTCGGCGACACCTCGAGACCGTACGGCTTCAGCCCGGCGGCGATGTCGCGCTTCGCGTAGGTCACGCTCGTGCCCTCGACCGCCAGCAGCGAGATGAAGCTGTCGTTGTTGCGCGTCACGAGCGCCATCCGGCCGTCGCGCGTGAACGCGACGTGGCTCGGTCCGCTCTCGGGAGCCCCGAGATCGACCTTGCCCGCCGGCGTCACCGTCTTCCCGTTGACGGTGAAGATCGAGACCGTGCCTTCCATGCGATTGGCGACGAGCGCCAGCGTGCCGGCAGGGTTGAAAGATATGCCGGACGCGCCTCGGCCGGCATGAACCGTCGCGAGCACCGCGGGCGGCGACGCCTTCAGATCGATCACCGTCACCAGGTCGTCGGGCGCGGTTCCGGCGGGAGCCGCCGGATCGAGCTTGGTCGACGACGCCACGAGCGCGATCGACTCATCCGGCGCGATCGCGACGGTCTGCGGCGGCCCGACGACCGAGTTGGGCGCGCGGACCTCGCCGATGACCTTCGGTGGAGACGCCGAGAGATCGATGATCGTGACGGTGTCCGGCGGTGGATTCCGCACCGGCGTGTTGACGCCGTCGACGAGCACCGCCTTCGAGTCGTTCGCCGACACCACGACCTGCGCCTCGCCCATCCCGGCCGACAGCGGCCAGAGGACGACGCCAATCACGAGCGCGCGAAATACAGTCATGATCCGATCTCCAGGAGGATGGCCGAGCTGTCACCGTGTACCCTGCCGACATTATCCGTATTGCGAGCACCGCCGGGTGACATATATAAAGGTGACGCCGTCATGCCGCCACGCACCGTCGTTGTCACGCAGCCAGAGTTCCAGCGCGCACCGGAGATCTTCACATCCACGACGGAGCTGACCTTCGTGGCAGCCCCGCATACCGAAGCCGAATTGTCGGAGGCCATCCGGCGGCATGGCGCGCGCCACGTCGTGCTCGGGCCCATGGTCTATACCGGCCGGCTGTACGAGGCGCTGCCGCGCGGCGGCGTGCTCGCGCGCTACGGGGTGGGGCACGACGGCATCGACAAGGCCCTGGCCACGAAAGCGGGACTCTTCTGCACCAACACGCCGGGCGTGCTGCACCAGTCGGTGGCCGAGCTCACGATGCTGCTCATCCTGGCCGCCGCCCGCCATCTGCCCGCGGTCCACGGCGCGATGCGGGACGGACGCTGGGCGCCGCAGCCGGGCGTCGAGCTTCAAGGCAAGACGGTGGCGATCGTCGGATGCGGCACGATCGGACAGGCCGTGGCGCGCATCGCGTCGGCCGGGTTCGGCATGCGGGTGATCGGCGTCAGGCGGTCGGCCGGCGCGGGCGCGGTCCCGGCCGCGCACTTTCACGCGACGACGGATGATTTCGCCGGCGCGGTCCGGGAGGCTGATTACGTCAGCCTGCACATCCCTGCACTTCCGGAGAACGCGCAGTTCATCGACCGCGACCGTTTGTCGCTCCTTCCGGAACGCGCGTGGCTGATCAACACGGCCCGCGGCGCGGTCGTGGACGAGGCGGCCTTGTACGACGCGGTGGCGGAGAAGCGGATCGCGGGGGCGGCGCTCGACGTCTATGCGCGCGAGCCGTACGAACCGGTCGACCCTGGCCGGGATTTGCGGAAGCTCTCCGCCGTCATCCTGCTCCCGCACGTCGGCAGCAACACCGCCGACGCGAACCGCGGCATGGCCGAGCGCGCCCTGGCGAACATCCGGCTCGCCGAAGCCGGCGACTTCGGGGCGATGGATCTGCTGAACCCCGAGGTGCTCGAGCGGAGATCAAAAGACTGAACAGGAGATCAGGAGATCAGGAGAAAACAACAAAAACTTCTGATCTCCCTATCTCCTGATCTCCTGTTTAGTTCGTGGTAGCTGGCTCGAGCGGCGTGTGTGAATCGAGGAACAGCCAGCACACCGCGCCGAGGCCGTAGATGGCGGCGGAGAGGTAGAACGCCAGCGTCCAGTTCTGGTTCGTCCACGTGAGCAGGTATCCGACGACCAGCGCCGAGGACGCGCCCGCGATGCCGGCCATCATGTTCATCGCGCCCGACACGGTGCCGGAATACCGTCCGCCGATGTCCATGGCGCCGGCCCACGCGGGCGGCATCGCGAAGTCGTTGAAGAAGCCCGCCATCCCGAGCATGATCATCGCGCTCGTCGGATCGCCGATGCGCGTGAAGATGAGCGTGCACGCCGAAGCCGCGAGGAACCCCGTGATCGCGATGACGCGGCGGGCCCTGGCCACACTGCCCGTCGCCTCCCTGAGCGGCTTGACGAGCGCCGCGGAGACGAGACACCCGACCCCGCCGAAAAACAGCGGCAGCCCCGAGAGCAGCGCCCCCTGCATCGTGCTCAGGCCGCGGGCGTCGCGCAGATACGTCGGCAGCCAGGTGACGTAGAACCACCAGGCATAGCCGAGGCACGCGTACTGCGCGCACAACAGCCACACCGACGGCGTCGAGAGGATTCTCCCCCACGGCGTGGGGCCGCGAACGGCCGCCGTTTCCCGGCTCGGCGGCAGGAGCGCGAGCTCGGCGCTGTTCACGCCCGGATGCGTGGCGGGGTCGTCGCGATACCAGCGATAGAACGCGATCGCCCAAATCACGCCCAGCACGCCGAAGATCTCGAACGCGCGCCGCCACGACACGAACGTCAGCACGTAGGCCACGAGCAGCGGAGTGAAGGCGCCGCCCCAGCGCGTCGCCAGCCAGAGAAACGCCTGCGCGCGCTCGCGCTCCTTCGCGGGGAGCCAGGTCGTGAAGACCCGTGTCAGGTTTGGAAAACAGCCCGCCTCGCCCATCCCGAACAGCGCCCGCGTGACCAGCAGCGACGGGAGGTTCCAGACCCATCCGGTCGCCGCCGTGAAGAACGACCACCAGATGACGATGCGCATGAGCACCCGGCGGGGGCCGATGCGATCGCCCAGCCAGCCGGCCGGGACCTCGAACAGCGCGTACGCCCAGCCGAAGATGGAGAACACCCAACCCATCTGCACCGGGGTCAGGCCGAGGTCGCGCCGCATGAACGGCGCCGCCTGCGAGATGCACACCCGATCGATGTACATGACGATCGCGAGGAGGATCGCGAACGCCATCGTGACGTAGCGCGCACGCGTCGGCCGCACGGCGCCGGGGCGCGCGACAGGCTCTGCGACGGAGAATGGAGTGGATGGAGCACTCATGAATCGCGCACCTCACGAGGACGAGTGGTGAATCCCTTCACCACGAAGTTGGGACGCGCGCTTATCTCGCGTCGGCCGGGAGCTCCTTCACCGCGATCGTCCGCCAGCGCCAGAACCCGCCAGGCACCCAGCGCGTGCCACCGTGGACCTGGATGGCGAGCGGTCCTTCTGTGATGCCGTCCTTCGCGTGGTTCGCCGTGTCGGTGAAATCCGTGATCTGCTGATCGTTGATCCACACCGTGATGTGCGGGATGTCCCCGGCAATACGGACGCGCACCGCGTTCCAGTCCTCGCGCTTCCAGGCCTTCATCCACGCGGCCGCGCCCTGCGGCGTGCTGCTCCCGAGCGGAATGCCGCCGACGACGGGCGGCGGGACCGGGGCTGCGGGCTGGCCTGCTGCGCCGCCACCGCGATTGCCGGCGCCAGCTCCGCGCCGGCCCGCGCCAGCGCCGCGGCCCGCCGACCCCCTCCAGCCGCTCGCCGTAGATCCCGCCCATCCCGCCTCCAGGCAGATAGTCCATCGTGACCTGGTAAGCCTCCCCGGCCTCGCTCGACCGCAGGAACAGCCCGCTGTCGCAGCCGTAGTCGGGCCTGACCTCGACGTACAGCTCGACGTTCTTGTATTTCCTGTCCGTCAACAGGATTCCCCCGCGGCCCAGCGGGCTCTGCGTCCCCACGATCACTCCATGGACGACGCGGTAGTCCGGCGTCGTGCCGTGATGGTTGGTGGAGCTGACGTGCCAGCCAGTCAGGTTTTCGCCGTTGAAGATCGAGGTAAACCCTTCCGGGATGATCGACTTGGGCGGAGTAATGATCGCCGGTACGCTCGGCGTCGTCGTCTGTGGGGCACTCGCCGCGGGTGGCTGCGCGGGCTGCCGCGCCAGGGTTGCGGCGACGACCGCCAGGGCGATAGCCGGACCAGCAAAGAAGTCTCGTCGCATCGGGTTACCCTCGACTCTAATCATGTCTCTGCTCGTTCAGGTCTTTGGTCTTTGGTCGTCTACAGCTGGGTTCCGCCAGTCATCCCGATCTACCCGAGACCTACAGCGTGCGGCTCTTGCGGCGAGCTCGCGTCCCATCCGAGCGGCTTCCCTTCCTTGAGCGACTCGAGCGCGAGCAGGCAGGGCAGCGCGGCGTAGTAGCCGATCTCCATGTCGGCCGCCGGCTTCTGGCGCGACTTGACGGCGTCGAGGAAGTTCCGCGTGTGCGCGTCGAGCGGGTAGTCTTCCTCGACGCCGCCCTTCGGGTTGAGGTACACGTGGCGCTCGATCGGCGGGAGATTCGCGGCCGCGCCTCCGCCGGCCGGCCCCCGGCCGGCGCCTGAGGCGCCGCGCGGCAGGCGGCGTCCCCTGCTTGCGCGCGGTGCGCGGCACGTTCGGACGCACCGCCCATCCCATGCGGTTCACCTGCAGCGAGCCTCGATTGCCGATGAAGAAGACACCCCAGCCCTCGATGTCGTCCTGCGCCCTGGCGACTTCTCCGTTGGCGAACGTCATGAGGAAATTCTCGTACTGCCAGGCGATGGAGAACGTATCGGGCACCTGTTCCGGATCCGCATCCGGCACGGCGAAGAACGAGCCGACGGCGGTCGTCCTGACCGGCGCCGAGTGGTCGGCGTTCATGAACCAGTGCGCCACGTCCACGTGGTGCGCGCCCCAGTCGGCCACCAGCCCGCCGCCGTAGTCGTACCAGCCGCGGAACGCCAGCCGCGTCGGCTTGAACGGCTTCCTCGGCGCCGGGCCCTGCCACATGTCCCAGTCGAGGCCGGCGGGCACCGGCTGCTCGGCCTCGCGCGCGCGCGCGTAGTTGCCGGGCTGGACGATGTAGATGTGCGTGACCTTCCCGAGCACGCCGGTGTCGAGCGTGCGCTTCGCCTCGATGAAGTGATCCCAGCTGCGCTGCTGCGTGCCGATCTGGACGACCTGCTTCCCCTTCTTGTACGCGTCGAGCATCGCGTTGATGCGCGGGATGGTGTTCGACGCCGGCTTCTCGACGTAGACGTCCTTGCCGGCGGCGATCGCGTCGATCGTCTGCTGGGCGTGCCAGTGGTCGGGCGTGGCGATGAGCACCGCGTCGATGTCCCGGCGATCGAGAATCCGGCGGTAGTCGCCGACGACCTGCAGGTTGAACGCCTGCCGCGCCGGCGTCATCCACGAATCGAGCTTGGCCTTGTTCACTTCCGCGGCCGTGAGGAACTGGCAGTCGGCGTGGCGCGCGAGCGCGTCGAACACGCGAGCCGACCGGTTTCCGCAGCCGATCACCCCCATGCGGATCCGGTCGTTCGCGCCCTGGATTCCGGCGCCGAAGAGCGGCCTGGCCGCGGCCGCGGTCAACGCGCCGGCCGAGAGCTTCAGGAATCTGCGTCTGCTTGGCATGGGGTGCTCCTGTTACCGGGCTCGATGCGCCTGAGGACGAACAACACACTCAGCAAGGCGAGGATCGGGAAGATGCCGGCGCCGATGAACACCGGGGTGAAAGAATACCGGTCGACGAGGACGCCGATGAGCAACTGGGCGACAAAGACGGAGGCGCTGTCCCCGAAGCCCGCAATGCCGTTGACCCGTCCGGCCAGCTGCTGCGGAACGACGTCGCCGACCGTTCCGATGTAGGTGGCGGCGACCCATTGGTTGCCGAACAGCGCCAGCCCCATCAGCGTCAGCGCCGCGTAGTCGTTGGCGACAAACGGCATCGCCATGCTGAACGCCGACAGGCCGAACGCGCCCGCGAACGCGATCTTGCGGCCGCGATCCACGGATCCCGTCGCCTTCACCAACCGGTCGGTCAGGAAGCCGCCCGCGATGTTCCCCGTCATACCGAACAGGTTGGGCAGCCAGCCGAGCAGGCCGATCATGCCGAACGACATGTGGCGTTCCGTCCGCAAGTACAGCGGAAGCCACGCCCAATAGAAAGTGGTGATGGGCCCCGTGAACACGCGGATCAGGAACAGCCCCAGCACCTTGTGATGCCGGATCAGCTCGCCAAAGCGAACCTGCGAATCCAGACTGTGGCCAGTCGCGGCCGCGGCAGACGCCTCCCTCTCGCTGAAACAGTGTCAGCCACGGCACGAGCCACAAGAGCCCCACGGCGGCGGGCAGCAGGAACGCCATCCGCCACCCCAGACTAGACGCGATGAGGACCACGAGCGGCGTCGCGATGACCGAACCGAGTTGTGCCCCGGCATTGAACAGGCCACCCGCAGAGGCACGGGTCGCCGGCGGGAAAGAGACCCGCGATGGCTTTGATGCCGGCCGTATAGTTCCCGCATTCACTGACACCCATCAGGAAGCGCAGCGCGATGAAGCCGGCAAGACCGGATGCCAGCGCGTGCGCGCCGCCGATGAGGGACCAGGCCACGAAGATCACGGCCAGGCCGATACGTGCGCCGACCTTGTCCATGAAGGCGCCGATCGGCACCTGGCCGGCCATCATGCCCAGTTGAAAGGCTGCCGTGATGTAGCCGTAGTCGGTGGCCGAGAGCTGCAGGTTCTCACGCAGCACCGGCGCCAGCACCGACAGCACCTGGCGATCGATCAGGTTGATCGCGATCGACGCCGACAGCAGGGCGACGATTGTCCAGCGCACTCGAGGCATCGTCTAAAGATTCAAACAGGAGAAAGAGAGACAGGGAGAAAGAAAATAGAAAACCAAAAACACAAGAAACAGGATTAGAGAGTCGCTCACTCCGATACGCGCGCGCGAGAAGCGAGATCGGGTGGACGACTCCGACGCTCGCGCCTGCGGCGTCGAGCCCGCGCGCGATCTGGAGATGGCAGCCGGGGTTGGCGGTCGCGACCCAGGCGGCGCCCGTGGACAGCACGTGGTCCGTCTTGCGGCGCAGCAGCGCGTCGGCCTGCTCGGGCTGCGTGATCGCGTAGATGCCGGCGCTTCCACAGCACCAGCTCGACTCGGGCAGCTCCACGAGCGTCACGCCGGGCAGCAGCCGGAGCAGCGCCCGCGGCTGCCGCGAGATCTTCTGTCCGTGCACGAGATGACACGACTCGTGGTACGTGACGCGTCGCCGGCTCCGCGAACGGTCCGGCGGCGGGCGCGCGGCAGTCAATCGACGCCAGCCATTCGTGGATGTCGCGGACCTTGGCGTCCCACGCGTTCGCCCGATCGCGGTAGCGGGGATCGTCCTCGAGCAGCGGACCGTAGCGCCGCAGGTGCGATCCGCAGCCGCCGGCATTGGTGACGATCGCGTCGTAGCGATCGGGAGGCATCAGGTCGATCATCCGCCGCGCCAGCTGCTGCGCACGCCCGGTGTCGCCGTTGTGCGCGTGCAGCGATCCGCAGCACGGCTGCAGCGGCGGCGTGTCGACGGCGCAGCCGTTGGCGAGCAGCACGTCGGCGGTGTCGCGGTTGACGTCGGAGAACACGAGGTCCTGGATGCAGCCGGTGAGCAGCGCGACACGATAGCGGGCCGGGCCGTCAGGCTCCTCGCGCGCGGCGATGAGCGCGTTCGAGAACGCCGGCGCCATCCGCGGCGTCTGGCGGCTCGAGGCGGCGCAGCGCCGCCGGCAGCAGCCGGAGCAGGCCGGATCGCCGCACGCAGAGCCTCGGCGCCGGTCCGTTGATAGACGCGCAGCAGCCGGCCCGCGGCCCGAAGCGCGCGCGGGTGCACGAACAGGCACGCCCAGCGTCACCGCGCGCCAGAACTTCCGCGCGACGCCGGGGTGCGCGCCCTGGATCTCGATGTCGCTCCGCGCCGTCTCGAAGAGCTCCGCGTAGTTGACGCCCGCGGGACACGCCGTCTGGCAGGCCAGGCAGCCGAGGCAGTAGCTCATCTCCTCGGCGAAGCTCGCGCGTGACGTCGAGATCGCCGTCCGCGACGGCGCGCATCAGCGCGATCCGGCCGCGCGGGCTGTTCCGCTCGCGCTTGGTCGCATCGTAGGTCGGGCACGTCGGCAGGCACATCCCGCAGTGCATGCACTGCTGCAGGACGGAGTAGTCCATGGTCCGCAGGGTCGCGGTCATGTCAATTCAGTCGAAGATCTTGCCGGGGTTGAGAAGTCCCGCGGGGATCGATGGCGCGCTTGACCTGCTTCATCAGCATCGAAGCTGCTGTCCCCCATCTGCTGCAGGAGCCAGGCTTTCTTGGCGAGGCCGACGCCGTGCTCGCCGGTGATCGTGCCGCCGAGCGCGAGCGTCTTCTTGGCGATGACGTCGAGCGCGAGGTGCACGCGCTGCATCTCCGCGTCGTCGCGCTCGTCGGTCAGGAACGTCGGGTGCAGGTTGCCGTCGCCCATGTGGCCGAACGTCCCGATCTGCAGGTCGAAGCCGCGGGCGGTCTCGGCGATGAACCCGACCATCTCCGCCAGCTCGCTGCGCGGCACGGTGAAGTCCTCGAGGATCGTCGTCGGCCGGCGCCGGGCCAGCGCGGCAAAGGCGTTGCGGCGCGCGGCCGCCAGCGCGAGCGCCTCCGCCTCGTCGCGCGCCACCCGCACCTCGCGCGCGCGGTGGTCGCGCGCGATCGCCGCCATCCGCTCCGCTTCGTCGGCCACGGCGGCGGGATGCCCGTCGGTCTCCATCAGCAGCACGGCGGCGCAGTCGGTCGGCAGGCCGACGTGCGCGTACTCCTCGACCGAGCGCGCCGTCACCTGATCCAGGAACTCGAGCGTGCAGGGAATGATGCGCGCCGCGATGATCGCCGACACCGTCTCGGCGGCATCCTCGATGCGATCGTAGAGCGCCAGCATGGTCCGGCGCGCGGCCGGGCGCGGCACGAGCCGCAGCAGCACTTCGGTGATGATCCCCAGCGTGCCCTCCGACCCGACGAACAGATCCTTCATCGAGTACCCGGCGACGTCCTTCACGCACTGGCTCCCGAACCGCGCGATCCGGCCGTCGGCCAGCACGACCTCGAGCGCCATCACGTAGTCGCGCGTCACGCCGTACTTCAGTCCGCGCAGCCCGCCCGAGTTCTCGGCGACGTTGCCGCCGATCGTGCTGATGCGCATCGAACCCGGATCGGGCGGGTAGAACAGCCCATGACGCGCCGCCGCCTCGTCGATCGCCTGCGTGACGGCGCCGGCCTGCGCGCGGAGCGTGAGGTTGCGCGGGTCGACGCCGACGATGGCGTTCATGTGCGCGAGGCAGAGGACCACGCTGTCGGCCTGAGGCACGCTGCCGCCGCTCAGCCCGGTGCCGGATCCGCGCGTGACGATCGGCAGCGCGTGCGCCGCGGCCAGCGTCACGCACGCCGCGACGTCCTCGACCGATCGCGGCAACACGACCGCCGCCGGCCGCTGCCGCAGCGCCGCGGTGCCGTCGAAGGCATACGGCAGGACGTCTTCCGGCTTCGTCAGGACCGAGCCCGGCACCGACGATGGCCGGCGAGACCGTCGGCGATGGACTGGGACAGGGGCATAACCGGTCAGATCCAGGTCTTAGGTTCAGGTCACGGCTCGAGTCTAGTTGTTCGGTCATGATCTTCTCTGCGGCTCTTGCAAGAGTCGACCAGCTCCGGGCTAAGTACGGAACGAACGAAGAACCGAGAACCAAGAACCAAGAACCGAGAACAAAGAACGGACAGACTTCTATTCCACAACCCTCTGTCTCTGTTCCCCGAGCCCCTCCACCCCGAGCCGCATCTCGTTGCCGGCACGGAGATAGACGGGCGGCTTCTTGCCGAACCCGACGCCCGGCGGCGTGCCTGTCGAGATCACGTCTCCGGGCTGCAGGCTCATGAAGCGGCTGAGATAGCTGACGAGATACGGCACCCCGAAGACCATCGTCCGGGTCGATCCGTCCTGAAAGCGGTGCCCGTCGACGTCGAGCCACATGGCGAGGTTGTTCCATGCGGGGACCTCGTCCGGCGTCACGAGCCAGGGGCCGATCGGCCCGAAGGTGTCGGCGCTCTTTCCCTTCACCCACTGCCCGGTGCCTTCGAGCTGGTAGGCCCGCTCCGACAGGTCGTTCACGACGCAGTAGCCCGCGACGTGTGACAGCGCGTCCTCTTCGGTCGCGTATTTCACCGGCTTGCCGATCACGACGCCAAGCTCGACCTCCCAGTCGCTCTTCAGCGACCCGCGCGGCAGCACGACGTCGTCGTTCGGGCCGATGATGCACGACGTCGCCTTCATGAACACGATCGGCTCGGCCGGCACCGTCATGTTCGACTCGGCCGCGTGGTCCGAGTAGTTCAGCCCGATGCAGATGAACTTGCCGACGTGGCCGACGCACGGGCCGATCCGCGGCGAGCCCGAGACCCGCGGGAGCGTCCCGGGATCGATCTTCCGCAGGCGTTCGAGCGAGTCCGGCAGCAGCGTGTCCTTCGAGATGTCCGGGACGACAGCGGAGAGATCGCGGATCGCGCCGGTCGAATCGAGCAGCCCGGGCTTCTCTTCTCCGGGCGGTCCGTAGCGAAGTAGTTTCATTATCAGCTTCCAGTTCCCAGCTTCCAGCTTCCAGTTCCAGCTTCCAGCCCGTCCAGCTGTCCCAGCTTCCAGCTTCCAGCTCAGCCGCCCAGTCTCGCGAATCGAGCTACGGTCTGGCAAGCCGCGCTTCGCCGCGGGTCAGCCGGACTCGTTAATGCGACTCCCGCGTGACCGCGTGTCCCCGGCAGCCGACGAGAAAATCCAGGTCGGCCCCTTTGTCGGCCTGTTGCACGTGCTCGATGTACAACCGCGCGTACCCGCCGGGCGGCACGACCGGCTCCGGCGCCCGCCAGGCGGCCCGGCGCGCGGCGAGCTCCGCGTCGCTGACGTCGACGTGCAGCCGGCGCGCCTCGACGTCGAGCTCGATCGTGTCGCCGTCGCGCACGAGCGCGAGCGGACCGCCGGCGGCGGCTTCCGGCGACACGTGCAGGACCGCCGTCCCGTACGCGGTCCCGCTCATCCGCGCGTCCGAGATCCTGACCATGTCGGTCACCCCGGTCTGCAGCACCTTCGGCGGCAGGCCCATGTTGCCGACCTCCGCCATGCCGGGATACCCCTTCGGTCCGCACCCTTGGAGGACGAGCACGCAGTCCGCGTCCACGTCGAGATCCGGATCGGCGATGCGCGCGTTGTAGTGCTCGATGCTGTTGAACACGACCGCGCGGCCGCGATGGCGCATCAGGCGCGGCGACGCCGCCGACGGTTTCAGCACGGCGCCGTCCGGCGCGAGGTTCCCGCGGAGCACCGCAATCCCGCCGCTCGCCGCCAGCGGCCGATCGAGCGGCCGGATGACTTCGGGGTTGTAGTTGGCGGCACCCTGAACGTTCTCCCAGACCGAGTGGCCGTTGACCGTCATCGCGTCGCGATGGAGCAGTCCGTTCTCGCCGAGCGCGCGCATGACGGCCGGGAGTCCGCCGGCGTAGTAGAAGTCTTCCATCAGGAACCGGCCCGACGGCTTCAGGTCCACGATGCGTCGGCACGTCGCGGCCGAAATCGTCCCAGTCCTGCAGCGAGAGCGGCACGCTCGTCCGGCCGGCGATGGCGAGCAGGTGCAGGACGGCGTTGGTCGAGCCGCCGATCGCGCCGTTCACCCGGATGGCGTTCTCGAACGCGGCGCGCGTCAGGAGCTGCGAGATCCTGACGTCCTGCTCGACCAGCTGAACGATGCGGCGGCCGGCCAGGTGCGCCTGGGCGTATCGGCGGGAGTCCACGGCCGGAATCGCCGCGTTGTCCGGGAGCGTCAGGCCGAGCGCTTCGACCATGCTCGCCATGGTCGACGCCGTGCCCATCACGTTGCACGTCCCGCTCGACCGCGACATGCACGACTCGGCCTGCATGAACTCCTTCAGGCTCATCGTGCCGGCCTTGACTTCCTCGCTGAACCGCCAGACGTCGGTGCCCGAGCCGAGCTCCGCGCCGCGGTACTTGCCGTTGAGCATCGGCCCGCCCGACACGACGAGCGACGGCAGGTCGCAGCTCGCCGCGCCCATGACGAGCGACGGCGTGGTCTTGTCGCAGCCGCACAGCAGCACGACGCCGTCGATCGGGTTCGCCGCGGATCGACTCCTCGACGTCCATGCTGGCCAGATTGCGGAAGAGCATCGCGGTCGGGCGCAGGCTGGTCTCGCCGAGCGACATCACGGGGAACTCGAACGGCACGCCGCCCGCCTCCCAGACGCCGCGCTTGACGTGCTCGGCCAGCTGCCGGAAGTGGCCGTTGCACGGGGTGAGCTCCGACCAGGTGTTGCAGATCCCGATGAGCGGCCGTCCCTCGAGCAGGATCCCTTCCGGGAACCCCCGGCCGACCCAGCTCCGGTGGATGAAGCCGTCCTTGTCCGCCTTGCCGAACCAGGCGGCCGAGCGGTACCTGCGTTTCGGATCAGTCACGCCGTCAGTCTCCCCCTCTGCCGCGTCCGGTGCGCGCCGGCCGCTCGGTCAGCAGCGTGTCGGCGGACCGCTTGCCGGCCCAGGCGATCGCGCGCAGGAGCATCGGCTGCACCTGCGGGTGCGCGAAGTTCGTGTAGTTGTGCCCCTGCATCCAGACGAACGCGCGATAGGGCTGACCCGTCGGCGCCGGCACCAGCTGGCGCTCGTAGGTCCAGATCTGCGGGACGACTTCGCCGTGATGCCCTTCGGCGCTCCGCGTCGCCGCCATCGTCGCGGTCGCCAGCACTTTGATCTCCGGCGACTTCGCCCACGTCATCAGGAAGAACGCCTCGTCTTTGATCGTGAAGTTCGACATCCCCTGCATGATCGGGTGCGCCGGGTCGGCGATCGTGTAGGGAACGTCCGCTTCGAGCGTGTAGTTCGTCTCGCCGTGCTTCTTCGCCCCGCCGACGATGGTCGAGAAGTACTCGGGCTCGGGCCCGCACAGCGCGTCGTGGATGCTGACCAGGCCGCCGCCCCGGCGCAGATACGCATCGAGCGTCGCGCGATCCTCCATGCCGATATAGCCGGCGTCGCCTTTGTAGATGACCATCACGTCGACGTTGGCGAGCTCCTTGGCCGAGGGGAAGTGGAGGCTGCCGTCGACGACCGCGTTGCGGTTCATGAGCAGCTTGCTCCAGTCCGCCAGGAACTGGGGATAGTCGTGCTGCCCTTCGGCGTGCGTCTTCAGCCCCGCGTAGATGTACACGCGCACGGGCGGGGTCTGAAACGGATTCCCCTGCGGCTGCTGCGCGGTTGCCGACGTGCCGAACACGGCTGCGGCCACGAGCAGCGAGATGCGAGTCCTCATGAGCGGTCTCCTTCAGCGGTCATCGCTTCGTATACGTCTTGCTGAACCCGTTGCGGCTGTTCGTGACGGTGAACGTCCCGTCCGTCTGCGCCGAGATTTTGATCCAGTAGGCGGGCGTGTGCGCCGCGGCGCCGCCACGGCCGCCCCCCGGAGCGCCGCCTCCGGATGGAGGCGCGCCCGGCGTCTGCGTGACGGCAGGCGACGAAGGCGTTGCACCGCCTGTGTTGCACCGCCGGCTGTTGCACCGCCGCCTGCGGCACTCGGCGGTGTTGCACCGCCGCGCGTGCACTCGGCGGTGTTGCGACTCGCGGTGTGCCTCGGCGGCGCCCGGCGGCCGGTGGATTGGCGCCCCGGCCCGGCCCGCCGCCGCGCGGGGGCGCCGTCAGCACGCCCGCGATCGTGGCCGCGTCGTCCACGTTCGCGACGAACACACCGGCGCTGTTCTGCTCGATGCCGGCGTTGTGCCCCCAATGCAGCTGCCAGATGTCCTCGAGCCCCGGCGACGATCGCATCGTCGGCATGGCCTCGGCGCCGGCTCCCTTGCGCGTGCCGTTCTGCATGACCGCCACGCGCGGCCGCACGCCGTGCACGACCACGGCGGAGCCCGACGAGTCGGTTCCGTGATGGGTCACGAGATACAGGTCGACGGTCCCGATCGGGTTGCCGGGGCACATCAGTTCGAATTCCTTGTTCCACAGCAGATCGCCCAGATCGATCGCGCGGAACTGGCCGAAGGTGATCACGCTGCCCACCGATTGCGCGTTCTCGAGATCGCTCGTGATGTTCTTGGGGGTGAACTGCGCGCAGGCCGGATTCGGCTTGCCGCCACCCGGCATCGGCGTCTTCAGCACGTTGCCGCCGGCCGTCACGATGCGCCAGTCGACGCCCGTCAGCGGGACGCGGTCCCCCGGCTTGACGATGATGGACTTCGCCTTGCTCTTCAGCTCGGCGTAGGCCTGCTGGAAGCCCGCGACGTGCTCGCGCTCTTCGACCGTCGGACCGTGATCGACGTAGGTGCCGATCGGAATGCGCCTGGCGAGCTCCTGCATGCCGCCGATGTGATCGCCGTGGTAATGCGTCGAGAGCAGATAGTCGATCTGCTTCACGCCGGCGGCCGAGATCACTTCCATGATTCGATCGGTGTCCCTGTTTCCGGGATTGCCGCTGTCGATGAGCAGCGACTGCCCCGTCGGGGACACGAAGAGCGTGGCCTTTCCTCCTTCGGTGTCGACAACGTAGATGTCGAGCGCTTTCGCGGTCCCGCGCTGGGCAGCGCACGAGCGGCGTCAAGACAAGCGTCGTCAGCAGGGCTGCCGCCAGTCGTTTCATCGAGTTCTCCTGCTCACGGTTCTCCTGCTCAGGGTAATGGTCCGGCGAAGCGATCTTCGGTGGCGTCCGGCTTCCTTGGCCCGCCGTAGCCGCGCTGCGGGAAGGCGGCGAAGGCGCAGCCGGACCGGTGCCACAGTATCCCACGCTATCGCGCGGTCCATCCGCCGTCGACGAAGAGCGGCGCGCCGGTCATGTACGACGAGGCTTCCGACGCCAGGAACACGACGGCGCCGGTCAGCTCGACGACCTCTCCCCAGCGGCCCATCGGAATGTTGGCGACAAACGCCTTGTACTTCTCCGGATCGTCCAGCAGCGACCGGTTCATCTCGGTCCCGAACGCGCCGGGACAAATCGCGTTGGCGGTGACGCCGGTGCCGGCCCACTCGAGCGCGAGCACGCGCGTCAGGTTGATGATGCCGGCCTTCGACGACGGCGTACGGCGCGCGGCCCGGCAGGCCAACGGCCCCGAGGATCGAGCCGATGTTGATGACACGTCCCCAGCCCCGCTTGACCATCAGCGGGCCGATCGCGCGGGCGCAGAGGAACGGGCCCTTCAGGTTCGTGTCGATGACGGCATCCCAGTCCGCTTCGGACAGATCCTGAATCGGACCGCGGATGTTGATGCCTGCGTTGTTGACGAGGATGTCGATCTTCCCCATCGCGGCCTCGGCCTCGGCGGTCAGCCGCTCGACGTCGGCGAGCTTGGTGACATCGGCCTCGAACGCGCGCGGCCTTCCGTCCCGTCGCCGCGGCGATCCCGTCCGCGGCCTCCTGGCAGGTCGCGCGCGAGCGCCCGGAGAGCGCGACGTCGGCGCCGGCCTCAGCCAGCGCCGTCGCCATCGTCAGCCCCAGCCCCCGCGCGCCGCCGGTCACGAGCGCCACTTTTCCGTCGAGTCGAAATCTATCGAGTACGGTTTTTGTGCCACTAGCTGCACCCCAATTCACGTTCAGCCTGTTCCTGACCCGCACGACCTTCGATCGTCCTGCACGACCGACGAGCGCGTCCTCTGCTGACCTACTGCCCTCCCCGCCCCCGTCCGCGGCCGCTCTGCAGCTCGGCGTCGGTCCACGGCCGCTTGCGCATCTTGGTCATGCCGCGGATTTCCGTGACGTCGTCCACCGCGACGGGCGGCGCCGTGTGTCCCCATTCACGGCGGATGTACGTCAGCACCGCGGCGATCTGCTCGTCGGTCAGCGTACCGCCGAGCGGCGGCATCAACCCGATGACGCCTTCCTTGCCTCCGAGAAGAATGCGTGCGGCCAGGCCCGGATCCGGACTGACGACGAACCGCGACCCGACGAGGCTCGGCGCCAGCTTCTCGCGCCCCTTTCCGTCCTCCTGGTGGCACGCGACGCAAAGACCCTTGTAGAGATCGGATCCCGCCACGAAGAGCTTCTGCTCGTCGGCGGTGAGCGGCGGCGCCGCGACGACTGGAGGCGCGGGCTTCCCCGGCCAATCGAGCCGGGCGGCCACGCGTGCCGCGATCGCGCCCGTTTCGCCGCCGGCTGCCGCGAGCCGCGTGATTTCGGTGGGCTCTGCCGGGAGCGAGACAACCCGAGGAGCCGGCGCACCGCGTCCGCGCCCGCCGCCGCGGCCGCCGCCTCCGGCAAGGCCGGCCTCGAGCCCCTGCAAGAGCGCCGTGCGCTGCCACGTCACGGCGCCCGCATCCGTCGCGCGGGCGAGCACCTGCTGGACGCCGGCGAGCGTCGCCGCTTCTGGCAATCGCTCCGGCGAGCATCGTCACGACATCCGGCTCGCGGGCCGCGGTCCTCGCCTGCGGCGAACCGCGTCAGCGCGTCTGCCTCGCGTCCGCGCAGGCCGCTGACCGTGGCGTCCACGGCAATCGGATCGCTGCCGTAGCGGGTCAGCACGGCGACGGCCGCCTCGAGCCGCGGAGCCTCCGGCAGCTCGCCGATTGTCGCGGCAAGCTGACGGCGGACGGTCCAGCTCGAGTCGCCCATCAGCGCGAGGACGGCCCCGGCGAGCGGGTGATTCGGCTCTTTGAGCCACCGCTCCGACAACCGGAGCGCCGATGCCCGTACGTCGGCGGACTTGTCCGCCAGCGCGCGCTCGACCTGCGCCGGTTCGATGGCATCGAGACCATCGAGCGTCCAGAGCGCGTGGAGCCTGGCGCGCCAGTCCGGCGACTGCGCCGCAAGCTGCTTCAGCTGCGGCACGACCGAGGTCTCTCCGCGCTGGACGAGGAGCTGCTGCGCCGTGTCGCGCCACCAGCCGTTCGCGTGCGAGAGCGCCTGAACCAGTTCTGCGGGAGACGCCGTGGACAACCGGGGAGCGCGGACGCGCCGGGTCGTGTCGTGCACGATCCGCCAGATGCGCCCGAGCTTCACGGGCTTCTCCAGGTCCCGCGCCTTGACGTACTCGCGGAGGTAGTCCGTCCAGTACACCGCCTCCTGAACGACCCCGCGATACATGTCGACGACGTAGAGGGTGCCGTCCGGGCCGCCGAGCATGTTGACCGGACGGAACCGCTCGTCCGACGACGCCAGGATTTCACCCTTGCGGTAGCCGTCGATCGCGTGCAGCCGTCCAGTCCCGTCGTCCACGATCTTGTAGCGGTGGACGAGGTTCGTCGTCGAATCGGTGATGAACGCGTCGCCGTACAGCTCTTTCGGCAGGTTGTCGCCGCGATAGATGACCGGGGTGCCGACGCCCTGAATCGTGACCGAGCTGTCGTCGGGACGGAAGAACTGATCGCGGTACCCGCGATTCACGCCGCGCGTCTGCCGGATCGGCCAGATCGTCGAGGCCTCGCGCGAGATCAGCGGATCGTAGAGGCCGCGCGTCCGTACGAGGTTGGGGTTCCTGGCGTAATAGCGCGCCGGCACGAAGTCCACGAAGAGCGGCGCGTCGTTGACGTTGCGGTAGACGCGTCCCGCGTCATCCTGCGTAGCGCCCCACTGTCCGCGGCTGAGCGTCGGGATGATCTCGAACGCGCCCTTCCTGAACCGCAGATGCCAGTCGTGCTCGGAGGTGTAGATCACGTTGTCGAGCGCCCAGTAGAGACTGTTGGCGTTGTGCTCGATGCTCGCTTCGCCGCGTCCGTACGTGCCGTTGACGAGCTCTTTCGTGTCCGCCTTGAAGTCGCCGTCGGTGTCCCGCATCAGCCACAGATTCGGCGGCTCGCCGACGAGCACGCCGCGGTCGAGCACCTTCAGCGCGCGCGGCAGGACCAGCTTGTCGGCGAACACCGTCCGTGTGTCCATCACGCCGTCGCCGTCCCGATCCTGCAGCACGGCAACGGTGTTGATCGGCTCGCGCGAGTTCAGCGCGCCCGGCTCGGACATGAAGCCCGGCATCTCGAGCACCCACAGACGGCCGTCGGCGTCGAAGTCGATCGCAATCGGATCGATCACGAGCGGCTCCTTCGCGACGAGCTCGGCGCGATAGCCCGGCGGCAGCACGAATGTCTTCTGCTCCTCCTCGGCCGACAGCGCCGGCGCCTTCTCCGCCGTCTTCCGCACCGGCGGCGGCCACGCCGTCCTGGTCTGGAAGGCGTCGAGCACGACGAACGACGACGCGCAAAGGAGGATCAGGGTCGCGCGGATGGTGACGCTGCGCATGTTCGGGTTCAATACCGCCGGATGTACGCTGGCTTCAGCGCTGGCCTTCAGGCCAGCCCGAGATGCTCGACCGGCCGACACGGGCCGACCTGAAGGTCGGCACTACTGGGGAATCAGACGCGCGACCATCCCCGGGGTCGAGGCGGCCATGGGCTGCCCCGGAAGCTGGAAGGTCACGTAGAGATAGCCGTCGGGTCCCTGGACGACGTCGTGCACGCGCCCGAACTGATTGAAGAGCACTTCCTGGTGCGAGACCGTGCCGCCGCCGACTTCCAGACGGCGAAGCTGCTGGCCGACGAGTCCGCTGACAAACAGGTTGTTCTTCCAGCCGGGGTACCGCGTGCCGGTGTAGAAGACAATCCCGCTCGGGCCGATCGACGGCGTGTAGTACACGATCGGCTGCTCCATCCCCTCCTGCGCCCGCTTCGTGATGCCCTGCTGGATGCCGCTCGTGATGACGCCCCAGCCGTAGTTCCGCCCCGGCTCGATGATGTTGATCTCGTCGCCGCCCTGCGGTCCGTGCTCGGACTCCCAGAGCTTGCCGGTCACCGGATCCCACGACAGCCCCTGCGGATTGCGGTGCCCGTAGCTCCAGATCGTCGGCAGCACCCCTGGCTTGTTCACGAACGGGTTGTCCTTCGGCACCGAGCCGTCGTCGTTGACCCGATGGATCTTGCCGAGCGGGCTCGCAAGATCCTGCGAATGCGGTATGATCGCCCTTTTCCCCGAGCGAGTAGAACAGATGTCCCTGCGTGTCGAAGATGAACCTCAATCCGTAGTGCGAGTTGTTGGAGCTGTACAGATCGGGCTCCGCGCGGAAGAGGACCTGCTGCTCCGTCCACTCGTTGTTGCGGTTGATCTTGCCGCGCACGATCACCGTCATCGACGGAGGATCGGGCGGCCCTCCACGGCCGCGTCCCTCCTGCGCGAGGCGCCGGCGTCCGCCGGTGGAGCCTTGTAGCCAGGCAGAGTCTCCGAGTACGCGAGGTAGATCCACCCGTTGCGCGCGTACTGCGGATGGACTTCGACGTCGAACATGCCGCCGTCCTGCTTCTCCCAGACCTTCGGCAGCCCCTTCACCTCGGGCAGGAGCTTGCCGTTCTCGATAATGCGCAGCCGGCCAGGACGCTCGGTGACGAGCAGGCGGCCATCAGGGAGAAACGCGAGCCCCCACGGCGTCTCGATCCCTCGGGCGACGATCTCGATCTTGAACGTCTGCTTCTCCGACTTGATGACCTGATTGTCGGGATCGGGGACGTACTGCGGGCGGCCCTTGAGGGTCGCGGCCTGCGTCCGGATGTAGGCGACGAGCTGCCAGATCTGCTGCTCGGTCAACGCCCCCTTGAACGGCGGCATTTCCGTCGTCGGGATGCCGTTCTCGATGTTCCTGGCGAGGCTCTCGTCGTCGGCGCCCCGGCTCCATTGATCGTCGAAGAGGCTCGGCGCGCGGCCGCCGGTGATGGTGGTGCCGTGGCAGCCGGCGCAGATCTCGGTGAAGAGCGTTGCCGTGGGGTTGCCGCGTCCGCCTCCGCGCCCTGCCTTGCGGCGCTGCGCCGCGCTCGCCCGCCTGGGGCGCGGCGGGAGGCGGAGTCTGCGGCGCGGGCGGCTGCCCTGCGGGACGAAGCCCTGAAGCGTGAGGACCGTACCGAAAGCAATTGCCGCGGCTGTCGCGGGCCTGCTGAAAGTCATGCGCGTTCCCATGGTGGACGAGGACTTCGTTGGCGTGCGCGAACATTATCATGGCCCTGATAAACCACTTGTGGCTTGCCCGAGCCCTGCTTCCGCCTTCAGGCGGAAGGATGCACCGGCTGCCCGACTTCCGCCTGAAGGCGGAAGCCACGAGATCTGATTTTCAAGGCGTCCGCCCAGGCAGCTGATACAGGCGCAGCCTCTGCAGGGTCCACGGCGGCGCGCTCGCGGCTGTTGCGGTCTGCGTGATGCGGACGAACTTCGCCTCGACCGGCTTGAACGGAATCACCGTCCTCCTGCCGGAATCCTGCCCTTCGGCGACGGGCGTGCTCCACGTGCTGCCATCCATCGACACCTGGACCGAGTAGGCGAACGGCGCACGGCGGTGACGGCTCCGCGGCCCGCCCCGCCGCCCCCGCCCCGCCGGCCGGCTCCCGGCGGAGAAGTGAACTGGATCTCGGCGATCGGCGCGGCCGCGGGAAGCTCGATCTGAAACCACATGCCGGCCTGCTGCGGTTCGCCGGTCGTCCACGTGCCGGCGCCGAGCGCATTCGCGGCCGCCGGCGGCGTTGTGGCTGGCGGTCGCCTTCCACGTCGGCTGCGGCGCAAGGAGAACGGGCAGCGAGGCTTCGATTTCGTCAACGGTCCACGGCGTGCTTTCGATTGCCGGCCGCGGCCCGCACTCTCGCGACGTCGGCGGGCGTGATCACCGACCCGGTGTTGCCGAAACTGTTGCGGACGTACGACGTGATCGGCCGCGATCCAGTCGTCCTTGTTCGATCCCATCGGCACCATGACGTCCGTGTAGGTGTTGCCGTCGACCGGTCCGGTCAACCCGTGCAGCACCGCTTTGATCACGTAGTCCCGATGGGCCTGGACGCGCGGGGAGCCGGCGAGCGGCGGCGCCTTCAGCGTGCCGGCCGGCGCCAGAGCGACCGGCGCGCCCTTTCCCTCCGGACCGTGACACGCCACGCACAGCTCCGCGTAGATCCCCTCGCCCTGCTGCAGGAGCGACCGATCCTCGGCGGTCAGGCCGCCTGCGTTGTCGCCGCCGAACGCCGTCGCCGGCGGCCGGAGAATCCTGCGTCCGACTTCCTGCACGCCGCGCGCCTTGTTCGCGGCCTGCGCGGCCTCGACGACCGTGCTGATGTCCGGAGACCTTCCAGAGGTTCAGCGTCAGCATCGCCTGGATGGTGACGCGCGTATCCGGGTCCTTCGTGAGCTGCCGGATGTCGGCCTCGAACGACGTGTCCCCTGCCTTGTAGAGCGACTCGCTCGCGCGGATCGCCTGCACGCGAATGAGCGGGTTGGGATCTCTCAGCAGATCGCGCGCCAGCGTCGCGTCGAGCGCGCCCAGGCCCTCGAGCGTCCACATCGCGTGAAAGCGTCCGAGCACGCTGTAGGAATTGCGCGTCATCTCGTGCAGCGCCGGCACGACCGACTTGTCCTGGCGGAGAACGAGCAGCCTCTGCGCCGTATCGCGCCACCAGCCGTTCGGGTGCTCGAGATGAGCCACGAGCTGCGCCGGCGCGCTCGTCGAGCATGCGCGGCTGCCGCTGATTCGGCTCGATGCCGTCGTACACGAGCCGCCAGATCCGGCCGTGGCTCGTGATCTTGTCCAGTTGGTACTGCTCGATCTTCTTCCGGAGGTACGATCCCTGCGGCGTCCACTCCGACTCCTGGATGATGCCGTGATACATGTCGACGATGTAGAGCGTGCCGTCGGGCGCGGTCGTCATGTTCACCGGCCGGAAGAGCGGATCGGTGCTCAGGATGAACTCCGAGTTGGGGTAGGCGTTGCGCAGCTGCGTGAGCCCTTCGGTCACGACGACCTTGGCGCGCCGGATCATGCCGGCCGACCGGCTCGGCGAACAGCAGGTCGCCGCGCAGATCGGCGGGAAGCCGGTCGCCGCGGAAGATGTCCGGACCGCACGCCGCCGTGAAGTGATTCAGCGCGCCGATCGGCATCCGGACGCGCGGCATGCCTCCCTGCGTGTCCGAGATCCCGGGCGTCGGCCACGTCATCTCGAAGCCCGGCTCGAACTGATCGGCGACGCTGAACGCGCCGTAGACGATGGGCACCTGAAAATTCATCGGGCCTTTTTCGCCGCCGGCATCGACGAACCACATCTTGCCGTTGTCGTCCTGCGTGAGCCCCCACTGGCCGTAGTTGGGCCCGGTCGGCTCCTTGAGGATCCCGCCGGGCGTCCACCGGATGCGGAAGGCGTTGTAGGTGCTGTAGATCCAGTTGTCGAGCCCCCACACGAACCCGCTCTGCTGATGCTCGAGGTTCCCGCGGCGGCCGGCGCCGCTGAAGAAGCAGCTCCTTCTTCTCCGCCACGCCGTCGCCGTTCGTGTCGGTGTACTTGAAAATGTCGTCCGTGTTCGTCTCCATCGTCAGGATGCTGCGCCTGTCGAGCGGCAGCACGAAGCGCGGCAGCACGAGCTTGTCGACGAAGACCGAGTGGCGGTCGAACCGGCCGTCTCCCTTCGTGCTCTCGTGCACGCTGATGCGGCTGACGGGATCGAACTGGCCGCTGCCGTCGGCATCGAGCATGTAGCTGCGCATCTCGTTGACGTAGAGCCGGCCGTTGCCGTCGAACGCGATCGCGGTCGGGTTGACGATGTCGGGCTCGGAGAGCACCAGCTCCAGGCGATAGCCGGGCGGGAGGATGAATCGCGCCGCCTGCTCCTCCGGCGTCAGCGGCTTGATCGGGGGCTTCGGCGAAAAATCCGCGGCCGCATCGGGGTCCGGCGCGCCCGGCCTGCCGCGGCCCGCCGGAGGCTGGGAGGCCGGACGGCGGCCGCGACGCGGCCGCGGACGGCGTGGCCGCGGACGGCACGGCCGGAGACGGCGTGGGATCCTGCTGCTGCGCGAAGAGAGATAGACACCCGATCCAGAGGAGGATCCCCGCGGGTACGAACGACAGTCGTCGTGGACGGGAGCGGGAGGTCATCTGAAGGTACCCTGTGCGCGGCGCCGGCCGCGGGATGTAAACGATTGCAGCATCGGATTTACCCTGTCGGAGCGGCCTTGTCAAAGATTGATTTGCTGGCGTACAGCGCGGATCCCTTGCGGTGGCCGGGGAGATCTGTATGATGAGGCGCCGCCACGGTGCGGGCGAGGACCTCGTGTCTAACATCTACGAAGTCGCCAAACGCGCGGGAGTCTCGACCGCGACCGTGTCGCGAGTTCTGAGCCGTCCCGACATCGTCTCGCCACAGACCCGCCGCCGGGTCCTGCACGCCGTCAAGGTCCTCGAGTATTCGCCGAACTCCGCGGCGAAGCACCTGCGCACGCTCCGGTCCGGCAAGCTGCTCGTGACGGTGCCGGACATCTCGAACCCGTTCTTTTCGCTGATCCTCCAGGGCATCGAAGACGCGGCGCAGCGCGAAGGGTATGCCGTGCTCCTCGGCGACACGCAGCACGACGAGAAGCGCGAGGAGCGCTACGCGCTGATGCTCAACCGGAAGGAAGCCGACGGGCTCATCTTCCTCGGCCACCGCCTGCCGAAGACGGCCGGCGATCTCGTCCGATCGATGGCGCCCGCCTGCGCCCCGGTGGTCAACGGCTGCGAGTTCAGCTCGGCGCTCGGGATTCCGAGCGTGCACATCGACAACGCGCTGGCCGCCTCCGAGGCGATGGATCATCTGTACGGCCTCGGACACCGCCGCATCGGCATCGTGACCGGTCCGCTCGTGAGCCCGCTCAGCCGCGATCGCCTGCAGGGCGCGACGACGCGCGCGCAGGCCGAGGGCGCCGAGCACGACTTCATCGTGATGCACGGGGACTTTTCCATCGAATCGGGGACCGTGGCGGGCGATCGCCTGCTCGCGCGCCGCCAGCCGCCGACCGCCGTGTTCTGTTTCAACGACGAGATGGCGATGGGGGTGATCGAAGCGGCGCGGCGCGTCCAGGTCCGCGTGCCCGCCGACCTCTCGGTGGTCGGCTTCGACGACATCCGCTTCGCCCGTCACATGGATCCGCCGCTGACGACGATCGCGCAGCCGATGCGGGAAATCGGCGAAGGGACCGTGCGGCTGCTCCTGGACATCCTCAACGGCCACACCGTCGAGCCCCTGTCGATCACCCTGCCGCACCGGCTCGTGATTCGCGGCAGCACCGCGCCCGTCAATCCCGTCACGCATCACCTGATCAATCGCTGCATCCCGAATCACCGATCCCGAATCGCTAGACGTGATTCAAGGATTCGATTCAGGATTCAGGGATTCAGGGATTCAGGGATTAGGGATTCAGTCTGTCCGGCACCCGCACCGGCGCGCGCACGGTGATCCCCGGCCTCTTCACCGAGACGTTGAGCTTGTCGGCCTTCGCTCCCCTCGGGCCGCGCGTACTGGACGGCATACTGCGTCAGCAGCGTCTCGGCGAGCTGCTGAAGGCCGGCGACCAGCCCGGCGGTGGCCACGATCTCGTCGCGGCGCCCCCCCGACTGCTTCGGTCCGTCGCCGAGCACCTCGTTGAGATTCAGGTTCTCCCCGAGCAGCGCCGACGGCCTGCTGCACCGCGGCCATCGATCGCAGCGCGGAGCTGCTCACCGAGACCACGTGAAGCGCGGCGCCGCTCTTCCGCAGCTGATCGAGCACGTGATGGGCGGGAAGCGGGCTGTGCTCTTCGCCGCCGACGGTGAGCACGACGATGACGGCGCGATCGGTCTTGCGCCGCTCGAGATCCTTGGCGGTCTCGTAGATCCCCTCGAGCAGCTGCCCGCCGTCCGCCGTTCCGGGCCGCGCGACCAGCTGCGCGAGCGCGTCGCCGAGCTCCTGGCCGTTGGCCGTGTAGTCGACGACCTTGAGGAACTGGCCCGCGACGGTGCTGAGCGCGAACTCGGCCCGCCCGTGCAGCCGTTGAATGAAACGTCCGACCCCGTAGCGGAAGATGCCCGTGCCGTTGTCGTCGATCACGATCGCGATCTTCATCGGGCGGGTGGCCGGGCCGGCCTGCAGGACCTCGCGTGCCTTGCCGCCTTCCTTGACGGCAAAATCCGGCCCCGCCAGATCGGGCACCGACGCGCCGTTTCGATCGGTCGCCGAGACGTAAATGGTGCGGGTCGGCGGTTGAGGGGCGGCCGGGCCCGACGGCCCGCGAGCGGCAGGGGAGGCGGACGACAGGAGCCCGGTGGCGACGGCCAACGCGATCGTGCGACGCATGGCTGACCTCCCTGGTGACTGGAAAGTGGTTTCAAGACCCGCGAAACCCGGCCGAAGCCGGATGCCACCTGCGGTTTTGAAACCGGCGCTGGTGTCTCGTCACTAGCCCGCGGACGTACCCATCCGCTCGCCCTTCTGGTCCATGGCGAGCGGCGGCGGCTCGGCCGCGACGAGATACTCGAATTGACGGCGGAAATCCTCTTCGCTCAGCCGGGCGGTCGTGGCGAGCTTGGCCACCTCATGCGGGTCGTCGATGTCGTCCCGGCGCAACCGGATCATATACCTGCGCGCGATGGCGTAGCGCGTCGACGTGATGTCGACGAGCCGGACCTTGGTCCGGCCGGTCACCGCGTCGATCATCTCGGCGAACGGAATCGGGACGAAGTGCCCCCCCTGCATGGAGATCATCGCCGCGTTGCCGCCGGCCAGCAGGTACTTCGCCGCGCAGTAGCCGAGATCGCGGGCGTACTCCATGTCGAACGGGATCGGGTCGGCGCAGCGCAGCTCGTAGCCGATGTTCTTGGCCGCAATCGTCGTGTGGATCCCGAACGCGCGCAGCCGCTGGATCACCTGCGCCTTGAGGATCTCCCCGAGGTTCACCTCCGCGATCCGCAGGTGCCCGTGCGCGTCGCGCTCGACCTCGTGGAGCTTGGCGAGGTCCCCCTCGGCGACGTCGAGCACGACCCCTTCGGCGATGATGGCGACGCCGTCGCGCCGTCCGCTGGCGAGCCGCTTGATGATGCTCGCCGTCAGCGTGTCGACGATGGTGTTCAGGCGGATCGGCGAGTCGAACTCCTCGGAGATCAGGGTCACGGTCGCGCCGACGGCCTTGCCGATCCCGAGCGCCAGGTGCCCGGCCTTCCGTCCCATGGCGATGACGAAGTACCACCGCGAGGTCGTCTTCGCGTCCACCATCAGGTTCTTGACGATCTCGACGCCGTAGTGCCGCGCCGACTGGTAGCCGAACGTGTCGACGTGCGGCGGCAGGTCGAGGTCGTTGTCGATCGTCTTCGGCACGTGGACGACGCGGATCCGCCCGGCCGCGTGCCGCTCGAGGTTCATCGCCGAGAACGCCGTGTCGTCGCCGCCGATGGTGATGAGCTGCGAGACGTTCAGCCGCAGCAGCGACATGACCGTGTTCTCGAGCAGGCTGGGATCCTTCGTGGGGTTCGCGCGCGCGATGCCGAGGTGCGAGCCGCCGCGGAAATGGATGCGGCTCACGGCCTCGATCGTCAGGGGCACCACGTGGTCGATGTCCCCCTGCATGATCCACTCGAAGCCGTCGCGGACGCCGATGACCTCGATCCCCTCGAGGCGCGCGCGGATCGTCGCCGCGCCGATGACGCTGTTGATGCCGGGGGCGGGACCGCCGCCGACCAGGATGGCAAGATTGTTATGGTGGTCCACGGCTGTCGTCCTGAAATGTCTTCGTCGTGAATCGTCTTCGTCTTGTAATCGATTGCAGGCGCGGCCGGCCGCGGCCGCCGGCAACAGCCCCGCCGCGCTACGACCGGTACGCCTGCCGGCCGATGCCCTGGATCGGGATGGACTGCGCCGCCAGCACCTCGTGCTGCAGCGCATACATGCTCGCCGCCGCCTCGTCGATGTGCCGCACGAACGCAATCGATCCCTGCAGGATCGGCTTCAGCCGCGCGCGATCCTGGATGCGCGCCTTCGGATACTCGTGCTCGACGACGAGGTGCGTGTTGGCGACGTCGAGCTTCAGCAGCTCGCGCGCCGCCAGCTGGTGATCCAGCCAGTCGACCGACCGGTTCTGGAGGTAGGCCAGCGGATCGTGGCGGGCCGTCCCCGGCAGCTCGTGCTCGGCCAGCACGACCTGCTTCTTCCACGCGTTGAGGTGATCCGCCGGGTTGGCTGACGGCTTGCCCCCGACCCAGTCGCCGCGCTCCATCGTCTGGCCGCCGCTGCCCCAGGCCGAGACGCCCTTCGCGTCGGTGACCTGCCCTTTGACGTGAAACCCGCCGATCAGGAAGTTGTAGCCCGTGTCCTTCAGGTATTGAAAGATCGATCGCGTGTCCTGCCCCATCAGAATCGCGTGCGACGGATCGTAGTGAATCCGGAACTGATCGCCGACGCCGTGCTTCTCGCAGATGCGGTGCAGCGCGATCCAGGCCCCCGGCGTATACGCGATGTTGTTGTGCCAGTTGTCCCCGGTCGTCCACCCCGGCATCGGACACTGCTCGACCCGGAACGTGAGCCCGCGATCCTTGGCCGCCTTGAGCAGCGGCACGAAGTGCTGCTCGAAGTCGCCCAGGTTCTGATCCATGCTGTGCCGCTGGTTGCGGCCGACGAACCCGCAGACCGCGTCCACCCCGAGCAGCACGGCGGCGTCGAACACGCGCAGCATGAACTCGTGCTTCTTCGTCCGGATCGCGTCGTCGTCGTGGAGCAGGTTGTCGAAATACCCGACGTCCGACAACTGGACGCCCGTGGCCGTGATGGCCGCCTGCACGCGGCGCGCGCGGTCCTTGTCGAACGGCTTCCGCAGATCCAGCGTGTTGGCGACCGGATCCAGCATCGCCTCCGGCGGCACGTCCGTCTCGGTGGGATGCAGCGCCGACGAAAGCTGGATATAGCCGGCGCCCAGCTCCTTCGCGAATGCCAGCCACTCCTCGATCGCCTTGTCCGGATCCGGATCGCGGACCTCGCGGGGCGTCAACTCCTGGAGCGCCGCCGTCAGGACGCCCACCTTCATGAACTTCGGCTCGAACGGTTTGGTTGTCATCTTTTTATGCTCGTGGGGCCCCACCCCCACTCGCTGCGGCTCGACTCGCTTCGCTCGCTCGCCGCGGCCGCAGGCGCTTTTTACTGCTGGTCGTCTCCGCCATCGCTGCGGCTCGACTGGCATCGCTCGCTCGCCGCGGCCGCAGGCGCTTCAATACTTAATAATTGACCTTCGTCCATGCCGAACCCTGCCGCGCGCTGTCCATGATCGCCTCGACGATGCAGTTCGCGCGGTATCCGTCCTCGAAGGTGGCAAAGGCCGGCGGGTGCGGATCGCTGGCCTTCTTGCCGTCGGCGATGAACCCGTAGATATCGCGCATCAGGTTCGCGAACGCGTCGGCCCACGATTCCTGGTGCCCTCCGGGGAGGTGCGCGTAGCGGCGGGCTTCCTCGTCGAGCAGCGAGGGATCCTTCGCCAGGATCTCGTTGGCCTTGTCGCGGTGGCCGATCCAGAGCTCGTTCTGCTGTTCCTGCCGCCAGCGGAGCGACGCGGTCGATCCGCAGACCTCGAGCTGGCAGTCGTTCTTGTGCCCCGCGCACACCTGGCCGACCGAGAAGCTCCCCTTCGCGCCGTTGTCGAATCGCACCAGCACCGACGCGAGATCCTCGACCTTGATGTCCACCTCCTCGAAGGCCTGGTTCGCATCCGCGGCGGCAAACGCCTCGCGCGAGCCCTTCGGCTTCTTGCGCTTCGGGATCACGGTCGTGATGTCGCCGAGCACGTGCGTGATCTTCAGGCCGCTGACGTGCTGCGCCAGATCGCACCAGTGCGACCCGATGTCCCCCAGCGCCGACGAGGCGCCGCCTTTGTCGGGCTCGAGCCGCCAGGAATAGTCGGTGTCCTTGAGGAGCCAGTCCTGCAGGTAGTAGCCGACGAGAAAGTGCGGCTTGCCGATGTCGCCGCGCGCGATCGCGTGCCGCGCCTGCTGCACGAGCGGGTTGCCGCGGTAGTTGAAGGTGACGGCGTGGACGATGCCGGCTTTCGTGGCCTGGTCGAGAAGCTTCTTCCCGTCCGCCGCCGTCATCGCCAGCGGCTTGTCCGAGATGACGTGCTTGCCTTTGGCGATCGCCGCGGCGTTGACCGGGTAGTGGAGGTAGTTCGGCGTCGCGTTGTGCACGACCTGGATCTCGGGATCGGCGAGCAGCGCCTCGTAGCTGCCATACGCCGCGGCGCGCCCCGAGCGCCTCCGCCTTCTTGTCCGCCGACGCCTGGCTGCTGCCCGCGACGGCGATCACGTCCACGTACCCGAGACGCCGGACGGCATCCACGTGATGCGGGCCGACGAACCCCGCGCCGACAATCCCCATCCCTATCCGTTTCACGACGACTCCTCCACTTCAAATGGGGCCTGCTCGACCGCGACCATTTGGCCTGTGAGCGGCAAGCATACACAATTCCGGGCCAGCCGAAGAAACGGGGCCCTGCCGGCGGCCAAGCCCGGCAGCCACCGTCGAAATCGTCACCCGAAGGTACTGCTCGCGCGGTATTTCGGCAGACGACTCCGACTCTTTTTTGTACGGTTTTTTGGTGCGGCGGCCGCGAAGTCTGCCGCAGGGCGAACTTGTCAATATTGACTCGTCATTCGCGTTCGAATGTGCTTGAAAACGGCAAGCCGTTCACTATACTGCTCTCGTTCCAGAGCATTTCAGTTCACGCCGTGAATCTCCGCCCGGAGATCGCGGCGCCTGTTGTCAGTGGCGCTATCGCCACCTCGGCCCGTTCTTCTCTGGCCGATGGTGGACGTCCTGCGCGATCGCGCGTTGCTGATGGACTGAACGTTCCTTCAATCGCGGAACCAACAGTACGACGCAGTTCCGTCGGACCGCTCCCGACACGGCCGCACCGTGGAAGGGCGGCCGCGAGGCGGCGAGAGCTCTGCCCGCGCCGCTTCGATCGTCGGCATTCGTGTCTCGGGACCAAAGATGGGGGCCATGTGAGCATCATCAGGCGATTCGCGGGAACCGGGTTGTCGATCGTCGCTGTCGTCGCGGTGCTGAGCGCCCAGGCGGTCGAGGCGCGCCGGGCGCAGCGCGAACCGCGCGGGACCGCGGTCCCCGGCCGGGCCGGCGCGGACGCCCGCGACGATGCGGACAGGCCATTGCGGTTTCGCCGGCTGCAGCAGCAGGACGAACACGGTGACGTGCCTGCTGACGGACTGATCCGAGCGAAGCGGCACGTGGACCAGATGCGCCGGGCGAGTCCTGTGAAATGGACCTGGCTCGGGCCAGGCAAGCGGGGTGGCGGGCAGTTCTACGGCGCAGCCGGCAACGTCCTGTCCGGCACCATCGTCGGCGGCACGAAAGGCAACGGGACGCTCCGGTACGCGCCCGCCGAAGGACCAGAGGCGTTTACCAGGGTGCTGGGCGGGGATGGCGGCCAGGTCGCGTCCGATCCCGGTGATCCGGATTACTTCTATGGCGAGTATCCGGGGCTGGGGATCTTCCGCAGCTCGAACGGTGGCGAGTCTCCGGAAATCTTTTTCGGCAACGCGATTCCGGATTTCAACCGCAACAGCAACTTCATCGCCCCGTTCATCCTGGATCCGAGCGACCCGCAGACGCTGCTCGCCGGCGGTGAATCGCTTTGGCGGACCAGCAACGCAAAGTTCGGCAATCCACCGGGCTTCCGTTCGATCAAGGCGCCGGCCGGCAGCTTGATCAGCGCGATCGCGATAGCGCCTGGCAATTCGGACATCTGCTGGGTAGGCCACAACGACGGCAGCGTGTACAAGGCCATCGATTGCACCGCGCCGTCGCCGGCCTGGAATCTGGTGGACACCAACAGCCCGGGCCTGCCTAATCGCATGGTCATGCGCCTGACGATCGACCCGTCCGATCCGGCTGGCAATCGCGTGTACGCAGCCTTCGGCGGATTCAGCGCCAACAACATCTGGAGGACGACCGATGGAGGCGGGTCGTGGAGCAGCGTCGGCGGCGCCGGCCTCGCTGCGCTCCCCGAGGTGCCGGTGCACGACCTCGAAGTCTTTCCGTTCGCGGCGAACTGGCTCTTCGCGGCGACCGAGGTCGGTGTCTTTACCAGCCAGGACGCCGGCCTGACGTGGAGAGTCACCGCAGGACGGTCCGGCAAACGTCATCGTGTCCGAGCTGTTTTGGATGGTGTCGGACGCGTCATCTCCGGCCGCCGACCTGGTCGCGGCGACCTTCGGCCAGGGACTGTTCAAAGCGAGCGTGTTCGGCGGGCCGTTCGTCACGCAATCCAGCGCGCCACTCGCCTCCGGGACGGGGGCAGCAGTCCCGCCCGGGCCGGTCGCGACGTTCTCCAGCACGAGCCTGTCATTCGGTCTGCAGTCCGTGGGCACCACGAGTGCTCCACAGGCCGTGACGTTGACCAATGCGGGATCCGCGCCGCTGAACGTCCTCGGCCTGGCGGTGAGCGGGGACGACTTCCCAGTTCACGGCAATACGTGTGAAGTCGGATTCCTCTCCCCAGGCGCCAGCTGCGTCGTCGCAGTGAGGTTCGCTCCGCACGGGTCCGGAATCCAGGACGGCTCGATCTTGATCACCACCGATGGGGCGGACGGTCAACAACTGATCGAGCTGTCGGGTATCGGCGTCCGGACCAGCGACATGTTCTTCTCGGATGACCTCGAGGTGGATGTGCCGGGATGGTCGCGCGATCTCCCGTGGAGCCTGACGACGGAAACCGCGCACAGCGGGAGCCGTGCGTGGAGCGACAGCCCTGACGGGACCTACGGCCCGAATCTCAACGTGTCGATCTGGTCGCCAGTCATGGACTTGACGGGTACGACGGCTCCGCTGTTGACGTTCTGGCACAAATACCAGTTTGCGGCAGACGGCTTCGACTCCGGCAACGTCTGGGTGACGACCGATTTTGGCAACCGCTATACCCTCCTGACCAGGTACGCCGGCACGAATCCGGCGTGGAGCGAGTCGACAATCGATTTGTCCGCGTATGCCGGCGCGGCGTGGCTCCGCGTCGTCTTTCAAGTCGTCTCAAACGCGACGCTGAGTGGAGACGGGTGGTATATCGACGACGTCGTGGTCACCAACGGCCCGCCCGGATCATTTGGGAAGCTCAGGCCTCTGAACGGGGCGACGGAGCGGGCGGCCGCCCGGGAACTTCCGATTGTGTGGCAGACGAGCCCCGGCGCCAGCAACTACGAGTACCGCTACGACACGTCGGACAACAACACGTGTGACACCTCGTGGCGCAACGCCGGGACTCCACCGGTGACAGGCCTGAACGGCCTGGCCGCCGGCACAACCTATTTCTGGCAGGCGCGCGCGCGGCGCGGGGCTGGAACAATTGAGGCGGACGACGGCACCTGGTGGAGCTTCACGACCACCTTCGACGTGACGCCGCCGAGTGTGATCAGCGTGACGCCGGTCAACGGCGCGACTGGCGTCGGCACCGGTACGTCCCTGACGGCGACGTTCAGCGAGGTGATCGACGGCGAGCGCCTCAGTTCGGGCTTCAGACTGCTCGATCCCGCAGGCGCGATCGTGAACGCGAGCATCACCTTCACAGAGGGCACCGCTGTCGCCAGGCTGACCCCATGGATGGCGCTCGCTGCGTCGACCACGTACACAGGGAGGGTGAGGGAGGTGACCGACCTGGTCGGCAATGAGATGCCGAGCAGCGTCGTCTGGTTCTTCACGACGCACGGTCCGACGACGGTCGGATTGAAGACGATTGGCAGCGCTCTCGATTCGAGCGACAGCCATTTCCTGAACGGCTCGAAGGTGACCACGACGGCGGCCGGACAGGTGACATCGATGTCCGTGTACGTGGGGAACCTCGATTCGGTGGCCGCGAACCGGCAATACCAGCTCGCCATTTACACGGACACTGCGGGCCGGCCTGGAACGCTCGTCGGCGTCTCCGCGACCGGTACGCTCGTCGCCAATTCGTGGAATCACGCTCCCGGTCAGCGCGTCGTTGGCGGGAAACACGAACTACTGGTTGATGTACAACACCAACGGCCGGTCCGGGTCGGTCAACAACATGTATTACAACAGCGGCGCGGCCGGGCAGGGCGCGTACAGCACCGCCTCGGTGCCGTTCGGAACCTGGCCCGCGACGTTCCCGCCCGCGACGATCAACCACCTGGTGTTCTCGCTGTTTGCCACGTTCGGTCTGGACACGACACCGCCGTCGGTCACCGGCGTGACGCCGGCCGATGGTGCGACGGGTGTGAGCGCGGCGACGGCGGTCACGGCGACGTTCAGCGAGGCGATCCAGACGGAGCAGTCTCACCAGCGCGTTTCAACTGAGAGACGCGATGGGCCAGTTCGTGGCCTCGACGATCACCTTCGACGCGGCGACCCGCGTCGCGACGCTGACCCCCTCGGCGCCGCTGGACGCAGGGGACGTGTACACGGCGACGGTCACGGGCGCACCGGGTGGATGTCCGTCGTGCGTCAGGGACCTGGCCGGGAATCCGCTCCCGAGTCCGACGACGTGGTCCTTTTCCACCGGCTCGGGCGACGCCACGCCGCCGACGGTGACCAGCGTGTCGCCGGCCAATGGGACAACCGGCGTCACCGTGGCTTCGTTGACCGCCACCTTCAGCGAAGCGATCGACCCGGCGACGATCACGACGACCACCTTCGTGCTGCGCGACAGCGCCAATACCGTGTGGCCCGCGACGGTCAGCTACGACGCGACCACCGGCGTCGCGAGGCTGACGCGATCGGTGACGCTCACCGAGTTGACGACGTTCACGGCGACGATCACAGGTGGAAGCTCGGGAGTGAAGGACCTGGCTGGCAATCCCCTCGCGGGCAATTTCGTCTGGTCCTTTACCACCGCCGATCCGACGCCGCCGACAGTGATCGGCGTGTCGCCGGCCAATGGTGCAACGGGCGTCGCGGTGTCTGCGTTGACGGCCATGTTCAGCGAGGGGATCAACCCTGCGACGCTCACGACAGCGACCTTCGTGCTGCGCAACCCGGCCAACGCCGTGGTGCCGGCAACGGTCAGCTACACGGCGGCCACTCGCACGGGAACGCTGACTCCCTCATCGGCACTGTCTCCCTCGACGACTTACACGGCCACGATTACGGGCGGGAGCACCGGCGTCGCGGATGCCGCCGGCAATCGACTGGACGTCAATTTCGTCTGGTCGTTCACGACCGCCGGCACCGCGCTCACCCTGGGGTCGACGACCATTGGCACCGGCCTCGATTCGAGTGACAGCAATTTCCTGAATGGCTCGAAGGTGACGACAACAGCGCCAGGACACGTCTCATCGATGTCGGTGTACGTGGGCACGGTCGATTCCCTCGCTGCGAACCGTCTGTACCAGCTCGCGATCTACACCGACAGTGCGGGCCGGCCTGGCGCGCTCGTCGCCGCATCCGCCAGTGGAACGCTCGTCGCAAACGCCTGGAATACGCTCCCTGTGAGCGCCTCGTTGCTCGGAAGCGCGAACTACTGGTTGATGTTCAACACGAACGGCCGGACCGGGACGGTCAACAACATGCGCTATAACACCGGCGCCGCGGGACAGGGAGCGTACAGCACCTCGGGGGTGACGTTCGGAACGTGGCCCGCGACGTTCCCGGCGGCCACGACCAGCAATCTGGTCTTTTCGTTGTTCGCCACTCTGGGGACCGATACAACGGCGCCCACGGTGATTAGTGTGACGCCGCTCAACGGAGCGACGGGCGTCAGCACCGCGGCGGTGGTGACGGCGACCTTCAGCGAGGCGATCAACACGGCGACCCTGACGGCGACCACGTTCGTGCTGCGCGATCCGGCCAATGCCGTCGTGCCTGCGACGGTCAGCTACAACGCGGCCCAGCGCGCCGGAACGCTGACCCCGTCGACGGTCCTGGCGGCTGGGTCGATCTACACCGTGACGATCTTGGGGGGCAGCGCCGGCGTGAAAGATGTCGCCGGCAATCCTCTCGCGAGCAACGTGGGCTGGTCCTTTACGACTGCGGCCGGCGCCCCCGTCACCGTTGGATCGACGGCCATCGGCAGCTCTCTCGATTCGGGTGACAGCAACTATCTGAACGGTTCGAAGGTCGCCACCATGACTGCCGGACAAATTGCCTCGATGTCCGTGTACGTGGGCGCCGTCGACTCGCTGGTCGCGAACCGGCAGTACCAGCTCGCGGTCTATACCGACGTGGCGGGCCGGCCCGGCACGCGTGTCGCGGTGTCTGCGACCGGGACCCTCGTCCCCAATGCGTGGAACACGCTGACGATCAACGCGGCATTACTCGCCGGCACGAACTACTGGCTGATGTTCAACACGAACGGCCGGACCGGGCCGGTCAATAACATGCGCTACAACACCGGCGCGGCGCGACAGGGCGCGTATAGTAACGCGTCCGTACCGTTTGGGACCTGGCCCGCGACATTCCCGGCGGCCACGATGACCAACTTCGTGTTTTCGCTGTTCGCCACGTTCGGCCCATAGCAGGAGGCTCCGTGAAATCACCGTCTCTATCGCGTGGGATTGTCCTGATCGCATGCGTGACCGCGCTCGTGTCGTCTCTGACGGCGGGAGTCCCAGCGGCGGACGACCAGGGAACCGGAACGCCACAACCATCTCCGGCGGGTGGAGCGCAGGGCCAGAGCGGACGTGGCCGCGGCGGCGGCGGGGTCTTTCCCCAAACCGAGCCGGACGACACGGCGGGGTTCGTGCCGATCTTCGACGGGAAGACGCTGAACGGCTGGGACGGCGACTCGCGGTACTGGCGGGTCGAGAACGGCGAGATCGTCGGCGAGACCACGCCGGAGAAGGTCGTGACGCAGAACAACTTCCTCATCTGGCGCGGCGGGACCGTCAAGGACTTCGAGCTGAAGGTCGAGTTCCGCATGAACGGCACGAACAGCGGGATTCAGTACCGCAGCACGGAACTGCCGGACGTCGGCAAGTGGGTGCTGAAGGGCTACCAGGCGGACATCGACTTCACCCAGGGCTACGTCGGCAACGTGCACGACGAACGGGGCCGCGCGCCGACGGGCCAGGGGCACGTCGTCCTGTCGCGACGCGGCGAGGTCACGCGCATCGTCGAGGGGCCCGAGTACAAGGTCGTCGGGACCATCGGCGACAGCACGCTCCTGCGCGGCGTGATGAACGTGAACGGGTGGAACCAGTATCACATCATCGCGAGAGGTCCGGTGCTGATGCAGCTGATCAACGGACAGCTGATGGCCGTGGCGCTCGACGAAGACGCGAAGCACTTCACCGCGGAGGGCCTGCTGGGGTTCCAGATGCACGTCGGCCCGCCGTTCAAGATCCAGTACCGCAACGTGCTGCTTCGAAAGCTGTAGCCGGCGAGCATTGACACGGCCGTTCGCACCAGCCGTCTTGACCGCCGAAAACTCATGCTCTCGAGTCAAGTTTTCGGCGGGCAGGCGGCGAAACAGTAGACAATGCCATCTAGCGAGGCGGAGCCTGGACGGTCTGAGGCGCAGCCTCGCTAGAATGCGGGCATCATGAGCACGCCTGTGCCGGCGACGGTTTCGAACGTGGAACACCGGCCGGCGGTCGGCGCCGCCGCGGCGACGCGGATCACGTCCATCGACGCCTTCCGGGGCTTCGTGATGTTCCTGATGCTCGCCGAGGTCATGCGGCTGTGGACGCTGCGCCAGGCCTTCCCGGACAGCACCTTCTGGTCCATCGTGGCCTACAACACCAGCCACGTCCCGTGGCAGGGGTGCTCGCTCCACGATCTGATCCAGCCGGCCTTCTCGTTTCTCGTGGGGGCCGCGCTGCCGTTCTCGATCGCCAGCCGCCAGGCCAGGGGGGAGAGCTTCGGGCGCATGCTCTTTCACGCCATCTGGCGCAGCGCCGTGTTGATCCTGCTCGGCATCTTTCTCCGCTCGCTCGAGCGCCCGCACACCAACTGGACCTTCGAAGACACGCTCACGCAGATCGGCCTCGGCTACACCTTCCTGTATCTGCTGGCGTTCACGTCGTTGCGGGCGCAGATCGTGGTCTTCACGGCGCTCCTCGTCGGGTTCTGGGCGGCGTTCGTGGCGTATCCGCTGCCCGGCCCCGGCTTCGACTACACCAAGGTCGGGGTGCGGCCGGACTGGCCGCACCTCTACACGGGCTTCCTCGCGCACTTCAACAAGAACTCGAACCTGTCGTGGGCGTTCGACGTGTGGTTCATGAATCTCTTCCCGCGGCAGTCGCCGTTCCGGTTCAACGGCGGCGGGTGGTCCACGCTGAGCTTCATCCCGACGCTCGCCACCATGATGCTCGGGATGTGGGCGGGTCTCTGGCTGAAGACGCCGCGCTCGACCGCCGAGAAGCTGAAGGGCCTCGTCGTCGCCGGCGTGGCGCTGACGCTGGCCGGCCTCGTGCTCCAGTGGCTCCACATCTCGCCGATCGTGAAGCGCATCTGGACCTCGTCCTACACCCTCTACAGTGGCGGGCTCGTCGATCCTGATGCTCGCCGGCTTCTACGCGCTCATCGAGTTGAAGGGCTGGAAGCGGTGGTCCTTCCCTCTGCTCGTCATCGGCGCGAACTCGATCGCGATCTACGTCATGAGCTGGACGATCGAGCACTTCATCTCGTCCGCTCTGCTGCGGCACGTGGGGCCCGGCGCCGTTTGCGATCCTGGGCGCGCCGTTCGAGCCGGTGCTGCGCGGCGCCGGCGTCCTGCTGGTCTTCTGGGCGATCCTGTTCTGGATGTACCGCCGGAAGATCTTCCTGCGGATCTGAGCGGAGAGCGCGACTGCAACGACAATAACAGGAGGACGAGAGAACGGGAGAAAAACAAGACAAGGAGAAAACGAAAAACAAGACCAAGAAACAAAACACAAAGAGCTCCCGTGCTCCCGTGCTCCTGTTGACATCGTCGATGCTCGGTCTGTTTACTCGCCTCGTTCGGAGGGCACAACGAGGTGAATCTCCTTGCGGGCGGGGGCGGGGGCCGTGCTCTCGCGCTCGATCAACTCCATCGGGAACTCGGTCAGCTCCATGCGTCCGCCGAGCGTGTCGAACAGGCGGCTGCACGCGACCCGGCCCATGTCGCGCATCGGCTGCGACACGCTCGTCAGCGCCGGATGGAACAGCGCCCCCTGCGGCAGCCCGTCGAAGCCGACAATCGAGAGATCCTCCGGCATCCGGATGCCGCGCTGCAGCGCCACGCGCATCACGCCGAACGCCAGCGCGTCGGTCGCGAGGACGAGCGCCGTGACGTCGAACGGGCGCTCGAAGAAGCGCTCCGCAAACCGTCCACCGGCTTCGCTGGTGAAGCTGGCGCAGGTGTAGACGTCGCGCGGCTCGAGCTGGATGCCGCGTGCCTGGAGCCCGCTGCGCAGGCCGCGCAGCCGATGCCGCGAGTCGATCGAGTGCTCGGGCAACTCCGCGAACGCGATGCGCCGGTGACCGAGCGCGGCCAGGTGTGCCGCCACCGCCTCGCCGCCGGCGATATTGTTGCAGCGGACGACCTGCACGTCGGTCGTGATCTCGTCGGGGGCCACGACAACGGTGGGCAGCTGCGCATCGACCGCGGCGCGCAAGAGCGGGCGCTCGCGACGCTGCGACTTGGCGAGGATCAGGCCGTCGACGCGGCGATCCCGGATCCAGCCGAATACGAGCGCCGGGTCGTACACGCCGCGCAGCTCCAGGCTCGACAGCATCAGGCCGGTGTCGTGCGCCGCCAGCTCCTCCTCGATTCCCGACAGGAGCTGGACGAACCAGGGATCCTGGCTCGAATCGACGACCACGCCGATGCACCCCTTGCGCCCGAGACTGAGATTGCGCGCCGTCCACGACCGCGAGTAACCTAGCGCCGCGATCACTTCTGACAGCCGTTGCCGGACGGGGCGGCTGACGTAGCGGCCGTTCAAGTACCGCGAGACGGTACTGACCGCGACCCCCGCGTGCGCGGCGACGGTGGCAATCGTCGGTTTCTTGGCCATTCGGCTGGGTTTGTGCTGCTGCATAATACAGCAGCTTCCACCCGTCCCCACACGCCGCCCCAGGGTCGCGCGGCCTTCCGGAGGAGAGCTCGATCAATGTCCGACCGTTACGCACCCCGACCTGAACACAAATTCTCGTTCGGTTTATGGACCGTCTGCAACCGCGGCCGCGACCCCTTCGGCGACGTCGTCAGGCCGCCGCTCGACCCGGTCGACGCGGTCGCGATGCTCGCCGAGGTCGGGGCCTGGGGCGTCAACCTGCACGACAACGATCTCGTCCCCATCGACGCGACCCCCGCCGAGCGCGACCGCATCGTGAAGGCATTCAAGCGCGCCTGCGCCGCGCACCACATCGTCGTCCCGATGGCGACAGTCAGCCTGTTCTTCGACCCCGTGTTCCGGGACGGCGCCTTCACCGCGAACGACCCGCGCGTGCGCGCCTACGCGCTCCAGAAGACCCTGCGGGCGATGGATCTCGGCGCCGAGCTCGGCGCGAAGATCTTCGTGCTCTGGGGCGGGCGCGAAGGGGTCGAGACCGACGCCTGCCGGCGTCCCGACGACGCGGTGAAACGGCTGCGCGAGGCGGTCAACTACCTGTGCCGGTATTCCATCGACAAGAAGTACGGCTACCGCTTCGCGCTCGAGGCCAAGCCGAACGAGCCGCGCGGCGACATCTACATGTCGACGACGGGCGCGTACCTCGGGTTCATCCCGACGCTGGAGCACCCGGAACTGGTGGGCGTCAACCCGGAAGTCGCGCACGAGCAGATGGCCGGCCTGAATTTCCTGCACGCCGTCGCGCAGGCGTTCGAAGCCGGCAAGCTGTTTCACATCGACCTGAACGACCAGGCGCCGGGCCGGTACGACCAGGATTTCCGGTTCGGATCCGCCAACGTGAAAGGGGCGTTCTTTCTCGTGAAGTTCCTCGAGGACGTCGGCTACGACGGCCCGCGCCACTTCGACGCGCACGCGTATCGCACCGAAGACTACGACGGCGTCCGCGACTTCGCGCGCGGCTGCATGCGCACGTATCTCATCCTCAAAGATCGCGCCGAACAGTGGAACGCGGACAAGGAGATCCAGGCGCTCATTCGCGACGGATCGGGCAGGCGTCGCACGATCTGTCCGTCGCACTCGACCGGCAAGGCAGACGCGCTGCTCGCCGAATCCTTCGACCGCGTCGCGCTCGCCGAACGCGGCCTCGGCTACGAACGGCTCGACCAGCTGACGATGGAAGTGCTGCTCGGGGTCAGGTAGACAGTCTGCCAGTCGAGCGCACGATGCGGCGGCTGGTTTTGAACGGAGCGGGAAGCGGAGACTTTCTCAAAGATTGAAACCGCTCTAAGCGTGGGCGCTGGACGCCGGCGCTGGACGGCTCCCCCGTCCGAGCGCGTGCATCTCGCAGGCCGCGTAGACATCGATCAACTCACGGTAGACGGCGTGGCGCGAGGGGTCGGGATGCAGACGGCTGGAGGTCACCGGCTCCGCGAAATCCTTCACCACTTCGTCCCAGGGCATGGCTTCTCCGTCCGCAGCCGTGCCGCCGTGCAGCGCGCGGAGCGCCGCCCCGAGCGCCGCGGAGTTCCCGACCTGCAGTTGATACACGTCCGCGCCGAACACGTCGGCCATCACCTGAAGAATGTCGCGGTTGGCCGCTGCTCCGCCGGTCGCATGGATCGAGTCGACCGTGACGTTCATCCAGCGCGAGTGCAGCGCCAGCGCCATCTGCTGCCCTTCGATCACGCCTCGAACGTTGGCGTCGAGATCGTCCGCGCCGAACCCGTAGCGGTGGACGCCCGGCGTCAGCACCGCCGGGGTGATTTCCGGCTCGAACCAGGGCAGCAGAATGCGGCCGTTGTTGCCGGGGGGCGTTCGCCGCAGCGCCTCCGAGAACGCGCTCCATGAGAGGCCGAACGCGTCGCGGACGCGCTCGCGCGCGAGCGAGCCGTTCTTGAAACAGGTCAGCCCCATGTACTCGCCGGTCGGCGCACCGAACACGTGCCCCGTCCCGGTGCGATCGACGCGCGGCTCGCGCATCAGACCGAACACGGTATCGCTCGTCCCGAGCGAAATGGCGAGGCGTCCTTCGCGGACCAGGCCGGTGCCGACGAGACTGCACGGGTTGTCCCCGGACCACGCGATCACGTTCGCCGGCGGCAGGCCGTGCCGCTTCTGCCAGTACGCCGAGAGCGTCCCGACGACCGTCGAAGCCGGCGCAATCGTGGGAAGCTTCACGGCCAGCCCCGCCGCCGTGGAATCGACGGCAGCCGGCCACCACTGGCACGCCCCCAGGTCCATGAGATTGGTGCCCGACGCGTCGCCGGGATCCAGAGGCGCGTGCCACCCGGTGAGCAGCGTCGCGAGGAACGAGCTGACGAGGTGAATGCGATCGGTCGCCGCGTACGCGACCGGTTCCGTCTTCGAGAACTTCCTGATCTGCGCGGCCGTGAAGCGCTCGAACGCGCGCGAGCCCGTCCGCTGCGCCAGGATCTGCTGGCCTCCGACCGCGGCCTCGATTTCGGCGCACTCCGCCGACGTGCTCGAATCCATCCAGATGGGCGCGATCGCCCTCGAGAAAATCCCGCCGATCTGGCTGACGAGAGGGCCGGCGGGGTCCAGTCTGGCCAGCGTAGGCGCGGCCTGGGCGTTCAGATAGACGCTGCCGTGCTGCTGCGCCGATCCCGAAACGGCCGCGAGACGGCTGAGATCGAGGCCGCTCTGCGCGAGCCGCGCCATCATGATGTCGAGCGCTTCGGCCCACAACAACGGCGGCGACGCGGCGGTAGCCGGATCCGCGCTCGGCAGCACGCCATGGTGCGTCCGGTACTGCGGGAGCGCTTCGTCGAACTGAAGCGAGGACTCGAACGCGACCCGGCGGCGGTCCCCTTCGGCCTCGAGAACGATTGCCGAAAGGCTCTGGGTGCTGGAATCGAGCCCGAGGTAGAGCGGCATGGGCGGAGTCTACCAAGTTTCCCGGCGATTCCGTCCTGGAGGGAGTCCGACGGCAACGGATGGGGTCGCACAGAGAGGCGGGATCTGCTAAAATCGTCCTTTCCGCGGTCATCGAGCGGCCGCGCTGTGCTCGGGAGATTTCATGTCTGTTCCGCGTGTGCCTCGCTGGATTGCGCAGTCGATCGTCGGAATCGGGCTCGTTGTCTCGCTCGGTAGCGTGTTCGGCGCGAGCGCGCCCGACTCGCAGGGTGCTGCGCAGGCTCCGGCGGCGGCCGTCGCCAAGGACGAGTGTCCCGCAGGATTCAGCGGCTCGCCCGAAAAGGGTTGCGTGGACGTCAACGAGTGCGCGACCTACAACGGCGGCTGCAGCCGGCTGGCGATGTGCGTGAACACGCCGGGCTCGCGCACCTGCGGCTCCTGCCCGCAGGACTTTGCCGGCAACGGCTATGTGGGCTGCTTCGACGCGAACGAGTGCCCGAACGGGGACTGCACCAGCCGTCTGCCGGTTGGCGCCGAAGACGCGCTGCCGCCGGTGATCACGACCTCAGGCAACGTGACCGTGCCGGCCACTATCCGCCGATGGAGCCGTGGCAAAATTCACGGCATCGGCGCGCGACAAGCTCGACGGCGACCTGCCGGCCTTCTGCACGCCGGCCTCCGGCGCGGCATTTCCGGTTGGAAAAACGACCGTCAGCTGCTGGGCGTCGAACAGCCTGGGCAAGCTGAAGAGCACGACGCTGACCGTAACCGTCACGAAATAGCTACCAGCTTCCAGCTGCCAGCTTCCCGTAGCAAGCTACTGTAAAGAGGCGTTCACGACGTAGTGACTGGAGATTCCGCACTACGCCGTTAGCGCCTCTTTGGCGTACTGATAACACTTCGCGACCTCGACCACCGGGTCGCCAGGGGCGCTCGGGCTGAGGCAACACCGATCATGAATGCAGAAGACGTCACGCGGATGACCGACGACATCGATGCGCTCGCGCGAAAGCAGGCGTGGACCGAAGCGCTCGGGCGGATCCTGCAGCACTTCGCCGCCGAGAGCGGCACGATTCACGCGCTCGGCGACGACGGCGCGCTGCATCTCACGGCAGCGAGCGCCGGCATCCCGGAGTTCGTCCTGGCGACTGTCCGCACCGTGCCGGTTGGAAAAGGCATGGCCGGCCTCGCGGTCGAGCGCCGTCAGCCGGTGACCGCCTGTAACATCCAGACCGACACGACGGGTGACGTTCGTCCGGGGGCCCTGGCGACAGGACTGCAGGGTTCGATCGTGGTCCCGATCCTGAGTGAAGGCCGCGCGGTCGGCGCGCTCGGGATCGCGAACCGTCAGGAGCGCACGTTTACCGACGACGAGACCGCGCTGCTCCTACGAATCGGACGATCGCTTGCCGGGTCGCTCGCGCCTCGGCGAGCGCCGGACCTGCCAAGCCATAGACTTGCCCGCCAGCAGCGCGAGCCCGGGAAGCGCGAGCGCACCGAGGAAGGTCAGCAGAAACGACTGCGCCTCCATCGAGTACGCGCCGACGGCCGAATACGCGAGCGCGATGCCGAGATTGGAGCCCGCCGTCAGCGCAAGAAACGGGACCAGCGGCGTCCGGACGAGGCCCGCGAACACGACGCTGGCTTCGGCCAGCACGGGAATCGGCCGGCACAACAGAATCGCCCACTGTCCATGCCGATCCATGACCGTTCCCGCGCGTGCCAGGCTCGGCTCGCCCACGAGCCGCCGCGCCGCGCCGGCCGCCTTCGCGCCGAACGCGTAGCCGATCAGGCATCCCAACGTCATCCCGATCCAGACGACGGCGGCGCCTCGCCAGAATCCGAGCAGCACGCCAGCCCCGGTCGAAACGATGCTCGAGGGGACCGGCAGAAACACGTCGAGCGCGAGCAGCGCCCCGATGGCGGCGGCGGTCGCCCACCCCGACGCGTGTCCCTGCGCGAGCCAGGTCGAGAGCTGCTCGAACTGCTTCTCGAACACGAGAAACGGCACCAGAACCAGCGCCAGGAGCAGGAGCCAGAGGACGGTCCACTGCATCAGGTTCCTCGGGGTTCCACTGGGTTCCACAGGGTTCCGCGAGGTTCGGTTCTGCAAGGTTCTTCGGGGTTCTTCGGGGTTCGGGGTTCGAGGTTCGAGGTTCGAGGTTCCGGCTCGGTCGGTCATCTGCAGCCTCGATCAGAAATCGAACTGATCGATGTTCGCCTTGGTGAACATCACCGGCGCGCCGAGGATGAATCTGCGATTCGCGGATCTCGAATCGTCCCGAGCCGCCCCGCCTGGAAGGACGTCGTGCCGGGCGCCAGCGCGTTCCGCGCCAGAAGCGAGCTGGCGAGCACGGTGAGGTAACCGAGATCGCGCGTGTTCCACAACACGACCGTCTGCACCCAGCCGTCGTGCACGTACGGCTTGTTCATGTTGGGCAGCGAGAGACCGATGACGTTGACGTCGCGGCGGCCTGCCTGGCGGACGGCCTCGGCCGATCCCGGCACCGCGGGCGCCGAGATCGCCATGACGAGCCTGACCGCCGGGAAGACGCGCAGGATCGTCTGCGTCTCCGCGAACGCCTTGTCGCGGTCGTCGTCGCTCGGCCTGATCGTCGCGAGCTTCAGGTCCGGGTACTTCTCCGCCAGCCGCTTCTTGATGAACGCGATCCACTCGTTCTGGTTCGCCGCGCTCAGCGCGCCGGTGATGATCGCGAACTCTCCCTTGCCGCCGAGCAGCCGCGCCGCTTCGTCGGTCAGCGTGTTCCCGATCCCTTCCGACGTCGCCTGATTGACGAAGTACTCGCGCGCGTCCGGCTCGGCGTCGGCGTCCCAGGTCATGACGTGGATGCCGCGCTCGCGCGCCTTTCGCAGCACGCTCGAAATGCCGCCGCGGTTCTCGACCGCCACCGCGATCACGTCCACCTTCCTCGTGATCCAGTTCTCGACGAGCTCGTTCTGCTTGGCGGCGTCGAGGCTCGTCGGCCCGTCCCAGATCAGCTCGACGCCGAGCTCCTGCGCGGCCTCCTCCGCCCCCGCCCGGCAGCTGACGAAGTACGGATCCCCTTTCGCCTTCGGCATGACGGCGATCACCGGACGCCGCGCGGCGGCGCGGGTGCTGGCGCGGGCGCGGCGCTGTCTGCCGGCCGCTCCGCGGGCTGCAGCGACCGCACGAGCCAGACATTGGTGCCGGCGACGACCAGCGATCCGGCGAGGATGGCGCCGCACAGGACCGCAACCTGACTGTTTCTCACGTCAAAATCCTCTTCGGCGAGCCGCGATCCGGGATCCGGGACAGGGGATCTGAGTCCCTTTTCCACCAGCCGGGGTCGAGGATGCGGGATCCCGGAGTCGTGCTGGTGGCGTCCGGCTTCCGCAGCCGGACCGTGATCGATCGCCGGACTCGTTGAATATACCTTGACCGCCGAGCGCGCGCGGGCGCGCACCCGATCGATCGCGATGGTCGCGACGAGCAGGGTCGCCGGTCAGGACGCCGGTCAGCTCCGACGGCAACGCCGCCAGGTGCAGGCCGTTGCGCAGCACCGACAGCGAAAACAGGCCGAGGAGCGTGCCCCCGAGCGTGCCGCGGCCGCCGAACACGGACGTCCCTCCGAGCACCACCGCCGTGATCGCGTCGAGCTCGTAGCCCGATCCGGCATCCGACTTCGCCTGTCCGAGGTGCGCGACGTACACGATGGCCGCAAGGCTCGCGACGCAACCCGACAGGAGATACAGGAGCCCGATGCGCCGCGGGACCGGTATGCCGGCGTAGCGCGCGCCGGCCGCCGTGAACCCAATCGCGTAGAACGCGCGGCCGAGGACCGATCGGTGCAGCAGGACCGCATAGCCGGCGAGCACGACGGCAAAGATCGGCAGCTGCGCAGGGATGATTCCCCAGAGATAGCCCTGGCCGAGCGCCACGAAACCCGCGGGAAAATTGGTGTAGTTCACCGCGCCCTGGGTCAGTCCCTCCGCCAACCCGCGAAAGAGCGACAAGGTGCCGAGCGTGACGATGAGCGGAGGGATGTCGAGGCGGGCGATGAGCCACGCGTTCAACGCGCCGCCGGCGCACCCGACCGACAGCGCCAATGCCGCCGCGGCGGGCACGGGCAGGTGCCAGTCCTGGTACGCCGCGCCGAACACCACCGCCGCCAGCCCCATCATCGATCCGACCGACAGATCGATGCCGCCGCTGATGATGACCGGCGTCAACGCCACGGCGAGCAGCCCCAGCTCGACGCTGAGACGGGTCACTTCGAAGAAGTTTCCGAGCGTGAAGAAGTTCTGCGCGATCGCCGAGAAGAGCGCGACCTCGGCCGCGAGCGCCAGCAGCAGAATCCACTCGCCGTTCGGAAACCAGCGCTCGCGCCAGTGCGTGGTCACGACGTGCCTGCGGCGGCGGTAGCCGCGTGAAATCCGCGCCGCTCGCGCAGCGCGTCGAGGGCGACGGCCGCCAGGATGATCGCGCCCTGCAGCGCGCGTTCCCAGTACGCGCTGACGCCCAGGAACGTCAGCGCCGGGCCGATCGCGCCGAGCAGCACGACGCCGAGCAGCGTGCCCGCGAAGCTCCCGCGGCCGCCCCTGATGGCGGCGCCGCCGACGACGGCGGCGGCAATCACCTTCATCTCGAGGCCGATGCCCGCGTTGGTGGGAATCTGATTGAACCGGACCGAATTCAAGAGCGCCGCGAGCCCGGTCAGCGCGCCGGCGATCGCGAAGACCGCGAACGTCACCCGCGCGGTGTCGAGGCCGGCCAGCCGCGCCGCCTGCTCGTTGGAGCCGGTCGCGTACACGGCCCGGCCCGCCGCGACGTTCCGCATCCCCCACCCCATCGCGATCTGCAGCACGGCGACAATCGCGCACGCGACGAGCGGGTACGCCGACTGCGACAGGCCGAACCACTGGAAGCCCGAAGGCAGATCCTGCACCCAGGCGCCCTGTGTCACCCACCGCAGCCCGTCGCGCAGCGCCACCATCGTCGCGAGCGTGACGACGATCGAGGGGATGCGCACGTAGGCGACGAGCGCGCCGTTGACGGCGCCGAGCATGGCGCCGACGAGGCAGGCCGCCAGACCGGCGACGGGCACGGGGGCGCCGCTCTTGGCGACCAGGCCCGCCACGACGCCGCAGATGGCGAACACCGATCCGACGGAGATGTCGATGTGGCCCGTCAGGATCACGAGCGTCGTGCCCAGCGCCACGATCAGCACCGGCATGTTGCCGAGGAACAGGTCGCTGAGGTTGTCGCGCGCGAAGTAGCCCGGCGCGAACGCCGCGAGGACGAGCCCCAGCGCCACGATGACGGCCGCGATCGAGACTTCCCGCTGATGGTGTTTCAGCATCTATGTGAGGTCACACAATTCCAACGACAGCCACTGTCTTTTCAACACGGAGTTCACGGAGTTCACGGAGGCTCTAATGCCACCCTCCCGCACGCACTCGAGTCGCGCGAAGCGCGAGTCGGTCGTGCACTGACCCCGAATTCATGTTCACACCCTGAGCCCGCGATGATGACGGCGCTGACGAACAGGAGCAACGGAGAACGGGAGGCAATCGGGTAGCTCGACGCATGACGTTGGCTGGTGTCGCGCCGGCCTCCTGAGCCTCCGGCCGGCGCACCGGTCGAGTGGAGCCCCGAAGTCACAAGCACACATGGACCGGTTCGGTGTGCTTGTGATTCGGGGACTCCACTCGGCCGGGCCGCGCGAGCGCGGCGACACCAGCCTGAGCTCAGCAACTGAGCGATCCGTCGAAATACGAACTCCAACCCAATCGTTCGCTCCCGGAGACTCCGTGAACTCCGTGCGCTCCGTGTTGGAAGGACACGCGCGCGCGGAGAGCTCACGGCGCGCGCGGGCAGCTCCGTGTAATCCGTGCAATCCGCGTACATCCGTGTCCCGCGTCACGGAGCATACGAAAAAACACGCGGAAATGCTCGAACAGGAAAGGCGCTGCGGAATCGGCCGCAAGCAGGCGTGCTGAAGCCGGCCCGAGGTCGGTCTCTGTCAACGACGCTGTGGTTCGGGAGGGGTGCCGGTCAGTGGGCCGTCGGTCGTCCCTTGTGATCGCCCAGGCCCACGCCCAGCCAGCGCTCCGGGACACGCGTGCGAAGCTGCTGGTACTGGCCGCGGCGCCAGACGGTCAGGGTCATCATCTCGTCATGACGCAGCCGTGTCACGACCTTGTATTGCTGGTGGGTGCGTACCCGCCAGTCGTCGACGCCGACGATGATGTCCGTCGCTTCGAGCTTGACCGCGCTCACTCGTCGTCCGAAGCTGGTCATCACGACGCCGTCGACAGGCGGGGCGTCGAGCGCGTGCATCGCGAGCGGCTGCATACCGGTGGGAAATGTCTCGCGCAGATTCTCCCACCCTTCCAACTCCTGTTTCTTGTCGCCGGTCCGCAGCGCCCCGCGGACGAGAAAGGTGCCGAGCGGTCCCGTGTCGCGGTAGTGACTCGCGATTTCCCGATACGTGGCTTCGGCCTCCTCGTAGCGGCCGGAAGCATCCAGCAGGTGCGCCAGCGTTTCCAGGCCGCCGTATGACGCGACATCCGCGGCCATTCGGGCCAGCTCCTCCGCGCGCTCGCGTTTCCCGGTCGCGTAGTAGTGACGCACGAGCCACGTCAGGCTGGTCGAGACGCCGACGCGATCCCGTGAGCTCGCGATCCACCGCTCGTACGCCGCCACCGCCTCGGGTTCGCGTGCGTCCTCGAAGCAGCAGCGCGGCCACCCTGTTGCACTGCGCGGTCGAGATGGTGCAAATCCTCTGAGCGACCTCGATCCGCTCGTTGGCCGTCATCGGGGTGTAGTCGAGGACCTTCAGCGCCGCCACGTAGTCGTAGTCCATCATCGCCCCGAACGCGCGAAAAATCGCGGGGGCGGTGGGCTTGCCGGAACCGGCCCAGGTCAGATACACCGCCGACCAGACGGTCCAATGATCGTACGGGACGGCCTGTCCCCAGAGCTTCGCCTGCGCCTGCGTGGGTGGACGCGGACATCCGGGCAGCAGCGCACGCGCGTGAAGGTCGAACGCCGTGCCCGCCGGCACCGCCGGGGTGAACCATGTGGCGATGAACGGGAACGCCGCGGCGCGCGGCATGAGTGTCGGCTTCTCGGCGAAGAGGTTCCACGCGGCCGCCGTGACGAGCTCCGGGCTCGCGGCAACCAGCGTACGGCCCCCGGCCACACTGAGCTCGTAGTCAACCGAGGTGGTGGCAATCGAGCGCAGAACCGCGGGGAACAAGGTCAACCCGCCGAACTGCGCCGTGAACTCGGCGACCAGGTTCCGCTGGCTCTCTTTGTCGCCAAGATTCCAGAAGTGACGGCGTCTCGCTGTCAGCGCGTGGCTCAAGGCTCGTTGATGAAAAGCGGCCCACGTGCCCCAGTCCAGAACGGCGACGGCCGCGGGGTCGCGCCGGCCGGCCGGGCTCGCTCCCGGGCGATCGTTCAATGCGGCGATCAACGCGGCGCGGTCGATGCGCCCGCTGTGAAGCCGCGACCAGACCAGGTCCGCTTCCGCGAGCTCCTGGTCGATGGCGTCATCCGTGAAGCGATGGCCCGACTCGACGTTGAAATAGCCGGCGAACTCGCTGAGTGCGATCCGATGCCAATCGGTGACGGGCTCGGGCTCGAACGTGTCCAGGAAACTCAAGAGCGCGTCCGACCCGACGCGGGTCCGTAGCGCGCGCGCCTGCTCCAGGCGCTCCAGGAGCGTCGCGTCGCCATTCATCGGCTTGCGCCAGTCTCCGGTGATCCGCAGACGCAGCGCGCGAGTCCATGCTTTGTCTTGTGCGGTGGTGACACGCCGGTCGAGTCCATCCACGATCGCGAGGGCGTCGCGCTGCGCGCCCGTCAGGAGCGTCAGCACCGCGCGCGCGAGGATCCCGTCGACAGTTTCGGCCGCCTGTCCGCGAACGGCGTCGGCGACGGCAAGGTGCGCGGCCATGCCGAGAGAGCGCGGTCCGCACGTCGCCGAACACGGTCCACGATTCGCGCAGGGCATGCGCGCCCACCAGCAACGCCGCGGATTCATGCGCCGCGGCCGAGCGCATGTCGCTCGTCAGCACGGCGGAGATCCGCTCGTTCACGTCCAGGAGCACCTCGACCCGCAGGTCGACGAGCGCTGCGCGGACGTCGTGATCGGTCGCTCGGCCGGCAGGGACCGGCGACGCGGCGCCGGCGGCGAACAACGATTGAGCCAGCGGAGCATACGTCCGGGGTGACCACAAATGACCGTCAACGATCAGGCGAACCGGCAGGTCCTGCCCGATCGTCACGAGGAAGACCGGGGCCGAAGTCTCGTTGCCCTGAACAGCAACCGCGGCAGTGGTTGCGGCGCGCGGGCCCGGCAGGGTGGATTGAGCCATGCCGAGAATCGCCGTCGCGACGTGCGAGACGATCCAGTGCTGCTCGGTCGCATAGGGCGATGCCGGTGCCATCGCCGCCGGGGTCGCGCGATCGGTTCGACCTCGAGTCGCGCTCCAGGCAATCACGTTGCCGGCCAGCAGCAACACAAGAAGAATAACCGCGCGATTCATTGGGGCTCCGGGTTCAGGTATGAGGGGGCGGGAATGACGGTGCAAGGCCGATACCCGCGCGTCGGCAGGGGAGTACTCAGAACCAGCGGCAAATCAGCCGATTCCGGCGCGTCGTGGAGCGAAGCTCATGCGCCGTTCCAGCTGTGGGATTACGAAACGGTCTTCAACGCCAGCGCCAGAATCCTCGCCGGCGTGGCCTCGTCGCGGGTGAGCACTCCGCGCAGCGTGCCGGCGTGCATCACCGCGATCCGGTCGCTCATCCCCAGGATCTCGGGGAGCTCCGACGAGATCATGACGATCGCGAGGCCGCGCTCGGCCAGGTCCTGCATCAGGCCGTGGATCTCCGCCTTCGATCCCACGTCGACGCCCTGCGTGGGCTCGTCGAGGATGAGGACCGTGGGCCCGATTGACAGCCAGCGCGCCAGCGCGACCTTCTGCTGGTTCCCGCCCGAGAGCGCGCCGACGCCGGTGTCCACCGACGGCGTCTTGATGCGGAGCTGATCGACGTAGCGCGCCGCGGCCGCGCGTTCGGCCGTCCGATCGATCAGCCCGCGCCGCGACACCGCGCCGAGGCTCGCCATGCTCGCGTTGGCCGCGACCGACATCTCGAGCACGACGCCGTGCTGGCGGCGGTCTTCGGGCACGTAGCCGATGCCGAGCCGAATGGCCTGCGCCGGGGACGTGATTCGCACCGCCTCCCCGTGGACCAGGATCTCGCCGGAGTCGGCCGGCGACAGGCCGAACAGGATCTCCGCCAGCTGCGTGCGCCCCGAGCCGACGAGCCCGGCGATCCCGAGAATCTCGCCGCGCCGGACCGACAGCGGACACGTCGCGGATCCCGCTGCGCCGGTGCGAGACGTGGCGCATCTCGAGCGCGACGTCGCCGAGCTCGACCCGGCGCTTCGGGAAGACGGCGGCGAGCTCGCGGCCGACCATCAGGCGAATGAGCTCGCCGCGTTCGACCGTCCCGGCCTCGCGCGTCGCGACGGTTTCGCCGTCGCGGAGGACCGTGATCCGATCCGCGATCGCGGCAATCTCCTCGAGGCGATGCGAGATGTAGATGATGCCGGCGCGTCCCTGCCGCAGCCGGGACACGACGGCGAACAGCCGCGCGACCTCGCGCTCGCTGAGCGACGCCGTCGGCTCGTCCATGATGAGGATCCGCGCGTCGGCGCCGATCGCCTTGGCGATCTCGACGACCTGCTGCTCCGGCATGCTGAGCGACTCGACGAGGCGTTCCGGATCGATCGACGCGCCGATCCGCTCGAGCAGCTCCGCCGCGCGCTGGCGCCGGGCCTTCCAGCGGAGACGCCGCCAGGGGCCGCCACGTTCCAGCGACAGCGCGATGTTCTCGGCGACGGTCAGGTGCGGGAAGAGCGACGGCTGCTGGTAGATGGCCGCGATGCCGAGGGCCCGCGACGTGTGGGGGTCGATGTGCGCGACCGGCTGGCCGGCGACGATCAGCGTGCCGGAATCGGCGCGCTCGGCGCCGGTGATGATCTTGATCAGGGTCGATTTGCCGGCGCCGTTCTCCCCGACGAGCGCGTGGACCTCCCCGGCGCGCAGGTCGAAGGACACGCCGTTCAGGGCGCGCACGCCGGCGAACGACTTGCTGATGCCGCGGGCTTCGAGGAGAAGGGACGGGGAGTCGGACACGTCTGGCTGTATGTATCCTCAGCTTCCAGCTCTCCAGCTGCCAGCTCCCAGCTTCCAAAGACAACGGTGAGAACCAGCGGGGTGAAGGTCGCAACGACATCCCCGGTCGCCGGATTTCAGCCTGCGGTCGCGAGCCGATCGTCTCGAGCTGGAAGCTGGCAGCGGGAGCTGGCAGCGTCCGTGCTCCGTTGCGCACACCGGAACAGGGTATTTGCCAAAATTGTTGAAAAACTGGGGTTCCTGCTCGGAGTCCGGCCGGGCTGGTCAGGCCATCGGAAGTCGGGCATTGCGCGTAGCGAAACGCTGGGTCATAATGGCTCTCCGTTCCTCTTCCAGGCAATCGCCAAGGAACCTGACGCCATGAGCACCAAACCGCCCGCGCGGGATCCGTATCTCGTGAAGTCCGTGGTCCACTCGTCGCAGCTGCTGTCGGCGTTCCGGTCATCCGGCGAGGCCCTGCCGCTGCGCGAAGTCGCCGCGCGCAGCGGGCTCCCGAAGAGCATGGCGTTCCGGCTGCTCTACACGCTCGAGCGCTGCGGGATGATCGAAAAGGTCGGCGAAAACCTGTATCGCTCGCACCTCCGTCCGTTCAAACAGCGGCCGTACCGTCTGGGCTACGCGGCGCAGGGCACCGACTATCAGTTCTCCAAGGAAATCTCGACCGGCCTGCAGCGGGCCGCCGCGGCGCAGGGGATCGAGCTCATCTCGGTCGACAACCGGTACAACCCGAAGACCGCCCAGCGCAACGCCGACGTGCTCGTGCGCGAGAAGGTCGACCTGGTCATCGAGTTCCAGACCGACGAGCACGTCGCGCCGATCGTCGCGGCGAAGTACCGCGAAGCGAACATCCCGCTCATCGCGATCGAAGTGCCGCACCCCGGCGCCACGTATTTCGGCGCGAACAACTACGAGGCGGGGCTCATCGGCGGCCGGCACCTCGGCCGCTGGGCCAAGCAGCACTGGCACGCCGACCTCAACGAGATCGTGCTGCTCGCGCTCGAGCGCGCCGGCAGCCTGCCCAAGATGCGCCTGACCGGCATGCTCGTCGGGATGAAAGAGATCTGCCCGCCGCTCGAAAACTGCCAGGTGACGTACCTCGAAGGCGACGGGAAGCTGGGGGAAAGCTTCGAGGCGATGCGCAGGCACCTGCGCACGAGCCGATCCCGGCGCTTCCTCATCGGGGCCATCAACGACCCGAGCGCGCTCGGCGCCCTGCGCGCGCTGCAGGAAGCCGGCCGCAGCGAGTCCTGCGCGATCATGGGCCAGAACGCGTCGCCGGAAGGGCGCGCCGAGCTGCGCGAGCCGGGCACGCGCCTCATCGGCTCGGTCGCGTACTTCCCCGAGAAATACGGCACCGAGATCGTCGCCGTCGCGCTCGACATCCTCCACCGCCGCGCGGTGCCGCCCGCGGTGTTCGTGAAGCACCAGCTCGTCACGCCGGAAACCGTCGATCACATCTACCCGAACGATCAGCTCATTCAGATGACCGCC
>CAWGAS010000006.1:0-204067 GCA_963820645.1 uncultured Acidobacteriota bacterium | reverse complement strand
CGAGCTCGCCGAGTTCCTCGCCGAAGCCTACGGGCTCACCGCGCGCGAGCGGCACGTGTCCAAGCTCGTCGCGCAAGGCCTGCCGACGCCGCGATTGCCGCCCGCCTGTACCTGCGCCCCTACACGGTCCAGGACCACCTCAAGGCGATCTTCGAGAAGCTCGACGTGTCCAACCGCGGACAGCTCGCTCGCCAGCTGTTCCTCGATCCCGACGCAACGGTTGTAGACCAGTAGACCGACAGAGCGTGCTTGAAGACCTGAGTGGATACCATCGGGCCTTCGCTTGCTGGAGATTCTTGTAGGGGTCTTCCCGCCGTAGTACAGCTGGACCACGGGACGCCTTGATTCGTTCCATCCTCATCCCAGAAGATCCGGGTCCGGCCAGTTGATAAAGCAGCCGCCGGTCCAATGAGTTGCGGTACGGGCACGCCACCGGTTGCTGCGAACGCGTCCCGATCGAGGCGGCCCACGTAGGTGCACTTCGTCCTCTTCTGGGTTGTCCCAAAAGGTGCCCACCGAAACGGCGCAACCGAGTCTGGCTACGGCAACGGCAGCGTCCCGCGGACTCGACACGGCTGAATCTCCCGCCCCAACTCACGAGTCCAGCCATGGCACCACGCCATCTATAGCCGTCACTGGTCAAGCGTTGGCGCGTCATCTTGTGTCGTATTCACACCGTTCGGCACATTCGCTGTCACCTCGGCAAAGTACGCGTCCAGCGCTTCGCTACTTGCGGCTTGTCCGGGATCGACCTGGCCCGCTCAGTGTCCACGACGCCGAATTCCTTGCGGAAACAGAGCAACACGCCAAACGCGGATGCCGCCAAGCTGCCCGGCCAACTGTTACCGTTCACCACCAGCGCATGTCGTTGTTGACCAGCGTGGTGAATCGCTCTTCGTCAAGGTCCGCCCAACGCCACGCAACGGAGGCCATCGTGTAGCCGGAAGGCCGCTTCGGCAGAACGAGCGTCGGGTCGTCGCCCTGCCCATCACGACTACCAAACCAGAATTTCGTTGCCACACCGAAGTTCCCCACCACCGCCCCACAGTCGCCCACCACAGGTCACGATGTCGGTCGTCCTCTTTCTCGCGTCGCAGTCACCGCCTTCGCCTTGCCGTTCTGGTCGACCACGACTGCTTCCACCGCGTACAGGTGATCGGATATCTGGCCGTACAACCGCAACAACGGACCGAAGCCGCCGCCGGTCACGTGCCCTCCCATGCCAACGCCGGTACCGATACCTCCTGGCAAGGTCACGCCCACCCATATCAGCGCTTGGTACACACGACCAAGCATCACCTGCTCCACGGCAAAATGCACGTCGATCGCAGTGGTGACACAAGATCCATCTTAGCGAGGGTCGATCACGCACTGGACGGCGGGATCGTCGACAAACCCCTCCACACAGTGACCGCCACTGCGCACCGCGAGCTTCTTCCCGGACGCAACCGCCATGTCGACCGCCGTCACCACCTGGTCCGTGTCGTTCACGACGAACACGCTGTCCGGGGTGCCGACAAACCGTCGGTTGTACCCGCGTAGCTCCGAATCCCAGTAACGCGGATGCACCACCCCGGCTTCACCTCCGCGAAGTGAGCTACGTAGCATCAAATTCGACGCTCATCTAGTGGACGACAACAAATCGTCGCGCTTTGTTATGTATCGGCTCAGCGTATTGCTAGCGCTCGCCGAGGGCGACCACGGCTCCTGGCGTCCTCGACCCGGATGTCGATCCGCCACCGGTGAGCAGGGCGGCGAGGCGAGCGTTCTGGCCCTCCTTGCCGATGGCCAGGGACAGCTGGAAGTCCGGGACGACGACCCGGGCCAAGCAGGGTCTCCTCGTCGATCACCTCGACCGAGTTGACGCGCGCCGGCGACAACGCGTGCGCGACCAGCTGGGCCAGGGTACATCGGATGCGGCGTTTTTTTTTTTTTTTCGGCCATGCATGTCTGTGTACACTAACATTTACTCGTTTCAGTTTCCACGTGTCTGCTTAGTGAGAACCGACTCCTCCGCAACCACATCACAGGGCGTGTGCGGCTGAGTGACGGGGAACGCAAGACCTTGGCCGAGATCGAAAAAGCTGGGGAAGCAGGCGCTCGCAGAGGTCGCCAGCATCGTCACCCCCAGCACCACGTCCCTCGGCTGGCAGCGCAAACTCGTGGCCCAGAAGTTGGGGTTTGTGTAGCAGCCGAACAGATAATGTGCTGCAGCTGTTGTTTGTCCAATAACTTTTCGTTTTTCCGACTGATAAATTTTCTGCTTGCTTGCTGTCGACAGCCTGTGGCGCGGGTGAGAACCCTGTGGCGCGGTATCGGTCCCGCCACATAATTTTTCGGTGCAGCATAAGACCCTGTTTGTGTCCAACGGCTTCCCATAAAAAAGGAGCACGCGCGTCCATTTCTGACCCATAACCGTTCCTATCGCCGTGTAAGCACGCTGCTCACATAGTGTTATGTTCTGACCCAGAATTTTTCGTTGCCTCGTGCAACGGGCTGTTTGCGCAGCCTGAATCGTAAGAAAACGGTGCAGCGTCATGCACGGAAAAGATATGCGTCAGAGCGTGCCCGTTTTTGCATCCCACATGGTTGAGATACGCGAAATTTTATGGGTCTGGGAGCGAAAAGTTATTCGACGATCAACAGCAGCGCATATTCGTTCAATGCCCCCGCTGGTCCTATCATCGCCACGGTGACCGACGCGTGCCGCACGCAGGACAGGGGAGACCCGCGGGGGTGATGGCTACTGTGACGGGATTGGGCGAAGTGGATCAGCAGAGGGCGGTGCACGCCTGGTTTATACCCCCAGTTCCTCCAGCAGCGCCTGGGCCTCCTGGAGGGCGCCCGGGTCGAACACCTCCGTGGACCAGCCGTCGATTGGGGCAGAGAGGTCTCGGGCCTCGGCACGCTTCTTCCTGAGCAGTGTCACCGGCGTCTGAGGCGTGTCATCGCCCGTCATGTCAGCCCTGCCACGTCCTGACGATGTGCCACATCACGCGCCGGGGGTACACCCCTCGAGGGCCTGGTGGACAGCCGAGCGCGGCGGTTGCCCGCAGCCATGCCCCGCGCAGGCGATGGCGTGCCGCTCCGGACACACGTGCTCCCTACTGTCCCACGCACGTCAGCGCTTTCGCGCACGCCCACCTCGCACGGTATTGCCGCGACGCGTTGGCGACGAGTGTGTGAGGCAGACGGAGAACGTCACGCGTCACGGCGGCCGTAGGGGATATCAGGAGTCTATCGCCCTCAAGGCCGCTGTCGGCTCGTCAGCCAGATGCGCATGATCGTTATAAATCCAGAGACGCCAACAGGGGGCTTCGTCAACGCCAGCGTGATAGCGCAGGACCGTGAGGCCGGTATTTTCGATGGCCGCGACCTTGTGAAAGTGCTGAAACGCGTCGCCTGACAACGCGTCGCCGAGCAGGACCCGGGCCACCATCGTCCGTAAGAAGTACCCATGCGTCACCGCCACGAGCGCGGGTTCGGCACGGGCGTGGAGGAACGCCAGCGCGGCATCCGCGCGCCTGATTAAGTCCTCATAATTTTCGCCGTCCTCCACACGCATGCCGGGCGTCGAAAGACTTTGGGTCCAGGCCCGCCACACGTGGTCTGCGTGGGCATCGGTGCAGGGTTTCCCATTGACACTGGTGGCTCACACGCTCGGTAAAGAGGGCGCACAGCTCCGGGGTTTTGCCGGTCACTTGGCTCATGACGTCCGCGGTTTCGTGGGCGCGCCGATACGGGCTGGCCGGCAAGACGTCAAGGACAGGGTGGCCACGTGTGCCGCAATGCGTTCGGCTTGGTCCCCTCCCGACGGCGCTCAGGGGCGAATCGGGAGACTGAAAGACCGGAGCGACGTTGTCCTCGCTCTGTCCGTGAAGTACGAAATAGACCACTTAGTTCTTGTCTCATCGACCATACGTGACGCTCCATGACCACGCGTTTCCTGGCAATAATGTCGAGTCATCACCCCTCTCGACTCCCGATACACGGCAAGGCCCTGCTGGGTATGCAGACCACTGGCCCACGATACGTGTCCCACCTCCCAGGGGTGTGCGCGCCCAGGCATGGGGTGTCATCCAGCAGTGCCCATGCCTACGTGCGGCAATCGCATACTGGAAACGCTCCATGTATCGCAGTTTGTCGCTCGTCAATACGAGCAGAAACCTGGGCGACGCTGTATCCTTGTCGAGCCCACGGCGTGGAACACGGCGCGTTTGAGAGTGGCGCAAGCCGGTCCTTATGAGCAATGACACCCATCTACCACCTGCTCATACATTGAGCGACACGTCATACGACACCGCCGCGAGTCTCGATGGCTTCCCTCACAGCAATTGACGTTTTTTCGTTTTTTTTTTTTTTTTTATTTACTGGCTCAGTTCGCCTATTACTCACCAGTGACCGTGCCGTGCTGCACGTCCAATCCGCCCGCACCCCCGGTGGCCTCGTTCCCCGCGATCTCGCTCGTCCCGATCATCTCGACCGCGCTGAGAAAAGGCAGCCAGGCCACCGCCGGTGCTCGACGACACGTTGCCGGTGATCAGAACGTCGGACAGGGTGACCTCGGCGTCGTCGGCGTTGAGCCCTGCGCCGAAGTCGTCCGCGGTGTTCTCCGAGATCTCGGTCCCCGTGATCGTGACGACGCCGGTGACGTACCCGCCCCCGCCCTCGTTTCCGAACCCGCCGATCGCGCGGTTGCCGTTGACCACGCCTCCGATGAGCGTCCCCCCGGAGACCGCGAAGCCCCCGCCCAGGGTGGCCTCGTTGTGGATCGTCGACCGTGAGATCCGCGACGGTGCCTTCGGGAACCATCAGCCCGCCGCCCGTCGCCGTCGGCGATGTTGCCCCGGATGTCGCAGTCGGTGATCTGCACGTCGGACCCGTCGGCCAGCCCCACCCCGGCGCCGAACCTGGCGCGGTTGTCGGTGATGACGCAGTCGCTGACCACAGCGAACCGCTCGACGTCGGTCAGCCCTCCCCCGGTCGTCCCCTGTCCGTGGTGATCCCGAACCCCGCGACCTCGGACCCGCCCGGGACCGAAAGCGCAGGGCCGAGTTGGTCCCCGTCGAGTACCGTCACGCATCCGGCCCGCCGTGCGGACCGAGCACGATCGGCCGGGTGACGACGAACTGCCCCACCCAGGTGCCCGGGCACACGAGGACCGTCGATCCCGCATCCGCGGCCGCGAGCGCCTCGTCGAGCGCACCGAACGTCTCGACCCCGTCGACCGTGGCCAGCCCGTCGTCGGTGGTCCGATCGCAGTCCGTGGTCCGGTCGTCCCCGCAGATGTCCGGCGCCCCGGGAAAGACCGCCGGATCGCCGTCGTCGCAGTCCTTCCGGATCGAGGATGCGTCGCCGTCGGCATCGACCCCCGGCGGGTCGGTGTCCGAGATGTTGTCGCGTCGGCGTCGGCTGTCCGAGTCGGCGTCGGTGTCGGTGTCGGTGTCCGAGTCGCCGTCGGTGTCCAACGGCGGGGCGTCGTCCTTGTCCGCACGGGTCGTCTCCGACCCGTTGCACCCGACCAGAACCACCATCATCAGCGAAAACCTCGTCATCGGGCACCTCTCGCCCAACGGTAACCGTCGGGCAAAAGGCGCCGGATGACAGTGGTGTCACCGACCCAGGAGGGTCTCCTCGGGTAGTCCACCCACGGCGGGACGCAAGCGTCGTCGCACAGCTGTAGGTGGGCGGGTAGAACACGTTCGGCTCCATCAGACCGCACGGGACGACCCGTTCACTGATGGCGTCGCACTCCTGCACGCACTCCGACTCCCACACGCCGAGCGAGCCCACGCCCCGTTCTCGAAGCATTCGTCGGCCTCCTCGGGGGAGCTCAAGTACTCGAAACACTTGGCGAAACCAGGCTGGTAGTCGTTGTAGCACCAGGCCCCGCTGGAGTACAGCGACTCGCAGTAGTTTCGCGGGCATTGCCACCACGGCGCCTGCTCCGGCGTGTAACCTTCCGGGACCGTCCTCGCCGACCATCCCTTCGCAGGAGTTCGAGATGCCCTGCAGGTTGCTGTTGCAGGTGCGGCCGTTCCGGCTTGAGGCTCGGGATTTCGCAGTCGGCGCAGTGGGCCCGGGCCCGACGCCCCCGCCGTGGAGCACGCACACCCGCTCCTCCTCCTCGCCCACCACGTTGACGTTCCGGGCAGTAGTCGCCGATGTCGAAGTTGCCGTCCGGGTGGTGCTCCTCCGCCGCCTGATCGCCGCTCCAGAACGGGGTGAGTGGCACCACCGGCTGACAGTCCCAGAGCGGTACGTCTCGCACGAACACCGTGAGCCCGATGTGGCCGGTGGGAATCCCCAGCGAGGGGTGTCCGTACGGGTCCTCGCCGTAATCCACCGAGACGTACTCGTCGAAGTACAGCGGGAAGCCGTCGAGCGCGAGCATCACCAGGTACCGCCACGTCGATCGGCAGGCCCCGGTTCACGTGGACGTGGGGGCCGGTGCTGTTGCCGCTGTTGCAGCTTGCCGAGCACCGTGGCGGGGGTCACGCGGTACGGCGGTTACAGGCCCTTCCACCAGGTCGTCGGTGGCGTGCGGGCACAACGCCTCGTCGAGCCCGCGCTGGAGGTGGGAGTAGACGCTGACGGTGCCGTCGTCGTGCAGGATGCGACGTCGTCCATGTAGCTGTAGATGCAGTCCTCGCCGTCGGGGCCCACCCGTCGACGCACCGCGCCTCGCCGTCCTTCTCGCCGGGCTCGGAGTTCTTGAGCACGCCGTCCCGGCAATGGATGATGTCCCCGTCGGCAACCGGGTCAATCCGAACCCGTCGCCGAAGTCGCTCAGGTTGCACTCCGGCGCGCCGCCGCAGTCGCCAAGGTCAGGATCACAACGTGTCGTCGTCGTCGTCGCACCACTGGTCGTCACCCATGTCCCAGCTGGAGCGTACTTCGTGCCGGTCCAGCGGACGACGGACATGTCGTAGGCGAAGCGGTCGTCGTAGACGAACCGGTCCAGCAGGCTGCTGAACCCCGAGGTCCGCCGGTGTTTGTCGTCCACGTCGTGCGACTGGGTGACCCGCCGGAAGTAGTCGCGGCCACCACACCCGGCGGATACCACTCGGTGTCTGCAGTTGGTCACGAGGTCGATGTCCATCACCAGCGTCTCGCTGTACAGCGTCTTCGACGGCCAGCTGCGGAACTTCAGGGTCGCACGAACATCGCTGGGGAGGTCGTCCCAGTCCCAGAGCGTTGAGCGGCTCGGTCGAGCCCTTGAGGGACGCACGGTGTTCGGCCACAACACGGCCTTGCGGGTTCCGGGCGTGATCCAGCCGCCGTGGTTCGGCGGTCCGTCGTCGCCGAGGATACCTCGACGCTGCCCGCCTTGCTTCCGGCCGCGCCGACCGCGGTGAGCATCAGGTGGTCCCCGACCTGCCGGATGCGTCGAGCCCGCGAGCCGGCTGACCCCGCCCCGGTCATGGAGACCGTGTTCTTGCCGTCGAGTATCAACATCAGATCACCCCGGCGCCCGACCAGGAAGCGAACGCGGCCGAGGTGCCTCCGAGGCCCCCAGGTACCCGACAACGGCGAACAGGCCGCTATCGCACCGTTCGATGTCGCGGCCGAAGCGCGCCCAGGAGAACGCGGCGGTGACGTAGCCGCCGGCCAGCGTGCCGTCGATGGAGCCGCTGGGCGTGTTGAACCGGAGCGCGACGAACTCGAAGTTCGCGCCGCGCTTGCCCTCGCCGCCGAGCAGGACCTTGCCGGTGGCGTCCACCAGGCCGTCGTAGGCCTTCGCGTCAGTGCAGCAGGACGATCACGCCACGTGTAGCCGTCGCCGCCCCCGTACGCCGAGGTCGAGGGTGGCGGTCGACGACAGGCGCGCGACCCACGGGTGCTCCGGCGATCTGGCCGACGGCGTAGACCTTGTTGGTGGTCGCGTCGAACGCGGTCCCGCCGACCTCGATCCCCCCTTCGGCGAAGATGTGGGTCTGGCTGCTGCCGAACAGCGTCCCGTCGAACCCGTCAGATATCCGCGACCGCCAGGCGCTTCGTGCCGTCGTCGCAGGTGGCGGTGCCGGCGGCAATCAACCGCCCGATGTAGGTGTTGCCGCCCACGACCGCCACGGTAGTCCGGTCGATCTCAACGTCCTCGATGATCGCGTCGCACGTCGGGAACGGGTGGTGGCTTCGCCGTCGGGTCCCGAGAAGGTGGTGACGTGGTCGCCGTCCGCGTCGAGCTTGGCGACGGCGAACGTCCACCTGCCGCCGTACGGGCGCTGGCCTCCGGCGAGGATGTAGTGGTCGTCGCCGACCGGGAGCACGGTGGTCGCGCGGGACTCGAACGAGGTGTCGAACGCGGTGGTGACCGCCCAATCGTCGGGGGAGTCGTCGTCCTCGTACACCGTGAGCGCGGTCCGGACGGCGGTGGTGGAACGGGAGGACCCCGGGGGGCAGGACGACGGACACGCGCAGGTTGGTGGCCGCCACCTGCCGGTTGCCGTCCCAGGCGGTGTCGGTGTGGTACTGCGGTTGGAGTCCTCGATGTCGAAGGCGCGGGTCGCGTCCCGGATCGGAGCGAAAAACTACCCGTCCGGTCGCCATCGTCGGCGTGTTGCCACAGGTAGAACGCGGAGAACACCGCCGGCCGGCCGCCGTCGTACGAGACCTCCAGGTGTCCATGAGGACCGGCACGCTGGTGTCGGCCTCGAGGTCCAGCTCGAAGTTGAGCTGGGCGGTGATGCTGGAATCGCCCCGCGCCTGGACGTGTCCGAACAGGGGCAGATTGAGATAGGACAATCGTGCAGCGCCGCAGGCGGCACCGCTCTCGCGATACTCCACAGGAACCAGGTCATCAGTACCTCCAGCACGCCAGGGTGCATCCCGCTGTGTCCGCCCCGGAGTGGCCGAAGTGCGGGCTTTGCCCGTGGGCCGGAGCGCGCGCGCGCGGCGTCCGCGCAGACCGCGCATGGCGCCTGCGGTAGGGTCATCACGGATGCCGGAGCGCGTCGATCGGCTCGAGGCGCGCTGCCCGTTGGGCCGGGACCCAACCGAACAGCACCCCCATGCCCGCCAGAGCACACCACCGCGATCACCACCGAGGCACCGTCCACCACGAACGGCACCCCCATCAGCCAGGCGCCGAGCGCCGTTCCGAGCACACCGAACCCGACGCCGAGCGCGCCGCCGAACACCGACAGCACGACCGCCTCGGTCAGGAACTGGATCATCACGTCGAACTCGAGCCCGATCGCCATCCGGACGCCGATCTCGCGGGTCCGCTCGGTCACCGACACGAGCATGATGTTCATGATGCCGATCCCGCCGACCAGCAGGCTCACCGCTGCGACCGCGGCGAGCAGCGCGGTCAACACCGTCGTGATGCCGCCGAGCGTCGACGCGAACTCGCGCGTGTCGCGGACCTCGTAGTTGACGGTGTCGTCGCTCGTGACGTGGCGCAGATCGCGCAGAACCGCAGGCGAGCGTCGAGAGGGCGAGCGTCCATGTCGACCGGATCGTCAACCGAGATCGGCGCCCACTAGATGTCCTTTCGATCCAGCCGACACTACATGAACAAGGTGGAGGAGATCGTCCTGGTCCATCCATCATGTTCTCACCAGCAATTCATCACGATTTCGTTTTTTTTTTTTTTCCCCCCCCCCTTTTCGGGGGGGGGGGGGGTCTCGACTGAGCATGTCTCGTAGTCCAGCGGTCGATCAGCGTCTTCGCGGAGACGTCGTACGGCACGAACGTCACCCCGGGAATACGAGCGAGCCGCTCGACGAACTCCCGCTTCCGGAACGCAAACTGGTTCGGGTGATCCTTGACGAAGACGTGGTAACCGGCCGCGACGAGCACCTGGACGGCACGCTCGAAGACCGCGTCCTCGTCGATGAGATCCAGTTGCCGGACCCAATAGAGGATGGCGGCCTTCGGGCGTCACGGGCAGCGCCAGGAAGACCCGCCGCTCGAACGGGACCGCCTCGAGCCTGGCCTCCCACGCCGAATCCAGGTGCGACATGACCGCCCAGTCCTGGAGCCGTACCCGGTAGCCGGGCGCAACCGAACACGCGGATCGGTACCTGAAATCGAGCGGCGTACGCTCCCGCCGGCGCAACACCTCGAAGGCAAGCCACCGCAGTGTGAAGTGCGCATAGATCCGCGCGAAGTGCCTCAGGTCGTACCGGGGCCGCACCGGCAGGTAATAGGGCCGGAACGTTGGCGATACCATCTGCTCGATTGTGCGGTCGACCTCGTCGCCGGACGGCTCGCGAACAGGCAGATGCTCCCCTTTGGCCATGAACATCACCTGATCAGGCGTGGGGGCAACCGCGAGGCCGATGTAGCGAATGCCGCGACGCTCGAGGACCCGGGCGAGGACGTCGAGGATGTATCTGATCGACGACGCACGACAACACGACGTCCGGCCGCTCGCGCTCGACGACATCGTCGAGCACCTTCCACATGGCGCCGATCATCGCGAGCGCCAGACCGCCGTCGAGCGTCTTCAGGAATCGGCAGCGCGCGATCACTTCCTGGCTGGCCTCGAGCCCGAGAGCGTCGAGGGCGATGCGGCCCGGGTCCCGGCCGTTCAGCACGCGATAGAAATCGGGCGTGATGTTGATGTCCACGTCGCGACGAAGGTCCGCAACGAGCACGGTCCGCGACGCAAACGTCAGCCTGGACGCCACATGACGCCACCAGGCCGTCGTGTTGTGCAGCGGGAAGATCATCACCGTCGCCATCAAGCACTTCGCCCTGTGAATGAATCGACCGCCGCTGCGCGCTGCCCTTCAGGCATGGACCCGTGCCGCACCGATGCAGTCCGATCCTGCGGAACAGGTTCAGTGAGGAGGTCCAAGCCGATCTTCATGCCCGCGGCATCGGCTGATAAGCCAGACGCTGCAACTCGGCGGGACTGCGCTGATCGTGGTGGAGCCCGAAATCGTGTCGTCCGTACTCGAGCTGCAGCACCAGCCGATCTCTGCTCTGCGGGGGGGCGCCTTTATGAAAACACATCGTGTCCTCCGCAAATCCGTACCCGGCCGGACCGCAGATGGTCACCACGTTCTCCGCGCCGTACGTCCGCACGATCTCGTCATCCGCGTACCGCTTCTGCCGCCACTGATGCCGGAGCTTCTTCCGGTCGTGCGTGCCCCGGACACACACATGCGGTCCGGAGGCGGGATCGGCGTCCGTCAGGTAGAAGAAGAACTTGACGAAGCGGTAATCGTCCACGTCGAAGTGGTACATCTGGGCGGCGGCATTTCGATCGGCGTCCGACGCGTCGACCGCGAAGCTCCACCACATCGTCGTCGCCTTGTGCACGGGATCGCGGCGAAGGTACGTCCTGGCGATGGCCAGAAGGGTCGGGTCGTGCTCGAGCGCGCGGATCGCCGTGCACCCGGAACCGAGATTGAAGAGATGGCCGGTCAGGAACGTCGTCCCCGGAACCACGGACTGCGCCTTCTCACGATCCGCGTAGCGAAAACCCAGATTCGTCTTGCCGTTGGCGTAGCAGTCCGTGGTCAGCGCGAAGGTACGAATCTCGTCAACCACGGCCGGCGGCAGCGTGAGGCCGAGAAACAGCCCGTCTTGATTCAGCGTTTCGGCGGCGTCGTTCACGTCAACGGCGGGGAACATGGTGGGCCCACCGGTCGCGCCATTCGAGCCACCTCGCCCGCCGGTCATGGCCACGACCTGACGAACGACGTGAAACCGCCCGAGAAGGCGCATGACCACGTAGGTTGGATTGGTGGCGAGACGCTTCACCGGCCCGCGCAGCCGATCGACGACACTGTTGTTGCTCATAGATCCAGGCTTCTTGCTTTGGAGTGCTCAGCGCGACTGGGGCGCCGTCCTCACGCTGACCTGCTGGCCCGCGGATTCCGCCTCTGTCGATCTGCTGCGAACAATCTCGAGCGGCCGGCTGCATCGGGCCCGAGTATCTTCGCGAGACACACGACGCGCGGGTGGTGTCCGTCCAGGAAGTCCGCCGGGCGCCGCGCAACCGGCTCGATGCGGATCATCACCGAGCCGACCACGCGCAAGCCCCTCGTGCGTTGCCATCGCCGTGAAGTAGTCCTCGACGCCGAGCACGACGCTGTACCGCCTGGAGCTGGCGAACGCTCGTAGACTAGCGGGTGGAATGGAGGGAGGAAGAACACGACGTTTACGCCGTCGGCGCGCAACAAGTCGATGAAGCGCTCGAACGTGCGCGCCGTCTCCGGATCGATTCTGGTGAACGAGCGGAAGTAGTCTGCGGGTGGCGCCGCTGCGTAGGCCAGGGCATCACGATCGACTGTGGCCTCCGGCGTGCTGGCAAACGCCTGACCGTAGTTGAGCGACCCGTCGCGGAGCTTGATGTCGTACTCGCCCTCCGTGGCGTTGGTCGGATAGTAGTCTCTCCCTGCCCCGTCGTCAGCCTCGAGCCGCCGGCGCAACGCATGGACCGACGCCTGAAAATAGCTCAACGAGATCAACTGCCACGCCTTCGGCAGACCCGGAAGCCACGACGCCCTCCGCGACCCGGCCCCTCCCGCTCCCATACGATCGATCACTCGGCTGGTACTCGAACTCGACCGATTGCCAATTCGTGAGGTTCCGATGCCCGTTGAGAATCCACGGGTCCAGTCCGAGCACGATCGTGGCGGGTCGGAGGCTCCGCCCGTCGTACATGCCGTAGATGGCGACGTAGTCCTCCAGCGACGCCTGGCTGACGCTGTTGTTGAAGAAGAACCTGCCCGGGAAGAACTCGTTTCGAATCTGATACGACCGGCTGGAACCGATGCTGATGATTTCGGGCCGCCTCGAGAGTTGCTCGACGTAGTACCGCTGGACGAGCCGGTGGTCGTAGTTCTGGACGTTTTCGACGTTGACGCGCTCGGCCAGTAGCTGCGCCAGGCCCCGCTCGTACGCGTGGTGCCGGTCGAACAGGTGCGCCGGATCAACCATGAAGTTGACGGCCACGATCAAGACAAGCAGCGGAACGAACCGCAGGGCTTTCAGGAGAGTCGCGGTGGTACCCGAGGTCGGTCTCATCAGAATTGGAAGTAGATGAACGCCGAGTCGTTGAACACACCGAAGAAGCAGATCCAGAGGACTAGCCCGTAGTACGCGGCCCACCGCAGACCGGCGGGCTGTCGGTGGATGAACGACCTGACGTCCTCCTCGCGCCCGGCGAACCGCACGGTCGCCAAGGCGCCGAGCGCGGCCATGAGCACGACGATCTCCCACGACCTGAGGCCGAGCTCCCTGTTCAGGGCGTCGAGCGAAGAGACCGTGAGAGCCGCTGGACGCAGGAGAGTCGCGAGCGCTCGCTTCAGAATCAGGAGGCTGTCCGACACCGATGCTGGCGCGGAAGAAGACCCAGCTCAGGCAGATCAGCGTGAACGTGATGCACACTCTGAGGGCACGGTGTAGCTCGGGCCAGCCGTTGAGCCCGACGGCGTCAACAACCTGCCGCCTCAGGCCGCGCGTCCAGATTGACGAAACGAGAAACACGCCGTTCAACCCTCCCCAGATAACGTACGTCCAGCCGGCGCCGTGCCAGAGGCCGCTGACGAGAAACGTGAGCATCAGATTCATCGACTGTCGCCCAGGCGTGACCCGGTTGCCGCCGAGGGGTATGTAGACGTAGTCGCGGAACCACGTGGACAGGGAAATGTGCCAGCGGCTCCAGAATTCCGTGACCGATTGCGCCGAGTAGGGGGACTTGAAGTTGGTCGTCAACGTAAACCCCATCACCTGCGCGGCGCCGACGGCCATGTCTGAATACCCCGAGAAGTCGCAGTAGATCTGGAACGCGAAGAAGACCGTCGCGACAATCAGCGCCGGCCCCCCGTGCATGCGCAGGATCGACGTAGACGTGATTGACCGCGATTGCTAGTCGGTCGGCGATCACGACTTTCTTGAACAAGCCCCACGCCATGAGCCGCAGGCCATCGACGGCTCGGCCGTAGTCGAATGTGTGGTCTTCGTAGAACTGATGCAGCAGGTTCTGAGGCCGCTCAATCGGGCCGGCAACCAGCTGCGGGTAGAACATCACGTAAAGAGCGAAGATCCCGAAGTGCCGTTCGCGGCGATATGCGCTGGCGGTACACCTCGATGGTGTAGGCGAGCGACTGGAACGTGTGGAACGAAAGGCCAATCGGAAGAATGAGGTTGAGCAGCTCAACGTCGTAATTCCAGCCAAGCACCCGGGCCAGAGCGGTCGTGTTGACCGCAAGGAAATCGTAGTACTTGAAAACGGCGAGGACCGCTACGGTCGCGAGGATGCTGACGAGCAAGTACGCCCGCCGCATCCGGCCGGATCGATTTGTCAATCAGAATGGCGGCAACGTAGTCGATCGTAATCGTCAGCGCCAGGATCAGGATGTAGCTCGGCACGAACGCCATGTAGAACACGCAGCTCGCCGCCAGCAGCATCGCCCAGCGGTGCCGCTGCGGCATGGCGAAGTACAGGACGGTGACGAGCGGAAAGAAAATCGCGAACGACGCCGAATTGAACAGCACTAGGCGGGCACCAGCGGCGCCGCGTCAGGGCCGCGCACCCGGATGGCGCCCGTGCTGATGCTTCGCCCCACGTGCCAGACGTAGAACGTGAACCAGCAATTCAGGACGATCAATACCAGCGAGCTGAACCCAATCGCGACACCGAACCACAACCCGTAACGAAGAGTGAAGATGTTGCCAGCCACCGTCGCCACGAGCGCCACGGCGTAGCCCACGTTCAAAGCCCTGGCGCGTCCTGAGAACTGCAGCACACCCGTAATCGATCCGACGATGTTGTACCAGACGTAGCCGGCGCTGAGGAGGACGAGGATCGGCACGAGCTGCTCGTACTCGCGGAAGATCGTCGTGCGAAGGACGATCGTGCCGGCGACCAACGCACACAACGTGAAGGCCCCAGCCGCCAGGCTCATGACAAAGCGGCGCCGCAACTCCTCAATGAGACGCGCCGGCTCGGACTTCATGCACTCGCCCACACGCACGCTGGAGACGAGGTTCAGCGAAGTCAGGATCAGCAGCGCGCCCTGGCACAGCTGCCACGCGAGAGCGTACACGCTGAGCGCTTCCGGTGACCGGTAGTGCTCGATGAAGAGTCGGTCGGTGAAACTGAATGCGAGCACGATCAGCGTCGAGACGTTGAGCGGGATGCCAGGGCGGAGGATGTGTCGCCAGTACCCGGGAGTACGTAGCCGGGTCGAACACTCCGGCGGCAACGTTGCGGAGACCGACGTCGACGTGTTTCTGCCGCCATAGCACGGCGTAGTAGCCGCCCAGCCCCAGAAACGTCCCGCACGTCATTAACAGGATGGCCTGACGCAAACCAACGTGCAGGCGGCCGAAACCGTCATGCCACCCCCACCACCCGGCAAGCAGGACGAGGGTCACGGCAGACGGAAGCGCCCGGCCGATGGCAGCCAGCGAGAACTGGCTCTTCACGCGTAGCATCGGTTCCGTTATGTAGTACGGGACGTAGAAGAGGAAGATGGCCACGGCGAGCAGGTAGTAGCCGTCATACAACCAGAGAAGCGCTGCCGCACCGAGCAGCCCGAAGAGAAACTGGACCGCGGCGCCTGGCACGTAGTACCGGTCCAACTGCGGATCTTTGACTGTGAAGTACGCGTAGAAGTAACCGCTCCCCGCTCCCGGCGCGACGAAGACCAGGAACGTCGCCAGCTGCGTGATCAAGGCGTAACGGCCGTAACTGGCCGGCCCCAGCAGCCACGCGAAGATCAGCGCCTCGGAGGCGACGGCCACGGCGGTCCCGTAGCGAACCGCGATGAAGACAATCGCCGTGCGTGACAGGAGGTCATCCGTCAGGCCTCGAGATGGCAGCGCGGGTGCCGCAACTCCCACGCTAGTGTCCGGGCCTCGTGTCGATCGCGTTCAGCAGCGTGCGAATGACGCGGGCCTGATCTGGCCCTGACAAACCGACCGAGCACGGCAGGCTGATGGCCTCGGCGTGAAGGCGATCGGCGACGGGGCACGCCACGTGCGGAAGATCGGCGTAGGCGGGGCTGCGATGGATTGGCTGCCACAGGGGCCGTGCCTGAATGCCCGACTCGCTCAGCCGCCGCATGACCGCACGGCTGTCCACGCCGGCTCGCGCCGAATCGACCAGCACCGTGAACATCCAGAAATTGCTCGCGGCCCACGGCGCTTCGCGCATCACCGTCAGGCCCGGCACGCCCGCGAACGCCGCGGCGTACGCCGCCGCGATGCGGCGCTTCCGGCCCACGTACTCGTCGAGCCGCTCGAGCTGCGCGCAGCCGATCGCCGCCTGCACGTTGGTGAGCCGGTAGTTGTAGCCGATCTCGTCGTGGATGTACTCGAGCGGATCGTCCTTCGCCTGCGTGGTCAGGTAGCGCGCGCGATCGGCCAGGCCCTTGTCGCCGGTGACGAGCATGCCGCCGCCGCCGGTCGTGATGATCTTGTTGCCGTTGAAGCTGAAGCAGGCGACGTCGCCGAGGCAGCCGACGGCGGCGCCGCGATAGCGCGCGCCGAGACTCTCGGTCGCGTCCTCGATGACCCGCAGGCCGTGCCGCCGGGCGAGCTCGAGAATCGGGTCGAGGTCGACCGGATGGCCGAGGATGTGGACCGGCAGAATCGCGCTGACGCGCCGGCCCGTCGCGCGATTGCGCAGCCCGCCGTCGGCCGATGGCAGTCGCGGTCGAGGAACTCCGCCACCCGCTGCGGGTCCATCTGCCAGTACTCCGGCTCGGCGTCGATGAACACCGGCCACGCGCCGACGTAGCGGATCGCGTTGGCCGGCGCGATGAAGGTGAGCGTCGAGACGAGCACCTCGTCGTCCGGCCTGACGCCGGCGACGAGCAGCGCGACGTGCAGCGCCGCGGTGCCGTTGACGGTCGCCACCGCGTGCCCGGCGCCGAGGTAGTCCGCGATCCCGCGCTCGAAGCGGTCGACGAACGGGCCCGACCGACGACACCCAGCCGGTGTCGAGGCATTCCTTGACGTAGCGCCACTCGTTGCCGCCGATCTCCGGCGCGCACAGCGGCATGAGCCCGTCGAGCGCCGGGGCGCCGCGGCTCAGAGTGACGTAGACACCGGGCCGGTACTTTTCAAGGTTGGCCTGCATCCACTCGATCGTCAGCTCGAGCCCGTGCTCGAAGCTGACGCGCGGCGCCCAGCCGAGCAGCGAGTGCGCGAGCGACGTGTCCGCCAGCAGCCGATCCACTTCGCTGCCGGCCGGACGCACGCGCTGCCCGTCCTCCTCGATGCGCGCCGTGCGGCCGATGCGCGCGGCAATCATCTCCGCGGCGGCGCGGATGGTGATCTCCCGCCCCGAGCCGATGTTGATCGTCCGCCCGATCGCGTCCGGCGCGTCGCCCGCCGCGAGGAAGCCGTCGACGGTGTCGGCGACGTAGCTCCAGTCGCGCGTCGGCGTCAGGCTGCCGAGCCGCACGCGTCTCGCCGGTGAGGCACTGCGTGATGATCGTCGGCATCACCGCGCGCGCCGACTGCCGCGGGCCGAACGTGTTGAACGGCCGCACGGTCACGACCGGCACCTCGAACGAGAGCTGGAACGCCTCCGCGATCTTGTCCGCGCCGATCTTGCTCGCCGAGTACGGCGACTGCCCCTGCAGCGGATGCTGCTCGTCGATCGGGACGTAGCGCGCGGTGCCGTAGACCTCGCTCGTCGACGTGTGCACGACGCGCGCGATGCCCAGCTCGCGCGCCGCCTGGAGCACGTTCAGCGTGCCCTCGACGTTGGTGCGCACGTAGGAGACGGGCGCGTGGTACGAGTACGGAATCGCGATCAGCGCCGCCAGGTGAAAGACGACGTCCACGCCGCGCATCGCGTCGCGGACGCTGTCGCGATCGGTGATGTCGCCGGCGACGACCTCCATGCTCGCCCGGTAGGCCGAGTCGTCGAGCCAGCCCCACGATCCCTGGGCGTTGTAGCGGACGAACGCGCGCGTCCTGGCGCCCAGCTCGACGAGCCGCTCGGCCAGGTGGCTGCCGATGAAGCCGCCGGCGCCGGTGACCAGCACGCGCTTGCCGCTCCAGCTCACATGCCAACCTTCATGTTGTCCACGATCTGCTTGACGTCTTCCTGCGCCTGCAGGTAGTCGACGTGCTGCCCGATGTCGAGCCAGTACTCGAGCATCGGGAAGCTGACGACGGTCTGGCCGCCGGCCAGCAGCGCGCGGATCAGGTCGGTCATGTCGAACGATTCGCCGGCCGGGATGTAGTCGTACGCCGCCGGCTCGAGCAGGTAGATGCCGGCGTTCGTGAACAGGCGGATCACCGGCTTCTCGACGAGCGTCCGCACCTGGTGACCGTCGGCTTCGACGACGCCGTACGGCACGTTCATCTCGAACTTGCGGACCGCGACCGTCAGGACGGCGCGGTGCTCGCGGTGAAACGCGAGCATCGCGTCGAAGTGCACCTCGGTGAGGATGTCGCCGTTGATGACGAGCATCGTCTCGCGCGGCCGGCTCATCAGGCCGAGCGCGCCCGCGGTCCCCATCGGCGTGCTCTCGGTCACGTACTCGAACTCGACGCCGAAGTCCTCGCCGGTTCCGAAGTGGTCGACGATCTTGTCCGGCTTGTAGTGCGTCGCGACGTTGACGCGCTGGATGCCCGCGAGCCGGAGCCGCTCGACGGTGAGCTCCATCAGCGGGCGGTCGCCGACGGGCAGCATCGGCTTCGGCATGTCGTCGGTCAGCGGCCGCAGCCGCCTGCCGGCGCCGCCCGCCATGATGACGGCCTCGCGCGGCACGGCCTGCGGCGGGATCAGATCGTCCAGCATCGCGAGACCGCGCACGCGGCCGATCGTCGTCGACGAGCGGCACGTGGCGGATGCCGTGTTGCTGCATCATCGGCAGGATCGCCGTCGGCTCCGCGCCAGCAGGCGCCGTCACCGCCTCGCTGATCCCCGCGCAGTCTCAGCATCTCGCCGGCCGTGGTATCGAGCGTCACGTTGTCGAGGATGGCGCGGCGGACGTCGCCGTCGGTGATCGTCGCGATCAGGCAGTCGGATTCGTCCACGACCAGCGCGATGCTCTTGAACGTCGCGTTGATCCGGCGCATGACATCCCGCACGCGTCGTGTGTTCTGTCACGAACAGGTCGCGCACGCTGCCGTCCGTCATGGTCATCGTCCGGCTGACGGCCGCTGGGGACGCCTGTGGACCGCGGCGGTCGGTGACTCTGACGTTCGCGCTTTCAAGATTCACTGATTGCCCCATACGTGAAGTCGATCTAGCCGATCCCTGATGCGGCGCGGCCCAGCATCTGTTCCAGCTTCTCGAGCCGTTCCTGAAGCTCGCGGAACGCCTGTGGCAGATTGAGTCCGAGGCGCGTTCCGATCTTCCAGCGCGGCGGCGACGGAGCGTGTCCGTCCAGTTCCACGCAGGTCACGAGGACGATCGAGTCGCCGGTCTTGACGAACGCGCCTTCATGGCCCTGGCGACCGACGACTTCGCCCGGCGTCGCGATGTACCTGGGCCAGCTCGCGCTGTATTGGGCTTGCCAGAGCTTGACGGTCGCGTGACCTGAAATCGTCAGTGCGCCCGGGCCGGGGCGGGTTATGGCGCGGATCTTGTTGTAGATGTTCCGGCTCGAATCCGACCAGTCGATCCACTCGTCGCCCAGGCCGGCGCGCCGGAAAGTAGGTGCCCGCCAGTTCATGCTGCGCGCGACGCGTGACTCGCCCGCTGCCGATGTCGGCTACGACCCGAGCCGTCAGATCCGGAATGGCCGCGACCACTTTCGCCAGCACGTCCGCATACGTGTCGGTCCAGAGAATCGGCATCGAGACCTGCGCGATGATGTCGCCGGTGTCGATGCCCTGGTCGACGAAGTGCGCCGTCAATCCAATTTCCGTTTCACCGTTGATCAGCGCCCAATTGACGACGTTCCGGCCGCGATAGAACGGAAGCATGCCGGCATGGAGGTTCACGAATCCCAACGGCGGCGTCGACACGATCGGGCGCTTCAGGATCTGGTCGAAGGAGACCGAGACGTTGAGATCGCCGGCAAGCGATGCGATCTTCGTCACGAAGTCCGCGTCGTTGACATCGTCGGGCCTGACAACCTCGATACCGTGGAACCTCGCAGCATCTGACAGTGCGCCGTCGGTGGGGCGCGTGCGCTCGACGACCAGCGGGATGTCGTGGCCCTCCGCAAGCAGGCGGCGAAGCGTATCGCCGGCCCATCGGCCATCGCCGAAAAACAGAATCCGCATTGTTCGAGAGATTGCCGCTCAGTTGTCCGTTGACAGTGGCACCGGCGACGCCAGCCACCGGTGAACGTCCTTCAGCTCGTTGGCGACCGGCTGCGTCGAAAGCTCGCCGCCAACGGCGTCGACGAACCGCTTTTGAAGCAGGCGGGCATCGAGCGGCACGGTCCGCAGCACCTGAACGATGTCCCGCGCCGCGACGCCGCCGCCGTACGGATTCCGCATGTTCCGGAGCCGGTCGCGGAACGCCGGCTGGAGCGCGCGGCGGATGCCGCCGGCAATCGCGTAGCGGTCGTAGTCCACGTCGATGACGTTCGCCGGGCGGATCCGCCCCGACTGCCGCGATCCGATGTTCACGACCGGCAGCCCGAAGCTCGCCGCCTCGATCAGGCCGCTCGACGAGTTCCCCACCATCGCGGCGGCGCACGACATCAGGCTGAAGTAGAGCGTCGGTCCCGGCATTGGCGACCAGGCGCGCGTCGGGCTCACGCTCGACGAAGGCCCCGATCAGCTCGGCGATCGCCCGCCCGCCGGCGTCCGCGTTCGGCAGCGTGAAGACCATCGGGCGGCCGGAGTCGCGCACCGCGGCGAAGAGCTCGGCCATCTGCCACATCTCGGCGCCGGCCGCGTCGAGGGTCACCGGATGGTAGGTCACGAGCAGCGGCGCCGTCTCGAGCGTCATGCCGACACGCGCCTCGATTTCCGCGCGGCTCAGCGGCTCGAACGTGCGCAGGTTGTCGAGGCTCGGCGCGCCGGTCACGAACACGCGCCAGGCCTCCTCGCCGAGCTGCACGACGCGGCGCGCGTAGGTCTCGGTGCTCACGAAGTGCAGGTGGCTGAGCTTCGTGATGCAGTGCCGGAGCGCATCGTCTATCGCGCCCTCGGTCAGCTCGCCGCCGTGGATGTGGGCGGTCGGAATCCGCAGCGGCAGCGCGGCCAGCGCCGCCGCGTGCATCTCGTAGCGGTCGCCGAGCACGACGAGCAGGTCGGGGCGGCAGCGCGCGTACGCCTGGGCGAAGCCGGCGACGCCGAGGCCCATCGCCTCGGCGACGGCCAGCGGGGTGTCGGACGCGGCGCTGCACCTCGACGCGCTCGGCCACGTCGAAGCCGTCGTGCTCGATGCCCAGCACCGTCATGCCGCACTCGAGCGACAGGTGCATGCCGCCGGCGACGACGCTCAAGCGCAGGTCGGGCTGCGAGTCGATCTCGCGGAGGACCGGCAGGTAGATGCCGTAGTCGGATCGGCCGACGGTCACGACGGCGATCGTTCTCATCCGAGCATCTCGAGCTTGAACAGCTGCCCAGCGGCGATCGGCACGCGGAGGGTGCGCCCCAGCAGCGACGGTCCCATCGCGGGCGCGAGGCCGGTGCCGGGACGCCGTGCCGCGAGGTGAGCGGCGCGTGAGCACCGTCCCCGCGGCGATGTCCTCGGCGGCGACCAGGCTGCGCCGCGCGACCCGCGCCGTGTCCGCCTCGCTCCGCGCCGGCCGCTTGAACCCGTCGCCGAGCGCCGCTTCGACGTTCCGCACGGCCTGCGCCAGCGTGCGCCAGCCGCGCGGCTCCAGCGACGCGGCGTGATCGGGGCCCGCCATCGTGCAGTCGAGCGTCAGGTGCTTCTCGATCACGCACGCCCCCAGCGCGACCGCCGCGAGCGCGACCTCGACGCCGAGCGTGTGATCCGAGAACCCGACCGGCGCGCCCGTCGCGGCGGCCATCGTCCGCATCGCCGCGAGGTTCGCGTCGCGCGGGTCGGCCGGGTAGTTGCTCACGCAGTGGAGCAGCACGATCTGCTCGTTGCCCGCCTCGCGAATCGTCCGGCACGCGGCCTGCACTTCGTCCATGTCCGACATGCCGGTCGAGACGATCATCGGGCGGCGCTTCCGGGCGATGTGGTCGAGCATCGGCAGGTTGGTGAGGTCCCCGGAAGAGATCTTGAAAGCGCTCAGCCGGAGCCCCTCGAGAAAATCGGCGCTCCGTTCGTCGAAGGGCGTGGACAGGAACACGAGGCCGCGGCCGAGCGCGTGCTCCTTGAGCGGACGGTACGCGTCGCGGGCGAGCTCCAGGGAGCGCAGCATCTCGTGCTGCGTGCCGCCGGGGACGGTCCTGAGCTGATAGGCCGCCTTGGGCGCGTCGAGCGTCGCCAGCGCATCGGCGTCGAACGTCTGGAACTTGACGGCGTCCGCCCCCGCGTCGGCGGCGGCGTCGATCAGGTGGCGCGCGAGCGCCGGGTCGCCGTTGTGGTTCACCCCGGCCTCCGCGATGAGAAAGCATCGCGCCCCGGGACCGACCGCTCGTCCGTCGATGACCATCATCGCTCGTGAAAGAAGTGACCGACGACGTGGCGTGCGGTCGGCTTGGCGACGTGTGCGGGGGTCTGGCCGAAGACGACGCTGTTGGCCGGGACGTCCGCGTCCATCACCACCGCGCCGAACGACAGCCAGCAGTTCGCGCCGATCGTGCAGTCGCCGATCACGGCGCTGCTGCCGAACATCACGACGCCTTCGCCCAGGACCGGGGCGCGCCCCTCGACGTTCGAGCCGACCGAGCACCGCTGGTAGACGAAGAAGTGATTGCCGTAGGTCGCGCGGCCGAGGACGGTGCCGACCGGGTGCTGGAACCCGAACACCTCGGGCAGCTCGACTTCGTAGAACACGTCAATCGCGTGCAGCGCCTTGTTCAACCCGTACACCTTCGCGGCGAGATCGTGGCTGCCTTGCATGCGATGGATCGAGTTGGACAGCAGGTACAGGAACATCGCGTACTGATCGGTGTGGAGGTGGTTGAACCGGACGCCGTTGCCGGCGGCGCCGAAATGCTTGACGTTGAGCCGCGCGAAGCAGTGCTCCACGCGCTCGAGCGCCGCATCGACGTACGGCTGGAGCGCCGCGCCGGTGACGACGGCGTCGGGCGCGATGGCCGAGAGCTGGGCCGCCACGTAGCCGCTGAGGCGATCGCTTGGGCAGAGAGAGGTGCATTTTGAAGGTCCGGCTGCCGCCTTCGCCGGCTTGCCCTTAGCGCGGCTACGGCGGCCAAGAAAGCCGGACGCCACCGGAATCACGGTCCGGCTAAGCCGGACGCCACCGAAATCACGGTCCGGCTAAAGCCGGACGCCACCGAAATCACGGACTCGGCTGACAACTCCGGACGCACCGAACAGTCGCTAATTGCGGCTGCTGGTGCTGGCGCGGACGTCGATGCCGTTGCGACCAGAGATGCGTCCGCACCTTGATCGGGCTGTGGTCGGTGAACAGGAACAGGCTGCCGATCGCGATGGCGGACGCGCCGGCGCCGAAGGCGTCGATGCAGTGCTGCAGGCTTCCGGCGCCGCTCGACGCGATCAGCGGCACGTCGAGCAGCTCGCTCGCGCGCGCGATCATGTCGAGGTCGTAGCCGCTCATGGTGCCGTCGCGGTCGATCGAGCACAGCAGGACCTCGCCGCAGTTGCGCGTCCTGCATCCGCAGCGCCCACTCGAGCGGATCGAAGCCGGTCGCCTGCCGGCCGCCGTGCGTGAAGACGCGGCTGCACGCCGGCATCGATCTTCGCGGTAGTCGATCGAGACCGTGATGCACTGATCGCCGAACGCCTGCGCCGCCTGCGCGGACGAACTCCGGGCTTCTCGACCGCGGCGGTGTTCACCGACGACCTTGTCGGCGCCGGCGCGAAGCAGCCCGTTGACGTCCTCGAGCGCTCGCGACGCCGCCGCCGACGGTGAACGGCATGAACACGTCCTTCGACACCCGCTCGATGATGTCGGCCACGGCGGCGCCGGCTCTCGCTCGGTCGCCTCGATGTCGAGGAAGATCAGCTCGTCGACGCCGTACGCGTCGTAGACCTTCGCCGTCGTCACCGGATTGCCCGCCTCGCGCAGGTTCTCGTGGAAGCGCACCCCTTGAACAGCCGGCCGCCGCGCAGCAGGAACTTCGGGATGATGCGCTTCTTCAGCGCCGGGCGCGCGGTCTACGGATTCCAGCGGGCGAAATTCGTCAGCAGCTGGATCCCGTTGTCCTGGCTCTTCTCCGGGTGGAACTGGGTCGCGAAGATGTTGCCGCGGCGCGATCGCCGCCGTGAAGCGGCCGCCGTACTCGCACGTGCAGGCCACGTCGGCCGGGTCGTGGCAGACGCAGGTGAAAGCTGTGCACGAAGTAGAAGACGAGCTGGCCCTCGCCGAGCGACGCGAGCGAGCGGATGATCGCACTTCGCGCCGGACCTCGTTCCAGCCCATGTGCGGCACCTTGAGGCCGCGCGTGCGCCCGTTGAACCGGACCACGCTGGCGTCGAACCAGCCGAGCCCCTGCGTGCGTGCCGTGCTCGGTGCTGTTCCGGGCGAGCAGCTGCATGCCGAGGCAGATGCCGAGGAACGGCTTGCCCTTCTCGAGCACCTGCCGCTGCGAGCACGTCGACCAGGCCGCGCGCGCGGAGGTTGGCCATCGCGTCGCCGAACGCGCCGACGCCCGGCAGAATCACGCGCTCCGCGGCGTCCAGATCGCGCGGGATCGGCGGTCACCACCGCGTCCTCGCCGAGGTACTCGAGGGCGTTGCGGACCGACCGGACGTTCCCCATGCCGTAGTCGACGATCGCGATCATATGTAGCGTCTTGACCCTGCCGTCCGCCGGCGCGGTCGAGCGCGCCGGGCGGATTCGGCAGGCACGGTCCGATCCCACTGCGCCATGTCGGGCAGCGGCTTGCCGCGCTCGAACCTGGATCGGCGAGAACTCGTGCGGGCTCACCTCGTGCTTGCTGCACGATGTCGCAGAACTCCTCTTCGCTGATCTGGAGATATTCCAGGAACAGATCGAGGCTCGGCCGGCCGCTTGCCGTCGTATTCCTGCACCAGCGCCTCAGCCCTCCTCGCGGGTCATCCGCTTGTTGCGGATGTCGATGTTGACGAGATGGTTGGTGCGGCCGAACGCCGCGCTTGATGAACTTGCAGTAGTCGCGCACGCCCTGGAACATGCACTCGATCTTCTCGTAGTCGTATTCCGGCGGAATGCCCTCGACCTCCTGGCCCTTCCAGCCCAGCTCGCGCTTGATGATCTCGACGTGCTTCTTGGTGTCCCACTTGATGTAGCTGCCGAGGCAGACCGAGCGGCACTTGATCCGCATCAGCTCCTTGCGCGGCGGATAGGCGAACGGATAGCAGATCGCGCCTGGTCGACGCGGCCGCCGAGGAACTCGTACATGTCGTCGGCGGTGATGCCGAGGTTCATCGCGCGGTTGAAGCGCTTCTCGTCGACCTCTTCCATCTCGTCGTAGGAGTAGAAGGACTGGTATTCGGCCAGCGATCTCGCCCCAGAAGATCAGCGGAGTCTCGTAGCGGATCGCGATCTGCATCGGAGTACGCGTAGATGCCGGTGTGGCAGTGCCAGCAGAAGTCGCCGCGGCGCTTCAGCGACTCGAGCATCAGCTCGCGCACCACGTGCCAGTTCGGCGTGAAGTTCAGGACGTCGACGCCGAGCTGCTTGAACATGCGGGTGTTGTTCTCCGCGACCAGCGGCCGGTAGAACCAATGGTCGAAGCGGACGACCAGCGGCTTCAGGCCGAGCTTCGCGGACGACGTACCAGAGCTGGAAGGTGCTGTCCTTGCCGCCGGAAAAGGGGATGATGCAGTCGTACAGTCCCTTGTCGCGGTACTGATCGAGCGAGCTCGATCGAGGTCTGCGGCGCCGCGCCGCCCAGTCGATCTGCGTCGTCGCGGTACTCGATCTGCCGGCAGACGCTGCACACGCCGTGCTCGTCGAACATCAGCGTGTCCTGCGTCTCCGGATAGATGCACTTGGTGCAGCTCACATTCAGATTCTCGCGTTCATGATTTGCCGTGGCTCACCACGCGGTCCAGCCGCCGTCCACGACCAGGTTCTGGCCGGTCACGTAGGCCGACAGGTCGCTGGCCAGATAGGCGACCGCGCCCTTGAAGTCCTCCTCGGTCGCCATCCGCCCGAGCGGCGTGCGCGACACGTAACGCGACAGGAACGGCTCCGGCGTGTCGCGGAACACGCCGCCCGGCGTGATCGCAGTTCACCCGCACATCGGGCGCCAGCGTGGTCGCGAGCCAGCGCGTGAGCTGCAGCAGCCCGCCCTTGCTGGCGGCATAGGCCGCGGGGTTGCCGACGCTCGGTCCCCTCGTAGAGCCGCCAGTCGGGGCCGACGAGCCCGTAAATCGACGCGACGTTCACGATCGATCCACGGCCCGAGTCTTTCAGGAGCGGCGCGCAGCACTGGGCGAGCGCAAACGGCGCCGTGAGGTTGATGTCGAGCGCATTGCGCCAGACGTCGAGACGCTGGCTGTCGAAGGCGGAGACCCAGCCGTCGAGCTGGGACGTTCCGACGAGCGCCGCGGCGTTCACGAGCACGTCGAGCCGGCCGAACCGCTCGTGCGCCAGGCGCGCGGCGCGGTGGATCGCCGAGTCGTCCGACAGGTCCGTGACACACGGCGCGGCGTCAACCTTGAACCGATCGCTCAGCGACTCGGCCACCGCGGCACATTTCGTTTCGTCCACATCCAGGATGATGACGGCCGACCCGAGCTCGGCGAGCGCCTCGGCCATGACGGACCCGATGTGCCCGGCGCCGCCGGTGATCAGGGCCACCCGGCCGCTCATGTCCATCAATTCTCGAAGTGCTGGTGGCAACTGGGGCTCAGGTCAGGCGCTGGAAGCCGGAGTGTTTCACTTCGCCGCGAAGGAGTGACCGGCGCGTCGCCCCGGGCGGCCGCGCGGGCGACGACATCGAACGCTTCGTCCACGGCCGCGAGGTACGCCGCGACGTGCTCCGGGCTGGTGCGCGTAGGAGGCGTAGAACTGTCCCGACGCGAGGAAGCCGCGATCGAGCATGAGCTGAATGAACAGCGTCGTCAGCGCCGCCGGCTCCGGGGCAGCGAACACGAAGTGGCTCAGGGGCGGAATGCCGTCGATCTCGATCGAGAGGCCCGCGGCGGCCGCGGCGCGGCGCCATCCGTCCTGCACCGCATTGCCGACGTCGATGAGATGGGCCGGCACGCCGCGGTCGCGGTGCTTCCGGATCGTCGCGAGCGCGGCGGCGGGACCGATCCGCTCGGTCCAGAACGTGCTGCTGATGAAGGAAGTCTGCGCCGCCGCCATGACCGGCGCCACGCCGACGACCGCCGCCATCGGATAGCCGTTGGCCATCCCCTTCGCGAACACGGCGACGTCGGGAACCATGCCGAGGGTCAGGTGCACGCCGCCGGTGACCATGCGCCAGCCGGAGGTGACCTCGTCGACGATGAGCACCGCTCCCGTCCGCGACGCGACCTCGCGCACGCGTTCGAGGAACCCCGGCGCCGGGCCCGTGCTGCGTGCGGGTTCGAGGACGATCGCGGCCAGCTCGCTGCCGTGCGCCGCCGCGATCGCGTCGAGCTCGTCCACCGCGTTGTACCGAAACGGCAGCATCGTCCCGGTCAGCCCGCGCGGCACGCCGGCCGGCTGGAGGCCGGCGAGCAGGTGACCGTCGAGCGCGCGATCCTCGGAGAGGTTCGCGGCGAGATACCAGTCGTGCCAGCCGTGATATCCGCAGAACGCGATGCGGTCGCGTCCCGTTGCCGCCCGGGCGAGGCGGACCGCGATCGCCATCGCTTCCCCGCCGCACCGGCCGTAGCGGACCATCTCGGCCCACGGGTGAAGCTCGAGCAGCAGCTCCGCGAGCGTCACTTCCTCGGGGCAATTGAGGGTGCTCATCGATCCGGACCGGACCGCGCCGACGACAGCGGCGTCCACATCCGGGTCGGCGAATCCAAGGACGCACGCGCCGACGCCGAAGTGCGTCGCGTCGATGTACTTCCGGCCGTCGAGGTCCCACGTCTCGGCCCCCGAGGCCTTCGAGTAGTAGGCCGGCCACTCGCCGGGAAGGAACATCTCCGGGCGCTTCGAGAGCAGCTGGGTGCCGCCCGGGATGATCTGTCGCGCCCGTTCGTACAGCATCTGTCCGGTGCGTCCGGCCGTCATGACGTGACTCATCGCCAGTTGGCCATGTCGACGTGCCCGTTCTGCACCATGAACTCCGCTTCGTGGAGGTCGATTGGGTGATCGATTTCGATCGAGTAGTGCGGGTCCATCACGTATCCGTAGGAGCGATCCCGATCGGCGTAGACCCTGCCGGTCTGCTTGAAGTGATCCCAGCGGACGAGATACAGCGCGGCGTTCATCGTGTAGTCGGTCTCGAGCCGCGGCCGGCCTTCCGCCTGCCACATGTTCAACTTGTCGATGATCCCGGTCATGCCGGCCGGTCTCGTCGAGGGCGCCCACATACGTCGAGCTCACGGTGGTGCGCATCCCGACGACGAGGTTCGCGTCGCGCGCGATCATCAGGTCAACGGCGGCGTCGTAATCGCACGCCCGCCCGAAGGGCGCCGCCGGCTCGAGGATCATGATCGCGTCATACCGGCTGCTGTCGTGCTCCTCGATCCACTCCATCGCGTGCGCGATGACCGACTCGGACGTCGCGGTGTCGGTCGCGAGCTCCGCCGGCCGCAGGAAGGGAACCTCGACGCCGTGCGCGCGGGCTTCGTCCTGAATCGCCGGGCTGTCGGTCGAGATCATCAGGCGCGCGCAGTAGCGGGATCGCTGCGCCGAGATCGCCTTGAACCCGACGAGAGAGATCCCGCCAATCCGCGCCAGGTTCTTGTGAGGAACCCGCTTCGAGCCGCCGCGGGCGGTGATGAGGAAGAGAACGCGCATGATCTTGAACAGGAGATCAGGAGATCAGGAGGCGTTTTCAAGAAAACCAGAAATTCTTTTCTCCTGAACTCCTGTATCCTCCTGTCTGAGATCAGGACTTGGCCTGCAGGTAGTACTCGGTGTATTCGCGGCGGTAGTACTGCGAGTAGTAGTACGGGTTGTGCTGGAGATCGACGCGGTTCAGCACCGCGCCGACGAACGCGCGCGCGGGCGTGCTCGAGCTGCTCGATGCGCCCGCTGCGCGGCGTGGCGGCTCGTCATCTCGGCGCCGACGACGAACAGCACGCCGGTGGCGAGGTGCGCCACGACGCGACGCGTCGGTGACCGCCATCACCGGCGGCGTGTCGATGATCACCCAGTCGAAGTGCTGCGTCAGCGACGCGATGAAGTCGTTGAAGCGCTTCGACCCGAGCAGCTCCGCCGGGTTGGGCGGGATGCGGCCGGCCGACATCACCCACAGCCCGGGCACGGCGGTCTTGCTGCACCGACTCCGCTGGCCTTGGCGTTGCCGACCAGCACGTTCGACAGCCCGGGCTCCTGCGGCTTGTCGAAGACGCTCGTGGACGCGCGGCTTGCGCATGTCGGCGTCGATCAGCAGCACGCGCTGGCCGGCCTGCGCCAGCGCGACGGCGAGGTTGCCGCCACCATGGTCTTGCCTTCGCCGGGGCCGGTGCTGGTGACGACGATCGATGCGGCCGCCCTCCTCGCGCCGACGAGAACAGCACGTTCGTGCGGATGGTCGCGGAAGCCTCCGCTGAAGTTGCGCGGCACGCCGTTGCTGATCAGCGGGTGCTCGCTGCGCCTTGTCGAACGAGCGCCGGCACCATGCCGAGGAACGGCAGCCCGAGGTGCTGCGTTCATCTCGTCGGGCGTCTTGATCCGGTTGTCCAGGTACTCGAAGAAGAACGCGAGGCCGAAGGCCAGCAGCCGCGCCGCCGAACAGCGCGAGCAGCAGGTTGTTGCGCTTGTTCGGCGCTGACCGGCGCGCGCGGCGTCTCCGCCGCGTCGACGACCCGGATGTTGCTGGTCTTCAGCTCGCCGGAGATGCCGGTCTCCTTCGTCCGCTGCATCAGGCTCTCGTAGATCTGCCGGTTGCTGGCCGCGTCGCGCGCGAGCACGCCGTACTCGATGCCCTTGCGGTTCATCGACAGCGCCTCCCCCTTCTGCTGGTTCAGCGCGGCGGTCAGGCTGTTCTCCTGCGCCAGCGCGGCCTGGTACTCGCTTGCGGACCGACTGCACGACCTTGCCGATTTCGCCCTGCAGCTTCGCCTGCGGCGATCTGGATCGACGAGCGCAGCTTCGACGATCTCCGGGTGCCGGTCGCCGAGCTTCTCGGACAGCTGCGCGAGCTGCCGCTGCAGGCCGGCGAGCTCCGCCTTCTGCTGCTGGATGAAGCTGTTCGCCGAGGATCGCCGGGAACGTGTCGAGCGCCGGCCGGATCGTTCTGGATCGTCTGCGCAGCTGGCTGTACATCGCCTCCTTCTGGATCCGCTCGGTCTTGGCGCGCGTCACCGCGGCGTTCAGATCGGCCAGCTTCTGCACGACGATGTTCTGGCGGTCGTCGAGCGACGATCGCGTCGTTCTGCTCGCGGTAGCGCTGCAGCGCCTGCTCGCTCGCGTCGACCTGCTTGCGCTGCTCGGCCAGCCGCTGCGCCGAGCCAGTCGCGACGCCTCCTTCGACGACAGGAACTTGAACTCGAGGTTCTGCTCGATGTACGTTCTGCGCGAGCGCGTTGGCGACCGCCGCCGCCAGCGCGCGGATCGGGCGAGCGGTACTTGACGTCCACGAGACGGCTGTTGCGGATCGGCGACGATCGTCAGGCCCGCCAGGAACCGGTCGATCGTCGCCGACTGCGCCGCCGTCTCGTCGGCCGCGGGCGCGCTCCGCCGGGCCGCCGCGGACGTGAACCACGCCGACGCGATGCGCCGACCGGCGCCGGCGACGCCTTGCGCCGAGTCACGGCTGCGCCGGCCTGCGGATTCGAACAGCGGATGGTCCCAGAGCTTCAGCGCGTCGAGCGTCGCGCCGCGCCAGCGCGCGGCTCTGCAGGATCTTGTACTGCGTCTGGTAGTAGTCGTCGGTCGATCTGGTTCTGCTCGAACGACCTGCTTGAACGTGACGACGTTCGCGCTCTCCTTCTCGATCAGGAGCTGCGTCCTGCGCCTCGATAGATCGGGCGTCGCGGTGAACGTGTAGACGGTGACGGTGCCGGCGACGAGCAGGAACGCCGTCATCGCCGTCCAGCGCCGCTTGTAGACGCACCTTGACGTAGTCGAGCAGGTGCACGTCGGAGCCGAGCACGGTGGCGTCGCCGTACCGGCCGGCCGCGGCCGCGGCCGCGCTCCGCGGCGCGTGCGCCGGCGGCGTGGCTGTCCTCCATCGCGCCGATGCGGTCGGAGTCTCGCGGCGCATCCGGCGCTCGCGAAGCTGGTCGGACATCAGAAATACCTCTCCGGGACGATGATCGTGTCGCCGGGCTTCACGAGGTCGGTCAGCTTGACCTTCAGCTCCTTCTTCTCGCCGTTGACGATGCGGACGATCTTGATGCGGTTCATCGCGCCGTTCTCGGTGACGCCGCCGGCCAGCGACAGCGCCTGCAGCACGGTCGTGTCCTTCTGGATCGCGTAGGCGCCGGGGTTCTTCACCTGGCCGAAGACGTAGACGCTCTCGGCGCGCGGCACGAAGATCGTGTCGCCGTCGCGCAGCTCGATGTTCTGCTTCAGCGTGCCCGGCCTCGAGGTCGCGGATGCTGGCGCGGAGGATCTCCGACCCGCCCTGTCGGTCCGGGAGCACCGGCCCCTTCGCCCCTGCGGCGCGCGGACGATCGGCGACCTCGCCGGAGGCCGACTGGGCAGCGTCGAGCCGGCGCGCGACAGCGCCTCGATCAGCGTCATGCCGCCGGTCAGCGGCACCGGGCCCGGGCGTGCGCACCTCGCCCATCACGAACACGCGCTGGCTGCGGTACTGCTCGACCGCGACGGTGACCTGCGGGTTCCGGAAGATCTGCCGTCGGCGAGCTTCTTCTTCAGCTCGCTCTCGAACGCGCGCAGCGTCATGCCGCCGGCCTTGACGCGGCCGATCAGCGGGAAGCTGAAACGTGCCGTCGGCCTCGACGGTGTACTTGCCGCCGAGATCCGGCTGGTCGAACACCTGGATGGTCAGCACGTCCTGCGGCGCCGATGACGTAGTCGCCGGCCGACTGGGCGGACAGCGGCGCCGATGCACAGGTGCAGGACGGCGAGCGAGATCAGGAGAGATCTTGAACAGGAGATCAGGAGATTAGGAGGAATTGTTTTCGAAAGCAAAGTCTCCTGACCTCCTGACCTCCTGTTCAAAAGACTGCGCCGGGAGTGAAGGCCGGAATCTGTCGAAGTATCTGGGTGCTCTGCATAACTAAAACCCGTAAGTAACCGTCATCCCGATGCGGAGGCCGTCGTAGTCGCGGAACGGACGGGTGGTGGACTCGCGCTCCCAGTACGAGGCGCCGAAGCCGACGCGGGTCTGTCCGGTCGGGCCGGTAGCCGATGCTGCCGGCGTAGTTCCAGGTCGTGTCCTCCCGGGCGTCGAGCGATGGCCTCCGGCGCGATCGGGCCGACCGCCAGATCGCGATACGCGTAGACGATGCGCGGTCGGCCGAGACCGAGCACGTCGAACCGGCGCCCGAGCGCCTGGCGGATCGACAGCGCCGGCGCTGTTCGCGACGAAGTACGGCTGCAGCCTCCTCGAACGAGTAGTTCACGTCGCGCGCGTAGCTGACGCCGAACGTCGTCGCGCCGAGCAGCGTGTACGACAGGCCGAGGTTCGCGACGAGGCCGGTGAATTCCGGAAGCGCGGCGGGATCCTTCGGGGTGAACCTGCGGAAGCCGACGAAGGCGGACCCGACGACGAGCGCGCGCGGCTTGAACTCGATGCCGGGCATGACGCGAAGCGTGTCGGTGTCGCGCTCGGGCGAATAGGGGAACTCGATCGCTCGAAGCGCTCGACCTTCACCGACAGCGTCGTCAGCGGCGTCGAGCTGGTGCTTCGCCGTCACGATGTAGCCGGTGCTCTCGCGGTTCAGCGTGTCTCTGGAGGCTGGTGCCGAGATAGACCGCGTCCTCCTCGTACCTCGATGAGGGCGCGCCGGCCGGACAACGCCAAGCGAGAACTTCGACGTCATCCGGTATTCCACGCCGGCCTCGAGGTCGTTCTCGAGATGCCGCGACCGGACGTCGATCTCGTAGTTCGGGCGCTGCCGCGTGTTCAGGTACGCGTCCTGCGCGAACAGCGTGAGGCGGTGAAGATAGATCTCGGCCGCGGACCGGTCGCCTGGGGATCGACCGAACGCTCGGTGCTCGTACTTCTTGAACCAGACGAGGTCGGTCGCCAGCGGTCGCCGTGAGCAGCGCGCGTCGCGCCACGAACAGCCGCACGTCGAGCCTTCGGCGCGACGGTCGAACGTGAAGTCCGACTTCGGCTCGTCGGCCTCGTTGAAGACGTTCGATATCGACGCCGAGCTCCTTCAGCTGGAGCACCGGGCGTGAGGTACAACGGGCCGAAATGGGCGCGCGCGTTCGCGGCGCACCTCGTCTGCAGACTGGGATGCGGCCGAAGGACTCTGGCGCGGCAGCCATGGCGGGAACGCCGATCGCACAAAGCGACGAAGAGCGATTCGAGATGAATGAGAGCAACGCCATCGTCCAAGCTACCGCCCTCTGACTTACATCGCGCACCGCGCGAGTCCCAGAGGGGGCCATAGGCCAACATCAACGCCTGCCGCCGACTTCCCGCCGTCGCGCCGCCGCCGACACTCCCGCCGGGCACACCTCGCACAGAGCGGCTGACCCTCTCCGCGTGGGATGCGCGAGCGCACCGGTTGATCAGATGTTCTGAGTCAGTTTCCGTGAACAGAATGGGAACGCCAGTCCCTCGCCCATCGCAGTCCGGAGTTTCCGTTTCGAGAACTCCGGCAGGGCGACTTCTGCCGTCCGCCAGTTGGCGGGCGCTTCACCGAGTCTTCACGGGCGGCGCCGGAGACAACGAAGCCGTTCTTCGATGCTCGCGTCTACCGCGACGGGCTCGCGTCGTCTTTCGTCGCCTGATCGCGACGATCGTCACGCGCCGCGGCCGCGCCGAGCACCGCAACCGTGCCGATCGTCCCGAGGCCGAAGAGGCCGACGCCGCCCGCCTTCGGCCGCGGCAATCGCGCCCGCCGCGGCCGCGGTCACGGTGACGGTCGCGTGGCGCCCGCCGTGACCGTGACGACCGCGCTCGTGCCGACGATGTTGCCGGCTGCGTCGAGCAGTTCGATCGTGTAGGTGCCGGGAGGCATGCCGGTGAAGGCGAACGAGCCGGTCGAGTTGGTCGTCCCGGTCGCGACGAGCTGGCCGTTCGCGTTGCGCACCTGGACGCGGACGCCCGGCAGGTTCTGCTGCTGCGCGTCCTTGGCGATGCCCTCCAGCCCGCCGGTTGTCTGCTGACGAGCTGGCGGCGCTGCGAAGAGGCCGGCCGGCATGCCGATCGCGCGCGACGACGAGGCTCAGAGCGAGCACGATCACCCTACGCATTTTTCGGGACTCCTACGGATACCCCTTCCGCACGCCGCACTTAAAGGTGGCACTTACCTACCGCTGGCACGCTGCGTGCCTCAGACAGGAGTACGCTAACGGATTCGTGAAAGGCGTGTCTGTGCAATAGAGGACACGGTCGTTACGAAGCTCAGCAGGTCGGAGGGAAAGAGACCGTTCTTGGTTCTTAGTCTTGGTGCTTGGTGAAGCGGCAGCTGGACGGAGCTGGGAGCTCGCGAGCTGGAAGCTGGAAGCTGGAGAAGCTGGGAGCTGGAAGCTACTTCACGTCGACGCGCTTCGTGAAATTACCCGCCGCGTCCGGCTCGCTCTCGATCGTCACCAGCGTGCCGCCGTCGTAGGTGAACCGGCGATCCGGTTTGCCATCGCCGCTGTCGTCCCAGGCGGCCGTCTTGAGCGCGCCGGCCTGGTAGGTCTCCCACTTGTCCACGACGCCGTCGGCATTCCCGTCGTCTTCCGAGCTGACGAGCCCCGAGGCGTCGTAGCGCTCCCAGCGATCGATCTTCTTCTCGTCGCCGGTTGACGAGATCTCGATCCGCTCGATCTTGCCGTCGGGCGACGAGAACGCCCACGCATCCGGCTTCCCGTCGTCCTTGCGCGAGAACCCGACCTTCTGCAGCTGCCCCTGCGCGTCGTAGTACTCCCAGCGATCGAGCTTGCCGTCCTCGTTCTTGTCGATGCGCGTGCGCAGGGGACGCGCGCCGTCCATCTCGGTCCAGGTATCGACCTTCCCGTCGTGGTTCGAGTCGTAGGTGAGCTCTTTGAGCTTGCCGGTGGTCTTGTCGTAGGTGGGTTTGATCCCCGCCTTCTCGCGCGCCTTCTCCAGATCCGAACAGGAGGCCGCGAGCGCCGCGAGGAGGATCGCGCAGAGAGGGAACAAGCGCATCACGTTCGATAGTGGTACCTGATGTTGCGCAGGTCAAGGAGAAGGAGCCAGGAGACAGAAGGAAGGATGGCGCGGCGGTTGCTGGACCGGAGTGAAAACCCGTAGTTTCACGGGAATAGTTGCAGATTCTGCATTCATCGTCAGTGCGTTCGTTCTTCTGAAGGGATCGCGGCAATGACAGGTATATTCATCCTGCTTGGCGGAATGGCGGCATTCGCCGTCATCATTACTACCCTGGACGCGCTGGGCCAACGGCAGGAACGCAAGAAGGCCGCGCTGTTGCGGCAGAAGAGCCAGTGACGGGGCAGGAGCTTCCCGCTTCCCGGCCTCATTTTTTCTCATGGGTGTTGGGCGCGCGCTGCCAGGGAGACGTCCTCGAGCGGCGCCATGCGTGCCAACCCGGAGGCAAGTCGGCGAGTTCGAGGACGGAGGGATCCCTCGCCACGATCGCGTGAAGCCCCAAGACACAAGCATCGTTCTCTGGCGCGTCCTCCATCCCCAGGAACTGCCACCCGTGATCATCTTCGTCGTGGGTCACGTGCAGGATCGGAGCGCCGGCGAAGACGATCGAGCGCAACGTAATGGACGCAGCGTTTCGTGGTTGGTCGAAGGGCCAATCTCGTTCAGGCATGGCTAACCCCGCTCCCCGCTTCCCGCTTCCCGCGCTCCATGCTTCCTCCTGTCTCCTGATCTCCAGTCTCCTGATCTCCGCTTCCCTGCCTCCTCTCGGCCCTCGCAGCATAACGCCAAACCCCGGCCAGGCGTGCGTGGTAGCGTTGTGCCATGAAACCGACGACGAAGGGCCTACGCGATCTCTTTCCCATGACGAAGCCGTACCGCTCGGGAGATCTCGAGGTCTCGAAGCTGCACACGATCCATTTCGAGGAGTGCGGCAACCCGCGCGGTCAGCCGCTCGTCTTCCTGCACGGCGGCCCGGGCGGCGGTATCGAACCGTTCTACCACCGCTACTTCGATCCGAAGAAGTGGCGCATCGTGCTGCACGACCAGCGCGGCTGCGGCAAGAGCACGCCCTTCTCGGAGCTCAGGGAGAACACGACCTGGAATCTCGTGGCGGACATCGAGAAGCTGCGCGAGCACCTCGGCATCGACCGGTGGGTGGTTTTCGGCGGAAGCTGGGGCAGCACCCTTTCGCTGGCATACGCCGAGACGCACCCGGATCGCTGCAAGGCGCTCGTACTGCGCGGCATCTTCCTCCTCCGCCGGAGCGAGCTCCTCTGGTTCTACCAGGAGGGGGCGAGCGAGATCTTTCCCGACGCGTGGGAGCACTACCTCGCGCCGATCCCCGCTCGCGAGCGGGGCGACATGATGAAGGCCTACTACAAGCGCCTCACCAGCCCCGACCGCCGCGTGCGCCGGAAGGCCGCGCGCGCCTGGTCGATCTGGGAGGGGAGCACGAGCAAGCTCCTCTTCGACCCGGCGCTCGTGAAGAAATTCGGCGGCGGCAGGTTCGCCGACGCGTTCGCCCGCATCGAGGCTCACTACTTCGTGAACCGGGGCTTCATGAAGCCCGACGATCGGCTCCTGCGCGACGTCCGGAAGATCCGCAGGATTCCCGGCGTCATCGTCCAGGGAAGATACGACGTCGTCTGTCCGATCCGTTCGGCGTGGGACCTCCATCGCGCCTGGCCCGAGGCGAGGCTCGTCATCGTGCCGAACGCCGGCCACTCCATGACCGAGCCTGGGATTCGCAGCGCCCTGATCGAGGAGACGGAGCGCTTCGCGAGGCTTAGGATCACTCCTGCTCCCCACTAGACCTTGAAGAACGCACGGCGGCGGTACAGCCACAGGAGCACGGCCCACGCTGTGAGCGCGAAGAGCGCACGCTGCACCACCGGCAGCCACACCGGCCCCAGCGCAGGCGCGAGCAACCCGAGCCACGCCCTGGTCGCGCTGTTGAACCAACCGCCGAACGCATTGCCGATGACGTAGGCGGCGATGGAGTTCATGCCCACGACAAGGAGCGGAAACGTCCAGCGCCGCCACCCCTGCGCCTCGACCGCCCAGTAGAACGCCGCCAGCAGCAGCGTGGTCCAGCCCGCGGAGTAGATCGTGAAGCTCGGAGTCCAGATGCGTTTGACGATCGGGGCCCACGGGCTCACCGCCAGCCCGACGCCGATCATCGCCAGACCCGCCAGCAGCAGCGTCAGACTCGTGCGCCGCGGATCACGGCTGCCGAGGACGTGCTGCCCGGCCATCACGCCGAGGATGATCGTGGCGCTCGACGGGATGGCGTTCATCCCGACGTAGTAGCCATTGTAGTGGCGCCCGAGCAGCCAGAAGTCGAAGGCGCTGCCAATGTTTTCGTGGCCCTGCGCCCAGGGGCCTCCCGGCCCGTTCCAGGGGTTGGCCGTCCACAGCACCTGATAGGCCACGAGGATGACCGCGACGACGACCGCCTGCGTGGCCAGCGAGCGCCCGAGCACGAGGAACGCGACCAGGTAGCCGACGGCGATCTGCTGGAGCACGCGCATGAAGCCGATCTGCACACGGTCGGCGCCGACGTGATCGAGCAGGACGCCGATCAGGACCAGCATCGCCGCCCGGCGCAGGGCATGGCGCGCCTGGCTGCCCCACGTGTCGCCACGGGCGGCGCGTGCGGCGAAGGCGAACGGCATCGCGACGCCGACCATGAACATGAAAGCCGGCTGAATCAGGTCCCAGTAGACCGTGCCCTCCCATTCGACGTGCTCGTTGTGGTGGGCCAGCCAGCCCCAGATCGGATGCCCGGCGAGCGAGTGGAAGATGCCGCCGCAGAGCAGCGTCAGCATGATCAGGCCGCGGTAGGCGTCGAGCGAGACCAGGCGCATCGCGGCCGGAGAAGCCGACGGCGCCCCTGAGGTCTCAGAGGACGGCCCTGAGCCTGACTCCGCGACGGGGTGTCGGCGCTGCAGCATGTGCATCGGCGGTGTTCGTAGGATACACCGTCTCGCGTGCGGCCTCGGGCGAAACTCAGAGGCGCGCGAGTCCGCGGCTCGGGCTCAGGACGGCTGCGTGAACCCGCGTGACGGCCGACGCCACCACTGGTTCGATCTCGTGTTCACACGCTAACGCCACTCGCGGACACGACCGGGACTGCCCCTCGCTTGGAACGTGCATCGAGACCGAAGTCGTTGCGCACGCGGTCGTACCACGCTTCATCGGGAAGGGCGCCCCACTCGACCCACTCCTGGTCGGTCTGCGACGCGCGCCACGCAAGAAACCCTTCGGCGTCGGGCCCGACGGGATGCCGCAGCGTGTGTGTGTCACTGTCGATGATTTCGCGAATCTTTTCCGCGACTATCGTTGGCGGCGTAGGCTTCTCGAGCGACGCCTCGAACATGTGGCCGAAGCGGCGGACCTGCGGGTAGGCCGCGTCCGTGACTCCGTCCTCGATGCGCCGGGACATGGCGGTGTCGATGATTCCTGGTTGCACAACCGCAACCCGGACGTTGAAGGGACGTACCTCCTGTGCGAGCGCCTCGCTGAGCGCCTCGAGTGCGAATTTTGACGCGGAGTATGCCGCCAACGGAGAACACGCTATCCGCCCGGCCACTGATGTGACGTTGATGATGCACCCGCTCCGTCGCTGTCGCATGTCCGGCAGCCAGGCCCGTATTGTGCGGAGCGGGCCAAAGTAGTTCGTCTCCATCGTGGCCTTGAAATCGTCGAGCGCCAACCCCTCGATCGACCCTGTGCGCTCGATCCCCGCATTATTCACGAGGACGTCGATGCATCCGATCTGGGCGCGAACAGCCGATGTTGCCGCATTCACCGAATCATCGGAATCGACGTCCATCTTCACGATCGAGATCGGCAGACGTTCTCTCTCGACGAGCTCTTGAAGCGCAGCGCCCCGTTCGAGATTCCGCATTGTGGCATAGACGGTGTGACCGGCTTTTCCCAATACGACCGCTGTCTGGAAACCGATGCCCGAGCTGGTTCCCGTAATAAGCACGTTCGACATCCCTACCTCCTTTGGGAGCGTCCCGCGAAGCCCAGACAGTCTACGCGCTTGCATTCCGCAAAGCGTCATCTTTTCTCGTGGGTTCCTGAGGCGGGTCACGTCGGTCAACGGTGGACAACCTTAGGCGGCGCCAACCGTAGCTCACGCGCGGTGACATGTGAGCGAAGGTTGGTGAGCCAAACGTTCGCCAGTTGGAACCACGTTGCCGAATGGCTGAGGCGGCTCGAGGTGCTGCGTCAGGCTGCGTGACCAGCCCTGACGGCCCAAATCCATTCCACCGGACACCTTCCCGGCTCGCAGCAACTCGCCCTTCAGTCCAATTAGTAGACGCGCCCCACACAGTTGAGTAGAGTGTCTACACATGAAGCGCAGAGCCCAGACGCGCGTTGATCTGCTCCAGGGAACTCTCGATCTGCTCATCCTCCGGACGCTCCTCTTTGGAGCCAACCACGGTCACGCGATTGCCAAGCAGATTCAGCGATCATCCGAGGACCTGCTTCAAATCGAGACCGGATCGCTGTATCCCGCGCTGCACCGACTCGAGGCGAAGGGCTGGATCGAGGCCTCGTGGGAACTCTCTGAAAAAGGTAAGCGGGCGAAGTACTACCAGCTCACTGGCAGAGGCAAGAGGGAGTTGGTTGCCGCGAGAAACAAATGGGACGATTTTTCCCGCGCGGTCCGCTTGGTGCTGAACCCCACCGAGTCGGAGTCCTTATGAGAACACTGTTCACCAAACTCCGGTGGATGACTCAAAGACGACGGAAGGAAGCCGAATTGCGGGCGGAACTCGACTTCCATTTGGAGCAGGAGCGGGAAGAAGTCACGGCCCGTGGACTGGCCGAGGACGACGCACACCGCGCTGCGCATCGAGATCTCGGCAATCGTGGCCTCGTCGAGGAAGACACGCGCGCCGCCTGGGGATGGACGTGGATCGAACGTCTGTCCCAGGATGTTCAATACGCCGGACGACTATTGCGTCGAAGGCCAGTCCTGTCCGCCACAGCCATCCTGACCCTGATGCTGGGCATGGGTGGCACGACGGCGGTGTTCAGTCTCCTCGATGCTTTGCTCATGAGGAACCTGCCGGTCGAGAAACCGGGCGAACTGGTACGCCTTGTCGAACGTCGGCCGGACGGAACTGCAGCGGAGGCCTTCACGCTGGTCACGCACGATACGCTGCAGCGCGGAAGCAAGGCCCTATCGGGGGTGATTGCCAGCTCACGACTAGTTCGGCCCGGAGAGATCAGAGTGGGCGACGAGCGGCGCACCGCTTTTGTCCAATTGGTCTCCGACAACTACTTCGACGTTCTCGGAGTTCACGCCTTCAGGGGACGCGTGTTCCATCAACCGGAACCGGGCACACCAGGAGAGCCGATTGCCGTGATCAGCGAGGAGTACTGGCGGCGTCAGTACGGCGGTGATCTATCCGTCCTCGGACACGATTTCGGCAGGGAACCCGTGACTTCACAATCGGGGGAATTGCGGCTCCGGGCTTCCGGGGCACGGAGCTCGATGTTCCTGTCGATATCTGGATACGGATTGAACAGGTTGTGGCGCCGAGTGCACCCGAGCGCACTCAGGGCCGGTGGATGCGTGTCATGGGTCGCCTTCGGCCGGGCGTGACACGCGTTGCAGGCCGAGGGGGAAACCACGGCCATCCTGAGTCGTCAGGTCCAGGTGCAGCCCGGCGGCATTGGGTATTCCACGTTACGCGCGCGTCTGTATCAACCGCTACTGCTGGTCGCGCTCGCCGCTGCACTCGTGCTGCTGATCGCGTGTGCAAACCTTGCAAATCTGATGCTGGCGGCGACCATCTCGCGTGAGCGAGAGATCGCCGTCCGGGCGGCGATCGGAGCGTCGAGGAGCCGGATAGTCCGTCAACTCGTTACCGAGAGCTTCTTACTTTCAGCGGTTGGTGCCGCACTCGGTCTGGGCGTAGCCCACTGGACCAGCGGCGCTCTTCTGGCGTTTCTTCCTCCGGAACAGACCATCGCTCTGCCGAATCTTCAATTCGCATTCGATGCGCGAGTGCTCGGGTTCGTCGCGTTATTGTCGCTGGGCACATGCCTGCTGTCCGGTGTGGCGCCGGCGCTTCGTGTCACCGGGAGAGTCGCGGCCGCGGCATTGAGGGCCGGCGCGGGAACAGGGCGGCGAAACCGAAGCCTGCTCAGCCGAGGCTTGCTGGTTGGTCAGGTCGTCATGTGCACTGTGCTGTTGGTCGTTGCTGGCGTGTTCCTCCGCACGCTGCAGAATCTACGCGGCCAAGAGGCCGGCTACCTTGAAGACCGGCTTCTGGTCGCCGACGTCGGCTTCCCTCGGGAGTATCCGGAAGTGCGCCGTGACCAACTGATCGAGGAGCTTCGCACGCGCGCGGCAGCGCTGCCGGGCGTCGAGATCGCCGCGTTCAGTCACGTTGGGCAGTTGTCCGGAGGAGCAATGAGTTTCGGATCGGCTTCCCTGGGCTCGACAGACCGGTAGACGACCAGACGACGATCATCGAACAGCGCATCTCGCCGGGGTTCCTCAGCGCGATGGGAACGCCGTTGATAGCCGGTCGCGAGTTCATGTCGTCAGACGATGAGCGCGCTCCATTGGTCGCCATCGTCAACGAGTCATTCGCGCGTCGGTTCCTGCCAGGGACAAGTGCGATCGGTGCTCGGTTCTTCCGGGAAAGCGGCTCGCGATCTAGCGAGCTGATGGCAATCGTCGGCATCGTGAAGGACTCGAAGTGGGTCAATCTGAGAGACGACTCGCCACCGATGTACTACCGCCCGTACCGTCAGATGGGGGGCACTCCCACCGTGCGGCTTGCCCTTCGGACGTCGGGTGATCCGGAACCGGTGTCTCGAGACCTGCTGAGCGTGGCTCAATCCGTAGACAGGCAAATCGCGCTCAGCAACGTCGTCCCGTTCCGCGAGGTTGTCAATCGAACGCTCGTCAGCGAGCGGCTGGTTGCCCAAGTCTCCATTGCGTTTAGCGTCCTCGCACTGCTGATTGCCGCCGTTGGACTGTATGGTGTTCTCGCCTACAGCGTCGCGCGGCGACGGCGGGAGATCGGGTTGAGGATTGCTGTCGGCGCTCAACCGGCCACGATCGAAATGATGTTTCTGACGGAGTCGCTGACGTTGGTCGCTTTTGGAGTTGCGATCGGGATCCCACTAGCGATCGTCGTCACACGCTTGGTCTCGTCAATGCTGTTCGGGCTGAGTCCACAAGATCCAGCCAGTATTGGCGTCGCCTTGTCGGCGTTGATGATTGTCGCGGTGGCCGCCACCTATCTGCCGGCGCGGGGTGCGGCGCGTACTGATCCACTGCTGGCTTTGCGAGAGGAGTAACGCAGCAACCGCGTGGGAGACGGCGACCCTAACGTTCGCCAGTTGGAACCAGCCGCACCCTTGGCTTTTGATCCGACCATTTCTGCCCGTCACGTTCTTGTCCGCACTGGCGTGCGGGATCGAGCCGGTGACGACTTCGTCCGCGCCGTGGTGTTTGTGCGCGTGCTGCATTACTGGGCCGCTCCGGCGCCGCCCGGCGTTTGTTTCTTCTCGGTGATGAGCGCGATGTTCTCGATCTGCGCCTTCCGGAACGCGTCCATGACGTCCATGATCGCCGAGTACTTCGCGTCCTTGTCACCCTTGAGATAGACGATCTTTTCCTTTTTGTCCTCGAGGACGCGCTGGACCTGCGGGATCAGATTGTCGGGCTCGACCGGCAGCAAATTGACGTAGAACGCGCCGCGCGAGTCGATCGCGACGACGGTCTGGCCCTGGGTGTCCGGTTTCTCGCCGGTGTTGGCGGCCTCCGGCATCTGAACGGGCACCCCCTGCCGGAGCATCGGCGCGATCAGCATCATGATGATGAGCAGCACAAGCATGACGTCCACCAACGGCGTGACGTTGATGTCCGCTTTGAGGGAGTCTTGTCCTCCCCCACCAAGATTCATTGACATGACGAATACCCTCGATCCTTACGGTGTCTTCTTGATGAAATCGTCGACTCTACGAGGGTTGGACCCCGCGGTACGTAAAACGGCCGCCCGAATCGTCGAGCGGTCCGCCGGAACTACAAGCTAAAACCTAGTGGCCACCCTTGGCAGACGCGGCGCCATTGGCTTCGTTGCGCCTGCCGATGGTCACGATCCCGACCTTCTCGACCCCGGCGTCCTCACCTCCTTCCCGGCCTCCGTCAATCAGCCCGCATCACGGTCAGCGGATCCACGCGCAACGCGCGGCGCGCGGGGAGCACGCTCGCGACCGCGACGGCGCCAACGAGCACGAGCGGCGCGGCCAGCCACACCCACACCGTCGGCGAATCGGCGCCCGGCGTGATGCGCGCCAGCCATCGTGCCACCAGGATCGATGCGAGCATGCCGGCGAGCGCGCCGGCGCCGGCCAGCCGCAACCCTTCCGCCAGCACCTGACGGATCACCCGCCAGCCCTGCGCGCCGAGCGCGATGCGCATCGCGATCTCGCGGCGGCGCTGACGCGCGCTCTCGGTCATCGCGCCGTACAAGCCGAGCACGCCGAGCGTCAGCGCCATCGCGGCGGACGCGCCGACCAGGGTCGCGGCGATGCGCTCGGGCGCCAGCGCGGTCCTGCCGAGGTGCGCGTCGAGCGTCGTCACGGCCGGGCTGCCCGGCGGCCGCCCGGGCACGCCGTCGAGCCGGCGGCGCACGGCGGCCAGCATCGCGTCGTCCACCTCGCGCGCGGACAGGATCAGCGTCATGCGCGGCCGGAAATCCTGCGCCATCGGGAAGGTAGATCGCCGGCTCGACGCGCCGCTGCGACGCGCGAAGCAGGGGCGCGTGGACGACGCCGACGATCTCGGTGCGGCGGCCGGCGCTGTCGATGACCGCGCCGCCGACGGCGTTGTCGCCGAAGTAGAGCTCGGCCGCCTCCTCGTTGATCACGCCGACGCGGCAGCTGCCCGGCGCGGGATCGTCCGGAAAGATCTTGCCCGCGATCGGCGGCAGGTCCATCGCGTCGAAATAGCTGCGCGACACGACGTTCACGTCGAGGACGCGCGCCGGCCCTCGACTCCGCTCGGGCAGGCTGCTCGCTCGGGACAGGCGCGCGGAACGCGGAAGCGCGCGGGGCCGACCTGGTCCATCGGCGTGCCGGTCTGCTCGGCGTAGTAATAGATCGTCGGCGGCTCTGGCTCCGCGGCCGTCGTCCTGCCGCGTGGCGACGACGCCGATGATCTCGACGCGCTGGCCGGCGGGTCCTCGATCGATCGGCCGACGGCGTCGCCGTCGAAGATGTCGCGCGCGGCCTCCTCGTTGACGATCGACGACCGTGCACGTGCGCGACGTGTCCTCGCCGCCGAACATCCGGCCGGCGATCGGCGGCACCGTCGACGTCTGAGCGAGCGCGGCGTGAACGCCGCCACGTCCATCTCGACGTCCCTGAGCGGCAGCTGCGGCGGCTCGACGCGGACCGACTGCCACATCGGCCGGCCGCCCGGCAGCGTGCCGACCAGCGCGGTCGAGGACACGCCCGGCAGCGACAGCGCCGCCTGCTCCGACGCGCGGAAGAACTGGAGACCGAGATCGGGACGGCTGAAGCGCTCGCGCGCTTCAATCGTCGCGAGCACCGACGGCCCGAGACGATGGCGCGGCGCTCGTCTGCAGCGCGGTGCGAAAGCCCTCGAAGAGAAGGCCGGTGGAGATCACGAGCAGGCAGCAGCACGCCATCTGCGCCACGACCAGTCCGGCGCGCACCCGGCGCATGGCCTTCGACGGCCCCGCGCTCTCGCGCCGGAGCACGGTCGCCGGACGGTCGTGGCGAATCTCGAACAGCGGCACGAGACCGCACGCGACCGTGATCGCGGCGCACGCGGCCGACGCCAGGACGATGCCGGCGAGATCGGGAGCGAAGACGAGCTGCTCGGCGTCCTGATCGAAGAAGAGCGCCGGCACGATGCGCGCGACCCAGTAGGCGAGCAGCATGCCGAACGCGGCGCCGGCGGCGGAGATGAGCACGCTGTCCGACAGCAGTTGTCTCGCGAGCTGGCCGCGGCTGGCGCCGATCGCGACGCGGACGGACGTCTCGTGCGAGCGGGCCGACGCGCGCGACAGCAGGAACGTGGCGACGTTGGCGCACGCGATGAAGAACACCGCGCCGGCCGCGGCCGGGAGGAGCGTGCGGAGGCGCGACATCCCGCTCGCCGCTTCGGGCGTCATCCCGGTGTAGGGCTGCACGGCGATCACGTCGTCGCCGCTCCGGGTCTCGTTCACGACGGACTGCGCCTGATCGGCCGACACGCCCGGGCGCAGGCGCCCGAGCACCCAGAAGGTGCGGCTGCTGCGATCGGCCCCCTGAAGGGATTCCTCGCGCAGCGGCACCCAGAGGTCGACGGCGCTGCCGAGATACAGACCTTCGAGCCACTCCGGCGCGACGCCGGCCACGCGGACGGGCACGCCGTCGATGCGGATCTCGCTGGCCGCTCACGCCGGGCTTGGCAGCCGAACTCGCTGTGCCACACGCGGCGGCTGATGACCGCCCCTTCGCCGAGCGGGAGCTGGAAGAGATCCGCGAACTCCGGGGTGGCGGCGGCGACGGCCATGACCGACGAGCGTCCGTCGAGGACGACGCTGCCCCGCGACTCGCGCACGGCGCCGAGCGAGTCGAACACGTCGAGCCCGGTCTTGAGCGAGAGGTAGGCGTCGTAGGAGACGGGACCGAACGCGTCCTGCGCGTCCCGCGCGAAGAGCGAGACGATCGTTTCGATCCCCGGGAGCGGCAGATCGCGCGTCACCAGCCCGCGGACGAAGCCGACGACGGAGGCGTTGCCGCCAATGCCGAGTGCAATTGTGAGCAGTAACGTCAGCGCCAGGCCGGGAGTCCGCGTGAGGCTCCTCGCCGAGTAACGGAGGTCGGACATCACACTGGCATGCTGCCACAGGCATGCCAGGGGGCCTCGGCGCTGCGCGCCTCGGTAGGGGCCGCGGCTCACTTCGCTCCCGCGGGTAAGGGCCGCTCGCTTCGCTCGCGGTAGGGGCCGCCTGCCCTGAGCGCACGGATCATGCGAAACGAAAGGGCTCGATTCGCGTGCTGTCAGACGAACACCGACAAGTCACGTCGTCGACAGGCCTACCGTGACCTGTTCGTCCGTGGGACCAAGGTGTTCCCAATCGGACGAACCAGATCAGTCATCACCGCGTCAGCCGAGGCCGGGCGCCTCACGAACGGGCGTTTGTCGGCCCCGACCGGAGGCCCCTATTCGGATTCGGCGAGCCCGTGCCGCACGGCGTAGACGGCCAGCTGGACCCGCGTCGCAACGCCCATCTTGGCGTAGATGCGGGACAGCTGGTTTTTGACCGTCTGCGGGCGGATTTGCAGCCGCTCCGCGATCCGGTCGTTGGAGCAGCCCGCAACCACCAACTGCACGACCTGCCGCTCTCGCGGCGTCAGGCGGAAGGTGGGCAGGGCCGGAGAGTGCGACACGGCGATCGTGTCGAGCGTGGCTGCGTCGATTCCGGTGTGATTTGTCGTGTCCATGTACGGCAACAACGACGGCCAACCAGAAAGCGTACAAGGCCGGGCTGGCTTCGCTCCACCCGGTAGGGGCCGCGGCTCACTTCGCTCATCCCGGTAGGGCCGGCCTGCCCTGAGCGAGCGCAGGAATCACGCGAGTCGAAGGGCTCGCTGGCGCTCGCCGGTAGGGGCCGGCTCGCTCCGCTCGCCGTAAGGGAGGGTTCAAACCTCTCGCGGGTGGCCGCGAACGGGGCCGCCCCGCTTGGCGCGCAGGCATCGCCGCCCTCCCGTACACCGTGCTGTTCCCTCCGCGGCACGAGCACCAAGTGGGGCTGTTCGCGGACACGGACCCGCCAGCGGTTTGAACCGAGCGAGTCAAGCCGACCGTGTTTTGGCTACTTCGTCGTACAGATACGCCGACGCGATGATGCCGCCGTGGAAGTTCCCGAGATCCAGCTTCTCGTTCGGCGCGTGGGCGTTCTCGTCGGGCAGGCCGACGCCGAAGAGCACGGACGGGAGCCCGAGGATCTCCTGGAACGTCGCGACGACCGGGATCGACCCGCCCTCGCGGTTGAACACCGGCGTCTTCCCGAAGCCCTTCTCGATCGCGCGGCCGGCGGCCTGGACGAACGGGTTGTCGAAGTCGGTCATCCACGGCTTGCCGCCGTGCATGCGGGTGACCTTGAGCGCGACGGTCTTCGGCGTGACCTTCTTCATGTAGGCCTCGAACAGCGTCGCGATCTTGTCCGGATCCTGATCCGGCACGAGGCGCATGCTGACCTTGGCCATCGACACGGCGGGGATGACGGTCTTCGCCCCTTCGCCGGTGAAGCCGCCGAGCAGGCCGTTGACCTCGAAGGTCGGCCGCGCCCACACGCGCTCGAGCGTCGTGTAGTCGCGCTCGCCGAACAGCTTCGGCGCGCCCAGCTCCTTGCGTAGCGCCGCTCGTTGAACGGCAGCTGCTTCCACTGCTCCCGCTCCTCCGGCTTCAGCTCGCGCACGTCGTCATAGAAGCCGGGAATCTTGATCCGGCCGCCGCGGTCCTTCATCTGCGCCAGGACCTGCGCCAGCACCATGTTGGGGTTCGCGACCGCGCCGCCGAACGATCCCGAGTGCAGATCGCTCTTCGTGCCGCGCAGGTCGATCTGGAAGTAGACGAGGCCCCGCAGGCCGTAGCAGATCGACGGGATCGCCGCGGTCGAACATCGGCGAGTCGGAGATGACGACGACGTCGGCGGCGAGGTCGTCCTTGTGCGCCTTGATGAAGTTGTCGAGGTTGGCCGAGCCGACTTCCTCCTCGCCCTCGAGGATGATCTTCATGTTGACCGGCAGCCGGCCGTGCTGCTTCAGGTGCGCTTCAATCGCCTTGAAGTGCATGAAGACCTGGCCCTTGTCGTCGGCCGAGCCGCGCGCGTAGATCTCGCCGTCGCGGATCGTGGCCTCGAAGGGCGGCGACTCCCACAGCTCGACCGGGTCCACCGGCTGCACGTCGTAGTGGCCGTAGAAGAGGATCGTCGGCGCCCCCGGCGCGCCCAGCCAGTCGCCGTAGACGACCGGGAAGCCGGGCGTCTCGATGAGCCTGACGTTCTGCAGCCCGATGCGGCGCATTTCCTCCGCCGTCCACTCCGCGCAGCGCTTCACGTCCGCCGCGTGCTGCGGCAGCGCGCTGATGCTGGGGATCGCGAGGTACTCCTTGAGCTCGCTCGACGTATCGATCGCGGTTCGTATTGACGTGGTCGATGACGTTGTTCATGGTTCTGATTCTATCGCTGCGCGAGGCTAGCGAGGTCTCTGAACAGCGAGAGTCAGCGAGCACCACAGAGATTGCGGAGTTGCAGAAAACAAATTCTCTGCTTCTCCTGATTGCCGTTCTCCTGTGTGAGTTCAGCTGACTCCGCGGGCTGTCAGTTCCGCTTCGGCAGCTCGACCGGCAGCTCCTCTTTGTCTCCCCATTCCTTCCACGACCCGACGTACATGCGCACGCGCGGGTAGCCGAGCAGCCGCAGCGCGACGTACGAGTGCGCGGCGCGGTAGCCGCCCTGGCAATACGTGATGACCTCGCGATCCGGCGTCACGCCGGCGTCCTCGTACATCTTCTTCAGCTCCGACGCCGGCTTGAAGTCGCCCTCGGGCGTGAGGTTGCGCGTCCACTCGATGTGGACGGCGCCCGGCACCGCGCCGCCGCGCCGCGCGCGGACGGCCGCGCCGGTGTACTCGCCGTCGGTGCGCGTGTCGAGGATGACCACGTCGCCGCGGCCGAGCGCGTTCCGGACGTCCTTCCACGTCGCAATCTTGCTGTTCCTCGCGCGTGCCGGTCCACTCGCTTTTCGGCGCCGGCGCGGCGTCGCGCGTGACCGGCAGCCCCGCCGCGATCCAGGCGGTGAACCCGCCGTCGAGCAGCCGCACGGACGGATGACCGAAGTATTCGAGGAACCAGAACGCGCGCGCGGCGCGGATGCCGGACTGATCGTCGTAGACGACCACCGGCGTCGAGGCCTCCACGCCGTGGACGACGAGGACGTGCTCGATCATCCACATGAACGCCTTCAGCGGCGCCGGATCGGTGTCGATCAGGCTGATCCCCCAGAGGTCGAGGTGCACCGCGCCCGGGATGTGCCCGGCCACGTAGGCGTCGGGAGGACGCAGGTCCAGCAGCAGCGGGCGCTTCGCCGCCTGGCTGTCGAGCACGTCTGCGAGCTCGCGCGGCGTGACGAGCAGCTTCGGATTCGCGTAGCCTTTCATTGTTTGGTGCAATGTACTACGTTCTCGGTTCTCGGTTCTTGGTTCTTGGTTCTCGGTTCTCGGTCTCGTTCGGTCTCAGGTCGTTCTTGGTTCTCGGGTGGTCTCGGTACTTTGGTCGTTTGGTCAGGACCAGGACGAGACTGAAGACCGAAGAACCGGAGACCGAGAACGGTCCGTTTACGTCAGAAACGCGTAGCGCAGCACGAACAGCACGGCGAAGACATACATCAGCCCGTGCACCTCGCGCCCGCGGCCGGTCGCCAGCTTCAGAACCGCGTAGGAGATGACGCCGAACGCGATGCCGTCGGTGATGCTCACGGCGAGCGGCATGATCACGATCGTCAGGAACGCCGGGATCGCTTCGGTCGGGTCGTCCCACGCGATCGTCGCGGACGTTCGACATCATCATCGTGCCGACGAGCACGAGCGCCGGCGCGACGACGGGATAGAGCACCAGGCCGCCGCCGACCGGGTGGCCGCCGCCGATCATCCGCACGAGCGGAAACAGGAACAGCGACAGGAAGAACAGCGACGCGGTGACGACGTTCGCGAGGCCGGTGCGGCCGCCGGCCGCGACGCCGGTGGAGCTCTCGATGTAGGCCGTCACCGTCGAGGTCCCGAGCACGGCGCCGATGACCGTGCCGATCGCGTCGGCGAGCAGCGCCTGGCGCGCGCGCGGCAGCGTCGTGCCCCGCATCAAGCCCGGCCTGGCTGGCGACGCCGACGAGCGTGCCGACCGAGTCGAACAGCGCGAGGAAGAAGAAGACGAAGATCACCGGGATCATGGCCGGCGTGAACGCGCCGGGGATGTCGAGCTGCATGAACGTCGGCGCAATCGACGGCGGCCGGCTCACGATCCCCTGGTAGTGCACGAGCCCGGTCGCGAGCCCGACGACGGTCGACGCGAGCATCCCGATGCAGCAGCGCGCCGTTCACCCGCCGCGCCATCAGCACCGCCATCGTCAGCAGGCCGAACAGGGTCAGCAGCGCGGGGCCGGACTTCAGGTGGCCGAGCGTGACGAGCGTGCCGGGAGAGTCGACGACGATGCCGCCCCACTCGAGGCCGATGAGCGCGACGAGCAGGCCGATGCCGACCGCCGATCGCGTGCTTGAGCGACTCGGGGATCGCCGGGATGAGCCGCTCGCGCAGGCCGACGCCGGCCGTCAGGATGAAGATCAGCCCCGCGACCGCGACCGCGCCGAGCGCGATCTGCCACGGCACGCCGCATCGCCGACGACGACCGTGAAGGCGAAGAAGAAGTTGTGGCCCATCGCCGGCGCCACGGCGATCGGGTAGTTCGCCAGGAACGCCATCAACAGCGTCGCGATGCCGCTGGCGAGACAGGTCGCGACGAGCACCGCGCCGAAGTCCATCCCCGCGGCGCCGAGCACCGTCGGCTGCACGAAGATGATGTAGGCCATCGTCAGGAACGTCGTGACGCCGGCGACGATCTCGGTCCTGACGGTCGTGCGGTGTTCGGACAGGTGAAAGAGGCGTTCGAGCACCGGGGGAGCATAGCTGAAGTGGTCGATGAGCGTCGGTCGAACGCCGGTGGCTAGTCGTCGGACGAACGCCGGTGGCTGGCGTTTCAACACGGAGGGCACGGGGGGCACGGAGTCTCTAGTTTCACCTTCCCGAACGCACTCGAGTCGCGCTTGCGCGGCAGGTCAACGCCGGCCCCCTGTCAACTCAGGCCGGCGCTCGAGTGCGTTGCCGCCGCGGACATCGGCATTCGCTGTGTAGCTTTGTTCGTGCCTGCCCGCAAACGAGCGATCCCGTCGAAATGCGAACTCCAACCCAATCGCCTCGCTCCCAGAGCCTCCGTGTCCTCCGTGAACTCCGTGTTCGCGACGGCCCGCCTTCGCGCTCGGGATTTACGGCGCGCTTCGGCGAGGCCTCCGTGCCAAATCTGTGTCGCTCGTGCCTTGGAGCGCGACAAGCGGCGGCGGACACGTTTCCGCGCGCGCAGGATTCACGGCGCGACAAGCGACGGCGGGACGTGCGGCTGTCGTTGACTTCATACCCTTTGTAGTGCAAAGTATAGAAACCGATGGACTTCTCCCGCGCGCTGGACCAGATCGCCGACATCCATCAGCAGATGGCCAAGGGGGAGATCTACCGCGGGTACCGATCGCTCCCCCTGGCGGCCTCCGGGCTCATGGGGTTTGTCGCCGGCTGGATGCAGGCGCCGGCGCTCGGCTCGGCCGATCCGATCGGCTTCGTCATCTACTGGTCCACCGTGGCGGTCTGCGCGGCGTTGGTGGGCGCCAGCGAGATCATCTACAACTACGTCGTCCACGAAGACGCGGCGGCGCGGCGGCGGACGCGGCAGGTGGTCGGGCAGTTCCTGCCGAGCGTGCTCGCGGGCGCGATCATCACCGCGAGCTTCGTGCACCTGAGCGGGGCGCTCGTGCCGCTGCTGCCGGGGTTGTGGGCGATCTGCTTCGGCCTCGGCGCGTTTGCGTCCCGGCCGTACCTGCCGCGCGCCACCGGCTGGGTCGCGCTCTTTTATTACGTGGTCGGGATCGCGCTGCTCTGGAGCGCGCGCGGTCCGGAACCGCTACGCGGCTGGTGGGTCGGCAGCACGTTCGGAACGGGCCAGCTGCTCGCCGCCGCGGTGCTCTATTGGAACCTCGAAAGGCGGAGGCCGCAGGAGAGCGATGAAGAAACACAAAGCTGAACGCGCCGAAGAACCCGGGCGCTTCGCTTATGAAGGGCTCGACCGCGTGCTGCACGAGAAGGCCCGGCTGGGCATCATGACCTCGCTCGTCACGCGCCCCGAAGGATTGCGCTTCTCCGATCTGAAACGCCTGTGCGCGCTGACGGACGGCAATCTGAGCCGGCATCTCGACGTGCTCCGCGAAGCGGGCCTCGTCGAAGTCTGGAAGGGATTCGAGAACCGCCGCCCGCAGACGCTCTGCCGGTTGAGCGCCGAAGGGCGCCAGCGCTTCCTGGCCTATCTCGAGGAGCTCGAGCAGGTCATTCGAGACGCCATGCCGAGAGCGGCGAAGCGTGCGGAGCGTCTGCCGGATCTGCCGAAGGGCTGGCAACCGGCGTAGCGTAGCGCTTCCAGCTACCAGCTTCCCGCTTCCAGCAGTGGACAGTCCTGGTGCAGGGCCAAAAAGCCCTGCGCTACGAAGACCGCCATTCGTCGTTCCCATCGACCTCCTCGTTCGTCGCCCGACCTTCTTCCCGGAGCTTGATCAGGTGCGCGAGGACGCTCTCGACCGCGGCGGGCGCGATCGTCGGCGGCAGCTCACCGTAGACACTCGCGGCGATGGCGTCCGGCGTCGTCGCGCCCGCGACTAGAGCCTCGACGATTTGCGCCTCGCGCCGTTCGCGATGCCGCAGGTAGTCATCGATGATCACTTCGGGCCTGTCGATGATCGGCCCGTGGCCCGGCAGCATCCGCCGCGGCGCGAGTTTTCGGAGGAGGCGCAACGAGTCCAGGTACTGCCGCAGGTTGCCGCCGTGGCTGGCGGGAATCACGATCGTCCCGCCGATGCGCACCATGTCGCCGCAGAACACGTCCCCCCCGGACTCGTCGAAGAAGCAGAGATGATCCGGCGAGTGCCCCGGCGTGTGGATCGGCAGGAGTTGCGCGTCGCCCGCCGGGATGGGACCGTCCGCCCCCTCTCCGAACCGCACGACACGCGCGGATGGCCAGCGCTCCGCAAGCGCCGGAAGCCCGCCGACGTGATCCGAGTGGCCATGCGTGATCAGGATCGCCGCGAGCGCCGCGCCCTCGAGCGCCGCCTCCACCGCATCGAGGTGCGCCGGGTCGCCGACACCCGCGTCGACGAGGACCGGCACGCGTCCGCGCAGCAGATACGTGTTGTTGCCGGTCGGTCCCGTCCAGGCTGACGGGTTGCCCGCGGGGAGCAGGATCACATTCATCGTGTGAAATTCGGACGTAAAAACAGGAGCACGGGAGAAGGGCAAAGATCAAATAAGCCAAGAAACAAAACAAAACCAAAGTACTCCCGTGCTCCCGTCCTCCTGTTTGGTTGTTGGAACTTATCAGAAGTAGTACTTCACCCTCACGTAAACGAAGTCGCTGTCACCAAAACGTCCGATCACTGTTCCTCCCTCCCCAGCGAACCAGCCGACGGATCCCTCGAGCGAGACATTGTGGCGGACCTTCGCCGTCGCGATGCCCCGCAGGAACGCCGAGCTGTCGGTCGCGTTGTACACGCCGAAGGTGCGGACCTGGTAGCGCTCCGCGTCGAAGCTGCGATCGGTCGAGAAGATCACCGAGACCTCCGAGCGCGCGCGCCGCGGCCCGTCGGCGGCGCGCGCGATCGGCTCGTCGTACGATTCCCGGTGACCGAAGAGGCCGGCGCTGATCCGGTAGTCGGCCCGCCTTGCGATCGAGCGCCATGCCCGCGTCGATGGAGCTCCCCTCGACCACTCTCAGGAACTCGTGCTGGAAGTTGTCGGCCACGAACGCCGCGACCTCGCCGCGCAGGCCCCACGGGCCGCGGACGGTCTCGAAATCGCCGCCGATCATCGTGTACCGCGGATACACGATCTGAACTGGAACGGCCGCCGCCTGCGGCAACGTCCCGAACCCGAACGGCTCGAAGCCGCGATACCCGGCGACGCTCCAATCGACGCGGCCCGTGGTGGCCGTGAACCGTGCGCCGCCCTGCGCGTTGCCGAACGACGCCGGCGGCTCCCGCCGCTCGACCGCGACCGGATCCGGCGCAACACCCGGCCCGGGGTTGAACGGCGACGTCGGCTCGTCGAGCTGATCGAACCGCCCCCGCCTGTAGAACGGCACGTACACACCTTCGAACGCGGCTTTTTCCGAGAGGAATGCCCGCGCACGGATCACCGCGACGGGCAGCCTTGCCTCGCTCCGCCCTTCGAAGAAGAACCGCGACACGTCGAGCGGGTTGATGACGTCGGTGGGCTGCACCTCGTCGAGCCGGCCCCACACCACCCGGCCGACACCGGCGAGCAGGTCGAACCGCGACGTCGTGAGCCGCGCGCTCGCCTCCTGGACGCGAAGGATGGCCGCGCGCACATCAGTGCGCGTCCGCGGAGCCCTCGACTCCCCTGCGCGCAAGGAGCCCTTCGGCAAAGCCGGACAACGTGAAGAGGAGCCGCGGCGTCGGGTCGAGCACCTGCTCCGCGAACACGCGCGCCCGCAGCTCCGAGGTCCGGTTCCTGTTCGGCAGGTAGTCCGCCGTGATGGTCACGTCCCCGCTCGGCCGTGTCTGCGCCGGCGCGCTGGCGGCGAACAGGGTCAGCGCGAGCGAGATCAAGAGAAGGCGCATTATTGTTCAATCGTTTTGGGCTGCCGCAGCGCCTCGGCCCCGAACACCCCCGGCAGCACCTTGATGATCGCCGGCAGGATGAACACTTCCGCCAGGAACGCGACCGCCATCGTCAGCGCCAGCAGTCCCCCGAACCACGCCGTCGGCTTGTACTCCGACAGCAGCAGCACGCCGTACCCGCAGCTGTTGATGATCGCCGTCGTCAGCGACGCCCGGCCCTCGTGCGCGGTCGCCATCGCGATCGCGCCGTCGGTGGTCGCGCCGGCCGCCACCTCGCGCCGGTAGCGGTTGATGAAATGAATCGTGTCGTCGTCGACGACGCCGAGGGCGACGCTCGCGACCATGACGGTCGCGATGTTCAGCGAAATGCCGAGATAGCCCATGACCCCGAGCACGGCGAGCACCGGCAGGACGTTCGGCACGATCGTCAGCAGGCCGAACCGCGCCGATCGGAAGACCACGAAGATGACGGCGAAGACCGCCACGAATGCAGTCGCGAAGCTGCTCACCTGCGACGTGACCAGGTAGTGATCGAGCGTGCTGAACAGGCGCCCCGACCCCGTCGTGAGCGCCGAGATCCCCGTGCCCGCGAACGCGGCCTTCGCCATCCGGTCCGCCTGCTCGACCTGCTCGAGCACGAGGTCCGAGCTCATCGACTCGAGCTTGATCGAAATCTGCGCGCTCGAGTAGTCGCTGGCGACGACGCGCTCGAGCTCGTGACGCCCTTCGCCGCCGAGCGTGAACACGAAGAGCTCCTGCGCGATGGTGTCGCGCCCCGTCGGCACGACGTCCGCCTCGGGCCGGCCGTCGTTCAGCTCCCTGTTGATCCGCTTCACGTAGTCGGCCACCGAGGTGACCTTCCGCACGTGCGGGAACTTCCGCAGCTCTCCCTCCAGGCGATCCATGCGCTGCAGCGCGTCGGGCGCCGCCAGCGAGTCGGGCGGCCCCTCCAGGAGAATCTGGAAACTGTAGACGCCCGACAGCTGCCTGTCGATCACCGCCGCCGACTGGCTGAGCGGATGGGAGGCGCTGAAGAAGTTGATGTGGTTGGTGTCGACGCGCAGCCGCAGCATCCCGAGCGCCGCCACGGTGCCGATGGCGAGCGAGGCGGCGAGCACGCGCCCCGGGTGCGGCGCACGCGAACCGCGCCACGCGCTGCAGCGGCCCCACCAGGTAGCGCTCGTGCGGGGCCTCGGCCGGTTCGGCTTTGGTCCACATGAGCAGCGTCGGCACCAGCACGATCGAGACGACGAAGTCGACCATGATGCCGACCGCCGATCCGATGCCGAAGCTCCTGACCGCGACGACGCTGCTCGTCGCGAGCGACAGCATGCCGAGCGCCGTCGTGGCGCTGGCCCCGAAGAGCGGCGCGGCCAGGTGCGACACGGTCGCCTTGAACGCGTACTCGGCGTCGCCGCGGCGCCGCTCCTCCTCCCAGTGCTGCATGATGTGCACGTCGTCGGCAATCGCGAGGACGACGATGAGCGGGATGAGCATGCTGGTGAGCACGTTGTAGGTGTAGCCCATCAGCGAATAGAGCCCGAGGGTCAGCACGATGCTGACGCCGATCGCCGCCACCGACAGGAGGGTCTTGCGCCACGAGCGGAAGGCAAGGTAGATCGCCGCCAGCGTGACGATCAGGATCGGCGGCACGAACTTCGTCTGGTTGTCGAGCGTGACGCGGTTGTAGGTCTCGCTGATCTCGAGGCTGCCGTTGTAGAACGCCGTCACGCCCGCGGGGAGCTGCGGATCGACGATCTCGTGGATCCGCTGGATGACGCCGGCGCGGACCTGGTCGATCCGATCCTCGTCGAAGCTCACCACGAGCGCGGTCACGGTCGCGTCCTCGGACACGAGATCGCCGCGGATCAGGTCGTCGCGGAGCGCCAGGCGTTTGATGGTCTCCGGCGAGACTCCCGCGGGCCGGCTTTGGTCCAGCTCCTCGTGTGCCGGGCTCGCCGGGCTGCGGTCCGGCCCCTCGCGTGCCGGGCGCGCCGGCTGCGTCAGCCCGTCGAGCAGCGGCCGCACGTCGAGGCCGTCCGGCGTGGCCTGAACGATCGTCGCCGTCGCGAGGCTGTCGACGCGCTGGACGGTGTCGACGCGTTCGATGTCCCCCGTGACGCGTTCGATGAACGCCAGCGTGTCCCGCGCGAACAGACGCCCGGCGGAATCGGCCTGCAGCGCGACGATGAGCGAGCGTGTGCCGCCGAACTCGGCGCGGAAGCGCTCGTAGTCCCTGTAGACCGGGTCCTCTTTCGAGAACCACGCGGTGATGTCGTTGTCGATGTGCGTGATGTCGGCGCGCGGGATCGACAGGATCGCGCCGGCGAGAATCAGCGCGGTCAGCGGCAGGCGCCGGCGGTAGATGAAGGCGGCGAGCCGCTCGCTCACTTGACTATCACTTGACCAGGCCCCGCTCGAGCTCGCGGCGGCTGAAGTCGCTCTCCTTCAGCCCGACGTTGTAGTCTACCGCCTCGGTGACGAGCTCGGTCCGCGATTTCTCGATCGCGTTGGTCATCTCCACGTCCATCGTGGTCCACACCCCCTCGACCTGCTCGAGCCGGCGGATGGTGTAGACCTTCTGTTTCTCGTTCCGCTTGTTGTAGATGTCCGCCTGCACGACGACGAACGCGTCCTTGAGCACGAGCGAGACGACGCGCGGGAACTCGGCCGAGGCGTCCTTGCGGCGCGACTCCAGCCGCCACGCCGGCCTGCGCCGCTCCGCCCGGGGCCGGACCAGGAGGCGGTCTCGTCGAGCAGGGCGTAGGTGTACTCGTCGAGCTCGCGGCCGCCGATGTCCTCGTACGTGAAGTCGCTGCCGGCGAAGCTTTCCTGTGTCTCGGCGCCGGCGATGCGCCGCACGCGCCCGAGCGACGGCAGATACAGGAAGCGCTCGTCCTCCGACGACGGGTGTTCCCAGACGAGGAAGGCAGTGCCGCGGATGTCGTTCGGGTGGGTGAAGCGGACCAGCAGGCGGTCGCCGTCGGGGGCGGTCTCCGGCACGCCCGGCTTGCCGCGCCCGCGGAGCGCCAGCAACGCCATCGCCCGCTCGCGGACGCGGCCGCGGCGGTCGACGAGCTTCATGCGAAACGTCGAGCGGGAGTCACGGCCGGTGTCGCGGTCGTGCACGCGGCGCGCGATCTCGTCGGCGGAGGGCGTCTGCGGGCCGGTCGTGGCCCCCGATACGCTGATTACTAGCAGAACGGCGATCGCGCGCGGCATTTTCCAGCTCCCAGCTTCCCGCTTCCCAGCTTCCAGCGCTCGCCGAGCTTCCGTTCCAGCTATCATGTGAACTCTTTCACAAATTCACGATGCGCGCCAAATCCGCCATTCGCGCTACGCTTGTGGGATGGTGCTGATCTTCGGCAAGGACGGCTGTCCGTACACCCAGGCCGCGCGCGATCACTACGTCGCCGAGAACATCCCGGTCGAGTATCACAACGTCAAGAAGAGCCCGGCCGACCTCGCGCGCATGCTCGTTTACTCGAAGGGCGCGCGCTCGGTCCCGGTCATCGTCGAGGGCGACACGGTGACGATTGGATACGGGGGAACCTGAGGGGTGTAAGGCCGCGGGTCCGCGGCTCGGTCGCAAGACAGAGCGAACAAGAGTTCAGAGATCAGGAGATTCCTCCTACGAGACTCCTGACCTCCTGATCTCCTGTTTGGCCTCTTGATCTCGTGGCGCTGTACAATCCACCCGTGCCTGCCGAAGAGTTCACCGACGCCGAGCGTGCGCGACTGGCGCCGTACTTCACCAACCTCGACGGTCACGTCTTCGCGCTGACGAACCTGCCTGAAACCGTCAAGGGCGCGCTCTTCGCCCGGTACTCGCGGTCGGCGAAATCGCTGCGCCGGCTGTTCCTCGACGAGTTCGCCGACAAGGTCCCGGGCGCGGACGACGGACCTGCGCCGCGCGCGGGCTCCACCGCGGCGGTCGAGCGGGCCGAGAAGTTGTACGCGAGAGTGTTCAACGAGTACGGCGACGACTCGGTGGCGCAGCTTGGCGGGGCGCACATCGCGTGCGAGTACGTGTCCAACATCCTCACGAAAGTCCTCGAATGGGGACGCCTGATGGCGTATCTCGAGCAGTCCACTCGCTACGTGCCGTACACCGACACGCTGCACGGCCGCTGGCGGTACCACGTTCCGGCCGAGCTCGGCTCCGGCGAGCTGCGGGAGCGGTACGTGCGGACGATGGACGCGGCGTTCGAGACGTACGCGAAGTGGATTCCGGCGATGCAGCGGCACTTCGAGCGGCGCTACCCGCGGAGCGCGGCGGATTCCGAAACCGTTCACCGCGCCGCGATCCGGGCGAAGGCGCTCGACACGCTGCGCGGGATGCTTCCCGCCGCAACCCAGTCCAACGTCGGCATCTACGGTACCGGCCAGGCGTTCGAGTCGCTCCTGCTGCGCATGCGGGCGAACCCGCTCGAGGAAGTGCGCGCGTGCGCGGACGCGATGCTGGTCGAGCTGCGCAAGCTCATCCCCGCGTTTCTCACCCGCGTCGATCAGCCGGACCGCGGCGGACGCTGGAGCGAGTACCTGTCGGCGGCCCGCGCGGGCATGGAGCACCTCGCGTTCACGCTGTCGGCGGTGGAGCCCCAGGCGCGCGACGAGGTGACGCTCACCGATTTCGATCCGGACGGCGAGGTCAAGATCGTCGCGGCGGCGCTGTACCCGGTCTGCGAGCTCCCCGACGATCAGCTGCTGGCGATGGCGCGGCGGATGACCGCGGACGAACGGGTCGCCGTGCTGCGCGCGTACGTCGGCGAGCGCACGAACCGGCGGCACCGCCCCGGCCGGGCGTTCGAGCGGACGATGTATCGCTTCGACGTGCTGACCGACTACGGCGCGTTCCGCGACCTGCAGCGTCATCGCCTGCTGACCCTGGACTGGCAAGCGCTCACGCCGCGGCACGGGTATTCCGAGCCGGAGGCGATCGTGGCAGCCGGCGCGCACGACGACTGGGAGCGCGTGATGGAAGGCTCCGCGGACCTGCACGACGCGATCGTCACCGCCGGATCGAAGCCGGCCGCCCCCTATAGCGTCGCGATGGCGTACCGCGTGCGCTTCTACCTCGAGATGAACGCGCGCGAAGCGATGCACCTCATCGAGCTCCGGACCGCGCCGCAGGGGCATCCGGCCTACCGGCGCGTCTGCCAGCAGATGCACACGCTCATCGCCAAAGAAGCCGGCCACGAAGCGGTCGCGGCCGCGATGCGGTTCGTCGATCACTCCGCGGTGGAGCTGGAGCGGCTCAACTCAGAGCGCGCGCTTGAACGAAAGAGGCAAAGAGGCTGAATCCCTAATCCCTAATCCTCAATCACCTAATCCTTGAAATCTGGATTCAGGGATTCGAGATTCAGGGATTAGTGATTAGGGATTGTGCTCTAGCTCATGACCTGTCCCCCACAGATGTTATACGCCTGACCCGTGATCGCGGACGCGGCAGGCGAGGCGAGAAAGCAGACGAGCCCGGCGACCTCCTCCGGCTGGATGATGCGCTTCAGCGGCACGGCGGCGAGCGCGCGGCGGCGGAACTCGTCGTAGGTCGTGCCGGTGGCCTCGGCGCCGAGCGTCATGCCTTGCAGCGACATCTCCGTCTCGACCCAGCCGGGGCACAGCGCGTTCACCGTGATCCCGCGCGGCGCCAACTCGAGCGCCAGGGCGCGCGTGAAGCCGATGACCCCGTGCTTCGCGGCGCAGTACGCGGTATAGCCCGGGACGCCGAAGCGCCCGAGCACGGACGACATGTTGATCACGCGTCCGCCGGACCCCATCAGCGGCAGCGCCGCGCGGGTCACGAGGTAGGTCCCCGTCAGGTTGGTGTCGATGACGCGCCGCCACGCCGACTCGTCGGACCCTTCGATGGGCTCGCCGCCGCCGATCCCCGCGTTGTTCACCAGCACGTCGAGCGAGCCGCCGCGATCCCGCAGCGCCGCAACGGCACGCCCGACGGACGCCGGCACGGTGACGTCCATCGCGAGCGCGAGCGCCTCGCCGCCCCGCTCCCGGATCTCCGCGGCCGTCCGCTCGATCTCGGCGGCCGTGCGCGCCGCAACCGCCACCGTGGCGCCGCCGTCCGCCAACGCCAGCGCGATCGCGCGCCCGATCCCGCGTCCGCCGCCCGTCACGAGGATGAGTGAGGTGAGTCAACTGAGCGTATTTACCACGACAAGTGGAGTTCACACCGGTGCGTGAAAACTTCCGAATTCAACGGTCGTCAACGCCTTCACTGTCAACCGGCTTCGCTGTCCTTCCAACACAGAGGTCACGGAGGGCACGGAGGCTCCGATTTCACCTACTCGCATCGGACTCGAGCCGCGCTTGCGCGGCAGGTCAGGTGAGATCGAGAATGCAAGCAGCTACCAGAATCAGTGGCTGCCGCATTCTCGATCTCACCTGCACCTGCAGCGCCGGCCGCGTGTGACAGCGGCCGGCGCTCGAGTGCAGTTGCCGTCGTGGACTGCAGCGGTCTTGTTTGTTCGCGCTTGCCTTCCAGCTGAGCGATCGTGTCCGAACTCCACACTCCAACCCAATCGCCTCGTTCCCGGAGACTCCGTGCCCTCCGTGACCTCCGTGCTGAAAGGACAGCGAAGCCTGTTTGACAGCGACGTCCGCTGAATAGATTGGAAGCGGAGCATCACTCCGGCCGGACGTTGTGCCCGCTCCAGTAGCGCCCGAACTCGTCGAGAAACGTCAGCGACTGGAAGCTCCTCATCCGATCGAAGAACAACACACCGTCGAGGTGATCGGTCTCGTGCTGGATCACCCGCGCGGTGAACCCCGACGCCTGAATCTCGATCTTCTTCCCGAAGCGATCGTAGGCGCGGACGACGATCTGGCGCGCGCGCGGCACGCGGCCGCGGATGTCCGGGATGCTCAGGCACCCCTCCCAGTCCTCGACCATCTCGCGCGTCGCCGGCTCGATCTCCGGGTTGATGAGCGCCATCAACGGCACGTCCTCTCCATCGTCGTCATCACGACGGCCGTTCGGGTCATTTCCATGCCGGTCGTCATCATGTCGGTCGTCATAATGCCGGTCGTCATCACCATGACGATCGTCATCATGCCGGTCGTCGCGCGCGGGAGGAAACCCGGCGACGAAGAGCCGCACGCTTTCGTGGACCTGCGGCGCCGCCAGTCCAACCCCCTGGTACTCCTTCATCGTCTGGAACATGTCGTCGACGAGCTGCTGGATCTTCGGCGTGCGGATCTCGGACGGATGGAGCGCGCGGGCCTTCGCGCGCAGGACGGGATGCCCCATGCGCGCGATTTTCAAAATCGACATACGCGGATTATATGCGCGACAATCGGCGGTGCCGATGCCCGACACCTACCGGTACTGCCCCACGTGCGGCGGCGCGCTCGAGACGCGGCTTCTCAAAGCCGGCGACCCGCAGCGCCTCGTGTGCACGAAATGCGGATTCATCCTGTACCTCGATCCGAAGGTTGCCGTCGGGACCATCATCACGGCGGGCCGGTCCCGAGCGAGCGCAGAAGGAGGCGAGTCGAGGGGCCGCGACGGCGACAACCGGATCGTGCTCGTCCGGCGGGCGATCGAGCCGGGCTACGGGCTGTGGGTGTTTCCGGGGGGATACGTCGATCGCGGCGAGGAAGTCACGGCGGCGGCGCGCCGCGAGGCGCGCGAGGAAGCCGGGCTCGACGTGCGGCTGGACGGTCTCGTCAACATCTACTCCTACCCGGAGCGGCCTCTCATCATCATTGTGTACAGCGCGACCTGGATTGGCGGCGAGCTCTGCACGGACGAGGAGAGCCTCGAAGCCAGGCTGTTTCCCCCCGAGGAGATTCCCTGGCCCGAGCTGGCATTCCGCAGCACCCACGATGCGCTGCACGACTATCTCGAAGGGCGGGTTCACCTCATCCGTTGATTGCAGATTTCGGCCCCTCGAGCCGAAAACTGAGATCAGCGTGTGCGAGCTCGGCCGCAAATGCCGCTGAAACCGCACAGTTGCCAGTGGTATAATTCTGGCTCCCCTGCGAAGTGTGTCCGGGTAAATTCTGCCCGGTATTTCTCTAAACGGAACCGTACAAAATGAAGAACCGAGCTTTTCTGGTCGTGTTGTCGATAGCCGCTGCGGCAGCCGCCGGGTGCACCGGCTTCGAGCGCGAGAGTTCGCTGACGTCGCCGACGGCCGCGGGCAACAGCTCGCTGCTGGGTTCCTGGACCTCGTCCTCGATCATCCCGTCGCCGAGCACCTGCAGCAGCTTCGTGTGGACCGTGTCCGAACAGACCCCGACGTCCGCGCGGGGCTCGTTCAGCGCGACGTGCGCGGGCGACCTCAGGCTGACCGGCACCGCGGAGGGAGCCTTCAGCAACCCGACGACCATCGCGTGGAAAGCGTCGGGCAACGCGACCGGCCCCGGACTCACGTCCTGCGCGATCGCGCTCAGCGGGAGCGCAACGGTCGGGACCGAGTCGATCAGCATCCCGTACTCCGGCACCACGTGCCTCGGCCCGGTCAGCGGGATCGAGTCGATCCGGCGCCGCGGAGTCTAGGGAACAGGAGATCAGGAGGGCAAGAGATCAGGGTCTCCTGTTTCGCCTTCTCCTGACCTCCTAGCTCTCCTGATCTCCACTCGGCCGGCTCAGCTTCAGAATCAACTCCTGATCGGCCGGCGGGAACTCGAGCGCCGCGAGCTCGTCGCGGCGCACCCACCGCATCTCCTGTCCGAGCACCGGCCGCGCCTCTCCCAGCAGATCGCACGCGAAGAAATGAAGCTCGACGACGCGGTCGGGGTAGGCGTGGGAAACCGTGAACACCTCGCGTCCGACGCGGATGGGAGCGTCGAGCTCCTCGACGATCTCCCGCGCCAGGCACGCGGCGTGCGCCTCGCCTTCCTCGCACTTGCCGCCCGGGAACTCCCAACATCCTTCGAGATGCGCCCCGCGCACCCTGCGCGTCAGCAGGAACGTGCCGTCACGCTCGATGACCGCCGCCGCGACGACGATGCGGCGGGGATCCGGGAGATCGGGCGTCACGACGGGCGTTTCTTGACGGACGGTTCGAAGGGGTAGGCGGCGCAGCCGGCGCGCATGGGGCACACGGGGCACCGTGGCTTGCGCGCGGTGCAGAGGGTGGCGCCGAAGTCCATCAGCGCCTGATTGAAGTCGAAGACGTGCCGCATCGGGAGCACCGTCCGCGAGACGTCCCAGAGATGGCGCCGCATGGCGTGCGACTTGGGATCGCCGCCGCCGACGAACACGCGGAACAGCACGCGCGCCACGTTGGTGTCGAGGATGGCCGCTCGCTGGCCGAACGCGAAGCTCAGCACGGCCCCCGCGGTGTACGCGCCAATCCCCTTGAACGATCGCAGCGTCGCTTCGTCGCCCGGCAGCTCGCCGCCGTAGCGCGCGACCGACTCGCGGGCGATGGCGTGGAGCCGCCGCGGACGGATGTTGTAGCCGAGCGGCCGCCACGTCTCCGACACGTCGGTTTCCGGCGCCGATGCCAGCGCCTCGAGCGTCGGATATTTCTCGAGCCACTCGTGGTACTTCGGCAGCACGCGATCGACCTGCGTCTGCTGCAGCATGACCTCGGAGACGAGGATGCTGTACGGATCGCGGGTCTGCCGCCACGGCAGGTCGCGTCCGTTTCTCCGGTACCAGTCGAGGAGCCGCCGCCGGAACCACTGGCGGCTGGTTGGCTGCGGAAGTGCCGGGGGAAATTTTCTCTGTCGCGAAGCGCGCTTGGGGCGTGGGACCATACGTCGTCTCGGGTCTCGGGTCTCGGGTCTCGGACGTCGCGCAGGGCTTTAGCCCTGCCCGAGCGAATGCGGCGATAATCACTCGACGTGAAAATCTATACCAAGACCGGCGACAGCGGCGAAACCGGGCTCTTCGGCGGCACGCGTGTCGCGAAGTCCGATCCGCGCGTCGCCGCGTACGGCGACGTCGACGAGCTGAACGCCTGGCTCGGCTTCGTGCGCGCCGAGACGGCGGATCCCGATCTGGCGCCGATGCTCGAGCAGATTCAGCGCGACCTGTTTGCGCTCGGCGCGCGGCTGGCGGACCCGGCGAAGAAGATCGCCGAACGCGTGACGAAGGCCGCGGTCACCGCCGAGGATATCAGCAGGCTGGAGGGTTGGATCGATCGACTCGAATCGGAGCTGCCGCCGCTGCGGCGCTTCATCCTGGCGGGAGGCTGCCGCGCCGGGGCCGCCCTGCACGTCTCGCGCACGATCTGCCGCCGCGCCGAGCGGAGCATCGTCGGGCTCGGGAGCGACGCCGTCGAACGCGAGCTGCTCGTCTACGTCAACCGGCTGTCCGACCTGCTCTTCGTCATGGCACGCGCCGTCAACCGGCGCGCGGGGGCGGCGGAAACGGAGTGGTGAGCGCCTCTCGCGCGACAAGCCGATCCGGGCGAGCCCCGAGTCCCGAACCGAGTCCCGAACCTCGCCTCGGCGTACGCCTACTGCGAGCGGATCGCGCGCGAGCACTACGAGAACTTTCCGGTTGCATCGCGGCTGCTCCCGGCGCGCATGCGGCCGCACATCGCCGCGATCTACGCGTTCGCCCGCCGGGCCGACGACTTCGCCGACGAGCCCGGCCTCGCCGACGCCGACCGTCTCCGCCTGCTCGACGACTGGGGCCGCCGTCTCCGGGGTCAGACCCGAGGGCACTGGGGCCAGGCGTCGAACCTCGTAACCCCGACATATCGTGGTCGGGACCATGAGACCACGACCTATGGTGGTCAGGTCCGCGAGCACGGGGGTCAGACCCCGGGCCGACGGGGTCAGACCCCGACGGACGACGAGCTGATTTTCTGCGCGCTCGAGCAACACGATTCGCGAGCACAAGCTGCCGATCTCGCTCTTCGAGGATCTCCTCAGCGCTTTCCGGCAGGACGTCGGCACGACGCGCTACGCGACGTGGGACGACCTGCTGGACTACTGCCGCCGTTCGGCAAACCCGGTCGGCCGTCTCGTGCTCCGGGTCGCCGGATACGACGACCCGCGGCTCGACCTCCAGTCGGATGCGGTCTGCACGGCGCTGCAGCTCACCAACTTCTGGCAGGACCTGGCGATCGACTGGAGCCGTGGCCGTCTGTACCTCCCGCTCGCGGATCGCGACCGCGCCGGCGCATCCGATGCGGACCTCGACGCGGGGACGCTGACGCCCGAATGGCGCGCGGCGCTTCGGGCGGCGGCCGGGAGGACGCGCGAGCTCTTCGATACGGGACGGCCCGTCTGCGACGCGGTCCGCGGCCGGCTTCGCTGGGAGCTCCGGCTGACCTGGCTCGGAGCGTCGCGCGTGCTCGACAAGCTCGACGCGGCCGGCTTCGACGTCTTCCACCACCGTCCGTCGCTGACCCGTGCTGATGCGCCCGCTCTCGTGTGGCAGGCGTTACGATGGGAGAGATAACGGAGGAGACGGAGATAGCGGAGTTCTTTTCACCACAGAGTTAGCGGATGAAACGGAGAAAAGCCAAAAACGAAATGCTCTGATCGCATTCTCGAGTGACGGGCCTCACGCAGAGACCCGCTCTGATGGGACGCGACACCAACTTCTATTACTCGTTTCTCGTGCTGCCGGCAGACAAGCGCCGGGCGATCATCGCCGTCTGGGACTTCTGCCGCGCCGTGGACGATGCGGTGGACGAGGCGGGGGAGTCGGACCGGGAGGCTGCCGCCGGGGAATTGGCGCGGTGGCGCCGCGAGCTCGCCGCGGCGTTCGGCGAGGGAACGCCCGAAACGCGGCAGGCGCGCGCGCTGGCGCCGCTCGTGCCGCAATTCAACCTTCCGCGCGAGGCGTTCGAGGCGCTCATCGAAGGCGTCGAGATGGATCTCGGCCCGCGCCGCTACGAGACCTTCGACGATCTCTACGAGTACTGCATTCGTGTCGCGTCGGCGGTCGGGCTCATCTGCCTCGAGATCTTCGGCTACGAGGATCCGCGTGCGCGTCAGTACGCGATCGACCTCGGCGTCGCGCTCCAGCTCACGAACATCCTCCGCGACGTCCCCGGAGATCTCGCGCAGGGCCGCGTGTACATCCCGCGCGAGGATCTCCTGCGCCATGGGTGCACGGAAGCGGACCTGGCGCGGGAATCAGCGGAAGCCGGCGGCGGCGTGCGCTCGGGCGCGGTCAAGGCGCTCCTCCGCCAGCAGGGGAATCGCGCGCGCGACTACTACAGGCGCGCCGCCGAGGGGCTCCCCCGCCGCGACGCGAAGCGTCTCGCGGCCGCCGAGATCATGGGCGCGATCTATCGAGCCATCCTCGATCGGATCGAGCGGGCGGACTACGACGTGTTCACCCGCGTCGTGCGGATTCCGCGGCCGCGGCGTGCGCTGATCGCGGCGGCCACGTGGGCGCGGACGGCCATCGGCGTGCCGGCCAGGGCCGCCCGGGCCGGCAAAGCCGTCAAGGCCAGGAAAACCCTCAAAGAATGACCGGCCGTCCGGACGTCGTCGTGATCGGCGGGGGCTTCGCGGGGCTGAGCGCGGCCGCGGCGCTCGCCGGGCGCGGCGTGCGCGTGCGGGTGCTGGACGGGCGGCCGCAGCTCGGCGGCCGGGCCACGGCTTTCACCGATCGCGAAACCGGCGAGCTCGTCGACAACGGTCAGCACGTGCTCTTCGGCTGCTACCGCGAGACGTTCGAGTTCCTGGGACGGATCCAGGCGCTCGACCACGTGCGCGTCCAGCCGTCCATGGAAGTGGCCTACCTCGACGCCGAGGGCGGCCGATCGGTGCTCCGCTGCCCGGCGCTGCCCTCTCCGCTGCACCTGCTGGCCGCCGTGCTCGACTGGGACGCGATCCCGTGGGGCGATCGCGTGGCCGCGCTGAAGCTCGCTGGCCCGCTGCGCCGGGCGCGCCGCGAGCTGCGGCAGACCGGCACGGTCACGGCCGAGCCGGCCGGCACGGTGACGGACTGGCTCATCGCGCACGGGCAGCGCGAGACGCTGCGCGCCTGGCTCTGGGAGCCGCTCGCCGTGGCGGCGCTGAACCAGTCGCCGGACGCCGCCGCGGCGTCTCCGTTCCTGCGGGTCCTCGCGGAGATGTTCGGCCCGGATCCGGCCGCCTCGTCGCTCGTCCTGCCGACGCGGCCGCTGCACCAGATGTACGCCGAGCCCGCCCGCGACTTCATCGAATCGCGCGGCGGCGAGGTGCGCGTGAACGCGCCGGCGCGGATCATCGTGGAGCACGGGCGCGTGCGCGCGGTGGAGGTTCGGGGCGAGCGCATCGAAGCGCGGCGCGTCGTCGCGGCGGTGCCCTGGTTTGCGCTGCGCGGCCTGTTCGCCGCCCCGCCGCCGGAGCTCGCGCCGACGCTCGCGTCCGCGTCGGCGATGGAGTCGATGCCGATCGTGACCGTCAACCTCTGGTACGACCGCCAGGTCATGGAGGAGCCGTTCGTCGGGCTCCCGGGACGCGAGATGCAGTGGGTCTTCGACAAGCGGCTCGCGTTCGGCGAGAGCGCGTCGCACCTGTCGCTCGTCTCGAGCGGGGCGACGAGGCTGACCCGGATGGGCCGCGAGGAACTGACCGCGCTCGCGGCGCGAGAGGTCGCCGACGCGCTGCCGGGCGTGCGCGGCGCCACGCTCCTCAGGGCCACCGTCGTCCGCGAAAAACAGGCGACCTTCTCGCTGGCGGCCGGCCAGCCGCCACGCCCCGGCACACGAACACCGATCGGCGGCCTGTTTCTCGCGGGCGACTGGATCGACACCGGGCTGCCGGGCACGATAGAGAGCGCGGTCGTCAGCGGACATAGGGCTGCAGAAGAGACTCTGAAGCAAGATGACTGAACGGTCGTCCGTTCTCGGTTCTTGGATCTCGGTTCTTGGTCTTTCGAATCTTCGTTGTCCGTCGTCGTTCCTCGTTCGTCGTTATTGGTTCGCGGCTCTGAGTTCCAGACCAGCCGGAACGAAGAATCAAGGAACGAGGAACCAGGAACGAAGGAACCAAGAACCAAGAACAGAGAACCAAGAACTAGGGATCGGTTGTCTCGAACTCCAATGAAATCAATCATCGTCCACTACCAGGAAATCGCCCTCAAAGGCAACAACCGCCCGTGGTTCATCGCGCGGCTGGCGCGGAACCTGCGCGAGGCGACGGCGGACGTCGGCGTGGCCGAGGTGCGCGTGCTCATGGGGCGGATCGAGGTGGTGCTGGACGGCGCGGCCGATTGGCAGGCCGTCCGCGACCGCATCGCCCGCGTGTTCGGCGTGGCCAACTTCGCGCAGGCGGGGCGCGCGGCGCTCGACGTCGAGGCGATTGCGGCGGCGATCCTGAACGATCTCGGCGAGCGGGAGGTTCGGACGTTCCGGGTCTCCGCCCGCAGGGCCGACAAGCGGTTCCCGTTGACCTCGCCGCAGATCGAACGCGAGGTCGGCGGCCGGATCAAGGAAGCGCGAGGCTGGCTCGTCGACCTCGACAAGCCGGAGTTCACGATTCACGTCGAAGCGCTCACGCACGAGGCCTTCTACTACTTCGGCAAGGAACGCGGCGCGGGCGGCATGCCGGTCGGCGTCAGCGGCCGCGTGGCGTGCCTGCTGTCGGGCGGCATCGACTCCCCCGTCGCGGCGTGGCGGCTCATGCGCCGCGGCTGCCGCGTCCTGCTCGTGCACTTTCACAGCTACCCGATCCTGTCGCGCGCGTCACAGGAGAAAGCGCAAGAGCTGGCGCGGCTGCTGGCGGAGTTCCAGTTCCACTCCCGGCTGTTCCTGGTGCCCTTCGGAGAGATTCAGCAGCAGGTCGTGCTGGCCGTCCCGCCGCCCCTGCGCGTCGTCGTCTACCGGCGCCTGATGATGCGCATCGCCGAAGCGATCGCGCGCGAACACCGCGCGCAGGCGCTGGTCACCGGCGAAGTCGTCGGCCAGGTCGCGTCGCAGACGCTCGAGAACCTCGCCTCCATCGACAGCGTGGTGTCGATGCCGGTGCTCCGCCCGCTCGTCGGCATGGACAAGGACGAGATCACCGCCGAGGCGCAGCGGCTCGGCTCGTACTCGATCTCGATCATTCCGGACCAGGACTGCTGCACGCTCTTCACGCCGCGTCATCCGGCGACGAAAGCCAAGGCGTTCGACGTCGTCCGCGCCGAGTCGACGCTGGCGATCGACGAGATTGTCGCTAAAGCCGTCGCCGCGGCGGTTGTGGAGGACTTTCAGTTTCCTGTAATAAAATGATCGGTCTCAGGTCTTCCGGACCGAACCGACCGAAGACACAAGTCTTGAACTCGGACGACTCTTCGACCTGAGACTCGTGACTTCCGACCTGTCAGACGGAAGAGACAACAACGACTTATGAAAATGACACCGGGCAAACTGGCAGGCATGAAGGCCGTCTCGAACGATCGCGGCGTGATCGCGGCGGCGGCGATGGATCAGCGCGGCTCACTGAAGAAGTCACTCGCCAAGGAAAAAGGCGGCGAGATCGGCGATGCCGAGATGGAAGAGTTCAAGATCCTCGTCACCGAGGTCCTGACCCGGCACGCGAGCGCCATCCTGCTCGATCCCGAATGGGGCCTCCCGGCGAGCAAGCGGCGCGCGAAGGGGGCCGGGCTCCTCCTCGCCTACGAGAAGACCGGCTACGACGCGAACACGCCTGGGCGGCTCGGGGATCTGCTCGATCACTGGTCCGTGCGGCGGCTGAAGGACGCGGGCGCCGACTGCCTCAAGATCCTGCTCTACTACACGCCGTTCGATTCGAAGGACACCAACGACCGCAAGCATGCGTGGGTCGAGCGCATCGGCGACGAGTGCCGCGCCAACGACATCCCGTTTTTCCTCGAGTTCATCGGCTACGAAGAGGGGACCGACGAGAAGGGGCTCGAGTACGCGAAGAAGAAACCGGGGATCGTGACCGGCGCGATGGAGGAATTCACGAAGGATCGCTACGGCGTGGACGTGATGAAGGTCGAGGTCCCGGTCAACATGCGGTACGTCGAGGGCTCACGCGTGTCGGCCGGGCAGAACGCGTATTCGAAGAAGGAAGCGATGGACCACTTCCGGCGCGCCGCCGACGTGTCCACCAAGCCGTTCATCTATCTGTCGGCCGGTGTCAGCAACGCGGAGTTCACGGAGGCGCTCGAGCTGGCAGGCGAAGCCGGCACGCGGTACTCCGGCGTGCTGTGCGGCCGCGCCACGTGGAAGGACGGGATCGCCATCTACGGCAAGCAGGGCGGCGAGGCCTTCCGCAAGTGGCTCGAAACCGAAGGCGTGAAGAACATCGAGAACGTCAACGCCCACCTGAAGCCGGCGCACCCGTGGTACGAGTTCTACGGCGCGAAATCCGCGGACGCTCTGGCAGGGTAGTTTCAAAACCCGGTGCCAGTGGTCCGGCTCAAAGCCGGTACGCCACCGGTTCGGTTTCTGGCAACTGGCTACCGTTCGCACGAGGGTCAGCATCGGCCCGGCCATGCACGTCGTGGCCAGCGCCATCACCACCATCATCGTGTACAACGCCGGCGACAGGATGCCGAGCTCGTAGCCGATGTTGAGGACGACGAGCTCCATCAGGCCGCGGGTGTTCATCAGCGCGCCGATCGCGAGCGCGTCGCGCCAGCCCATGCCGCTCCACCGTGCGGCGAGGCTGCTGCCGCCGAGCTTCCCCGCGACGGCAACCGCGATGACGAGCCCGCAGACGGCCCAATCCCCCGCGCTGTCGAGCAGGCCAATCTCGGTCCGCAGTCCGGACGCCGCGAAGAACAGCGGAAGCAGCACCACCGCCGCCAACGGCTCCACGGCGCCGCGCACGGCGGCCGTGAGCTCCCGCGCCGGCGACAGCGCGACGCCGGCGATGAACGCGCCGAACAGCGCGTGAATGCCAATCGCTTCCGTCACGAGCGCTGACCCGAACGCGAAGCACACCGCCCAGGCGAGCGTCGTGGCAGGCCGCCGCTCCTGCCCGCCGGACCGGCCGAAGAGGGCGCCGGCGCGGGGGCCGATGCCCTTCAGCACCAGCAGCGAAAACAGGACCGCGAGGGCGATGGTGATCGCCGGTCCGGCAAGCCCCTGGCCGCGCGCGACGGCCAGCACGACGGTCAGGAGGCACCACGCGCTGACGTCGTCGATCGCCGCGCAGGCGATTGCGGTGTTGCCAAGATCCGTTCCGGTCAGCCCGCGCTCGGCGATGATTCGCGCGAGGACAGGAAACGCGGTGACGCTCATCGCCACCGCCGTGAAGAGCGCAAAGACGATCTGGGGCACGTGCGGGGGCGCGTAGTCCGCGCGCAGGTACAGCGACAACACGATCCCCAGGCTGAACGGCACCGCGATCCCCGCGTTGCTGATGACGACGGCGGCGCGCGCCCGCTCCCGCAGCCGGCGGACGTCGAACTCCATGCCGACGGTGAACATGAACAGGATCACGCCGAGCTGGCTGAGGAGCTGCAGCAGCTGAAGCGACGCCGGCGGAAAAAGGACCGCCTCGATCGAGGGGAACCACCGCCCGAGGAACGATGGCCCCAGCAGAATGCCCGCCGCCATCTCGCCGATGACGGCGGTCTGACCCAGCTTGGTGAACAGCACGCCGGCGCATCGCGCGACCGCGATGACGACCAGGAGCTGCAGCAGGAGGAGGAAGACTGGGGAGATCGTTGGCGAGAGGTCGGGCATTAAAGTTCAACAACTCCCAAAAATAGAAAAGTCAAAAACAGGAGAAAGGGAGAAAGGGAGAAAGAAAAACCAAAACATAAAAACATAAGAACAAAAAACCCAAAAAGGTCTCCCGTGCTCCCGTTCTCCTGTTTTAGTTGTTCAATTTTGGACGAACGGCACCGCGGACACGGTGGCGGGTCCGCCGGCCACGATCAGCGATGTGCCGGGCGCGACGAAATCGCGATGGACGTAGCCGAGCGCGATCGGACGGCCGAGCGCGGGTGACTGCACCGCGCTGGTGATCGAGCCGACCTCCCGGTCGCCGGCCCGGATCGGTTCACCGCGGACCGGAACCGCGGCGGACGGATCGAGCGCGAGCCCCACCAGGCGCCGCGCGACGCGGCCCTGCCCGCGATGGAGGACGCGGATGATGATCTCCTGTCCGACATAGCAGCCCTTCGTGAGGCTGATCGCGCGATCCTCGATGCCCGCCTCGAGCGGGATCGTCTCCTCGGTCATGTCCACGCGAAACAGCGGGCGTCCGGCTTCGACCCGGCACGCCAGGGCCGCCTCGGCCTCGACCGCGACGGCGCCCTCGCTGGTCAGCAGCCCTTCGAGATCCTTCTGCCGATCGCTCGTCACGACCACGTCGAACCCCATCACGCCGGCATCGTCGCTGCGCAGCACGAACACCGGGGCGGCGCCGAGATTCCAGCGGCTGTTGGCGTACAGCGGCATCGACTCGAGCATCTGCGCCGACGGCGTCGGCTCCCCCGGCAGACGTCCGGCCGCGAGGGCGTTGTCGAGCACCTCCGCGGCGCGGGGCCCGTAGATGCCGAGCTGCGCGGTGGACTCGGACAGATCCTCGATCGTGACGTCCTCGCTGAAGACGTACTGCGACCAGCGGTCGAAGACCCCGGGCGCGACCGCGCCGACCAGATCGGCAAGGAGCGCGTCCCCCATCTCGAAGGTCCGCACGTCAGCCATCATCCGGCCTTGCGCGGTGAGGTAGGCCGCGTAGCAGCCGGTGCCAGCCGTCAGCGCCGCGATGTCGTTGGTCAGCAGCCCCTGCAGATACGCGCGCCGATCGGCGCCGGTCAACAACAACCGGCCGCGATCGGATCGGTCGATGAGGCCGGCCCCGTCGCGGAGCGCACGGTATTGATCGAGGAAGGCGCTGTCGCGTCCCATCAGGGCGGGTCTCCGGCATGGACCGGACCTGCTGATATATTCAGCAGATGCAGTTGCTTCGTCATTGTACCGCTGCGCTCCTTGCCGCCACAACGCTCCAGTCGCTCGCGACCGCGCAGACCCCGGCGGGTCCGGTCAGCCAGGCCTTCGAAGGGACCGCGGAGTTCACGCTGTTCATCTCCGGCTCGCGGGTCGGGATCGAGCGCGTGCGCGTGGCCCGCGCCGGCACGACGTGGACCATCTCGTCCACGGCGCTCTTCGGTCCGCCCCTCAACGTGACCGTCAACCGCTTCGAGTTGAAATACACCTCCGACTGGCACCCCATCGAGCTGCACGTCGAGGCGACACAGGCGACGACGCAGGGCTCGCGGGCGCTCGGGCTCGCCACCTCGTTCGGGATGACGACGGCGATCAACGAGATCACGCAGAACGGCGTCACGAGCTCGAAGACCGATCAGATCTCGGCGCGGACGATCGTGCTGCCGAACAACTTCTACGCCGCGTACGAAGGGCTCGCGGCCCGGCTCTCGGCGGCGCAGCTCGGCGCCGAGCTGAAGGCGTACGTGGCCCCGCAGTCCGAAATCAAGATCACCGTCAAGGCGATCGTGCCGGAGCTGCTCCCCACGCCGTCCGGTCCGATCCCCGCACGGCGCTACAGCCTCGCCTTCAACAACCCGGATGGCCTGCTCGAGGCGAGCGTCACGATCGACGCGCGCGGGCGCCTGGTCCGGCTCGAGATTCCGACCGCGCGGCTCGCGCTCGTCCGCTCCGATCTCGCGACCGTGGCCACGCGCTCGCAGCCGATCCGCAATCAGAACGACACCGACGTCATCATCCCGGCCACCGGCTTCACCCTCGCGGGGACGCTGACGATGCCGCCGGGCGTCGGCCCGCTGCGCCGTCCTGCGATCGTCCTGGTCACCGGGTCGGGGCAGATCGAGCGCGACGAGACGGTCGCCGGCATCCCGATCTTCGCGCAGCTGGCGGGATCGCTCGCGCAGGAAGGCTTCGTCGTGCTTCGCTACGACAAGCGCGGCATCGGGCAGAGCGGCGGCCGCAGCGAGCGCGCCACGCTCCAGGACTACGCGGACGATCTCACCGCCGCGGTGAAGTGGCTGGCCAAGCGCAAGGACATCGATCCGAAGCGGATCGCGGTCGCCGGGCACAGTGAAGGGGGCGCGGTCGCGATGCTCGCGGCGGCGCGGGAGAAGAAGATTTCGGCACTCGTGCTGGTCGCGGCGCCGGGGACGCTCGGCGCGGACCTCGTCCTCGAGCAGCAGCGGCACCTGCTGGACGCGATCAAGGCGCCCGAGGCGGAACGGCAGGCCAAAATCGAGCTGCAGCAGCGCATCCACGCCGCGGTGATTGCCGACAAAGGGTGGGAAGCGATCCCGCCGGAGCTGCGCGCGCAGGCGGATTCGACGTGGTTCAGGAGCCTTCTCCTGTTCGACCCGGCGAAGCTGATGCCGAAGGTCAAGCAGCCCGTGCTGATCGTTCACGGAGATCTCGACATGCAGGTGCTGCCGCACCACGCCGATGATCTCGCGCAGCTCGCGCGCGCGCGCAAGAAAGCCGGGCCGGTCGAGCTGGTCCATCTCCCCGGGATCAATCACCTGCTGGTGCCGGCCGAGACCGGCGAGGTGTCGGAATACCCCGTGCTCAAGGACAAGACCGTCACGCCGGCCGTCGCCAAGGCGATCGTGGACTGGCTGAAGAATCACTAATCACTAATCCTGATTGGAGGATTAAAACCGGAATCAGGCGGGCCTGTCGCCGCCGGCGGTCCTGAAACCGCGCGACTGTGCCGGGATTCGCGGGCAGCTGGCGCGATCCTTCGGTTTTCAAAATCCGAATCCGCTAAGCCGGATGCGCGTTCGGCTCTGACGCGCCTGCATGCGCCCGCCGATCCCTGCAGCGGTCTTCAGATCCGACAGAGTCGGACTAGTGATTAGCCGGAGCCGCGTTCCGGCTTAGCAGCGCCACGCTCGCGAGCAGCTCGAATCAGGTGAATAGGTTTTCAAAACCCGCAGGGTCCGGCTAAAGCCGGATGCCACCTTAGGGTTTTCGAATAAACTTCTGCCATGAAGGTCGGCATTCCGAAAGAAACGTGGCCGGGAGAGACGCGCGTGGCGGTCGTGCCGGCCGCGGTCGCGGGCCTGGTGAAGTCGGGTCTCGAAGTCGTGGTGGAACAGGGTGCCGGCGTGGCGGCGGGATTCCTGGACGAGGCGTATCGCGCGCAGGGGGCAGCGGTCGTGCCGCGCGCGGAGGTGTTCAAGACGTCAGCCGTCGTGCTCCAGGTGCGGGCGACGCCGGGAGAGCCGGCGGCGCTGCGATCCGGACAGGCGGTCATCGGCTTCGCCGATCCGCTGGGCGCGCCGCAGACGATCCGCACGCTCGCGGCGACGGGCGCGACGCTCTTCTCGATGGAGCTCATGCCGCGCATCACGCGCGCGCAGAGCATGGACGCGCTGTCGTCGATGGCGACGATCGCGGGCTACAAGGGCGTACTGCTCGCCGCCACGACGCTGCCGCGGATGTTCCCGATGCTGATGACGGCCGCCGGTACGATCTCCCCCGCGCGCGTGTTCATCATGGGCGCGGGCGTCGCCGGCCTGCAGGCGATCTCCACCGCGCGCCGCCTCGGCGCCAAGGTGGAGGCGTACGACGTGCGGCCGGCGGTCAAGGAGCAGGTCCAGAGCCTGGGCGCGAAGTTCGTCGAGCTGCCTCTCGAATCCGCGGATTCAGAAGACAAGGGCGGCTACGCGAAGGCGCAGGACGAGACGTTCTACAAGCGGCAGCGGGAAATGATGATGAAGGTCGTCGCCGCGAGCGACGTCGTCATCACGACGGCGCTGATCCCGGGAAAGCCGGCGCCCACGCTCCTCACCACCGAAATGGTGGAAGCGATGGCCCCCGGCTCGGTCATCGTCGATCTCGCGGCCGAGCGCGGCGGCAACTGCGAGCTGACCAGGCCGGACGAAGTCGTGGTGCACCGCGGCGTCACGATTCTCGGGCCGTCGAACCCGGCCACGCTCGTGCCGTACCACGCCAGCCAGATGTATTCGAAGAACATCACGACGTTCCTCGCGCACCTGCTCGGCAAGGACAGGACCGGCGCGCCGCCCGCAGACCGCGGGACGCTGCCCCGCGGCGGCGAAGTCGTCCACCGCGCGACGAGTACCACGCGGGAGACGCTCGCTCGACGCGCGGCGGCGAAGTCGTCCATCCGCGGCGTCCGCAGCGCGGCGGTGGGGGTGGCCCGCATGCTGGCTCCTGAGGACCGACGAGCAGGCGGAAGCGCCGTTCGCCTTCCGCATTCTTCCCGGCAGCATCAAGACGATCGGCCGCTCGGCCGGCGCCGAGTTCACCGTCGAGGCCGCGATGGTCTCCCGGCTGCACTGCCGGCTCACCGCCGGCGCGGCGGAGCTCGAAGTCGTCGATCTCGAGAGCACGAACGGGACCTTCGTGAACGGCGAGCGCGTCACGCAGGCGTCGCTCAGGGAAGGTGACCGGCTGGGTGTCGGGCGGGTGGAGTTCGTCGTGTACGCGCGGGTAAGCCAGCTCCTTTGAACAGGAGCTCGGGAGGATCAGGAGATTTTTCTTGGTGCATGCAAAAATCCCTTCCCCTGATCTCCTCGCTCTCCTGTACCAACTCTCCCGATCTCCCGCGAGACCTCACTGCTGCAGAAACGGGTTCGTCCGCTTCTCGCGCCCGATGGTCGTCGGCTCGCCGTGGCCCGGGTAGACGACGGTGTCGTCCGGGAACGCGAACAGGACCTCGCGAATCGACCGCAGCAGCGTCTGGTGATCGCCTCCGGGAAGATCGGTCCGGCCGATTGAGCCCGCGAACAGGGTGTCGCCCACAATCAGGGTCCGTCCGGCCTCGCCGTCGCGGCCGATCGCGAGGCACACGCCGCCGGGACAATGGCCGGGCGTGTGGTGGACCCAGGCGCCGTAGTTGCCGAAGCGCCACGGGCCGGGACCGTCGTAGAAGAAGTCCACCTTCGGCTGCGGCTCGACGCGCAACCCGAACATCTGGCCCTGCTGAACGACGCCTTCATAGAGAAAATTGTCGTCGCGGTGCAGCCCCACGGGGGCTTTGAGCGCCTGCTTCGCGGCGCCGACCCCGGTCACGTGGTCCAGGTGGGCGTGGGTCAGCAGGATGTAGCGGATCGTGAGCTTGTGCCGATCGACCGCCGTCAGGAGCTCATCGACCTCGTCGCCAGGGTCGATGATGACGCCCTCGCGGGTGTCCTCGCACCCGATCACGAATCCGTTCTTGAAAAAGGGGTCGGCCGCGCGCGTCTCGATGATCATGTGAGCTTGTTCCGCCCCTATTCTCGCATTCCATGGTGAGATGACTACCACCCCAATCTACAAGGAAGCCGTGCGGATCCAGGCCAGCATTCTGGCGCCGCTCGAGAAACGGTGCCTCATCTGGATGGCCGAGCGCATGCCGCGGCCGGTCAATTCGGACCACCTGACCGTGCTCGCGGGGGTGTCGATGCTGGCCGCCGGGTTCTGCTACTGGAGCGGTTCGGCGGCGGCGCTCGTCGCGGCGGTCGGGCTCCTCGCCGTGAACTGGTTCGGCGACAGCCTCGACGGCACGCTGGCGCGGGTCCGGCATCACGAAAGGCCGCGGTACGGTTTCTACGTCGATCACGTCCTCGACGTGCTCTGCATCCTCTTCATCTTCGCGGGGCTCGTCCTCGGCGGGCACATGAGCCCGATGATGGGGGCGGGGTTCCTGCTGGCCTATTACCTGCTGATGATCGAGATCGCGCTCGCGACGCACGCCGTCGGGACGTTCCGGATCTCGTTCTGGAAGTTCGGACCGACGGAGCTGCGGATCCTGCTCGCCATCGGGACGCTGCGGCTCCTGCAGTCCGGCACGGTCACGATTGGCGGCTCCAGCTACCTGCTGTTCGACGTCGGCGGAGCGGTGGCGATTCTCGGGCTCCTGTTCACCTTCGTCGCCTCGGCGGTGGTCAACACGCGGATCCTGTATCGCGCCGAGCCGCTGCCGGAGCTGTTCACGCGACGAAGATTCCGTCGTCCACGCCGCTGCAACACGTGTCCCGCTGAACCCTGTCTTCCCAACACGGAGCTCACGGAGGCTCACGGAGTCTCCGGGACCGAAGCGATTGGGTTGGAGTTCGTGTTTCGACACGGATCGCTCATTTGGAAGCAAGCGCGGACAAGTAAGAACACTGTATGCCGATGTAGGGCGGGAACGCACTCGAGCGCCGGCCTGCTGCCACATGAGGCCGGCGTTGGCAGGGTCACACGAGATCGAGGAATGCAAGCAGCTTTACGGGACCGCCCTGCTTGCATTCCTCGATCTCGCGTGACCCTGCACCGCGCTCCGCGCGGCTCGAGTGCGTCGGAACCCGTCGAACCAGAGACTCCGTGCTCTCCGTGATCTCCGTGTTGGAAAGACAGCGAAGCCTGTTGATCAGTGCACGCTGAGGTATCATCTCTCCATGATCCTCGCCGCGGTCGACGACCTGCTCTTCAGCTCCAAGATCCGCACCACGGCGAAGCTGGCCGGCGTCGAGCTGACCTTCGCGCGCACGCCGCCGGAAATCCTCGATCGGGCCCGCGCGCTGCGGCCGGCGCTCGTGATCTTCGATCTCAACAGCACCAAGGCCAACCCCATCGACACGGTGACGGCGATGAAGCGCGACCCCGACCTGGCGTCGATCCGGACGCTCGGGTTCGTGTCGCACGTGCACACCGGCCTCATCGACGCGGCGCGCGGCGCCGGGATCGACGAGGTCATGGCGCGCTCCGCGTTCGCGGGGCAGCTCGCCGACATCCTGCGCGGCGCCTCGACTCCGCTCGGGACAGGTCCCGATCAGCCCTGACGACGGTCGCCGACGTCCGCGCGGCCGCCCGGCGCATCAGCGGCCGGGTCATACGCACGCCTCTCAGGCACTCGCCGTGGCTCTCGGCGGCGGCGGGCGGCGACGTGTTCCTGAAGCTCGAGACCCTGCAGCCGACCTTCTCGTACAAGATCCGCGGCGCGTTCAACACCGTGCTGAAGCTGGTCGAGGAAGGCGGCGAAGCCCGCCCGCTCGTCACCGCATCGGCCGGCAACCACGGCCGCGCGCTGGCCTACGCGGCACGTGCCGCCGGGCTGCGCCTGACGGTCTATGCGCCCGCCACGGCGCCCCGGGCCAAGATCGACGCGATCCGCGAGGCCGGGGCGGAACTGAAGACGTGCGGCGATTACGACGAGGCCGAGGTCCGCGCCAAAGAGCACGGCGCGGACGGCACCTCGCTCTTCGTTTCCGCGTACTCGCACGCCGACGTCATCGCCGGGGCCGGCACGATCGGTCTCGAGATCCTCGAGGATCTGCCGGACGTCGAAGCGATCGTCGTGCCGGTTGGCGGAGGCGGGCTAATCAGCGGCGTGGCGATCGCCGCACGGGGCATCTCCGAGACCGTCTCGATCCTCGGCGTCGAAGTCGAGGCCTCGCAGGCTTTCACCCAGAGCCTCGCCGCCGGCCGCATCGTCCCGATCCAGGTTGGACCCAGCCTCGCGGATGGCCTGGTGGGCAATCTCGATCCCGACGCGGTGACCTTCGACATCGTGCGCAGGCTGGTGTTGGGTATCGTGCTCGTCGACGAGCGCGGGCTTCAGGATGCGATCGCCGGAATCGCGCGCGAGGAACGCCTCATCGCCGAGGCCGCGGGCGCCGCCGCACCGGCGGGCGTGCTCGGCGGCCGGATCGACCTCTCCGGCAGGCTCACGGCGGTGATCCTGTCGGGCGGCAACATCGACGTCGAGAAGCTGAAAGCGCTCATCTGACCGCCCACCAGACGACGGCGGCGCCGGCGACGATGGCGGCCGCGGCCCACCACCAGTTGCCCGATCCCCCTTCGTCGTCGAGCGGGAGCAGATCGCCCGGCGCGGCATCTCCCGACCGCACGTCGAGCATCGCCCCGACGCTGCGCAGCTCCGCCGAGAAGGAGGCCGCGCTCTGGTGCCGCTTGTCGATCTCCTTGGCCATCGAGCGGCTGACGATGGCGGCGAGGTCCGGCGAGGCCGTGGCGGCCGCCATGGAAAACGGGACGGAGGTGCTGGTGACGTTGACGACGGTCTGCGACGCGGTCGGCGCGATGAACGGGTTCTGGCCGGTCAGCATCTCGTACAGCACGACGCCGAGCGAAAACACGTCGCTGCGCGGATCGACCGATCCGCCGAGCGCCTGCTCCGGCGACATGTAGCAGACCACCCGGAGGGCGTCCGCGCCCAGCGACCCGGGCGACGTGGCCGCTCGCGTCCGGGTCTTCCCCCCGCGCGTCCAGCGCGACATGCCGAAGTCGAGGACTTTGGCGCTTCCTTTCTGCGTGACGAAGATCGTCTTGGGGCGCAAATCGCCGTGGAGCACGCCGGCCGAGTGCGCGTCGGCGAGCGCCTCGGCGATCTGAACTGCCAGCTCCACGGCCCGGCGAGGGCTCGCAGGGCGCCCGGAGAGCTCCCGCTCCAGCGTCATGCCCGACGCGAACTCGTAGGCGAGGTAGCAGCCGCCGTCGTACTCGCCGACGTCGAAAAGCGTGGCGATGTTGGGGTGCGACAGGGTCGCGGCGCCGCGGGCGTCCTCCAGGAACACCTCGCGCGCCGCGGCGTCGGCAAACGTGCTTTCGGGGGCGAGCTTGAGGGCGACGGTCCGGCCGACCTTCGTATCGCGCGCGCGATACACATCACCCAGCCCGCCCTGCCCGATGCGCTCCAGCAGGTTGTAGTGCGCGATCGCCCCGAGGCCTTCTGTATTCACGATGTCAACGCGTCAACGCTTCACCGGCTTCGACGGCCGAAGCTCCACCCGGCTCGGCAGGCTCCGGTCGGGATGCGCGATCAGATCGAGCACGACCCGGGCGACGTCGTCGGGCGCGAGCTTCCAGTCGTCCTGCCCGCCGTCACGTCCCCCGAAACCGGTCGCGACCGATCCCGGCGCCACGCAGCTGACGCGGATGTTGTCGTGCCGCACTTCCAGCATCAGCGCCTCGGTGAACGCGTTCAACCCGGCCTTCGACGCGCAGTAGGCCGCGGCGGACTTGAACGGGTGGGTCCCGGCGAGGCTGCTGATGTTGACGATCCACCCTCCGCCGCGCTGCCGCATGGCCGGGATGGCGGCGTGGCAGCAGAAGAACACGCCGCTGAGGTTGGTGTCGATCACCTGGCGCCAGGCCGCGGCCTCCATGTCTGCCACGTCCGCGAAGAGGCCCACGCCGGCGTTGTTGATCAGGACGTCGAGCCCGCCGAACGCCGCAGTCGCCCCCGCCACCGCGGCGTCTGCTTCCTTCTGCTTGCCGACGTCAGCCCGGATGGCGTGCACGCGATCGCCGCCGTCCGACAGCTTCCCGCGCGCCGAGTCGAGGTGGCCCTGATCGCGGCCCGTAATCACGACGCGCGCGCCGGCGCCGAGGAGGCCTGCGGCAATCGCCAGGCCGATGCCCCGGGACCCGCCCGTGACAAGAGCCACACGGCCGGACAGGTCGAGCGCTTGGGTTCGCATCGCTAATAGAATAGTCGACTGTCTAAAATTCCAACGTCTGAAACAGGAGAACGGGAGAACGGGAGAAAAGGAACAGGAGATCAGGAGGTCAGGAGATTCATTCTTATAAAGACCAAAACTCCTGATCTCCTGATCTCCTGTTCAAAAACCAGCGAAGGGGCTAAGCAGATACGTTGGGAGTTGGCTCTTGAGCTGGACCCATCTTGAAGTAATGTCTCCCGTGCTCCCGTGCTCCTGTTTGAGTTCGTGTTTGAGATCTGACTGATGTCCTTCATCGCAATCATCGGCGGCGGACCGATCGGCGGGTCGATCGCGCACACGCTCGCGGGGCGCGATCGGGTCGGCGAGGTGCGCTTGATCGACGGCGACGAGCGGATCGCGCAGGGCAAGGCCCTCGACATCACCCAGGCGGGGCCGGTCGAAGGATTCAGCACGCGCGTCACCGCCGCCGGCGCGATCGCCGCGGCGGCGGGCGCGGCCGCGATCGTCATTGCCGATGCGGCGAACGGCCAGGGGGAGCACAGCGGCGAAAGCGGATTGGCGCTGCTCCGCCAGGTCGCCGCGATCGAGGGCGCCGCGCCGATCGTCTGCGCCGGCGCCACGCAGCGCGAGCTCATCGCGCGCGCCACGACCGAGCTTCATCTGCCGGCGTCGCGCGTGATCGGCTCGGCGCCGCTGGCGCTCGAGTCCGCGCTGCGGGCCCTCGCGGGACTCGCCATCGATGCGTCCGGCGTCGAAGTCTCGCTGCGTGTGGTCGGGGTCCCGCCGCGGTCGGCGGTGGTCGCATGGGAGGAAGCATCCGCTTTTGCGGAGCCGCTCACGTCGCTCGTGCCGCCGCACGAGATCGCCGCGCTGACCGCGCGGATCCCGGGCCTCTGGCCACCCGGCCCCTACGCGCTCGCCTCCGCGGCGTCCCGGATCGCCGAGGCGCTCGCGAACGGATCGCGCCGCCGTTTCTCGTGTTTCGTGAACGCCGGCCGCGGGAAAGTGGCGGCCATGCCGGTGGAGCTCGGGCAGGACGGGGTCGTGCGCATCATCGAGCCTGTCCTGACACGGCAGGAGCGCACGTTGCTCGAGAACGCGCTGTCGAATCACTAGAAGTGTTTCAAAACCCGCGAGGTCCGGCTAAAGCCGGATGCCACCTTCGGTTTTGAAACCGCTCTAGTGATTCAGTTCCCCGCTTCTCTGTGCATCGTGAGTCCCCCGGCGAACTCGCCGAGATGCTCGCGAAGGATGAGACGGCCGCGGTGGAGCCGCGACTTCAGCGTCTGCGGCTTGACCCGGAGCACGGCGCTCGCTTCCTCCGTCGACAGTCCCTGGATGTCGCGGAGGATCACCGGCACGCGGTACACCTCGGGCAGGTGCGTGAGCGCCCTGATCAGGCTGTGGCGCATCTCGCCGCGCAGCACCTTGTCGTCGGCGATCGACGACCAGTCCGCCGGTTCGTCCGCCGGACGGACGGATCCATCCGCCGACGTCACCTCGACCCGCGGCACCTCGTGCGGCCGGCTGAAGCGGCCGTTCCGCAGCCGCGACATCGCGGTATTGAACGTGATTCTGTAGATCCAGGAAGACAGCGCCGCGTCGCCGCGGAACGCATCGATCTTCTGGTGCACCTTCATCAGGACATCCTGGGTGACTTCTTCGGCATCTTCCCAATTCTTGAGATAGCGGAACGCAAGCTGGTGGATTCGCGGTCCGTAGGTCGAGGCGAGGTCGGTAACGGCCGTGTTGTCCCCCGCCTGCATCCTGCCGACCAATTCCTGCTCGAACGGCTGACGCATCTGGGGCCTCCGTATGGACAAAACACCGTCCTGTCATTCCTTATTCCGGAAGGGATGAGCTGTGTGGCGGGCGTCAGCGAAGGCCGGCCATTGCCAGCTAACTGACTGGTGTAAAAGGGACTTATCGGCTCAGAACGCCTGAAGGCTCGGCTGTCTGCCGCTCGACGATCTGGCGGTCGAAAACGGCCGCAAATGCTTTTGCAACAGCCACTTGCACGTCCTGCATGGCCACCGGGCGGCCCGTGAGCGTTTCGAGCGACGTCACCCCTTTTCCGGTGAGGCCGCACGGCACGATCAGGTTGAAGTGTTGCAGATTCGTGGTCACGTTGAGGGCGAAGCCGTGGCTCGTCACCCATCGGGCGATACGCACCCCGATGGCCGCCAGCTTGTCTTCCCCGACCCACGCGCCGGTCAGGCCCGGCGATCGGCCGGCGGTCACGCCGAACGCGGCTACGGCCCGGATGAGGGCCTCCTCGAGGTCGCGCACGTAGCGGTGGACGTCGCACCGGTCGGGCCGGAGGTCGAGGATGGGATAACCGACGAGCTGGCCCGGGCCGTGATACGTGACGTCCCCGCCGCGGCCCGTCTCGAACACCTCGACGCCTTGCGCCGCCAGGCCGTCGGGCGTCTCGAGGATGTGGGAACGGCCGGCGCCGGACCGCACGCCGAGCGTGATCACGGGAGGGTGCTCCAGGAAGATCAGCTGATCGGGGATCTCGTCAGCCTTGCGCTGCTCGACGAGCTGTTTCTGCAGCTCGAGGGCATCGGCGTACGGGACGACGCCGAGGCGGTGGACGTCGAGTGGGCGCATGGGATCACGGTAACGGAGTTGACGGAGAAAACGGAAACAGCTTCACAGGTCGATCGGCGGTCTCAACACGGAGAAACGGTGGAACGGAGAAACGGAGACTTTTTTCCGGCCATTCAGGAACTCCGTTCCTCCGTTGCTTCGTTCCTCCGTGTCGAAGATGCCTTCGTTCGCTCCGGGCGCTCCGTTGACTCTCAGAGCAAGGCTTCATCGAAGTTCTCGAGCCTCTCCTTCACGAACGAGAGGAACCGGCCCGCGTCCGCGCCGTCCACCAGGCGGTGGTCGTAGCCGAGCGTGAGGTGGCACACCGGCCGGATGGCAATCGCATCGTCGATCACCACCGCGCGCTTCTCGATGGCGCCGACGCCGAGGATGGCGGCCTGCGGCTGGTTGATCAGCGGCAGGCCGTACAAGGCCCCGAACACGCCGGGGTTCGTGATCGTGAACGTGCCGTCCTGCACCTCGTCGGGGTTCAGCTTCTTCGCCCGCGCGCGGTTGGCGAGATCGTTGATGGCGCGGCTCAGACCGAGCAGGTTCTTCTCGTCCGCGTTTCTGATCACCGGCACGATCAGGCCGTTGTCGAGCGCCACCGCGATCCCGAGATTGATGTCCTTCTTGTAGACGATCTTGTCGCCGTCGATCGACGCGTTGACGATCGGAAACTGACGGAGCGCGTCGACGGTGACCTTGGCGATGAACGCCGTGAACGTCAGCTTCACGCCGACCGCTTCGTACGCCGCCTTCTGCTTCTCGCGCAGCGCGCTCACCCGCCCGAAGTTCACTTCGTAGACCGAATACACGTGCGGCGACGTGCGCGCGCTGAGCACCATGTGCTCGGCGATCTTCTTGCGCATCACGCTCATCGGGACGATCGCCACCTTCTCGCCCGGCTTGAACGAGGGGCCGGAGACCGGCGGCGGCGGCGGCGGGACGCGCGCCTCGGCGCGCGGGGCGGCGGGCGCCGCCGCGCGGGCGGTCTCGATGTAGCCGAGGATGTCCTGCTTGGTCACCCGCCCGCTGAGGCCGGTGCCGTGGATGAGCGTGATGTCGACGTTGTTGTCGCGCGCGATGCGGCGGACCAGCGGCGACGACTTCTGCCGCCGCGGATCGTCCGGGCTCATCTCGGGGCTGCCGTCGGCTTCATCGTCGTCCGGAGTGGTGGCTTCGGCCTCGACCTCCTTCAAGCCGGCCTCGAAGCTGGCCTTCAGGTCCGCCTCCTCGCCTGCCTCGGCGGCGCCGGCCTCCGCGCTCCCGCCCGCGGGCTCCGGTTGTCCCACCGCCGCTTCCGGCAACGCGTCCGGCGGCGGCGAGGCCGCGGCCACAGCCGCCTCGCCCGCTTCGCCGATGGTCGCGACGACGCTGTTGACGGGGACGGTTTCCCCTTCCTTGACCCTGATCTCCGTCAGGACGCCGGACGCCGGCGACGGGATCTCGGCATCGACCTTGTCGGTCGAGATCTCGAACAGCGGCTCGTCACGGTCGATCGAATCACCGACTTTCTTGATCCATCGAACGATGGTGCCTTCGGCGATCGACTCTCCCATCTGGGGCATCACAACGTCTGTCATTTTGTTCCCTGTCATCTCGGAGGAACCGGAGATTACGGAGCTAACGGACACCAACGGGCACGCCTTCGACACGGAGCAGCGGAGAAACGGAGAAACGGAGAGCATTTTGGTTTGCCTCCGGTACTCCGTTACTCCGTTTCTCCGTGTCGCTGACTTCGTTGTCTCCGTCCGCTCCGTTGTCTCTGTCCCGAGCCTATCAGTACTCCACCAGCTTCTTCGCCGCGGCCACCACCTTCTCCACGCTCGGCAGGAACGCGGCTTCGAGCGGGGGCGCGTACGGAACCGGCGCGTCCACCGACGCGACGCGCATCACCGGGGCGTCGAGGTAGCCGAACGCGTCCTGCGCGATGATCGCGGCGAGCTCGCCGCCGATGCCCCCCGTCAGCGTGGCCTCGTGCAGCAGCAGCGCCCGGCTGGTTTTCGCCACCGTGGTCAGCACCGCGTCCCGGTCGAGCGGCGCGAGGCTGCGCAGGTCCAGCACTTCGGCCTCGACGCCGGCCCTGGCGAGCTCGGTCGCGGCGTCGAGCGCGGTGTAGACCATCGCGCCGAACGTGACGATCGACAGATCCGTGCCGTCCCGCCTGATCGCCGCCTTGCCGAGCGGCACGATGTACTCGCCGTCCGGCACTTCGTCTTTGATCCGGCGGTAGAGGTACTTGTGCTCGAAGTACAGGACCGGATCGTCGTCTCGAATCGCCGCCCTGAGCAGCCCCTTGGCGTCGTAGGCCGTCGAAGGCTCGACCATCTTCAGCCCCGGCGTGTTCAGGAAGAACGACTCCGGGTTGAGCGAGTGAAACGGGCCGCCGCCGACGCCGCCGCCGCACGGACCGCGGACCACGATCGGCACGCCGGCGCCGTTGCGGTAGCGGCTCTTGGCGGCGAAGTTGGTGAGCATGTCGAAACAGCAGGAGATGAAATCGATGAACTGCAGCTCGCACACCGGGCGCATTCCCATGTAGGCCGCGCCGATCGCCGATCCGACGATGGCCGCCTCCGAGATCGGCGTGTCGATGACGCGCCGCTCGCCGTAGACGTTGATGAGCCCCTCGGTGACCTTGAACGCGCCGCCGTACGCGCCGATATCCTCCCCGAGCAGAAACACCCGCTCGTCGCGCGCCATTTCGTCGTGCAGCGCGGCGCGGATTGCTTCGAGGTAGGTGATCACGGGCATACAGTTCTAAAGTCCTGGGACAAAAACAGGAGAACGGGAGAACGGGAGAAAAACAAACAAACAACAAAAACAAAGATTGTCTCTCGTGCTCCCGTCCTCCTGTTAAGGCCCTTCGTTTTGCATTTCCGCTTCTGTTCAAACGCCGCTATTCCGCTCAGCGAAGGGCGACGGCACCAGCTCCACCTCCGGCGCCGCGAAATCATCGCCGGCGTACACGCCGCGCGCGACGGCGGCCGGATCCGGCATCGGCTCGTCGACGGCCAGGTCGGCCTCCTTCGCGGCGTACTCCCTGGCCGACTTGGCGATGTCGTCCAGATCCTTCTCCGACCCGGCGACGCGGTCGAGGATCGCCTTCCGGAACCTCACGAGCGGATCGCGTTCCGCCCAGGTTTCGAGGAGCTTCCTCGGCACATACCGCGCATCGTCGTGCTGGGCGTGACCCTGCATGCGCATCGTGTCGACGCCGATGAGCGACGCGCCCTCGCCCGCCCGGGCCCGATCGACCATCCGCTTCGCGACGTCGTAGACCGCGAGCATGTCGTTGCCGTCCACGAGCTCGTGCGGGATGCCGTAGGCGGCGGCGCGCTCGTCGATCTGCTTGATCGCCATCTGCTTCGCGACCGGTGTCGAGTAGGCGTACTTGTTGTCCTCCGCGACGACGACGAGCGGGACGCGCTGCACCGCGGCGAAGTTCAGCCCCTCGTGGAACGAGCCGGTGCTGGTGGCGCCTTCGCCGATCCACGCCATGGCGACGAGGTTGCGCCCCCGCATCCGCGCACCCATCGCAATGCCGGCCGCCACCGGGATCGAGTCCCCCAACATGCTGATCGGGCCGACGATCACCGGCTGGGAGGCGCCGTCCTTCGGCAAATGGACGATGTGGATGTTGAGATCGCGGCCGCGGGAGTTCCCGGTCGCCTTCGCCATGTACTGACGGAAGATCTCGCGCGGCCTGACGCCGACGGTGGTCAACACCCCCATGTTGCGGATGAGCGGCAGGACGGCGTCGGTCCGCTCGAGCGCGTAGGCGGTCGCCACCGATTCCCCTTCCTGCCCGAGACTGCGATAGAGCCCGCCGATCACCTTGCTCTGGCGAAAGAGGATGACGAGCCGCTCCTCGATGTCGCGCGCCAGGCGTGCGAAGTAGTACATCTCGAGAAGTTGCTTCGGGGTCAGCGCATCTGACGGTCGCACGGGTGTCTCGGATGTCGTTGCCATACTCGGACACTCTGAGGTCGGCTTCCAGTCACCAGTTCCCGGCTCCAGCCGGACTGGAAGCGGAACTGGTACTGGAACTGCTTTTACGCATGAATCGCGCCCCCGTGCGCGGCATGCGCGGCTTCGCCGACCGCCTCCGACATCGTCGGGTGCGCGTGAATCGTCCGGATCAGCTCCTCGACCGTGCACTCGAGGCGGAGCGCGAGCGTGGCTTCGGCGACGAGCTCGGTCGATCGCGGGCCGATCATGTGGACGCCGAGGATCTCGTCGTACTTCCGGTCGAAGACGATCTTGACGAACCCTTCGGTTTCGCCGGCGATGCGCGCGCGCGCGAGGATGCCGAACTTGAACGACCCGGTCTTGACCTCGTAGCCGCGCGCCTGCGCTTCCTTCTCGGTGAGCCCGACGCTCCCGATCTCCGGGTCGCAGTAGGTGCAGCCGGGCACCTGGTCGTAGTTGATCCGCGCGTACTCGCGGCCGGCGATTCGCTCGGCGAGCGCGATGCCCTCGGCGGACGAGAGGTGCGCCAGCTGCGGGTGCCCCGGCTTGTCGAAGGTGATCACGTCGCCGATGGCCGAGATGCCGGGGACGCTGGTGCGGAAGTCGGTGTCGACGTGCACGTAGCCGCGCTCCATGCGCAGACCCGCTTCTTCGGCGCCCAGCCCCGACGTGACCGGGCCGCGCCCCGTCGCCACCAGCAGGTACTCCGCGTTGAGCTTGCCCGTCTTTCCGTCCGACATCTCCGCGTCGATCTCCACGCCGGTGGCGCCGGCGCGGGCGCTCGTGACCTTCGTGCCGGTCAGAACCTTGATGCCCTGCTTCCTGAACGACCGCTCGAGCTCCGTGGACACCGCGTCGTCCTCGATGGGCACGAGGCGGGGCAGCAGCTCGATGATGGTGACCTCGCTGCCGAAGCGGCGGAAGATCGAGGCGAACTCGACGCCGACCGCCCCGCTCCCGAGGATGACGATCGACTTGGGAATCTCCGTGAGGCCGATCGCTTCGTCGCTCGTGATGATCCGCTTGCGATCGATCTCGATGCCCGGCACGCTGCGCGGCTCCGAGCCGGTCGCGACGACGATTTCCTTCCGCGCGGTGAGCGTCTGCGCCTCGCCGCCGGTGACCTCGACCGTGCCCTTGCCGGCGAGGCGGGCGCTGCCCTTGATCCAGTCGATCTTGTTCTTCTTGAAGAGCAGCTCGATGCCGCCGGTCAGCCCCTTGACGATCTTGTCCTTGCGGGCCTGCACCTGGGTCATGTCGAGGCCGATGGCCGCCTGACCGATCGTCAGCCCCCAGTCCTTCCAGTTCTGCGCGACCTTGAGCGCGTGCGCGTGCTCGAGAAGCGCCTTGGTCGGGATGCAGCCCCAGTTGAGGCACGTGCCGCCGAGCACCGGCGCCCGCTCGACGACTGCCGTCCTCAGCCCAAGCTGCGCCGCGCGGATGGCGGCGACGTAGCCCCCCGTCCCCGACCCGATGACTACGAGATCGTAATCGTTCGCCATTACTTCTCTTTCTTTCTCATCGCGGAAAGCGGGACGAAGGTGACGGAAGGGGGCGCCGGTTCCGGCGTCGGCCTGCTCGGCCGCTCGTGGTATCGGCTTCGGGGTCCAGCCGGGACAGCCACGACCTGAGCCGCGTGTACTCGTAGCGCAGCTCCCAATAGGACTGGGTCAGCGCGTCGAGCCGCCGGGCGAGGCGGCGCGACCAGGCCAGCGCCATCATCGCCAGGAACAGGCCAAGGCCTGCGACAATCCACGAGGCCACAACCGACTTACCTTACTAAACAAAAGGGAAAAGGGACAAGGGTGAAAACGCGTTACAATCGGCCCACTTACCAATGGGCGCCTCGAAGACCATCCTGATCTGCGACGACGATCAGGGGATGCGCGACACGATTGGCGCCATCCTCAAACGCGACTACCGCGTGCTGACGGTGTCGAGCGGCGAGGCGGCGCTGACGCTGCTGAAACAGGAGGACGTCGACCTGATCCTCCTCGACGTCCGGCTGCCCGGGCATCAGCGGCTTCGACGTGCTCCGCATCGTCAAGGAGAACTACAGCCTCATCGAGTGCATCATGATCTCGGCCATCAACGAGGTCGAGACGGCCGTGCAGGCGATGAAGCACGGCGCCTACCACTACATCACGAAGAACTTCGACTACGACGAGCTGCGATCGCTCGTGCGGAACGCGTGCGAGCGGCAGGATCTGAACCGGCAGGTCATCACCCTCAGCGCGCAGGTCGCCGAGCAGAGCGAGCGCGAGTTCCTGATCGGCCCGAGCCGCTCGATCCGCGACATCGTCGATCTCGTGCAGAAGGTCGCGAAGCTGTCGGCGACGGTGCTGATCCTCGGCGAGAGCGGGACCGGCAAGGAGCTGCTGGCGCGGCTGCTGCACCGGGAGTCGGGGCGCAGCGACGCGCCGTTCATCGCGGTCAACCTGTCGGCGATTCCGCACGAGCTGGTCGAGAGCACGCTGTTCGGCCACGAGCGCGGCGCCTTCACGGGCGCCCACAAGCAGCAGCTCGGCAAGTTCGAGCTGGCGGTCGGCGGCACGCTGTTCCTCGACGAGATCGGCGACCTGCGCTTCGACCTGCAGGCCAAGCTGCTGCGGGCCATCCAGGAGGGGGAGATCGAGCGGGTCGGCGGCAGCAAGCCCATCAAGACCGACTTCCGCCTGGTCGTGGCGACCAACGTCGACCTCGAGAAGGCCGTCAAGGAAGGGCGGTTCCGCGAGGACCTCTACTACCGGATCAACGTCATCCCCATCCGGATGCCGCCGCTGCGGGACCGGATCGAGGACCTGCCGGAGCTGGCGCGGCTGTTTCTCGACCGCTACAAGACGAAGTTCCGCAAGCCCGTCCGGGGCATCGCCGGGTCGGCGCTCAAGATCCTCGCGTCGTACTGGTGGCCGGGCAACATCCGGGAGCTCGAGAACCTGATCGAGCGCCTCGTCGCCGTGAGCGACAAGGAATGGATCACGGACGAGGACCTGCCGCTCGAGTACCACTTCGCCAAGCTCGACTCGGGCCCGACGACCGGGGACGCCCTGTTCCAGGAGGCCTGCGACACGTTCGAGCGGAACTTCATCCTCCGGGCGCTCGAGAAGTCCGACTGGAACGTGACCGCCACGGCACGCTACCTGGGAATCCCCCTCAGCACGCTCAAGCACAAGATGGCCCGGCTGGATCTGCGGGACATCGCCCGGAAGCTGCGCGGGGCGTAGAACAGCGTTCCAGCCAGCTCCCGGTTCCACCGCCAGCCGCCTGGCCCGCGCAGCGTCTCGGTCAGACCGTCGGCAGTTGCAACCTGGGCGATTCGGCGTCAGCCGAGCGTGCTCCGAACGCTTCCAGACTGAGCGGCTACTCGACTGCCAGCTGAGCAGGCACTAAATGGCGGCCAACGCGTTGGCCAGACCGGCCAACAGATTGCCCGCAGGGGCCCGGATCGCACAGTCCCAGAGTCCGTTCCGCCCACCATTCACTGCGCCAAAGAGTCCTCGATAGACCTGCCTTTTCACATTGTGGGACCAAACAAGTGTTCATGAGCGGACTCTTTCGACCTGCATCGGATCCTCGGAATATGCGTTGCACCTTTACGGTTGGCACAACGGAGGAAGTGCAACCCTCCCCGTCTGCCGCTAGACTCCCTGCTCATCAGCTCACGGTTTCAAGGAGTTCGAATGCAAGCCTCGATGTTCAACGTCCGGGTACCGCTCGACACGATGGGCGAGCGCGACGACGTGTTCCTGATGAACACGTTCACCGACGCGCAGCTGATCGTGTCACCGCGACGTGGCGGCGCTGCTCGATCAGGTGGGGTCGCGCACGCCGTCGACGCTGACCGCGGAGGAGCGCGAGGCGCTCTCGACGCTCGCCGACCAGGGCTTCATCGTGCCGGACCGCGAGACGGAGCGGCAGCACCTCGACCAGTTCTTCCACGACGTGCGGGAGAGCGAGGACCAGCTGCGCGTCACGGTGCTGACGACGCTGCAGTGCAACTTCGCCTGCGACTACTGCATCCAGGGGGACCACGGCGACTACAACAAGTCCGCCGCGAAGATGTCGCTCGAGACGCGCGGCGCGCGTGGCCGACTGGACCGAGCAGCGCCTCGACGCGGTGAAGCCGGAAAGCTTCGTGCTGACGTTCTTCGGCGGCGAGCCGCTGCTGAACCTGCCGGTCGCCTACTACCTGGCCGAGCGGCTCTGGCACGCCTCGCAGGCGCGCGGCGTGCGCATGCTGATCAACGTCATCACCAACGGCCTGCTGCTGACGCCGGAGGTGGTCGATCGGCTGCTCGCCCTACGGGCTCAACGGGTCAAGATCACGCTCGACGGCGACCGCGACACGCACAACCGGATGCGGCCGCTGCGCGGCGGCCAGGGCACGTTCGACAAGATCATCGACAACGTCCGCGCAGGTCGCCCACAAGTGCCGCATCTCGATCGGCGGCAACTTCGACGAGAGCTCGGTCGACAGCTACCCGGCGCTGCTCGACTTCCTGCGCGAGCAGGAGTTCGCCGACAAGCTCGCCCGGGTCGCGTTCAAGCCGATCATCCGCGAGCCGAAGCCGGCGCAGCCGAAGGGCATGATTCCGCTGACGGTCGTCGGCTCGGACGGCGAAGCCGCTGAACGGCACGTGCATGACCTCGGCGGGGAGCGGCTCGAGCGTCTGCGACACCTGCAACTTCCTCGACGAGAAGATGTCGTTCCTGCGCGAGGAGACGAAGAAGCGCGGCTTCAAGACCGTCGGACGGCGTGCACATGGGGCCGTGCGAAATCCACAAGCGGCACGCGCACACGATCGGCCCGACGGCTCGCTCTACGCGTGCCCCGGCTTCACCGGCGACGCGAAGCAGTCCACCGGACACATCGACGGCCGGCACGACGACATTCCGGGACATCGCGGCCAAGCGGTTCGAAATGCATCACCGCGTGGAAGAAGTGCGACGACTGCGCGTTCATCCCGGTGTGCGCGGGCGGCTGCTCGGTGGCCGCGCACACGGAGCTCGGCGACATGGACCCGCCGAACTGCCACAAGACGAGCTTCGAGGCTGGCGTCATCTCTCTCGCGCGCGACGCGGCCGTCAGCGCGACCATCAACTAGCGGAACCTTTACCAACAACAAGAGGAGACAAGTCATGAAGAACGACAGAAAAGAAGCGGACAAGAAAAAGGGCACGCTCCGCCCCTGGCTGGTCGACGTCGCGGTCGAGCACCTGCGGTAACACCGCAGCCGGCACGTCAGGAATGCACACCAATTCAGCGAGGAGATGAGCATGAAGATTCAGATCATCAAGAAGGCGGACAAGAAGGCCAACCCCCACAGCGGTTGCACGTGGGTCGTCGAGCAGTTGCCCGAACCGCGTAAATAGCCGGCTCATGTACAGAGCAGACGGCTGCTTCCAACGGTCAGAGAACAGGACACGATCATGAAGATTCAAATCGTCAAGAAGGCCGACAAGAAGGGCATTCCCCATAGCGGTTGCACGTGGGTCGTCGAGCAGCTGCCCGAGCCGCGCAAGTAAGCAGGCACGCGGCTCGAATTCTGCCGCGCCGATAGGGCGGCCAGCCCATAATCAATGATGCTGGCGCGGCAAATGCGCGAGGGTGCCGGAATCCGCTGTCAGGCGGGACCGGCAGCCAACCCTATCAGAATGGATACGGCCACAATCGTTGGCCGGGCCGCAGGGCGGTCCTCGAGGTGTGCACAAGGACGCCCCGCAAAGGTGTCTCTTGTGGCATTCGTGGCGGGCCTCACCCTGGCAGGGTGCACGGCGCAGTCGTCCACGCTCTCCTCGCCATCCACGTTGCGGATTGGAGCGAGGGGGACCACGGAAGCTCCGAAGGTCCTCCGCGAGTCTCTGTACGCCGAGCCTCTGATTGCTCTCGATGGGAACGGTCATCCGACGGAGCGCCTGGCGACGGGTTGGAAGTGGGAGGAGGACGGCCGCGCGCTGCGAGTGACCCTTCGTCCGGGTGTGAAATTCCACGACGGCGGGCCGGTGACGTCGGAAGCGGTGGCAGCCATTCTGCGCCAGCAGATTGGCGCCGTTGAAACGCGCGATTTCGAATCGATCGCGCGAATCGAAACTCCGGACGAAGACACTCTCGTGTTCCGGCTGTCCAGGCCGGATGCGTTCCTGATCGAGACTCTCGCAAACACCCTCATCATCGATGCGAAAAAGCCCGACATCGGCACCGGGCCTTTCAGGATTGTCCAACACACGCCGTTCCTGGAAGCTGAAAAGTACGACAAGTACTACCGTGGCACACCCGGCATCGATCGAATCAGGTTGCTCACGTTCGAGACGCAGAGGGCCGCGTCGGCGGCCATGATGCGTGGCGACGTCGACATGGTTCAGGAGGTGAACCGGGAGTCGGTCGAGTTCCTGCGGGGCGCCTCCGGCATCGCCCTCTATCCCTCACTACGACCCTTCTACATTCCGCTCGTCTTCAATCTTCGGCACCCCATCCTCAAGCGGGTCGAGGTCCGCCGGGCGCTCGCGGAGGCGATCGATCGCGAGGAGATCGTAAAACAGGCGATGCGCGGCCAGGGACGGGTCGCCGACGATCCTGTGTGGCCGTCGCACTGGGCGTACAACGCCGCGGCGCGCCGTTACACCTACAACCCGACTGCCGCCCGCGAACGGCTTGACGCCGCGGGCCTGCCAGTCAAGGCTGGTGCGCCGGGCACGATGGCGAGCCGCTTCCGAATCAAATGCGTGTTCTGGAGCGAGGATACGCAGTTCGAACGAATCGCTTTGCTCGTGCAACGGCAGCTCGAGGAGATCGGTGTCGAGCTCGCCCTCGAGCCCGCGGATCATCCAACGCTGGTCCGGCGTGCCGCCGAGGGGGACTTCGAGTCGTACCTCTTTCAGATGACCAGCGGCCGCTCGTTCAACTACATCTCGCGATTCTGGCATTCGCCGGCCGCCGGAACGAAGGTCGAGCTACTGGACTCTGGATACAGTGGCGCCGACGAGATTCTCGAAGGCCTCCGGAATGCGCTGACCCAAGCCGAGATTCGAGAGGGCGTCAGCGCCCTGCGGCAGCGGTTCTACGAAGACGTCCCCGCGGCTTTCCTTGCGTGGACGCAGATCACGCGGGCCGTTGACCGCCGCTACGATGTGGGCGAAACAACCGACCCCGAGATCTGGGCCAATCTGTGGCGCTGGCGTCCGGCGGAACGCCAGAAGGCCGCGCGATGAGACGGATCACGTCGCGGTTCGTCCTGCTGATTGCGACGGCCGCGGTCCTGCCGCTCGTCGTGTACGGGCTCGTGTCGGTCAGCTCGCTGCGGATCGGCACCGAGCAGTCCGTCGGCCGCGGCAACGAGGCCGTGGCTCAGCAGGTCGCAGCGCGGATCCGGCTGTATTTCGACAACAACCTGCGCGTGTTGTCGTCAATCGGCACGGAGATTCGCGGTACACAACTCCAAAAGTGGCAGCAAGAGCGGATTCTCAGAAACCACGTGCTCGATTTCCCGGAGTTCCGGGAGATCTCGGTGTTCGACGGCGAGGCCCGGCTGGTGGCCAGCAGCCGGGTTGGCACGTCGACGCTGACGATACCCGATTCCATCGATGCCGCCGCCACGAACCGGTTCTACGTAGCGCCGCCGCACTACGACGCCGACGCGCTGCCGACCACCACACTCTCGGTCCCCCTGGACGGCGGCGGTGAGGATCCCGGCTGGATTGTCGCGGAGATTTCGCTCGAGGAGCTCTGGCGCACGGTTGACGGCATCAAGGTCGGGACCACGGGTTACGCGCTGCTGATGGATCAGCAGGCCAAGATCCTGGCGCACGGCAATCCCAACGACAAGGGGCTCATTGCCAGTGGCGCGACCGCGGCGCCCGAGGAGCAGAAGCTTGCGGCCTCGCTCCTGCCGACAGCGTCAGCGTCGTCATCCGCCTCGGAGAAGTTCGTCAACGCCCGCGGCGAAGAGCTCCTCGCGGTCCCGGCGGGGGTCGGCAACCCGAAATGGACCGTCATCGTGGAGCAGCCGACCGACGATGCGTTTGCGGTGGCGCACGCGCTCGAGCGGCAACTGCTGGCGGCTATCGCCCTGGCGCTGCTCGGCACGGTGGTGCTCGGCTGGCTGTGGGGCCGGTCGTTCATCCAGCGCATCTTCGCGCTCACGAAGGTCACGCGCGCCCTCGCCGAGGGACGCATGGACGAGCGCGTCGTGCTCTCGGGGCAGGACGAGATCCAGCAGCTCGGCGACGCGTTCAACTCGATGGCCGACAAGCTCGTGGAGCTGCAGGAGAACGTCCGCAAGCAGGAACGCCAGGCGATGTTCGGCCGCATCGCCGCCGGCCTGGTCCACGACCTCTCGCACCCGATTCAGAACATCGGCAACAGCTGCAAGCTGATCCAGAAGATGTTCGAGGACCTCGAGTACCGCGAGACGTTCAAGAAGACGGTCGAGCGCGAGCTCGTGATCATCAAGCGGGTCCTGGACGACCTCCGCAACATCGCGCGGCCGATTCCGCTCGAGCGGTTCCCGGTGGATCTGAACCGCACGGTCGCCGACGCCGCCGAAGCGATGGAGCAGCACGCCGAAACCGCGGGGCTCACGCTGCGCACCGAGCTGACCCCGGAGACGGTGTTCATCGAAGGGGACGTGTTCGCGCTCGGGCGCGTCTACCGCAACCTGATCCTCAACGCGATCCAGGCGACCGCGCCAGGCGGGCTGATTGTCGTCGCGAGCGAAGCCCGGGCCGACACCGTCCAGGTGCGGATCTACGACACGGGCTGCGGCATCCCGGCGGAGCGGATCTCGCAGATCTTCGAGGACTTCGTCACCACGAAGCGGCGCGGGCTCGGGCTCGGCCTGGCGATTTCCAAGAAAATCGTCGAGCAGCTCGGCGGGCAGATTTCAGTCGCGAGCGAAGTCGGGAAGGGGACGACGTTCGTGCTGGATTTCCCGCGGACGAAGGCGAGGCCGATGCTTGTTGCTGGATAAGAGAAAAGGTTCCGCGGGGTTCCACTGGGTTCCACGAGGTTCTACAGGGTTCGGTTCGCAGGGTTCGCAGGGTTCGCAGGGTTCTAGGTTCGACTGGATGATTTGGTCGCTTGAAAGGGGCTCTAATGTTCCGGAAACTGGTCAACGCAACCGAGATCGAGATCGACGGCACCGCGTACGCCGTGCGCTACTACGAGCTGACGACGCTGCGCGGCGGGCGGCGGTTCAGCTGCGAGGTGCTGCTGGACGCGGCCGATCGCATCATCCTGGACGACGACTCGATGTCGAGTCTGGAGTCGAAAGTGTCGCGGCTCGCGCCCGCGACGGTGTACAGCCGGCTGCTCGCCGCGCGCCCGTCGATCGTCGCGGCCTGACGTCCGGCGCAAAAAACAATCGGCCCTCTGGCAACCCCGCCCGCGGGCGGCGCCAGGGGCCGATGCACCGTGGCGAGTGTGACTCCGGCCCGGAACGCGATCCGGCCGGCCCGCGTGTCGTCGACTTCGCGGGGACTCGCGGGCTTACTTCTTCGGCAGAACGGCGTCTTTGAGCTGCTTGGCGATGCGGGCCTTCACGACGGTCTTGGCGGGAATCTTGATCGCCTCCCCCGTTGCCGGGTTGCGCCCCATCCGCGCCTTGCGCTTCTGGACCACCAGCTTCACCATCCCCGGCAGCACGAACTCGCCGGAGCGCTTCAGTTCTTTTTCCGCCAACGTGTTGAGCTCGTCGAAGTATTCCCGTGCCTGCGTCCGCTTGACTTCGAAGCGATCCGCGAAGTGCGAGAAGAGTTCGGACTTGCCCATCCTCCGGGCCTCTACCATCGGCTATTCCCCTTGCTAAGGCGCGCTGTTAAGACCCGCATATCGGCCGCGCGCGCGTGCGGCGGGAGCGGAGAAACTGTGTCGTCGGATTCGGGTTGCCATCGCCCGGCTCGCGTGCCGTGAGCCGCTCCTCAGCCGTCGGCGCTGAAAACCGTGAAATCCGGCCACATCCTAGCGCGCGTTGTTTTGCGGTGTCAATGACGGTACGGCCGCAACAGCGCCAAAAATGGCCGGAATGCTACAATTTTCTTCAAATGCCGAGCGCCACCCTGGCCACCTTCCCCAACCCCGGCCGCGAGCGGGACTACGAGATCGAGATCCGCTGCCCCGAGTTCACGTCGCTCTGCCCCATGACGGGGCTGCCCGACTTCGGCGAGATCCGCGTCACGCTACGTCCCTGATGAGCTGTGCCTCGAGCTCAAGGCACTGAAGTACTACATGGTCGAGTTCAGGAACAAAGGGATCTTCTACGAGGCGGTGACCAACCAGATCCTGGACGAGCTCGTGGCCGCCTGCCGCCCGAGGCGCATGACCGTGGTCGGAGATTTTTCCGTGCGCGGGGGCATCAGCACGACGGTGAGGGTCAGCTACGAGAAGCCGACGGGACTCGGGACTCGGACTCGGACTCGGGACTCGGAGCTGGACAGCGCCTGCGGCCGCAGCGAGCGCAGCGGTCGAAGCTGGAGGTGGAAGCTGTGATGCAGCGCGCATCCCGTCGACGAGGCACTCTCGACCTTCACGCCTTCCATCCGCGTGACATCACAGTCCGTCGTCGAGGAGTACGTCACCGCCGCGCACGAGGCCGGCCTGCGCGAGGTGCGGCTCATTCACGGGCGCGGCACCGGCGTCCAGCGCGGCATCGTCCAGGCCGCGCTCGAGCGGCACCCGCTGGTCGAGAGCTTCCACGATGCGCCGGAATCACATCTCGGCGCGACTGTGGCGGCGCTCCGTCCGCTGGTCGATGCTCACCAAAAAGAAAAACGGAGATAGCAGAGGAGAACTTGTTCTCCGCTATCTCCGTTACCTCCGAAGAGACCGCCGGCTACTTGGTCAGGCGGATGATCTGGTTCTGCAGCGCCTGGAACGCGGCGCCCACGTCCGCTTCCGTCATCGCGAAGTAGTACTTGCCCTCGAGCTGAGTCGGCAATCTTGTCCGGCGAGCGCGCGTCGTTGGCGACCCGCATCAGGATGCTCTCGGACGTCTCGGGCATGGTCCCGAGCTGGTATCGCACCAGCTCGCCCATGCCGATCGTGTAGATCCGGATCGGGTAGTCGCCGCCGGCATCGCTCCGCACCGCGTTGGAGATGATCTCGACGAGGTTCCTCGCCGAGTTGTTGATGTTCCAGACGTCGGCCGGGTAGCGTCCGGTGACCGGTGAGGTTCCTCAACCCACGTCTGCTCATGCTGTTCTGCGCACCCCGTTCACCTTCAGCGTCGAGGACTGGAGATCGAACGCACGTCGGGATGCCCGAGCTTCGATGGGTGTTGTGCCGTGCTCCGGTCCCCGCAGGGAGCAACGGCACTGCGGGCAGACAACTGTAGCGGCACGGAGCAGGGCTATCCCATCGCGGAGGTTGAATGCGCGTTGCGGACTCGCGGCGCCTGAAACCGACCGGGTCATAGAGTCCCGTAATATGTCGGGTCGGACGGTGGGTCTGGCTGTCCGGATCGGCGCCGTTGTCCGGGAAGTCGTAGGTTCGCAGCGACCTCGCGGCCGCATTCCCGGGGTAGATCCCGGGCACGCTGTTGGACGCGCCGTCGGTGAACAGCACGATGACGCGCAGGCCCGACTGTTGACCGTTGGGAACCGACCTGATCTCGTCCCACCCTCGATACAGGCCCTCGACCATGTTGGTGCTGCCACCGGGCAGAGTACTTGGAACGTCGGCCATGACCTGGGTCTTGTTGAACCCGCGGCGTGGACCGCATGGGGTCGATAACGCCGGCGCCGTTGCCGAACAGCGTCAGGGAGACGCGATCGGCGTTCGCGTCGAAGGAATTGATGAAGGTCCGCGTGGCATCTCTGACCGCGGCCCAGCGGCCGCCGATCGAGCTCGACACGTCGATGCACCAGGGACAAGTCCACCATGCGCCGCGTCGCCTCACCGGTGCTCCTCACGTTCAGGACCTGGAAATTCGCCAGCTTCATGAACGTCGTCGGGCAGCACCGCCGACGCCTTCACCGCGACCGTGTTGACGCCGGTGGTCGCATCGGTCGTCAGCGAGAAGAAGTCAGAGGCGGTGGTCGGGTCGGCCCCGACGGTCCCGAAATAGCCTGGAGGAAAGTTGGCTTTGAAGATCGCAACCGCCTCGTTTCTGGGGTTCCCGTTGTTCAGCGCGCGCGCCGCCCCGAGGGCCGCGCCGTCCACGGCCTTGGACAACTGCGCCTTGACGACGTAGCCCCTGCCGCTGTCGACGGCCAGTCCGGTGAACACCAGCATGAGCGTCAGCACGACGGCCATGTACACGACGGCGAAACCTTCTTCGCCGGAAGCCCATCCACGCTTATATCTAGTCATGTGCGTTACCTTTGCGGAAACCGAGCACACCCTCCGGTGCTAAAAGTAGGCAATCGAGTAGAGCGTCGTCGGCAGCGTGACGCCGAAGTTGTTCAACGGCGTAATCAGCGTGTGGCGCGTGTACAGCTCGGTCACGTAGATCATGTCCCCCGGGGCTCACGACCAGATTGGCGGGCGCGTTCGTCACCCGGAGCCCGGTATTGGTGTCGGGGTTGATGGCCTCGTAGTCGGGCGCTCCTCTGAAGGAGCCGCCTCCCTGCGTGGTCAGCTTGCTCGTTGCCCGTGTAGTTCCCGAACACGTAGCGCTGGTACAGGATGATCTGGTTGTAGTTGGCCGTCCCGGTCGTCGCGCCCCTCCGCAACACGGAGAAAATCATCCGCGAGCCGTTGGCGAGGTTGACCGGACGGCTGGTAATGGTGCTGATCGCGGTCGCCGCATCCGCGAGAGAGGTATCGCGCGAGATCAGGTTCGAGCCTTCCCGCGTCAGCCTGGTGACGACCTGCTGGTCGAGCACCGCGTATGACACTTCGACCACGCCGAGCACGATCAGCAGGACGAGCGGCAGCATCACGGCGAACTCGACGAGGCTCTGTCCGCTGGAGCCGCCGAGCGTCCGGAGTCGTTGCCTTCATTAGAAGACCCTCTCGTTCTTCATGATCGACTCGACCGTGAAGTTGATCCGGCCGGTCGGAAAAAACGGCCTGAGCACGGGCGTGAGCATCGTCCAGGTGTAGTTGACCGTGACCTTGTCGACGTCGTTCGGCCCGCCGGCTCCGGCGGTCCACCCGCCGCTGCCCGGCGTCAGATGGCTGAACGCGAACGCCCCGTTGGGGAGCGTCAGCGTCGGCGTCGAGGTCCGCATGGCCTGCCTGATCGAATCCTCGCGCGACACACCGGCTCCGGCGACCTGGCCCGTCACGCCGTATCGCGAGGCCTGCGAGACCCCGTTCTGCAGCGCCAGGTGGACGTAGAGCAGGGCGGCAAAGTCCACGATCGCGAAGGTCAGGAGCAGGAGCAACGGCGTGATGAACGCCGCCTCGAGAAGGCTCTGCCCGCTGTCGCCGCGCAACCGCCTGATTCGAGATGAAAGAAAACCAGTCATACCGCTCCTATAGCAACGGTGGTGCCGCTCAGACGGTCGCGGTAAGCCGCTTGTAACCAACGAGTTAGCGCCACACCTTTTCCGTATTCCGCTTCGTCGATGACGGGACTGTGAGGGTGAAAGCAGAATTGACAAATCGTGCAGAAGCGATGAGCTGGCGAAGGGAACTGACGCGGACAACTCCCAACGTCCAACGACCAACTCCCAAGGCGCATGCCTGTACCAGCCGGGTGCAATCCGTTGCGACTTTCACCCCCAGACGCATTGGGAGTTGGGGGTTGGTTTTTTGGGAGTTGTCAGCGTCAGTCCGTTACGAGTTGACGCGGACGACAGTCGTCTTAAAAGACCCCCGGCAGGACGCGCCAGCGAATCTTCTGCTGGTAGGCGCGGTAGGCGGGGTCGAGCGCGAGCGTCCGCTCCTCGCAGACGGCGCGGGCCATCAGCGCGATGTCGGTCACCACAAGCGTCATCACGTTCCAGAGGGCCGGGTTCGCGGCGAGGAAACCCAGGTGCGTGATCAGGTAGCCCATGTAGATCGGATGGCGCACGAGCCGGTACAACCCGGTGGAGACGACGCCGCGGTTGGCCGGCATGAGGCCGAAGCTGCGCCCGAGCGAGACCTTGCCGACGATGACGACGAACAGGCCCGCACCCGGAGATCGTCACCGTGACGGCCTCGGCCATGAGTCCCAGGCCGGCGGTCGGCGCGACCAGCAGCGGACCGATCACCGAGAGGGTCGTCAGCACGCGCGCGCGCAGGCTGCGATCCACGACGCCCGTGGCGCGCCGGAACACCGTGAGGACGACGACGAGCGCCTCGCTCGCGAGCAGCAGCAGACCGGTGAAGCGGCCCGTCTGCAGAAAGTCCGCGCCGAGCCGCACGACCATGAAGGTGAACAGCGCGACGATGATCATCCGCGAGGTCATCTCGGCCAGATCGAGCGACGGCCGCGCGGCATCGCGCGGCTGCGATGACGGCGTCGCGTAGCGCGTGGCATTGGAGTCCAGCCCGCTCTCGACTCCAAGTGTCCCCGCGCCCGCCGACATTTTCGCAATCGCCCACCGTCTCACGGTTCGACTCCCTGTGACTCGGTCTCCTCGAGGAAATAACTGCCGCACGCCGCGTCGAGCAGCTCGCGCGTGATCGACGGCTCGCGGTTCTGATAGCGGCACATGTCGACGACCTGCTCGACCAGGTCGCGCGGATGGCACGCGCGCATCTGCAGCTTCCGCGGCTGGTAGTACTTGCGGTGCAGGTATTCGACCATCACGGGGTCGAACGCCAGGTTCCGCTTCTTGCAGTTCAACTCGAAGATCCGGCAGTACTCGTCCATCGTCGGGTTCTTCGCGAGAATCTTGTACGGAATGCGGCGCAGGAACGCTTCGTCGGCCAGCGATTCCGGTTTGAGGTTGGTCGCGAACACGATCAGGACGTTGAACGGCACGTCGAACTTGCGGCCGGTGTGCAGCGTCAGGAAGTCGACGCGGCTTTCGAGCGGGACGATCCAGCGGTTCAGCAGATCGCGCGCCGGCACCCGCTGGCGGCCGAAGTCGTCGACGACGAACACGCCGCCGTTCGCCTTCCACTGAATCGGCGCCTCGTAGAACTTGGAGATCGGGTTGAACGTCAGGTCGAGCATCTCGAGCGTGAGCTCGCCGCCGACGACGACCACCGGCCGCTTGACCTTTTCCCACCGGCGATCGTACGTCGCGCCGGAGAGGACGCTGTTCGACTCGGGCGCCTTCGACGCGATCGGCTGATGGCTCACCGGGTCGAACATCGTGATGACCTGTCCGTCCACGTCGATGACGTGGGGGACGTACATCTCCATGCCGAACGCCCGCCCGATCCCCTCGGCCAGGACGGTCTTGCCGTTGCCGGGCGCGCCATACAGAAACAGCGCCTTGCCCGAATTGACGGCCGGCCCCAGCTGGTCGAACATCTGCTTGTTGACGACGAGATGCTCGAAGCCGGTGGACAGCAGGTCGCGATCGACGTACGGGCGCGTCGCCATGCAGGCCCGGGTGTAGGCGCTGTACTGGGCGAGCGGGACCGGCGCCGGACCGACGTAGCGGCACACGTCGAGGTACTGATTGGCGCGATCGCGGCCGAGGTCGGTCAGGATGTACCGGTAGCCGGCCGTGCCGACGCCGGTCGCGCCGCGGACCTCGATCAGCTTCTCGATCCGCGAGTGCTGGATGAGCTCTTCGAGGACCGAGTACGGCAGCCGCAGCCTGTCCGCCAGGCTGGTGCCGCTCGTTTCGCCGCCGACCAGCGTCTTCAGCAGCAGCTGCGACAACGAGTCGGGGTGCAGCCCCGTCTCCGCGATCGTCGTGGGCGGAGGCAGAGGCGTCGGCTGGGCCGCGCGTGGCAGCGCCGGTGCGACGGCAGCGAGCGTCCTGGTCACAACTCCTGTCCTTTCTCCCGAGCGAAGACGATGCGATGGCCGAGCGCGGTGCCCGACGCGTCGAGCGTCCCCGACGGCAGCTCCAGCACGCCGGCCGTGCCGCGGACGGGCAGCCGGATGCGCCACGGCTTCAGGCCCGACACCTGATCGATGACCACGCCGCGCTCGTCGAGCGCGACGACGTCGATCGTGAACCGCATGCCCCACGTGTGCACGCCCCGGCTCGGCACGATCCAGAGCGCCTCTCCGGGATTGAGGCCGCTTCGCGAGAGGAGCCCGACGGCCCTGGTGGCGCGCGTCGAGGCGACGGCCACGTTGTCGGCCACGGTCGCGCCCGTATCGAGATTCGTCGCAGTGAGTGCCATCGTCTCTTTCGTGGTCAATTGCCGCCGCTACTTGCTCTTCTCAATCAGCGGGAAGAGCACGGTCACGAACTTGATCGCCGCCGGGCCGATCGTCACGACCCAGATGGCCGGGAAGATGCAGAACACCAGCGGGAACACCATCTTCACGCCGGTCTTGGCGGCCGCTTCTTCGGCGCGCTGGCGGCGCTTGGTCCGCAGCGTCTCGGAGTAGACGCGCAGCGACTGCGCGACGCTGGTGCCGAACTTGTCGGTCTGAATCAGCATCGTGACGAGCGAGCTCAGATCGTCCACGCCGGTCCGGTCCGCGAGGTTGCGCAGCGCTTCGGCTCTGGGCTTGCCGGCGCGCAGCTCGAGGTTGATCAGCTTCAGCTCTTCGGAGAGCTCCGGATACGCGAAGGCGAGCTCGGCGCCGACGCGCGACAGCGCCTGGTCGAGGCCGAGGCCGGCTTCGACGCTGACGACCAGCAGGTCCAGCATGTCGGCGAGCGACAGGCGGATGCGGTGGATGCGCCGCTTCGCCATCCGCGCCAGCACCATCCCCGGCAGGACGTAGCCGGCGCCGAGGCCGCCGAGCGCGAACAGCAGGTTCGGCCGCATGATGATCGACGAGGAGAACAGCGCGAACAGCCCGAGCGCGAACAGCACGCGGATGCCGAAGAAGAACGTCAGCGCTTCGTCGCGGCGATACCCGGCCTGCACGAGGCGCAGCCGCAGGCTGCCCATCTCCTTGGGCGAGCGCGGCACCTTCTCGCCGACCCGCTTGATGAAGCCGACCAGCCTCACCATGCGCGGCTTGGCTTCCTCCTCGCGATCGAACCCGACGACCGTCAGCTCCTCGAGGCGCCGGTCGATCACGCCGGCGCGGTTCGGCATCAGCGCGAGCGCAGCGGCCCAGACGATGAGCGACCCGAAGACGAAGGCCAGAACCGGCAGCAGCAACTCCACACTACACCTCGATCTTGATGACTTGCTTGATCCAGAGGAACCCGAGCGCCTGCATCACGAGCGCGCCCAGCAGCATCATCTGGCCCATGCGCTCGCGGAAGAGCAGGTTCATGTGCTCCGGGTTGATGAACATCAGCGCGATGGCGAGCACGGCGGGCAGCGCCAGCAGCACGTAGCCGGTGAACCGGCCGTGCGCCGTGTAGACCCGCACCTGGCGGAGGATCTTGAACCGCTCGCGGACGACGTGCGCGAGGTTTTCCAGGATCTCCGAGAGGTTGCCGCCCGTCTCCCGCTGAATCAGGACCGCGGTGGCGAAGAACCGGACGTCGAGCAGCGGGATGCGGAACGACAGGTTGTCGAGCGAGTCCTTCATCGGCAGGCCGAAGTTCTGCTCGTCGAACGTCTTGCGGAACTCGGGCCCGACCGGCTCCGGCATCTCGTCGGCGACCATCTTCAGGCCGGTCGCGAACGCGTGGCCGGCCTTCAGCGCGCGCGAGATCAGGTCCAGGCCCTCCGGAAACTGTTCCTCGAACGTGCGCAGCCGGCGGGCGCGCTTCGTTTTCAGGACGAAGAACGGCAGCCCGAAGCCGATGAGCCCGCCAAGCAGAACCCCCCAGTTGGCCCGGGTCAGCAGCATCCCCAGCAGACCCAGGACCGCGGCGAGGACGATCGAGATCAGCAGCACGCCGCTGATGCTCGCCTTCATCCCCGACTGATCGATCCACCGTCCGAGCGCGGAGCCGCGCGTCGTGCCGCCGAGCATCCGATCGATCCCCGGCATCGGGCCGACGTGCTGCACCTTGACGAGCAGCGTTGCCTCTTCGACCTCCTCGTCGGGCGCCTGCGAGATGCCCTGGAGCCGCTCGTTCAGACGGCGCTGCGCCATCATCCCCGGCACCTTCGTGAGCGCCATGTAGATGGCCATGACGACCGCGACGCCGAACGCGAACGCGAGCACGGCGAGAATCAACGGACCCATTACTTCACCTCCGTCACGCCTTCGAACATGTCGGCCGGCAGGTGGACGCCTGACGCCTTCAGCCGTTCGCAGACCTTCGGACGGACGCCGGTCGCGCGGAAGCGCCCGATGACCTTGCCGTCCTGCGTGACGCCGAGCTTCTCGAACAGGAAGATCTCCTGCATCGTGATGACGTCGCCTTCCATGCCGGTGATCTCCGAGATGCTCGTGACCTTGCGGGTGCCGTCGGCCATGCGCGACTGCTGGACGACGATCTGGATGGCGGCGGCGATCTGCTGGCGCATCGCGCGCTCCGGCAGGTTGGTCGCGCCCATCGCGATCATCGTCTCGATTCTCGACAGCGCGTCGCGGGGCGTGTTGGCGTGGACGGTCGTCATCGAGCCGTCGTGGCCCGTGTTCATCGCCTGCAGCATGTCCAGCGCTTCCTCGCCTCGGGTCTCGCCGATGACGATGCGGTCGGGACGCATACGCAGCGCGTTGATGAGCAGCTGCCGCTGCCGGACGGCGCCCTTGCCTTCGACGTTCGGCGGGCGCGTCTCGAGCCGCGCGACGTGCTCCTGGTGGAGCTGAAGCTCGGCCGCGTCCTCGATCGTGACGATGCGCTCGCGCTCCGAGATGAAGCCCGACAGCACGTTCAGGAGCGTCGTCTTGCCGGCGCCGGTGCCGCCGCTGATCAGCAGGTTCAGCTTCGATCGCACGCAGTGCTCGAGGAACTCGAGCATCGGCCGCGTCATCGAGCGGACCGCGACCAGGTCCTCGGCCTTCATGCGCTCGGCCGGGAAACGGCGGATCGACAGCAGCGGGCCGTCGACGGCGAGCGGCGCGATGATCGCGTTCACACGCGAGCCGTCCGGGAGGCGCGCGTCGACCATCGGCGAGCTGTCGTCGACGCGGCGGCCCACGCCGCTGACGATGCGGTCGATGACCCGCAGCAGGTGCTTGTCGTCCTGGAACGACGTCGGGTGCTTCTCGAGCTTGCCGTGGCGCTCCACGTAGACGTTCTTGTAGGTGTTGACCAGGATGTCGGTGATGGTCGGGTCGCGGAGCAGCGGCTCGAGCGGCCCGAGGCCGAACACCTCGTCGACGATGTCGCCGAGGATGACCTCGCGCTCGGTCATGCTGAGCGGCGTGCCTTCCTCCGAGATGAGCTCGAACACCACCGTCCGAATCTCGGATTCCGCCCGCGACCGGTCCGCCGACGCCAGCGTTTCCAGGTTCAGGCGGTTGAGCAGCTTGCGGTGGACGTTCGCCTTCAGTTCCAGGTACTGCGGACGGGGCGCATCGACGCGCGGCCGCGGAGGAGACGCCGGTGTGGGTAATGACACGCTCATGACAGTGACCCCGATTTACAGAAGTCCGAGAAACGCGCGTTTTTTCTCCGGTTCGGCCTTCGCGGGCGCCTGCTGCCCCAAAAGCTGCCGGGTGAAGCTGTCGAACTGCGCCGACAGCTCAGTGTGGTTCGCGGAGGCGAGCGGGACGCCGGAGTTCAGCGCCGTCGACACCGTCCGGTAGTCGCTCGAGAACGTGTGGTAGATCCCGTAGCCCAGCGCCGTCTCGATCTGCGTCGGCGAGATCAGGTGCTGATCCGACGTGCGGTTCAGCAGGATCTTGACGCGCTCGCTGCCGGCGCCGAGCTGACGCACCCGATCGACCAGCCGCTGCGCGTTGCGGATCGACGGGACGTCCGGGTTGGTGATGAGGAACACCGTCTCGGCGGCATACAGCGCGGCGACCGTGCACGCGTTGATCTGGTTGCCGACGTCGATGACGATGAACTCGTAGGCGCGCGCCAGCACGCGCAGCAGCTCTTCGATGGCGCCGGCGTCCTGGGCGTTCGGACGGTCGAACTGCTCGGACGCGGCCAGGATGTCGAGGCCCGACTTGTGCTTCGAGACCAGCTCTTTCAGGAAGTCCTTGTCGAGGCGGTGCAGGTTCTCGATCGCGTCGAGCACCGTGAACCTGGGGCGCACGCCGAGAAACAGCGCCACTTCGCCGAGGCACGGCTTCAGATCGACGATGACCGTCGGCCGCTTCGAGAGCCTCGCCAGCTCCACCGCGCAGTTGACCGCCACCGTCGTCGTGCCGGCGCCCCCTTTGGCGCCGAGGAACACGTGCGTCACGCACGGCTGCTTGGCGCCGACGTGGGCCGCCTCGCGGCGCGCGGCCGTCCGCCGCACCGCGCCGTGGAACGACTCCTCCATGGCGCGTGACGACTGCGTCTCGCCCCCCGGCGACCAGGGGAAGAACTCGTTGGCGCCGGCGCGCATGGCCTGAAGAATCAGGTCCGGCTCCGCCGAGGCCGCAATCGCGAAGATGGCCACGCTGCCGTGGGTGGCGCGCAGCCGTTCGACGGCCGCCATCCCCGACGAGGCGTCTGCCCGGATATCGACGACAAAGACGTCGGGGGCGATGCCCTCGGCCCGCCCCTCGACGATCGCCACGGGAACCCCACCGGCGCGCAGCAGCCTCGAGATCTGCCGTTTGAATTCTTCGTCGTTACTGAGTATCGATGCTGCAAGCTGTGCCATGGGTCGTTACTCTTTACTCTTTCATCCTCCCCAGGTCGCTTTAGCGGCGGGGCGCCGGCTTGCTCTTGTCATTGGTTGTTCCCTTGGCCTTGTCGAGCTCGGCCTGATATTCGGCTTGCGCCTGTTTCAGCCTCGTCGCCGCGTCCGTGAGTGCCTTCTCGCGCTTGGCGTCGTCCTCGGCCTTCTTCCGCGCGGCCTCGGCGTCCCGCCTCGCGATCTCCGCGTCGCGGATGTCTTTCTCTTTCTGGAGCTTCGCCGCCACGGCGCGCGCCGCCGTTTCTTTCCGCTGCTCTTCGGCGTCGATCTTCGCCTGCTCGACCTTGCGCTTCTCTTCGGCCTTCGCTTCCGCGGCGCGCTGATCGGCGTCGCGCTTCTCCTGTTCCTTCCGCAGCTGCTCGGCCTTCCGCGCGTCTTCGCGCGCCTTCGGCGACTCTTTCCTCGCCGGTTCCGCGGGCTCGGGCACGGCGACGAGCGGCGCCGCCGACTGAATCGGCCGGCTCGTCACTTCTTCGATCTGCTGCACCGGGGTCCCCGTCTGGTTCGTCCCCGGCTGCGCCGCCGGCTGACCCGCGGGCTGCGCCAACGGCTGACCCGACGCGTCCGTCCCGCTGCGCGGCACGGGCTGGTTGCCGGGGAAGCGCGGCGATCCCGACGTACGGGGCGGGCGACGGAGACGTCTTCGACGGCGGTCCGATGTACGGCTCGATGATCTGCGGCAGCCCTTCCCCGGCGCCCATCTGTCCGCGCTTGATGATCACCGGCGTGATCATGACGACGAGCTCGGTCAGGTTCTTCTGGTGCGCCTTGCTCTGAAACAGCTTGCCGAGAATCGGGATGTCGCCGATGCCCGGAATCTTGGACAACGAGTTGGTCAGCGTGTTGTTCAAGAGACCCGCGATGGCGAACGTCTGCCCGTCGCGCAGCTCCACTTCCGTTTCCGTGCGGCGCGTCGTGAGGGCGGGGATCCGGAAGCCGTCCAGGACGATGGCGTTCGCGAAGTCCAGCGAGCTCACTTCGGGCTTGACCTTGATGCGCACCAGGTCGCCGCCGAGGACCGTGGGCGTAAAGGCGAGACGCACGCCGAACTCCTTGAACATGATCGTGATGGAGTTGGAGCCCTGTCCGGACTGCACGATCGGAATCGGGAACTCACCGCCGGCGAGGAAGCTGGCTTCCTTGCCGTCGATCGCGACGAGGTTCGGTTCGGCCAGGCTCTGGAAGAGCCCCTTGTTCTGCAGCGCGCGAACGGCGGCGCCGAGGCCCGCCTTGTTGCTGAAGACGAAGAGGTTCAGGAAGTCGCTGAACACCAGGCCCTTTTCCGCGTCGAAGTCCGGCGCGGGCACGCCCGGAGGGGCCGTGCGGGCGGCCCAGTTGGCCTTGTTGAGGAAGAAGCTGGCGCCGAGCTCCTGCACCGCGCTGCGGCTCACTTCGGCGAACCGGACGCGCAGCATCACCTGGTTGGAGGCGACGCCCTCCTGCTGCTTCAGCAGGTTGACGACGTTCTCCTTCTTCTCGACGTAGCCGCCGGCGACGTTGCCCGCCTTCTCGATGACGTACGCGGCCGAGACGGTGCCGGACAGGACGACGTCCTTGCCGCTGCCGACGGCCGTGATCGGCTCTCCCGGGAAGAGCTGCTTCAGCTGGGCCGCGAGAATGGTGAGGTCGCGTCGAACCTTGACCTCGAAGGTCTTGATCGAGCCGCCGCGATCCCACACGAAGAGCGAGATCGTGCCGGGCTGCTTGCCGTGAATCAGCAGCTGGCTGGGCGCCGTGACCATCGCGTCGGCGATGTCGGGCACCGTCAGCGAGACGCGGGCGATCGGCGACCCGACGTTGACGACCGTGGACCGTCCGACCAGCAGGTCGATGTCCGTCGGCACGTCGGGCAGCGGCGCCGAGGCCGCCGTCCAGGAGCCGCCGGCCGGCGTGAAGGCGGGCGGGGCCTGCTGCGCCATCGGCGCGGCCACCAGAATGACGATGATGAACACGACCATGGCCACCGTCGTGTTGAAGCCGTTGGCGGGCGTGCCGATCGTCGCACGCCGCAGGCGGCGGAGCTGAGTCGTGTATGCCGCAGTCATTTCAGTCCTCCGAAAATGTCAATCTGATTGCTACTTGACGACTTCTGTCGCGCGTTTGTCGCCGCGGATCATTTCCACGGTCGGCACCGGCGAGAACCCCGAGATGCCCAGCGTCACCGGCAGGGCCGCGCGCGGCTTGCCGGTGGATGTCGCCCGTCCGAGCGGCGCTCGCACGGTGCCCATGAGTCCCGCGGTCTTGATACCGGGGGTCTCGGGGGCGCCCTGATCGAGCGGGTTGCGAAGCGCGAGCTGTATCTTTCCTTCGGTGCTGGCGAGCGCGAGGCGCTCCGACTGCTCGGGAAACACCAGCAGCGTCACGACGGTGACCTGCATCGGCTTGGCGTTTTCCTGGTCCTGCTCCATGCGCGTGCCGGACGTGAGCACCTGCACGTTCGAGAGAATCACCTTCGTCGTGATGTCCTCGCGCTTGTCGGTGGGGTTGGCGGTCGCCAGGACGTCGACGCGATTGCCCGGCAGGACGTAGCCGGCGACGCCGACGACCTCGTCGACACGCACGGAGACGGCGCGCATGCCTTCGGGAATCACCGGCGGCAGTCCGTGGCCGGCTTCCTTCGACGCCAGCTTGGCCGCCAGGATCGGCTCGTTCTTCACGATCGGCACGATGAGGCCGCGGCCGAGGATTTCCGAAGGCTGCGCGAACGTGCCCTCGGGCGCTTTCCCTTTCGGGAAGCCCACGACCGTCAGGTCTCCCTCTTTCAGCTCGGCGCCGAGCTGAAGGTTCGCGGAGGCAACCACGACCGGCTGCGTCTGCGTCGGACCGGCGGCCGCCTGCGGCTGCCTGTTGACCATGTTGTACGTGCCGTACGCGAGGGCGCCTCCAGCGAGGATGGCGACGGCGAGAACGGCAAAGATTCGGCTGCGCATTGTCTTGTCCCCTAACTTTCGTTCCGCATGAGCGCGACGCTAGATCGACGCTTATCCAATGAGCCCGGCGAGCACGCTGCCAATCGCGATGGCCGGCCCGTAGGCGAAGCGGCGCGCCGGCGTGGCCGAGCGGATGTCCTGGTGCGCCTCGGCCGGCGCCGCGATCAACCGGCCGGTACCCGCTATCGTGGCGGCGAGACGTTGCCGCTGCACCGCAACCGCTACGGCCAGCACCCCGCCGGCTATCGCGGTGAAGAGAAACGCGCTGACGACCATGCCGGGCCCGACGACGGCGCCGACGGCGCCCATCAGCTTCACGTCACCGGCGCCCGTGGCGCCGAGGAAGTGGCCGGGCAGCATCAGCGCGAGCCCCAGCGCGAGGCCCACGAGTGACGCGCCGATTGACATGCCGCTGATCCCGGTGGCTGCGAACCCGACGCCCAGGGCCGCCATCGAGGCGGTCAGCGCGTTCGGGATCCGGCGCGTGCGGAGGTCGGTGACGGTCGCCACGAGCGCACCCGCCACCAGAGCCACGAGCGCCGGACTAGTAATTGATGGCAATGACCTGCCAGAAAACCGTGTTGATGGTGTTGCCCACCGTCGAGATCGCCCCGATGGCGATGACGGCGATGAGCGCCATGAGCAGTCCGTACTCGAGCAGATCCTGGCCGTCTTCCGACCGTCGGAATCCCTCGATGGTCCTCAGCACGGCGATGGCTAGCGGTGACTGCATGACGACTGCTCCTCCCTGGTTCCAAGAGACGCCCGATCCGAACGACGCGTGACGAAGAGTGTGCGGTGCACGGCGCGCGTGGGCGCCGTGCACCGCCCGAGTCGTGCGTGCTATCTACGTCGCGGTGCCGTTCAGCGCGTTCGCGATGCTGGTGAAGATCGTGCTCACCGACGAACCGGCCATGCCAACCGCGCCAATCGCGATGAGCGCGATGAGCGCCACGAGCAACGCGTACTCGAGCAAGTCCTGGCCTTCTTCGTTGCGGGCGAACGTCTTGACGAAATTGACGAGCTGAAACATTGGAATCCTCCCGGATTAATTGGCATCGCGTCTTGCGATGCGTTTTGCGGCGCAGCCGCCTGTTTGATGAAATGCGCGGCGACTTGCCGCGCCACGCAGCACCTATCCGCAACGGCTGTGCCACCGCCCGTTCGACCCACCTCGCTAGAGGTTGCAAGTCGTTCTGGATACAGCGATTCAGCCGCTGCGGGGGGGAGCGCCAGGGGATGCGGGACGCCCGGCCGCACACGGCCCCAATGTGCAGTTTCGTAAGCCGCTGCGCGCTTTTCGTGGATCCTGCAAAACCGCCGTGCATAGAAGAGGATCGCGCGGGCCCGCGAGGGTCCAGTGTTTCCGGTCACTTAGGGGGGACTGAGCCATGGGGAGGGCATGGCACATCGATTGCGGTTGGAGCGTGGGCATGAAGTTAGGATTCAAGCAAAGCATCGTCTCGGTGGCGGTATTCGGCCTGGTGCTGCTGCTGCTCGTCTCGGTTGACCCGCGCGTCCGCGAGAAGGCGAACGATCTGGTCGTCGGGAACGGCGTGTCGACGTTGGGCCATCGCGCCACGGATCTCGGGGGCACGCTCGTCTCCGCGGCCAGGCATCAAAGCATCGAGAACTCTCCGCTCGTGATCTTCGCGGCGGTCGGGGCCATCCTCGTGCTGTTCATGTTGAAAGTGTAGTCGGCTCGATCTCGAGCCTCCAGCCGGGGAAGCACATATACGTGGCACTCGTACTTGCTATCGAGCCCGACAGCCGCCAGGCGTCGATCCTGAAGCGCGTCATCCGCGAGGGGGTACACGCGGAGCTCGTCGTCGTGGACTCGCGCGACGCGGCCGTGGCCGCGATCTCCGCGCGCGTCCCGGACGTGATCCTCATGACCGCCCTGCTCTCGCCGCGCGACGGCGATGAGCTGATCGCGCACCTGCGTACGCTCACGGGCGCGGATCACGTCCAGACCCACACCATCCCGCAGCTCGCGTCGTCGAGCAGCGAGCCGGAGACGCAGTCGGGCTCCGGCGGCCTGCTCGGCAAGTTCCGCAAGAAGAAAGCGGCCGCGCCGATTCCCGGGTGCGACCCGACGTCGTTCGCCAACGAGGTCACCACGTTCATCGCGCGCGCGGAAGAGATGAAGGCGCGGGCGCCGCTGTCGATCTCGGGCCCGGGCGCGCCGCCGCGCGTGCGCGTGTCGGAGTCCGCCAGATCGGAGTTCGCCAGAGACCCTCAAGCGGCGCCGGCCGACGGGCTGCCCGAGGAGACGGATGCGGCGGCGTCCGCGTGGGCGTCGCCGTTCGAATGGCGGCGGGCCGATGCGCCTGCCGAACGCGTTGAAGCCCGCGCGACTCGAGCCGTCGGCGAAGTTGCCGCTCGTGACGTCGGCGCCGCTCGCCGTCGTGGCCGAAGAGGAAGAGCTCAGGCTTGCCGAAGAGGCGGATCGGCACGCTCAGTACCCGCACGAGCGTGAAGAGCGCCGGCTGGCGGAGGAACGCGCCGCCAGGGAGGAGCGCGAGCGCGAGGAGGCCGAGGCGCAGGCCGCGGCGGAACGCGAGCGGCTGCGCCTGGAAGTCGAGGCGGCCGAACGAGACAGGGCGCGCGCGGCAGCGGCTGCCGCGGCCGAACGCGAACGTCTGCGCGTCGAGGCCGAAGCCGAGGCCAAGCGCGAGAAGCTGCGGCTCGAAGCCGAAGCCGCCGCCAAGCGCGAAAAGCAGAAGCTCGAGGCCGAAGCCGCCGCCAAGCGGGAGAAGCAGCGGCTCGAGGCGGAAGCGGCGGCCAAGCAGGAGAAGCTCCGGCTCGAGGCCGAAGCCGCGGCCAAGCGCGAGAAACTGCGGCTCGAAGCCGAAGCGGCGGCCAAGCGGGAGAAACTGCGGCTCGAAGCCGAAGCGGCGGCGGCCCTGAAGGAGAAACTGCGGCTCGAAGCCGAAGCCGCGGCCAAGCGGGAGAAGCTGCGGCTCGAAGCCGAAGCGGCGGCCAAGCGCGAGAAACTGCGGCTCGAAGCCGAAGCGGCCGCCAAGCGCGAGAAACTGCGGCTCGAAGCCGAAGCCGCCGCCAAACGTGAGAAGCAGCGGCTCGAAGCCGAGGCCGCCGCCGAACGCGAACGCCTGCGGCTCGAGGCCGAGGCAGCGGCCAAGCGCGAGAAATTGCGGCTCGAGGCCGAAGCCGCGGCGAAGCGGGAGAAACTGCGGCTCGAGGCCGAAGCGGCCGCCAAGCGGGAGAAGCTGAGACTCGAGGCCGAAGCCGCGGCCAAGCGCGAGCGTCTGCGGCTCGAGGCCGAAGCCGAACGCGAGCGGGTCCGTCTCGAAACGGAAGCGGCGGTCAAACGCGAACGGCTGCGGCTCGAAGCGGAAGCCGCCGAGCGCGAACGCGTGCGCCTCGAGGCGGAGGCGGCAGCCAAGCGCGAGCGCCTCCGGCAAGAGGCGGAAGCCGCCGCACGGCGCGAGAAACTGCGGCTCGAGGCCGAAGCGGCCGCCAAGCGCGAGGAGCTGCGGCTCGAAGCGGAAGCGGCCGCCAAGCGCGAGCGCCTCAGGGTCGAAGCGGAAGCCGCCGCCGCGCGCGAGAAGCAGCGAGTGGAAGCGGAGGCCGCGGCCAAGCGCGAGCGTCTCCGTGTGGAAGCGGAAGCGGCCGCGGAACGCGAGCGCCTGCGGCTGGCCGCGGCCGCCGCCGCCGAGCGCGAACGCGTGCGGCTCGAAGAGGAAGCGGCGGCCGAACGCCAGCGGCGGCGCATCGCCGCGGAAGAGGAAGCGGCAGCCCTCGCGGCCGCGGCGTTCGAAAACCGGGATCGGTTCGAGGAGTTCCGGGACGTCGACGACGAGAATCAGTCACTGCTGCGGCTCATGCCGCTCTCGTTCTGGGCGCGCCGGGAAGAGCCCGCTCGTCCGCCGAGCGAGGCGCCCCCCGACGAGCTCCGCGACATGATCGCGGGGCTTGCGGTGCCGCCGCAGGTGGCCGGCGTCAGCTACGCCAGCGGTTGCCGGATCCGGCGCGTCCGGGTTCCCGCGTCCGCGGCGCCGCGCGTGCAGGGATCGCCGCCGGTGATCCTGTCCACGCAGTCGCTGGCCGATAAGCGGAGACGATAGGCCTCGGCGCGCCTGCCCTGAGCGAGCGCACGGGAACTTACGCGAGTCGAAGGGCTCGCTTCGCTCGCGGTAGGGCCGCCACGCCCGCCAGGTTGGCCATTCAGTTTTTGAGGACGGCCCACGCCGCATCCCGATACAGCGTCGTCCACCCGGCTGTCAGCAGCTGCTTCGTGGTCGGAGACACCGTCGGCAGGACCGCGCAGTGAATGTTGTGGCGGGAAAAGGCCTCGCGAAAGTCGCCGGTGACGGTTTCCATCTGAATGTGCTCGAGGACGAGCGCGGGCGGGAACGGGTCCTGCCGTCCATCCATGAATACTCTTCGCTCCGGCGCAAACCAGAGCAGGTAGCCCCCTTCGTCGTAGCGGTTGTACAGGTTATCGGGACACTCGCGGAGCGCCAACAGGACGCCTGACGGCACCGGCGCCCACTGGAGCTTGGGAATCCGATTCACGTAGGCCCACGCGATCGTCACGACGACCGAGAGCGCGGCGATCGCGATCACCGCGGCGTTCAGCAGCGGACGCTCGACCTGCGCCGCGCCGTCCGGCTCGCGGCGAAGCCGGACCAGCGACGTCAACGCCGGGGCCGCAATCATCACGAACGGGCCGACGTTCCTGATGGCAGACACGGCCATGGGGAGAAGCGCAAGCGCGCACGCGTACATTGCCGCTTCGTCAGGCGGCAGGCGGCGCAAGCGGTGACGATTGCGAACGAGCCCGTAGCAGAAGGTCGCCGCGATGATCCAGAACGGCAGCACGCGGATGTCCATCACCCGCGGCCTGCGCCACTCGTCGAGCGGATACAGGCTGATGCGAGCGAGCGACTTCGGGATCTCGGACCAGAACGCGAGGCCCAGCGGCGTCGCGGTCGCGGCGAGCAGGCACGCGAGAAAGACGAGGACCGGCTGCCGCCACGTGCCCGGCGCCAGCAACGTCTGCGCGCCCAGGCCGGCGCCGAGGAGCACGAAGCCCAGGAGCACCCCGCCGTGAACGTTCGCCCACACCACGAAGATCGAGCGGCAGCCACCAGAGGCGGCGCCTGGCGATGAGGAACACCGTGGCGACGATGAACAACAGGGAAAATGCATGCGGCCGCGGCTCCCACCAGAGGCTTGACGGGATCAGCGCGATTCCCACCCAGAGGAACCGTTCCCGAACCGGCCCTTTGGCGAGGCGCCAGGACAGGATCCAGCCGCCCACGATCAATCCCGTGGCAAAGAGCGTCAGCAGCGGGAATCCGCCGACGCGGTAGAGCGCGTAGAAGACGACCTCGGCCAGCCACTCGTGATTCGGCCAGAACGTGCCGTACGCGGTATGCGAATAGACGTCCGTCAACAGCACGCTGCGCGACGCCCACATGTCCCGCCCGGCGCGCAGCTGCCACCAGGTATCCGTCTGCATCGGCGTGAGCGCGCACGCGAGCGCGATGGCCAGGAACACGAGCGCCGCGAGCACCCGGTCGAACGTGAACGAGGTCAGACGACTCAATTGGTCCTTCCAGCAATGCAGGGAGGCCATTATGTCGCGGACGCCGTCGGCCTGGGTCTGAGTGGGGCACCCGGCACTGCGGTCGGGTCTTGCGAACCTCACTTCTGCTGATCGGCGCTGCCGCCCCGGGGACGGCAGGCCACCGCGGCACGCGCGGCGGCACATCAGCCGATCGAACCGATCCATTCGATCGATCCTGACAACATCAATACCGATGCGCCATAAACGGGCTCGATCTCCAGCAGGATCTTCCGTTCCTGCATGACAGACGCGGTCTGTTCGTTCAGGTCCGCAAGGAGGCCTGGCTCGAGACCGGCGTCCACGTGCGCCTGATCGAACATGAGAAGGGTCAACAGATCGCTGACATTGGTTGGCGCGCTCGCCCTTCCATGAATGCGCAATTCATGCACGATGTTCTGGCGCAGGAACTCGTTGACGAGCAGGTACTCGACCCCGCGAGCCCGAAGACCGAACTCACTCTCCCCAACCGGCGCCCGGAAGGTGAAGGCAACTTCATGCCGGGGCGGATCAGTGAGAACACCCAGAAGATAGGCGTCGATTACATCGTCTGGTGAGGGCGGTCGGGACATGTCCTATCTCCTCGTCTACGGTGAAGCCGGGAGCGGCCACCAGCCTGGGGTTCGACGTCAGTGTACTGGGTCAGGTCGTGAACGTGACGACGTTAAGAGATGGGTCGATGTCCCGGCGATGGAACAAAGGTGGCGTCGCAATCTCTGCGACGAAACGATCCTGACGGCCGCGCAGTTATGGCGATCTTCCGCGTGATCCGCTCTCTCGCCTGCCGGCGCTCAAAACCGGCCTGAGCGCCGCTTCGTCTTTCAGTACCACGACTTAACCGTCATCGACCAGACGCCGGCTCCGATCGGCCTCACAGCGGCAGCGTCCTTGCCTCTGTGTGACGGATGCGTTCGGTGGCAGCGGATCCCTTCGCCGGACTACGGTCGGCCATGCGATGATTGCAACTAAAGACCTCAGGGCGATCGCGCGGGCTCGTCTAAAGGACGCCGAAGTCCTGCTCGAGGCACAGCGCTTCGACGGTGCAGTTTACCTGTGCGGGTACGCCGTCGAAATCACGCTCAAAGCTCGGATGTGTCAGACGCTCAAGTGGGCCGGTTTCCCTGAGAGCACTCAGGATCTTCAAGGGTCTGCAGTCAATTAAGACTCACGACCTGGCTGTGCTCTTGAAGTTCTCCGGGCGGGAGTGCTCAGGTCAAGGCCAAGCGCATGACCGAATGGGCCGTCATGGCGGATTGGAAACCCGAAACGCGGTACCGAGTCGGTCGGACATTTCGCCGGGACGGAGGCCGCGTCGCGACAACTGCTCGCGATCCATCCCCAGTCGGCGTTCGCGTTTGTGCTGATCGGCGATGCCGCCATGGGGCGGCAGGACTCGACCGCGGCACGCGCGGCTTATGTCAGGGCCGTGGAGCTTCTGCGTGGGCGCGGGGATACGCTCTACGTCGCCGCCGCGACCGAGCACTCGATCGGCGAGACGCTCGGGGCGGTCGAGGCGAAGCTGCGCGGGCTGAAGCGATGAGTCGGGGTCAGGTCGTGAACGTGAAACCGGGGTCAGGTCATGAACGTGACGGCGTTCGGAGACAGGTCGATGTCCCGGCGTTGGACTAACAGGTGGCGGTGCAATCTCTGCGACGAAGCGATCCTCACAGCCGCGCAGTTATTGCAATCTTCCGGCGAGATCCACTCTCTCGTCTGCCGGCGCTCGAACCAGGCCTGAGCGCCGCTTCGTCTTTCAGCACCACGACTTGACCGTCATCGACAGGTCCGTGGCGCCTATCGCCCTCACACCGGCAGCGTCCTTGCCTCTGCGGAACGGATGCGTTCGGAGACAGCGGATCGCTGGCACACGGGAGAGCAAGTCCTCGTCCGGGGGCGCGCCTGAACCATCGCCGGGCTCACGGCGTTTGCCGGCTGCGACGCGCTGCGAGCCCAAGGGCGCCTGAAGGTCTTGAATAGACATATCGATAAGGCTATTATAGCTATTATGAAAAGAGCCAGTATCACTGACGCCAAGAACAACCTCAGCTCGTTGATCGACGGTCTCAAGAACGGGTCGCCGGTCCTGATCGTCGACCGCGGGCGGCCCGTCGCCCGGCTCGAACCAGTGACCAATGGCCCTGCACCGGAGGACGACGGCCGGTTGGGCCGGCTCGTTCGCGATGGGATCGTCAGACCTGCCCGGGCCCGCGTTCCCAGGGCGCTGTTCGCGAGCAAACCTCCGCGCTCCAAGAACGGGGCCTCCGGCGTCCGCGCGCTGCTCGAGGATCGCCGGACCGGGCGATGAAGTTCTGGGACGCTTCGGCGATCGTGCCTTTGCTTTTGACCGAGGCCTCGACGAAGTACCTGCAGGCGCTTGCCGTCAAAGATCCGGACATCCTGGTGTGGTGGGGGACCGAAGTGGAATGTGCGTCCGCGATCGCCCGCCTCGAACGGGACGGCGATCTCGACGAGGCGACTGTCATCCGCGCATTCGAGCGGTTGAAGCAGGTGGCCGGAGGGTGGCACGAAGTCGATCCGACCGATGCGGTCCGCGAGGCGGCGGTCAGATTCTTGCGGGTGCATCCCCTACGCGCTGCGGACTCGCTGCAGCTAGCGGCCGCCTTCGTGGCGGCGGAACGCCGGCCCGCGTCGCTCGAACTGATTACGCTCGACGATCGACTTGCCGTCGCCGCGCGGAAGGAAGGCTTTGCCGTGGTCGATGTCCCGGCGTTGGAATAACAGGTGGCGTTGCAATCTCTGCGACGAAACGACCTTCACAGCCGCGCAGTTATTGCGATCTTCCGGCGTGATCCACTCTCTCGTCCGCCCGCGCTCGAACCCGGCCTGAGCGCCGCTTCGTCTTTCAGCACCACGACTTAGCCGTCATCGGCCACACGCAGGCTCCGATCGGCCTCACAGCGGCAGCGTCTTTGCCTCTGAATGGCGGATGCGTTCGGAGACAGCGGATCGCTGGCAGACGGGAGAGCGCGTCCTCGTCCGGGGGCGCGCCTGGACCATCGTCGGGCTCACGGCGTTTGCCGGCTGCGACGCGCTGCGCCTCTCGGGCGCGGGGCCGGGACACCACGGCGACCTCCGTACGCTGCTGGTCCCCTTCGATCGCCCGCGGCGCCTGCACCGTCCTCAGTCAATCCGCGTCGTCCGGCCGCGCCGGTGGCTCCACGCGCTGCGGCGGGCGGCCGCGAGCGCGCACCCTGCCGGCGGGTTGAAGCGGACGGCCCGGAGCGCCATTGAAATCCTGCCGTATCAGCTGGAACCCGCGCTCGCGATGATCGGCCTGGGCGTTCCGCGCCTGATGATTGCGGACGCCGTCGGCCTCGGGAAGACGATCCAGGCGGGGATCGTCCTCGACGAGTGCGCCTTCGAGCGGGAATCGTTCCGCGCGCTCGTCGTCGCGCCCGCGGGGCTCCGCGAGCAATGGTCGCGGGAGCTGGCCGATCGTTTCAACCTCCCTTCGACGGTGGCCGGCGCGGCGTGGCTCGCGCGAAGCAGCCGCGAGCTGCCGCCGGATGTGAACCCCTGGATCCTGCCGGGCATTTACGTCACGTCGTTCGACTTCGTCAAGCAGCCCGAAGTGCTGCGCCCGCTGGAAGAGGCCGACTGGGACGTGCTCGTCGTTGACGAAGCGCACGGCGCGGCGCTCGGAACGGCGCGCCGGGCCGCCGTGCACGCGATCGCGGTCCGATCGAGACGCGTCCTGCTGCTGACAGCAACGCCGCACGCGGGAGACGCGAGCCAGTTCGAGGCCTTGTGCCGCATCGGCGAAACCTCCGCTGACGGCGATCGGCTGATGCTGTTCAACCGATCGCGCGCCGATGCCGGCACGGCCGCGGCGCGGCGCACGGCGCTGTTGCCGGTGCGGCTGACGGAGGCGGAGCGCCGCATGCACCGCCTGCTCGATCGCTACACCGCCCGGGTCTGCCGCGAGGCCCGGGCCCGCGGCGACGACCGCGCGCGGCTGGCCGCCGTCATTCTGAAGAAGCGCGCGCTCTCGAGCGCCGCATCGCTCGCCGTTTCCGCGCGGAGGCGGCTGGCGCTGCTCGCGAGCCCGCCGGCCGCTGCCGAGCGCCAGCTCGCTCTCCCGCTCGGCGACGAAGATCCGCTCGAAGACGAGGAGCCTGATGCCGCGCTCGCCGCGCCCGGCCTCTCGGACACGGGACGCGAGCGCCGCTGGCTGACGGCCATCGTCGACGCCGCCCGCACCGCGTCGCGCCGAGAGTCGAAGACCAGGTTCCTGCTTCGGCTCCTGTCGCGGATGCGCCAACCCGCGATCGTCTTCACCGAATATCGCGACACGCTCGAGCGGCTGCGCGATGTCCTCACGGCCGCCGGGCACCATGTCGCGGTCCTGCACGGCGGGATGACGCCCGCGGAACGATCGGTTGTCCAGGAGGCGTTCAACGGAGTCCGGCTGAAGCCGGATGCCACCGGTATCAAGCCGGACACCATCGATGCACAGGTCCGGCTAAAGCCGGACGCCACCGATATCAGGCCGGACACCACCGATATCAGGCCGGACACCACCGATATCAAGCCGGACACCACCGATATCAGGCCGGACGCCACCGATATCAAGCCGGACACCACCGAAGTGTTGCTCGCGACCGATGCCGCGTCCGAAGGGCTGAACCTTCAGCGGCGGTGTCGTGCGGTCGTCCACTACGAGCTGCCGTGGAGCCCGGCGCGGCTGGAGCAGCGGACGGGCCGCGTCGATCGCATCGGGCAGTCCCGCCGGGTCCACGAAATCCTGCTGGTCGCCGGCGACACGGCGGAACGGCTCGTTCTGGCGCCGCTTGCGAAGCGCGCGGCTCGTGCGGGCTCGGCGATGCCGGGATCGTCGCGGCTCGTGAACGCGATCGCCGAGTCCCGCGTGGCGAGCGCGGTCATGGACGGCGAGCCTATCGTCCACGCGGATCGTCAACCGGACATCATGCCGACGATTGCTCCCCCGTACTTCTTAGCCGAAAGAGCCGAATGCGAGGCTCGACGCGTGCGATCGCAGCGGGCATGGACCGCGGCGTCAGGCGGTCATGATGAGGCGGCGCCGATTGTTGCGAGTGCGCTGCGCATCGATCGCTCGAGCCTGCAGCCCGGACTGATCTGCGTCTACACGGTGACGCTTTCGACCGAGCGCGGCGACGCCGTGCACACCGAGCTCGCCGTGGTCCACGAGCCGGACAAGCCTGACGAGGCGTCGCGCGTCGCGCGGACGCCGGCGGCGGCACGGCGGGCGATCCGCGAGTTCGTTGAGACGCGCGAGCCGGCGGTCCGTGCCGCCCTGCTCGTGAGCCTGGCGTCCCATATCGCCGACGTCGCGTCGGCACACGCTGCCGGCGTCGAGGGATCACAACGCCGCGAGCACGCGCTGATGCTGCAGGCTCCGTCGGCGCGGGAACTGGTGCAGAGCGGGTTGTTCGACGGGCGGGCGCTTCGCGCGCACGCCGGTCGTCAGCGGGCGGCCGCCACGCTGGTCGAAGCCTCGCGGGAACGGCTCGAGTCGCTCGCCTCTGAACGGACGCTGAGGACTGGCATCGAGCTCTCGGCGATTCTGATTACTGCGGGCGCATGACAACTCCCAAAAAGACCAACCCCCGGTTGGGAGTTGACAGATTTCCTCACACGCTTTCGGACGGAAATAACGGCATGATCCCCGGACTCTCCGGATCCCTCCTTTCTCATGAGGCGCTATCCGCCGGCGCGGGACTGCGCCTCGTCCAAAACGAATCGGAATCCGGCGCGGCTCATCGCCGGCTGCGTGCCTGGCACTCGACGGTCGCCCGTGAGATGGGGCCGGCGTTCGGCGCCCGCGCTGTCTTCGATCGGGTCGGCGCACCGTTGGGGGCGGCGCTCGGATTCCGCGTGACGCTCGGCGGCAGCGACACGGGCCGGCTGTTCCATGCGGTCCTCGAGGCGCACGGCGCGCCCGCGGCCGCCTTGCTGGTCACGGACTGGGGCCGCCAGCCGGCGAGCGCGTGGAGAGACGCCGTCCGTCACGGCATCGCGCGAGGCCTCCGCTGGTGCTTCTGCCTCAACGGCCCCACGCTCCGGGTGCTCGACGCCCGGCGCACCTACTCCCGGCGTTTCGCGGAATTCGATCTCGAGGCCGCGCTGCACGACCCGGCGGGGTTCGGTGTGTTCTGGGGTCTGCTCCGCGCGGAGGCCTTCCCCGCCGGCCGGGACCCGCTGCTCGACGGTGCGGTCGCGATATCCGAGCAGCACCGCGCCGACGTCCGGGCGTCGCTGCAGCTGGGAGTTCACGAAGCGCTGATCTGTCTCGTCCGCGCCTTCGCGGGCGCGCGGACGCGCCGTCGTGCCGCACCGCCCGGCGCGCTCTTCGAGGAATCGCTCGTCGTCATCTACCGCATCCTGTTTCTGCTGTTCGCCGAAGCGCGAGGGCTGGTGCCGAAGTGGCATCCGATCTATCGCGCGAGCTACACGATCGAGGCGCTCAGAACTCCGGTGGAAGTGCTTGCCAGGCCCCACGGTCTGTGGGAATCGCTGCAGGCGATCGCGCGGCTCGCGCACCGGGGCTGCCGCGCGGGATCGCTGCGCGTGCCCCCGTTCAACGGACGGCTCTTCTCCCCCGTGCACGCGCCGCTCGCGGAATCGGCCGCGCTCGACGACGGCGCGGTGCGGGAAGCCTTGCTCGCCTTGACCACGAGAGCCGGCCGCGGCGGGAGGCAGCGCATCGCGTACGCGGACCTCGGGGTCGAGCAGCTCGGCGGCGTGTACGAACGGATCCTCGACTTCGAGGCGGCCGGGGAAGGCGGCAGCTCTTCACGATTGACGCTCGTGCGCGCCGGACGTCGCAAAACCACCGGCGCCTTCTACACACCCCGCGCGCTGACGGAGTACCTGGTCCGCCGGACGCTCGCGCCGCTCGTGCGCGATGCGACGCCCGATCGAATCCTGTCGCTGCGCGTACTGGACCCCGCGATGGGAAGCGGCGCGTTCCTGGTGGCGGCGTGCCGCTATCTCGCGCTGGCCTACGAAGCCGCGCTGATTCACGACGGCGTGGTGTCGGCGGAGGACGTCAGCGATCGCGATCGATCCGGTTTTCGACGCGCGGTGGCGCAGCGCTGTCTCTTCGGCGTGGACATCAACCCGATGGCCGTCCAGCTGGCCCGGTTGTCGCTCTGGCTGGCCACGCTCGCGGGTGACCGGCCCCTCACGTTCCTGGATCATCATCTGCGCGCCGGCAACAGCCTCGTCGGCGCGTCGCTGACCGACCTGGCACGGCAGCCGCGAACCGCGCGGGCCCGGCGCGCCGATCTGCCGCTGTTCGAGATCGAGGCCGCCGGAGCCGCCCTCGGCGAGACCATCGGACGCCGCCTGTCGATCGCGAACGATCCCGGCGACACCATCGAGCAGGTTCGCACGAAGGAGCGGTTGATGGCGTCGTTGGCGCAGGATGGAGCGCCGCTCGCGCGATGGAAGGCCGCCGCGGATTTGTGGTGCGCCGCATGGTTCCACGACGGCCCGGCGAGCCTGCGCGGCGCCACGTTCGCGGCTGTCCTGGACGAAGTGCTCGGCCGCGGCGGTGTGTTGCCGGCGCACGTCTCCGCGCCGCTGGTGGACGCCGCGCGGCGTGCGGTGGAGCGCGAGCGTTTCTTTCACTGGACCCTCGAGTTCCCGGAGGTCTTTCACGACGCGGAGGGCCGCCATCTTCCGGGCTCCGGCTTCGATGCCGTGCTGGGCAACCCGCCGTGGGAGATGCTCCGCGCAGATGAGGGTCCCGACGGAGCGGCGGCAGCCCGGCTGACAGCCTTCACGCGAGCGTCCGGCGTCTACAGCCTCCAGAGCGACGGGCACGCCAATCTGTATCAGTTGTTTCTGGAGCGTGCCCTCTCGCTCGTCCGCACCGGCGGCCGCCTGGGCATCGTCCTGCCGTCCGGCTTCGCGTCCGATCACGGGTGCGCGGCGCTGCGGCGGCGCGTGCTGGATCGCACGCAGGTGGACACGTTCATCTCGATCGAGAACCGCGACGGCCTGTTCCCGATCCATCGCGGGCTGAAGTTTCTGCTGATCGCGGCCACGCCGGGTCAGGCCACAACGACGCTCCCCTGCCGTTTCGGCGTGCGCTCGCCGGACGTGCTCGACGAGCTCCCGGACTCGGGCGCCGATCCGTCCTCGGTGCCGATCCCGCGATCCCTCGTCGATCAACTGACCGGCGAACAGCTCGCCATCCCGGAGCTCCGCACGGCCGCCGACGTCGCGATTGCGTCGAGGATCGCGTTCTCGATTCCGGCGCTCGGCGATCCAGCTGGATGGCATGCGGCATTCGGACGGGAGCTCAACGCGACGGAAGACAGGAAGCACTTCGTCGAGGGCAGCCCTCGCGCGGCCGGGGACCTTCCGGTCATCGAAGGAAAGCTCATTCGGCCGTTCATCGCCGACGTCGCCGCTTCGCGCGTTCACATCCCGGCGCGCACCGCCGCGAAGCTTCTCGATCCCGCTCGCACCTATTCGCGCCCGCGGCTCGCCTACCGGGACGTGGCCGCCGCCACAAACCGGCTGACGTTGATCGCGGCGATCGTTCCGGCCGGCGTCGTGACGACGCACACGCTGTTCTGCCTGAAGAAGGGAGCCGCCGTGCGCACGCGGCGCCCGGCCGCGGAGATCGACGATGACGAGCAGGCGTTCCTGTGCGGGGTCTTCAACAGCTTCGTGGCGAACTACCTCGTGCGGCTTCGCGTCGGCACGCACGTGACGACGTCGATCATCGGACGGCTGCCCGTGCCCAGGCCGCCAGGGGACTCAGCCGTCTTCCGCACGATTGCGGCGCTCAGCGCGCGGCTGTCGGCTGAGCCGGATGATCGTGCCGCTGCGGCTCAGCTGCAGGCCCGCGTGGCGCGGCTCTACGGCCTTGACGAGTCGGAGCTCGCACACGTGCTCGGCACGTTTCCTCTCGTGGACGCGGGCGAGCGGGCGAGGGCGATGGAGGCGTACGTCGGTCTCTAGTCTCAGGTCTCGGGTCTCTGGTCTAGGTCCGAGTCGGACTGAAGCCGGATGACCTAGACCAAAGATCTAAGACCGAAGACCTAAGACGACCTGAGACCGAGAACCTGGAGAGCTAGAGACCGGTACTCACGGGTGCTATAGTTCCAGATCAGCTACAGAGTGATTTCCACAATGAATCTACGGCATCCGCGCGTGGCGGTCTGGGCCATCTGGTCCCTCGTCGCCGCGTTCGCCGTTGTCGAGGGCGCCTCGTGGGCGATCGCGGGCGGCGTCCCGCAGCGGCCGGTTGCCGTGCTGCAGGCCGTCGCCGCCGGGCTCGTCGTCCTGGTGCTGGCGGCGATCGCCACGCGGCGGATCGGCGGCCTCGCCCGCGCGGTGACCGAGCACGAGCACACGCAGACGGAGACGCTGGATCGGGTCGGCGAGCTCGAGATGCAGAACGCGATCCTCGAGAACATCTCCCGCTCGGTCGACGTGCCGCTCGCGTTCCAGTCCCTCGCCCAGCGCATCATCCGGCTGGTGCCCTGCGATCGGCTCGGGCTCGCGCTGCTGACGGAAAACGGCCAGGAGTTTCAGACCTACACCGCGCGGGTCCACGAGAGAGCGGCGCACGAGGCCGCGGCCCGAGATCGTGTTCAAGATCGAGCGCACGGCGCTCGGCAGCGTCGTGCGCTCGCGCGAGCCGCTCATCATCAACGACACGAGCGAGGGCGCGGCTGATTTCCTCGACGTCAACGTCCTGCACAGCGCCGGGCTCGGCTCGGCCGTGATCGTGCCGCTCGTCGCCAAAGGGCGCGCGGTCGGCACGATCAACGTGGTGTCGCGCCAGACCCACGCGTTCCAGCGGCGGCACGTGGACGTGCTGATGCCGATCGCCGAGATCTTCGCGGTCGCGTACGTGGCGCAGCAGCTCCAGATCGCCGTCGGCAAGTACCGGTCGATGGAAGCGATGTCGGAGCTGACGCTGTCGATGGCGGCCGAGATCAACAGCGCGCTGCAGACGATCATCGGCCATTGCGATCTGCTCGAGCGCGGCTACCCCAACCCCGATCTCCAGCGCGATCTGTCGACCGTCGTGCACCAGGCGCAGCGCATCTCGGGGCTGCTCGACAAGATGCGCGCCGCCTCGCTGGAGCGATTGAAGGAAGTGGCCGCGGCCGTCAACCAGGGAGGGATTCCGTCGAGTCCCGAAGGGTTCGGGGAACGGAGACGATCGACCTACGAGATCCCTAAGATGCCGGACTCGAAGAGTTGCAGCCGGAGACAGCGGAGTCGAGAAGTCTTCTCCGTACTCCGTTATCTCGTGGTACTCCTGCGCAAGTCTCCGCTGTCTCTGCGGACTACCCCCGCGTCAGCGCCACCACGACGGTCACGGTCAGCTCGATCAACACGACGACGGTGATGGCGACGAAGAACCAGTCCCGCATCCGCACGTATTCCACGACCGAGACGAACACGCGCAGAATCGGCGTCGCCATGAGGACGACGAGCCCGCCGTTCAGCAGCCATCGCGCGACCGGGATCTCGGGGTTCGCGAGCCAGAGCGCGAGCCCGGCGAACAGAAGGACCGCGCTCGCGATCACGCCCGTGACGAGCAGGCGCCCGAGATGATGTTCGAGCCGGCCGAGCGGATTGGCTGTCCGCGCTCACAGGGCCTTCCTGAAATAGAACGCCGACACCAGCGTCAGCACGAGCGCCATCAGCAGCTTCAGCCACTTCGCGCGCGCGCGGCCGCCGAACCAGAAGCCGGCGCGCGAGCCGATCAGCACGCCCAGCACCGCGGCCGCGGCGAGCGGCGGGTTGACGTAGCCGTGCGCGTACTGGATGGGTACCGACGCGACGGCGGTCACGCCAATCATGAGCGAGCTCGTCGCGGCTGCCGCCCGCATCGGCACGCCGCACCACGCGGTCAGCACCGGCACCTTGAGGATGCCGCCGCCGATGCCGAACGCCGCCGAGACGTTGCCGGCCACGAACGAGATTCCGAGCGCCACGGGCAGGCGCTTCACGCGGTAGACGACCTCGCGCCCGGCTTCCTCCTCGTAAAACCGTCCCCCCAGCGCCCCCGGATCCGCGCTCGTCGTCGAGCAGCACGTTCCGCTGATCGAGGCGCGTCAGCATCAGGACGGCGATGAGCGCGGCGACGACGGCGAAGCCGCGCTCCAGCGACACGTCGGAGATCCGGGTCGATCGTGATCGCCGCCGCGACGCCGCCGGCCGCCGACGCGACCTCGAGCAGCATCCCGAGACGCAGGTTGATCAGGTTGAGCCCGAGGGTGCCGGCCGACACGGCGCTCGACGTCGCGATGACGGTGACGAGGCTGATCGCCGCGGCGTGCTTGAAGTCGAGGCCGAGCGCCGCGTTGAGGAACGGGACCAGAAACACGCCGCCGCCAAGGCCGAGCAGCGCCCCGAGACATCCGGCGAGGGCGCCGGCGCCCATGACGATCGCGACGATGGCGGGAGTCAGGATTGGCAATGGGCCGATGCTATGATCGCCCGACAGGGCCGCAGGAATTCTACCCGATGTTTCAGCGCTTCTTCGACGAGGGGCTCGCCCAGGCTTCCTATCTCGATCGCCTGCCGCCGGACGCGTGAGGCGATCGCGATCGACCCGCGGCGCGACGCCGACGTCTACGTCGCCGCCGCCAGGCAGCACGGGCTGCGCATCGTCGCGGCCCTGGAAACCCACATTCATGCGGACTTCGTGTCGGGCGCGCGGGAGCTGATGGAGGCCGGCGCGCGAACCATCGCGGGGCCCGGGCGCCGCGCTGGGTTTCGAGTACCGCGACGTCCACGACGGCGAGCGGTTGACGTTCGGCGATCTCGACCTCGAGTGCCGTCACACGCCCGGGCACACGCCGGAGCACATCTCCGTCGTCGCGCGCCAGGGCGGCGAGCCGGCGCGCGTGTTCACCGGCGACACGCTCTTCGTCGGCGCCGTCGGCCGTCCCGATCTCCTGGGCGAAGCGCAGACGCGGCAGCTTGCCGGCGAGCTGTACGATTCGCTGTTCGAGAAACTGCTCACGCTGGATGACGCGGTCGAGGTGCATCCGGGTCACGGCGCGGGATCGCTGTGCGGCACCGGCATCGGCGCCGAGCCGCACTCGACCATCGGAGCGGAGCGGCGCTTCAACCCGGCGCTGCAGTACGGCTCGCGCGAGGCCTTCGTCGCCGCGGTGCTCGCGGATCTGCCCGAGACGCCGGCGTACTTCCAGTGGATGAAGCGGATCAACCAGGAGGGGCCGGCGCTGCTCGGCCTCGCGGCCGGCTACCCCGGCGTGAAGACCATCGATGCGATGCAGGCCGCCGGCGCGATACGCCAGGGCGCGATCCTGATCGATCTGCGCGGCGCCGACGCCTTCTGTCCCGAACATCCGGCCGGCGCGCTCAACATCGCGTACGGCCCGAAGGTCGGCTACTGGGCGGGCTGGGTCGTGCGTCCGGGGACGCGCATCGTGCTGCTCGCGTCGAACGCCGGCGAGGCGGCCGAAGCGGGGCGTCAGCTGCTCCGCGTCGGACTCGACGCGGTCGAGGGCTGCATCGACGGCGGCATCGAGGCGTGGCGCCGCGCCGGGTTGCCGACGTCGGCGATTGAGCAGATGGGCGCCGGCGACCTCCGCGAACGCCTGGCGCGCGCCGACGGGCTGACGGTGATCGACGTGCGCACCACGCGGGAATGGCAGGAGGGGCACATCGCGGGTGCGGTGCACATACCGATCGGTGAGCTGACCGGCCGCACCGGCGACGTGCCGCGGACCGGCCCCGTCGCGACGATTTGCGAGGGTGGCTACCGATCGACGCTCGCCGCCAGCCTGCTGTCGCGCGCCGGCGTCAGCGACGTCCTCACTGTTGAAGGGGGCATGGGGGCGTACCGGGCGGCCTCGGCGTCGGACGCCTCGGTAAGCCGTATCGCAGGCCTCGTGCGGAACCGGCGCTCCGACTCAGCTCGCGCAAGTGCGGCTCGCCCACTCGCCGAGGATGCACTCGACTGGCGTCGTGCGGTCGTCCGCTGCTGTGCGGGCGCGGGACGGCCGATGTCGAAACCGGACAACCGGGGCCACGTCCCTCGTGGACTCCCGCCGTTCAAGTCCTGACAGGTCATGGTTTTCCAGACCGCGGCCCCGTGGCACGCGTCTGGCTGTCCGGTCGCCATGGACACGCTCCTGCAGGACTTGCGATACGCGCTCCGCTCCTTTTCAAAGGCGCCAGGATTCACGGCGCTGGCGCTGCTGACGTTCGCCATCGGGATCGGCGTGAACGCCAGCGTCTTCGGCTTCGTCAATGCCCTCCTCCTGAAGCCTGCGCCTGTCGTTCGCGATCCGGGGTCGCTCGTCTCCGTGTTCACGAGCGATTTCAGCAGCGGACCGTACGGCGCGTCCTCGTATCCCGACTACCTCTCGATGAAAGCGGGCGCACCGGCTCTTCCGAGGCTCGCCGCATTCTCGGAAGGATCGGCGGTGATGCGGATCGACGAGCAGGTCGAGCGAATCCGCACGACGGCCGTGTCGGGGGAGTTCTTCGATCTGCTCGGCGTTCAGCCGGTTGCCGGACGTGCAATCGGGCCAGGCGGACACGCAGCCGGGTGCGCCCCCGGTCGGCGTGATCGGCTACAGCCTGTCGCAACGCGCTTTCGGCGGTGCGCCGTCCGCGCTTGGGCAAGCAGGTCAGCGTTGACGGCCGATCGGTGACGATTGTCGGCGTGGCGCCGGAGCGGTTCGACGGACTGAATCTCGGCGCGGCCTTCGAGCTCTGGACGCCGCTCGAGGCGCGCGACAGTCCGGCGGCGCGCGGCACCCGCGGCCTCTCCATCGTGGGCCGTCTGGACCAGGGAAGCAGCTTGCGAGCAGGCGCAGAGCCAGCTAGACGCGATCGCGGCGAGCCTCGCGGCCACGTCTCCCGCGACCAATCGCGGAACGCTGGCGCGGCCTGACGATCCGCGGCCGATGATCGTGCTCCCGCACACGCGGCTCCACCCGAGGTTTCGATCCGAAGTGGCGATGATTGGCGCAACCCTGATGGCGGCGGTCGGCCTGGTCCTGCTGATTGCGTGCGCCAATGTCGCGGGTCTCCTCCTGTCCCGCGCGAGCGCTCGCAGCCGGGAGGTGGCCGTCCGCCTCGCGCTCGGCGCGAGCCGGGGCCGCGTGCTGCGGCAGATGCTGACCGAAAGCCTCGTGCTCGGGGTTGCCGGCGGGGCGCTGGGGCTGCTGTTTGCGCTGTGGACCGTGGACGCCCTTCCTTCTTTCTTCCCTGCCGAGCAGGCACGGCTGCTCGACGCTCCGCGTGGACTGGATTGTCATCTCGTTCACGGCGGCCGTGGCTCTCGCCAGCGGGCTGGCGTCGGGCCTCGCGCCTGCTCTCCATGGGATGCGATCGCCCGCGGCGCTCGCGCTCCGGGGAGACGCCGGACGGGCCGGTCATACACGCGGCAGCGTCACCGCACGCAACGTCCTCGTGGTTGCGCAGGTCGCCGTCGCGTCGGTCCTGCTCGTATCGGCGGTGCTGCTCACGCGCAGCCTCGCCAACGCGCTCGACGTGGACCCTGGCTTTTCGACTCGCCAGGCGCTTCTCCTTTCCGTCGAGATCCCGCCGTCGGTCCCGCCCGAGAAAGGCCGCGCGTACTACGAATCCCTGCTGACCGCGGTCGGCGCGATTCCCGGCGTCGAGCGGGCCAGCCTCGCCCGAGTGGTGCCGGTTGCGGGAGGTTCCCGGCGCCTCTTCCGCATTCCCGGATACGTGCCGAGGCCCGGCGAAGACATGGAGCTGCACGTCAACGGCGTGCACCGGGACTACTTCGAGACGATGGGATTCGCGCGCGGTCGAGGGAAGGCTGTTTCAATCGGCGGACACCGGGCAGGTGCCGCTGATCGTCGTGAACGACGTGCTCGCGGACCGTTACTTCGGAGGACGCGCTGTCGGCCGGCGGATGCAGATGGGAAACACCGAGCTCGAGATCATCGGCGTCGTGCGCGCGCAGCGCCGGAGCGGGCTCCAGGATCCGCCCACGCCGGTCGTGTTCCACCAGCTCGAGCGCGACTTCATCGCGAGGGTCACTCTCGTCGCGAAGACGTCGGGGGATCCGCTGAGGCTCGCCGAGACCATCCGGCGCACGGCCGCCGCGGTCGATCGGGACGTGGCCATCTTCCGCACGATCACGCTCGAGGCGCACCTCGCCGAAGCCGTCAGCGCCAATCGCCTCACCGCCGTCCTCGTCGCGACCTGCGGCGCGATGGCCTTCGCGCTGGCCGTCGTCGGTGTTTACGGCATCGTCGCGTACGCCGTCGTGCGCCGGACGCGCGAGATCGGCGTGCGCGTCGCGCTCGGCGCCCGGCCCGGGCAGGTGCTCGGGCTGCTGGTGCGGGAAGGCGGACGGGTCATCGCGGTCGGCGTCGCCCTGGGCGTGGCCGCGGCGCTGGCCTCGACGCGGCTGCTGGAATCGATGCTCTACGGCATCGGCGCCACCGATCCGGCCACGTTCTTCGTCGTCCCTCTGGTCGTGACCGGCGCCGCGATGCTGGCGAGTTGTGTCCCCGCGCTGCGCGCGCTGCGGATCAGCCCGGTGGCGGCGCTGCGGCATGACTAGGGGGGCGCGCGCTGTCTTCGCTGACGCGCGTAGGGGCCACGGCTCGCTTCGCACCCGCGGCAGGGGCCTGAAATGCCGGCCATGGATTACGATGGGGCGCGATGCCACGCAGCAGCAGTTTCAAGACCGTCGAATCCATCGGCCGGAAGTTGCCGGCCGTGGCGCTCACGACCACATACGGGAAGGGCGCACTGAAGGTGAACGGCAAGATGTTCGTGTGCATGGCATCCCACAAGTCGGCCGAGCCGAACACTCTGGTGGTGATGATGGATTTCGCGGCCCGGGACGCGCTCCTCGAGGACGACCCTGACACCTATTACCTCAAGGACCATTACCTGAACTACCCGTGTGTCCTCGTTCGGCTGTCACGCATCCCTGCCGACGCGTTGCGGGACCTCGTCACGGGCGCGCACCGCTTCGTGAGCGCCAAGGTGGGGACCAGACGGGCCGGACGCGGCCGCCGTGGAGTTGTCCGGCAATCACGGGCTCGTTGAAGTTCCTTCGCTCCATGCGTCAGCCGGGTGGGCCGTCCGCGAACGGCTTCAACACGGCATAGAGCGTTGACATGATCGGCGCCGGAACGCCCGCCAGCGCCGCGCGGCGGACGACGGATCCGTGCAGCGCGTCCACTTCAATGCGCTTCCCCTGGGCGAGATCGATCAGCAGCGACGACCGCATCGTGCCGGGGATGCCGCCGACGTACGCGGCAATGCGATCGATGACGTCAGCAGCGACCTGCACGCCTTCTGCCCGCGCGACGCGCTCGACCTCGCGGCAGGCGTCGAGGAACTGCGATCGGATTTGCGGGTCGGCCCACAGCGGGCCGATCGGCAGCCGCGAGGCGCCGGTGAAGCCCGCGAGCGCGACGAGGAAGATGAACTTCTCCCAGATCGGCACGCGTCCGTCGCCAACGGCCTCCGACTGAATGTCCGCGCCCGCGAGCGCCTCATGAAGGGCCTGCACGCGCGGCGACAGCCGCGGGAGCCGGCCGAACACTTCACCGAAGACAATCCGCCGATGCGTCCCCGTCTGCTCGATCACGCCGGGCGCGCCGAGCGCCGTCGCGATGTACGTCGTCCCGCCGATGACCGGCTCCTCGCCGATGCGCGCGGCCAGATCGTTCACGCTGTCCACGCCGTTCTGCAGCGTCAGGACGGACGACCCCGGTCCCAGGAGCGGCGCGACCAGCGGCAGCGCGGTCGCGTTGTCGTAGGCCTTCACCGCGACGATCACGACATCGACGGGTCCGACCTTCGACGTGTCCTCTTCCGCCCGCGCGCGCACGGTGAAGCCCCCGAGCGCCGGGCTCCGGATCTCCAGCCCGCGCTCGCGGATCGCCGCCAGGTGCGCCCCGCGCGCGATGAAGGTCACGTCGTGCCCCGCCCGCGCGAGCTTCGCGCCGTGATAGCCGCCGACGGCGCCTGAACCGAGAATCGCGAATTTCAACACGGATAAACACGTACCACGGATTCACACGGATAGATCAAGACAACGGAGGAATCAGACTTGACGGCCTGCGCCGTGTCTTCCAACACGGAGTTCACGGAGTCACGGAGGCTCCGGGAGCGACGCGATTGGGTCGGAGTTCGTATTTCGACACGATCGCTCAATTGGTGGCAGCAACTGCGGACAAAACAGAAGCACTGAATGCCGCTGTGCATGGCGTGAACGCACTCGAGCGCCGGCCTGCTGTCACATGAGGCCGGCGTTGGCAGGGTCACACGAGATCGAGAAATGCAAGCAGCTTACGAGTCGGCCTGCTTGCATTCCTCGATCTCGCGTGGCCCTGCACCGCGCTCCGCGCGGCTCGAGTGCGTGCGGGAACGTGTCGTCAGAGCTCCGTGCACTCCGTGGACTCCGTGTTGGAAAGACACCGCGCGCCTTCACCTCTTCCGCCAATACCAATACGCCGGCAGCCCCAGCGCGAGGAGGCCGAGGCCGGCGAGCGACTCGACCGGTCTCTCGAGCAGCGTGTTGACGACGAACGCCGCGGACCCGGCAATGAAGACGATGCGGAACGATCGGGTATCCCCACGTCCGGTAGGGGCGCGGACGATCCGGCATGGTGCGGCGGAGCTGGAACAGCGCGACGCCGGCCGCGACGCTGAAGAGGATCGACGCGAACATCACGTACGTGAACAGCTGCTCGTAGGTCCCGGAAAGCGCGAGCAACGCCGACCAGACGGTCAGCGCGACGATGGCGAGGTGAGGCGTGCGGTAGCCCGGGTGGACTTTGCTCGCGGCCGGAAAGAACACGCCGTCGGAGGCCATCGCGAAGAGCAGCCGCGAGCCGGCGAGCACCGCGGCGCCGATGTTTCCAAACGTCGAGACGACGACGGTGAGCGCGATGAAGGTCGCGCCCCAGGGACCGACGAGCGCGGTCGCGGCGCGCTCGGCAATCCGCGTGACCCCCTTCATCTCGTCGAGGCTGAGCGCGTAGAGATACGCCACGTTGACGGTGACGTAGACCGACATGAGCACCAGCAGCCCGCCGAGGAGCGCGCGCGGGATGTTGCGCTGCGGGTCCTTGATCTCGCCGGCCGCGTAGGTCACGAAATACCAGGCCTCGTACGTCCACAGCACCGCGATCATCGCGACGCCGAACGACGCCGCCGGCCTCGCGAGATCCGGAGGCACGATCGGGATGAACACGGGCTGCACCCGCCAGGCGATCGTCGCCATGATCGGAAGCGCCGCGAGCGCGGCGACCTTCGCGGCCGTCGTCACGACGCTGACGAGGTTGCCGCTGCGCACGCCGACGTAATTGATGGCGCCGAGCACGACGATCACGGCGGCGGCGACGAGCTTCTGGCCGTCGATTCCCGCGACCGACGCGGCCGCCAGGCCCGGGATGAAGTAGCTCAGGTATACGGCAAATCCAACCGCCACGGCGGCGATCCCGCCGCTGATGACGACGAAGAGCGCCGCCCAGCCATAGAGGAATGCCGTCAGCGGGCCGTACGCCTCTTTGAGGAAGACATACACGCCGCCGGAGCGCGGAAACATGGCGCCCATCTCGGCATACGTCAGGCCGCCCGCGATCGCGAGCAGGCCGCCGAGGATCCACGCGGCGAGGAGCAGCGACGCCGACGGAATCACGACGGCCATGCCCCCCGTCGTCAGGAAAATGCCGGAGCCGATGACGCTGCCCACCACGAACAGGATGGCGGACCCAAGCCCGATGGCGCGGACGAGCCCCTCGTCGCCGGCCGGAATCGGGGCCCTTTCCGCGGTCATCGCGCCCGACTCTAACATGGGGGCCGCGGCTCACTTCGCTGACCGCGGTAGGGGCCGGCGTCGCCGGTAAGGGCGGCTCGCTGCGTCGCGGTAGGGCCGCTCGCTACGCTCGCCGTAGGGGCCGCTCGCTGCGCTCGCGGTAGGGGCCGCTCGCTCCGCTCGCGGGATTTCAAAAACAGCCGGGTGCGGTTTGAACCCGCCCGACCTGGATCGATGGACTTTCGCGGTACCGCACGAGCGAAGCGAGTGCGCCCTACCGAGCGAAGCGAGGCCCCTACCGCGCGAGCGAAGCGAGCGCGGCCCTTACCGAGGCGTCCTACGCCGAGGCCCCTACCGCGAGCGAAGCGAGCGGCCCCTACCGCGGGTGCGAAGTGAGCCGCGGCCCTACGGCGAGCGAAGCGAGCCGCCTACCGAGGCGTCCTACGCCGCCCACGGCAGCGCGAGCCGCCCTTGCCCCCGTGCTAGAATGCCCGCTCCAGGCCGAGCGCCGGGCGGACGACCGCCCAGCCCGGAAAACTGCATGGCCGCCCGCCTCACTACCTACGTCGTTGTCGGGATCGTCGCCGCAACCCTGATCGCAGGGCTCATCGTCGGCGCGCAGCGCGACGATAGCGACGGTCCGGTGGATCTCATTGTCTTCAACGCCAAGGTGTATACGGCGGACGCCTCGGGCAGCACGGCGGAAGCCGTCGCCATTCGCGGCAACCAGATCCTGCGGGTTGGAAGCAACCGCGAGATCAACCGCCTCCGCCGTCCGCAGACCATTCTCCTCGACGCTCTGGGCGCGGCGGTGCTTCCGGGATTCAACGACGCGAACGTGGAGTTCATCAACGGCGGGCTCGGGCTCGATGCGATCGATCTGGTCGACTCGGCCGACGCCGCCGAGGTCCACGCGCGCATCCGGACGTGGGCCGACGCGAATCCCGATCGCGCGTGGGTCGTCGGCCGGGGGTGGTCTGCCGACGCGTTTCCAGAGTGGCGGACCGACGCGACTGCAGCTCGATGCCGCGGTCCCCAATCGGCCCGCGTTCATCCTGTCGAACGACGGCCGCGCGGCCTGGGTGAACACGAAAGCCTTGCACCTGGCCGGACTCACGCGCAAGACGCCCAATCCGGCCGGCGGGACCATCGTCAAGGACGCACGCACGGGCGAACCAACCGGTGTGCTGAAGAGCGCAGCGGTGGCGCTGGTCCGGCGGGTCGTGCCGCGGCCCACGCACGACGAGCGTGCGCGCGCGCTGCGCGCGGCCATCGTCGAGGCGCACCGCAACGGGATTACCAGCGTGCAGGATGCGGCGGCCGGCGCCGAGGATCTCGCGCTCTACGAAGAAGCGCGCCGGACGCGCGACTTGAAGGTGCGCGTGTACGCGTCGGTGGCACTCGAGGGTGCGCCGAGCGAGCGCGAGATAGACGCGCTCGATGCGGTGTCGAGCGAGTATCCGGACGACCCGTTGTTCAAGGCCGGCAGCATCCGGATCGCCCTCGATGGACCGATCGAGTCCTGCGAGGCCGCGATGCTGGAGCCCTGCGCCAGCACGCCCGACGCGCCGGCTGCCGCCACGGCCGTGTCCCCCGACGATCTGAACCGCACGGTCCGCCTGCTCGACGCGCGCGCGTGGCAGATCACGGCCACCGCGACCGGCGATCGCGCCGCCCGGATGGTCCTCGACGCGTACGAGCACGCCGTGCGCTCGAATCCGCGGCCGCAGCACGAGCGCCGCCATCGACTGGAGCACGCCGCGTTCATCGACGAGATCGATCTGCCGCGGCTCGGCCGGCTCAACGTGATTGCGTCGTTTCAACCGATGCAGGCCGCACCGCTCCAGGCCCGCATCGACGCGGTGGGGCGCAGCGTCGGCCGCGAACAGTCCGAGCGCGCGTGGCCATACGCGACCGTCGCCGCCGTGGCGAGCCGGCTCGCGTTCGGAACCGGCTGGCCGGCCGCGCCGCTGAACCCGATGGCCGCGATCCACGTCGCCGTCAACCGGACCACCGTGAACGGACTCCCCGAGGGCGGCTGGAATCCCGCCGAGCGGCTGCCGCTCGAGCGCGCCATCGACGCGTTCACATCCGGTCCGGCGTACGCGTCGTTCGACGAACAACGCAAGGGATCGCTCAAAGTCGGCATGCTGGCAGACCTCGTGGTCCTCTCGACCGACATCTTCGACGCTCCACCGTCGCGGCTCGCTTCGACGACGGTTGCCGTGACGATCTTCGACGGCAAGATCGTCTACCGGCGAAGCGCCAGCGCCACGGACTAGGACGACGGCCGGCATGCCCGCTGCCGCGCCGGCGCCCGACTGCCGATCACGAGCATCCCGAGTCAGTCCCGTCCCGCTATCGTGCTCCTGACTCCTGAACTGACCCGTGAGACCAGCTCGCATTGGCGATTGCGGATAGGGCTCTCCGCCACGGACAATGTCGATCACGATGGATCTGACGACGCTCCCCACGCCGGTTTTCACGCGGCTCGACGCGGTCACGCAGGGAATCGCGGCCGTGTGCTACCTCGCGATCGGCGTTGCGGCGTGGCTGCGCGCGACCGACGACATCCGCACGCGCGTGTTCGTGGCGTTCTCGATCGCCAACGTGATCGTGTTCGGCATCCCGACGCTGTGGTGGCTGCGCGGCACGACCGATCCCAGGCAGCTGCCGCCGGCCGCCTTTGCGGCGGTCATGGCGGCCCTGGGAGCCGGCGCGTTGGTGCTGTTCCACTTCACGCAGGTGTTCCCGCGCAGGCGCCCGTGGATCAGGGCTTCGGGCATGCAGATGCCGATCGCGTACGCACTGGCGCCGCTGGCGATTGCCGGCCTCGTCCTGTTCGCGCCGCCCACGCCTGGCGAGCTCACGGTCGCCTACGGGTTGTCGGTGATCGTCTTCGGATTCCCGCTTCTCGTCCTCCTCGGCATGGTCCTCCCGGTCGCCGCGATCGTGTCGCTCTTGCGGAGCCACCATGAGATCGCGCAGCAGGGGCTCGCGCACCTGAAACGGCCGCTCGAGTGGATCCTCATCAGCCAGGTGGCAGGCGGCACGCTGACGATCGTGTTCGCGCCGGTGTTGACAGTGCTCACGCGCAACGAGATGGTGCGGTCCGGGTTGACGCTCGCCATCTGGGCGCTCGGCCTGCTGACGCCGCTGGCCTTTGCGGCCGCGGTCTGGAAGTACAACCTGCTGGCGATCAGCGCGGACTGATCGAGCTGCTCCAGCTCCAGCTTCGCAGCTTCCCGCTCCCAGCTTCCGCGGCATCCCAGCTTCCCGAGCTCCCGAGTCCGCGAGTCAGGCTCAGCTACCGGTAGTGCAAGCGCACCAGCGACGGCTTCTCCCCCGCGTGACGATGAAGAGGTTGTCGAACTCGGAGTCGGCGACGGTCACGGGGGCATCGACCCCTAATCCTTTGATCACATCCGGCACGGTGTTCGAGTGGCCGACGACGAGCACGTTGCCGGGCGCGGCTTTCAGTTTGGCGACGAGTTGTGCGGTGTCGGCGGACGGGATCGTGACGACGGTGATGCCGAGCGCGGCCGCGAGCGGCGCGGCGGTCTGGTGGGTCCGCTTGTACTGCGTGACGTAGATCGCGGTGATCCCGGCGTCCTTCAGCATCGCGGCGAGGGACGCGGCGCGGAGGTGGCCGGCGGCGGAGAGGTCCGGATCCGCGCCGGGCGGCGGCGTGACGCCCGTGCCTGTGTCGGTGCGCTCGCCATGCCGCACGACGAACACGGACGGCTGCGCCGCGGCCTGGACCGGGAAGGACAGCGCGAGCGCGGCCAGCAACACGATTCGTATCGTCATCGACTCGACTCCTGGTCCCGTGGCGTCCGGCTTCAGCCGGACCCGTGGTTGACGTCTGTCTCCCTTTGACAGCGATCAGATACAGCACCGCGCCGGCGGCGAGCGCTCCCGTGCCCGACATCAACTGCAGGCGGCTGGCGCCGGCCAGGATCGCGAGCGCGAAAAGGATCGCCGCCACGGGGATCACCGGACCGAACGGCACCGTGAAGATCGGCGGGTTGACCCCGCGGACCCGGCGCAGCCGCAGCGTCGATGCGCACGTCGCGACGTAGACCACGAGGCGGCTGATCGCGCTCGCTGCCGCCAGCGCCTGGAACGTGCCGGACAGCGCGAGCACGAGCGCGACAGCCGCGGTGACGAGAATGGCGTTGATCGGCGTGCGATACGTGGGGTGGACGCGCCCGAAGAACGGCGGCAGGTCTCCCTGCTCCGCGAGCGCGAAGAGGTTGCGCGACCCGGACAACGCCTGCCCCATGTTGTTGCCGGAGGTCGAGAAGACCGCGCCGAGCGTCAACATCGCCGCTCCCGCAGTGCCGAGGAACACCGCCGCGGCGTCGGCCAGCGGCGTCTTCGACTGGGCCAGCCCGGGCAGCGTCCCCAGCGCGACGACCTGCGCCATCGTCATCACGATCGTGACGATGACGATCGTCATGATGAGCGCGAATGGGACCGTGCGCCGCGGGTCCCGTGTTTCTCCGGCGACCACCGGCACCACCTCGTAGCCGCCGAACGCAAAGATCAGCAGCAACCCGCTCGCCGAGAGGCTCGCGAGCGGCACGCTGGCGTCCTCGCTCAGGCGTGACGCGTCCACGTAGAACAGACCGACCACGATGAAGACCACGAGCGGCAGGAGCTTGCCGACCGTCAGCGCGTTGACGACGAAACTGCTCTGCCGGATGCCGCGGATGTTGATCGCCGCCAGGACCGCGACGATCGAGGTGAGCAGGACGATCTTCGGCGCGCCCGACGTCACCCGCGGCCAGTAGCGGCCCAGCGCCGCGATGAGCACCGTGATGACCGCCGCCCAGCTCGCGGCGCGCGTGAACCAGAGCATCCAGCCGACCTCGAACGCCGCAAACCGGCCGAACGCGGCGCGCGTGTAGAGGTAGGGTCCGCCGGTGCCCTCGAACCGGCTCGCCACTTCGGCGAACGAGAGCGCGATCAGCATCGAGGCGAATCCCACGGCCGCAACCATCCACGGGCTCCACGCGCCGGCGCTCGCGGCCAGCGCCGCGGGCAGCGCGAAGACTCCGCTGCCGATGACCTGGTTGACGCCGATGGCCGTGAGGTCCCAGCGGCCGAGCTCGCGCTTCAGCGTCGTCGGGGACACGGTCTCGATGGGGAGAGGCACGGTCGGTGGTTGTATCATGGGCCCCGGTGGAACCTTGAGGAACCCCGCGGAACCCCTGCCGAAACCGCGCGACGTGATGCCGCAGGGCGCGCGGACGCTGCCGGCGGAGTACTACGTCGACCCGGCGTACTTCCGCCGCGAGATGGAGGCGTTCTTCGGCCGGATGTGGGTCTGCGCCGGGCGCACCGAGCAAGTCGATCGGCCGGGCCGGTTCTTCGTGCGCGAGCTCCTCGGCGAAAGCGTCATCATCACCGGCGCGCGTCCCGGACGCGTCAACGCGTTCTACAACGTGTGCCGTCATCGCGGCACGAAGCTGTGCACCGCGGCCGAGGGGACGTTCGCCGGCAGCATCCAGTGTCCCTATCACGCGTGGACGTACGACCTCGAGGGACGCCTCGTGGGGGCGCCGCACATGGACGAGGTCCCGCATTTCCGGAAGGACGACTACCCGCTGCACCGCGTCCACTGCGACGAGTGGGACGGGCACATCTTCGTGAACCTGTCGCAGGAGGCGCAGCCGCTGAGCGTCCAGCTCGCCGATCTCCCCGGCAGGTTCAGGCCCTGGCGCATGGAGGATCTGCGGCTCGGCCGCCGGATCGTCTACGACGTGCAGGCGAACTGGAAGCTGCTGATTCAGAACTACAACGAGTGCCTCCACTGCCCGAACCTTCACCCCGCGCTCAACAAGCTCTCGCACTATCTGAGCGGCGAGAACGAGCCGCTGCGCGCGACCTATATGGGTGGACGGATGGATCTGCGGCCCGGCGTGGCGACGCTGTCGATGGACGGGACCTGCCCGCGCGCGTTCCTGCCGGGGCTGGCGCCGGAGGATACGCGGCGGGTGTATTACTACGCGATCTTTCCGAACATGCTCCTCAGCCTGCACCCCGACTACATGCTCGTCCACACGCTGTGGCCGATCGCGCCGGGGCGCACGATCAACGTCTGTGAATGGCACTTCCGTCCCGAGGAGCTCGCGCGCCCGGGGTTCGACGCGTCGGATGCGATCGAGTTCTGGGACATGACGAACCGCCAGGACTGGCACGTGTGCGAGCTGTCACAGGCCGGCATCGCCTCGCGCGCCTACACGCCCGGCCCGTACTCGAACCGCGAGGATCTGCTCTACGCGTTCGACCAGATGATCGTCGCCCTCCACCATCCGTAGGAGATTTTCGGCCCGGTCGAACGCTAGTGGCTAGTCCCGAATCACTAATCGCGAATCCTGTGAATCCTCGAATCGGACTCAGGATTCAGCGATGCAGTGATTCACGATTAGTGATTCGGACTAGTGACTGACGTGGTGGCATGTCTCGACTGAATCGGTAGTGCTACGGGCGCTCGCCGCGCGCCACCCGCAAGCTCGCTGGCACTACCGATTCAGCAGATACCGTTCCCAGCCCTACATCAGCAGCGCGCTCGCCAGCTTCGACGCCCAGCGCGCGACGGCGCTGATCGACGACGCGCGGGGCTGGCGCTGCCGGGCCGCCACGGCCTCGAGCGCGTCGGCGAGGTCGGCCGCCAGCGGGAAGCGCCACGCCGGATCCGGATCGAGCGCCCGCAGGACGACCGACTCCAGCGCCGGATCGACCAGCGGGTTGATCGCCGACGGCCGCGTCCGCCGCGCGCTCAGGATCGACGCGATGAGCCGCATCGGCTGCGGATCGCTGAACGGCGGCCGCCCGCACGCCATCTCGTACAGCAGCGCGCCGGCGCTGAAGATGTCGGTCCGCGGATCGGCCGGGCTCCCGCGCAGGCGCTCCGGCGCCATGTACCGGATCGTGCCCGCAAGCGCCGGCGTCCGATCGAAGAACCCGGCGGTCGTCTTGGACTCCGGCGACGGCAGCGCGAACGTCGCCACGCCGAAGTCCAGGATCTTCAGCAGCCCTTCGGCCGTCACCCGCACGTTCCCCGGCTTGATGTCCCGATGGACGATGCCGCACGCGTGCGCGGCGGCGAGACCGCGCGCCAGCTGCACGCCGAGCCGGACGACGGTCTCCGAATCCAGCGGTCCGCGCTGCAGCAGCACATCCAGCGTCGTCCCGGGGACGTACTCCATGACGACGTAGTCGATCTCGGGCTGCGATCCGAAGTCGAACACCGACGCGATGTTCGGATGGCTGAGGCGCGAGAGCGTGGAGCGCCTCGTCGCGAAGGCGCAGCCGCGCCTGCTCGTCGAGCCGGTTGGCCGGCAGGACCTTGACGGCGACCCGGCGGCTCAGCTTGGTGTCCTCTGCCAGATAAACGACCCCCATGCCACCTGAGCCGAGCGGGGCTTCGAGGTGATAGTGGTCCAGTGGGTTTCCAAGGGCTGTGGCATCCATGACGTGAGTCCCTCCGTGACCTTCGTTCTCTAGATACAACGGCGGAGGGGGGGTTAGCCGTACAGGTGTGACTAGCGGGTTTTCCTGACGAAATCCTTCGGAAAGAAGGGCTGACCCGGCTGATGCGGCGGCCATTGGACCCAGCGGCCGTCACGGGGACGGCTGCCGACGCCGGCGGCGTAAATAACCACTTCGTCGATCCCGTCGGCCCCGAGGTCGCGCTCGATCCGGGAGTCGGCCAGGGCCTGGGTGCAGAAAGGGGCCAGCTTCAGCCACGTGGCCACGAGGCAGAAGGTCTGACAGAGGTGACCGGCGCCCAGCAGGACGGACCTGTAGGCGCGCGGATGCGGATACCTCCAGCGGACGCGCGGAAGCACCGCCGTCATCAGGACGAGTGCAGCGGCGTCGGCGAACCACCACTGCCCGGAGAGATACCCGACGAGCTGGGAGGAGGATGCGCCGCGGCGGACCGGGTGCAGCCGCCCCGTGTCCGGCGCGAAGTGATACAGGCCCTTCGGAAGACCGCTGACCCGGAGGGCGAGCACGTAGGCTTCAATCGGATGGCGGGCGCCTCCCGACGGTGACGTCTTGAAGAGGACATGAGTACCAGCAGCCGTGCGTCCCTCCATCTGGACGCCGAACGTCAGCCGGAGCAACGTTCCGAGCTTCGACAGTGGGATAGCGGTCTTGCCGAAGCCCCGCCACGTGCGGCGCTCGAGCAGCACCTGCGTGAAGCGGTCGTTCGGAGTTGGCGCGGGTAGCGGCACGCCCCGTCCCCGCACGGGTTTGAACGGCGGCAGGAGCCGGAGCGATCCTGGCGCGCGCGCGCTGGCTCGCCGCGATCGCTTCCGATTCCTCTCCGTCGGCCCAGGGGATGTCCTTCGTGCCGAAGTGAAAGTCACTGGCCAGCGGATGCCACGAGCCCCAGGCGGTCCGCCCGCTCTTTCGCGCCATCAGGAAGTGCCGCTTCCGCTTCGACTCTCCTCTACCGCGCCGCGGCTTTCTTGCGCGACGCTTTGCGGGCCGGGGATTTCTTCTTCGAGGCGAGCCCCTTCAACGGGTTCTGGACGACGAGGATCACCATCTCTCCCTCGACGGCCAGACTCGCGCGCTGGCCGATGACCTTCAGTACTTTCGCAATCCTTTCCGAGTCTCTCCTGCAGCGGAGCAGTTTCAGCGTCGAGTTCGAGACAGGCATCTAATCTCCTTGATAGCAGGGGCAGCCGGCGAAGTGTAGGGACTGCACCGGCACGAAGCAAGCAAAAAACGCAGGCTAGCGCGGTCGTTCCGGGAATCCCATCCGTTTCACGAGGGCCTGATACCGGGGCTCGGCATGAAGCCGTTCGAACCGCGGATCGATCATCAGGCTGACGAGCGTCGAGTCCTGCTCGCGATACGCGCGGTCGAGGGCGTCGAGCGCCCTCCGCAGGCGTCCCTGCGCGGTGTAGACGAGCGCGTCGTAATACGGCGGGACGTACTCGGCGGTCCTCAGCTTTTCGATCTGCGCCATCGTGGCGTCAGCCGCGCGGGTATCGCCGGACTTCGCCTGCACGTAGGCGACGAAACTGAGGTTCACGCCGCGCGTTCTCGTCATGGCCGGCGCCGCAAGACGCAGGTGCTCGAGCGCTTCGGCGTAGCGGCCGCGTTCGGCGAGCGCGCGCGCCAGCAGGGTGCGCGTCGGCGTATACGTCGGTGTCCCTGACCAGCGTCTGCTCGAGCTGAGCGATCGCCTCGTCGTATTTCTGCTGGAAGAAGAGGTGCCACCCGATGTCGCGGTCGATGAGGATCGACAGCGGTTCGAGGGTGTGCGCACGGCCGATTTCGACCATCGCCTCCTTCTGGCGCCCCATCGCGTTCAGGTGATTGGCGTACCAGTGGTGGGCCAGCGTGTACTGATCGTTCAGGCCGATGGCTTTCTTGAAGCGCATCTCCGCGCCGTCCCAGTCCCAGTCGTGAAAGAACGCGGCAAAGGCCAGCGACGTATGCGCTTCGGCGAGGTTGGGATCGAGCTCGAGCGCGTGCATCGCGGCGTCCTTCGCGAGCCGGCGTGAGTCGAGCGGCACCAGCGGGCCGAACGCGGCGACGCCCTGCGCGATGTACACGTCCGCCATCCCCGCCCACGGAGCGGCGTAGCCCGGATCCAGTTTGGCCGCCTGCTGGAAGTATTCGAGGCTGCGCGTCAGCGACTCCGGATTGCGCTGCTCGAACAACGCGCGGCCGCGCTGATACGCGTCGTATGCGGCGAACTGCGTCGGCCGGGCCAGCACGGCTCCCGCCCGCTGCAGCGCATGCACGGCCGTCGCCACGTCTTCCGCGATCCTGCGGGCGAGCACCGGCAGGGCCGCGTCGTAGACCTCGTATTCCCGCGACAACAGCGGCGCGCCGCCGGCCCGCTGCACCTCGATGTGCACGGCCGTGCGCGTCGGCGTGCGCCGCAGCTCGCCGCGGACGGTGCCGTCGGCGCCCAGGCGCTGCTCGACGTCCTTGCCGACGCCGTTCGGGCGCCCGGTCGAGGCGCGCTTGACCTCGACGTCGAACCGCTGCATCTCGCGCACGACGTCGGACGTAAGCCCCGCGACCAGATGCTCCTGGTTGGCGAGCCCGGCTGACGCCACGAACGGCAGGATCGCGATCGACCGGACGGGGGTCGAGGAAACCGGGAGCAGGCGCGGAATCGCGGTGAGCAGCGCAATGGCCGCCACCAGCGTCACCGATGCCAGCACGAGCCAGGCCGTCGGCGCGCGAGCCGGAACGGGCTGCAGCGCCTGCGCGAGGCCCTGCTCCATCTGGCCGGCGGTCGCGAACCGCCGCGCGGGATCCGGTTCGAGCGCACGGTCCACCGCGCGCACGAGATCGTCGGGCAGGTCCGGGCGAAGATCGCGCAGCCTCGCACGCGAGCCGTCGGCGTGCGCCGCGCGCAGGCCGTCGAGGTCCGCGGCCGAGTACGGATACGCGCGCGTCAGCAGGTGAAACAGCAGGACGCCGAGGCTGTAGATGTCGCTCCGCGGCGTCGCGGGTCCGCCGGCCAGGACCTCGGGCGCGAGGTAGAGCGGCGTCCCGGCGAGCGCGACGACGTTCGCCCCCTGCACGCGCCCCGCGCCGAAATCCATGAGGACCGTGCGTCCCCCGTCTTCGCGCATGACGTTCTGCGCCTTGACGTCCCCGTGCACGAGGCCGGCGCCGTGGACGGCGGCGAGCGCCCGGCAGAGATCCACGCCAAGGGTCGTGGCTTCGCCGGGGCCCAGCGCGCCGTGCGCCTGCAGCCAGGACTCGAGCGTCCGGCCGTGCACGAACTCCATCCACAGGCCGGCGCGGCCTTCGCGGACGTCGGCGCCGTGCACGGTGACGACGTTCTGATGGCGGACGCGGGCGAGCGCGCGCGCTTCGTCGAGCAGGCGATCCGGCTGTCCCGTCGAGACGTCGAGGCGGAGGAGCTTGAGCGCGATTTCGCGATTGAGGTGCGGATCCCTGGCGCGATAGACGTCGCCGAATGCGCCTCCGGCAATCCGCTCCTGCACTTCCAGGTGTCCCCAGGCGCCGGGCGTCGCGAGGAGGTGCCCATCGGGGCCGGCCGCGGGTACGGCGTCGGCGGCGGGATCGAACACGAGCGTGCGATGAAGCTCCGCGACGCGGGCGACGAGCCGCAGGTTGCGGTAACGCCGGCGTTCGACGTCGCTGGCGGTGTAGGTCTCGAGGGCGGCCCAGTCGACCTCGACGCCGTCAGCGAGCGATTCGAGCACCGCCTGGTAGTCAACGCGTTCAGGCTTCATCGAATTGCTCCATCAGGCGCGCCAGCGCGCGCGTGACCGCGACGCGTGCGGCATTCGCGTTCGGCTTGCCGAGGATCGTCGCGAGCTCCTGGTAGTCGTGCTGCAGCTCGAGCCGCCCGATGATCGCCTCGCGGTCCGCCGGCCGCAGGCGCTGCAGGGCGGCCTCGTATCGTTCGACCCCCTCGCGGCCGATCGCGATGTCGAGCGGCGACGCCGCGTCCGACGGCTGTGAATCGGTGAGCTCGGTGGCGGTTGGCCGGCGTCCGAACCGGCGGGCCTCGTCGCGGATGCGGTTGAGCACGGCCTGGCGCAGATACGCCTGCAGCGCTCCCTCGTGGCGCGATTCGAAATGATCGAGGTGGCGAAGGGAGGAAAGAATCGTGTCCTGCACCAGGTCCTGCGTGTCGAGCAGCGCCGCGCGCGGCCGAGGGGAGGCGGCCCCGCGCCCACCGCCGTAGAGGCGGCATGCATCGGGCAATCAACCTATCGAGCGCGTCGCGGTCCCCTTGACGTACTTGGGCCAGAAGCTCGACAGTGGTTTCGAGGCCATTCGGCGCGACGGGGCCAGTGGATTCGGGCATCAGGACTCTTGTACCGGCCCGATGATACTCGTAGCGCCCTGCCGGAGTCAGTCCGGAAAGAGGTCCCATCCACTCGGTCATGTCGCAGCCGAAGACGTCCATTTCATTAGTAGTAACGGCGCCGGGACAAAAACCGTACAAAATGCCGCAGGGGTTGGAGTTCTGCGGTTTCGAGGAGCTGGTCAGCCGGCGGAGTCTCGCGATGCGTTCGGGGTCAGGTCATGAACGTGACGGCGGGTCGCGTGACCCCCAAGTCACGCCGGCGGGGTCGCCGTTTTTCGGGCCGGATTGAAGAACGGGACCGCCACGACCTTGGCGCGGACCTGGTGCCGGACCGCCTCGACGGTGACCTCCATCTGCAGCGCCTCCCCCTCGCCGAAATACGGCCGGTCAATCGTGGCGAGGGCGATCATCCTCTTCAACACCGGCGACCACGTCGTGGACGTCGCCTTCCCGATCTGCCGGCCTGACCTGTACACCGGTACCGCGACACGTGACGCGACCGCCGCGACGGCCGGCGGCAGACCCAGCTTCTCGTAGATGCGCTCCACGTCGGTCCAGCTCGATCTCGAGACCGACGACCTGACGGGCGTGTCCGCGCCGCCGCTCGTCGCGAAGCGCCTGCCGGCCGACGAACCGTCCCTTGTCGAGGTTGACGAGCCGGCCGAGGCCCATCTCGTACGGGGTGTAGGCCTGCGCCGCGATCATCGCCTTCTTGCTGCTCGCGAAGTCCACCTCGATCAGCAGCAGCCCCGCCTCGATGCGCGCGACGTCGAGCGCGAGCATGCCGGCCGGCTTGATGTCGAACGGCCGGCCCGCGATCCATCAGCGCGTCCCACACGCGGACCGCGTCCCGGGCGGGCATCCAGATTTCGTAGCCGAGATCGCCGGTGTAGCCGGTGCGCGAGATGTCGACCGTCACGCCCGCGATGACCCCCGGCATGACGCGGAAGTACTTGAGGCGATCGACGTCGGCGCCGGCCGCCGCGCGCAGCAGCTTCGCCGAGGTCGGCCCCTGGAGCGCGAGCGCCGCCGTGTCCTCCGAGATGTCCTCGATGGTCACGTCGAGGCCGGACGCGTTCTGCCGGAACCAGCGCAGGCTCGGATCCGCCGCCGTCCAGCGGAACGTCTGCTCCGCCAGCCGCGCGACCGTCCCGTCGTCAATCACCTTGCCGTGCTCGTCGCACCACGGCGTGTAGAAGACCTGCCCGATCGACATTTTCGTCACGTCGCGGGTGATGATCCGATCGACGAACCGCGCGGCGTCGCGCCCGTCGATCCGGTATTTGTAGAGCGGCGAGACGTCGATGAGCGCCGACGCGTTGCGGATGGCGTTGTACTCGTGATCGTGATGCCCCTCGTACGCGCTGACGGCGTAGTAGCCGGACCACTCGCGGTAGTTGAGGCTCTCGCACAACGCGAGCGTGCGCTCGTGGACGGGGGTTCCTATGGGCATAGTACCGGTCGCGTCCGGCTTCAGTCGGACCGAGGCGTTCCGGTAGCGTCCGGCTTCAGCCGGACCAGAACGCGATCCAGGTTAGAATACGCCCTGTTTTGCTGATCGACCTCATCTGTTCCCGCACCGCCGGGCTCTGATCTCCGCGTGCCGAAGCACGCACCCCTCGACGACGTTCAGGGCACCCTTCGACGACGCTCAGGACAGGCTCCGCACTCGTCAGACAAAATCGGTAATTCGTCGGCTAGCGCAGCGATTCCGCACCCGGCTATGTCCCACTACGACGTCATCGTGATTGGCGGCGGCCACAACGGGCTGGTGAGCGCGGCGTACCTCGCGCGCGCCGGCCGGAAGGTGCTGGTGCTCGAGCGCCGCCACGTGCTCGGCGGCGCGGCGGTGACCGAGGAGATCTACCCCGGCTTCAAGTACTCGGTGTGCTCGTACGTCGTGTCTCTGCTGCGGCCCGAGATCATCCGCGAGCTCGACCTGCCGAAGCACGGCCTCGAGATTCTGCCGCTCGACGGCACGTTCACGCCGATGCCGGGCGGCGATTATCTGTGGCGCGTGAACGATCACGCGAAGACGCGCCGGGAGATCGCGCGGCATTCGAGGGTCGACGCCGAAGCGTACGACGAGTACGGCAAGGCGATGGTCGAGATGGGACGGTTCGTCAAGCCGATCCTGAACATGACCCCGCCGGATCCCACCTCGCTCGATCCGCGCGGGCTGATGGACCTGATGTACCTCGGCCGCCGCTTTCAGGCGCTGAGCGACGAGGACAAGTACAACCAGGTCCAGCTCATGACGATGAGCGCCGTGGACTTCCTCGATCAGTGGTTCGAGACCGACGTGCTCAAGGCCACGATGTCGGCTTCCGGCATCATCGGGACGTTCCTCGGCGTGCGCTCGCCCGGCACCGCGTACGTGCTCCTCCATCACTACATGGGCGAGATCGACGGCGCGTTCCGATCGTGGGGCCTCGTCGCGCGGAGGGACGGGCGCGATCTCCGAAGCCATCGCCGGCGCGGCGCGCGAAGCCGGCGTCGAGATCCGCACCGAAGCGGCCGTCTCGAAGATCATCGTCAAGGACGGGGCGGCGGTCGGCGCCGTCCTCGCGAACGGCGACTACTTCACGGCGCGCGTCATCGCGTCGAGCGTCGATCCGAACCTCACGTTCCTGAAGATGGTCGGCGTGGAGCACCTGCCCGCCGAGTTCGTGGAGGACGTGCGCCGCTACAAGTACCGCGGCTCGTCCGGAAAGGTGAACCTCGCGCTGGACGGGCTCCCCGACTTCACGGCGCTGCCGGGCGCCGGCCCGCATCTTCGCGGCGCCGTCTCGATCTCGCCGGGCGTCGAGTACATGGAGCGCGCCTACGACGAGGCGAAGTACGGACGATACTCGCGCCGCCCGTACATCGACATGGTGATCCCGAGCCTGACGGACCCGTCGGTGGCGCCGCCCGGCAAGCACGTCGCGTCATGTTTCGTGCAGTACGCGCCGTATCACCTGAAGGAAGGCAACTGGGACGACGAGCGCGAAGCGTTCGGGGACACCGTCATCAACACGCTGGCGGAGTACGCCCCGAACATCAAGGACCTCATCCTCCATCGCCAGGTGCTGACGCCGCTCGACATCGAACGCGACTTCGGCCTCACCGAGGGGAACATCTTTCAGGGTGAGCTCACGCTCGAACAGCTCTTCTTCCTCCGTCCCGCCCCCGGCTGGGCGCAGGTACCGCACGCCGGTGAAGAACCTCTACATGTGCGGCTCGGCGACGCATCCTGGTGGCGGAATCATGGGAGCGCCGGGACGGAACGCTGCGAACAGGATTCTGAAGGAGACAGGACGGTGACAGCTCCGGTAGCTGCGGCGGCTGCGCAGCGCCGGCGCTGGCCGGCCGCGTCCCTCTTCCGCGAGGCGGGAAAACGCTCTCGGCTCATACGCGCGCTTCGCTCGGTGCCACGGCGAGTAAGGGATGCGTGTGGGCGACACATGCCAAGCGCACAGATGCGCCGGTGGTGGGTTGGGACCTACGCGGATCACACTGGCCGAACTCGCCGCGTGAATCGCCTCGCCCGTTTTCCGGCTGCGCGCTGCGGCGCCTCGCTCCAAGGGACGCGCCCGTCCAGCGCCGGCGCTGCGCTCGATTCCGCAGCGTGACCGTGACTGCCAGAACACAGGAGCATTCTGACTTCTGACATGCCGACCCGACACGACTCTCCATCGTCATCGGTGCCGGGCACAACGGCCTGACCACCGCGTTCTATCTCGCGAAGGCAGGACTGAAGCCGCTGGTGCTCGAGCGGCGGCCTGTCGTGGGCGGGGCCGTGGTCACCGAAGAGATCGCCGACGGTTACAGCTGTCCCACGCTCGCTCATGCGATCGGACCGCTCCGCCCGTCGATCGTTCGCGACATGCAGCTCGCGCGGCGTGGCGTCGACGTTCATCCACCCGGACCCGCAGCTCGTCGCGTTGTCGCCGGACGGTCGCGCGCTGGAGTTCTCGAGCGACACGGCGCGCACCGCCGACACGATTCGCGCGTTCTCGCCGAAGGACGCCGAGCGCTACCCGGAGTTCGTTTCGACGATGGCGCGCCTTGGCGGGTTTCTGTCGGGGCTGATGGAAACCACGCCGCCGTCGTTGAGCGCGGGGGGAACCGGGGAGCTCTGGGACCTGCTGAAGCTGGGGCGGCGCTTCCGCGCTCTCGGACAGAAGGACGGCTATCGTCTGCTGCGGTGGGGTCCGATGGCGGTCGGCGATCTCGTCGCCGAGTGGTTCGAGACCGACCTGCTCCAGGCCGCCATTGCGGCGCGCGGGATTTTCGGCACGGCGCAGGGACCGTGGTCCGCGGGGACCGGCACCGTCCTCCTCCTCAACGCGGCGATCGATCCGGTCCCCGGCGGCAGCAGCGTCACGATCAAGGGAGGCCCGGGTGCGCTGACGGACGCGATGGCGCAGGCGGCGCGCGACGCGGGGGCGGAGATCCGCACCGGCGCCGCGGTCGCGCGTGTCAGTATCCGCGACGGACGCGCCACGGGCGTGATCCTCGAAGACGGCACGGAGATCCTCGGATCCGCGGTGGTCTCGAATGCGGATCCCCGCCGCACCTTCCTGAACCTCGTGGACCCGATCGAGCTGGATCCCGGATTCCTGACAAAGATCCGCCACTACCGGTGTCCCGGGCACGGCCGCAAAAGTGAATCTGGCGCTGAGGGCGTTGCCGGTTTTTCAGGGCGTCGGGAACCCGGGCGCTCTTCACGGCAGGATCCACATCGGGCCGGACATCGACTACCTCGAGCGCGCGTTCGACGCGTCGAAGTACGGCGAGATCTCTCCGGAACCGTATCTCGACATCGCCGTCCCGACGCTGCAGGACCCGTCGCTGGCGCCGCCAGGCCGGCACGTGATGTCGGTGTACGTGCAGTACGCGCCGTACAAGCTCGCCGGCGGTCACGATTGGACGGCCGCCCGCGACGTGCTCGCAAGCCACGTCATGCGCACCCTGGACCGATACGCACCCGGCATCGAGCAGCTCGTCGAGCACCGCCAGGTGATCACGCCGATGGATCTCGAGCAGACCTACGGCCTGACCGGCGGCCACATCTTCCACGGGGAAACGTCGCTCGATCAGCTCTTCACGATGCGGCCGATCCTCGGATGGGCCCAGTACCGGACGCCGATCGATGGACTCTACCTGTGCGGCGCGGGGACGCATCCCGGCGCCGGGAATCACAGGAGGCTCGGGGCAGAACGCCGCAAGGGAGATCATCAAACAGGAGATCAGGAGGTAAGCAGGTAGTTAGACAGGAGATCAGAGAGCATCCGGCTTTAGGCAGGAAGATCAAGCACAGATCAAGAAGATCCGGCGCACAAGAAATCATCCTGTCCGCCTGACCTCCGGTTAGAGACACAGCGATGCGCATCACCGTCGTCACCGCCCTTGCGGTCGCCGCGCTGGTCGCGGTCGCGGCCCTGAACCGGCCGGCGCCGGCGATCTTCGGGTTCACCCGCGACGGCGCCGCCGCCGAGACCGAGCTCGAACGGAAGTTCCTGCCCCTGCCCGCGCCCGATCGCATTCGTGACGAGCATCGCGTCTACGCCGGGGAGCCGCACATCGCCGGATCCGATCGCGATCGCGAGCTGGCGCTTCACACGCGCGATCGGTTCATCGAGCTCGGCCTCGAGCGCGTCGAGGTCACGACCCACGAAGTCCTGCTGCCGTGGCCCGAGGAAGTCGTCGTCGAGATGACGTCGCCGTCCGCCTGGCGCGCGTCGATGCGCGAGGATCCGATCCCGGAAGATCCGTACACGCAAATCCCGCCGGAGAAGGCCGGGCTTCCGTATCACGCGTACTCGGCGTCCGGCGAAGTCACCGCGCCGGTCGTCTACGCGGGCAGCGGCAATCCGTCCGACTACGACGCCCTTGCCCGCCGCGGCATCGACATCCGCGGCAAGATCGCGCTCGTCCGCTACTCGGTGCCGTACAGCTATCGCGGCTTCAAGGCCCTGACGGCGCAGCAGCGAGGCGCCGCCGGGATCCTGATCTATTCCGATCCGGAAGACGACGGCGCGGGCAAGGGGGCGGTGTACCCGAAAGGTCCCTGGGGACCGGAGAGCCACATCCAGCGCGGCGGCATCGTGTACGACTTCATGGTGCCCGGCGACCCGCTCACGCCCGGGTGGCCATCCGTACCCGGCGCGCGCCGCATCTCGAAATCCGAAGCGGTGTCTCTTCCGGCCATCATCAGCGCGCCGCTGTCGTACAAGGACGCGCGCGTGATCCTCGAGGCCAGGGATCCGATCGTGCGCCTGAAAGTCCGGTCCGACGATCGCATCAGGGAAATCTGGACCGTCACCGGGATGATCATCGGAAGCGAGAGACCCGACGACGTGGTGATCGTGGGCAACCATCGCGACGCGTGGATCTATGGCGGCGTCGATCCATCGAGCGGGTCGGCTGCGCTGATGGAGCTCGCCCGGACGCTCGGCGAGCTCGCGCGCGGCGGCTGGCGGCCGAAGCGCTCGATCCTGTTCGCGAGCTGGGACGCCGAGGAATTCACGCTGACGTCGTCGACCGAGTGGGGCGAACAGCACGCCGCGCGGCTCGCGGAGGGAGCGATCGCCTACCTGAATGTGGACAGCGCCGCGTCAGGCCCGGCGTTCTCAGCGACCGCCGTCCCGGCGCTGAATCGCCTGATCTCCGAGGCGGCGCACGCCGTCCGCGATCCGGCGCTGCGGATTCCCATCGCCGCGGCATCCCGCGACCGGCGCGCGAGTCGCGGGGCGCTGCCGACGGGCTCTTCCGGCGAGCTGGTGGACAACCGGCTGGGCAGCGGCTCCGACTACACGGTCTTCCTGAATCACCTGGGCATCCCGGTTGCGGATCTCACGTTCGACGGACCGTACGGCGTGTATCACTCGATCTACGACACGCATGAATGGGTGGCACGGATCGGCGACCCCGGCTTCCGCTATCACACAGCGCTCGTGCAACTCTGGGGACTGCTGGCGCTGCGTCTCGCGAACGCCGACGCGCTCCCGCTGGACTACGTCCCCTACGCCGATCGCATCGCCGGCTTCATCGACGACGTCGAGCGGCGCGCCGGGGCCTCGGCGGCGGCCGGCCAGGCGTTCGCCGATCTGCGCGCGGCGGCAGCGGAGCTCAAGGGCGCGGCGCTTGGTTTCAACCGGAGCCGCGAGGACGCGCTCGCTCGCGGCGACTCGAAGGAGATCGAGCGGCTGAACGCCAGGCTCATGCGCGTCGAGCGGGCGCTCGTCGATCCCGCCGGCATTCCCGGGCGCCCGTGGTATCGCCACCTCATCTACGCGCCGAAATACACATACGCCCCGGAAGTGCTTCCCGGCGTGGCGGAGGCCGTGGATGCCGGAAACGGCGCGCAGGCGGTGGCGCAGGCGGCGCGGCTGTCTGCGGCGCTCGGCCGCGCGGCGGCGCTGCTTGCGGTAACCCCGTGGTGGCTAGCGAATGAGGCGCTGACGCCGGTGAGCAACTCCCAGAAAACCAACACCGACCATGCCTCGCGCGCGAGCACTTGCGGTCGCGGTCCTTTTGCTGTCGTACGGCGCGGTCGGCGCGCGTCAGCCAGCCGTGCGCGCGGCGCTGCCGCTGCCGGTGCCCGCAACCGTCATCGCCGCGGCAGCCGGCCTTCCCTCTTCCGATCCATCCACGCTCCTCCTCCACGTCATCCGCGTCGCCTTCGGTTCTCAAGCCGGGCCCGCCTCGGAGGACGGCGCGCGGCGCGCGGCCATTCGGCAGGCCCTGAGGACGCCGGACGGCAAGACGTCCGACACCGTGCCGCTTCCGCTCGATCCGGGCATCTGGCGCGAGACGATCCTGCAGCAGCCGGTTCCCGATCGCGAGCTCGTGGCCGCCATCGTCGACGACCGCCGCGCGGCGCTGCTGTACCACGGCCTGGCCGCGCTGGACGACGAGACCCTCGCGTGGCTGGGGCCCGATCGGGAAACCCTCCTTCAGGTGCGGCAGCAGGCGGGGCTCTTCGCGACGTTCGGCCGCAGCATTCACGTGCGCGGCGGCCGCGTGCTGGTCCCGGGAGGATCGGACGCGGAGCCACTGTGGACGGCGCTGACGGGCGTCGATCCCGGCCGCCCCGCGGCATTCGTCCAGCGGATCTTCCGCGACGACGACGGCAAGCTCGCGCTTCTTTATGATGCGATCGCGCACCTGGACGCGCCGCGGCAGCGGTTTGCGCTCGGGCTGCACCTGCCGGCCTCCTCGCGCGACGATCGACTGCGCGCGCTTCTCGAGGCCTTCGCCGACAGCCGCTGGCAGCCGTCCGTCCACCCATTCTCGCGGCCGCTGCTCGACGGGTCCGTGCTGCTCTCGACGATTGCCGTGAACGAACGCGGCGAGCCGTCCGGGCCCATGGTCCGCCGCATCTGGGAGCGCGTGTTTCACAACGACACGACGATCGACGTGCCGTTCACCGCGGTGGAGCCGGGCGAAGCGGCGCGCGACGGCGAGGCGGCGCCGATTGACGCCGCGTGGCTCGCCGCGCGCATCTCGCGCGTCCCCTTCACGCTCGGGCGCCGGCGCCTCGACACGATCCTGTTCGCGCAGCGCGTGTTCGGCGAGGGGCCGGCGGCCGATCCGGCGGCGGCCGCGACCGCACTTCGCGGGTTCGCGTCGTTTCCGGCGCTGATGCTCACGCTCGAGCGGCTGGGCGCGGCGCAGGCGGGCACGTTCGCAAAAGCCGCGCAGCACGCTTCGCGGCTCGGCGCGATCGGGTCCCTTCCGCTTCGCCGGACGTCCGTCGCCGGCTACCAGGCCGCGCTCGGGATCGTCGAACGCGCGCACCGCGCGGGAGTGCTGACCGGATCGTCCGGGTTGACGCTCGCCACCAGCCTCGCGGCCATCGAGGTGTCTCCGGAGCGCGGGTATGAAGGACGATTGCCGGGATGGCTCCGCAACGACCTGCTCCGGGCGTTGCCGGCGTGGACCGGCGGCTCGACCAATCCGGCCGAGGCGTCCGTCCTCGCGGCCATCGCGGGAGTGAGGACCGGCGGGGAGCCGGCGTCGCTGATTCAATGGGAAGGCGCGCGCTACCGCGTCGATCCCGCGGGCGCGGAGCTCCGGCGTCTCCGGCGGGTGCGCGAAAAACAGGGCGGGTTGTCGCTCGACGCCGCGCTCGAGGCCGTGGTCACGACGGGCGCCGAAGCCAACCGGGCGCTGGCCGAGACGCTCGCGTCCATTCTCTATGCCTCGTACCTCGGGGACCCGGATGGTCCGGCCGTCACCTCGGGCAACGTCGCGTTGCGGCACGATCTCGGCCTCGCCGCTCCCTCCGGGGCGTCGCAGGCCGCGTGGCAACTGCCCGGCGAGGACTTCGGCGCGAAGACCGGATGGCGCGTGCGTGGATCGCTGCTCGGGCTCGAGTCGGCGCTCGCCCGGCTCGCGCTGCGCCGTCTCGATCCGACGCGGATCCCGCCGGCGCCGAAGCTGAGCGCGACCCAGCGCCAGACCGTCGCGCTCGCGGTGGCGCTGCTGAACCCGTTCGTCGCGTCGAATGCCTCGCGCGACGAGATCACCGCGGCGCTCGCCCGGGGACGCGCGCGCGCCTCCGCGTTGACGGCGGATCCCGCCGAGCTCGATCGGGTCGCGCGGGCGGCGGGGCTCAGCGAATGGCGGCGTCAGGCTCTCGCCTGGACGATCGAGCACGATCCGGGCGCAGCCGCCTCCCGGTTCTCGCTGCCGGAGCTGTTCTGGCTCGGCGGTCCACGCCGCGCGGCGATTCAATCGCTCGACGCGTGGGGCGCCGCGGCGCTGCCGCTCACCGGCTGCATGTGCCTGCAGATGCCGGCGGCCCGGGCCTGGGAGGAAATGAGCGGCCGTCAGGCCACCGGGCTGCTCGCCACCCAGGCCGTGGACGTCTCACTGCTGGTCGCCGACGCGCTCTCGTCGCTGCAGCTTCCCGCGGCGCTGGCCCCCGCGATCCTGAGCTTTGCGGCGCAGGATGTGCTCGATCGGGCCGAGCCTGCGTACCCCGACGACTGGAACGCGTTCGGCCAGGCCGCCCGCGCGCTGACCCGCGATCATCTGACGGACTACATCGCGGCGCTGACGGCGAACGGGCCGCTCGTGCCGGCCGGCGCTGCTTCCTCGGCGTCGCGCTGATCGATTTCCAGCCATGCTATCGGTGCCCAGAGCGGCCGTCGCGGTCCTGCTGGCGCTCGGGGCCGTCGTGTTCCCGGCCGCGCAGGGCGAGGTACGCGTCCGCATCGCGTCCCCCACCGAAGACGCGTACCTCGCGGGACCGGTGCGCCTGGTCGCGATCGTGGAGCCCGCGCCGGCGGCGAAGCAGGTCACGCAGGTCCTGTTCTTTGCCGACGGCCGTCAGGTGTGCGCGCTGTCGCAGGCGCCGTTCGAGTGCGAATGGGACGCCGGCGAGCGCGTGACCGCGCACCAGATCAGGGTGGCGGTGACGCTCCAGGACGGCCGCCGGATCGTCGAGAACGTCAGGACGCGGGAGCTCGAGTACACCGAATCGGTGGACGTGGACGTCGTCCAGATCGCGGCGGTCGTGACCGACGACAACGGCCGGTTCGTCAGGGGACTGAAGCAGGCCGACTTCAAGATCTTCGACGACGGGACGCCGCAGACGATTACGAACTTCGCCGCCGAGCACGTCCCGCTCGAGCTCGTGGCCGCGATCGACGTCAGCTCGAGCATGCGCGACGCGCTGCCGCAGGTCCGCACCGCGGCGAAGGCGTTTCTGGCGGGGCTGGAGCCGCGCGATCAGGTGACCCTGCTCGGCTTCAACGACAACATCTTCACGCTGGCCCGGCGCTCGACCGACCAGGCCGCGCGCGCACGGGCCATCGATCGCATTGCCGCGTGGGGCGGCACCGCGCTCTACGACGTCATCGTCCATGCGCTCGACGTGCTCGGGCGTCAGCCGGGGCGGCGGTCGGTCGTGATCTTCAGCGACGGCGACGATCAGTCGAGCCGGACGCCGATCGAGACGGCCGTCGCGCGGGCGGAAGCCAGCGACGCGACGGTCTACGCGATTGGCCAGGGGCGCGCGGTGGGCTCCCGGGATCTGCAGAAGCTGCTGCAGCGGCTGTCGACCATCAGCGGCGGCCGCGCGTTCTTTCCCGACGATCCCGCGAAGCTGCCGGGCATCTTCGACGAGATCCTGCAGGACATGCGGAATCAGTATCTGATCGCGTATCCGCCTCCCGGAAACATGCGCAGCGGCGCGTGGCATCAGATCCGCGTCGAAGCCGGGGGCGGCAAGTATCACGTGCGCGCGCGGCAGGGATACCGGCTGACGCCGCGCTAGGGGTTTTCACCACAGAGTTAACGGAGATAACGGAGAAGGACAGGCCACGGATACGCAACAGGCCACGTAACAGACACGGGCCGCGGATGAACACGGATTACACGGATAAACCGCAGACGTCACGCTGCAGGCTGGTGTCGCCGCGCTCGCGCGGCCCGGTCGAGGAACGTGGCCCGATCACCAGCGCAGATCCATCGGACACCATGCGCTTGTGATTGGGCACGTTCCTCGACCGAGGCGCCGGCCTCTGGCTGCAGAAGGCCGGCGCGACACCAGCCGATATGATGCTCTAGCTACTCCGAACTCTCTCCCGTTCGCCCGTTACTCCTGTTGAAGCATTCCGGCTTGATTTGTCTCCGTTAACTCCGCTAACTCTGTGGTAAATACGAACTGCGGCAACTATGAACCACCTGCGTAGGACTCATCGACTGGTGCTCGGATTCGCGCCGTCACGCTGGCGCTCCTGTCCTTCAACTTCCTTGTAATCGCCCAGGAGCAGCCCCCCAAAACCTTCAGATCGTCGGTGGACCTCGTCCCCGTCGACGTCAACGTCGTCGACAGCACCGGACGTCCGGTCGCGGATCTGACGGCGGAGGACTTCGCGCTGACGGTGGACGGGAAGCCGCGCCGGATCGTCTCGGCGCAGTTCATCACGGTGTCGCGCAACACGGACGCTCCGGAACCGCCGCCCAGCCAACTACAGCTCGAATGCCGCGGCGCCGGGCGGGCGGCTCATCCTGATCGTCATCGATCAGGGCAACATCGGCGCGGGGCGCGGCAAGTACGCCATCGACGCGGCGTCGCGGTTCATCGCGGGGCTGAGCAAGGCCGACCGCGTCGGGCTGGCCACGATCCCCGGCGCCGGGCCGCAGATCGACTTCACCGCCAACCACGCATTGGTGCGGACGACGCTGCAGAAGGTCGTGGGCGGAGCGATGCAGGACGATCGGCAGTCGAGAGTCGGCATCTCCGAGGCGCTGGCATTTTCGCGAGGCAACGAGCAGGTCATCAACGAGGTGGTCGATCGCGAGTGCCCGGGCATGCGCACGCCCGAAGAAGTCGTGACCTGCCGGCGGGAGCTGGCCAACGAAGCGCGCACGGTCTTTACGACCTCGCGGTCCCGTACGATGGACTCGCTGGTCTCGCTGCGGCGCGTCGTCGAGCGGCTGGCAGGGACGACGACCCCGAAGACGCTGGTGCTCCTGTCCGAAGGCCTGTTCATCGAGCGGGATATCTCCGACATCACCTGGGTCGGCCCGGTCGCCTCGCGCGGCCAGGTCACGCTCTACGTGCTGCAGCTCGATCCGCCGCAGTTCGAGGCGGCCAACGCGCGCATCTCGCCGAGCCGGAGCGAGGACATCGAGCTCGGACAGGACGGGCTGGGCCTGCTCGCGGGGCTCGCGCGCGGCACGGTGTTCCGCGTCGTGAGCAACGCCAACTACGCGTTCAACCGGCTGGCGCTGGAGCTCTCGGGGTACTACCTGCTGAGCTTCGAGCCGCAGCCCGGAGATCGCGACGGCAAGCCGCACAAGATCCGCATCGACGTGCCGGCGCGCCGGAACCTCGAGGTGCGATCGCGCCGGGAGTTCGAGGTGGACGCGCCCCGCCCGCACACGACCGAGGAGATGCTCGCCGAGACGCTGCGATCGCCGCTGCTCTCCGGCGACATCGGCCTGAAGATGGTCACGTACACGTTCAAGGAGGCGGAGTCGCAGAAGCTGCGCATCATGGTCGCGGCCGAGATCGACCGATCGCTCGTCCCCGATGGAACGGTCGCGCTCGCGTACGTCCTGATCGACGGCAGGGGCGTGGCGGTCTCGAGCCGGATCGAGCCTGAAGTCACGACGCCGATTGCGGCGCCCGGAAAGACGCAGACGTATTTCGGGGCGATCGCCGCCGATCCGGGCGTCTACACGCTGAAGCTCGCGGTCGTCGAGCCGGGAGGCAAGCGCGGCAGCGTCGAGCACAGCTTCCGCGCGCAGCTCACGTCGGCCGGGCAGATCCGGATGTCCGACCTGATGATCGCCGACAACACGGGCGCCGCGGGGTTGAAGCCGGCGGTCTCGGGGGACTTCACCGGCGATTTTCTCCAGGGCTACGTCGAGCTTCACTCCGACGCCGTCGATCAACTGAAGAGCGCGACCGTCCTGATGGAAGTCGCCTCGAGCGAGCAGGGACGCGCGCTCGACACGGCGGAGGGGAAGTTCGCGGATCGCCCCGGCACACCCGACACGCGCCGCATCGCCGAAGCGGGGGTGCCGATTGCGCTGCTGCCGCCGGGCGACTACGTCGCGCGCGCGGTCGTCAGCGTGGCGGGACGCACGGCCGGCCAGGTCACGCGGCCATTCCGGATCGTCCGTGCGGCAGGCACGAAGACCGTCACGGAGGAAACGCCGGCGCGCGCGGCGGCACCCGCGCCGGCGATCGCGTTCACGTCCCGCATGGACGCGTTCGAGCGGACGTCGGTGCTCTCGCCGCAGGTCGTCGGGTTCTTCCTGGATCGGATGAACGTCGGCAACCGCGTCGCCGTGCCGCCGGCCGCGATGGAGGCGGCGCGGGCCGGCAGGTTCGACGCGGCGATCGGCGCGCTGCGGCCCGGGCGCCCCAACGAGCTCGCGCCGGTGTTTCTCGCCGGGCTCGAGCTGTACGCCAAAGGCGAGCTGGAGCAGGCCGCGGGAAAGTTTCGCGACTCGCTGCGCATCGACTCGGAGTTCTTCCCGGCGGCGTTCTACCTGGGGGCGTGCTACGCGGCGGGAGGGCGCGACCGTGAGGCCGTCGGCGCCTGGCAGACGTCGCTCGTGACCGAAAGCAACGCGCCTTTCATCTACACGCTGCTCGGTGACGCGCTCCTCCGCCTGCGCGACAACGATCAGGCGCTGGACATTCTCGTGGAGGCGTCCGGCTTGTGGCCCGACAACGAGCAGGTCCGCGTGAGGCTCGGGACCGCACAGGCCGCGGCGGGGCGGCTCCCCGAGGCGGTCAGGACGCTCGATTCCTACCTGACCGCGCATCCCGAGGACCACGAGCGGCTCCTGATCGCGATGCGCGCGATTTACGAGACGCGCTCGGCGGGCAAGACCATCGGCACCGCGGACGACGATCGTCAGCGCTTCAACCGGTACGCGGCGGCCTACGCAGCCGCGGGCGGACCTCAGCAGGCGCTCGTCGGCCAATGGAAGAGGTTCATCGACAGGTAAGAGCGCTTTCAACTCCCAAAAAGACCAACGCCCAACCGCCCAAAACGTGGGCCCTTTAACTGTCAGGCCCCCCGCCCGGTCTAACCCTCCAGACAGTTTGGGGCCGGACTCAATTCCGCCTCCTGAATACAGAATCGAAATCCGCCGGGGGGAGTCATGCGCTCAACACGTCTCGCAACCGTTGTGTTCGCGGCCGCGGCGGCTTTGGCGAGCCGGGACTCGGGACTCGGGGCTCGGGACTCGAGGCTCGGGGCTCCGGTCACCGTCGCTGGGGCTGGACATTCGCCGAGTCCCAAGTCCCGAGTCCCGAGTCCCGAGACCATCACTCATGTGCTCAACCGCATCGGCTTCGGCCCGGCCCCGGGCGACGTCGAGGAAGTCCGCCGGATCGGCCTGGCCAAATACATCGAACAGCAGCTGCAGCCGGAGCGGATTGCCGACGCCGCGATGACGGCCCGCCTGGCCGGGTTCCAGACGCTGACGAAAAGCGCGCGTGAGCTCGCCGAAGCCTTTTTCATCCCCGCGCAGCTGGAGCGGCGCCGCGCGCAGCAGCAGCAGCGGGCGATCAGCGACGCGTCGATGAGCACCGAAACCTCAGAGCAGCGGACCATGCGCACGCCGGAACAGGTCGAAGCCATGAAGGGCGAGCGGACGGTGCTCGCGGAGCTGGCGCAGCAGAAGATCCTTCGCGCGGCCTACAGCGAGCGGCAGCTCGAAGAAGTGCATGGTCGATTTCTGGTTCAACCACTTCAACGTGTTCGTCGGCAAAGGGGCGACGCGCCTCTACCTCTCGGAGTACGAGCGCGACGCGATCCGTCCGCACGTGTTCGGCACGTTTCGCGAACTGCTCGGCGCGACCGCCCAGAGCCCCGCCATGCTGTTCTATCTGGACAACTGGCAGAGCTCCGCGCCCGACGGAAGTGCCACGACCGCACCCAACAACGCCGCGAACCGGCCGCGTGTGCGCCCCGGCCGCCCCGGCCGCGTTCCGTCGACTGGAATAGCCGGTGAGGCCGCCGCTCGAGCGGAACCGCCGCCGAACCGCCGGCCCCGCGGCCTGAACGAGAACTACGCGCGCGAGCTGATGGAGCTCCACACGCTCGGCGTGGACGGCGGCTACACCCAGAAGGACGTGCAGGAAATCGCGCGCGCGTTCACCGGCTGGACCATCGTGAACCCGCGGCTGGGGGGCGGCTTCCATTTCGAGCCGCGCATCCACGACGACGGGGAGAAGGTGGTGCTGGGGCACCGCATCAAAGCGGGCGGCGGGCAGAAGGACGGCGAGCAGGTCCTCGACATCCTGGCGGCGCACCCGTCCACCGCGCGCTTCATCGCGACGAAGATCGCGCGCCGCTTCGTCGCCGACGATCCGCCCGCCGGCTCTCGTCGATCGCGCGGCCGCGCGCTTCCGCGACACCCGCGGCAACATCCGCGAGGTCGTGCGGACGATCGTCACCTCTCCGGAGTTCCTGGCGCCCGCCGCCTACCGCGCAAAGGTGAAGACGCCGTTCGAGTTCGTGGTCAGCGCGGTGCGGGCGACGTCCGCCGAGGCGTCCGACGCGCTGATGCTGGTCCAGTCGATGCGCACGCTCGGGATGCCGCTCTACGGCTGCCAGCCGCCGACCGGCTACGCCGACCGCGCGGATGCGTGGGTCAACACCGGCGCGCTCCTCAACCGCATGAACTTCGCCGTCTCGTTGACCGGCGGGCGGATGCGCGGCGTCCGGACACCCGCCGCGGGAGATCTCGAAACCGCGCGGGACACGTTCGTCGATCAAGTGCTGGCCGGCGATCTGTCGGCGGCGACCCGATCGACCGTCGCCAGGGCGACTCAGACGTCGCAGGCTGTCGCGCTCCTCGTCGGCTCCCCTGAATTCCAGAGAAGGTAGGACGCCATGATTTCGCGACGCATCTTCCTCAAGAACGGCGGGCTGGCGCTCGTCAGCCTTGGCTTTGCGCCGGCGTTTCTCGCCCGGACGGTGGCGGCGGCCGACGCGCGGCGCCGCGTGCTCATCACGATCTTCCAGCGGGGCGCCGTCGACGGGCTCAACATGATCGTGCCGTTCGGCGAGCGGCACTACTACGCGGCCCGTCCGTCACTGGCGATCGCGCGCCCGGGCGCCGCGGATTCCGCGATCGATCTGGACGGGTTCTTCGGGCTCCACCCCCGCCTCGCGCCGCTCAAGCCGTTCTACGACGCCCGGCAGATGGCCATCGTCCACGCCTGCGGCTCGCCCGACGGCACGCGCTCGCATTTCGACGCCCAGGACTACATGGAGACGGCCACGCCGGGCGTGAAGAGCACGCAGGACGGCTGGCTCAACCGCTACCTGCACGCGCGCGAGCACCAGGCGGCCACGCCGTTCCGCGCGGTGGCGCTCGCGCAGCAGCTGCCTCGCGCGCTCCAGGGCACCGCCCCGGCGCTCGCCATCGGGCAGATTGCCCAGTTCGGCATCCGCGCCGGCCAGGGGAGCGCCATGCAGTCGTCGTTCGAGTCGGAGTACGCCGCCGCGGCGGAAAGCGTGCTGCACTCGACGGGACGCGAGGCGTTCGACGCCGTGAAGATGCTGAAGACGGCGAACCCGCAGCAGTACGCGCCGGCCAACGGCGCGGAGTACCCGCGGTCCGCGTTCGGCGAGGCGCTCCGTCAGATCGGCCAGCTCGTGAAAGCGGACGTCGGGCTCGAGGTCGCGTTCGCCGAGTCCGGCAACTGGGACCACCACGCGAACGAGGGGGCGGCGACCGGGCTGCTCGCCAACCGCCTCGACGACCTCGCGCGCGGCATCGCGGCGCTCGCGCGCGACCTCGGCGATCGCATGCAGGACGTCGTCATCCTCACGATGTCGGAGTTCGGCCGCGCCGTCGCGGAGAACGGCAGCCGCGGGACCGATCACGGCCACGGGAACGCGATGATGATCCTCGGCGGCGGCGTGCGCGGCGGCAAGGTGTACGGCCGCTGGCCGGGGCTCGCACCCGAGCAGCGCTACGACGGGCGCGACCTCGCCGTCACGACGGACTTCCGAAGCGTCTTCGCGGAAGTCGTCCGCGGTCACCTCGGGCTGACCGACGCCGGCGCGGTCTTCCCGGGCTTCCGGGATCGGACGACGTTGGGGTTCCTGTGAAGACGTGACGGTGGATCACGAGCGTATTCGCCACAGAGGCTCACGGAGTCAACCGTGAGTGAACTCGTGGATGCGCCGGCGCCGGCCGCGTCACTTGTAGCACGCGCACCGCGCAGCCGACACGGCCGACGCGAATCCGCGGGCGAGTCGGCAGCTGACCGCGTGTCCCGGACACCGGCGCTCGTGTACGCCTGGAACTGCGGCCTCATGTTCTGTCGCCGCGGCATCGATCGTGCGAGTCGATGACGAGCTTCGCGGAGTCTGCACGCCTTCGCGGATGAGGGCGATCCGTGCAGCGTGATTGGCGCTGTATCTCCGTACTCTCGGTGGTCAAAGACCGCTCCCGTTCCCTGCCCTGAGATACACTTCCCCTCGTGCGGCTGACGGATCTCCGGACCCCCTGCGTCCTCGTCGAACAAGCGCGCGTCGAGCGGAACCTGGAGCGCATGCAGGACGCCGCGTCGGCGCGCGGGCTGCGGCTGCGGCCGCACGCCAAGACGCACAAGAGCACCTCGCTCGCACGCCTGCAGATCGCGCGCGGCGCGGTCGGGATCTGCTGCGCGAAGCTGGGTGAAGCGGAGGTCTTCGCCGAGGCCGGCATCGAAGACATCCGCATCCCGTATCCGCTCAATCCCGTCAACGCCGACCGCCTGGTCGCGCTGCTCGATCGCGCCAACATCTCCTTCATCGTCGATCACGCGGCGGTGGCGCGCGGCTGGTCGGAGGCGCTGCGCCGCGCGGGGCGCGACGTGGACGTGCTGGTCAAGGTGGACGTGGGCTTCCACCGCTGCGGCATCGACCCCGACGCCGCCGGCGCCGCCGAGTTCGTCGCCGCGGTCGCGAAGCTGCCCGGTCTCCGCTTCAGGGGGCTGCTCAGCCACGCCGGCCAGGCTTACGGCGCGCTGTCGGACGACGAGCTGGCGGCCGTTGCCGGCGCGGAGGCGCGGGTCATGACGACGCTTGCGGACCGCGTCAGGGATCTCGGCGTGCCCGTGGAGGAGATCAGCGTGGGCGCCACGCCGACGGCGCGCTTCAGCGCGAAGGAAGCGGGCATCACGGAACTGCGCCCCGGCAACTACATCTACTACGACCGCATGCAGGTCGCGCTCGGCGCCGCGACGTGGGACGATTGCGCGCTCACGGTGCTCGCGCGCGTGGTCACGGCGCACGACGATCGCCTCATCCTCGACTGCGGCAGCAAGACGCTCTCGACCGATCAGGCGCGCGGGGCCGGGAATCCCGCCGGATATGGCGTGGTGATGACCGCGCTCGACGCGGCGGCGCCCGACGAATCGCTGCTCATCGAACGGCTCTCGGAGGAGCACGCCACCGTCCGCGTGCGGACGCCGCGTCCGCCCGACGCGGCCGCGCTCCAGCCCGGCGACCTCGTACGTGTCGTGCCGAACCACTCGTGCGTCGTCTCCAACCTGGTGGACCAGGTGTGGCTGGTCGCCGGCGACCAGGTGCAGGAGCGGATGGATGTGTCGGCGCGCGGACAGATTGCGTAGTAGTCTTGAGTCTCAGGGTCTCAGGTCTTTAGTCTTTTGGTGCTCGAGAGCCAGACATGCCGAACGAACTGCCCGGTGAAGCGCTCGGTCTCGTGGAAACGCGGGGCTTCGTCGGCATGGTGGAAGCCGCCGACGCGATGGTGAAGGCGGCCAACGTCGTGTTCGTCGGGTGGCAGAAGGTGGACGCCGGCATGGTGACCGCGATCGTGCGCGGCGACGTGGCGTCGGTGAAGGCGGCGACCGATGCCGGCGCCGCGGCCGCCCGGCGCGTCGGGGAGCTCATCGGCGTGCACGTCATCCCGCGCCCGGCCGACGGCCTCGACACGATTTTTCCGATCGGATGATCAGGCTTTAGGCTTTGGTGCCTTCCTCGCACGACGCCGGTTCGTTTTCGCGGTCAACTCCCTCAGCGGCAGATCGCTTCCCACCACCAGCAGCGGCTGATCCGGCGCGCGCAGCAGGTTGATGAACTCTCCGTCGGCCGTGCGCGCGTAAATCTCCTGTCCGTCCGTCAGGAGCGTCATCGACCCGGCGCCGCCGATCGCATCGAAGAGCCGGATCCCGAACCGCGTCCGCAGGGTCTCGAGCAGCAGACGAATGCGCGCGACAGACAGGCCCTGCCGGCGGAGATCCGCGAGCACCATCAGCTCCAGCAGGTCGACAGGCGTGTAGCGCCGTTCGGTGAACCCGCCCGCGGCCGTGCGCTTGGGCGACACAGCGGAGGAAAAGAGCCGCTTGTCGTCCCACCACTGCAACTGGCGGGCGCTGAGCCCCGTGAGCGACGCCACTTCCCGCGCGCTGTAGGTGTTTTTGAGTTGCACGATCGAGACCTCTTCGTAGCGCAGGGCCTTCAGGCCTGCATCATTGTCAGGGCTACAGCCCCAGCGCCACATGGCCAGGGCTAAAGCCCTGCGCTACGTACCAGCGCCCATCGCCTCCGCGATCGTCGTGGCGGCGGCGGCTCCGTCGAAATCCTTCTCCGTCAGACCACCCGCACTGTGCGTGCTGTAGGTGACCGTGACGCGCTTGTAGTTGACGAGCAGATCCGGGTGGTGGTCGGCGGCCTCGGCGGTGAACCCCAGCCGCACGACGAACGCCACGGCGTCGGGGAAACCCGCGAAGGTGAACTTCCGCTTGATCGCGTCCCCGTCGAGCTCCCAGCCGGGCAGTTTCTGCAACCGTCGACCCGCCTCATCCGATGACAGTTTGGCCATGCTGGTCAGGATACGCGGGATTCTTTTCCGCGGGGAACTGCGAAGCAGCATTCGGCGTCTAATCGGTGTTAGACTAGTGAACAGTGTTTAGCTAGTGTTTTTGTTGGTGTTTTTGAGCGCAGTGAGCTGACGACGCGGAAGCTGGAAGCGGGAAGCGGGAAGCGGGAAGCGGGAAGCGGGAAGCTGGGAAGCTGGAAGCTGGAAGCTGGAAGCTGGAAGCTGGTAACAGGAAACTTGGAGGCGAGTCATTTTGGGCGTGAAAGAACGGCAGGAACGGGAGCGCGAGGCGGTTGCCCGGGGGATTCTCGACGCCGCGCGCGAGTTGTTCGTCGCGGAAGGCTATCAGAACGTGTCGATCCGGAAGATCGCCGAGAAGATCGAGTACAGCCCCGCCGCCATCTACAGCTATTTCCCCAGCAAGGACGACATCTTCCTGGCGCTGGCCGAGGAAGGATTCCGCCTGCTGCTGGTGTGCGGCCAGGAGGCGCCTCCCGTCCCTCCATCGGTTGATTCGCTCCGCACCGGCTTCCTGCGGGTCTACGAGTTCAGCAAGACGCACCCCGAGTACTTCGCGCTCATGTTCCTCGACCGGTCCGTGCCGCGGATCAGCCGCGACTGGGAGCGGTTCGGCTTCGTGCGCGACATGAAGAAAGCGGTCGCCGAGCAGATTCAGGCCGTGATCGACGCCGGCGATTTCCCGCCGGGGACGAAGGCCGACGCGGTCTTCCGCATCCTGCTTGCGGCCATCCACGGCGTCGCGGTCATGCGGCTGTGCGAGCGGCTCGCGCCCGGCGAAGACGCCGACGCGCTGGCGCGCGACACGCTCGAGGCCGCGCTGACCGGGCTCCGGGCGGGCAGTCCTCATTCGTTTCATCCTTCAGCGTGCAATTGAGGTCGAGAGTCATGACAGTTCAATTTTTAGATGCTCGCGGGGCCCCCGCTCCGCGCGCTACGCTCGCGCTCCGGCGAGACCTCGCCGGAGCTGCCCGCACTCCGGCGCCCCACTCGCTCGCGCTGCGGCGCTCGAAGACTCGCGTCCTCGCGGGGCGCTACGTCCTTGCCATCATCGCGGCGATAACCTCGAGCGTTTCCGTGGCGGCTTGCGGATCCCCCAACGGCACGGTCAGCGCGGCCCCGAAGCCCGAACCGCTGGCCATTGCGATCGCGGCGGTCGAAAGCCGCTCCATCGATCGATACCTGCGCGTGACCGGCTCGCTGCTGGCCGACGAGCAGGCCGAGGTCAGCGCCGAATCGGCCGGGCGCGTCGTCGAGACGCCGGTCGAGCGCGGCGCGCGCGTGTCGCAAGGCACGATCCTGGTGCGGATCTCGGCCGCGGAAACCTCCGCGCAGCTTCAGGAAGCGGAAGCCAACGCCGCGCAGATCGAAGCGCGGCTGGGCCTCACGGGCGGCCGCACCTTCGATCCGAAGCGCGTGCCCGACGTGATGAACTCGCAGGCCTCGGTGGATTGGGCGGAGGCGGAATTCAGCCGCATCGGATCGCTGCTCGAGCAGAAGGTCGTCTCCAAGAGCGAATACGATCAGCGGAAGACCCAGGTGGAGGCGGCGCGGCAGCAGTATCAGATGGCGCTCAACGCCGCCGAGCAGTCCTTTCGCTCGCTGGAATCGGCGCGCGCCCGAATCACGCTCGCGCGCAAGGCGCTGGCAGACACCTCGATTCGCGCGCCGTTCTCCGGCCTCGTCGCCGAGCGGGTCGTCAGCATCGGCGACTACGTGACGCGCGGCGCGCGCGTCGCCACGGTCGTCCGTGTCGATCCGATGCGGGTCGAGCTGACGGTGCCGGAACAATCCGTGTCGCTCATCAGCGTCGGACAGCCCGTCCGGATCACCGTGGACGCGTATCCGGGTGAGACCTTCACCGCCAGGATCCGCTTCGTGTCGCCCTCGCTTCGCCCCGATCAGCGCGCGCTGACCGTCGAAGCGATCGCCCCGAACCCCGACGGCCGGCTGAAGCCCGGCCTGTTCGCCACCGCCTCGATTCAGCAGCCTCCCTCCGCGCCGGCGCTCCTCGTTCCGTCGTCCGCCGTCGAGACCGTCTCCGGCACGAGCCGGGTGTACGTCGTCAAGGGGGACACGGTCGAGGAGCGGATCGTGACCACGGGCGAGACCGTCGGGCCGCAGGTGGAAATCACGAGCGGCTTGACCGCCAAAGAGAGCCTCGCCGCCGAGCCGAAGGGAAAGCTCGTGGACGGCGCCCGGATCCGCGCGCGCTGACGCCGGACGCGCATCGAGACGCAGGGCTGAAGCCCTGCGCTACGTCTCGAGGACCGCATCTACCAATCACCCATCCCGAAGCGTTGTAGAGAGACTTTATGCAGTGGCTGGCTTCGATCTCCGTCAAGCGTCCCGTTTTCGCAAGCGTCCTGATTCTTTCGCTGACCGTGGTCGGCGCGTTCGCGTTCACGCAGCTCGGCCTCGATCGGTTTCCGAAGGTCGACTTCCCCACCGTCGTCGTGACGACGAGGCTCCCCGGCGCGGCGCCTGAGGAAGTCGAGACGGAGATCACCGACAAGATCGAAGAGGCGGTGAACACGATCAGCGCGATCGACGAGCTTCGCTCCAACTCGTCCGAAGGCGTCTCGCAGGTGATCATCTCGTTCCTCCTCGAGAAGGACGCCGACATCGCCGCGCAGGAAGTGCGCGATCGCGTCAACCGCGTGCTGCCGCTGCTGCCGAAGACGATTCAGCAGCCGACGGTCGAGAAGTTCGACCCCGACTCCGCCCCGGTCCTGACGCTGGCGGTCTCGGCCAACAAGCCCGTCCGGGACATCACGGAGTACGCCGACAAGACGCTGCGCCGGCAGCTCGAGAGCGTCAACGGGGTCGGCCAGGTCGTGGTCGCCGGGGGCCGCTCGCGGCAGATCAACATCTCGCTCGATGCCGCCCGCCTGCGCGCCCACAACCTCACCGTGACGGACGTCTCGCGCGCGCTGCAGTCGCAGAACTCGGAGATTCCCGGCGGCCGGATCGAGCAGGGCGGCACCTCGATGACGCTGCGCACGCGCGGACGCGTGCAGTCGGTCGCGGAGTTCGGCGACATCGTCGTCCGCCAGCAGGACGGCCATGCCGTCCTCCTGCGCGACGTGGCGGCCGTCGAGGACGGGATGGCCGAAGCGCGCACGACCGCGAGCCTCGACGGCGAGCCGACCGTGCTCCTGACGATTCGCCGGCAGTCCGGCACGAACACGGTCGCGGTGGTCGATGCGGTCAAGGAGCGGCTGGCCGACCTCGGGCCGGTCGTGCCGGCCGGATACGAGATCCGCGTCGTGCGCGACCTGTCGGAGTTCATCAAGGCGTCGATCGACAGCGTCGAAGAGCACCTCGTCTTCGGGTCGATCCTGGCGGCGGCGGTCGTGCTCGTGTTCCTGTGGAACTGGCGCTCGACCGTCATCGCGGCGATCGCGATCCCCACGTCCATCATCGCCACGTTCGGCCTGATCTGGTACCAGGGGTTCACGCTCAACTCGATGACCATGCTGGCGCTCACCCTCGCGGTCGGCATCGTCATCGACGATGCGATCGTGGTGCTCGAGAACATCTACCGCTTCGTGGAGGAGAAGGGGCGTCCGCCGATGCAGGCGGCCGTCGAGGCGACGCGCGAGATCGGCCTCGCCGTGCTCGCCACCACGCTGTCGCTCATCGCCATCTTCGTCCCGGTCGGGTTCATGGGCGGCATCGTCGGCCGCTTCATGACGAGCTTCGGCTTCACGATGTCGTTCGCGATTCTCGTGTCGCTGCTCGTCAGCTTCACGCTGACCCCGATGCTCGCGGCGCGCTGGATCAAGATGAAGCCGCGGCGCGAGGACGCCGAGGGGCACGTCATCGAGGACGTGAGCTCCAAGGACTCGCGGTTCTTCCGGCCGATCGATCGCAGCTACACGGCCGTCCTGACATGGTCGCTCGGCCATCGCGCGGTGATTGCCGGCATCGCCGTGCTCGTGCTGCTCAGCAGCGTGCCGTTGTTCATGCTGGCGAACAAGAACTTCCTCCCGAGCGACGACCAGTCGGAGTTCGAGGTCGGGCTCCGCGCGCCGGAGGGCACGAGCCTCGAGGCGACGGCGATCGTCGCGAACCGGCTGGCGACGCGGATCCGCCAGCTGCCGGAGGTCGCATACACTCTGGTGTCGGCCGGCGACGATCCGGCGCAGACGCAGAACCTGGGGACGGTGTACGTCCGGCTGAAGCCGCTCGGTGAGCGGTCGCGCGATCAGTTCGAGGTCATGGACGACGTGCGCGCCAACGTGCTGCCGAACATCGGGACCGCCAACCTGCGGACCGGCGTGCGGCCGGTGGCCACGATCGGCGGCGGCGGAAACCAGAACGCCGAGATCCAGTTCACCATCAACGGGCCGGATCTGAAGTCGCTGGAGAAGTACGCCAACGCGGTCGCCGCGGCGGCCAGGAAGGAACCGGGCGTCGTCGACGTGGACACCTCGCTCAACGTCGGCAAGCCCGAGCTCTCGGTGAACCTCGATCGGTCGAAGGCCGCGGACCTCGGCGTGCCGATCTCGGACGCCGCCGAAGCGCTGCGGCTCCTGGTAGGAGGAGATCAGGTGACGACGTACAACGAAGGGGGCGAGCAGTACGAGGTGCACGTCCGGGCCGTCCAGGGCGATCGCCAGACGCTCGAGGCGATCGGGCAGCTGTCGGTGCCCTCGACGCGCGTCGGCAGCGTGCCGCTCGACAACGTGGCGCGCTTCACGCCGGGCACGGCGCCGGCCGAAATCAACCGCCTCAACCGCCAGCGCCAGGTGACGGTCTTCGCCGGCCTGCAGGCGGGCGTCTCGCAGACCCCGGCGATGGCGGCGATGACGGCCGCGGCCGAGTCGCTCGGGATGGGGCCCGGGTACACGACCCGGTTCGCCGGACGGTCGCGCGAGCTCGCCCGCGCGGCGCAGAACTTCCTGCTCGCGTTCGGGCTGTCGCTGGTCTTCATGTATCTGATCCTCGCCGCGCAGTTCGAATCCTGGCTGCACCCGATCACGATTCTGCTCTCGCTGCCGCTGACGCTGCCCTTCGCGCTGCTCTCGATCATCATCACCGGGCAGTCGCTGAACATCTTCTCCGCCCTCGGGCTGCTCGTGCTGTTCGGGGTCGTGAAGAAGAACTCGATCCTCCAGATCGACCACGCCATTCAGCTCCGGGAACGGGGCATGGAGCGCGAGGCGGCGATCCTGCAGGCCAGCCGCGACCGTCTGCGGCCGATTCTGATGACGACCTTCGCGTTCGTCGCCGGGATGATCCCGCTCGTGCTGTCGAGCGGCGTCGGATCGGCTACCAACCGCGCGATCGGCTTCGTCATCATCGGCGGCCAGTCGCTGGTCCTGGTGCTGACGCTGGTCGCGACGCCCGTGGCGTATTCGCTCTTCGACGACGCGTCGAAGGTCAGGTTCCGGCGATGGAAGCGAACGGCGCGGCCGGCGGCCGCGACCGCGACGGTGCTGCTGCTCGCGCTGGGGTTGTCGGTGCCGCAGGCGGCGGCGCAGACCGTGACGCCGGCGGGGCAGACGTCGCCCGTCATCCGGCTCACGCGCGACGAAGCGATCCGCCTCGCCGTCGCGGACAACGCAGACCTGGCCGCCGATCGGCTGAACCCGGCGATCAGCGCGGAGCTCGTCGCGGCAGCCAAGGGCGTGTTCGTCCCGACGCTGTCCACCGGCGGCCAGTGGAACAGCCAGAAGCTGCCGTCGTCGAACCTCTTCACCGGTGATTCGTCGACGGACACCGACTTCTGGTCGGGCTCGGCGGGCGTGGCGCAACTGTTGCGGCGCGGGGGCGGCACCTACGACGTGTCGTTCAACACCGCGCGCACGACGACCAACAGCCCGATAACCACGTTCTCGCCGTCGATCACGTCGTCGCTCCAGGCGATCTTCTCGCAGCCGCTGCTCCGCAATTTCAAGACCGATCCGGCGCGCGCGCAGCTCGACATCGCCGAGCGCAACCGGGACATCGAGGAGCTCCGGCTGCAGGAGCGGATCGCCCGCATCTCGGCCGACGTGGAAAACGCGTACTGGCTGCTCGTGGCGGCGCGGGCGGCGATCGACGTGCAGCAGCGCTCGCTGGATCTCGCGCTGGAGCTCGAACGCACCAACCGCGCGCGCGTGGATGTCGGGCAGTCGCCGCCCCTGGACCTCGTGGCGGCGCGGGCGGAAGTCGCGCAGCGCCGCGAGAACCTGATCGTCGCGCGCACGGCGGCGCTCCTCGCCGAAGACGCCCTGCGCACGCGTGTCTTCGATCCGCAGCGGACCGACTTCTGGACCGCGCGGCTCGAGCCCGCCGATGTCGTACCGCCCGTCGGCCCGCCGCCCGACGTGGACGCGGCCGTCCGCCGCGCGCTCAGCGAGCGCCCCGACGTCGCGGAGGCGCGCAAGCAGATCGAGATCGGCGACACGAACATCCTGCTCACGAAGAACCAGACGCTTCCGGATCTGCGGCTGCAGGCGACCTATCTCACCAACGGGCTGGCCGGCACGCGGATCATCCGCGAAGGCGGGTTCCCCGGCACGATCGTCGGCAGCGAGTCGACGTCGTTCGGCTCCACGCTCAGCCAGATCTTCACGTCCGATTTCCCGACGTGGGCGGTGGGCGTGACGGTGAGCTACCCGCTCGGCAAGAGCGTCGAGGAGGCGAACCTCGCGCGGGCGCGGATCGAGCGCGACCAGTCCGCGGCGCGCCTGCGCGCGGTGGAGCTGAACGCGGTCCGCGAAATCCGCAACGCGGCGCTGCGCGTCGAGCAGAACCGCCAGCGGATCGAAACCGCGCAGCTGAGCCGCGAGCTCGCGGAGCAGCGGCTCGACGCGGAGCAGCGGCGCTTCGAGGTCGGGATGTCCACGAGCTTCCTCGTCGTCCAGGCCCAGCGCGACCTCGCGATTTCGCGCAACAACGAGCTGGAGTCCCACCTCCAGTATCAGCTCTCCGTCGTCGCGTTCGAAGCGTCGCAGAAGACGACCAACTTCATCCAGGGACAGCTGAGCCCGCTCAATCTGCAGTAGCTCGGCAATGGGTTCCACCGGGTTCCACGGGATGCGCAGGGTTCCACTGGGTTCTGTTCCACTGGGTTCTGCAGGGTTCTGGGTTCCGCAGGGTTCTGGGTTCCGCAGGGTTCTGAGGTTCTGCGGGGTTCTCCGTCCCTACAGGAACCCTGTTGAACCTACGAACCTGTAGAACCCTGAACCCTGCGAACCCCGCGGAACAGAACCCGGCGGAACCCCGTGGAACCTTGTGGAACCCCGTGGAACCCCTGGATCAGACCGCAGCCCGGGAAGGTGACAGAAATTCGAGCACCGGGTCGCTCCGCCCGTCGATGACGAGGTCGCCGACGAGCTGCGCGGTAAGAGGGGCGAGCAGAATCCCGTTGCGGTAGTGGCCGGTGGCGTACACGAGCCCGGGCGTCTGGCGGGATTGGCCGATGATCGGCAACCCGTCGCCGGTTGCGGGACGCAGCCCGGCGCGCGCGTCGATGAACGCCGCTCCCCACGCCTGCGGCATCAAATCACAGGCGGCGTCGAGCAGGTCGCGGACGCCCGCGGCGGTGGTCTGCTCATCGAAGCCCACGTCCTCCACGGTGGCGCCCACCAGCACGGTGCCGTCGAGCCAGGGCACGATGTAACACCTGTCGCTCCACAGCACGTGCGTGATGGGCGGAGCGTTCCACTTGAGGCGCACCAGCTGGCCGCGGATTGGCTTCACCGGGACCGTCTCCGCCGGCCCGAGGGGGCCCGACCAGCTCCCGGCAGCAATCACGACGGTTGCGGCGCGGTGGCGCTCGCCGGCAGTGGCGACGATCAGCCCGGCTGCCGTCCGGCGCAATCGTCGTCACAGGTTGCCCGGCGATCAGCGTCGCGCCGTCGCGCTCGGCCGCCGCGACGAGCGACGCCGTGAGCTGCGCCACGCGGACGTAGCCGTGCGCGAGCACGAGCAGCGCCCCCTCACACGGGCCGAGCGCGGGCTCGAGCTGCGCGACGTCGCCGGCCTCGACCCACCGCGCGTCCACACCCGCCGATCGCGTCCAGGAGCCAAGGGCGGCCAGGCGCGCCGCGCCGTCGGCATCGGGCGCCACCTCGAGGGTGCCGCACCGGCGGTATTCGACGATCGTTGCGGCGTCACGCTGGAGATCGGCGACGAACGCGTCGTAGAGGCCGAGGCTGCGAACGGTGAGCTGGTGCAGGGGACCGGCGCCGGGCGCTTCGATGTACGGCGCGAGCACGCCGGCCGACGCCTGCGTGGCGCCGGCGCCGGCGGTGCGCGCCTCGAGGATCGCCGTGCGGGCGCCGCGCCGCGCAAGCTCGCGCCCCACCGCGCAGCCGATGATCCCCGCGCCGACGACGATCACGTCCCACTCGCGTGTCACCGATGCATCATAGCGCGCGCACCGCGGACGTCGGTTTTCACCACACAGTGACCCATGAAGTGCGTTCACCCCGGTGATAAGACTGGTGAGTGAACGCCATTCAACTGTCACGCCCGGCTGCGCGTGTCCTTCCAGCACGGAGGTCACGGAGGCCACGGAGTCTCTGGGAGCGAAGCGATTGGGTTGGAGTTCGTATTTCGACGGGATCGCTCGTTTGCAGACAAGCGCGAACAAGCAAGACCACTGAAGTCCACGGCGGCAACGCACTCGAGCGCCGGCCTGCTGCCACACGAGGCCGGCGTTGGCAGGGTCACACGAGATCGGGGAATGCAAGCAGCCTACGGGCCGGCCCGGCTTGCATTCCTCGATCTCGTGTGACCCTGCACCGCGCTCCGCGCGGCTCGAGTGCGTGCGGGGGCGTGTAGTCAGCGCTCCGTGCACTCCGTGAACTCCGTGTTGGAAGGACAGCGAAGCCTGTTTGACAGCGAAGTCCGTTGATTGAAATTGGATTCGCTGCGCTACTCCTCCCGCAGCGCGGCCATGGGCGAGATGCGTGTGGCGCGGCGCACGGGGATCCAACAGGCCAGCGCGGCGACGAGCAGCAGAATCGCCGGCACGCCGGCGAACACCGGCACGTCGATCCGGTCCGGCGCGATGACGATCGCGGCGGCCAGCGCCAGCGCCCAGCCGACGAGCGCGCCCAGCCCGACGACCACCAGACTCTCTCCCACGAACTGCGCGATCAGGCGGCGCACGGTGGCGCCGAGCGCGAGCCGCACGCCGATCTCCATCGTGCGCAGCGACACCGTGTAGGCGACGACCGCGTAGATGCCGATGGCCGCCAGCATGAGGAGCAGCGGGCCGAGGATGCTGAACAGGCGCGCCGGGACGCGGCGGAACACCAGGTTCGTCTCGATGTGATCGGTGAGCGTGCGCACGTTGAACAGGGGCAGCTCCGCGTCGAGGTCGCGCACCACCCGGCGCACGTCCTGCGCCGCGACGGTTTCGGACCCGGGGCGCGTGCGGACGTGAATCTCGCCGGCTGCCAACGGCATGTCGCGATAGGAGAAATAGATGATCGGCGTCGGCCGTTCGCCGAAGGCGTTGTAGAGCGAGTTCCGCACGACGCCGGCGATGGCGAGCGTCCGTCCGCGCGCGGTGATGCGGCGCCCGAGCGGCAGGGCGTTGTCCAGGTAGCGGCGGACGAACGCCTCGTTCACGATGGCCTGCGGGGATGCGGACCGCGTCGTTCAGATCGGCGAAGTCCGTTCCGGCGAGGATCGGGATGCCCATCAGGTCGAAGTACCCGGGGGTGACGGTGTTGAGGAGCGCCTGATCCTCGTCGGCTTCGGTCCGTGCGCGCCCTTCGACCGTGAAGGCGCGCGACGGCAGGCCGTGAATCTCGAGCGGCACGAACAAGGCGATCGCCGCGCCGTCGACGCCGGGCAGCGCGCGCAGCGAGGTCAGCAGCCGGGCGGCAAACGTGCGGCTGGCGGCCGGGCCGGCAGTGCGGCCGCTGAGATCGTACGCGGCGAGCAGCACGCCGTCACGCCGGAAGCCAGGGTCCGTGCCGCGGGTCTCCGTGACGCTGCGGTAGGACAGCCCGGCGAGGATGAGCACCACCAGCGCGAGACCGACCTGGATGCTCATGAGCGCGTGCCGCAGGCCGCTGCGGCCCGCGGTCCGTGCTCCGGCGCGAAGCGCGCCCTGCGGATCGACGCGCGCCAGCTGAACGGCGGGGAACGCTCCGGCGGCGAGGCCGCACGCGATCCCCAGGACCATCGCGAACGCGAGGCCCACGCCGTCCACGCTCGTCTGAAATCTGATCGGCAGCCCGGAGAGCGGCAGCGTGACGAGCGCCGGCGTGCCCCACACGGCGATGATCGCGCCCAGGCCCGCGCCGGCGAGCCCCAGCAGGACGTTCTCCGTCAGCAACAGGCTGGCAATTCGCCACGGACCCGCGCCGAGCGCCAGGCGCACGCCCATTTCGCGTTGACGCGCGCTCGCCCTCGCCAGCACGAGGTTCGCGGTGTTCCCGCAGACGGCGAGCAGCAGGAGCAGCATGATGCCCTGCAGGACCGCGAGCCCGGCCATCATCAGCCGCATCGGCCCGCGCGGCGGCCCCAGGAACGGCAGCACCTCACCGCGGAGCGTCGCGTTCGTTTGCGGGTAGGCGCCCGCCAGCTGCCGCATGACGCCGTCCAGATCGGCCTGCGCCTGGGCGAGCGTGACGCCGCCCTGGAGCTTTCCCATCACGGAGCAGCCGCGGATGGTGCGATCGACCAGCTCACGCGATCCTCTGAGCAGTTCCGGCGCGAGCGCGGCCGGCAGCCAGACCTCGAAGTTCAGCCCGACCGTGGTCCCCTGGAATTCGCGCGGCGCGACCCCCGCGATCGCGAACCGGCTTCCGTTGACGCGCAGGGTCTGGCCGAGCACGCCGGCGTCGCTGCCGAAGCGGGTCCGCCACAGCCCGTGCGAGATGACGATCGCGGGATCGTCCGTCGATACCGGGAAGCGCCCGATCTCCGGCTGGAGGCCAAGCGCGGAGAAATAATTGTCGGAGACCAGCAGGCCGTACGCCCGCTCGACCTGCCCCGCCTCCCCGAGGTAGAGCGGCACGCTGCGAAACGCGAGCAGATCGCGAAACGCGTGCAGCCGCGCGCGCAGGTCGTCGTACTCGAGCCACGATACGCCGAGGTGCACGCCCGTGTCGGTGCGCGATTCCACCCAGTGAAACTCCGCCGAGCCGGACACGCCGGCCAGCGGCTTCAACAGCCTCGTCTGGATCCAGGAAAAGATGACCGTGTTGACGCCGATGCCGGCGCCGAGCGACACGACGATCACCGCCGCGAGCAGAGGCATGCGCGCGATCGAGCGGGCGGCGTGCCGGACGTCACGGACGGTGTGCTGCAGCCAGGTCATGAATCACTAGAGCCGGATTCAAAACCGAAGGTGGCATCCGGCTTTAGCCGGACCTCGCGGGTTTCGAAACCGCTTCTAGTCACCAATCGTTGAATCATTGAATCCTTGAATCGCACACTCATCTGCCGTGAATCGCGGCCCGCAACCGCGAGTGCCAGCCGGACGCCGCGTCTCCGTGCATCGCCACGGCGGTCGCGAGCAGCGCCACGACCGCGACGAGGACGAGAATAATCGTTTGACGACTCACACGCATGGCTGCACCTCAAAAGTCACCAGTTCCCAGTTTCCAGTTCCCAGTTCCCGGGGCAGTTTACTGGATACTGGCAACTGGTTACTGGTTACTGGTTACTGGTTACTGGCTACTTCACTCATTTACCACTTGCTCGCTGAACCGCAGCTGAACAAGCTCATTCAGCTCCCGTTCAGGGGCGATTGGGCTATAACAGCCTCGATGCGAGTGCTGGTCGTCGAGGATGAACCGCGGCTGTCGCGGCAGCTCGCGGAGGCGCTCGGGCAGGCCGGGTATGCGGTGGACTGCGCCACCGATGGGGAGCGCGCCGATTTCCTGGGTCAGACGGAGGGCTACGACGCGGTCGTGCTCGATCTCGGGCTGCCGAAGGTGGACGGGCTCACGGTGCTTCGCCGCTGGCGCGACGCGGGCGTCACCGTGCCGGTGCTGGTGCTGACCGCACGGAGCAGCTGGCACGAAACCGTCCAGGGGATCGACGCGGGCGCCGACGACTACCTCTCGAAGCCGTTCAGGCTCGAGGAGCTGCTGGCGCGGCTGCGCGCGCTGATCCGGCGCGCCCGGCGGATGGCCAGTTCCGAGATCCACTGCGGCGCGATCACCATGGATTCACGCGCCGCGACGGTGACCCGTGACGGGCAGGCGGTCAAGCTGACCGCGCTCGAGTTCCGCGTCCTCGCGTACCTGATGCACCATCGCGGGCGCGTCGTGCCGCAGAGCGAGCTCACGGACCACATCTACGCGATCAACGCCGACCGCGACTCCAACACCATCGAGGTCTTCGTCGCGCGGCTGCGCCGGAAGCTGGGGGCCGGCGTCATCGAAACGGTGCGCGGCCTCGGGTATCGGGTCGCGGCAGAGGCGCGGCCGTGAGCTCGCTTCGCGGCCGCCTGCTGCTGGGGGCCGTCCTGTGGACGCTCGGCCTCATTGCCGTCTCCACGATCATGGTGGCGCTGAGCCAGGGGTTCCGGAACGCCCTCATGATCCTCCACGCCCACGGCCACCTGACGGGGGTCATCGCGGTGGCCTGCATGGCGATCGGCTTCGCGGTCATGCGCCGGGCGCTCCTGCCGATCGACAACATCCGCCGGCGGTTGTCCGACGTGCAGAAAGGCGTCGAGGCGCGGCTTCACGGCTCGTATCCGGCCGAAGTGCAGCCGCTCGTCGACGATCTCAACGCGCTGCTGACCCACGGCGAGCAGGCGCTCGCGCGGGCGACCGCGAAGGCGGGCGACCTGGCCCACGGGCTGAAGACGCCGCTGGCCGTGCTGTCGAACGAAGCCGATCGCCTCGCGGCGCACGGCGATCCGGTCCTCGCGGCGACGATCGCGCAGCAGGTCGCGCTGATGCGGCGGCAGGTGGACTACCACCTGGCGCACGCCCGCGCCGCGGCCTCGGGCGCGGCGCTGCACACGCGCTCTCCCGTCGCGGTCTCGGTCGACGGGTTGACGCGCACCATGCTTCGGCTGCACGCGCAGCGAGGGCTGACGATCGACGCGCGGGTCGACCCGGCCCACGCGTTTCGCGGCCGCCGCGAGGACCTGGACGAGATGCTCGGCAATCTCCTCGACAACGCGTGCAAGTGGACGGCCACCCGCGTCGCGATCGAGTCGGCGGTCGAGGGCGAGCGGTTGATCGTCACGATCGACGACGACGGCCGTGGCCTGGAGGCGTCGATGCGGGAGGCCGTGCTGCAGAGGGGCGTGCGCGCCGACGAGGCGTCGCCGGGCTCCGGGCTGGGCCTCGCGATCGTCCGCGAGCTGGCGGGGCTGTATGGCGGATCGATCTCGTTGAGCGGCTCGCCCGCGGGCGGCCTCCGCGCACGGCTCGAGCTTCCGGGCGGCTGCGATAACACGCTAGAATGAAGAGTTCGAGTCCTGGCCGGCACCACAGGATCACGCATGGCGAGCCTGATTGAAGCGATCAACATCAAGCGCAAGATGTTCTTCGAGTACGAGGGCGCGCCGTACCATTGCCTCGACGTCGAAGTGTCGAAGCCGACGGCCCGAGGGGGACAAACCCTGGTCCGCCTCAAAATGCGGAACCTGTTGAGCCGCGCCGTGTTCGACAAGACCTTCAAGGCCGGCGAGAAGTTCGGCGAGCCGGATCTCGAGATGGTGCCGGCCAACTACTTGTACGCCGACGCCGCCGGCTACAACTTCATGGACCAGGACAACTACGAGACGCTCACGCTTGGCGCGGAGATGGTGGGCGACGATCGGCAGCTGCTCGTCGACAACGTGATGGTCCAGATTCAGAAGTACAACGGCAACCCCATCGGCCTCCAGTTCCCCGCTCACGTGGAGCTGACGGTGACCTCGACCGAACCGGGCGTCCGCGGCGACACGGCGAGCGGCAGCGTCACCAAGGTCGCGATCCTCGAGACCGGCCTCGAAATCCGCGTCCCCCTTTTCATCAAGGAGGGGGAGAAGATCAAGGTCCACACAGAGACGCGGGAGTTTGCCGGAAGGGCGTGATCGACTCCCTGATCCCTGGTCCCTCAGGTTCCTTAGGCGGAAGCGTCCCAGTGTTCCGCGCGCTTCTTCCTGAGGAACTCGACCGATCGGCGCATCTCGTCGAGACCGTGCATGCCGTCCTCGAGCGAGATCCAGCCGTCGAAGCCCACCTCCGCCAGCAGCCGGAAGATGGCGTCGTAGTCGTTGAGGCCCTTCCCCGTTTCCCCGTGTTTGAGCGCGGCGGCGTAGCCGGTCGCGCCGTCGGCCGTCCGGAGATCGTCCAGCGTCGCGCCCGGGGCGAGATAGCGATCCGAGGCGTGCATCGTGACGACGCGGTGGCGCACCTTCTCGAGGAAGCGAATGGGATCGTAGCCGCCGACGAACGCGTTGGAGGGATCGTACTGGACGCCGAAGTACGGCGAGTCGATCTGCTCGACGATCTCGAGAAAGACGTCCTCGGGCTGCGCGAACTCCGGATAGCGCCACGTCCCGTCCTTGTAGTGGTTCTCCATGCACAGCACGACGCCGCGGCGCTCGGCGTGCTCGAGCGAGCGGCGGATGCCGTCGAGCGTGCGCTCGATCCCTTCCTGACGGGTCAGGCCGGGAAAGTGCTGCCCGCTGAGCGTCCGGCAGTGCCGCGCGCCAAGCCGGGCCGTCAGATCGATCGCCGCCTTCTGCCGTTCCACCTGACGCTCCCGCTCGGCGGCGACCGCGTGTGTAAAGTCCGGCGAGAAGCAGATCATGGAAGTGATCTGCCCCGTCTCCTCGAGCGTGCGCGCGATCGGATCCACGTCCTCAGGTCCGAGGCTCCGGAAGAAGCCGTCGTAGTGCTCGATGCCCTCGCCGCCAAGCGACGCCGCGTCGCGGATCCAGGCCTCGAACGGCATGCGTCCGTCGACGATCTCGTCGAAGTAGCACTTCGGGAAGACGCTGATACGTGGGGGCATAGGTCGTACGAAGACCCAGGAATCAGGAGTCATCAGGAGTCTAGTCCTTGGCCTTGGTCGAATCCTCCTGATCTCTTGATCTCCTGATGCTCCTCCGCCCGCTGGTACGGCGTGCGCCGGATGTCCTCGCAGATCTGCTTCAGCGTCGTGAACAGGTTGGCATCCGCCGGGCGGAAGGCGGCGCCGTCGATCACCAGCGGCGCGCCGATGACGACGAGCGGCGCCCCGCGGCGGGGACATTCGATCGCCTGTTGAATCGACAGACCGCCGACGGCCTGGACCGGGATGGAGACCGCGCGGACGACCCGATCCAGCTCGTCGAGCGGGCTCAGTCCCTTGATGAGGCCGCGCTCGTCGAAGCCGATGTGGTGGACGATGAAGTCGACGCCCAGGCTCTCCATCCACTGCGCGCAGGCGACGCGATCGTCGGCCGCGAGGTTGTCCCCCATCACCTTGATCCCGAAGTCCCGTCCGGCGTCCACCACGCGGCGAATCGTCGCCTCGTGCGCGCGCCCCATCACCACGACGAGGTTCGCGCCCGCCTTGGCCATCATCTCCGCTTCGAGGTAGCCCCCGTCCATCGTCTTCAGGTCGGCGACGATCGGGTGGTCCGGAAACCGCGCGCGCAGGCCCTCGACGGCGCGCAGCCCTTCGGCGAGGAGCAGCGGCGTGCCGGCTTCCAGCCAGTCCACGCCCGCGGCGACGCCCACGGCGGCGGTCTCGATGGCTTCGTCGAGGGAGATGAGATCCAGCGACAGCTGGACGATGGGGTACGTGAGGTGATCGAGATCCATGGGCGACGACATGGTAACCCGCAAAGGGAGGAGAACGGAGGGGACGGAGAAAACGGAGTTTTTACACGGAGAAACGGAGAAACGGAGGAACGGAGCATTTTATGTGTTTCTGTTGTTTCGGCTTTTGGCTTTTTTGGCTTTTGAATTCCTATCTCCGTTCCTCCGTTCCTCCGTGTTGATCACGTTGATATTCCACCCGTTGCTGTGCCTCCGGTCACTCCGTCCTCTCCGCTATCTCCATCGTGTAGGATGCCAGCAGCAGGGAGGCCGCGATGGATCGACGGGAGTTCTTCAGGACCGCAGGTGCGAGCAGCGCGCTCGCGATATTGCCAGGACCCGCCAGCGCGAGCGAGGGAGCGGCGGCGCCTGCGGATCAGCGCGCGCCCGCAGCCCAAGGCGACCGCGAGGTCTGGACCGCGGCCCTGCGGCGGATCGCGGATCCGGTCCTGACGAACTTGGCCAAGGGCACGCTCAAGGCGCGGATGCCGGTCGAGCAGGCCGCCGGCTCCAAGCGCCAGACGGTCACGCACCTCGAGGCGCTCGGCCGGTTGATCGCCGGCATCGCGCCCTGGATCGAGCTGCCCGCGGACGACACCGCGGAAGGGCGGCTGAGGCTTCAGTATGCGGATCTCGCCCGGCGCGCCATCGGCCGCGCGGTGGATCCGTCGTCGCCGGACTTCCTCAACTTCACGCGCGAGCGGCAGCCGCTCGTCGACGCCGCGTTCCTGGCCCAGGGACTGCTGCGGGCGCCGCGGACGCTGCGCGACGCGCTCGACCCGGAGACGAAGCGCAACCTCATCGCGGCGCTGGAGTCCACGCGCATCATCGTGCCGGGATTCAACAACTGGCTCCTGTTTTCCGCAACCGTCGAAGCCGGCCTCGCCCGCCTCGGCGCGCCGTGGGATCGCGTACGCGTCGACTACGCGCTGCGGCAGCACGACCAGTGGTACAAAGGCGACGGCCACTACGGAGACGGCCCGCAGTTTCACTGGGACTACTACAACAGCTACGTCATCCACCCGATGATGCTGGACGTGCTCGACGCGTGCCGCGAGGAAATGCCCGCGTGGAAGGACCTGGCCTCGCGCGAGGAGAACCGCGCGAAGCGGTACGCGGCGGTGCAGGAGCGTCTGATCGCGCCCGACGGCTCGTTCCCGGCCATCGGGCGATCGCTGGCCTACCGCTTCGGCGCGTTCCAACTGCTCGCGCAGATGGCGCTCCGGCGCGGGCTGCCGGAAGGCGTCTCACCCGCGCAGGTCCGCGGCGCGCTGACCGCCGTCATCCGGCGGACGATCGCCGCACCGGGAACCTTCGACGCGGATGGCTGGCTGCGGATCGGCTTCTGCGGTCACCAGCCGGGCGTCGGCGAGACGTACATCTCGACCGGGAGTTTGTATTTGTGCGCGGTGGGCCTGCTTCCGCTTGGGCTGCCGCCGGCGGACGAATTCTGGTCCGCTGCGCCGCAGCCATGGACGGCCGCGCGGGCGTGGTCGGGAGAGGCGTTCCCGATCGACCACGCGCTCAACGGGTGATCGGAGATCAAGAGGTTGAACAGGAGATCAGGAGGTCAGGAGTGTTTTTTGTTTTAAAAAAACAAGCTCCTGATCTCCTGACCTCCTGTTCAATTTCTGCTACGCAGATCCCCTCAATTTTTTCCAGTTGGCCAGGCACTTCTCGGCGCGCAGCATCTGCTCGGCGGCCGGGCCCTCTTCCTGTTCGATCAGGTAGTGCTGCACGCCGCCGACCGATTCGGCGGCCGCGAAGATGGCGGGCCACGGCGACACGCCTTCGCCGAACAGCACGGCGTAGCCCCGCCCGGGCGCCCAGTCCTTGCAGTGCACGCTCTTGGTCCGTCCCGGGTGCGCCTTGATCCACGCCACGGGATCCGCGCCGGCTTCGACGCACGTGCCGATATCGAGCTGAAGGATGACCTCCTTCGTCGTGCTGGCGGCGAGCACGTCCATCGGGCGCTGACCGTCGATCGGGCGCCATTCGGTCGCGTGATTGTGGAAGCCGGTGAACATGCCCGCCGGCTTCAGCGTTTCGGCGGCCGCGTTCAGTTGGGCGCCAAACGCCTTCCACCCGTCGATGTCGGTCACCTTCCCGGCACTGGCCACGATGATGTCGCGGCTCCCGAGAATCTGGTTCAGTTCGATCGCCTTCTGGATGTTGTCGGGCGATATCGCCGTCGCGGAATTGTGCGTCGACAGGCAGCGGATGCCCAGGTCGTCCATCAGCTTGCGGACGTCCTTGGTGAGCTTGAGGCGTCCACGAGAAGTACGGCGAGTAGAACTCGACCACCTCGTAGCCCAGCTTCGCGACGGCCGTGACCGTGCCGTTCAGATCCTTGGCCAGCGCGTCGCGAACGCTGTAGAGCTCGAGGCCGACCGGCACCTTCCTCTGAGCGGCCAATGCCTGGACCGCGAAGGGCAGGGCTCCGGCGAGCGCAAGAAACGTCCGGCGGGAAACGGGAGTGGGCTGATTCATGGCGGGACGATAGCATAATTTTGGGGCCGCGGGACTGACAGGGTTCTACAAGGTTCCACTTGGTTCCGCGAGGTTCCGCAGGGTTCTGTTCCACGAGGTTCCGCAGGGTTCTGGGTTCTGGGTTCCTGGGTTCTGGGTTCCTGGGTTCTGGGTTCGGGTTCCACGAGGTTCGGAGCGACACGACGAGCCTGTGCGGAACCCTGAACCCGAGGAACCCAGCGGAACAGAACCCAGTGGAACCCTGTGGAACCCCGTGGAACCCTGTGGAACCCCTACGCCTCCCCGGCCGGCCACATGATCCGCCCGATCGCGTGCGCCAGCTGCTTCCACCGGGACTCCTCACGCGCCAGCTGCTTCCGCCCGAGGGGCGTGAGCCGGTAGTACTTGAACTCGCGGTTCCGGCCCTTCGCGGTTTCCCACTTCGCGCTCACCCACCGCTTGCGCTCCAGCCGGTGGAGCGCCGGATACAGCGATCCGTGCTCGACCTGCAGCACGTCGTCCGTGGTCCGCTGGATGTGCCTGGCGATGTCGTGGCCGTGGGCGGCCCCGAGCCGCAGCGTCCGCAGGATCAGCATGTCGAGCGTGCCCTGCAGGAGATCGATCCGCTCGCGTGATTTCGCCATGTCGTTGGTAGACATCCTACCGTGAACCACCGCCTCGAGGGTAGCCGTTCTACTGTCGCTCCCGGCCGGCGTCCAACTTCGGTGGCGTCCGGCTTCAGCCGGACCAAGATCGCGGCCGTCTATAATGCGGCGCATGCACAGCGGAGCCTCGGGCGCGGTCGCGTCAAGACTTCCGCCTGAAGGCGGAAGCCACGGAAGGATCTGAGATGAACATCGCTCCGCTCGACTGGGCGGTCCTGGTCGCCTACCTCGTCATCATCACGGCGATCGGGCTCGTCGTCGGCTACCGCGTCCGGCAGAGCGGCGAGTACTTCCTCGGCGGCCGCCGCTTCGGCCCGTGGCTGATGATCGGCCAGAGCTTCGGCGTCGGCACGCACGCCGAGATGCCGGTGGCGCTGGCCGGCGCGGTCTACAGCGTCGGCGCCTCCGCGATCTGGTTTCAGTGGAAGAACCTCTTCATCACGCCGTTCTACTGGCTGATGGCGCCGGTCTTCCGGCGCATCCGGCGGACGACGATGGCGGAGCTCACCGAGGATCGGTACGGCTCGTGGATGGGCGCGATCTACATCGTCTTTGCGGTGTGCTTCTTCATCATCAACACCGGCAGCATGCTCAAGGGGGCCGGCAAGGTGATCAGCCAGGCGACCGGCGGCGGCGTCGGCGTGAACGAGATCGTCGTCGCGATGACGGTGATGTTCATGCTCTACAGCTTCGTCGGCGGGCTGGTCGCGGCGGCCTGGACGGATCTCTTCCAGGGGTTTCTCATCATCGTCCTCTCGTTCATGCTGATTCCCCTCGGCTGGAGCGCGGTCGGCGGCCTCGACGGGATGAAGGCGTCGCTCGAGCCGTTCCGGTTCTCGCTCGCGACGCCGTCCGGCATCACGCCGTGGGTGATCGCGATGCTGACGATCAACGGCCTGGTCGGCATCATGGCGCAGCCGCAGCAGCTCGCGACCGTCGGCACGGGCAAGGACGAGCGGACGTGCCGGATCGGGATGTTCTTCGGCAATTTCGTCAAGCGCGTCTGCACCGTCGGCTGGGCGCTGGTCGGGCTCATCGTCGCCGCGATGATCGCGCAGGGGCACGCGCCGGCCGAGATGCTCGGCGATCCGGAAAACGCGTTCGGGTTCGCCTGCCGTCAGCTGCTCTTTCCGGGCGCGCTCGGCCTGATGATCGCGTCCATTCTGGCGGCCAACATGTCGACGTGCTCGGCCTTCCTCGTGGACAGCGGGGCGCTGTTCACCGAAGGCCTGTACCGGCAGCGCCTGGCGCCGGGCCGGCCGGACCGGCACTACCTGTGGGTCGGGCGCATCAGCGGCTTCGCGATCACGATGCTCGGCGTGCTGTACGCGATGTTCCTGATTCAGAGCGTGCTCTACACGTTCCTGCTCACGGAAACGATGGCGACCTTCGTCGGCATCAGCGTGCTGGGCGGCATCATCTGGCGCCGCGCGAACCGGTGGGGCGCGCTGGCGAGCCTCCTGAGCGCGCTCGCGACCAACTTCCTGCTCTACTACCTGACCGGGCGGCGGCTGGATGCCTGGGACGCGAACGTGTTCCTCGCCGCGCTGCTCGTCGGGACCGCGTCGCTCGTCGTCGTCAGCCTGCTCACGCGGCCCGAACCCGCGCCGCAGATCGAGTCGTTTTTCGAGCGGCTGCAGACGTCGAGTGACGAGAACGGCCGCCCCGGCCCGGACCCGCTGCTCATCGTCAACGTGCTGCACCCCGTGCGGGCGACGGGAGGCCGCGGATGGCGCGCGTACCGTGAGGACCTCCGAGGCTTCGCGCTCGGCTGGGTCCTGGTCATCGTGCTCGTGATCGCGACGGCGATGTTCCTGGCGTCTTGATGGGGACAGACACTCATGCTCGAATTGCCGAAGGACGTCGTCGAGTTCCTGAGCGCGGCCGCCTTGGTTCGGACTCCGGCTCTTCGGATCAATCCCCTGTCGTTGGAGCAGTGCATCGCGCGCAGCACGCGTTTCCGCGAAATTCCTGTCGGGGCGGAGTTGGGCCTCGTCGTGCTCGACGACGCCGACGACTCAAATCCCTACTGCCTCATCACGCGGGGTCCCGCGAGCGGCATGGTCGTCCACTTTTCGCACGATTCCGAGCCCACTCTCGCATTTCCGGACCTCGCCACGTTTCTGCACTCGCTGCGCGCAGCCGTTCGCGGCAATCGCAGTATCGACCACCTGGGACGTCACCGGTTCTCGCCGCTGCCGAACCAGACGGCCCTGCGCTCCACTCTCCACGCACTTCTCGAGAGCGACGACGACGACGCCCCGCTGGTCCTGGCGATACTGTTCCCACTGCTGGATCCGGACGAGCGCGACACTGTCCTGCTGGCCGCGTCCAACATCGACTTTCTCATTCGGGAGATCGCCGCACTTTTCGTCGAGGCTCATCCCGCAGCGCACTTCCGCGAGGTGGCTCAGGCACTCTCGGAGGATTCCTATCCCCAAGTGGCCGGCCCTGCGCGCAGGGCCCTTCGGCTCATCGCTGACACAGTCAACGACGCCGGCTGACCACGGCTTGCGGCCGACGCGCGCGGGTGTGATGATGACGCGCGCCGCGGCTGAAGCCGAGGCGTTGGCAGAGCAAAGTGACATGGACGATTTGCGCGACGCCGTTCGGTTTTATGCGAGTGAACTGGCGGGTTCCCGGGCGGACGACGCCTGGCACGCGCTCCTGGAGCTCGGGCCCGCCGCCCTGTCTCTTGTCTCGGACGCGATTCGCTCAGCCCATCAAGGCGAAGTAAAGGTTCGGCTTGCTGAAGTGCTCGCCGAAAGCCGCTCAGTCGAGGCGCTGCCTTTTCTTGCTGAGCTCCTCAACGATCGAGATGCGGAGATGTGGAAGGTGGCGCTCGACGGCCTCGTGACGCTGGGCGGCGAGCCGGCGGCTCGTATGGGAGCGCTCGAGGTTCTCGCCGCGGCCCGAGAGACCGTCGCCGTCGACAAGCGGGAATGGATCGACGAAGCAATCGAGCAGATTCCTCCTGCGGACAAGCCTGCCTGACCGCCGCTGTAGCCGACGGGTAGCCCGCGTTGGTGTGACCGGTTCTGCAGTACTCGATCGTGGTCACGTTTAGCTGGACAGACTACCTGCGTTGATCCGGAGGCGTGATCACCGTCCCTCTCTGCGTCTTCCCCCGGATCGGATACGCCGGCCGCTTCGGGGTCGCGGCGGATTCTTCTTCAGCTCCGCCATGACGACCTCGATCGCCTTCTCGAGCTGCGGATCGCGGCCGGCGATGACGTCGGCGGGCGTCTGCTCGACCTCGATGTCCGGCGGGACGCCCTTCGTTCTCGACGACCCAGCCGTCCTCGGGCGTCCAGATGGCCAGGTTCGGCGCGGTGATCGCCGCCGCCGTCCATGAGCACCGGGAACCCGAGGATGCCGACGAGCCCGCCCCACGTGCGCTGGCCGATGAGCGGTCCCATCGCGAACTTGCGGAACATCCACGGCAGCAGGTCGCCGCCCGAGCCGGCCGTCTCGTCGATGATCATCGCCTTCGGTCCCTGGATCGAGGCGGTCGGCGTCTTCAGGTCCTCGCCGTAGCGCATCGCCCAGTAGCTGATGAGCGGCCGGCGCAGGATGTCGATGTAGTAGTCGGCGACCTGCCCGCCGCCGTTGAACCGCTCGTCGACGATGACGGCGTCCTTGTGGGCCTGCGGGTAGAAGTAGCGCTTGAAGTAGCTGTGCCCGGCGCCGGCGGTGTTGGGCACGTAGACGTAGGCGACGCGCCCGCCCGTCGCGGCGTCGACCTTGCGCAGGTTGCCCTCGACCCAGTCGCGGTTGCGCAGCGCCGCCTCGTTCGCGACCGGCACCACCTGCACCGTGCCGCGAGCTTCGATCCGTCCGGGTTCGGCCCGACGGTGATCTCGACGATCTTGCCCGACGTGTTCTCGAACGGGCGCGTAGACGCTCGTCGGCGGCCGCAGGTCCGTGCCGTCGACCGCCAGGAGATACTCGCCCGCCTTCACGTTGACGCCCGGCTCGGTCAGCGGCGCGCGCAGCTGCGGGTTCCAGTTGAGCCCGCCGTAGACCTTCTTGAACCGGTAGCGGCCGTTCTCGACGGCGAAGTCCGCGCCGAGCAGCCCGCCGGGAACGGTCTTCGGCTCCGTCAGGCTGTCGCCGCCGCCGACGTTGTGATGGCCGACCGACAGCTCGCTCGACATCCACTGGATGACGCGGTTCAGATCGGCGCGCGTCGCGACGTGCGGGAGGAGGGCCGCGTACTTGTCGCGCGTCGCCCTTCCAGTCCACCCCGTGCATGTTCGGGGCGTAGAAGTAGTCGCGGTTGATGCGCCACGCCTCGTCGAAGATCTGCGTCCACTCGGCGCGCGGATCGATCTTGACCTCGATGCGCGTCGGCGGCGATCCGCCCTTCGCTCGGCTCGACCTTCTTCGTCGTCGCCACGATCGACCAGTTGGTCCGCGGCGCGGTACAGCATCTTCTTGCCGTCGGCCGAGACCACGTAGTCGGCGGCTTCGGCCAGGACGGTCTCGTTCTTCCGCGTCTTGAGGTCGTAGCGCTGCAGCGACGTCTTGCCGTCCGCGCGTCTTGAGGTAGTAGACGCGGCCCGGCCGTGCCCACCTGGAGGTTCGAAGATTCGCCGGCCGGCACGGGCAGATCGAGGATGCGGTACTGGATGTCGGCGAAGTCGATCCGGAACGGCTCGGTCTTCGACGGCGGAGCGTCCGGAAGCACGGCCGGCTTCTGCACGTCGGGCTTCTCGCCGGCGGCCGCGCCTCGCGCCCCGATCCCGGCTCGCCCTCCGCGTCCTTCTCGGCCTTCGCGCCCTTCTCCTCGTCGCTCTCCTTCGCGAGCGGAGACGGCACGTCGTTCTTCAGCACGACGAGGTAGATCGACGCGCGTCGCCCGCATGTCGGCGTTCGACTGCGCGAACCAGTCGCGCACCGGGCCGGCGTCGGTCGAGCCGAAAAAGTACAGGTACTTGCCGCTCGCGTCGAACACCGGCTCGCTCACCTCGCTGAGGCCGTCCGTGATCGGGAACGACTTGTCCTGCTCGATCGAATACGCGTGAATCGCGCGGCTGAGCGGCTGCGTGTCCACGGTGTACGCGATCCACTTCGAGTCCGGCGACCAGGCGTGGTGCAGATCGTCGAGCGGCGAGTAGTTCTGCTGCGCCGCGACCTTCTTCGAGACGCCGCTCTTCAGGTCGACCCAGTAGAAGCTCTGCGAGTTGTCGATGTACGCGATCTTCTGGCTGTCGGGAGACCAGATCGGCGCCCGGTAGAAGCCGGCGCCCGCGACCTTGAGGACGCGCGGCTCGCCTTTGCCGTCCTGGCTGGCGACGTGCAGCGCGTACTCGCCGGAGGCGTCGGAGAAGTACGCGATCTGCTTGCCGTCCGGCGACCACGCGGGGCTGCGCTCGTGCGCGCCGGGGGTGCCCGTGAGATTGCGCGTGTCCCCTTTCTCGGCCGGCACGGTGACGATCTCGCCGCGGAACTCGAACACCGCCCGCGCGCCGGACGGCGAGAGCGCGGCGTTCCGGATGTAGCGCGTGCCTTTGACGAATCGCGGCCGCGTTTCACGCAGGTCCGCGGGAACGCCGATCGTCAGCGCGCGCGTCGTCGCGCCGCCGGGATCGAGCACGTGCAGCCGGCCCGCCTGCTCGTAGACGATCCGCCCGCCGCCGGCCGACGCGCTGAGGACGGGAAAGTCGTCGTGCCTGGTCAGCTGCCGGATCGCTTTCGATTTCGTGTCGTAGCCGAACAGGTTGAACTCGCCGTTCCGATCGGATCGGAAGTAGACCGTGTCGCCGACCCACATCGGATCGACGTCGTTCGCGCGGTCGCGCGGCTGCGGGACGTGCTCGACGGCGTGATTGCGTGTCGTCGTACAGCCAGATGCGCGACGTGCGGCCGCCGCGGTAGTGCTTCCACTGCAGGAACGCCGGGCCGAGCGGGTTGTAGGCGATGCGCCGGCCGTCCGGCGAGTAGGTGGCACGCGCCGCGTTGGGAATCGGCAGCGCCTCCTCGACCCCGCCGTCGACGGGGACGGTGAAGAGCTGCGTGAACCGGGTCGTGAAGACCGCGCGCGCCGACGTGAACAGCACGCTCTTGCCGTCGGGCGTGAACCCCTGCACGAGGTCGGCGCCGGGATGCCAGGTGAGCCGCACCGGCACGCCCCCCTGCGCGGGCACGACGTACACGTCGGTGTTGCCGTCGTACTGCGCGCTGAACGCGATCCGCGCGCCGTCGGGCGAGAACGCAGGGCTCGACTCCTGCCCGTCGTCGGTCGTGAGCCGCCGGACGTCGCTGCCGTCCAGCCGCGCGCTCCACAGATCTCCGGCGTAGATGAAGGCGACGTGCTGGCCGCTCGTCGCCGGCTGCGACAGCAGGAGCGTGTCGGTGACGTCGACGCGCGCGTCGGCTCCGCCGCTCGCCCCGAGCAGCGCCGCCGATGCGATGACCAAGCTGAAGTGCGTCTCATGGATGTCCTCCTGTCGTCGTGCAAGCTAGCTCATTCGCCGAGGTTACCGACATGTCAGAGCCGAAGCGACTGTCAGGTCGGACGCCTGGCTCGGCCTGAAGGCGGCAAGCCGCTACGGTACCTTGTTCGCAGCGGCGCCCCGCGCCTGCTGCGCCGCGGCGAACTGCTCGAACAGCGGCTCGGTCTGCGCGAGCGACAGGCACGCGTCGGTGATGCTCTGTCCGTAAACCGCCGGCTGCCCCGGCACGTAATCCTGCCGGCCTTCCACCAGGTGGCTTTCCAGCATCGCGCCAAACACCTGCCACGACCCCGACGCCACCTGCCGGCAAATCGATTCGGCGACCTCCGTCTGCCGCCTGTGATCCTTGCGGCTGTTGCCGTGGGAGCAGTCGATCATCACGGAATCCCGGAGCCCCTTCGCGGCGAGCTGCGCGCAGACTTCGCTGACGCGCTCGGCCTCGAAGTTCGGGCCGGTGCGCTTCCCCCCGCGCAGGATCACATGGCAGGTCGTGTTCCCCGTCGTCTCGAAGATCGCCGACACGCCCTGCTTCGTCACCGACGGAAACCAGTGCGGCGAACGCGCCGACAGGACGGCGTCGACCGCCGTCTCCGTGTTCCCGTCCGTGCTGTTCTTGAATCCCACCGGCATCGACAGCCCCGACGCGAGCTCGCGGTGCACCTGGCTTTCCGTCGTCCGCGCGCCGATCGCCACCCAGGCCGTCAGATCGGCGATGTGCTGCGGAATCTGCGTGTCGAGGAATTCCGACGCCGTGGGCAGCCCGAGATCGTTCACGTCGAGCAGGAACTTGCGGGCCAGCCGCAGCCCCTTGTTGATGTGGAAGCTGCCGTCGAGATCGGGATCGTTGATGAGCCCCTTCCAGCCGACGGAGGTCCGCGGCTTCTCGAAGTAGCTGCGCAGGACGACGATCAGGTGATCCCGATAGCGCTCCGCCAGCGGCTTGAGCCGTTGCGCGTACTCGAGCGCCGCCGCCGGGTCGTGGATTGAGCACGGGCCGGCCACGATGACGAGCCGGGGGTCGCGGCCCGCGAGCACGTCGGTGACCGCCAGCCGCGTATTCGAGACGACGTTGGACGCCGTCACGCTGATCGGAATCTCCTCGAGCAGAATCGCGGGTGGGACGAGTGGGCGGACCTGGGTGATACGGAGGTCGTCTGTCGGTCGAAGCATCACCGGGGAGATTACCTTACCGATGACGTTCCAGAAACAGGTGTGAACGTCCCAAAACGTAACACCGCGCCCCGCAGACCCCCCTTCGATCGCGGGTCGATGGCTCACAGTAAGTGTCTGTGTCAACTCAGCTTATATCGAATCATGTCCCCGAGCTCAGGGGGAGCCTGTATTGCACAGAGAGGTCCAATGCTCCCCGACGACTGCGCGCAGGCTCCGTCCGCTCACGCGGCGCCGGCGAAGCCACGCCCCTGGCTCTGGATGATCGTCGCGACCGTGTGGTTCGGCAGCGCGGCAACGGGGCTCTGGCTGCTGTGGGCCTACGAGAATCAACCCGGGGCGAGCGCCCACGCGCTCGTGCAATGGCCGGCCGATAGCGGGCTGGCACACCAGACAGACCGGCCGACGCTCGTCATGCTCGTCCATCCGCAGTGCGTCTGCAGCCGCGCGAGCCTCACCGAGCTGGCCGAGATTCTGGCCCGGGCCGACACACGTCCCAAGACCTACGTCCTCTTCCTGAAGCCGCGGGGCTTTGCCGACGGCTGGGAAAAGACCGATACGTGGCGCGCCGCCGCGGCCCTCCCCGACGTCACCGTCGTGCGCGACGACGACGGCGCGACGGCCGCACGGTTCGGCGCGGTGACCTCCGGCCAGACTTTCCTCTATGACGCCGGCGGCCGGCTGGTCTTCAGCGGCGGCATCACCGGGCTCGCGCGGACACGCCGGGGACAACGCCGGCCGGGCATCGGTCGTCGCGATCCTCAATCGCCGGGAATCCGTGCTCGCAAGCGTGACCCGCGTCTTCGGCTGCTCCCTCTTCGCGCCGGACACGAGCCGGAGCCAGGACAAGTGAGATCTCCCCGGGTGAGCGCCGGCCCGATCGACGCGTCCGCGCGCGCGCGCCGACGACCTGTTCACGCAGTACCAGCAGGACATCTACCGGCACACCGATCGGCTGTTTGCCGGGCTGATGGCGGTCCAGTGGGTCGCCGGCATCATGTTCGCGTTGTGGGTCTCTCCGCTCGCGTGGGACGGACCGGTCAGCCGCACGCACCTCCACGTCTGGGCCGCGGTCGTCCTCGGCGGCATCATCTCCCTCTTCCCCGCGCTCCTCGGGTTGTTCCGCCCGGGTCTCCAGTCGACGCGGTACACGATTGCCACGGCGCAGATGCTGATGGGCGGGCTGCTGATCCACTTGACGGGTGGACGGATCGAGACGCACTTTCACGTGTTCGGCTCGCTCGCCTTCCTCACCTTCTATCGCGACTGGCGCGTGCTCGTGCCGGCGACCATCGTCGTCGCGCTGGATCACCTGCTGCGGGGAATCTTCTGGCCGCAGTCGGTCTATGGCGTGCTGGTCGCCAGTCAATGGCGCTGGCTGGAGCACGCGGCGTGGGTCATCTTCGAAGACATCTTCCTCGTCGTCTCGTGCCTGCGGAGCGGCGCGGAAATGCGTCAGCGGGCGGACCGCACGGCGGCGCTCGAGCAGGAGGTCCGCACCCGGCAGGAAGCGGAGATCGACGCGCGGAACACCGCGGCTCTCGCCGGCGCCGTCGGCCTCGCGCTCACCCACGACGCCGAGTTGGACGTCATGCTGCAGAAGTGCGCGGACGCGCTCGTGCAGCCGCTCGACGGCGGCTTCGCGGCCATCTGGACCCTCGACGAGGCCGGCCAGATGCTCGAGCTCATGGCGACCGCGGGGGTGGACACCGACGTCGACGCCGCGTACAGCCGGGTACCGGTCGGGCGCTTCGCGATCGGCGCCATCGCCCGCGACCGGAAGCCTTGCCTGACAGTCGGGTTCAGCGTCGACGCGCAGATGGGCGGCGCGGATTGGGCGCTGCGCAAGGGGTTCGCGGTCTTCGCCGGCTATCCCCTTCTGCTCGACTCGAAGCTCATCGGCGTGATGGCGGTCTTCGCGCGGCGTGACTTCACGGCCTCCGCCATCGGCGCGATGGCAGCCGTGGCCGACGGCATGGCGCTCGGCATCGACCGCAAGCGCTCCGAGGGCGAGCTCGCGCGCTACACGCGGGACCTCGAGCACGCCCACGAGACACAGCGTGAGAACACCGAGCAGCTGAGCACGCTGGTCGAAGAGCTGCGCACGACGCAGAAGCAGGCCGAAGCGGCCACGCGCGCCAAGAGCGACTTCCTCGCCAGCATGAGCCACGAGCTGCGCACGCCGCTGAACGCCATCATCCTCTACAGCGAGCTGCTGCAGGAGGAAGCCGAAGATCACCACGAACCGGGCTCGATCCCGGATCTGCAGCGCATCCAGTCGGCCGGCAAACACCTCCTCGATCTGATCAACGGCATTCTCGACTTGTCGAAGATCGAGGCGGGCAAGATGGCGCTGTCCCTGGAGGACATCGAGATCCGCTCGATGATCGACGAGCTGATCGATACCGTCGGTCCGCTCGTTCAGAAGAACGACAACACGATGACCGTCCGCGTCGCCGACGACGTGAGCCGGATGCACGCGGATCTCGATGAAGACCCGGCAGATCCTGCTCAACCTGCTCAGCAACGCCGGCAAGTTCACGCGGGACGGGGCGATCACGCTCGACGTCTCCCGGCGTACCGTCGACGGCATCGCGGGCATCGAGTTCAGGGTGACGGACACCGGCCTCGGCATGACCGCCGAGCAGACCGGGAAGATCTTCGAGCCGTTCACGCAGGCCGACGTCACGACCACCCGCAAGTACGGCGGAACGGGCCTGGGGCTCGCGATTGTGTCGCGCTTCTGTCAGCTCATGGGCGGAAGCGTGTCGGTCGAGAGCCGGCCGGGTGAAGGATCGTGCTTCACCGTCCGCCTGCCGCTGACGGTCGTGGACGCGGTCGCCGAACCGGACTTCATGACCACGGGGGCGGCATGACCCTGGGAGCACCGCTGGCGACGATCATGGTGGCGGAGGACAACGAGCCGAGCCGGGACGCCCTCTCACGCCGTCTGGAGCGCAGAGGCTATCGGATCCTGCTGGCCGTGGACGGCGAGCAGGCGGTTTCGATCGCCCGATCGACGCTGCCCGATCTCATCCTGATGGACCTCGGCCTGCCGGGCATCGACGGCTGGGAAGCCACGCGGCAGTTGAAGGCGGACGCCGCGACGCGGCACATTCCGCTCATCGTCCTGAGCGCGCACGCGATGATCAACGACCGCGAGATGGCCCTTGCGGCGGGCGGCGACGATTTCGACACCAAGCCCGTACGGTTCGAGCAGCTCCTGACCAAGATCGAAACGCTGCTGGCGAGAGAGGTCACGTCGTGAGCGCCGGTTCGCTGCTCGTCGTCGACGACAACGAGCCCAGCCGGGACGCGCTGTCCCGGAGGCTGCGGCAGAGAGGCTTCGACGTCGCCGTGGCGGCGGACGGCGCCGAGGCGCTCGCGCTCGCGGCCACATCCGTGTTCGATCTCGTCCTCCTCGACGTCGAGATGCCGGGCCTGAGCGGCCTGGACGTCCTGACGCGGCTGCGCGCCACCGCACTCGCAGACGCAGCTGCCCGTCATCATGGTCACCGCCCGTACGCAGGGCGCCGACATCGTCGAGGCGTTCAGCCTGGGCGCGAACGACTACGTCACGAAGCCGGTGGACTTCCCGGTCGCGCTCGCGCGCATCACGACCCACCTCGCGCACAAGCGCGCGGTCGAGAACCTGCGCGAAAGCGAGGAGCGGTACGCGCTGGCCATGCGCGGCGCCAACGACGGCCTGTGGGACTGGAACCTGACGACGAACGAGGTCTACTGGTCGGCGCGGTGGAAGACCATGCTCGGCTACGCGGAGGGAGAGATCGGCTCGAGCCCCGACGAGTGGTTCTCGCGCGTCCACCACGACGACCTCGCCCGCGTCCGTGAGGGGGTGGCGGCGCACCTGTCGAGCGGAAGCGGCCACTACGAGAGCGAGCACCGCATCCTCCATCGCGACGGGAGGTTCCGCTGGGTGCTCTGCCGCGGCGCGGCCACCCGCAACGAGACGAAGACGGCGACGCGGCTGGCCGGCTCGCTGACCGACATCACCGAGACGAAGGTCGCCGACGCGTTGACCGGGCTGCCGAACCGCCTGCTGTTCGACGACCTGCTGGACCGCGCGATCAAGCGGCCGGCGCGGCGCCCCGGTTACCTGTTTGCGCTGCTCGTGCTCGGTCTCGACAGGTTCAAGGCGGTCAACCACAGCCTCGGGCTGCTCACGGCGGATCGGCTGCTGATCGCCGTCGCCGGCCGGCTTCACGCCAGCCTGCGATCGACCGACGCCGTCACGCGGGCCGAGCACCGGTTCACGCTCGCGCGGCTCGGCGGCGACGAGTTCACGGTCCTGCTCGACGACATCGCGGACGTGAGCGACGCCGTGCGCGTGGCCGAGCGGCTGCGATCCGCGCTCGAGAAGCCGTTCGACGTGGACGGGCTGGAGGTGTTCACGTCGGCCAGCGTCGGCATCGCCGTCAGCACGACGGGCTACGAGCGGCCGGAACAGATTCTGCGGGACGCCGCCATCGCGCTCCATCGCGCCAAGGCGGAGGGCGCCAGCCACTGCGAGCTCTTCGACAGCGGCATGCGCGATCGCGCGATCTCCCGCCTGCAGCTCGAGACCGATCTCCGCCGCGCGATCGAGCACCGGACGTTCGAGATCCACTACCAGCCGATCGTCTCGCTCTCGACCGGCGAGATCGCCGGGTTCGAGGCGCTGATGCGGTGGCGGCACCCCGAGCGCGGGTACGTCAGTCCGAGCGAGTTCATCCCGATTGCGGAGGACACCGGGATGATCTTCCAGATCGGCCTGACGACCCTCACCGAGTCCTGCCGGCAGATGGCGTCGTGGCAGCGGCGCTTCGGTGCGGCCGCGCCGGCGTGCGTCTGCGTCAACGTCTCGAGCCGGCAGTTCGCCGACGCCGAGCTCGCGGCCCAGATCGAAGCGATCCTGAAGCAGACGGGGCTGTGTCCGTCCAGGCTCAAGCTCGAGATCACCGAGAGCGCGTTCCTGGGAGATCTGCCGGGCGCGCAGGTCACCTTGCGGCGGCTGCAGTCCATGGGGGTCGAGTGGAGCCTCGACGACTTCGGGACCGGCTACTCGTCGCTGAGCTATCTCCAGCGGCTGCACGTGGACACGGTCAAGATCGACCGCTCGTTCGTCAGCCGCATGGGGCTCGAGCGCAACGGGTCGGAGATGGTCGGCGCGATCGTCGTGCTGGCGCACAACCTCGGCATGGACGTCGTCGCCGAGGGGGTCGAGACCATCGAGCAGGTCAGGCAGCTGCAGTCGCTCGGCTGCGAGTACGCGCAGGGCTTCTACTTCGCGAGGGCGGTCGATCCGGCGACGGCGGAGGGGCTGATCGCGTCCCAGCCCTGGCGCGGCCGGCACGAACCCGCCGCGTGACGGGGGGTCTCTGGCCCAACACCCTTCCTCATGCAGCGCCGACCTTCAGGTCGGCCCAACACCCGGCTGGCCTGAAGGCCAGCACTACATGCCCACGTCCCGCCACGACCCAAAAAGCCGCTCCACGGCGGACGGGTCTGACCCCGGTACGGTACGACCTGACCCCGGTCAGTACGGGGGTCCGACCCGTCTGGGCCCAGACGACGACCCATTCCGGCTCGGACGACAACCGTCAAAAAGGCCGCTCCACGGCGGAACAAAGTTCTGACGCCGGGAGATTCGATGCCTCGACCACCTCTCATTCCTCAAGAATCGGCACGCCGAATCAGGCCGGCAAGTTGCAGCTGGCGGCGACCTGTCATCCGTGCATCCGTTCGACCATTCCTTCTAGTCTCCGAATCGAGGACTCATGTCGCGGTTTCTCTCGTCTCCCGACCGTCCAAATCCCGTGCGGCGGATCGTCTGTGCCTGCGCGGTGGCTACCCTCCTGGCCGGCTTCTTCTCGCCGGCCCCGAGCGGGCAGGGCGACGTCACGCCTCCGACGCTCGCGGCGCAGTCTCCGGCCGCGAACGCGACGGGCGTGTCGACGCTGATTGACGTCACGGCCTCGTTCAGCGAGCCCATTCAGAGCGCCACCCTCGTCATGCAGTTGAGGAACTCGGGGAACCAGCTCGTGGCCGCGACCGTGACGTACGACGCCCCGAGCCGGACCGCGACGCTGAACCCGACGCCGGAGCTGGCCGGCAGCCAGACCTACACGGTCACGGTCAGCGGCGCCCGGGACCTGGCCGGCAACCTCATGACGACGGTGAGCTGGGCGTTCACGACCGGCACCGCCGGGCTTCCAGGACATCGTCCTGCCGCAGACCGGGCTGGTCGACCCCACCGTCATCCAGTTCGCCGCGGACGGAAAGATCTTCGTGGCCGAAAAGAGCGGGCGGATCTACGCCTACGACAGCCTGTCGGACGCGACCCCCACGCTCGTCATCGATCTGCGCACGGCGACCTACAACTACTGGGACCGCGGCATGCTCGGCATGGTGCTGCACCCGAACTATCCGAGCCACGCCGTACATCTACGTGATGTACGCGTTCGACGCGATTCCCGAACGGCACGGCGCCGCGGTGGGGAACGCCCGGTCAGGTCGGCGATCCGTGCCCGAACCCTCCAAGCCAGCACGGGCAACGGCTGCGTCGTCACCGGCCGGATCTCCCGGCTGAACGTCGTGAACCCCGGCTTGTGGCCGCTCGGCGCCGGCGAGCGAGGAAGTGCTGGTCACGGACTGGTTCCAGCAGTTCCCCAGCCACTCGATCGGCGCGCTGGCCTTCGGCGCGGACGGCGCGCTCTATGCGACCGGCGGCGACGGCGCGAGCTTCAACTACGTCGACTCCGGGCAGACGGTCATCCTCGCCCCGGCCAACGACCCCGCCAATCAGGGTGGCGCGTTCCGCAGCCAGGACATCCGCACGAGCGGCGATCCGGTCACGCTCGACGGGACCGTCATCAGAATCGATCCCGACACGGGGCTGGCGCTGCCGGGCAACCCGCGCTTCGACACCGATCCGGACGCCAACGGCAAGCGCATCGTCGCGCACGGCCTGCGCAATCCGTTCCGCCTGGCGTTCCGGCCCGGCACGAACGAGCTGTGGATCGGCGACGTGGGCTGGGCCAGCTGGGAGGAGATCAACCGCGTGCTCGACGCGCAGCGACGCGGTCGTCGAGAACTTCGGCTGGCCCTGCTTCGAAGGCGTCGGCCCGCTGGGCGGTTACCAGCCGTTCGCCATCTGTCAGCAGCTGCCGGCGAACGCTCGTGACGGCGCCGTACTACACCTACGGCCACCAGTCGAAGGTCGTCGCCGGCGAGGCGTGCCCGGCCGGCAGCTCGTCGATCACCGGGCTCGCGTTCTACCCGGAAGCCGGCGGGACGTACCCCGACAGCTACAAGAAGGCGCTCTTCTTCGCCGACTACTCCCGCAACTGCGTCTGGGCGATGCGTGCCGGAGCCAATGGCCTGCCGAATCCCGCCGACATCGTCTACGATCAGGTCGGGCGGCGGCGGGCCGGTGGCCCTGATCTCGGGACCGGGCGGCGATATCTTCTACCCCGGCATGGACGACAGCAGGCTGCACCGGATCACGTATACGTCCGGCAACCTCTCGCCCAACGCGGTCGCGCAGGCGAATCCGACCTCGGGCCTGTCGCCCCTCACGGTCAACTTCAACGGGAGCGGATCGAGCGATCCGGAGGGACAGCCGCTGTCCTACGCGTGGGATCTCGACGGCGACGGGGCGTTCGACGACTCGTCGGCAGCGAACCCGTCATTCACGTATGGCACCGGAGGAACGATCAGCGTCCGACTGCGGGTCACTGATGGTCAGGGGCTGTTCGATGTCGCGGCCGTGATCATCTCGGTCAACAACACGCCGCCGACCGCGACGATTGCATCGCCGCTGGCGTCCTTCACGTGGAAGGTCGGCGATCCGATCGCGTTCAGCGGCAGCGCGAGCGATCCGCAGGAAGGTGCGCTGCCTCCGTCGGCGCTGACGTGGTCGGTCATCATGCACCACTGCCCGTCGAACTGCCACACGCACGACATCCAGCAGTTCGTCGGGGTCGCGAGCGGCTCGTTCACGGCGCCCGATCACGAGTACCCGTCGCATCTCGAGCTGCCGCCTCGTGGCGACCGACAGCGGCGGGCTGCAGCGCACCGCGAGCGTCCTCCTGAATCCGCAGCCGGTGACGCTGACGTTCCAGTCCAATCCCAGCGGAGTGTCAGCTGGCCGTCAACGGGACGTCGGCGGTGACGCCGTTCACCCGCACGGTCATAATCAACTCGGTCAACTCGGTTACAGCGCCCGCCCCGCAGACGGTTGGAGGCACGACGTACGGCTTCACCTCGTGGTCCGACGGCGGCGCTCAAGTGCACAACATCACCGCGCCGGCAGCGGCCGCCACCTACACGGCCACGTTCTCGCCGGTGACCAGCACGCCAGGGTTGGTGGCCGCGTACGCCTTCAACGAGGGCAGCGGCAGCACGACGGTGGATGCCACAGGCTTTGGACACACCGGATCGCTGGTCGGCGCGACATGGACGACCGCCGGGAAGAACGGCAACGCGCTCTCCTTCAACGGCACCAGCAATCTCGTGACGGTTGCCGACGCGCCGGATCTCGACATGACGACGGGCCTCACCCTCGAAGCCTGGGTCAGACCGACCACGCTCACGGGCTGGCGCACGGTCGCGATCAAGGAGGCGTCAGGAGGCCTGTCGTACGCGTTGTACGCGCACGACAACGCACCCCGTCCGGCCGGGACCCTCAACACGGGCGGCATCGACGTCAACGTGCCGGGGACGGCCGCGCTGCCGCTGAACACGTGGACCCACCTCGCGGTGACGTACGACGGAGCGAATGCGCGGTTGTTCGTGAACGGCGCTCAGGTCGGCGCTCTGGCCGCGTCGGGCTCGCTCATCAGCTCGAGCAACCCTTTCCGCATCGGGGGG
>CAWGAS010000005.1:0-374341 GCA_963820645.1 uncultured Acidobacteriota bacterium | reverse complement strand
GTCAGCAGAAGAACTGGCCAGATTCTCATAAGTGCTCAATCCCTAATCACTAATCCTCGAATCCTCGAATCCGTCACTGGTCGTGGAGGCCGAACGCGATGATATTGGACCGGCGGCCACGGCGACATACTGCGTGCCGTCGAACATGTAGGTCATCGGCGAGGCCTTCCAGTTCTGATTCGTCGGGAAGCTCCAGAGCGGCTTGCCGGACACGGCGTCGACCGCCACCAGGCCGCCGCTGTCCTCGCCGAAAATGACCAGGCCGGTCGCGGTCGAGAGCGTGCCGCCCCACGAATTGGCCGGTCCCGGGCTGCGGCAGCTTCCCACTTGATCGCGCCGGTCTGGATGTCGATCGCGCGCAGGATCCGCTGCGGCTTCGGGATCGTCGGCGCGTGCGCTGCGAGCCGCCGAGATAGGTCTTGCCGCTCTCCCATTCGCCCTGGTCGCCTCTTGGTGTAGATGCTGCACTTCTCGTTGGTCTGCACGTAGTAGAGCCCGGTCGACGGGATTGAACGACGGCGAATACCAGTTGGTGGCGCCGTCCTGCGACGGACAGACCTTGGTGCCCGCCGGCGACGGCTCCTGATTCGGCAGCTTGATCGGACGGCCGTCGGCGCCGATGCCGCTCGCCCACGTCAGTCGTCTTGATGAACGGCTTCGCCAGCAGCAGCTTGCCGTCGGTGCGATCGAACACGTAGAAGAAGCCGTTGCGATTGGCGTGCAGCATCAGCTTGCGCGGCTTGCCCTGCCAGTTGCGCATCGACGAGCACCGAGGTCTGCGTCGCGTCCCAGTCCCACAGGTCGTGCGGCGTGAACTGGTAGTGCCACTTCAGCTTGCCGTCGGTCGCGCTGCAGCGCCAGGATGCTGCCGGAGTAGAGGTTGTCGCCCTTGCGATCGTCGCCGTTGTATTCCTTCGCCGGGTTCCCGGTCGGCCAGTAGACCATGTCGAGCTCGGGGTCGTAGCTGCCGGTGAACCAGGTCGGCGCGCCGCCGTGCTCGATGTCCTTGCCGCTGCCAGGTCTCCGAGCCCGGCTCGCCGGGCTTCGGCACCGTCCAGAAGCGCCAGACTTCCTTGCCCGTCTGCTGATCGTGCGCGGCGAGAAACCCGTTCGCGCCGTGCTCGCCGCCGGTCACGCCGGCCACGACCAGGTTGCCCGCCGGCCAGCGGCGCCGAGGTGGCCGAGTAGTTCTTCCGCCAGTCGTCGAGCGTCGTATCCCACAGCAGCTCGCCGGTGAACCGGTTGAGCGCCAGCAGGTGCGCGTCGTCGGTGACCATGAACAGCCGATCGCCGGCGACGGCTACGCCGCGGTTGGCGTGCGCCGACCGTGCCCTTGCGAGCGCGGCCGCTGATAGCGCCAGATCTGCCGGCCGGTGCCGGCGTCGAGCGCGAAGCACTCGTTGGGATTGGCAGACGTACATGACGCCGCCGACGACCGACCGGCGTGGCCTGCGAGCTGCCGCCGCCGGGAATCGTGAAGACCCACTTCGGCGCGAGCCGCGCGACGCTGGTCTTGTCGATCTGCGTCATCGTGGTGTAGCGATTGCCGCGCGGGTCGCCGTTGTAGGTCGGCCAGTCGATCTGCGACGTCACCTCGCGATAGCGGCTCGCCGGCCCGCCGCAGCAGGTGCAGCGCGCTTGTCGTCGGTCAGCAGCTGCATGTCGTCGAAGCCTTCGCCCAGCAGCTGCCCGTCGAGCGTCTTGCCGTCGGTCGTCTGCACGGTCGTACGAACGATCGGCTTGCTCTCCGGGCGGCGTTCGATGGTGCGCAGGAACTTCACGAGCTCAGCCATCTCGGCCGCGGCATCTCGGTCGGCGGCATGCCGCGCGCCGGCACGCCGGCGTGAATCAACTGGCGCAGCTCCTTGTCGTCGCGAGTCGGCAGCCGCTCGCGGATCGCCGGCCCCATCTCGCCGCCGTTGCCGTCGGCGCCGTGGCAGCGCGCGCAGCGGCTCTCGAACGACTTGCGGCCCGCATCGAGGGTCTGCGCGTTCAGTAAGGCGGCACCAAGCAGCGCGAGGAACCCGAGGCCGGCGGTGTTTCTGGACATGTGGGCTCATCCTCTCCGACAGCCCAGACCATGTCAATCGGACATGTCCCGGCCGGCCGGGAGAGCAGAAACAGCGATGTCGAGGCATAGGGCACATGGCTGATTCTGCAACGGTCTATCGACGGTGCGCCCGATTTGTTCGAGCAGCGCTACGTGCCGAATGGGTACAGGTTGTGCTGAGGACGTGGCGAGGCGATCGAGGAGCTCGGATGAAGAAAAAGGACGATGGTAAACTTGCGCAGGACGTGACCATGGCGGAAACACTCACCACAGTGGGCGCGAAATCAACGAGCTGAGCGCATCCGTTGACATTCGATTCGAGCAGGTCGACAAGCGATTCACGGAGGTCGCAGAACAGTTCGCCGAGCAGCGGGCCTACACCGAGTTCGCGTTTGAACGGCTCGAGACCAAGATGACTGGCCGCTTCGATCGCCTCGAAGGCAAGGTGGACGGCCTCGAAGGCAAGGTGGACGGCCTCGAGGGCAAGGTGGACCGCCTCGAGGGCAAGGTCGGCAGCCTCGAGGGCAAGGTGGACCGCCTCGAGGGCAAGGTGGACCGCCTCGAGGGCAAGGTGGACCGCCTCGAGGGCAAGGTGATCAGGTCCTCGCTCTGATCCCGGTGCCGCGCCGCCGGCGCCGGACATAGGGTCACGCGTCCGCGTCGGGCGACTGTGGACTGCTTCCCGAGGCGCGTGTCCGTCGAGCGGCGTGAACGCCGGCCTCTCAGACAGCTCGCGGGGAAATGAGCCCCGTCAAGCGCAGATCGTCAACATCCAGGCGATACACCTCTGTCGTGACGAGGTGGTCGCGCAGGAACGCGAGCACCCCCGCGCGTTCCCGGTGATGCGCCCGCGTTCGCTCGAGCGCGCCGCGCAGCCGCTCTAAGCCGCCTTCCCAGCCAAGGCCGTCGAGATGCTCGTCGATGTTCTGGACCTCGGCCTGGATCTCGGCGAGCCGTCGCAGGCGGTCGTCACAGCCCCTCGCGCGCGACTCGTGCCACGCAATCAGTTCCGAGAGCCGCCGCGCCAGTTCCTCTGCTGGGACATCCAGCTTCAATCCTTCGATCACGGTGGTCGTCTCGTCTCGGCGCTTTGACACCGCTCGGAGGCTCTTTGTTCAATGAGACGAGGCGACAGCGGCCAGTTCGGTGAGCGGATTGGGAAGGAACATGCAGGGCCGGCCGCGAGCTCGCTAGAAGTGGTTCAAAACCCATTTTGGTCCGGCTGAAGCCGGACGCCACGCGCGGGTTTTGAAACCGGCTCTAGAACGTAACGCTGGAAGCCAAGGTGTCGCCGAAGATCGAGGAAGGCGACTCGTCGAACTCAGGCAGGACGCGGGATCGAATCGGCTCCTCGGAAGCAACCATCCGGCGGCTTGTCACCGCCCCCGACGCGAATTCGAGGATCTCGATCTCGCAGGTCGCCTGGTGGACCAACCAGCATTCACGAACCCCGTGCCGGGCGAACCACTCCAGGCGCTCGGCAAGGGCGCCGATGCGTGGCCGGGGAGACAACACCTCAATCACCAAATCGGGTGCACCCCAGACACGGTCGGTGATGATCGCCAGCCGCGGCGTCGAGATCAGGATCACGTCAGGCTGCACTACGAGGTCTGCAGCGCGGTCGAGTACGACGTCGATCGGCGCCATGTACACGCGGCCGAGCCCGAGCGTCTCCACATGAGGCGTCAACTTCAGGAAGAACCGGCCCGCGACCCACTGATGGCCCGGAGTGGGCGACGCGGCGGCGCGCACCATTCCGTACACGAGCTCCTGCGGCAGCAGCGTTTCGGGCGTCCTGAGGTACTCATCTGTCGTAAGGCGAGGGGCGGGCATGACGACGACGATGCCATCGTCGTCGGCCCAAAGTCAACCGTTGCGCTGTGCCCTTGCCGAGCTCGATCTACACTCCGCGAGGCGTATAATCTTCGACTGGACCGCGCGTTTTTTGGTGCAGGTCCGCGGGCCATCGCTGACTGCTGGAGACGAACCATGAAAATGACCGAACTGTTCCTCGGCGAGCTGGATCGAGAGGCCGCAATCACGCGTCGAGCGTTGGAGCGCGTGCCGGAAGGGCGTGACGACTGGAAGCCGCACGAGAAATCGATGCCGCTCGGGCGGCTGGCGGGGATGGTGGCCATGATGCCCTCCTGGCTGACGATGATGATCGACAAAGAGGAATTCGATCTGAAACCGCCGGGAGGATCGCCGTCACCTTTTGCACGCCAGCTGAAGACGAACAAGGAGCTGGTGCAGGCGCTCGAGGAGGGCATCGCCGGGGCGCGCGCCGCGTTGCAGGGCGCGGGCGAAGAGCATCTGATGAAGCCCTGGCGCCTGCTCGTCGACGGGAAAGTCGTCGCCGAACAGCCCCGGCACATCATGCTCCGCGATTCGATCAATCACCTGGCGCACCACCGCGGCCAGCTGACCGTCTACCTGCGGCTCAACGACGTGCCGGTCCCGTCGATCTACGGACCGTCAGCCGACGACCAGCGATTTGCCTGAGCGCGACCGGGGGACATCCGTCCATCCGCCCGGGTTGCGCGGCGGCGGCTATCCCTCGGGTTTCGCTTTCAACTCCGCGTCGTGTTCCTTGATGAACGCCCGAATCTCGTCGGCGAGGGCCAGCAGCTTCGTCCACTGCTCCTTGTATAGCGTGACTGGAAACCGGCCCAGCCCATAAACGGAGACGCCCCCCTTCTCGCTGACTTTGAGACTGACGCTGCGGCCGCGTTGGCTCTTGAGCCGCTCGTTCTCCGCTTTGAGCCGTTCCAGTTCCGCCTTGATGTCTTCGTCTGCCATCTGAGCTCCTTCAGGTTCACCCGACTAAGTCCCGTGGCCCGGTGTGGCTGTCGGTGACGTGATTCCGCAGCGGACGGTCGAGCGCCGCGGCCTTCCTTCCGGGACGGCCCGTGAGGTTCGTCACCAGGCATCACCGGCAACGGATGCGCTGGCGAGCGCGAGCGGGTACACGGGACCGCTGCCCGCCTGCCTGAGAACGACGCCGCACTCGGTCAGTGTCCATCGCGAGTCCACCAGGTCGTCGACGAGCAGAACCGGTCCAGGCACCACGAGGTCCGGCAGAGCTTCGAACGCGCCCGCGATGTTGGCCATCTGCTGCGGACTATTCTCCTTCGTCCTCTGCTCGGGCGCCTCTCGGACTTTTCTGAGCGCGGCGGCGAACGGGAGTCCGAGCGCCGACGCGAGACGCCCGGCAAAATCCGGCACGAGAACCGGGTAGCGAAACGAGGGAACCGCCGTGACCCATGTAGGCGCCGGTTCGGGGCGCCACACGTCGCGGATCATTTCAACACAAGCATCGACAAGCGCATCATCGAAACGGCCGTCGGCGGTCTTGCCGCGTGCGGCAAGGCGTCCCCATCCTGGGTCGCCCCACACGGCCAGCGCAGACCCTTCGCGGACGCGCAGATCCGCGGCGATCGACCCGCCGCGGTTGAGCGCCGGAACGGCCGCCCATTTCAGGCGCGGCTGGATGCGCTGGAACGCGCGGCTGAGGAACTCCGAAGCCTGACGAACGAGATCCGGATTCACGGTTCCCGAAAGCAGAGCGCCACGACAAGGCTCGCACCGCCCACATGCCTTCGCCGTGTCATCGTCGAGTGAACGGGCAACCTGCTCCATCAAGCAGGTGCGGCTCGCGACGAACGCCTGCATTTCGGTCAATTCCCGGCGGCGCTCTTCAGTCACTCGAGCGGAGCGTTGCTCGTCCGGACGCCACGCACTCGCGGTCCGATAGTATCGGCCTCGCGTTCGGCGCAGGGCCTGATCGACTTCGAGCAGCTTCAGGCACTGCTGAAGCCGGAGACGCCGCATGTTGATCGTGCGCTGGAGATCGTCGAGGCTGGCGGACTCCACCGCTTCGACGGCCTCGAGCACCCGCAGCAGGTCCTGGGCGCCTGGAAATGCCGAGCGAATGAAGTAATCCTGGATCTCGTCGTCTTCGACGCCATTCAAAAGGATGGCGTAGGCCTCGGGCGTCGCGCGGCCGGCCCGGCCGATTTGCTGGTAGTAGGCGACGAGCGACCCGGGACGCTGGAAGTGCACGACAAATCCAAGGTCGGGCTTGTCGAATCCCATCCCGAGGGCGATGGTTGCCACCAGGGCCTTGACCTCGTTCCGAAGAAGCCGCTGCTCGAGCACCTCTCGAGGCTGACTGTCAGGCAGCTGCGCGTGGTAGGGAGGAGCGTCGACGCCGTTCTTACCGAGCCACGCCGACACGCGCTCGCAGTCGGCGACCGTCAGGCAGTAGATGATCCCCGATCCAGGAAGCTGCGGAAGGTGCTCCGCAAGCCAGGCCAGCCTTTCCGCCTGACTCGTCAGACGGATCGCCTGGAGCTTCAGGGAATCGCGCATGAGGGGACCGCGGACGATGCTCAGGCCCGCGCCGAGCTGCGCGGCGACATCGGCCGTCACGCGGTTGTTGGCAGTGGCGGTCGTCGCAAGGAGCGGGACCGTTGCCGGCAGCCCCTGCGCGATCCGGACGATGCGCCGGTAGTCGGGGCGGAAGTCGTGGCCCCAATCCGAGATGCAATGCGCTTCGTCCACGACCAGCAGGCCGATACCCAGCCGGATGGACGGCAGGGTCGTCGTCAGGAACCGCTCGTTGGCCAGACGTTCCGGCGAAACGAGGAGCACGTCGATCTCGTTGGCCTCGAGGCGGCGCTCGACGGTCTGCCAGTCTTTCGCATTCTCACTGTCGATGCGTGCTGCCCTGACGCCGATGCGCTCGGCCGCCTCGATCTGGTTTCGCATCAGCGAGAGCAGCGGACTGACGAGCAGAGTGGGACCGGATCCTTGATCCCGAAGCAGCCGCGAGGCGATGAAATAAACCAGGCTCTTGCCCCAGCCGGTCCGTTGCACGAGCAGCGTTCGGCCCCGGTGCTCCACGGTCTCGAGAATGGCTTCGAGCTGGCCGTCCCGGAAGGTTGCGCCGGGCCCCACCATTTCGCGCAGCAGCGCTTCCGCACCCACGGCGAGGTGTGAACCCGCAATCCGCTTCAATCCGTCGATCATTGCCGGTCATCCTGTTCTCGACCCCCCAGGACCGACGATGCCATCGTCTCGCGATTGCGGTCAACAGGCAGATTCTGCAACGTGAGCGAACGGAGCGGACGGAGATAGCGAAGGTTCCCGAATCGCACGTTGGCAAACACGGAGGAACGGAGAAACGGAGTAAGGCTCTTTTCCTGAACAATCTCCGTTCCTCCGTTGCTCCGTTTCTCCGTGTTAGGAGCTCCGCTATCTCCGAATCCTCCGTTTCCTCCCTGACGCTTTTCGGCCGGACCGCGCCGGTCTGAGACAAATCTTGTCCGGGAAGTGCGACGGCCTGGCGACAAGAGTTCTTCAAATTCCCGTATTTCCGTGGAAAACGGGGCGCGGTTTCGTGATTTGAACTCGTTTTTGTGGTTTGGTCGGACGACCGAGGCGGCTCAGCAATTGCAAGCTCGGCCAGTAGGCGCACGAACCCACGGAGGAGGGTCCCATGGCGGTATGCGGTGGCAAGGACCGGACAGTGGATGCCTTTCAGCCGGTCTCGGACATGCTGGATGTCGGCCAGTGCGAGCCGCTGAAGGCTGCGGTGCACGGTGTACTGTTGGCGACCGTCGCCGTATGCGCTGTTTACAACGCGGCCGCCTGGCTGAAGCGGCGACAACCTCACCTCGCCATCAACGCCGTCGTCTACGGCGTCGCCGTGCTGTGGGAACGCGCCCACGTGCAGCACCACCTGGTCGAGTGCGGTCCGGCGAAAGTGGCCCCGTTCGAAAGGCTGGCCGCGCAGGCACAGGACGTGCGCGCAGCGGCAGAGCGCGACGCCGCCTGAGCTCGACCATCTCGACAGAGCCCGCGACCTGAGCGGCTCTCCGTCTTGACTCGGCGTGCGCCGAGGTCCATGCTGATGATCAGAGTCGTTGCATCAGGAGGCCAACGTGGACGATCCACCGGACCAGGAAGGGACCCAGACGGGGTTCTGCCGGACTTGCGCCGCGCGCTTCGGAGTTTCATCCGCGCCACGCGGTCCCAACTACTGACCGGCAGAACCCCGCGCCGGGCCGCTCGACAACGCCCACGCCAGGCCTCTCCCAATCACAATCCCTAATCCTCGAATCGCTGATCCCTCCCGATTGAAGGATTCGAGATTCGGGGCTCGAGGATTCGGGGATTCAAGGATTCAGCGATTAAGGATTAGGGATTAGGGATTAGGGATTCAGAACAGCTGTCCCACCTCTCCGAGCATCGCCTTCCGCATCAGCGGCAGCGGCAGCGGTCCAAGCTTGATGAACGCGTCGTGGAAGCCCTGAAGCGAGTACTGGGCGCCGGTCTTCGCCTTGTAGTCGTCGCGCAGCTTCAGGATCATCAGCTTGCCCATCGTGTAGTACCCATACGTGGGATCGGACGTGCCGCGCTTGCTCTCGGACCGCGCCACGGGGGCCGACTGATAGCCCTCCTTGACGAAGAACTCCTCCGCCTGCGGCACGGTCATGCCTTTCGTGTGCATCCGGATTCCCACGATGAACCGCGCGTCGCGCAGCAGCGCGTCCTGGATCTGCGCCAGCCGATACCGCGGGTCGTCGGCATGGAACCCCTCGTCGATCACCATCTGCTCGCAGTAGTGGGCCCAGCCCTCGGAGTTCGTGTTGGCGCCGAACACCTTGCGCACGTCCGACGGAAACGTACGGGCGTACAGGAACTGCAGATAGTGTCCCGGCCACACCTCGTGCACCGAGACGTTCGAGATGGCGGCGAAGTACCACTGCCGCATGAACTCGTTCGTCTCCGCGGCGGTCCACTTCGGATCGGGCAGCGTCATGTTGTAGTACGCCTCGGTCGCGACCGTCTCGAACGGTCCGGGAATATCCATCGACGCGGAGGTCGTGGCCCGCAGGAACGGCGGCGTTTCCTGGACCCGCGCGGGCGCCGCCGCCGGCACGGTGATGATGTGACGCTCGGACATGAATCGGCCCAGCGCATCGAGCTCGCCCTGGGTGATCGACAGCAGCTTCGCGGCCGGCGGGTGATTGGCTTCGACCGAGGCCAGCGCCTCCTTCGGCGTGCGCGTTGGATCGATCAGCTGCGCGGTTTCTGCGAACGCGGCCTGGTTCTTCCGCAGGTCCCGTTCGGCGATGGCGAGCAGATCGTCCAGGGACAGCTCGATCATCTCGTCGGCCGAGAGCTTCTTGCGATACGTGTCGGCGCCAATCGCGTACTCGCCGGTGGATCGCTTCAGCAGATCGTCCTGCAGCCACTTCTTGTAGTCCGCGAGCGCGGCGATGACGGCGTCGTTCGCGTGCTTGAACTCCGCGAGGAGCGCCGTGTCCTTGACGCCCGCAAACGCCGCCGTCACCGCCGTCCGGAAGAACTCGCGGTTGCCGTCGAGCTGATCGATCGCGATCTGCGTGTAAATCCGGGGCGGGTTCTCGAGGTTCTTGCGCGCCTCGGCCAGCGCGGCCGGCATGGCTTTCTCGCGCGCGATCAACTTGCGCAGCCGCTCTTCGGCGGGCGCGAACTCGCGCTTGATCATGATGTACGCCGTGCTGGTCAGGCCGCTGCTGTACGTGTCGGCGTCTTTCGCCCACGGCCGGATCACGTCCAGCGTGATCACGCGCGAGTCGATGGCGTGCAGCAACTGTTCCCGATCGAGCTGGCGGTCGGCCGACAGCGACGCGGCGTCGATCGCGGCCACCCGATCGCGAAACTGCCGCGCCGCGGCGACGGCATCGGTGACGGCCTGCCGGGAATAGTCTTCCAGCCGATCGTCGTACTTGTGGATCCCCAGATAGGTCGCCTGCGTCGGCTGCCGGCGATAGAGGTCCTCGAGATACTCGCGGGCGATGCCCTCGAACCGGCCGTCGGCCGATCCGGACACGGGTTGTGCGGGCGGCGGAGGCGAGCTGCTGCAGCCCTGAAGCGCCGCCGACGTGAGGACGAGAACGACGAGCGTCCGGAAGGAGAAACGGGAGCGCATCCTGACATGCTACACGGAGGACCGCCTTCCTCCCGAACAGAACCGACAAAGTCGTCGGTAAAGCTCCGCCAACTCTCGTGTTCCGCGCTTGAACCGGGGCGCACGCGGGGTGTAAGCTCGCGGCGGTTCGTCCGTACCCTCCAGAGCCCGGCGCCCGACTCTTGCGGTGCCGACGTCCGCGTCGTGAGTTACGCCGGGCTCGCCACTCGACAGGAGCCCGCGATGCGTGTCCGATTCGTCCCGATCTTCATCATCCTCGTCGCACTTTCACGCGCCGCCTCGGCGCAGACACAGATCACGACCGGCGTGATCAGAGGCACGGTCGCCGACGCCACGGGGGCCAGCCTGCCCGGCGTGACGGTCGAAGCGCGGCATGTCGACACCAACCTCACGAGGACACAGGTCACCGACACCGACGGCCGCTTCACGTTTCTGCAGCTCCCTCCCGGCACCTACCAGGTCAGCTTCGCCCTCGCCGGGTTTGCGACCATGCTGCAGCAGAACGTGCTCGCTGACGGTCGGGCAGACGGTCACCCTGCCGATTGCGATGAAAGTGTCGGGCGTCGCCGAAACGGTGACGGTCTCGTCGTCCACGCAGGTCGTCGACGCGACCCGCACGGCGGCGGCGAACACGCTGAACGAGCTGACGGTCGAGTCCACGCCGATCCTCGGCCGCAAGTTCGAGGATCTGCTCACGCTCACGCCCGGCGTCAGCATCGTCCAGGGGCCGGACGGCGACGAGATCACGTTTGCGGGACAGCGCGGCGTGTTCAACAACATCAGCCTCGACGGCGGGGACTACAACAACGGGTTCTTCGGCGAGCAGGCGGGGGGCCAGCGCGCGGCGGTTGACATCACGCTCGAGGCGGTGAAGGAGTTCCAGGTGATTGCGACGGGCGCCCCGGCGGAATTCGGGCGCACCGCGGGAGGCGTGGTCAACGTCATCACCAAGTCCGGCACGAACCAGCCGCACGGAAGCCTGTTCTATTTTCAGCGGCACGAGAAGCTCACGGGCGAGCTCTCGGACGGGAGCACGCTCGACAAGTTCCACCGCGAGCAATGGGGCGGCACGTTCGGTGGCGCGCTCAAGAAAGACAAGGCGTTCCTGTTCGTCGCGCTCGAAGGGATCAACGGCGATTTCCAGCGGCCGAACCTCGGCCGGCAGGTCGGGGACACGCCGTGCCCGGTGACCAATCCAACGGTGCAGGCCAACGAGAATCTCATCAACACGAACGCCGACTGCCAGCGCACCGCGCTCCTCGGGTTCTTCAACAGCCGGCTCGGCATGGATGAAGCGCGCCCGATCGATCACCCCATCGAGACCATCGCGACGCTCGCCAAGTTCGATGTCGTGGCCAGCGCGAAGAACAACGTGTCGGGGTCCTGGAACTTCAACCATTCACGCAAGGAGAACGAGACGTTCGACGTCGCGACCTACGGCACGTCAGCCAACGGCATCGAGGGCGATCCGGCACGCATCAACGTCGTCAACCTGAACTGGTTCTCGACCCTGTCGAGCCGCATGCTGAACGAGATGCACTTCACGTACTCGCGCGAGAGCCGGCCGCGTACGGCCGTGGACTCGAACCTGAAGGCCGATACGGGGATGGGGTTCGGCCCGACGTTCCGGTTCGGCAATCCCTTCTTCCTGCAGCCGAACGTCGACGAGCTGATCTGGCGCACGCAGCTCAAGAACAACCTGTCGCTCGTGCGCGGGGCGCACACCATGAAATTCGGCGGCGAATGGATGCACACGCTGAACGACCAGGTATTCCGCGGGTTCTTCACGGGGCGCTACCTGTTCGACAGCGTGACTGGATTCCTCCGCTACGCCAGCCCCGCGGCGGCCGGCGGCTTCGGCCCGTCGGCCGTCGGCTGCTCGGGCGGCGTCTACGTGACGTCACCGGCCCCCTGCCCCGCGGGGACGACGACGAGTGGCGGACCTCTGCTGCTGTACCTGCAGGGTGCGGGGCTGAACGGCCCGGCGACCGACGCCGCGGGGGCCTCGAAGATCACGCAACGAGGAGTTCTCCTTGTTCGCGCAGGACCAGTGGCAGCCGCGCCCGAACCTCACGCTGAACTACGGGCTGCGCTGGGACGCGCAGCTCATGCCGGAGACGGTGGACCCGAGGACGACGGCGTATGGCGCCTTCCTCAACGATCCCGCGTTCCCGTCGGACGGGACCATCCCGGACCAGTGGGCCATGTTCCAGCCGCGTGCCGGTGTGGCGTGGGACGTCACAGGGAACGGCCGGTCGGTCGTGCGCGGCAGCGCGGGCGTGTACTCGGCGCGTCAGAACATGCTCAGTCAGGTCGGCTCGGTGACGACGAACGGTCTGCAGCAGCAGACGCTCTTCGCGAATACCGCCAACCTCACGGCCTTCGGCGCGCCGACGCCGGCCTGGCCCGGGCTCCTCACGCCCGCGCCCGTGCCGGCCGGGCAGTTTCCGCTGTTCAGCGGCGTCCGGGTTTTTCACAAGGACTACAAGAACCCCCGCGTGTATGCGTACAACGTGGCCTACGAGCAGGAGCTCGCGCCGGAATGGGCAGGCTACGTCGATTTCACGTGGGCCGAGGGACGCAACCTCACGCGGTTCCTGAACTACAACCGTACGGCGCCGGTCTGCTGCAACGAGGGGCCGGGGACCGGGAACACCTACACCTACACCCCGGTGTGGGGACCACAGCTCGACGAGGTGATGGTCGCGAACAGTTTCGGCGAATCACGCTACCGTGCCGTGACGTTCGGCGTCCGCAAGCGCTTCGCGAAGGGGTATCAGCTCGAAGGCAATTACGTGGTGGCGAAGGACGAAGACAACGATTCGAACGAGCGCGATCCGTTCACCGACCGCAGCTTCAACTTCTTCGACCTGGCCAGGGACTGGGGGCCGTCGGACCGTGATATCCGCCACAAGGTGAACGCGTTCGGCTACTTCGCGATACGAGGCGGCCTTCAGCTCGGCGCGCGCGTGCAGGGGCGGACCGCGCAGCCGATCACCGCAAGCCCGCGCAGCCTCAACGGAACCGACCGCGGACGCAACGGCGAACGGAAGGACAACACGTTCTTCACCTTCGACTGGCGGCTGTCGAGGCCGGTCCGGTTCGGCGGGCGCTACCAGCTCATCCCGATCGTCGAGATGTTCAACACGTTCAACAACGCCAACAACGTCAACCCGTTGAGCACGCCGGCGCTCTTCAACTTCGACGGGTTCCTCCGCGCGGGCGTCGGCGATCCCCGGCAGGTGCAGGTGGCAGTGAAACTGTTGTTCTGACGCGCGCGACGCGCCGGGGACGACGAGCGCGGCCGGCCGATCAGCGCGGGGCGCGCACGGACGTCATCGCCGGCGCGTCGACTTCTTCGGTGCCGACGAGCGCGGCGGCCTCGGTCTCCGCGCGCTCCGCCTGCGATCGGTAGTCGGACTTCGGCCGCACGTCCTGGATTGCCTGGCTGAGCGTCATGCCGTCGTAGGCCATCCGCCGTTTCAGCTCGGCGAACGGGATTCGCGTGGTGTTCGATCCGTTCACGGCCGAGACAAACTGTGCGACGGTGCGGAACCCGGAGGCCGCGGTCATGAGGTTCGTGCCTGCGGGAAGCCGTCCACTGACCTTGGCCGCAAGACCCGGGTTGCGCTGCAGCTTCCGCTGAACCGGCGACAGCGCGGCCGGCTTGGCGGGCTTGGTGTTCTTCTTCACCGCGGTCGCGGGGGCCGGCTTGACCGTCGCGGGGGCCGGCTTGACCGCCGCGGGGCGCGCGCTCGGTGGAACCGGCGTTCCGCCGCCGGGCCCGCGCTGCGCCGCGTAAGACGACTCGGTCGTCAGCACGATGATCGCGAGGACCGAAAACAGGCGTCGCATGGTACCTCCTTGCGCTCGGGATACCAGCCCTTTCGCAAGCGTCATACCATGGAGCGCCGTCGATAAGTCCTGATGGTTCAACGGTTAAGAGGATGTGCTGAGGCGCACACGCCCCGTGCGATTACCTGGTTGAACGGTCAGAGACAGATTCGGAACCTGAGTCGGAACCGGACCGGAAACCGGAAAATCGGGGGTCAGGTCATGAATCATGAATGAAGGGTCCGGCTCGGCACCCGTTCATGATTCATGACCTGACCCCAGGAGTGTGTGACGCCCAGGAGTGTGTGGGTGTGTGGAGCTCAGCTATGAACAGAAAAATCCTGTCGTCCCTCGTGATCCTTGGCGCGGCCGCCGTGGCGCTGACGCTGCAGACACGCCCCGCCCGCTCGGTGGAACCGGCGTTCCGCCGCCGGGCCCGCGCTGCGCCGCGTAAGACGACTCGGTCGTCAGCACGATGATCGCGAGGACCGAAAACAGGCGTCGCATGGTACCTCCTTGCGCTCGGGATACCAGCCCTTTCGCAAGCGTCATACCATGGAGCGCCGTTGATAAGTCCTTGATGGTTCAACGGTTAAGAGATGGTGCTGAGGCGCACACGCCCCCGTGCGATTACCTGGTTGAACGGTCAGAGACAGATTCGGAACCTGAGTCGGAACCGGACCGAACCGGCAAACCGGGGTCAGGTCTGAATCTTGAATGAAGGGTTCAGCTCAGCACCGTTCATGATTCATGACCTGACCCGGGTGGGGGTGGTCAAGGGTGTGGAGCTCAGCTATGAACAGAAAAATCCTGTCGTCTGTCGTGATCCTTGGCGCGGCCGCCGTCGCGCTGACGCTGCAGACACGCCCTCCCCTCGTCGCGCAGGTTCCGGCCGCCCAGGCCGCATCACGCGCCGAGCGGACGGTCTGGTATTTCTACCGCGTGAAGTGGGGCCATCAGGAGGAGTTCCTCGACCTGTTCCAGAAGAACCACTACCCGGTGCTGAAGGAACAGGTGAAAACGGGACGCATGACCGCGGTTCGCACCTACGTGCCGACATATCACGGCGACGGACGCGCCGACTGGACGTTCGCGGTGGCGCTCACGTTCCGCGACGCGGCCGCGATGACGGGGCCATCCGGCGAGGAGGAAATCGTCCGGCGTTTGTACCCGGATCAGGCGACGTTCAGGAAGGAAGAACAACGGCGCTTCGAGATCCTCGACGCGCACTGGGACGTACCGCTCAACGAGCTCGATCTCGATGCGCGGCGGCCGGCGCGATAGCGACAGGCCAGTCGGGGTGCAGGGGCCCCCGACGAAGGAACCGTGTCTCGGGCAGTCCGAGCCGTTTCACGGCGCGGTCTGCGGAATGACCACGGGCGGCGCGGGCGCGAAGTTCAAGCGGCGCTGAAACTCGCGCCGCAGGAGCAGCAGCGCAATCGCGAGCTGCACGGCGATCGCGGCGACCGAGAGATACCAGATCCAGTGCAGCTGGAACCCGGGGAGCCGCGACACCAGGAACGCGGGAACGGCGACGACGATGATGCGCACGAACGAGGCCACGAGCGCGGGCAGCGTGTTGCCCATCGCCTGGAACATGCTCGAGCTGACGAACACCACGCCCGACGCGACAAACGTCCACGACACGATGTGCAGGTACTCCGTCGCCGGCGGCGACGACCTGAGGATCGTCTGAAAAGACGCGCACCATCGCCGCCCCGGCCGCGAGACACGCGACGGTCCAGAGCACCATCGCGCCCGCCGCCATCAGCGCGGCCGACCGGAACGTGTCGCGCACGCGCTGCGGATGCCGCGCGCCGAAATTCTGCCCGGCGACCGGAGCGACCGCGAAGCCCAGCGCGACGACGGGCATGAACCCCGCCTGGATGACCCGCATGCCGATTCCGAACCCCGCCTGCGCCGCCGCGCCGAACGGCCGGCTGATCCCGTAGACGATGAAGAGGTACACCGCCACCAGCGCGAACTCGGCGCCGGCCGGGAGCCCGATGCCGAGGATTTTTCGCCAGAGCACGGTGTCCGGCTTCACGTTCGAGCGCACGAACTTCAAGTACGAGCTCCCCCCGAAGTAGAACGACAGCCAGACGGTCCCGATGGCGATCGCCACGAGCGAGGAGATCGCCGCCCCGGCCACGCCGAGCGGCCGGCCGATGCCCCATCCGAAGATGAGAACCGGCGCGAGCACGATGTTCAGGATCACCGACCACGTCTGCACGACCATCCCGGGCCTGAAGTTCCCCGTGCCGCGCAGCGCCGCGCTCATGCTGACGATGCCGAACTGCAGCGACATGGCGGGAATGAACCACAGGAGGTAGTCGGCCGCGAGCTCCGCGGTCCGCGCGTCCGCCGCGAGGGCGTTCACGTACGGCAGCCGCACCGCCATCCCGACGGCGAAGAAGAGCGTGGCGACGATCCCCGACAGCAGGAGCGACTCGTTGAAGACCAGCAGCGCGCCGTCCCGGTCCTTCTGACCGGCGGCATGCGACACGAGCGTGGTGATGCCGACGCTGAGCATCTGCGTGATGGCGAACACGATGAACGACAGGTTCCCGGCGATCGCCACGCCGGCGACCGCCTCCTTGCCGAGCCGGCCGACCCAATAGAGATCGACCAGGAAGTACAGCGTCTGGAAGACCATGGTCACCAGCATGAAGCCGGTCGTTTTCAGCAGATGCCGCGTGATCGACCCGGTCGTGAGGTCTTGCATGGGGAGTCAACTGTCACACGAAAGGCGCTATGGAGCCAAGCCGGCAGGACGCTTTCAACGTCGCGCGATCCGGCATCGACTGTGCACTCGCTGGAGTCGACCGGGCCACGTGCGGCACCATCGGCGGCGGCGTCACAACCAACGCACAGCACGAGCCTTCGCTGCAGGTCGGGTTTTCGTGGAGATGAATGCGGGTTTCGGAGCGTCCGCCCGAAGGCGGATGCGACAGGCGTCGGCCGCGCGTTGAGAACAGCCGAGCTTCGAGCGGGCTGTTCCCGCGGCTGAATGCGGGACACGGATGGCAAAAGTCGCCCTGTGCGGAGACTTCACGCGCGCGCCCACACGCCTCGAACAAATCCGTCAGCCACGGATCCGTCTTCAGGTCGCGCGTGTATTCGCGATACGATAGGTGTCTACCTCACAATCAAACTCCAGGAGCCGCTGCTGACTCTTCATTGTCTGCGGGCCGTCCCCGCTCTGCTGACTGCCACGTGTGTGGCCGCGTGCACGATGGCCACGACCGCCACGTCCGTTCCCGAGCAGGGAGCGCCCGCCGGGCGCTCTGAAAAAGAGCTGCGTACGGCGGCGCAGCAGAAGATCGACTCGCAGCTGCTGTACGAAATCTATCGCAAGCGCGGACAGGCGGAAGAGAAGAAAGTCCCGCCGGACGCCACGCGCGTGCGCCTCGACAAGAACGATCGTGCGCTGGTCGACATCCGCGCCGTGGTGACGCCTGCGCTCCTCGCGAAAGTGAAGAAGAGCGGCGCGACGATCGTCTCGAGCTCGACCCAGTACCACTCAATCATTGCCCACGTGCCGCTCCTCCAGCTCGAGCGGCTCGCAGGTGACGCCGCGGTCCGCGCGATTTCGCCGGCCGCCGAGGCGACGACGGTCCGTTGACTTCCCGAGGTTCCATGATCTGTTTGAAGGCCCGCGCGGCAGCACTGCTGGCTCTGCTGCTCGCCATCGCGGCCACGACGTCCCATCTCGGCGCGAGCGCGCCGCAAGAACCCGCAGGCGCCGCCGCCCGCTCGAGACAGCGGGCGACATCTCGCCGGAAGCGCTGGCGCAGATCGACGCGCTGATCCGCGAGAAGGAATCGCGGTCGCCGTCCGACCGCAAGCTCGATTCACAGCTCATCTACGAGCTGAAAATGCGGGCCGGCGCACAAATCGCGCTGGGCGTGCGGACGATCGAGACCGACGTGCCCTACGCCGACGACGGCCACGCCGTGCTCGACGTCAAGGCCAACCTGACGGCCGCGCTGATTGAGGGGCTCGCGCAGCTCGGCGCCGAAGTCCTGTCGACGTCCGAAGCGGAGTCAACCGTCCGCATCCACATCGGGATCGATCGCGTGCAGGCGCTCGCCGAGATGCCGGACGTGATCTTCGTTCAGCCACGCCAGGACGCGACCACGTCCCGGTCACGTCCGCCCGTCCGCGAATCCGGGACTCCGATCGGCGCTGGCGCGCTCCATCAGCGGGGTCACCGCCGCGAGCGGCCATCTGTCCAACGTCATTCCGGGACCGACGGGCCGGGGCAGCCGCAGCTCCGAAGGGGACATCACGCATCTCGCGGTCGCGGCGCGAGCGGCGTACAGCACGACCGGCGCCGGGATCAAGATCGGCGTCCTCTCGGACGGCGTCCGCAACCTCGCCGCCAGCCAGGCGGCCGGAGACCTCGGCCCCGTGAAGGTCATCGGTCCGCCGGCGCCGTGCGCCAGCTTCGTCGTCTGCGATGAAGGCACGGCGATGCTGGAAATCATCCACGACCTCGCGCCCGGCGCCGAGCTCTACTTCGCGAGCGGGCTGGTCAGCATCACCAGCTTCGCCGACAACATCCGCGCCCTGCGCGCCGCCGGCTGCGACATCATCGTCGACGACCTGTTCTACTACGTGGAAACCCCGTTTCAGGACGGCCAGGCGGCCGAAGATCGTCTCGAACAGCAACGGCGGCGTCGTCATCCAGGCCGTGAAGGACGTGACGGCGTCGGGAGCGCTGTACTTCTCCTCGGCGGGGAACTCGGGGAATTTCAGCGACGGAACGGCCGGCGCCTGGGAGGGCGATTTCGCCGACGGCGGCCCCACGGCCGGGGCGCTGTCGGCCGGGCGCCTCCACGACTTCGGCGGACAGAACTTCAACCTCCTGCGCGCGGCGAACACGGACGCGCCGATTTCGCTGTACTGGTCCGACCCGCTCGGCGGCTCGGCGAACGACTACGATCTCTTCCGCCTGAATGCCGGAGGGACTGCCGTAACGGCGAGCTCGACCAACATCCAGAACGGCACGCAGGATCCGATCGAGCAGGTCAGCCAGAGCCTGGCCAACCCGCGCATTGTCATCGTCAAGAAGACGGCCGCGCAGCCCCGCTTCCTTCATCTGGAGACCAACCGCGGGCAGCTGCAGTTCTCGACTCCGGGCGTGACGCACGGCCACGCCGCCGTCGATGCGGTCGGCGCATACGGTGTGGCCGCCACGGCGGCGGTCGGGGCATACCCGAACCCGTTCGGCGCCGGGAGCCAGGTCGAGAAGTTCAGCTCGGACGGCCCGCGCCGGATTTTCTTCGAAGCGGACGGCACCCCCGTCACGCCGGGCAACTTCCTCGCTGGAGGCGGCAAGGTCCTGCAGAAGCCGGACCTCACCGCGGCGGATGGTGTGTCGGTCACCGGGGTCGGCGGGTTCCAGAGTCCGTTCTACGGCACGTCGGCGGCCGCCCCCCATGCCGCGGCGATCGCTGCGCTCCTGAAGTCCGCACGGCCCGGCATCACGCCGGCCGAGGTGCGGACCGCGCTCCTCGCGAGCGCGATCGACATCGAGGCCCCGGGCGTCGATCGGGACGCCGGCGCCGGAATCATCATGGCCAACGACGCACTCTTCCACGGCGGCGCCCCGGGCACGGCCGCGCTCTTCATGGAGGGGATCCAGGTCTCGGACAATCCTGGCAACGCCAATGGCGCAGTGGAGGCCGGCGAAGGCGCCCGGCTTGACGATTCCCTTGTCGAACTACGGCGCCGAGGCCGCCCGCGCCGTGACGGCGACGCTGACGAGCCGGACGATCGGCATCTCGATCACCCAGCCGTCAGCGACCGCATATCCGGACATCGCCATGTCGAGGACGGCCTCGAACGCGACGCCGCTGACGTTTACGATTGCGAGCGACTTCCCATGTCCGCGCGCGGCCTCTTTCGATCTGGCCGTGACGTACAACGGCGAAACGACGCCACGCGTCTTCACGTTTGACGTCGCGATCGGCCCGCCGCCGTTCCAGATCACCACGAAGCTCGACACGGTTGCGCCAGCGGCATCACCGGGCGTGAGCGCTTCGACGGGCGTCCAGAATTTCCGCCTGTTCCGGGACATGATCCCCAGCGCGTGCGGCACGGCGAAAGCGTCTCCGGGGCTGGCCGCCAACGGCTCCGGTCCGACGAACCGTCAGTTCGACGCCTACGCGTTCGACACGTGCGCGATCAGCGCCGCGAACTGCGTGACCGTGACGCTGCAGGGCGACAATGCCGTCAACCTGTTCGCCTCCGCATACTCCCCGGCCTTCAACCCGGGAAACATCGTCGAGAACTACCTGGCCGACGCGGGGGGCAGCGCCGCGTCGCACTCGTTCTCGTTCGACCTCCCCGCGGGAGCCCAGAAGTTCGCGATAGACATCCACGACGTCCCCCAGGGGCTCGCCACGCCTTCGGGCAGCGCCTACACGCTCAGCGTGACCGGCGCCTGCCTGGGTGCGTGCAACCCGCCGAACCGCGTGCCGGTCGCGAAGGCCAGGAACGTGGTCGTGGCGGCCGGCGACGCCTGCGGCGCGGCGGCGGCGTCCATCGACGACGGCTCGTCGGACGAGGACGGGGATGCGCTCACGATCACGCAGTCGCCCGCAGGCCCGTACATGCCGGGAACGACCGCCGTGCTGCTGACGGTCGTGGATCCCGGCGGCGCCACGAGCCAGGCGACCGCGACGGTGACGGTCGTGGACCAGACACCTCCCGCGATCTCCTGCCCTGCGCCGATCACGGTGCCGACGTCGGCGGGCGCGTGCAGCGCCCCGGTCACCTTCACAACCACCGCGTCGGACACCTGCTCTCCGATCGCGACCGTCACCTCGACGCCTGCGTCGGGGTCGATCTTCGCGGCCGGCGTCTCGACGGTCACTTCGACCGCGACGGACGAGGCGGGCAACTCCGCTTCCTGCCCGATCGTGGTCACCGTGGTGGACACCGAAGCGCCGACCATTTCGGAGCTGCGGGTGCACGTGGGCAAACCCAGGAGGGTCCACGACGACGACGACGATTGCGGGAGGTTCACGGGGAAGAACGGCAAGGACCGGAGAGGCGGGAAAGACCACGGGAACAACCGCGACGACAAGGTCATCGACGTCAAGCTGAACTACGACATCCTGGACAACTGCGGGGCCTCGTGCGAGCTGTCGGTCCTCGGGCCGCGCCGGCGCGACCGCAACGACCGGGGTGAGCCTGACTGGACCATCGTCGACGCACACCACGTGCGGTTCATCGTGGACAACGATAGCAAAGGGCCTGTACGAGCGGTATACGCTGAAGCTGACGTGCACCGATGCCGCGGGCAACCAGAAGGTCGAGACGGCAACGGTCAAGATCCTGGATCGATGATTCTCGACGCGCTCCACCAGTCCGGACGCTACACGGCCGTGCACCCGGCGTTTGCGCGCGCGTTTGCGTTCCTTGCGGGTGCGGACTGGGCCGCGCTGGCTCCGGATTCGTCGAGCGTCCGCCACGTCATCGACGGCGACCGCATGTACGTCTCGATCGACGCGAAGGACGGCCGCGGCCGCGACGGCGCACGCCTCGAGGCGCACCGGCGCTACATCGACATCCAGGTCACGATCGGCGGTGCGGAGGAGATCGGCTGGAGAGCGCTCGCCGACTGCCGGCAGCCCGCAGGCCCGTTCGACGACGCGAGAGATATCGTGTTCTTCGAAGACCGGCCCGACACCTGGCTGTCGGTCCCGCCGGGATCCTTCGCGATCTTCTTCCCGGAGGACGCCCACGCCCCGCTCGCGGGACGTGGCCTCCTGAAGAAGGCGATCGTGAAGATCGCGATCGACTAGGACGGCGCCCGTCAGTCAGACGCGCCTCTGACGGCGGCGCACATCACGGCTGAATGGTTGCAGCTCCATGACACTGGGCCGGCGTCAGCTGAGAGTTCGCGTGCTCGAGGCCCTCGAGCGCCGCACCAGGCAGTTCCGCTCGCGCGAGGAGTTGTGGCCGGTCCGCGTGCCGCGCGAGCCCCTGGCGCTCGACGAGGTGATCGAGCAGGCGCTGCCGGACGATCATCGCGACTTCGATCCCGATCACCCTGCGATCCCGCACGCTGCTCCACCTCGAGTGGGGTCCCGCCGAACAGCACCAGCGCGCCGAAGCCGAGTGGGATGCGTGGGTGATCGCGCTGCCATCGGGCCTGAAGATGTATTGCGACTCCGACGACGAAGAGACGCGCATCCTGGCCTCCGGCGGGCGCAACGCCGGGGACGAAACCGATCGGCTGTTCCTCCAGCTCCTGTCCGAGTCGGCCGGCCAGCACTTCGGGATCGAGATGTCCGGCGGCGCGCCGACGCGCGTCCGATCCTCGATCGCGGATCGCGAGTTTCTCGTCGACATGTTCGTCAACCTGTTCGAGATGACGCACGCGGAAGACTCCGTCCGCCAGGCGCTCGCGGAGCGCGAGCCGCCAACCCACGACAGCGACCCGCGCGGCAGCGACTTCCGCACGGATGTCGAGCGCTGGCTCGGACACGTGCTCCGGTAGCACACGTCGAGCGTACCCCGTAGCCTTCCGCCTCGAGGCGGAAGCTACGGTTGTCGTGGATGCACTGGAGACGTGGAAGACGTGCGGGGGTTGCGGCCGACGTGCGAATCGTCGACGGCCCGGGATCTTCGATCCTAGGGGTTGGTCTGCGACGTGCGGGGTGTCGTGGATGCGGCGCGCGTGCGCTCGGAAGCAATCACGGCGAAGAACATCACGATGAGAAGAATACCAAGGGCGGCGCCTACTGTGCGGGTCATTTCAAACACCTCAAAGGGGAACACACCCTGGAGTGCAACGGGTGTGCCCGCCGGATGAGGCCCGGGATCGTCGCGGTTCAGTGGGTTAGGGGCAGAATCGTCCCAGGGATCCGGTGGCAGATCACGGTTCTGAACGACCAAATCACGCAGATGTCGGTGTGCGGCGTGTGCGCCGCGTCGTCGTCGCCTCCGCACTCGGGCGCGGCAGCAGCCTATTGCCAGGCCACCCGGCGGAGCAACGGCAGATCCGACAGGATCATCCCGGCGCCGAGGACCACCGACGTGAGCGGGTTCTCCGCCACGAGCACGGGCAGCCCGGTCTCGTCGCGCAGGCGCTTGTCGAGATTGCGCAGCAGCGCTCCGCCGCCGGTCAGGACCACGCCGCGATCGTAGATGTCGGAGCAGAGCTCCGGCGGAATCTTCTCGAGCGAGTCGCGGACCGCCTGGACGATGTGGCGGAGCGGCTCCGCGAGCGCTTCGCGGATCTCGGTGTCGCAGACGGTCACGACGCGCGGGACGCCTTCGAGCGTGTGCCGCCCTTTGACTTCCATCATCAGCGGCTTGTCGAGCGGCGCGGCCGAGCCCACCTCGTACTTGATCTGCTGCGCCGTGCGCTCGCCGATGTGGAGATTGCAGGCCTTCCGCATGTACTGCATGATGGCTTCGTCCATCGCGTCGCCGGCGACGCGCAGCGAGCGGCCGTAGACCGTGCCGGCCATCGAAATCACGGCGATGTCGGTGGTGCCCCCGCCGATGTCGACGATCATGTTGCCGGCCGGCTCGGTGACCGGCAGGCCCGATCCGATCGCGGCGGCCATGGACTCGTCGACCAGGTGGACTTCGCTCGCCTTCACGCGGTAGCCGCTGTCCTTGACCGCACGGCGCTCCACCGGTGTAATCTCGGGCGGCACGCCGATCACGAGCCGGGGGCGCACGAAGGCGCGCCGGCCGTGCGCCTTGCGGACGAAATACATGAGCATCTTTTCCGCGGCGTCGAAATCCGCGATGACGCCGTCGCGCATGGGCCGGACCGGCTTGATGTGCGGCGGGGTCCGGCCGAGCATCTCGTGGGCCTCCTGGCCGACCGCCTCGATCTGCCCGGTCGAGGTATTGAACGCCACAATCGACGGCTCGTTGAGCACAATACCCCGGCCGCGCGCGAAGACGCAGGTGTTGGCCGTGCCGAGATCGATGGCGACATCAGAGGAGAACGCTGACATCATGCTCATGAATGACTAATTGAATCCTGTGGGGGCCCATCGCGCGGAGTTCACGATCCGTTCCCGGCGCCAGAGCATACAAAATCGCGGAATCCTGAACATTTCCGCACCGGTCCACAGGTCACGGCTGACTCGTAGCGCGACAGTCATTACAACCTTGATACTGGCTGACAATTCTGCAGGTAAACAGACATGAGTGAGACTGTCGGATTCATCGGGCTCGGCGTCATGGGACGGCCGATGGCCAAGAACCTCATCAAGAAGGGATTCAGCCTCGTCGTCCACAGCCGCAGCCAGGGACCGGTGGACGAGCTCGTGGCCGCGGGGGCGGCGCGGGCGGCGTCTCCGGCTGAGGTCGCGCGGCGCGCTACACGCATCGTCACCATGCTGCCGGACTCGCCCGACGTCGAGCGGGTCCTCGAAGGCCCGGACGGTGTGTTCAGCGCGATCCAGCCCGACACCATCCTGATTGACTCCAGCAGCATCGCGCCCGCGGTCGCGCGCCGGCTCGAGCGGCGCGCAGCCGCTCTTGGCGCGCGGATGCTGGACGCGCCTGTGAGCGGCGGAGAAGTCGGCGCCATTCAGGCGACCTTGTCGATCATGGTCGGCGGCGACGCGGACGCGTTCGCCGCCGTGAAGCCGATTCTCGACGCGATGGGGAACCCGGATCGCGTCGTCCGGATCGGCGAATCGGGGGCCGGACAGACGTGCAAGGTCTGCAACCAGATGGTGATCGGCGGCACGCTCGGGGCCGTCAGCGAGGCGTTCGCGCTGGCGCGCAAGGCCGGCGTGGACCCGGCGCTCGTGCGGCAGGCGCTGCTCGGAGGATTCGCCGCCAGCCGCGTGCTGGAGGCCCACGGCGAGCGAATCCTCCAGTCGAACTACAAGCCAGGCTTCCGCGCGAGCCTCTACGCGAAGGACCTCCGGATCGCGAGCGAAACGCTGGCGGAGCTGAAGACGCCGGCGCCCGTCTCGACTGCCGTGCACCAGCTCGTCATGGCCCTCGTGGCGGAGGGCCGCGGCGACGAGGACTACGCGGCGATCGCGACGGTCCTGTTCAAGCTGGCGGGACTGGATCAACCGGCCGCCGCCGGACAGCGCTGACGGCCGGCCATCAGCGGCAGCCGGGGTGATTGCACCCGCAGCGCAGCTCCGTCATGCCACGCGCCTCTTTGCAGTGCTCGCTGCAGTATTTTCCGTGGGGACCATTTGCCGGGACGGTGCACGCGCAACCGGGATGCGCACAGGGTGCTGGCTGGGCCATAGCTGCCTCCTGAACTGATGCCTCGCGTATTGTCGCATGGGTCAAACGGCCCGGCGACTGCGCGGCCGACACCCCGGTGATGCCCCGTCTTGACATCTGATGCGTGATGCCTGATGCTGTCTTCATGCGCACCACCCTTCACCTCGACGACGACATCCTGCAGGCCGCGAAGGAGATCGCGGAGAGCCGGAAGACGACGGCCGGGAAGATCGTGAGCGAGCTGGTGCGGAAAGCCCTGGAAAAGGAGCGGCCCGAGCGTAAAGCGCGGGTCCGCAACGGCGTCCCGCTGCTGCCGCCGCGGCCCGCAGGAGCGCCCCGGCCGACGATGAAGCTGGTGAACGCCCTTCGGGATGATGCGAATTGATGCGAATTGATGGATAACGCGTGAGCCGGCCTGCGCTGCTTGACGTGAACGTGCTCGTGGCGCTCTTCGACGCCGACCACCTGCACCACGAGGCCGCGCACGATTGGTTTGCGGACAACCGCGACGGCGGCTGGGCCACCTGCCCGCTCACGGAAAACGGGTTCGTGCGCATCCTGTCGAACCCGGCCTACGGGGCGGCGGTCGAGCGGACCGTCACCCTGCTCGACGGGCTGCGGCGATTCTGCGCGAGCGGCGATCATCACTTCTGGCCGGCCTCGCTCTCGCTGCGCGACGAACGGGTCTTCAACCTCGCGTTCGTCCGCGGACCCCGTCAGCTCACCGACGTGTACCTGCTCGGGCTGGCGAAGAAGATGGGCGGCCGGCTGGCGACCTTCGATCGGTCGATCCCGTTGAAAGCGGTGCCCGGCTGCAAGCCCGACACGATCGACGTGATCGGGCCAGCCTGACCGGACGTTGGCCATGAGCGGCGCCTGGCCGCCTGCTTCCCTATCCGTGCGCCACCTGGCGTTCCTTGGGATCGATCGCCATCAGCTCGGGATGCGCCTCGATGTGGGCCTTGACGATGGCTTCGGCCTTGGCGACCGCCTCCGGATTGCCGCCGCGATAGAGGTCGTTGGCCGCGATCAAATCGCGCTGGTTCGCCGGCGTTGCGTCGTGGCTTTCGTAGATGGCCGTCACGGGACAGGCCGGCACGCACGCGCCGCAGTCGATGCACTCCTCGGGATGGATGTAGAGCATCGTGGCCGCCTCGAACTCGGGCTCGTCCTTGCGCGGATGAATGCAGTCGACCGGGCAGACGTCGACGCACGCGCTATCTTTGGTACCGATGCAGGGGTCTGTGATGACAAACGGCATGAACACTCTCCAGCCCGGCCGAGGCCGGGCACGACGACTGAAATCCTGACTATCCTACCGCGCCTAGTGTCGCGTCCCCGAAGTCCTGTTAACACCGAGGGCGGCGATGCGCCCGGCGCGCAAGGCGCGAGGAGGGCGCATACCGGGAGTATGTAACCGACGAGCAACGCAGCGCCCCGGGATGCAGCGCCGGCCGAATGTAACAGGAATTCGGGGACGCGACACTAGAGACGGCCGGGGCCGCGCACGTCAGTTCCGCATGCGCCAGTCGTTCGGTTTCATCTGGGGCCGCGTGAACCAGAACAGCGTCAGAAACCCGGGCAGGAACGCGAACGACCACGAGACGAGGTTGACGGGGTAATCCGGACCGCCGGGCGCCGGCCGGGTCCAGATCCCCGAAATCGCGTAGAACGCCGCCCCGGAAAGCAGCGCCGCGGCGACGCCGCGCGCGAGGGCACGCGGCACGGTTTCCGCGCTCAGCATGCGCTGTTGCAGCAGCGCGAACAGGATCCAGAACAGCATCCAGGCGGGCAGCATGGCCCGCATGCCCATCGCCGCCGCGAGCAGGTAAAACGCGCCTGCGGCCGCGACACCGATCAGCGGCCCGCCGAGCGCCCCGGCGCCCAGGCGGCGGGTCCGCGCGCCGATCACGGCGCCGATGCAGAGGCACATCACCACGCCGTGCGCGATGCCGTACGCCACGCGGTGCTGCACCTGCCACGTCGCCCAGACGTAGTCTCCGAACGTCATGACGACGCCGAGCAGAAGGGCCGCTCCGAGGGCAGCGCGGAGCGCGCGAGGGTCTATCATGACGGCATCATTATCGGCGGGATTCAGGATTCGGGATGAGGGATTCGATCAGGGATGAGGGATGAGGGATTCCTCGCTCACTCGCCGCAGCCGCAGGCGCTTGTAGATATACTGCGCGGGCATGAGGCGGGTTCTGCTGACGACGCTCCTGTGCGCCGTCGCCACACTGGGCGCGCAGACACGGATCCCGGCGCCGAAGGACCACTTCGGGTTCGAGCTCGGCGACGACTATCAGCTCGCCACCTACAGGCAGATCGCGGACTATTGGCGATCGCTCGACCGCGCGTCCGACCGGCTGGTGCTGCACGAGATGGGGAAGACCGCCGAGGGCCGGCCGCAGGTGATGGCGATCGTCACCGCTCCGGCCAACCATCGACATCTCGCGCGCTACAAGGAGATCGCCCGCCGTCTGGCGCTTGCGGAAGGCCTGACCGACACGGAGGCGCGCGCGCTCGCGAAAGACGGGAAAGCGGTGGTCTGGATCGACGGCGGACTGCACGCGTCCGAAGTGCTTGGCGCGCAGCAGCTCGCGCAGATGGTCTACGAGATGGTCAGCCGCACCGACGAGGAAACGCTGCGGTTCCTGGACCAGTGCATCCTCCTGTTCGTGCACGCCAACCCGGACGGGAACGACCTGGTCGCCGACTGGTATCTGCGCAACCCGGTGCCGGAGCGGCGGACGCTGGCCAACCTGCCACGGCTCTATCAGAAGTACATCGGGCACGACAACAACCGCGATTTCTTCATGTCGACCCAGCCCGAGACCGAGAACATCAACCGCGTGCTGTACCACGAGTGGTTCCCGCAGATTCTCTACAATCATCACCAGAGCGGCCCGGCCGGGACGGTGGTGTGGTCCTCGCCGCAGCGCGATCCGTACAACTACAACCTCGATCCGTCAGTGATTCTCGGCCTGCAGGCGCTCGGCACGCACCTGCACCAGCGACTGGCCTCCGAAGGCAAACCTGGCGCGACGATGGCGGCCGGCGGCGCCTACGACGGGTGGTGGAACGGCGGCATCCGGAACACGGGGAACTTTCACAACATCATCGCCATCCTGACCGAGACCATCGGCAGCCCGACCCCGATGCGGATCCCGCTGGTGATGCAGCGGCAGATCCCGACCCGCGATCTGCCGTATCCCATCGCGCCGCAGCCGTGGCGCTTCCGGCAGTCGATCGAATACTCGATGTCGTTCAACCGCGCCGTGATCGACTACGCGGCGCGGAACCGCGAGCCCCTGCTGTTCGACATCTACCGGATGGGACAGCGATCGATCCGGCGCGGGAGCGAGGACACGTGGACGCCGGCGCCCACGCGGATGCAGGCAACTGTCGAGCGGATGGGCGGCGGCCAGGCGGCCGGCGCCAACCCCGGCCCACAAACCGGAGTCAACGCCGGCCAACAGGCCGGAGTCAACGCCGCCGATCGCGACGCGGCCACCTGGGCGGAGCTGCACAAGCCGGAGCTGCGCGATCCGCGGGGCTACATCATCCCCGCCGATCAGCCGGACTTCCCGACCGCGACGAAGTTCGTCAACGCCCTGCGGGAGGTGAACGTCACGGTCCACCGCGCGACCCGCGACTTCGACGCCGCCGGGAAACGCTACCCCGTCAACTCCTTCATTGTCCTGACGGCGCAGGCGTTTCGCCCGCATGTGATGGACATGTTCGAGCCGCAAGATCACCCGAACGTGATCCCCTACCCGGGCGCGCCGCCGACCCCGCCATATGACAACGCGGGCTGGACGCTCGCCTACCAGATGGGCGTCCGGTTCGATCGGATCCTCGACGGATTCACGGGACCGTTCGAGAAGATCACCGAGTGGAACGTCAAGCCAACACCCGGACGCGTGACGACAACGCCCGCCGGCGAGGGATATGCCGTGAGCCGCGAGGCCAACGACGCCGTCCGCGCCGTCAACCGGCTTCTGGCTGCGGGCGACGACGTGTTCGATCAGGTGACGGACCTGAAGGGCACGTTCTTCGTCGGCGCCCGGCCCGGAACGTTGGGCCGGGTGCAGGCCATCGCCACGGAGCTCGGCATCTCGTTCGGGGCCGCGAAGCTCTCGATGACCGGCGCGAAGCTGCGCGCGCCGCGCATCGGGCTCTGGGACCAGTACGGCGGCTCGATGGAGTCCGGCTGGACGCGGTGGCTCCTCGAGCAGTTCGAGTTCCCGTTCGACCGCGTCTTCGCGCCGCAGCTCGACGCCGGGGGCCTGAACGCGAAGTACGACGTGCTGATCTTCGTGGACGGCGGAATCCCCGGGACGGCGTCGACCGGCGGACGCGGGGCCCGCGGGGCCGGCGCCGGTCCTGATCCGCAGGACGTTCCGGCGGAGTACCGGGCGCAGGTCGGCCGGGTCACGGCGGACCGCACGCTGCCGCAGCTGAAGTCGTTCGTCGAAAGCGGCGGCACGGTGATCGCGCTCGGATCGTCGGCCATGAATCTCGGCGGCCATCTCGCGCTGCCGGTCGAGAATCATCTCGTCGAGAACGGGCAGCCGCTGCCGCGCGCGAAGTACTTCGTCCCCGGCTCGGTGCTGTCGGCCCGCGTTGACACGTCACATCCGATTGCCGCCGGCATGCCGGAGCGGACCGACTTCTTCTTCGACAACAGCCCGGTGTTCAGGGTCCGCGCGGGCGCCGCGGGAGTCCGCGCGATCGCCGCGTTCGACAGTCCCACCCCGCTCCGCAGCGGGTGGGCGTGGGGTCAGAAATACCTCGACGGCGGCGTCCTGGCACTGGAGGCCCGGGTGGGCTCCGGGCGAGTGCTCCTGTTCGGTCCCGAGATCCTGCAGCGCGCGCAGCCGCACGGCACCTTCAAGCTGCTGTTCAACGGTATCTATGCGAGCGTGGTCCCCCCGAAATGACTCATCGGGCACGAGAGACGACGAACAAGACCAAGCCATGATCCAGATCACCGACACGCTCGCGATCGACGACCGCGAGGTCGAGGAGCGGTTCGTCCGGGCCTCGGGACCGGGAGGACAGAACGTCAACAAGGTCTCGACCGCGGTGCAGCTCCGGTTCGACGTCAACGGGTCCTCGCTCCCCTCGGAGATCAAGACCCGTCTGATCTCGCTCTCCGGCAGCCGCATGACGATGGACGGCGTGCTGGTGATCGACGCGCGGGAGCACCGGACGCAGGTGCAGAACCGGGAGGCCGCACGGGCCCGGCTGGTGATGCTCATCCGGCAGGCGTCGCAGCGTCCGAAGAAGCGCCGCCCGACGAAGCCCGGCAAGGCCGCGAAGGAGAAGCGGCTGACCTCGAAGAAACAGCGTGGCGAAGTGAAAGCCGGGCGCGGAAAGACCAGCCGCGAGGAGTGAGCCCGTTCGATGGCCGTTTTGCGCCTTCAGGTGTGCCGGAGGTGCTGAACCGCTATGCCACAGGAGACTGCCGCTCGATCGCTGCTTCTTCGGCTCGGGTGTGCCGTCTGGGGGCACGTCGTGGACAACGGCGTTTTCCGCGAGGCGGCGGGGCCGTCGCGCCGGTGCCGCTGCGGATCGGAGTATCTCGTCGAGGACGGGTCGCTCACGCACGTCCGCCACACGCTGTCCTGCTTCCTGCGGCACCACACATACGTCCGACTGGCGGATCGGAGCGGGGTGCACGAGTACGTGTGCGTCCGGTGCGGACATCCGCTCGTCTATCGGGCCCGGGACGATCGCTTTGCCGACCGCGAGCGATTTGCCAAGAAGGTCAGGTACGCGTGCGGACTCTTCGGCCATCGCGTCCAGCCGGTCGCAACCCGGGACGGCTTCGTCGAGTACGCGTGCCACTGCGGCCACAGCTTTCTCAAGGCCAGCGAACCGACGCCGACCATCCGTCACCCCCTCACCTGTTTCTTCAGGGCGCACCGGATTCGGTTTCTTGCCAGACGCTGCGGCTACACGGAGTACGTCTGCGCCGACTGCGGCCATCCCTTCTGCTTCGCGGACCAGGCGGGTGCACCGAGCTGATGCCCGGCGCCGGCATCGCGCGCTGACGCGGGCGCCGCTCGCCGCCGGCCGGACGCTGTTCCTGTGGATGTTCCTGGCCACCGATCCGCTCGAGCAGTTTGCGTGGTCAGCGTCGCCTCGAAACACAGGCGTCGAGACCGTGGCGGCGGCGTCTCGCTTCGCGGCCGACTGGCGTCATGGCATGCGTGGAAACGCGTGGCTCTACATGCCGGGGTTCTTCGGAGTCGCGGCCGCGCTCTGGCTGCACGCTCGAACGGCTCCACTCCGTTTTACGGCCTTCGACACGGCCGTCGCGTGCGCGTCCGCGCTCGCAGCGGCCGTGCTGGGATCGGCGCGCGGGCGCGCGCGACGCGATGTCGGCGTTCGCGTTGGCCGAGCGCCTGCCGATGCCTGCCACGTTGCCGCAGACCCTCGTTTCAGGCAGTCTGGCTCGGCGTCTACACGCTGACCACCTGGTCCGTCTTCGTCGTGGCGTCCCGTCAGGCCCTGATCACGCGGTCGCTGCGGCCGTTCGCGCTCCCGGCGATCATGTCTGTCGTTCTCGCGCTCGTCCGCCCCTGGACCGTCGACGACTTCGTGTCGTTGTGGCGTGAACGGGCCCTGGCCGGAGATCCGATCGCGTGTGGGTCGCTCGTGTCGGGGGTCGTGGTGATTGCGCTTCTGATCGCGAGCGAAGAGGCGTGCGGTCGATCAACGCAGCCACAGCCAGGTCAGCCCGAGCTGCCCCTGGGGCAGGCGCCTGGCGCACACGACGAACAGCAGATATGCGATCGTCACGACCGTGTAGAAGCCGGCCGACGCGGATCCGTAGAGCAGCCAGAGAACCAGCACGATCCCGAGACCGAGGTCGGCCGCGCGCGACAGACCTTGGGCTGAGTACGAGCTCACGGACGGGCCGCCCCTCGCCGGCCGACTCGAGCTCGATGATGCGCCGGACGCACGCGATCCCGGCGGCCAGGCAGAAGTACGCGATGAGGTGGCCGAGCGGTGGGAGCCGGTCCGTCATCAGCACGCCCATGAGAAAGCGAAGAGGGTGCGGGGCGCTGTTGAGCGCGACGTCCAGCCACGGCAGATCGCGTCCGCCGCACGAATACGCGGCGTTGAGCGCGAGCACCGCCGCGTAGGTCAGCACGACGGGACCGCGAAACAGCGCCGCACCCGAGAGCAGGCCGCCTGCAATCAGGCACGCGGCGATCACGGCGGCCGTTCTGACCGGCAGCCGGCCGGACGCGATCGGCCGCCTCCGCTTGTCCAGGTGTGCCGCGTCCGCCGCGCGATCGGCAATGTCGTTGAACGTGTAGATGCCGCCGGTACAGCAGCACGTTGAACGACAGGTAGAGGGCGGCCAGACGGAGCGCCAGCGCCAGATCCGGATCGCGCGCGAAGAGCACCGCGCCGAGCGCGACGCCGGCGAAACTCAGGTGGTAGCGAGGCTTGACGAGCGCCAGCCCTGTCCGCATTTCCCCTGAGCAAGGCGAAAAGCCCTCTGCTGACGGGCTCACGCATCGCACCTGGGGTCTGACCCCGTGGTCATGGGTCAGCGACCTGTTCGGGGTCTGACCCCGATCGGGCCCGAGCGGGGTCTGATCAAGCGGCCTTCCTACGGTCCGACCGCGGTCGCTCGACTGCCCAGATTCAGACCGATTTGGGGACAGAGCACTGTCGTCGCTACGAGATGTTGTGCCGCTCCGCAATCAGACCCCACCCGTTGTACCGACCTGGTGCAGTTTGGGGTCAGACCCCAATCGGACGCCGACTAGCGCGTACCGGGGTCTGACCCCCGTACTTACCGGGGTCTGACCCCCTGACCGGTCTGACCCCCGTACTGTACCGGGGTCTGACCCCAGTCGTTGGATTACACACTTCTCGGAGGCGGACGGCTCGGGACGCCCGCGATCTCGCCGATTTCACCGTCGCCGCGTGACCTTCCCTGTCCGGACGCCGTGATAACGTCGGAGACGCAGCCGCGTCGCGCGGTTGTTCCGGTGACCCGGCACAGTGTCCGTGGGAAAGGTTCACGTGCTCCTCCACCCGTCTCTACGCCTCATCGAAGCATCCGACGCCGCGCAACGCCTCTCCGAGGCCCGGGCATGGGTGTCCGCGCGCGCCGACGGGCCGGGCGTCCTCATCGTCTCCGCGTCTCGCGGGGCCGCCGACGATCTCGCGCGTGCCGTGGCCGTGGCCCGTGGGGGCGCGATCGGCCTCCATCGATTCAGCGTGGCCCAGCTCGCGGCACGCCTGGCCGCACCCGTGCTGGCGGCGCGCGGCATCGCGCCGGTCTCGTATATCGGCGGCGAAGCGGTGGCTGCCCGGGCGACGTTCGAAGCCTCCCGGGACGGAGGTCTCGAGTACTTCGGCCCGGTGGCTCGCACGCCCGGCTTTCCGCGCGCGCTCGCGCGGACGCTGCACGAGCTGATGCTCGCCCGGGTCGATGCCGCGGCGCTGGCAGGACTGCCGCTCGGCGGACCGGACCTCGGCCGCCTGCTGGAGCGATTCGAGGAGCAGTTCGCCGCCGCGGCGGCGACGGATCGGGGCACGCTCTTCGAGGCCGCCGCAGAAGCGGCCGGCACGTATCGGGCGTTCCCGCTCCTGCTGCTCGACGTGCCGATGGAATCCGCCATCGAGTTCGACTTCGCGCGGAAGCTGATCGAGGCCGCCCCGGACGTCCTCGTCACGATTCCGTTCGGCGATCTCGCCACACTCGAGCGATTCAAGACGGAAGACCTCACACCCGATGTCCTCGAGCCACCCGGCCCGTCCGATCTGACCGCGCTCAAGCGCTACCTGTTCGCGACGCGTCAACCTCCGGAACGTGACGCGCTCGGCGATGTGCGGCTCTTTTCGGCGCCCGGCGAAGGGCGTGAATGCGTCGAGATCGGCCGGCGGATCCTGGACGAAGCGCGCGCCGGAGTCCCCTTCGACGAGATGGCGGTGTTCGTGCGGTCGCCACGCGATTACGTCGGCCTCATCGGCCACGCGTTCTCGCGTGCGGGGATCCCGGCGTGGTTCGATCGGGGCACCGGCCGGCCCCACCCATCGGGCCGCGCGTTCCTCGCGCTTCTCGGGTGCGCGGTCGAGCGCCTCTCCGCGGCGCGGTTTGCGGAGTATCTCTCGCTCTCCCAGGTGCCGGATGCCGCATCGACGGCACGGCCGCCATCGATCCCGCCTCCCGCGGACGACCTGTTTTCGGGGTTCACCGGAATCGAGCCACCCGCCGACGAGCCCGACTTCCCGCTGCTCGACGAGCCGTCGTCGAACGCGTCCAGCGGCGTCGCGGCGATCGACGAGGAACAGGCACCGGTCGTCGACGGCTCGCTGCGCGCACCGTGGAAATGGGAAAAGCTGATCGTCGAGTCGGCGGTCATCGGCGGCGATCCCCAGCGGTGGCACCGGCGGCTGTCGGGCCTTGCGGAACAGTATCGACAGCAGTCGGTCGAGGAGGAGCGTGAGGACCCGGACTCGCCCCGGCTCCTGCGGATCGAGCGCGACGCGCGCAACCTGGCGCACCTGCGAGAGTTCGCCCTGCCGGTCATCGACGCCCTCGCGGCGTGGCCGGCGACGGCAACCTGGGGAGAATGGCTCGCACGCTTCGAGGTGTTGGCGCCCCGGGTCTTGCGAAAGCCCGCGCGCGTCCTCCGCGTGCTCGGCGAGCTGAAGCCGATGGGCGCGATCGGTCCCGTCTCGCTCGAGGAAGTGCGCGACGTGCTGAGCGAGCGCCTCCGCACGATCGACGAGCATCCGCCGGCGCACCGCTACGGCGCGGTCTTCGTCGGCAGCCCGCATCAGGCGCGCGGCCGCGCGTTCCGCGTCGTGTTCGTGCCGGGCCTGGCCGAGCGGATGTTTCCGCAAAAGCCTCGCGAGGACCCGATGCTCCTGGACAAGGAGATGCGCGAGCCGCTCGCCGCCGGACTCCCCATCCAGGAAGACCGCGCGAAGACCGAGCGGCTGCTCCTGCGGCTGGCGATCGGCGCGGCCACGGATCGTTTGTGGCTCTCGTATCCGCGCATCGACGTCGGCGGAGCGCGCCCGCGCGTGCCCTCGTTCTATGTCCTCGACATCATGCGCGCGATCACGGGGCACATCCCCAACCACGAGGCGCTGCAGCGTCGCGCGCTCGTCGAAGGTGGCGCGAAGCTCGATTGGCCGGCCCCCGCGCGTCCGCGCGACGCCGTCGACGACGTCGAGCACGATCTCGCCACGCTGCGGGACCTGATCGACGCGCCGAACCCGGCGGCGGTGAGGGGGCATGCCCACTATCTGCTGCGGCTGAACGACTCGCTGCGCCGCTCCGTCACGACGCGGTGGGCGCGCGCGCGATCGCGCTGGCTGCCGCAGGACGGGCTGGTGCGCGTCTCGCCCGGCACGAAGGCGATGCTGGCCTCGCAGCGGCTCGGGGCGCGGCCGTACTCGCTGTCGGCCCTGCAGAAATTCGCGACGTGTCCCTATCAGTTCCTGCTCTCGGCGATCTACCGGCTCGAGCCGAACGACGAACCGGAGCCGCTGCAGCGCATGGATCCGTTGACGCGCGGCGCCCTCTTTCACGAAGTCCAGGCGGATTTCTTCCGCTCCCTGCAGGCAGACGGACAACTGCCGGTCGACGCGGCCGGCATGCCCGCCGCGCTCAGGCTCGTCGATCGCACCCTCTCCGACGTGGCCGCCGCCTATCGCGAACGCCTGGCGCCGGCCATCGACCGCGTGTGGCGGGAAGAGATCGCCGCCCTCGGGCGCGATCTTCGCGCGTGGGTCCGGAAGCTGCCGGAGGCACGCGACTGGAGCCCCTCCTACTTCGAGTTCAGCTTCGGGCTGTCGGACGAAGGACGGGATCCGCGCAGCGTCAGCGAACCGGTCACGATCGACGGACGCTTCCGCCTGCGCGGATCGGTGGACCTTGTCGAAACGAGCGCGGGCGGCGCGCAGGTCCGCGTGACCGATCACAAAACCGGCAAGAACCGGTCGACGCCGCGAACGGTGATTGGTGGCGGCGGGATGCTCCAGCCCGTGCTGTACGGCATGGCGATCGAAGCGATCCTCTCGAAGCCGGTCGTCTCGGGCCGGCTGTTCTACTGCACCGCCGCCGGCGGGTTCACCGAGCACGAGATCCCGCTGAGCGACCCGAACCGCCGCGCGGCCCTCGAAGCGCTCGAGATCGTCGACCGCGCGATCGATCTCGGCTTCCTCCCGCCCGCGCCCGCCGCTCGCGCGTGCACCTGGTGCGACTTCCGTGCGGTCTGCGGCCCTGACGAAGAGAAGCACGTCGCCCGCAAGGCGGCCGATCTGCTCGGAGACCTGACGGCGTTGAGGGGCATGCCATGACGACACAGGCTCTGCGGTTGTCCGATGCGGCCGCGCGCGAGGCGATCGCCACCAGCCTCGACGACACGCTTGATTGTCGAAGCGGCGGCCGGCACCGGCAAGACGACGGAGCTCGTCGGCCGGATCGTCACGATGCTCGCCGAAGGGCGCGCCGAGGTCGGCGAGATCGTCGCGGTGACGTTCACGGAGAAGGCGGCCGGCGAGCTGAAGCTCCGCCTTCGCGAGCGCCTCGATCGTGCGCGCACGGACGCGAGCGCGGACTCCGGGCGGCGGGCCCGCCTCGACCAGGCGCTCAAAGGCCTCGAGGAAGCGCACGTCAGCACCATTCACGGCTTCTGCGCGGACCTGCTGCGCGAGCGCCCGGTCGAGGCCCGGATCGACCCGCTCTTCGAGGTCCTCACCGAGTCCTCGTCGGCGCGGCTCTTCGACGAGGCCTTCGGCCGCTGGCTCCAGGAACAGCTGGCAGGACCGCCCGAAGGCGTCCGCCGCGCGCTGCGCCGCCGGGCTTTCGGCGGAGACGACGGGCCGATCGATCGGCTCCGCAACGCGGCCTGGGACCTGGCGCAGTGGCGCGACTTCACCACGGCCTGGACGCGCCCGCCGTTCGATCGGGCGCGCCGCATCGACGAGGCCCTCGCGGAGCTTCACGCGTTCGCGGCGCTCACGCGTCATGCGTCCTCGAAAACCGACCCGTTGCTCGCCAGCACCGAACCCATCCGGCGGCTCAGCGACGAGATCGCCCTCCAGCGCTCGTCCGGGAGACGACGCCCGCCTTCGCCGCCGTTATCGAGGGAGCTTCGGCGGGGCAGGCGGACTACGACGGCTGGGAGGCAGCGCTCGTCGATCTCTCGAGGGATCGGACGTTCGCCAACGCGAAGACGGGACGGGGCTCGTCGTATGCGTCCGGCGTCGCGCGTGACCGCGTTCTGCAGGGTCGTGCGGCGCTGAAGGCGCGTCTCGATCAATTCCGGGTGGACGCCGATGCCGACCTCGCGGCGCTGCTGCAGCAGGACCTGCGCGGCGCCATCGACCGCTACGGCGAGCTGAAGGCCCGGGGCGGAGCGCTCGACTTCCTCGATCTGCTCCTCGGCGCGCGCGACCTCGTGCGCGACAACGCGCAGGTGCGGGGCGGGTTTCAGGCGCGCTTCAAGCGAATCTTCGTGGACGAGTTCCAGGACACCGATCCGCTGCAGGCGGAGATCCTCCTGCTGCTCGCGGCCGACGACAACGGGGAGACCGACTGGCGGCGCGCGCGCCCACGGCCCGGCACGCTGTTCCTCGTCGGCGACCCGAAGCAGTCGATCTACCGGTTCCGCCGCGCGGACGTCGGCGTCTACCGCGAGGTCTGCGACCGGCTGACCGCGCTCGGCGCGAAGCTCCTGCACCTCAACACCAGCTTCCGCAGCGTCCCCGGGATCCAGGCGTGCGTGAACAACGCGTTCGCTCCGGTCATGACCGGCGATCCGCTGACGCTCCAGGCGCCCTACGTCCCGCTCGCCCCGTATCGTCCGGCGCTGCCCGGTCAGCCGGCGATCGTGACGCTGCCCGTCCCGGAGCCGTACAAGTGGCGATACGTCAGCGCCGCCGCCATCGAGCAGTCGTTGCCGGCGGCCGTCGGCGCGTTCGTCGAGTGGATGCTGCGCGAGAGCGGGTGGAAGGTGACGGAGCGCAGCGGCGAAGCGCCCGTGAACGTCTCCGCGAAGCACGTCTGCCTCCTCTTCCGGCGCTTCATCAGCTGGCAGAACGACGTCACCCGCCCGTACGTCGAGGCGCTCGAAGCGCGCGGGATCCCGCACGTGCTGGTCGGCGGCAAGGCGTTCCACGAGCGGGAAGAGGTCGAGGCGATCCGCGCGGCGCTTGCCGCAATCGAATGGCCGGACGACGAGCTCTCGGTGTTCGCGACGCTTCGCGGACCGTTCTTCGCGGTCGGCGACGAGTCGTTGCTCGAGTGGACGCATCGGTTCGGGATCGCGACACCGCAGGGCTTCCGGCGTCACGCGCTGCACCCGTTTCGCGTGCCCGCGGTGTTCGACGGCCAGGTGCCGGACGAAGTCGGCCATCTCCGCCCGATCGCCGACGCCCTCGCGATCCTGAAGCGGCTCCATCGCCGCCGCAACTACGTGCCGGTCGTCGGAGACGCTCCACGAGCTGCTCGGCGCGACCCGCGCGCACGTCGGGTTCGCGCTGCGCACGGGCGGAGAACAGGTGCTGGCGAACGCGTTCCACGTGGCGGAGCTCGCGCGGCAGTTCGAGGCGGGCGGCGGCATCTCGTTCCGCGGCTTCGTCGAGGAGCTTCGCGTGGCGGCCGAGCATGCCGTGGCGGCCGAAGCGCCAATCCTCGAGGAGGACAGCGACGGCGTCCGCATGATGACGGTCCACAAGGCCAAGGGGCTCGAGTTCCCGGTCGTGATCCTCGCCGACCTGACCTGCAAGCTCGCACGAGCCGAGGCGGGCCGGTGGATCGATCCGGGGCAGAACATCTGCGCGCTGAAGCTGGGAGGCTGGGCGCCGATGGACTTGATCCTCCACGATGCCGAAGAGTCCGCGCGCGATCGCGCGGAAGGCGAGCGTCTCGCCTACGTCGCGGCGACGCGCGCCCGGGACGTCCTCGTGATTCCGGCGGTCGGCGACGAAATCTACGAGGGCAGCTGGCTCGATCCGCTCATGCCCGCGATCTACCCGCCCCTCAGCTCGCGGCGGGATCCGGATCCCGCGCCGGGCTGCCCCGCGTTCCCGTCGAAGGACACGGTCCTGACGAGGGCGGACGCCGATCCCGCCAGGCCCACGACCGTCGCTCCTGGAATGTTCGAGTTCACGCTTGCAGCTTCCAGCTTCCCGCTTCCCGCTTCCAGCTTCCCGCTTCCCGCTTCCAGCTTCCCGCTTCCAGCTTCCCGAGCTTCCCGGATCCCGGATCCCGGATCCCGGATCCCGATACGTATCAGGTGGTCTGGTGGGACCCGCGCGCGATGGTCCTGCAGGCGCCGAACGCCGGCGGCCTGCGGCGCGACGATCTCATCGCGAAAGACGGCGATCAGGCTGGCGTCGACCAGCGCATGGGCGAGTATCGCGCGTGGCAGGCGGACCGGGCGGCCACGGTGGCACGCGCCGGCGCGCCGACCATCGTGTCGCGCACGGCCACGGAGCTCGCACGCGATCGGACGCTGCCGTCGCGCGTCGACGAGGTGCCGATCGAGGTGATCGACCTGCCTCGGATCGCGGGACGGCCCTTCGGTCCGCGCTTCGGATCGCTCGTCCACGCCACGCTCGCGACGGTCGCACTCGACGCTGGAGACGGAGGCGGTGCTGCAGATCGCGCGCACCCACGCCCGGGTGCTGCTGGCAGACGTCGTCGAATCCGCGGCGGCGGCGGAGGCGGTCGCCGGCCTCCTCGCCCATCCGCTCTTCGCCCGGGTCCGCGCCGCGGCCGCGGCCGGCCGCTGCGCCCGCGAGTGCCCGCTTCTGTGGCGCGCGCCGGACGGATCGATCGTCGAGGGAACCGTTGACGTGGTCTTCGAAGAGGGAGATGCGCTGACGGTCCTGGATTTCAAGACCGATCGCGAGCCGTCGGACCTGAAGGATCAATACGAGCGGCAGCTGACGCTCTACTGCCGCGCGTTCGCCTCGCTGCGCGGCCGGCGGGTGAGCGGCGTGCTCGTGCGGATCTGACGCGCGCCGGATCGCCGTGTCGGCCTCGCGGCATCGAGTCAATGGCGTCACCGGCTGCCGCCGAGGACTGAACCGGGCTTCGCCGACGAGTGTCTGTCAGCGAGCGCTGCGGCGCGTCTCGAGCAGGCCGCGGCCGCTCGCCGGCGAGGTCACGCACGCCGCCGCGGCCGCCCGTCCCCCGGCCGCGCCCGCCCATGCCGGCCATGCTGCCCATGCCGCCGCCCTCGCCCTCCGGCTTGTCCGTCTTCGGCGTCTCGAGGCCGAACCCGATCAACGCGCCCGGTTTCGCCTCGATCGCGTAGGGCAGGTCCGCGCTCGCCTGGATCGGGATCTTGAGCTCGTAGACGAGGAACCCCTCGACCAGTCCGATTTTCACCGCGATGCCGGGGGCCATCGTCGAGACGAAGCTCCGGGCATCGTCTTTTTTCGGGCCATACACCTCGAGCCGGTCCGTCACCTCGAGGTCGGAGGCCTCACCCGTGCCGGATGGCTGGCTTCTCCGCTCGCGGCCGTCGCGGCCTCTGTCGATCTCTTCGAGCGGCACGCCGACCGGAAACTTCAGGCCGAAGTGTTTCTTGTCGGCCCCTTTCGGATCGAACCACAGGATGAGCCCTTGACGAAGAATCTGCATGCGCGTCGCCGGATCGCTGGCGGACAACACGAGATAGAGGAACTGGCCGTCGTTCACCGCCGCGACAGAGACCGGCACCTTGTCGTCGACCCGCACCAGCGGTCCCGGCCACTCGCTCTGATTCCCGTCAACGGCGATGTCGCGATCCCGCCAGCGGCTGTCGATGCGCTGCCGGTTGTCGGACGCGCTGCAGCGCGGCCGCCGCCGCCCGTGAGCGGCACGCACAAGTGCCCGTCACACAAGATGTTGCGCATACTTCATCGCTACCTCGCTCAACCCGCGGGCTCGAACCGACATCACCACCAGATTATGACGCTCCGCGCCGGGATACAGCCGGACCTAGCCAACTTCATGTTCATGACCTGACGACTCCCGTATGCCTCGTGTGGATCGGCGCCGTGCGCCGCTGTCGAACAGCGCCGTGCGCCGCGCGGAATACTGGCGCGGCTTCCGGCAGTATTTGAGAGACGTCGCGCGGGATCGGCACGCGGCGCCCCCCGATGCGACGGTGCGGCAGTGGCTGCCGTTCGCGGTCGCGATTGGCCTTGCGCCGGCGTGGGCGACGTATCTGAAGCGCCATCGCGGCGCCGCGCCGCACTGGTTCCAGGCCGTCGGCGACAGCGACAGCAGCCATGCGTTCGCCGCGTTCGTCGGCGTCGGCGGAGCCGGGACATTCCGGTGGGGCGCACGGAGCCGCCGGCGGCGGTGGAGCGGCGGGCGGCGGATCGTCCGGGGCCAGCTGACGCCTCCTGTGGCTTCCGCCTTCAGGCGGAAGGACCGCAGGCAAACACGCGCCCAGTCGGGCTAAAGGCCCCGCCGTCCCGCTGAAGGCGGAAGCCACGAGAGGAAATCGCTACGCCCGATTGGCGACCCGCGCCGTCGCGCTCAGATACTCCAGCATCTGGCGGCGGTGCGCGAGCGCCTGCTCGGTGAGCGGACGCGCGGTCGCGTCCGGCGACTCGAACGGCAGCGCGCGCTGGGCCCAGGCGTCGCGGCGCGCGCGCGTGCGCTCAATCCCCGTTCGGAAGCACTCGAAGCACAACGTCCGGCCGTGAGTATGCGTGCAGCGCGACATGGCTACTTCCCCTCCTCTATTGCTGCGCCATGACGCTTCGGCGACGTCGTTCAGGACATCGATCAAATCGAGCGCCCGGCGCGCCGCGATCTGCGCGTGGCGGCGCCGCCGCTCCAGGACCTTGTACCTATGCGGACCCTGCATCACGCCCCCGCAACGTCAACCGCAGCCCGACCCGCCCCACGGGGCCGCGGGCGTGGTCGTTTCCCCGAAATCCAGTGTCCTTGCGAGCGAGCCATCGAACCGGGGCATGTGGAATCTCCTGATGCAGGCTGAATGCAGGACTGAAGTCCTGCGCTACGTCCGTCCGTAGCGTCACTATAGAAGGAGGGTGTGACAGACCAGGTCACAAGGAACAAGCTGCTGTGCAACCCGCGCGTACGGCTAGCGATCTTCGGCACCGGCACGAGTCTGACTAAGAGCAGCGTGTGTGACAGGCAAGGTCACAAGCCAAAGCCACGCTTTGCCGTCATACGGCTGTCGTTGACAGTCTCCGCCCTGGTCCCGCACAATCTCTCCAGGTCCTTCCCCACCCAGCCTTCATATACATAGAGGTTTCATGGCCCGTCCGCGCCCCATCGCCCGTCGTGTGCTCGCCGCCTGCCTGTTTGCCCTTGTTCTGGCGGCAATCGCTCCGACCGCGGACACGACGGTGCAGCCGGTGCCATTCACCCAGGACTGGTCGAACGAGAACCTGATCACGGCCAGCGACGACTGGAGCGGGGTTCCGGGAATCATCGGCTATCGCGGCGATGGGCTGGCCTCGACGACCGCGGTCGATCCGCAAACGGTCCTCGGCGAGGGCACGCTCGTCGTCGACGTCAACGCCAATCAGACGAATCCGAATACGTTCGCGACCGGAGGGGTCGCCGAGTTCACGGCGGCCGGCGCCGGAGGCAACCCCGTCGTCGCGCTCCAGGGTTCCGGCACGGCCCGCGCGCCGAACCTCGTCATCACGGTCGCGACGACCGGGCTCTCGACCATTACGGTGTCGTACAACCTGCGCGACATCGACGGTTCGGCAGACAACGCCGTGCAGCCCGTCGCGCTCCAGTATCGCGTCGGCACGACGGGCCCCTTCACCAACCTGCCGGCCGGGTTCGTCGCGGACGCGACGACCGGTCCGAGCCTCGCGACGCTCGTGACGCCCGTCAGCGTCACGCTTCCCGCCGCGGCCGCCGGCCAGCCCGTCGTTCAGATTCGCATCATCACGACGGACGCGGTCGGCAGCGACGAGTGGGTCGGCATCGACGACATCAACGTCACCGGCTCGGTCGTCGTCGAACCGACCAATCCCACGGGGACGGGCACCGCGAATCCCGAACTCGGTCGAGAGCGGCGCGCCGGTGCTGCTCACCGTGGCCGTGACGCCCGGCGAGCAACCCCGTCAGCACGGGCCTGGGGGTCACCGCCGATCTCAGCGCCATCGGCGGGAGCACCACCCAGCCGTTGTTCGACGACGCGACCAACGGCGACGCGACGGCCGGGGACCGGACGTTCTCGTTCCTGGCGACGGTCGACTCCGCCACGGCTCCCGGCTCGAAGTCCCTGCCGGTCACGATTCACGACGCGCGAGGCGCGCACCGGAGCCGCCACGATCTCCCTCGACGGTGACGACGCCGCCGGCGCCGGTGACGACCGATGTCGTCATCAGTCAGTTGTACGGCGGCGGCGGCAACTCGGGGGCGACCTACACCCACGACTTCATCGAGCTGTTCAACCGCGGCACGACGACGGTGAAGCTGACGGGCTGGTCGCTGCAGTACGCGTCCGCCGCAGGCAGCACCTGGTCGGTCGACCCGCTCGCGGGCGAGATCCAGCCGGGACAGTACTTCCTCGTCCAGGAAGCGCAGGGCAGCGGCGGCACGACTTCGCTTCCGACACCGGACGACACCGGCGGCCTCGCGATGAGCGGGACGGCCGGCAAGGTCGCGCTCGTGGGCAACGCCATCGGCGCTCGGCAGGCACGTGCCCGGGCGGAGCGTTGATCGCGGACTTCGTCGGCTACGGCACGAGCGCGAGCTGCTTCGAAGGATCGGGCCCTACGCCGACGCTCTCGAACACGACCGCCGCGATTCGCGTGGACCCGGGCGTCGACACGAACGACAACGCGCTGGACTTCCGCGAGGGCGCCCCGACGCCACACAACGTCTCGGGCATTCCTCCGTCCGGCGTGGGGCGCGCCACGCCGGCCGCGGTGCCGTCCGGCGGCTCGACGCTGCTGACCGTGACGGTGACGCCCGGCGCGGCTCCCGCGAGCGCGTCCTTCTCGGTGTCGGCCGATCTGTCTCCGATCGGCGATTCCGGCGGTGCAGACGTTCTACGACGACGGCGTGACGGGCGGCGACGTCACGGCAAACGACCGCGTCTTCTCGTGGACCGCCAGCATCGCCGGCGATCCCGGCTTCCGGACGATCACCGCGACCGTCTCCGACGACGCGTCGCGCACGGCCTCCGTGGCGATCCGCCTCGCCGTCGAGCAGACCACCACGCTGCCGATTGCCGTCATCCAGGGATCGGCAGCGACGTCGACATTCGACGGACAGTTCGTGACGACCGCCGGCGTCGTGACCGCGCACCGATCGAACGGCTTCTTCATCCAGACGCCCGACGGACTGGACGACGGCAATCCGCTCACGTCGGAAGGGCTGTTCGTCTTCACCGGATTCGGCGCGCCTGATGCCGGCGGCGCGGAGATCTCGTCCGCGTCAGCGGCGCGGTCGCCGAGTTCGCGCCGGAGACGATCGCGTTCGCGCGGCCGACCACCGAGATCTCCGGCGGTCCGGCGTTCGTCGTGACGTCGACCGGTCACACCGCTGCCTGCGGCGATCCAGCTGATGCCCGGCGACACGCCCGCCGGTGCGGGCACCGAGCAGCTCGAGCGGTTCGAGGGGATGCGCGTGCGCGCGAGCCTCCTGGTCGCCGGGCCGACCGACGGCACGAAGTTCGAGTCCTCCGCCACGTCGGTCTCGAACGGCGACTTCATGGCGGTCGTGCTCGGCGTCGCTCGTCCCGCGCGCGAGCCGGGGATCGATCCGGCGCAGAACGTGCCCGCGGGAACGTCGTCGTCGGTGCCGAGATTCGACGGCAACTTCGAGCGCCTGCGCGTCGACAGCGACGGACGCGGCGGGCGCGCGGCTGGAAGTCGTCGGCGGACAGGTCATCCACGACATGACCGGCGTGCTCGATCACGCCGGGACGACCTACACGTTCCTGCCGGATCCGCTGCCCTGGGTGCCGGCCGGCAACGGGTCTGCCGTGCCGGTGCCGGCGCCGACCGAGAACGAGTTCACCGTGGCGTCGTTCAACATGGAACGGCTGTTCGACGACGTCAACGGCGGCGGCGACGACGTGACGATGACGCCTGAGGCGTACGAGCGCCGGCTGCGCAAGGCGTCGCTGGCCGATCAGAACCGTGATGCTGTCGCCCGACATCATCGGCGTCGAAGAGGTGGAACACGAAACGACGCTCCAGGCAGCTGGCCGCGCGCATCAACGCCGATACGGTCGCGGCCACCGGGACCGACCCGCAGTATGTCGCGCGCCTGTTCGAAGGCAACGACCCCGGCGGCATCGACGTCGGGTTCCTCGTCAAGACCTCCCGCGTCGCCATCGTCTCGGTGACGCAGGTCGGCAAGGACACGACCTACGTGCCGCCCGGTTCCAGCAGCGCCGGCTCTCCTCAACGATCGGCCGCCGCTCGTGCTCGAAGCGACGGTCCAGGGACCGCTGGGCGCGACCTTGCCGGTGACGGTGATCGTCAATCACCTGCGCTCGCTCCTCGGGATCGACGATCCGGCCGACGGCGCGCGCGTGCGCGACAAGCGCAAGCGCCAGGCGGAGTTCCTCGCCGGCTACATCCAGTCGCGTCAGGCGGCGAATCCGGCCGAGCGCATCGTCTCGGTCGGCGACTACAACGCGTTCCAGTTCAGCGACGGGTTCGTGGACGTCATCGGCGCGATCCAGGGCACGCCGGCGCCTGCCGAGCGAAGTCGTCCTGCCGGCCGGCGCCGCGGGCGTGCCGAATCCGCCGCTGACGGACCTCGTGAGCATGCTGAGCCCGGCGAACCGCTACTCGTATGTCTTCGGCGGCAACACGCAGGTGCTGGATCACGTGCTCGTCAACGGACCGGGCGCGCGCGCGCGTCAGCCGGTTCCAGTACGCGCGCAACAACGCGGACTTTCCGGAATCGCTGCGCGGCGACGACACGCGTCCCGAGCGCATCTCCGACCACGACATGCCGGTCGCGTACTTCGTGTTCTTCGGCGCGCCGGTCGTCACGCTGGCCGGCGATGCGACGATGACGATCGAGAAGTGTCAGCCGTTCACCGATCCGGGCGCGACCGCATTCGACGATACGCTCGGAGCGCTGCCCGTGGCGGTCTCGGGAACGATCGATCCGAACGTGCCCGGGACCTACACGATCTCACTACACCGCGAGCAACGGCTTCGCGACGACCACCGTGACGCGAACGATCCACGTCGTCGACACGACGCCGCCGGTGCTCACGCTCAACGGACCGGCCGCCGTGACGATCGAGGCCGGAACCGCCTGGACCGATCCGGGGGCGACGGCGATCGACACCGTGCGGCACCGATCTGACGGGCGCGATTCGCGTCAGCGGCAGCGTGAACCGGCACGTGCCCGGCGTCTACGTGCTCACCTACTCCGTGTCGGACGGCGTCAACTCATCGTCCCGGACGCGAACCGTGACCGTCGTGGACACGGTGGCGCCGTGGCTGAGCCCGGTGATCGTCGCGCCGTCCAGCATCAAGGCATCGGCGCGCCGGATGGTGGACGTGCTGGTGCTGTATCTGTCGCTGGACGTGACCGGATTGCCTGCGTGCACGCTCGGCGTCACCAGCAATCAGCCGGTCATCCCGAACGTCGACTGGCAGGTGCTCGGTCCGTACCACGTGCGCGTGCGCGCGGAGCGAACAGGCGGGCGCGACCGCGTCTACACCGTCACCGCGACCTGCCGCGACACGTCCGGCAACAGGACGTCGAGGAGCGACACGGTCACGGTGCGGAAGTAGAGCCGGCCTTCAGGCCGGCACGGTAGCGGCTCGGCGCTCAGGCCAGCAATGGCCGCTCGGCCGGCACGGGCGCTCGGCCTGGCAACAGGCCGACCTGACGGCCGGCGCTCCTGCTATATTCGCGGGATGCTGCCGGCCCGGCGTCACGAGATCTCGCGCCTCGAGGCGTTCAGCGACGCCGTGTTCGGCTTCGCGCTGGCGCTGCTGGTCGTCTCCTCGCAGCCGCCGCGCCAGCTACGCCGAGCTGATGGACCGCATGATCGGCGCGGTGCCGTTTGCCTGCTGCTTTGCGCTGCTGGTGTGGATCTGGTACGAGCACAACGCGTTCTTCCGCCGCTACGGGCTGCAGGACGCCTACACGATCCTGCTCAACAGCGTGCTGCTGTTCGTCGTGCTGCTCTACGTCTACCCGCTGAAATTCATGTTCGACTCGGCCTTCGCGAGAATCCTGCCGCGGCTCGCGCCGCCGGAAGGCATGCAGCTCTACCAGCTGGCGAACGCCGTCGACGGTCTACGCGGTGGGCTTCATCGCGATCTTCGTGCTCTTCGCGCTGCTCTACCGGCACGCGTTCGCGAAGCGCGTCGAGCTCGGGCTTTCCGAGCTGGAGATCTTCGACGCGAAGACGCAACATCGGCCACCACCTGCTGAGCGTGAGCGTGGGCGTCCTGTCGCTGCTCATCGCCGTGCTGGCCCCGCTCGAGCTCGCGCCGATCTCGCCGATGGTCTACGCGCTCATGGGACCTGTGCACTGGGTCTACGGGTCCGTGCCGGCAGGCGGCGCGAGGTCCTGGAACAGCAGCTCGCGAACGGCATCGCGCCCGCGGATGCCCTCGCGCCGGCGCCGGACGTCAGCGCGCCGACTGACTGGACCCTGAGCGCGAGATGCACATGCGCAACGCCGAAGTCATCAGGCAGTGGTCGATCCTCCGCGACCTCGAGTCGTCGCGGCGCGTGACGATCGACGACCTCGCCGAGCGGACCGGCGTCTCGACCCGGACGATCAGGCGCGACCTCGAGGCGCTGCAGTCGGCCGGGTTCCCGCTCTTCGACGAGACCCACGACGGCAAGAAATACTGGACGCTCGAGCAGCGGGCGTTCCGCCGGCTCGACGACACCGGCTTCACGCTCGCGGAGCTGACGGCGCTGTACTTCTCGCGGTCCCTCGTCGAGTGCCTGGCCGCCACGCCGTTCCAGCGCGACGTGCGCAGCGCGTTCGACAAGCTCGCCGCCGCGCTCACGCCGGGCATGCGGCAGTTCCTCGATCGGCTCCCGCTCGTCATGCAGGCGAAGGCGGATCCCGGCAGCCAGTCGTCGATCGACGATTCGGCGACGCCCGGCGACCGCGTCGAAGCAGTCGGCGCCGCGAAGCGCCCGCGTCGCGCAGCTCCTCGACGCCACGCTCCACCACCGCCGCGTCGCCATGCGCTATCACTCGTTCTCGAGCAATCGCGAGAAGGACTACGTGCTCGAGCCGTACCGGCTCGTCTTCGCGCAGGGCGGGCTCTACGTCGTGGCGTTCGTGCCGGAGTACAAGCAGCTCCGCACGTTCGCGGTCGAGCGCATCCTGTCGCTGTCGGTCACGGAAGAGCGGTTCGAGCCGGTGGAACTGCCGGAAGACGCGTTCGCGCACTCGCTCGGCGTCAACCAGGGCACGCCGGAACGCATCGAGATCGCGTTCGAGCCGCGGATCGCCCGCTACGTCAAGGAGCGCGTGTGGCACCCGTCGCAGCAGGTCGCAGGAAGCGGCCGACGGGACGCTGACGATGACGCTCAACGTCTGCAACGACTGGGCGCTCCGCAGCTGGATTCTGGGGTTCGGTCCGCTGGCGCGCGTCGTCTCGCCGCCCGCGCTCGCGACGCAGATCCTCGACGAGATCGAGCAGACGCGGTCGCACTACGTGCCGAGGCTGGACTTCGAGCTGCCGGCGGGAGAGTAGAGACCAATCGTGACGTGCGAATGTCGGATTGCTAGCATCAGGGCTTGGCTCTGATCGTACGTAGCGTCAGGCCTTCAGGCCTGCATCAGTAATTCAACCAATACGCCCACTTGATCAGGAACACGTTGCGCGCCGGCGCGTCGAAGACGCCGCCGAAGTCCGTCGAGAAGTTGAACGTGCCGCGATCGAGCGTGTCCTCGCGTCCCTGCTGCCAGACGACGAACAGCGTCGAGCCGGGCTTGTATTCCCAGCGCAGCACGTTGGTCGTCCGGAACGAGCGGTAGTTGAAGTCGGGGTTGTCGGCATACGCGAACGGCGCGTAGCGTCCGTCGTACGACTTCGACCGGCCGTTCGACCAGCTCCTTGAAGTTCGAGTAGTCGCCGGCCGAGACGAACGGCTCCATGTACAGCTGGATCGACAGCGCCGGCGTGACGGTGTAGTTCACCCGCCCGGTGAGGCCGACGGTCTTCTGGTGCAGCCGCCCGAAGACGTAGTGCCCGTCGTCGGTTTCCTCGACCCACTGCGATTCGTCGTGGTTCCGGCTGAAGCGAATGCCGGCGTTCACCTTCAGGAATGACGGTCGGACGATAGTTCAGATACGGGTTGATCTCGAAGAACGTCGTGCCCAGCGCCGTCGCCACGCCTTGAACGAGAAAAAGCCACCCGACACCGCATGGCGCTCGTCGCTCTCGACGTAGGTCCAGAACGAGCGCTGGCTGTTCCCGTACACGCCGGGTCCGCCGCGCGTGCCGCGATCGTCGAACGGCTGCGCGTTGACGTTGACGCCCATGCCGGTGGCCCAGTTGTTCGTGAACATCGCGTGCGCGTTGACGTTGATCCCCGAGTACAGGCGATCGCCGTCGTAGTTCCAGCCCGCCCACTGATTGAGGTTGTAGCGGAAGCTGCGCAGGTACTTCGACGGCGTGTCGTAGCGCACCTGGACCCAGTTGCTCATCGTGCGCTGGTCGGCGCGGCGCTGGAACCCGACGTCGTTGACGTCGAACCCGGGACTCTTGATGCCGACGTTCGTGGTGAACCGGACGCGCTGGCCGCCGATCTTGCTGAGCGACGCCGCCGCGCCGTACCCGTTCAGCGACGTGCGCAGCGGATCGTAGGTCAGGTCGGTCGAGTCGGGCCGCTGAAAGCTGTGCACGTTGCTGCGCTGCAGCGTGTCGATCGCCTCCGCGTCGCCGTGCACGCTGCTCCCCGCCCAGTATCCCTGGACGGCGTACCTGGGACCGAGCCGCCAGTCCCAGTCGACGCCGCCCGTGTACGCCTGCCCCGGAAGAAACCGCGTCGCGTCGTCCAGGTTGCGGTTCGTCGCGGTCGCCATGAACCCGACCGAGGACTGGTTCGCGAACTCGCGGCGCGCGCGCAGCACCGAGTAGTTCGTGAGCGGCTCGACCGTCTGGCGCGTGCGGACGGTGCCGTTGACGATGAGCGCGTCCTCGTCCGACGTGACCGCATTCAGCAGCCCGATCGAGAACGCCCCGACCTTCCCCGTCAGCTTCGCCGCGCCGAGGATCGTCGTCTGGGAGGGCGCCGACGAGTAGCCGCCGTCCGGGACCTCCGCCTCGCCGCGCGGCGATCGCCCGATCCGGCGTGAGTAGAACAGGCCGCTGCAGCTGCCGTCGTTGCAGTCGAGATTGAAGCGGAACACGCCGGACCCTTCCACGAAGAACGGCCGCCGCTCGGAGAAGAACGTCTCGAACGCCGAGAGGTTCACTTCGGCGGGATCGGCTTCGACCTGGCCGAAGTCCGGATTGACCGTGCCGGTCAGCGTGAGCCCGGGCCGCAGCGCGTACTTCAGATCGACGCCCACCGTCGCGTCCGGATCCGAGCCCTTCGAAAGAGGATTGCCGGCCTCGACCGGCTTGGTCTCGACGTCGCCGCTGACGTACGGCACGATCTCGAGACGCTTCGGCGATCGATCGAGCCGCAGGCCGGTCAGCTCGCCGAACGACGACACGTACCCGTTCGCGCTCTTCGCCAGCAGCGGCCAGGTCGTCGTCTCGTTCAGCCGGCCGACCTGGCGGACGATCGCCAGGCCGAACGTCGACGTCTGCCGACGGGCGAAACCGCAGCTGCGAGAACGGAATGCGGAACTCCGCGCGCCAGCCGCGTTCCGCCGCGCGACACGCCGACGTCCCACACCGCATCCCAGCCCTGATCGTTGTTGTTGTCGTTGAACCAGTACGTGTCCTGCTTGACGCCGGCCGGGTTCACCGCGAACTCGAAGGCCGATCGCCGGTCGTGAAACGAGTCGACGATCACGCGAATCCAGTCGGACGGCGATCCTTCGTCGCGCCGGGTGCGGATGCCGACGATGCGTTTGGGCTCGGGATCGAACGCCTGCACCGCGATGTACAGCGCCGTCGCGTCGTACGCGACCCGCGCTTCCGTCTCGAATGTCGGCGGAGCGCCTTCCTTCGGATCGCGCTGGCGGAATCCGGTAATGGGCGGGACCGTTTGCCAGATGTCGTCGTTCAGCTCGCCATCGACGCGAATCGCGGTGGCGGCCTCCGGAATCGGTGTGGCGGCAACACGCTCGGGCGTGGACGCCGCGCCGATGACCGACGCCGCAGCCATCACGCTCATCAGGACGGACAGAACTGTACGCATGGCGGCTGGAAGCCTTCAAGACGCTGGCTTAGACGAGATCGCGCGCGCGAAGGTTGGCAGCGCCTGCGGCTGCGGCGAGCGAGCGTCGCGAGTCGAGCCGCCGCGAGTGGGGGTGGGGCCCCACGAGCAGTAAGAATGCCGTCGAGACGGCGGCCCTCGACCGCCGGCGAGGGACTGGGACGAACAGCAGACGGTGAGGTACAGGCGGTCAGCGGGTCTGGACGCCGTCTGGCTGAACCGCGTTCACCGTTTTCGTCCGCTGCGCGCGCCACGTGAGCGTCACCGAGACGTGGCAGGGACGGCAGAGCAGGCGGTAGTTCTCGAGGCCGCATTCCCCGCCGCCGTCCGCAACCGGGACGATGTGATCGGCTTCCCACCGGGGACGCGCGGCGCGCCACGCCCGCCGCGCCGCGCGATCCGTCACGGGTGGTTTCGCGCGGGTCCATTCACGGTGCGCCTTGACGACGTTGAAGCCGCACAGCCGGCACGTGCCTTTGTCTCTCTTCTTCACCTGCTGGCGCACGTACCACGGGCTGCTGCGGATCTTCCATTCGTGGACGCACGAGTCGCCGCAGAAGGTCCGCCGCGGCGGCTTCACCGGCGCCCGGCACCACCGGCAGATCGGGTGCCCGGCTTCATTCCGCTCGGGCTTCCCCCATTGATCCGCCGTGACGACGCGCGCGCGCCTGGTGCTCACGGATGGGATATCGGCCGGCCGCGCGAGGGGCTTTAGCGGCCGGGAGGTAACGGAGGGGACGGAGGCAACGGATCTCATTCGGAGGACGTTAACACGGAGAACGGAGGCAACGGAGATATTCTGGAGAAACGAGATACTTCGTTCTCCGTTTCTCCGTTCCTCCGGTGAACACCGCCCTCTCCGCTGTCCTCAGACTGCGCCGCGAACAACGACAGCGCGAAGCGCGCGTCCTCTTCGATCCACTGACGGCGCATGGCGAAGCCGGTGTCGGCGCCCAGCGTCTCGATCTGATGGGGCTCGTATTTGTACGAGCTCTCGGTCCAGATCCGCTCTCCCGGCGCGAACGTCACGGATACGTCCGGCCGCCGTGACGGTGACGGTCTGCGCGACCCGGCTGACCAGGTGCATCTCGATGCGCTGCTCCGCCGGGTTCCAGGCGGCGAGGTGATCGAAGGCGTCGAGATCGAAGTTCCCGCCGAGCTCGCGATTGATGCGGACGAGCAGATTCTTGTTGAAGGCGGCGGTCACGCCGAGCGGATCGTCGTACGCGAGCGGCAGCTCCGGCTCCGGCTTGACGAGATCCGCGCCGAGCAGAAGCAGGTCGCCGGGCTCGAGCGCGCAGCCGGATGCGGCGGAGGAAGTCGAGCGCGGCCGGCGTGTCGAAGTTGCCGATGTTCGAGCCGAGCAGCAGCACGAGCATCGGGCCGTCGCCGTCGCGCGCCGCCGCGGCGCGGCGCAGTCCGACCTCGTAGGTCGATTGGTGGCCGACGACCGAGAAGTGCTGGAGCCGGGTCAGGCGCTGCTCGGTTTGCTCGAGCGCCTGCGACGAGATGTCGATCAGGTGCACGCGCGCGGAGCCGCCCGCGGCCTGCAGCGCTTCGGCGAGCATCACGAGCTTCTCGCCGCTGCCGCACCCGAGCTCGACGATCATCGACGTGTCGCGCCCGGCGCCGAGCGGCCGCCACGATGTCGCGCGGCGTGACGCTTCAGCAGCCGGCTCTCCGCGCGCGTGATGCGATACCACGGCAGCCGGCAGATCGCCTCGAACAGGCTCGAGCCGAGCGCGTCGTAGAGATACTTCGACTGCAGCTGCTTCGGCGTCAGCGCGAGATCGCGCCGCACGTCCGCGGCGAACTCGGCGGTGAAGCTGGAGGTGATGATCATGATTCTATAGACTCGCGGCTCGGGACTCGGGATTCGGACTCGGGATCCGTCCGGATCCCGGCTTATTGCGCCGTCCTGAACGTCGCGTACACGTACGGATAATTGCGGCCGAACCAGTTGCGGAAGCTGCGGCGCAGGAGCTCCCGTGCCGTCGCCGGCGAGCCTCCCTTCATCACGTAGTGCTGGCCGTCGAAGAAGTCGGCCGAGTATTCCGGGTACGACGCCATCGGCGAAAAGCCGGGGAACGGGCCGAAGACCGTCGAGGTCCATTCCCAGCCGTTGCCGACGAGATCGTGCACGCCCCAGGCGCTCGCGCCCGCGGGCCGCGAGCCGACCGGCACGGGCTCCCAGCCTTGAAAATCGAAGTGCCCGTGCGGCTCTTCCGGCGGCGCGGATCCCCACGGGTACTCGCGCTCGGCGCCCGGCGCGCCGTCCGACGGCGTCCCGAACGCGGCGCGATGGTACTCGGCTTCCGTCGTCAGCCGGCGACCCTTCCACCGCGCGTACGCCGACGCTTCGGCCTGGCTCACGTACACCGGCCACGTCGCCGGCAGCGGAATGTCCTCGAACATGCCGCGCCAGAGCCATCGTCGAGCGAGCATCACTGTCCGCGCGGGCATCCAGAACGCCGGGTGCTCCAGCTTCTCCTGCTGCACCCACGCCCAGTGTTCAGGAGACCACAGCGAGCTGTCGCGATACCCGCCGGCCTCGACGAACTCGAGGAACTCCGCGTTGGTGACGTTGTGCACGTCGATGTCGAACGCGCCGACGTCCACGCGGTGCGCGTCGAACTCGTTGTCCCACCCGAACGTGATGCCGATCGCGATCGGCGCCGAGCGTCGTCGACGCCGGCGGGGATCCGGACGGTCGCGCGTGGCGTCCGGCCGGCCCCGGACGCCACAGGTCGGGATCTCGGTCCTCGCGATCTCGTACCGCACACCCGCAGGCTTCCGCTTCTGCTCGTACGGCAGCCGATGCCACATATAGAGCAGCGTCTCCTGGTGCATCGCTTCGTGCTCGAGCGCCGTATAGAGCGCCTCGGCCCGGTGCATGGCGGGATGGTCCGCGTCGTCCGAGAACCCGCCGGCGTCGAGCGCCTCGACGATGGCCTCGTCGGCGCGGTCGGCGAAGGCGAGGACCTCGTCGCGCGACGGCCACTGCGTCTGCGCGCCGCTGCGCGGCACGGCGGCGTCCTCGCTGTCGGGATCGATGCCGCGCTCGAACAGCTTCTCGAGCCGCGGATCGACCGACGGCCCGCCGAGCCCGCGCTTGATGAACGAGATGATGCTGAAGGCCGGCAGGTGCCCTTCGTAGAAGACGATGGGGTTGCGGAGCGCGATCGGCCGCGTGTAGTACGCGGACGGATCGATGAGATCGAAGATCGCGCGCGATCGCGCGCGGTTGCGGAGGTACCAGTCGATCGCCGCGGCCGATCGATCGACGAGCGAGGACTGGCTCCATGCCGGCAGTATAACGTGCTAGGCACGCGGCCGGGTCCGCTTGCGCGCGCCGGTCTTCTTCCGGGCCTTCGCGGCCGGCTTTTTCGCCGCTTTCCCTTCGAGGCTCGCGCGCAGGCGCGCCATCAGATCGACCACTTCCGCCGTCTGCGCGGTCTCGCGCTCCTGAAGCTTCGGCTGCTTCCCTTCAGCTTGGCCTTGATGACCCGCATCAGGTTGTCGCGGTACTCGTCGGTGTATTTCTCCGGGTCCCACTTCGCGGCGAGGTTGTCGATCAGCTGCAGGGCCATCTTCATCTCCGGCGGGCGGATTCCGGCCGCCTTGGGAAACTTGAAGTCGGCCAGATCGGCGAGCTCGTCCGCGAACCGCATCATCGTGAGCACGAGCGCGTCGCCGATGGCCTCGACCGCCGCCAGATGCTGCGCGTCGCGGAGGATGATCTTCGCGATCCCGATCTTTCCGGACTCGCGAATCGCCTCGCGCAGGAGCGCGTACGAGCGATCCGCGCCCTTGCCCGGCTGCAGGTAATACGGGGTCTCGAAATAGCGCTCGTCGATTTCCTCGGGTCGACGAAGTCGAGGATGTCGATCGTCTTCGTCTTCTCGAGCGCCGCCGTCTTGAAGTCGTCCTTGGTGAGGACGACGAACTGCCCCTTTTCGTACTCGTAGCCCTTGACGAGATCCTCCCAGCCGACGGGCTTGCCTTCCTTCTGGCAGACCCGCTCGTAGCGCACCGGCGCCTCGTCCTTCGCGTGCAGCAGCCGGAACTTCGGCCGGTGGTCGCGGACGGCGCTGTAGAGCTCGATGGGAATGTTGACCAGACCGAACGCGATCGAGCCCTTCCAGATTGAACGAGCCATCGGCACACCCCGGCGATGGGTGCAGAAACGGGCCAGGGAGCAGCCGGGGCGCTCATCCTGAATCTGTAGTCCTAGTGCCCAGAAATCCGGTGCCAGGAATGTCGTCGGATCCGGCGACCGAGGACTCGGGATCCGGATGAGCTGGATTAGGACTATGGTGGCGGCGGAGGGACTCGAACCCCCACGGCTTGCGCCAAGAGATCCTAAGTCTCTCGCGTCTGCCAATTTCGCCACGCCGCCAGTGCCCCGATTCTAGCAGTTCGCGGTATTGCCTTCCGTTCCGAAGCATGATTGGCGGTAAAATGCAGAATTGTCCGCGGGTACGCCCGCACGTCCGCACGTCAGCCCGGAGTCTGATCAGCCGCCTTCTCAATGAAGACTGAATTCATCGACGTCAGCGAGACGCAGAAGAACCTCGTCGTCGAGATTCCGAGCACGGTCGTCGACGCCGAAATCGACAAGATCGCGCGCGACTACAGCAAGGCGGCGCGCATTCCCGGGCTTCCGGCCCGGCAAGGTGCCGGCCAAGGTCGTGCGCCAGCGGTTCCGCGACCAGATCCTGCACGACGTGGCGCACGGGCTGATCCCGCGCGCGGTCGACGAGGCGCTGCGCGAGCGCGGCGTCGAGCCGGTCGACACGCCCGACATCAGGGACGTCGTCGTCGAAGAAGGCCAGCCGCTCAAGTTCACGGCGAGCTTCGAGACGGTGCCGCCGATCGATCCGGGCGACTACGCGAGCATCACGCTGCGCCGGAAGAGCGCGCAGGTCGACGACGCGGCCGTCGACCAGGCGCTGGCGGGCCTGCGCGAGCGCGCGGCGCGCTACGAGCCGGTCGAAGAGCGCGGCGTCGAGATCGGCGACTCGGTGGTGATGGATCTCGTGCGGACCGCGACGCCGAAGCCGGAGCCCGGACGACGAGCCGCTCATCGTCATCGCGGGCGAGCCCGCGCGCCAAGGCCCGGCCGGAGCCGCAGACCGACAGCCACGACGGCGTCACGGTCGAGATCGGCGCGGCCGCCAATCCGCCGGGATTCGACGAGGAGCTGATCGGCCTGAGCGCCGGGCGAACGAAGACGTTCGACGTCGACTACCCGGACGACTACGCGATCGCGGAGCTCGCCGGGACGACGGTCAACTACGACGTGACGATCAAGGCGATCCGCAAGCGCGTCGTGCCGGAGCTCGACGACGAGTTCGCGAAGGACCTCGGGGACTTCGACAGCCTCGAAGCGCTGCGGACGCGGGTGCGCGACGACCTCGAGCACGAGGCGACGCACGAAGCGGAGCGCGACGCGCGCGGCGAGCTGCTGAAGCAGCTGGCGGCGCGCGTCACGTTCGACGTGCCGCCGTCGCTGCTCGATCGCGAGATCGATCGGCGCGTCGAGGAGTTCGTCCGCCGGCTGATCGATCAGCAGATCGACCCGATGAAGATGAACATCAACTGGGAGGAGTTCCGCGAGAAGCAGCGCGAGGCGGCGGCCGAAGCGGTCCGCGGCGCGCTGGTCCTCGACGAGGTGGCGCGGCGCGAGCGCATCGCGGCGACCGACGAGGACATCGAGCGCGGAAATCGCAGGGCTACGCCGAGCGGAGCGGCCGGACGCCGGCCGCCGTGCGCGCGCGGCTGGAGAAGGAGGGGGGCTCGCCCGCCTGTATTCGGGGATGCGGCGCGAGAAGACCGTCGACTTCCTGCTGTCGAGGGCCACAAAGATTCAGACGTGATCGCCCGATAAGAGGCTCAGGGTTGATGGCCGCAGGCTCAGATAGAGCCCGTTTTGAAGTTTGGCGACGGGCGTGGTACAATCGGCAGTTCGTTTCCGTACGACCCTGCCCTGTCGAACGAAGCTTCCCCAGCAAACGACATACGCACGCACTCCGGGGTTCGATTTCTTATGGCTGAACGCATGCAGCTCATCCCGATGGTGGTCGAACAGACCAACCGCGGGGAACGCGCCTACGACATCTTTTCGCGCCTGCTCAAGGACAGCATCATCTTCATCGGCACGCCGATCGACGACAGCGTCGCCAACCTGGTCATCGCGCAGATGCTGTTTCTCGAGGCCGAGGACCCGGATCGCGACATCCTGCTCTACATCAACAGCCCGGGCGGCGTGGTCACGGCCGGGATGGCGATCTACGACACGATGCAGTTCATCAAGCCGGACGTGCAGACCTACTGCATCGGCCAGGCGGCGTCGGTGGCGGCGGTGCTGCTGGCGGCCGGGGCGAAGGGCAAGCGCTTCTCCCTGCCGAACTCGCGCATCCTGATCCACCAGCCGTGGGTGCAGGGGCTGGGCGGGCAGACGACCGACATCGACATTCACGCCCGGGAACTGCTGCGGACGCGCGAGCGGCTGAACCAGATCCTGGCGGACCACACCGGGCAGCCGCTCAAGCGTATCCAGGATGACACCGAGCGCGACTACATCATGGGCGCCGAGCAGGGCAAGGAATACGGTATTATTGATGATGTCATCCGAAAGCGGGCGTAACAGCTTCCAGCCGGCGCGTCCGGCAGCCAGCTCGAGCGGTCAGCCGTTCGCAGCCGGCCGCCGGCTGCTGGAACTGACAGGGTCTTTCCCCATGGTAAAAAAAGCCGGCGACGGCGAGATTCTCCGCTGCTCGTTCTGCAACAAGGACCAGAACGACGTCCGCAAGCTGATCGCGGGCCCGACGGTCTTCATCTGCGACGAGTGCGTCGAGGTCTGCAACGACATCATCGCCGACGACAACAAGTTCGAGGCGCGCGGCGGCGCCCGCACCTCCCTGCCGGTCCCGCAGGAAATCAAGAAGTTCCTCGACGAGTACGTCATCGGCCAGGAACAGACCAAGAAGAAGCTCGCGGTCGCGGTCTACAACCACTACAAGCGCATCGAGATCCAGAAGCAGTCGCGCAGCCGCAACGACATCGAGCTCACCAAGTCGAACATCCTGCTGATCGGCCCGACCGGCACCGGCAAGACGCTGCTCGCGCAGACGCTGGCCAAGCTCCTCTCGGTCCCCTTCACCATCGTCGACGCGACGACGCTGACCGAGGCCGGCTACGTCGGCGAGGACGTCGAGAACATCATCCTCAAGCTGCTGCAGGCGGCCGGCGGCGACATCGAGAAGTGCCAGCAGGGGATCATCTACATCGACGAAGTCGACAAGATCTGCCGCAAGGACGAGAACCCGTCGATCACCCGCGACGTCTCGGGCGAGGGCGTCCAGCAGGCGCTGCTGAAGATCCTCGAAGGCACGGTCGCCAACGTCCCGCCGCAGGGCGGCCGCAAGCATCCGCACCAGGAGTTCTTCCAGGTCGACACGACCAACATCCTGTTCATCTGCGGCGGCGCGTTCGTCGGCCTCGACAAGCAGATCGAGCGGCGCACGGGCAAGAAGACGCTCGGCTTCAAGGCCGACGTCAAGTCGGTGCGACACCGCGACGTCGGCACGACGCTCGAGATGGTCGAGCCGGAAGATCTCATCAAGTACGGCCTGATCCCGGAGTTCGTCGGCCGCCTGCCGGTCGTCGGCACGCTGCACGAGCTCGACAAGGCGGCGCTCGTCCAGATCCTCACGCAACCTCGCAACGCCATCACGCGTCAGTACCAGAAGCTGTTCGAGTACGAGAACGTCAAGCTCCGCTTCACGGACGACTCGCTCGAGGCGATCGCCGAACTGGCGCTGGCGCGCAAGATCGGCGCGCGCGGCCTGCGGATGATCATCGAGGACCTGATGCTCGACCTGATGTACACGCTGCCCGGTCAGAAGAAGATCCGCGAGTGCGTGATCACCCGCGAGGTCGTGCAGTCGAAGGAAAAGCCGATCACGCTGATCGAAAAAGCCGGATAGCTGCCAGTCTCCAGCTGCCAGCTTCCAGCAGCATGTCGCGCTGGAGCTGACTGGTAGCTGGTAGCTGGCAGCTGGATAGCTTCCTAACCCATGGAACTCTACGAAACGCTCCCGATCGTCCCGCTCCGGGACGTCGTCGTCTTCCCGCACATGATGATGCCGTTCGTCATCGGACGGCCGTCGTCGACGCGCGCGCTCGAGCACGCGCTGCTGAAGGACAAGCGGATCTTCCTCGCGGCGCAGCACGACGCGGCGATCGACGACCCGCAGCCGGCCGACATCTACACGATGGGCTGCGTCGCCAACATCGTCCAGAGCCTGAAGCTGCCCGACGGCAACATCAAGGTGCTGGTCGAGGGCATCGAGCGCGCCCGCGCGGTCGAGTGGAAGGAAGACAAGGGCTTCTACCGCGTCGTCGTCAAGGTGGTCCCGAAGCCGAAGGAAGCCGGGCGTCGACGCCGAGAGCACGATGACCCGCGTGGTGTCGCTGTTCGAGCAGTACGTGAAGCTGTCGAACAACCTGCACTACGACGCGATGATCGCCGCCGTCCGCGTCGACGATCCCGGCAAGCTCGCCGACACGATCGCCGCGCACCTGCTCGTCGGCGTCGACGAGAAGCAGAACCTGCTCGAGATCATCTCCCCGATCGAACGCCTCAACCGCATCGCCGGCATCCTCGAAGCCGAGGTCGACAAGCTCCAGGTGGATCGCCGCATCCAGTCGCGCGTCAAGAAGCAGATGGAGAAGGCGCAGAAGGAGTACTACCTCAACGAGAAGATGAAGGCGATCCAGAAGGAACTGGGCCGCAAGGACGAGAAGGGCAACGAGGTCGAAGAGCTGAAGAAGAAGATCGAACAGGCGAAGATGCCCGAGGAGGTCGAGGAGAAGGCGATCCAGGAGCTGAAGCGGCTCGAGTCGATGCCGCCGATGTCGGCCGAAGCGACCGTCTCGCGCAACTACCTCGACTGGCTGATCGCGGTCCCCTGGTACAAGAAGACCAAGGAGAGCCGCGACCTCAAGCGCGCCGAGGAGATCCTCAACGAGGACCACTACGGCCTCGAGAAGATCAAGGACCGCATCCTCGAGTTCCTCGCCGTCCGCGCCCTGGTGAAGAAGCCGAAGGCGACGATCCTGACGTTCGCGGGCCCTCCGGGCGTCGGCAAGACCTCGCTCGCCAAGTCGATCGCGCGCGCGATGAACCGCAAGTTCGTGCGGCTGTCGCTCGGCGGCGTGCGCGACGAAGCGGAGATCCGCGGCCATCGCCGCACCTACATCGGCGCGTTCCCCGGCCAGATCATCCAGATGATGAAGAAGGCCGGCTCGCATGAACCCGGTCTTCCTGCTCGACGAAGTCGACAAGATGTCGATGGACTTCCGCGGCGACCCGTCGGCGGCGCTGCTCGAGGTGCTCGATCCGGAACAGAACAACGCGTTCCTCGATCACTACCTCGACGTCGAGTACGACCTGTCGAACGTGATGTTCATCTGCACGGCCAACGTGCTGCACACGATCCCGCAGGCGCTGCGCGACCGCATGGAAGTGCTCCAGCTCGCCGGCTACACCGAGCAGGAGAAGGTCGAGATCGCCAAGAAGTTCCTCGTCGCCGAAGGCGGTCGAGGGCGCCGGCCTCACGAAGGAGAACATCACGTTCCTCGACGAGGCGTTCCAGACGATCATCCAGCGCTACACGCGCGAAGCGGGCGTCCGCAACCTCGAGCGCGAGATCTCGTCGATCTGCCGCAAGGTCGCGCGCAAGGTCGTCGTCGAGGGCAAGGCGTTCAGCGAGGAGATCAGCGCCGCCAAGGTCACCGAGTACCTCGGCGTGCCGCGCTTCCGGCCGACGCTGGCCGAAGAGAAGAACGAGATCGGCGTCGCGACCGGCCTGGCGTGGACCGAAGTCGGCGGCGAGATCCTCGTCGATCGAAGCGACGCTGATGCCGGGCAAGGGCAAGCTGACGCTGACCGGCAAGCTCGGCGACGTCATGCAGGAGTCGGCGCAGGCGGCGATGAGCTACGTGCGCTCGAAGGCCGACGAGTTCGGCATCCCGAAGAACTTCAACCGCACGACCGACGTGCACGTGCACATCCCCGAGGGCGCGATCCCGAAGGACGGGCCGTCGGCCGGCATCACGCTGGCGACGACGCTGGTCTCGGCGCTCGCCGGAGTCGCCGGTGCGCAAGGACGTCGCGATGACCGGCGAGATCACGCTGCGCGGCAAGGTCCTGCCGATCGGCGGCGTGAAGGAGAAGGTCCTGGCGGCGCACCGCGCCGGCCTGAAGACGATCATCCTGCCGAAGGACAACGAAAAGGACCTGGCGGACATCCCGAAGAACGTGCTCGACGCGCTCGACATCTACATGGTCGAGTACGATGGACGAAGTGCTGAAGATCGCCCTGGCCGAGCCGCTGCCCTCGCATGTCGCGGCCGCAGCGCCGCCGCCGCCGCTGCGGAAGCCGAAGTTCAGCCCGCCATTTCGGACGACACCATTACGCACTAAGGTTCTTCCTGCCTCAGGCGGAAGACACAAGCCGTCGTCCTGAGACCTGCTCGCCTCCGACCGACTTCGAAGTCACGAGCGCCGACTTCGTTACGAGCGGCGCGGCGGATGCCGAGGGGATCCCGCACGACGGGCTCGGCCACATCGCGCTGGTCGGGCGATCGAATGTCGGCAAGTCGACGCTGCTCAACGCGCTCGCCCGCAGGAAGCTGGCGCGCACGAGCGCGGCGCCCGGCAAGACGCGGCTCGCCAACATCTACCGGGTGACGGTGGAAGGCGGTCCGGGCGGCCCGGGCCGCTGGGGCCTCTACCTCGTCGACCTGCCCGGCTACGGATACGCGCGCGGCGGGGCCGAGTCGGCGGAGGAGCTGGCGGCCGTGGCGCGGCGTACTTCGAGGCCGGCCTGAAGGCCGGCGCTACGAGGAATCGAAGCGCGGAGCCGAGATCCCGGAGTGCCGGCATCCAGGCCAGCCCGAACCGGGCGACGCTCCTGCTGGTCGACTCGCGGCACCCGGGGCTGGACTCGGACGTGCAGGCGCACCGGTGGCTGTCGACGCGTCGGCGTCGACGCCGTGCGATCGTCGCGACGAAAATCGACAAGCTGTCGCGCGCGGAACGCGTGCGAATCTCAAGGAACTCGAACGGGTATTCGGAATGGCCGCCGCTGCCGGTCTCGGCAACAGGCGGCGAAGGATTGGACGAATCTGTGGACGACTGATAGCAAGAACTGAGCAGGCGGCAACGACGGAGCGCGTGACAGCGAGGAGCAAGGCCGGCGCCCGCCGGCCGCGGCGCCGGACCCGCCGTGGACATCGGGTCGAGCTCGCGACGCTGAAGGACATGAGCGTCACCGAGCTGACCAAGATCGCCAAGCAGCTCGACGTGCCCGGCGCCGCCGGCATGCGCAAGCAGGAGCTGATCTTCGAGATCCTCCGCTCGCGCGCCGAGAAGAGCGGCCTGCTCTTCTCCGAAGGGGTGCTCGAGACGCTGCCCGACGGCTTCGGCTTCCTGCGCGCCCCCGACTACAACTACCTGCCCGGCCCCGACGACATCTACGTCTCCCCGTCGCAGATTCGCAAGTTCGACCTGCACACCGGCGACACGGTCTCGGGCCAGATCCGGCAGCCGAAGGAAGGCGAGCGCTACTTCGCGCTGATCAAGGTCGAGGCGGTCAACTTCGAGCCGCCGGAGAGGGCGCGCGAGAAGATCTTCTTCGAGAACCTGACGCCGCTCTATCCGCAGGAGCGCATCAAGCTCGAGACCGCGCCCGACAACCTCTCGGCGCGCGTCATGGACCTGATGGTCCCGATCGGCAAGGGGCAGCGCGGCCTGATCGTCGCGCCGCCGCGCACCGGCAAGACGATGCTGCTGCAGAACATCGCCAACAGCATCACCGACGAACCACCCCGAGGTCTACCTGATCGTGCTGCTCATCGACGAGCGGCCGGAAGAAGTCACCGACATGCAGCGCTCGGTCAAGGGCGAGGTCATCTCCTCGACGTTCGACGAGCCGGCGACACGCCACGTGCAGGTCGCCGAGATGGTGATCGAAAAGGCCAAGCGCCTGGTCGAGCACAAGAAGGACGTCGTCATCCTGCTCGACTCGGTCACGCGCCTGGCGCGCGCCTACAACACGATCGTGCCGCCGTCGGGCAAGGTCCTCTCGGGCGGCGTCGACAGCAACGCGCTGCAGCGCCCGAAGCGCTTCTTCGGCGCCGCGCGCAACATCGAGGAAGGCGGCTCGCTGACGATCATCGCGACCGCGCTGATCGACACCGGCTCGCGCATGGACGAAGTGATCTTCGAGGAGTTCAAGGGCACCGGCAACCTCGAGATCCACCTCGATCGCAAGCTCGCCGATCGCCGCGTGTTCCCGGCGATCGACATCCAGAAGAGCGGCACGCGGAAGGAAGAGCTGCTCATCCCGAAGGAAGACCTCAATCGCGTGTGGGTGCTGCGCAAGGTGCTGACGCCGCTGTCGCCGGTCGAAGCGATGGAGCTGCTGCTGTCGAAGATGGGCAAGACGAAGAACAACGCCGAGTTCCTGGGGTCGATGGCCAACGGCGGGCGCTGAGCCCGGGACGACCGGCTCCGAGCGCGCGGGGCTGGCGGGGACAATCCCGCCAGCCGGCCCCGTGGTCATTTGGCCTGGAGCCAGGATGCCTGCGCTTGCTCGTTTCGGCGTATTTGTGGTAAGAGTAAGAACGGTAAGACATATGCGAATCACGAGCAAGGGCCAAATCACGATCCCGATCGACATGCGCGAGAAGCTCGGCCTGCTGCCCGACTGCGAGGTCGTCTTCGAGCTCGAGCACGACAGCGTCCGCATCCGCAAGGCGCCGCAGGCCAAAGCCCGCGGTCGCGGGCTGGTCGCCCGGATGCGCGGCGCGGCCGGCCCCGGGATGACGACCGACGAGATCATGGCGCTCACCCGGGACTAGCGTGGCCGTGACGCTCGTCGACGCGAACGTCATCCTCGACATCGTCACCGAAGACAGCGACTGGCTGGACTGGTCGGCCGCGATGCTCGAGGAAGCCGCGGAAGGCGGGAGCCTGGCAATCAACCCCGTGGTGTATGCGGAGGTGGCGGTCCGGTTCGATCGGATCGAGGATCTCGAAGAGGCTCTGCCCTCTGCCTATTTCAGGCGCGAGCCCATCCCCTGGGAGGCGGGCTTCCTCGCGGCGAAGTGCTTCGAGCGCTACCGCCGCGGCGGCGGCGCGCGACGCTCGCCGCTGCCGGATTTCTTCATCGGCGCCCACGCCGCCGTCGCCGGAATGACCCTGCTGACGCGCGATGCGCGGCGATATCGCACGTACTTCCCCCGCCTCCGCCTCGTCGCGCCCTGAGCAAACCGAACGTGGCATCCGGCTTCAGCCGGACCGCGCGGTTTGAAACGCTTCTACAGGGTCAGCGCGGCGTGAGCGCCTTGCCGACGTCGAGTCCGAACTTCGGCTCGCTGCGATGGCCGCGCACCCGAATCGGCAACTCGGTCCCGGCGCCGGGCTTGCGGAAGAGCGGATCGACCGCCTTCAGGAAGAACCCTTTCACGCCGCCGCCTGCGGCCTCGGAAATCGTCGCCTGCATGCGGAGGGTGCCGTCGAATTCAAGCGATTCGGTCTCCAGGCCATAGGTTCCGGCCATCCGCACGGTTGCGCCGGGAATGCCGAAGCTCCCCTCGTGCAGGGTGAGCTGGCGGCGCTCGAGACGGAACTTCGCGCGAAAATTCGACGCCACGTTGTCCGCGTGCTCTGTCGGGCTTCATGCCCCGCGCCCGCTCGCTCATGTCCGAGATCTTCGCCTGCACGCCGCCGTCGCTGAAGCGTGCCGCGTCGACGCCCAGATCCCCGGAGACCTCGAGCCGATCCATCACGTCCGCCGGCCCGGCCGGCAGGTTCATGTCGCCGCGAAGGTCGAGACTGCCGCTCATCAGCGGGTTGTCACCCTTCACGACGAGCCGCAGGATGTCCTCGATCCGTCCGTCCTCGATCGTCGTCTGCATGACTGACGGTTTTCCCCTTCACGCCCTCGGCGCCGACAATCGTGCCTTTCGCGGTCAGCGAGGTGCTCAGAAAGGTCGCGGCGACGTCGTTCAGATAGGTATCACCGTCGGTGCCGTCGACGACCGCCACGAATTTCGTCTCGCAGCGGGACCGGGTTGCCGCTGACCTTCAGGCGGAAATCCGGGGTGTGCGTTTCCCCTTTCACGTCGATCCGATCGAGCTGCCCGCCGAACTCGCCCGTCGACGTGAGCCTGCCGGCAATTCCCTTGACCGTCGAGAGATCCACGTCGTCGAAAGTGTAGCGGCCCGACAGCGGCGAACCGCCCGGATCGCCTTTCCGCCACGGGCCGAACGAGCCCTTCGTGCGGACCAGCCCCTTCGGGAGCGGGTTGGTAATCGTCGCTTCGAACGGCATCGGGGTCCCGTCGCCGAGCGAATCCATGGTCAGGCGATGGATCGCGAACACGCGCGGCGATTTGCCCGCCTTCCTCGGGATGAGGGACAGCACCGCGTCGTCCGCGATCAGCTTCTCGACGACGATCGCGGCGCGGCCGATTGACGGTCCGCCGTCCCCGCCCTGGCCGCCGTCGCCTCCGCCCTTGATGCCTCCGGGAGGAATGTTCACCTGCAGGCCCGGTCAGGGTGACGGTCCTGAAGCGCCGCGGGCGACCGAACAACCCGATCAGGCCGCCGTCGAGCGCGAAGCTGCGGATGGTCACGAGCGGCGGCATGTCGGGCCGGCTCTTGAGCCGCAGCACCAGACCGGTGCCGGTGATGTGGACGGTCGGAAACGTGTCGACGCTGAAGGACTCCAATTCGACGTCGGCTGTCGAGCCGATCCTCGAGCGTCTGGACAACGAGCTGGCGAAGCGTGGCGGTGCGCGAGCCGGCGCCCGCCACAATGGCGAGGACCACGAGCAGCCCGCCTATAACGACAATTGCCCACCGCGCGACACGAATGCTCATCTGTACGTGATGTATCAAGCATCATGCCAGCACGGGCAGCAGTCGCCTGTCCCCGTGCTGCCGCGACGACGGGCGGCGACTGAAGCCTGCGCTACGGGATCGCGCCGCGCTGAGGGGCCGGCTTCGGAAGCGGCTTGCGCGGGAGCTTCTCGTCGCGCATCGCCGCGTGGTAGGCGAAGACGGCGAGCACGGTCGCCTGCTGCACCATGTCGTCGCGCTGAACCCGATCGTAGACGTCCATGTTCGAGTGGTGGGTGCGCGAGTTGTACTCGAGGCGATCCACCATGAACTGGAAGCCTGGCAGGCCGACGGCGTCGAACGAGGCGTGATCGGTGGAGGCGACCGACCGCGGGCCCAGCGCCACGACCCCGAGATCCGCAAGCGGTTTCATCCACTGCTCGAACACGGCGCCGACCGCCATGTTGCCCTGGAGCCAGATGCCGCGCACGCGGCCGGTGCCGTTGTCGGAGTTGAAGTAGGCCGCCACTTTCGCGTGCGCCGGTTTCAGCACCATCGTCGCCGGATCGGCGAAGTGCTCCTTCACGTACGCGCGCGATCCGAGGAGGCCCTGCTCTTCACCGCCCCACAGCGCGATGCGAATCGTGCGGCGCGGCCGCGCGCCGATGGTCCTGAGGATGCGCATGGCTTCCATCATCGCGGCCGAGCCGGTGGCGTTGTCGGTCGCCCCGGTCGCAGCGGCCACCGAGTCGAAGTGCGCGCCGAGGATGACGACCTCGTCGCGGAGCGCGGGATCGGTGCCGGGGATCTCGGCGATCGTGTTGAAGCCGTTCGGCGTGGTCTCGTCGTAGAACCTGGTCTCGAGGTTGAGCTCGACCTTGACGGGAACGGATTTCGCGAGCACGCGGACCATCCGGTTGTAGTGCTCGACCGCCAGCGTCACGCTGGGCACGCCGGTGCCGGCGTCAGCGCCGCGCGATCCGTTTCCGGTTGGAAAGATCGTGCCGCCATCGGTGCGCTGCTGCTGCAGCGAGAGATTGCTGCCGATCGACGCCATCACGTCGTTGCTGCCTCGATTGAACGTGGCGATCACGCCCTCGGCGCTGTAGAACCGGGCGATCCGCGCCGCCAGTGCCTGCGCGCCTCCCCGTCCTCCGCGTCCGGCGCCGGTCGTGTCGTCATCATCGTCATCCTCCGCGGGAGCGCCGCCGCGGCCCCTGCGGCCGGCGCCGCCGGCCCGGGGTCTGGGAATGGGCGTCGTCGCCGCCTCGGCGAAGGCCTTGTCGTCCATGCGGTGCACGACGAGACCTTCGAGCATCGGGACCTCGCGCTCCGGCTGCGTCAGCACGATTTTCCCCGAGAGCTTCCCGCGATAGCGCTCGAAGTCCGCATCGCTGTCGATCTGGACGCGGACCACGTCGGCGGTGACCGTCCCGTTCGTGCCGGCCGTCCACGAGCCGGGGAAGCCGACGATCGGCTGCACCTGCGGCTCGATCATGTGCGCGGAGAACCGCACGAGCGCCCACCCCTTGCCGAACGCGAAGGTCTCGCGGTGCGGGTTGGCGAGTCCCCACTCGGTGAACTTCCGGATCGCCCAGTCGCTCGCCTGCATGATCGCCGGGCCCGCCGGTCAGCCTCGGGCCGTAGACGTCGCTCAGCCAGCTGATGTGATCCATGACCTGCGAGCGGTTCAGACCTTCGTCTCGAATCATCGCGATCGCCGCGTAGTCGAGTTTCTCCGGCGACTGACCCGGGATCCTCGACCCGCGTTGTCTGCGCCCCGGGGTGGACAGCCAGAATGCCCGAGACCGACACCGAGGCCGCAAGACCCAGGACGGGAATGACGCGCTTCATCCGCGCTATTCTACAGCCGCGCCGACTTCCGCCTGATCAGCGGAGTCGCTTCGTCGATCCACTAGAATGACCCGATGCGCTACAGACCTTTTGGCGGAACCGGATGGGATGTGTCGGAAGTCGGCTACGGCATGTGGGGCATGGCCGGGTGGACGGGCAGCGACGACGAGGAGTCGCTGGCGTCGCTCGATCGCGCGATCGCGCTCGGGTGCAACTTCTTCGACACGGCGTTGGCCTACGGCGACGGCCACAGCGAGCAGCTGCTCGGCCGGACTGCTGAAGCGGCATCCCGGGCCAGCGCCTCTACGTCGCGACCAAGATCCCGCCGAAGAACCGCAAGTGGCCGGCGCGCGCCGAGTACCCGCTCGAGCGACGTGTTCCCCGCCGACTACATCCGCGAGTACACCGAGATGAGCCTGCGAGAACCTCGGCGTCGTCGACGCTCGACCTGCAGCAGTTCCACGTCTGGAGCGACACGTGGGCGGACGACGAGCCGCTGGCAGCGCGCGGTCGCGACCTGAAGGAAGACGGGCTGGTGCGCGCGATCGGCATCAGCATCAACCGCTGGCAGCCGGCCAACGTGCTGAAGGCGCTCGACACCGGGCTCGATCGACGCGGTGCAGGTCGTCTACAACGTCTTCGACCAGAACCCCGGAGGACGAGCTGTTCCCTCGCGTGCCGCGACGCGAACATCGCGGTCATCGCGCGCGTGCCGTTCGACGAAGGCAGCCTGACCGGCACGCTGACCGCCGACACGACGTGGCCGGAGGCGACTTCCGCAACCTCTACTTCCCGCCGGAGAACCTGAGCACGACGCTCGAGCGCGTCGACCGGCTCCGCCCGGTCGTCCCGCCGGCATGACCATGCCCGAGCTGGCGCTGCGGTTCATCCTCCAGCACCCGGCCGTCAGCACGGTGATCCCGGGGATGCGCAAGCTGCGGCACGTCGAGGCAGAACCTGGCGGTGAGCGACGGCCGGGCCGCTGCCGGGCGCCGCTGATGGACGAGCTGAGGCGGCACCGGTGGGACAGGTGGATCGATATCCCGAGCGACGGCTGCGAATGGCCTTACGGACTGTGGTATACTGACCTTTTGCCCGAAGACCCGAAGGAGCCCGCTGTGAAGGAAGGGATTCACCCCAAGTACCACGAGATCGAGGCGCGCTGCGCGTGCGGCGCGACGTGGAAGACCCGGTCGACCAAGCCGGAGCTGCACCTCGAAATCTGCAACAACTGCCACCCGTTCTTCACGGGCCGCCAGAAGCTGATCGACACCGAAGGCCGCGTCGAGCGCTTCACGAAGCGGTTCGGCGTGCAGACGTCGGAGAGCCGCAAGGCCGCCGCGAAGACCAAGAAGACCGAGAAGACCGCCGCCGCGGCCAAGTAGCCGCTGGCGCAGGTCCGCGAGCACGGCCGCAAGCCGACGCGCGGCATAGAGACGCTCAGCTCCACGAACAGCTGAGCGTCTGTTTTTTCTGGCGATCTTCCGGTCGAGCCGCGCGAGGCGGTGGCGCGACGCCCGTCGGCCGCGCCGGCCGGCGGCTTCCTCCGAGCGCGAAGCAGCGCGAGCTCCCGCGCGCCCTCGAGGTCCCGCGCGCGATGCTCGTGGTGGATCGCGAGCGCCTCGACGGCGAACTGCCGGAGCTCGCGCGAGCAGCCGGTCATCCGGCGCACGCCGCGCGGTTCGGTCAACTCGAGCAGCCTGCCGCCAGCATCGCCGCCGCCTCCGTCGAAGCGGCGCTCGCGCCGGAGCCGCAGCGCCGAGCCGGTAGAGCGCTTCCCGCGCGACGTCGGCGCGCGCGCGATCCGCCGCCCGCGCGTAGCACGCATCGGCGCGCGCAGGCGCCCGCGTTCCGCATCGATCGTCCGTCCCGGCGCGTTCGTAGACCCGGCCGAGCGCGAGCGCTTCCGCGCGTCGCGGCACGCGTCCTGGCCGTCGCGCGCGAGCTGCACGGCCCTGCGCCGTCACCGCCGCGAGCGAGACGAGATCGAGACGGTTGTGCTCGAGCACCGGCTCGAGCGGCCGCGGATCGCCGCTGCGCAGGAACCGGAAGATACCGCGCCGGGATCTCGAGGCCGGGCACGTCGCCGACGCGGGTGACGTCGAACAGCACGCGCTCGAGCGTCGACGAGCCGGCAGCCGCCCTCTCCGACGTCCCCGCGCGGCGCCGCCGCGCGTCCGCCACAGCCGCCGCGCCGGATGCAGCATGTCGAAGTGCGGCACGACGTCGAGCGGCATGCGGCATGCGGTGGAACGCCCAGCGCGTTTCCATCACCGGCACGTCGAACGTCTTGCCGTTGTAGGTGACGATGCAGGATCGGCGCCGTCGAAGAACTCGGCGACGGCGCGCAGCAGCGCGCGCTCGCGCGGCGTAGCTGGTCAGCAGGAACTGGCGGACCTGGAACGCGCCCAGGTCGAACCAGCCGCAGCCGACGAGGAACGCGACCGTGCCGGCGCCGCCGCTCAGGCCCGTCGTCTCGAGATCGATGAAGAGCGTCCGCGGACTCGCAACGTCCGGGTCTGACCCGCATGCCGGGTCGACCGCAGTCGCCGATGCCCGCTGCGTCGTGCACTCGACGTCGAGTCGACTGCGCGCCGTGCGACGCCAGCGACGGATCGAGCGATCGCGAGCGCGGCGAAATCGTCCGACCTCGCAGTCGCCGATGCGCGATGCGCGCCGTGGAAGCGGTCCGCCTCGTAGCGGCGGTCGATGACGAGGCACTGCCCGAACGGCGGTCTCGGCCGGCACGGCCGCCGAGGATCGCGCCGACGCGCGACGAGATCGATGACGCGCTTCGTAGCCGCCGATGTCGCGGCTCGTACGGTCAGCTCGCGCAGCGCGGCTTCGGCGGCCCGCGCTTTGACGATCGAGCGAAGGCGCGATGACAGGTCCATCAGGCACGGCCTCGCGCCTCGAGCAGCCGGTCGAGGATCGCGCGACGCCACCTGCTTCGCGTGCGGGCCGGTGTTGCCTTCGGGCCCGACGCACGACGGACAGCCGGACTCGCACGGGCAGCCGGCGATCAGCTCGCGCGTGCGCGCGAGCAGCGCCGCGTGCATCTCGAACAGCGGCCGGCTGAAGCCGATGCCGCCGGGATAGTTGTCGTAGATGAAGATGTTCGGCTCGGACGGCGAGCGCCTCGGGCACGCCGCCGAGGCCGCCGGTCGCGTTCGACCGTGCCGATCGCTCGAGCGTGCCGCCGTCGACCGACAGGCCGATGTCGTGCCGATCGCACATCAGCAGCAGCTGCGCGACGTTCTGCATCGCGAACGCCAGCCCGACGACGCCGTCGCGCCGGTCGTCGCCGGCCAAACGGCAGCGACGCCATCACGCCGGCCGGAATCGTCAGCCAGTACGACGTCGTGTGCATCTGCTGCTCGGGCAGATCGAGCTCGCCCGACCCGACGTTCTCGTTCGTGTAGAACTTGATCTTCTTGAAGCCGACGACGCGCGAGACGACGTGGACTTCGCCGTGGGACCTGACGCTGCCGGGATCCGGGATCCGGGATCCGCGGATCCGGACGGCTCGGAGACTGCCCGCGTCGATCCGCGCATCGCCGCGTCCCGGATCGCCGACTCGAACGTGTCGAGGATCGTCACCTTCGTGTAGGTGATCGCGTCGGTGTAGTAGTCGCAGTCGACCGAGCGCACGATAGGCCTTGCGGCCGTCGAAGTCGAGCCGCTCGACCTGGAACAGCTGCCCTTCGATGATGTAGATCGCCTTCTCGTGCAGCGTCGACGGCCCGCTCGTGAAGTCGGTCTCGCCGATCACGCGCTCGCCGCTGGTGCATGTCGACGATGACGAAGTTGTCCGACGAGACCGACCGCAGGCTGACGGCGTCGGCCGGATACGACTCGTTCGTCCAGTTCCACTGGCCGTCGGCGTGGTGGACGAAGCCTTCCTCCGCCAGCACCGACAGGATCTCCTGCAGATCGACCTCGCCGGCCCGGCCTTCCGCGCCGAACCGCTCGTCGTCCGCGAACGGCAGCTCGAACGCCGCGCACTTCACGTGATCGAGCAGGATGTGCAGGTTGTCGGGATTGATCAGCGCGTGCTCGGGCGACGCGTCGAAGAAGTACGACGGGTTGCGGACGATGAACTGATCGATCGGCGCGCTGCTGGCGACGAGCACCGCCGCCGATCGCGTCGTCCGGCGGCCGGCGCGGCCGGCGCGCTGCCAGGTCGCGGCGATCGTGCCCGGATAGCCGGCCATCACCGAGACGTCGAGCGCGCCGATGTCGATGCCGAGCTCGAGCGCGTTGGTCGACACGACCGCGCGCACGTCGCCGTCGCGCAGGCCGCGCTCGATCTCGCGCCGGCGGTTCGGCAGGTAGCCGCCGCGATAGCCGCGGATCACGTCCGCGGCGCCCGGCGGGCCGTGGAACGCGTCCTTCAGATAGGTCGTCAGGATCTCGGCCGCGAGGCGGCTCTGCGCGAAGACGATCAGCTGCAGGTTGTGCTTGCAGGAACTCGAGCGCGACGCGGCGCGTCTCGGCCAGGTACGAGCGCCGGATGCCGAGCTGCGCGTTGACGACCGGCGGATTGACGAAGAGGAAGAACTTCTCGCCGCGCGGCGCGCCGCTCTGCTCGACCAGCTCGAACGGACGGCCGGTCAGCCCTTCGGCCAGCTCGCGCGGATTGGCGATCGTCGCCGACGAGCAGATGAAGATCGGATCGGAGCCGTAGTGCCGGCAGATGCGCTGCAGCCGCCGCAGGATGTTGGCGAGGTGGCTGCCGAACACGCCGCGATACGCGTGCAGCTCGTCGATGACGACGAACTGCAGGTTCTCGAACAGCTTCGCCCAGCGCGGATGGTGCGGCAGGATGCCCGGAGTGCAGCATGTCGGGATTGCTGAGCACGACGTGCGCCTTGCCGCGAATCGCGCGCCGCGCGTCCGACGGCGTGTCGCCGTCGTAGGTGAAGACGCCGATCTCGAGATCGCGCGTCGCGCGTCGACGAGCTCCGACAGCGCGTGCAGCTCGGCGAGCTGGTCCTGCGCGAGCGCCTTCGTCGGAAACAGATACAGCGCGCGCGTCGAGGGATCCTTCAGGATCGCGTTCAGCACCGGCGCGTTGTAGCAGAGCGTCTTGCCGGACGCCGTCGGCGTGATCGTGACGACGTTGCGGCCCGCCGAGCACGTGCGCGAACGCCTCGGCCTGGTGCGTGTAGAGCTGCTCGATGCCGCGCGCGGCCAGCGCCGATCGAAGCCGCGGGTCGGTCCCGTCGGGAAACGGCGCGAACGACGCCGTCAATCGCCGGCAGCCGGTGCGCCGCCGTGACGATGGGGTCCGCGTCCGCCCCCATCGGGCTGCGCGACGCCGTCAGCCGCCTCAGGACCTCCTGGAGCGATCGGTCCTTGTCGCCGGCGACGACGGGGAGGGTCTCGTGCGCCATGGGAAAGTGTTGAGGCCGTGAGGCTTAGGTTCCGGTCCCGGCTTGTCCGGTGGGCAAGATGGTAACAGGGCGCGGCCGGGCGATCAAGAGGCGAAAGGAGCGTCGGCGCTCAGCTCAGCACCCTCTCGATCTCGTCGCACGCCGCTCTCGGTCCCGCGCTCGGCGCGCACCTGCTGCCCCACCGCCGCGGCACGCTCCGCGTAACCCGGATCGGACAGCAGCGCCGACAGTTCCCTGACGACGCGATCGATGCGATAGCCGCCCCTCGGGAATCGTGCGCGCCACGCCCAGGCCGACGACGCGACGCGCGTTGTCGGGCTGATCCTGGCCGAACGGCACGACCAGCATCGGACGTCCGGCGCGGAGCGCCTGCGCGGTCGTCCCGACCCCGCCCTGATGGACGATGACGCCGGCCCGCGGCATGACAGCGCTGTGCGGCGCGTAGTCGAAGACGCCGATGCCATCCGGCGCGTGGGCTCGGATGTCGGCCGCGTTCTCGCCGGCGAGCAACAGCGCCCTGCGGCCGAGCGCGCGCGCCGCCGCGATGCTGACGGCATAGAAATCGTCCGCGATCCACACGGCGGCGGAGCCGAGCGTGAAGACAATCGGCGGCTCTCCAGCGTCGAGAAAACGCAGGAGCTCCGGGTCCGTCGGGTGCATGCGACGGCGCATCGTAGAACGGGAACCCGGTGATGACGGTCTGCGGCGGATAGTCCGGCTGCTTCGACGGCGAGCAGACGCGAGAACAAGGCCAGCACGCACGACGGCGAGTGCTGCCCTTCGAAGAGCGGATGACCGCCGTGGCGGACATCCCGAGATCTCTCCGGAGCTGATACCACGACTTCAGCCAGGGTTTCGTCAGCGGCGCGCGAGAGCCTGCCTGATCGCGCCGCCGATCGCCGGATGCCATAGACCCACCTGCCGCAGCCACGGGGCGTGCGGCAGCGTTGGCGGATCGTAGCCGGACAGGAACCCCATCGGCGCCAGCACGCCGGAGACCCACTTGATGCCGGTCTGCTCCGCGACGATCGGGGAGGTGATGGGCAGCTGATGCGAGACGAGCAGGTCTGCGTCCTTCACAGCCGCCAGCGTGTCGTCGTACGTCTCGCGCATGTGCGGCGCGAGCACCTGCTTGAAGAGGAATTCCGGCCCGGTCCGCACGTCCAGGATCTTCCGGACCACGTCGGGCGAACTCGGATCCTCGGTCGGCACGTCGGGCCGGATGCGGCCGGAATTCGAGCCCGGTCGCGCTCGACGTGCGCCGCGCGCCGTCGGCACCGAAGCCACCACCGCCTCGTGCCCGCGTCCTTTCAGTTCCAGCGCGAGCGCCAGGTAGGGGTGCAGATCGCCGAGCGATCCCCATGTCGTGAAGACGATGCGTGCCATGCCTGCCGGCTCACGGATGTCGCGGGCGTCGACGGGGGCTCCGCCCTCAGCCGCTCGTTTGCCACCTTCGCGACGAGCCCGCTCAGCCCGACGACGCCGATCAGGTTCGGGAACACCTGGAGCGCGTTCATCAGATCGCCCCAGGCCCAGACCAGGTCGACCGGCGCCATCGGCGCCGAACGGAATCAGCAGGCAGTAGATCCAGCGATACGGCATCGTCACCTTGCGGCCGAGGATGTACTCGAAGAACTGCTCGCCGTAGTAGGCCCAGCCGATGAGCGTCGTGTAGCCGAAGAGAAACACGCAGAACGCGACGATCGTAGCCGCCGACGCTCGGCATGGCGGTGTTGAACGCGCGCCGCGACCGCGGCGCTGCGACGGTCGTCCCGCTCTGCCACACGCCGGTCAGGAGAATCGTCATCGCGCTGATCGTCGAGGTGACGAACGACACGATGAACACCTCCATGACCGCGTTGCAGCCCCTGCTGCACGGGCTGCGCGCTCTGCGCGGTGCCGTAGGCGACGGCGGCGGTGCCGTAGCCCGCCTCGTTCGCGTAGATGCCGCGCGCGATGCCGTAGCGCATCGCCATGAACATCCCGAAGCCCGCCCGCCACGGCGTTCATGGTGAACGCGCTCGTCGAAGATCAGCGCGAACACCGACGACATCCGCGACCGGTTGACGAAGATCACGATCAGGCCGCCGGTCAGATACAGGCCGACCTTGAGCGGCGACAGCTTCTCCGCCGCGCGGCCGATCGACTTGATGCCGCCGATGATCACGAGCCACGTCAGCACCGCGATGACGATGCCGGAGACGAGCTTCGGGATGCCGACGACGCGTGTTCAGCACGAGCGCGATCGAGTTCGGCTGCGTGAACGGCGTCGTCGTCAGCGCGGCGACCGCGGCGACGAGCGCGAAGAGCCACGCGAGCGCCGGCGAGCGGCAGGCCGTCGCGCAGGTAGTACATCGGCCCGGACAGCACCGTGCCGGCCGCGTGTCTCGCGGAACGTGACGCCGAGCACCGCCTCGCCGAACTTGATCGCCATCGCGACGAAGCCGTAGCACCCAGATCCAGAACAGCGCGCCGGGACCGCCGGAGACGATCGCGGTCGCGACGCCGGCGATGTTGCCGGTGCCGATCGACGCGGCCAGCGCCGTCATGAACGCCTGGAACGGCGTGAGCGCGCCGGTCGTCCCGGTGCCGCGGCGCACGAACGCCACGCGGCAGGCGTCGCGCGAACCGCCGCATCTGCACGACGCGGAAGCGAAGCGTGAGAAACAGCCCGCCGCCGAGCAGCAGCCCGACCACCCACGGCATGAACAGCGCGTCGGCGAACGACTGGATGGAGTCGGCGAGGGAGGCTGAGATCATGACGGTGGGGATTGTAGATGAATTGCGCGCTGTGAATCCTGCAATTGTGAACGGCGCGACTCGCTCACGAGTCGCACGTCACGACTCAGATGTTCGATCTCGACTGGCAGCCGTCGACGGTGATGGACGCGCCGCTGACCCAGCTCGCGTTCGGGGACGCGAGGAAGGCGACGACGGCGCCGACTTCGTCCGGACGGCCGAAGCGCCCGAACGGCAGCTCGCGCTTGATGAACTCGGCGATGCCCGCCGGATCGGCCTGCTGCCGCTTGTGCCACGAGCCGCCGGGAAACACGATCGAGCCGGGCGCGACGCTGTTCACGCGGATGTTGACCGGCGCGAGCTGCTGCGCGAGCGCCTTGGCGAGGCTGATCTCGGCGGCCTTGACGGCGTTGTAGGTCATGCGGCCGCCGGACTCGCGGCCCCAGATCGACGCGATCATGATGATCGCGCCGCCGCCGCGCTGTTTCATGTGCGGCACCGCCAGGCGTGACGCGCGGATCGCGGGAAACAGCGTCTCGTCGATCGCCGCCTGCCACTCGGCGTCGGAGGTGTCGAGCAGATCCGAGCCGGCCGCGCGCCCGACGTTGTTGACGAGGATGTCGAGGCCGCCGAACGTCTCGACCGTGCGGTCGACGACGAGCGCGATCCCGTCGGGCGTCGAGACGTCGGCCTGCACCGCGATCACCATGTTCGGACGCCGTGCCGCCGCTTCGACCTCGAGCGCGGCGGCGGCCAGCTGCTCGGAGCCGCGCGCGCAGATGCACACGCGGCACCCCTCGGCCACGAGCGCCCGGGCGCTCGCGAGCCCGAGCCCGCGGCTCGAGCCGGTGACGATGGCGACCTTGTCGGTCAGAGAAAGGTCCATTCAGAATTCAGGGTTCTACCGGGTTCCGCGGGGTTCCACGGGGTTCCACGCGGGTTCTGGGTCTGCTCGGTCAGTCTACTGCGGCCGTCCGCCCGTCAGATCGTTCAGCCGCCAGTCGAAGGGATGATACGTCACCTTGAACTCGTTCTTCCGCAGCAGTTCCTTCTCGAGCGGCAGCAGGTGCGGCGCGACGAAGGCGACGATGGCCCGCTCGATCGGGGACCGCTGGGCCCACGGTCCGCTCGCCCCTTTGTCGTACGCCGCGATGAAGTCCGCTTCGCGCCAGCTCACAATCGGCGTCACGGACACGCGGTTCGCCGCTCGATCGATCCGGAGCATGGTCTGCTCGGACACGAACTCCTGCTGGATGGCGTCGAGCTGCTGGGCCAGGCGGGCGCCGGTGTACGCCTCGCTGCGCAGGCGGCCGCTGCCGACGGCCCCGCGGCCGAGCGCCAGGTACAGGCGCGGCTCCTTGAACTCGGGGAGGATCGTCTTCTCGATCTCGTCGAGCGTCACGCTGCGGCCGGCGGCGCGGTGCTTCGCCTCCTCGAACGCGCCCGGAATCTGCCGGATGCTGTTCTCGGGATACGTCCCGCTGCGGCCGTGGATTGGATAGTTGCTGACCACGGTCTGCAGCACGAACGCGTTGTAGGCGTTCACCCAGAACGCCATCTTGTGCTCCCGCGGCCACGCCTCGTACGTGGCGGCGGGCACGTTGAGCGACGCGACGTAGCGATCGAGGCGGCCGCGCTCGCCGCGCAGCGCGCGGTAGTAGACGAGCCCGTCGCGGACGTTCACGTCGAGGATCTGATCGAGCGGACGGTGGAGCGCTTCCGAAGGCCCGGACGCCTGAGACGCAGCGGCCGCGCGAGGTCCGTCAGCCGGCTGAAGGCCGCGAGTCCGCGCGCCGGCAGCCGGCGTGCGCGAGGAAAGAATGCAGAGCGCCGAGAGCAGAACAGCGAAGCCGACGTCGCGAGTCATGGGGGCGATCCTCTTCTAAAGTTCTAAAGTTCTAAAGTTCTAAAGTTCTAAAGTTCGAGAGTTCGAAAGTCCGAGTTCAGCCGATTTCAGATGTCGACGCAAGGAAATCGGCGAGCGCTTTCGAGAAGGCGTCGGGCGATTCGAGATTGGAGAGATGCCCCGCCCCGGGCAGCACCACCAGGGACGAACGGGCAATCCGGCGATCCATCGCCTCCGCATCCGCGACCGGCGTCAGCACGTCCTCCGCGCCGACGACGATCAGCGCGGGATACGTCACGCGCGCGAGGTCGGGCGTGGAGTCCGGCCGGGTCGACAGCGCCTCGAGTGCTCCGGCAATCGCCGCCACGGACGTGGACTCGATCATCTGGCGCACCTGCGACCGGAGCTCGGGACGCGCTCGTCGTGCTCGTCGCGCCAAGCAGCTTCGGCAGCATCTGATCGGCGACGGCGGACGCGCCGCTCGCGCGAACGAGCTCGATCATCTTGCGCCGTCCCTCGCGTCCTTCGGGGTGTCGGCCTGCGCTTCGTGTCCGCCAGAATCAGTCCGCTGAAGCGCTCGGGCGACTTCCGGAACAGCGCAAACGTCACGTAGCCGCCCATCGACAGTCCGCCGATGATCGCCGCGATCGACGTGCAGACGGTCGAGCAGCACGCCGACGATCGCCGGCAAAGTCGTCGATCGTCGCGCGGCGGCGCCGCGGGACTGCGGTCCGGACGCCGGGCCGAACCCGCGCAGATCCGGTGCGATGAACCGCCAGCCGTCGGGCACCCGCTCGAGCTGCGGCCGCCACATGTCGGCGTTGAGTGGAAACGCGTGAATGAGCACGACCGGCCATCCGGTGCCGGCTTCGAGGTACCGGGTCTTTCGATCGCCGATGGTGACGTAGGCTTCGCGAATCATCTGCGTGATCATACTCACGTTCGGGACTCGGGACTCGGGACTCGGGGCTCAGCCGACACTCGGGACTCGGGACAGAACTCGGGACGGAACGTGGGACGCACTGCGACTCGAACCCGACGAATCCCGAGTCCCGAGTCCCAATCCGGTATATTCCCAGCAGTGCTGGAGGTCCCCATGCGTGTGTCATATGCCTCGACCGCCGCGCTCCTTGCGGTCCTGGTCTCCCCATCCGCCCTCGCTCAAAGCGTGGACGACATCGTCGCGCGTCACATCGCCGCGCGTGGCGGATACGAGAAGCTGAGGTCGGTGCAGACGATCAAGATCACGCGGACGGTCGCCACCCCGTTCAATGACTTCAAAGTCGTGCTCTACAAGAAGCGCCCGCAGCTCTTCCGCGTGGAACAGTCGCCTCCCGGACAACCGCCGGCCGTGAGGGGCGTGAACGCAGACGCGGCGTGGGATACCGCGCCGGGAGGCCGGAGTACGCTCCGGACGGCGCCGGCTTCCGCCGAAGCGCGCGATCTCGATGCGGACTTCGACGGTCTGCTCGTCGACTGGAAGGCCAAGGGACACACCGTGACGTTCGAAGGCCAGGAGGCACTGACGGGCGCGCAGACCTACAAGCTGAAGGTCACGACCAAATCCGGCGCCGTCCGCAACATCTACCTCGACACCACGACCTGCCTCGATCGCCGGCATACGGGCGTGCTCAATCTGGCGCCGAACCGGCAGATGAACTTCGTCATGGATTTCGGGGGCTGGCGCAGCGTTGACGGCGTGATGTTTCCGTTCGACATCGGCGAGGATCGGACCGGCCCCGAGCCCTCGGTGTCGTACGCGACCTACACCGAGAAAATCGAGCTCAACGTGCCGATGGACGACGCGCTGTTCGCGACGCCCGCAGGCCGCGCGCTTCGCTCGCGGTAGGGGCCGCGCTGCGCTCCGCGTCGCGGTAGGGGCGCTCGCTTCGCTCGCGTAGGGAGGGATTCGTGCCCAATGAAGCGGTTGCTGGCGTCGCGGGAATCGCGCACGTCATTCAGCTGTCGATCGCGCCAGTGTTCCTGTTGAGCGGGGTGAGCGCGATGCTGGGGGTGCTGTCGCACCGCCTGGGCGGATCATCGACCGCGCACGCGGCCTCGAAGTACGGCTGGAGAGCGCGGCCGTCGAGCGCGCGGCGCACATCCAGAAGGAGCTGACCGTGCTCGAGCGCCGCGCCCGGCTTGTCAGCCACGCGATAAGCCTGTGCACGATGTGCGCGCTGCTCGTCTGCGCGGTTGTCATCGGCCTGTTCCTCGGGGCGTTTTTCGGGAAGGATGTGTCCTACGGGATCGGCGTCCTCTTCATTGCGGCGTTGAGCGCGCTCGCGGCAGCGGAATCCTGCGTGACGTTCGCTTGCGTCTGAGATCGACGCTGCGCGATGGCGGCTACGCGCGGCTTCGGTACGCTCGCCGAGTCGCCCGTGGTGCGCAGCGCCGAGGCCTCCTGCTTATGCTCGAGCTCTCCTGAAACTGGCATTCGTGTTGCTGGAATTTCCGGATCGACGGACTCACACGGAGGTGCCGCGATGCCGCAGGGAGACAAGAGCAAATACACGGACAAGCAGAAGCGCCAGGCCGAGCACATCGAAGAGGGCTACGAAGCACGCGGGCTGTCGCACGGCGAGGCCGAGCGCCGCGCGTGGGCGACGGTGAACAAGGTCCACCACGGCGGGGAGAAGCCCGGCGGCGGCGGATACGGCAAGCCCGAGAATCACGAGCCGATGCGCAAGGGTGGCAAAAAACGATAGTAAGGTCCTTCCGCCTAAAGGCGGAAGCCACGAGCGGCGGCAAGAACCACCGCCGCAAGCGCGAGCGCAACAGCCCAGAACCGCGCCGGCCGCCACGGATAGATGGGATACGGGTTGGCGGCGCTGACGTAGGTTACGGCCGTGCTCTGCGCGGCCGGTAACCGCGCCTCGATGTCGGCGCGTTGCCCGGGGACCACCGGTGTCCCGCACGGGAGACGTACGACGGAGTATCGAGCACGGGCGCGTAGTATTTCTCGAGAATCCGGTTCTCCTTCCACGCGGCGCCGACGTCGCCCGCCGCGAGTTGCTCGTTCCGCTCCTGGACGTGCGTGACGCCCTCGCTCATGTATTGCTCTTCACGCGACACGCGCCGCAAGACCAGCGGCAGCGGGTGCGCTCGCCACTCCTCCACCTTCTCCGCCGCCATCGCGCCGAGCCTGTCCTTCGAGTACCGCGACTTGAAGACGCCGATCTCCTCGTCCCCGATGTCGTGGCCGAGGTGGACCGCGTGAAAGAACACGGCCAGCGCGATCGACGAACGCCGCGGCGAACCGGCCGATGCGCTGAAGGGAACCGGGCCGCAAGGTGCGCCGGAACTCGGCGGCGGATCCGCGCCGAGGCTGAACACCAGCCCGCACGCGATCGCGATCCCGTTCAGAAAGATGTCGTGCAGCTCGCCGACGCGGTTCGGGATGAACCACTGCAGCCATTCGTCGGCGGTCCCGACGAGCAGACCCGCGAGCGCGGGCAGCATGACGATCGACGGGTCCTCCAGCGGACGCCACGCGCGATAGAACAGGAAGGTGATCAACCCGTACTCGACGAAATGGAAGCGCTGCACGACGTCGACTTCCGGAAGCCCGGTCGCGGTGGCGGCCGAATACCACGACGGCAGCAGATCAGCGCTCCGGCGATGGCCGCGTAGCGGATGGCGCGCCGCTCCCGGATCCGCGCCAGCGCGATCCCGATCGCCGTCAGGCCCGCCACGGCGATGAGGCCGCCGACGATCGGCACGAACCGGCCGGGAAACTGCGACCGGATCCAGGCGCGGACGTAGCCGATGAACGGCGCGGACAGGACGAGCGCCACCGACCCGGCAACCGCCACGACAAATCGGGACGCGCGCAGGCGCGGCTGGGAATCCATGAGATAGGATCGACATTATGTCCTCAACGAGTCCCGGCGCGCGCACTCCGACGGCGTGGTTTCCGGCCGTCCGCTTTCTGACCGCGGCGGCAGTGGCGTTCGCCCTCGCCGCCGTGGACGGCCAGCAACGCGTTCCGGCGGAGGCCGCGCCGCCGCAGGCCGAGTCGGGCGGGCCCCGAATCGACATCTCGTTCTCCGCCGAGGCGCGGGCCGAGGCCGTGACCGGCATGGTCTACGTCGCGATCAGCCGCGACAACCAGCGGCCGCCAATCGAGCAGGCCGCACCGACCGGCGTGCCGCTGTTCTCGAAGTTCGTCGAGGGGCTCGCGCCGGGCGCGGTGGCGACGATCGGCCCGGCGCGATCGCGGCCATCCGCTCGCCAGCCTCCGCGATCTGCCTGCCGGCGAGTACTGGATGCAGCCCTTCGTCAACGTCTACACGCGCTTCCCGCGAGCGGACGGGCAAGACCGTGTGGCTGCACAACGACCAGTGGGAAGGACAGAACTGGAAGCGGTCGCCAGGGAACCTGCTGGGCGATCCGATCAAGGTCGCCTTCGATCCGGCAGTCGACGACGCCGATCCGGCTCGTGGCGATGAAGGCCATTCCCCCGATCCAGCCGCCCGCCGACACCGCGATGGTGAAGCGGATCAAGATTCAGAGCCGCATCCTGACGAAATGGTGGGGACAGCCGATCTTCCTCGGCGCGACCGTGCTGCTGCCCAAGGACTACGACAAACATCCGGACGTGCGCTATCCCGTCAACTACGTGCACGGCCATTTCTCGCTCGGCGCCCCGGGCGGCTTCGGCCGCGGCGGCCAGTTCGATCAAGCTCTGGCTCGCGGACGCCACGCCGCGTTTCCTCTACGTCACGCTGCAGCACCCCTCGCCGTACTACGACGACTCCTACGGCGTGAACTCGGAGAACAACGGGCCGTACGGCGACGCCATCATCCAGGAGCTGATCCCCGCCGTCGAGCAGCGCATTCCGCGCCATCAGGGAGCCGTGGGCCCGCATGCTGTCGGGAGGATCGACCGGAGGCTGGATCGCCGCCGCGCACCAGGTCTTCTACCCGGACTTCTACGGCGGCGCCTTCGCGAGCTGTCCCGATGCGGTGGATTTCTCGTATCACCAGATCGTCGACATCTACAAGGATGCGAACGCGTACTTCTTCGACAAGGGATGGATGAAGGTCGAGCGCCCGAACGAGCGGCGCCCCGACGGCAACATCCAGTCGATGATGAAGGACGAGAACTGGTACGAGCTCGTCGTCGGCGACAAGTCCCGTTCGGGCGGCCAGTGGGACATCTGGGAGGCCACCTACTCGCCGGTGGGGCCGGACGGCTACCCGAAGCGGCTCTGGAACAAGGCGACCGGCGAGATCGACAAGAGCGTCGCGGAGTACTGGATGAAGTACGACCTGCTCCACATCCTGCGCAGCAACTGGGCGACGCTCGGGCCGAAGGTCGCGCACAAGCTCAACGTGTACGTCGGCGACATGGACTCGTATCTACCTGAACAACGCCGTCGAGCGGCTCAACGCGTTCCTCGCGAAAGCCGACAACCCGAAGTTCACCGGCGAGGTGGTCTTCGAGCGCCGTGCGCCGCATTGCTGGGGACCCAGCGCGGCCGATCTGCTGCAGAAGATGACGGCGCAGATCGAGCGCGTGGCGCCTGTCGGTGCGGACCTGAAAGGGTGGAGATACCGATAGGAGGAGGAAGGCCTACCGGGATCCGGGATGCGGGATCCGGGATCCGCTGGAAGCTGGCGAGCGCGGAAGCTGGAAGCTGGACTACACGAACCGCGTCAGCGTCACCTCGAGGACGCGGGACTGCCGCGCCTCACGGTGCCACTGCACGAGGATGGGACTCTGATAGGTGCCTTCGATGATGCTGCCGCGGCCCGACGATCCGCGGTCGGACACGAGCAGGCTCACCGAACGCTTCATCCGCAGGAACCGGGACGCCGGCATCGCGATCGCCCGCGACAGCACGCTCTCGACGAGCGATTCGCGCAGACCGAGCGCATCGACCAGCCGGTTGAACACGCGGACGAGATCGTACTTCGCGTAGTCGAGCGTCTTGGCGGGGATCGCGCGCGGGTTCCCCAGGATGTGCCCCGCCTTCTCCGCCATGAAGCGCACGGGATCGCGCAGCACGTCCGAGAGGTCGTGGCGCATCAGCAGCGTCTCGTACTCGTTGACCGTCAGCCCGGCGTGCCGCTCGCCCGAGCCGAGCGAGAGCCGGATGCGCCCCTTCGTGACGCCGTGCCTGGTGACGAGGTCCGCGCACTGCTCGTAGACGCCGAGGCGCGGATCCTTCAGGTTGATCGACTCGACCCTGTGCCCCGAGACGGGCACCACCACGCGCGCCTGCGCGACCGTCTCCTCCCCCGAATACCCCATGACGCTCGTATGCCGCGTGCGGGGCCGCCCCGCATGCACGCCGTCGAGATCGACGAACGACATCGGCTCGCCGGGACGGTTCAGGTAGGCGACGCACGTGCGCAGCGCCCCCGCCATGAACGCGAGGTGCGAGTGGGCGTTCCGCGGCTCGGACGGCCGCTGCGCCGGCGAGAGCTCCGTCCGCCGCTCGATCTTGTCGTGCTCGTATCCGGCCCCTTCCGGGAAGATCGTCTGGAAGAGATCGATATAGGGCATCACGCCGGCGGGGTTCTGGTTGAGCCGGGCCGCCACGCTCTGGTCGAGGTAGCCGGCCGTCGTGTGAAAGGAGCAGCAGAGAGCCCGGGGGTACCGATCCAGGGCGTTGCCGTAGCGGGAAAAGACCGCGCCCCGCACGTCGATGACGTCGACGCGGGACCGGGGGGTCAACTCGAGCGTAAACTCGATAGGGGCCGCAGACATAAAAACGGCGCCGTAGCGCCCCGGAATCCCACGTGCCTTCCGCGCAAGCCGCGCGGGACCGCGTTATCGCGGCCCACCCATAAGCATAACACAGCGGCGGGTTTAGCTGCCCATGGGGTGGCTACCGCGGCGAACGGCCACCTGGACCGCGCCGCGAAGCCCCCTGGTAGCCTCGACGGTGCTGCCGGGCCTCGGCCGGGAGCGCCGTCGGCGTGCCGTCCGGCGCCCGGCGGAGGGGGCCGGCGGCCGGGCTGTTGCGCGGCGGCGCCGGGTGGCTGCCCGCGCTGATTGGCCGACCGGCGCGCGGCGTTGACCGCGGCGCGCGCCCGCTCGTCGCGCTTCCGCGCCCGAATCTCCGCGATCCGCTGCGCCAGCGGCACCTCGAGGCGCGCCGGCGGCTTCGCGTTGTAGTCGAAATCCGGCACGCGTGACGCGCGGCAGGCGGCGGCCGATGGCGCGCTCGATGTCCCGCAGGTTCCCGTCCTCTTCCGGCGAGACGAACGTGAACGCGTCGCCGGTGGCCTCCGCGCGTCCCGTTCGCCCGACGCGGTGGATGTAGTCGTCGGGGACGAGCGGCACGTCGAAGTTCACGACGTGGCCGAGCTCGTTCGACGTCGATCCCGCGCGCCGCGATGTCGGTCGCGACCAGCACGGGAAACGTGCCCCGCTTGAAGCCGTCGAGCGCCGCCGTGCGCTGCGCCTGCGAGCGGTTGCCGTGGATGCGCTCGGCGCGCGACGCCCGCCTGCACGAGGTGCTCGGCGAGCCGGTTGGCGCGGTGCTTCGTCCGCGTGAAGACGAGCGCCTGCTTCACGTCGCCCCGCTGCAGCAGCGCCACGAGCAGCAGCGGCTTGAGCGCCTGCGAGACCGGATAGACCGCCTGCGTGATCCCCGACGGCGGGCGCCGCCTGCCGCTCGCGCTGGATCGTCGCCGGGTTGCGCAGCATCTCCCCCGTCAGCGCCGCGATCTCCGGCGGCATCGTCGCGCTGAAGAACAGCGTCTGGCGCTTCGCGGGCACGTAGCGGAGGATCTTGCGGATCTCCGGCAGAAACCCCATGTCGAGCATGCGGTCGGCCTCGTCGAGCACGAGGAACTCGAGGTGCGTGAGCTTGGCGTACGGCGCGCGCAGATGGTCGAGCAGGCGCCCCGGCGTGGCGATGAGCACGTCGACGCCGCTGCGGAACGCGTGCTCCTGCGGGCCCATGCCGACGCCGCCGAAGATCGACGCGCCGGTGATCGGCGTGTGGACCGCCAGGTCGTTCAGGTCCTCGAGGATCTGCGCGGCCAGCTCGCGCGTGGGCGCGATCACCAGCGCGCGCGTCGTGCCGCGCGGCTTGTCGATCAGCTTGTGGAGGATCGGCAGCAGGAACGCCGCCGTCTTGCCGCTGCCGGTCTGCGCGCAGGCCAGGACGTCGCGCCCCTCCATCGCCGGGGGAATCGCGTCGGCCTGGATCGGCGTGGGCCGGACGAAGCCGAGCTCCTTGATGCCTTTGATCAGGGAGGGGTGGAGCTTGAGATCGTTGAATGGCAAATGATGTTCACATTGGGTCCGGGTGCAGCCGGACGCTGAAATTCAGGGCTTCTTCTTCGTGGCGGTGAAGGTGCCCTCGCCCATGTCGCCGAGTTTCACGGCGCCCTTCATCGAGGCGCCTTCGACCGTCCCGGTATAGCGGATGCTGACCGCATTGCCCTCGATAGTCAGGTTGATCGTGAAGTCGATGGCGTTCCCTTTGAGCGTGCCGGAAAGCGGCGCCTCGCCGAGCTGGCCGACGTACTGACCCGTCAGCTTCTCGCCGTCCTGCTTGAAGGTCATCGTCGGCGTTCCCGATCCGCCGCCGAACTCCACCGCGAAGGCCCAGGCGCCGGTGACGTCAACGGTGGTGGACTGGCGGGCCGAAGACGGCGTGGCCGACGCTGTGCGCTTGGCGATCCACTTACCCTGTCCCTGCGCGCCGAGCTCCACGGTTCCCGACATCGAACTGGCCGGATTGCTCGGCTCGCCGTCGGCGGTGCCGACGAGCACGAGGTTCAGCGGGCCGTTCTGCGTCGGGGCGGTCAAGGCAAGCGTGACCGCCCTCTCCTTCACGGTCGCTTCGACGGGCAGGACTGCCTGCGGCAGGCTCACCGTGCCGGCGATCTTGCCGGCGTCGTTCTTCAGCACGAGCGGCACGATCCGCTCCGTCCCGTTCGGGGGGGTGACGGTGAGCTCCCACGTGCCGGTGATATCGGCGTGCTGCGCGAGGGCCGGGCGGGCCACGGCCAGCAGAAATCCGGCCACGAATGCGAGGCTGATGATGGACTTGGTTCTAATCATGATGCGCGTCCCACGTTTTCGACACCACCGGAAGCACGCTTACGCTACCACGGGTCCGCGTCCGGCGGCAGCGTCAGCCGCCGCGGCACGGAGCTTTCCGCCGGCCAGGACCCCGGCGACGCCAATCACGCCGATGACGATCGGGTACCAGCCGGTCTGGGGCCCCGCCGGCGCGTTCGCCGCCGAGCCGAGCGCCAGTGTGGCGGGAAACACGGCCAGGACGGCCGCATGGGCGAACGGCGCGAACCCCGCGATCCGGGCCGTGAGCCATCCGCCGAGGACGGCGCCGAGCGCGTTGGTCGCGAGATTGGCGGCGAGATACGTCGCCGGCAAGCTCGGCGGCGGCACGACGCGCCAGCCGCCGGCACCCCACCTGGAACGAACAGCGACGCCGCGATGATCGTCCCGCCGATCACGGTCAGCGACATGACGCCGTACCCCGCCACGATTGCCGCCACGCTGCGGAGCAGGCGCATGGACCGTCACGCGATTTCCACGGCCTGCAGCGCCTCCGGCCCTTCCTGGCCGAACTGGAGGAGGTAGCCGTTGTTGTCGTAGATGCCGAACTCCCGCATCCCGTACTCGAAATCCTCGATCGGATAGCAGACGCGGACCACGTCCTTCAGCCGCGTCCAGAGCGCGTCCACGTCCGACGCATGGATGTAGAGCGAGCCCGTGAAGACCGGGCCTGCGAACGGCTCGTGCGCGTTCGGCAGCGCGAACATGATGCAGACGTTGTCGCGCTTCACGGACGCCCAGCCCCAGTCGTCGCTCGAGCCGTCGCAGGTGAACCCGAGGATCTTCGTGTAGAACTCGATCGATCCTTTCAGGTCGTTCGTGCGCAACATCGGCGTGAGGTGCTGCAGGCGCATGGGCGGATCTCAGCAGAGGACGCGGATGACGTCGGACCGCGTGATGATGAACGTCTTCTCGGTCTTGAAATCGCGGACCAGGACGGCCGGGTTCGCCGGCGTGATCATCGTGGACAGCAGGTCCACCGGCGTCGAGATGTCGACGAACGGGAAGGCCGGCTGCATGATCGCCGCGACCGGCTGCGCCTTGACGGCGGGGTCGGCCACGAGCTCCGCATAGAGGTGCGTCTCGTTGAGCGATCCGACGAGCCGCTTGTCGAGCGTGATCGAAATCTGCGAGAAGTCGTGCGCGCCCATCAGCTTGACGGCGGTCTCGACCGGCTCGCTGCCTTCGATCGCCAGGAGCTCGCCGGAGAGGCCCGACGCGACGAGATCGCGCGCCGTCAGGCCGGACTTCTCGATGAAGCCCTTTTCGCGCATCCATTCGTCGTTGTACATCTTCCCCAGGTAGCGCGACCCGTGATCGTGGAAGATCACCACGACCACGTCGCCGGCCGTGAAGTGGTCCTTGAGCTGGAGCAGCCCGGCCATCGCCGAGCCGGCGGAGTTGCCGGCGAAGATGCCCTCCTCGCGCGCGATGCGCCGCGTCATCAGCGCCGCGTCCTTGTCGGTGACCTTCTCGAAATGATCGATCACCGCGAAGTCGACGTTCTTCGGCAGGAAGTCCTCGCCGATGCCCTCGGTGATGTAGGGGTAGATCTCGTTCTTGTCGAAGATGCCGGTCTCCTTGTACTTCTTGAAGACCGACCCGTAGGTGTCGATGCCCCACACCTTGATGCGCGGGTTGCGCTCCTTGAGGTAGCGCCCGACCCCGCTGATCGTGCCGCCGGTGCCCACGCCGGCGACCAGGTGGGTGACGCGGCCGCCGGTCTGTTCCCAGATCTCCGGCGCGGTCTGCTCGTAGTGCGCGGCGGTATTCGACAGGTTGTCGTACTGGTTCGCCTTCCACGAGTTCGGCACTTCCTTTTCGAGGCGCGACGAGACGGAGTAGTACGACCGCGGATCCTCCGGATCGACGTTGGTCGGGCAGACGATGACCTCGGCGCCGAACGCCTTCAAGGCGTCGACTTTCTCCTTGGACTGCTTGTCGGTCGTCGTGAAGATGCACTTGTAGCCCTTGACGATGGCCGCGATCGCCAGCCCCATGCCGGTGTTCCCCGAGGTGCCTTCGATGATCGTGCCGCCCGGCTCGAGCAGGCCCTGCCGCTCGGCGTCCTCGATCATCCGGACGGCCATGCGGTCCTTGATCGAGTTGCCGGGGTTGAAGGTCTCGAGCTTCACCAGGACCGTCGCGGGAATCACGCCCCGGGTGATGCTGTTGATCCGCACCAGCGGCGTGTGCCCGATGGCGTCGAGAATGCTGTCGCAGATGAGCTTTGGCACGGATCTCTGATTATAGTGGGGGGCGCGCCCCTGCGACCGGCTGCGCGTCCCGTCCGAACTTCACTGCGTGCTTCGCGCCTTCAATTCCTCGAGCCAATTCAAGACGACGACGATTCTGGCGGAGGGGGCGGCCGGTTCGGGTTGTTGCGCCGGCTTGATCATGAGGAAGCGTTGTCCGTCCGCCGAGACATCGTAGGTCCGGCCCGGCCCGACCAGGTAGCGCGGCTCCAGGATTCTGCTCGGACTACCGGTGCTGAATGCGCCGCTCGTCCGGACGGCAACGGCGAAGAGCGCACCGCTCGCGTCGAGGAAGAACAGTTCCCGGCCGTTTCTCGCCCAGAGAGGAGCCCGGCCCCCTGCCGTCGACACGGGCCACCGCCCGCCATCGACGTGCGGGAACGGCCGCACGTAGACCTCGCTCTGGCCCGATTCGTTCGACTCGGTACGCCATCCAGCGCCCGTCCGGCGACACGTCGGCGTTCAGCTCGCCCGCCGGCGTCACGACCAGCGGCTCAGAACTGCGCCGGCCGTTCCTGTTCTCCACGAGCGCGATCAGGTCCACGCCGCCGACGCCCCCCTCTTCCCGGAAGACGATGCGCGCGCCGTCCGGCGAAATCGAATTCGGATGCTGCAGCTTCACGCTGGTCGTCAGGCGCTCGGGCTCACCTGTACCGTCCGAGAGCTGGCCGTATAGATTCGACGTTCCCGCACGCGCCGAACCGAAGATGATCCGTTTTCCGTCAGGGGTCCAGACCGGATACTGGTCGCTGGCACGATCGAACGTCAATCGCGTGAGCATCTTCCGGCGGAGATCCCAGACCCAGATGTCTTCTTCCTGATCCCGCACGTCGAGCGCGATCTGCGTGCCGTCCGGCGAGAGCCGCGGATAGTAGTACGCCCGCTCCGGCGCCGTGATCGGCTCCTCGCGCCCCTGGCGCGTGACCCAGACGAGCGAATTCCTGGACACCCGCCGCGACACGCCGCCGGTCAGGTAGACCAGCGTGCCATTGGCGGCGACCGCATAGTTCGCCGCGCCGGTGGACATCGTCGTCACATGCTCGACGACGGGTGCGGGCTCCCCAAGGACCTCGAGCCGGCCGGCGTCGAACCGGACCGCACGCAAGGCGCCGTCCACCGCGTAGACGATGTGGCCCGTCGCCGTGTATTCCGGGTTGCTGCCGCCGCGGACGAGCGTCGTGCGTTTTCCCGTCGCCAGGTCCAGGACGGCGATGTGGGAATTCTGGATCCCGGCGCCCTCGGTCGCGGTGTACAGCACCGCCCTGCCGCCCGGCAGCACGTAAGGAAACCAGTGTTTCTGGTCCTTCGCCGCCGGATCAACCGTCGTGATCTCCGAGGGTTCGCCGCCCGCGGCCGGCACGCGAAGCAGCCCGGTCGAGGTCGCCGTCGCAAAGACGATGCTCGCGCCGTCGGGGCTCCAGCTCGCGCCGCGCGGCGGGCCGACAGGTTTGCAGAGCGTCGTCGGCGCTCCGCCCGTCATCGGTATCTTCCGCAGCTCATCGCCGGTGAAGTAGCCAATCCACTTTCCGTCCGGCGAGACGAAGGGCGAGCGCGGCACACCGGTGCCGCGAAGCGCCACGGCCACGAGCTGGTCGATGGCACGGACCATCAGCACGATCTCGTTGCCGTCGCGCGCGGTGTAGACAATCGTCGTGCCGTCCGGAGAGACCGCCAGCTCGCGATCGTAGCTGCGCAAAGCCACCGGCTGGCCGGTGGGCGGCACGATGACGAACCGCATCGTCGGTGCCGGCGGCGCCGTTCTGAAGCTGACGACCGCCCACGCGATGACGGCCATCAGGAGCATCCCGGCCGTCAAGCCCGCGAGCGCAAACGTGAGCCGCCGCCGGCCGCCGGTCGACGACTGCGGGTGCACGGACGCGACTACCCCGCTGGAGGCTGCGGGGTCGGTCAGCAGGAAACGAGCGACCGAGATGTCCGAGATGCGTGAGGCGCGATCCTTGACGAGTGAACGCCGGACGAGGGCCTGCACCGGCGGAGGCACGTCTGCGGGAATCGCCGTCCAGTCCGGCTCGTCGCGCAGCACCGCGGCGAGCGTGTCGGACACATCCTCGCCCGAGAATGCGCGTTTGCCCGTGAGCATCTCGTACAGGACGCATCCGAAGCCCCACACGTCGCTCCGCTTGTCGGCGGCCCGCCCCTTCGCCTGCTCCGGGCTCATGTACGCGGCCGTCCCGAGGATCAGGCCGGCGCGCGTCGCGACCGTGACCGTCGGCGAGTTCGCCGGGTCCGCCGGCGAGTCCCCCTCGAGTGCCTTCGCGAGCCCGAAGTCGAGCACCTTCACCTTGCCGTCCGGGGTGAGGGCGATGTTGGAAGGCTTCAGGTCGCGGTGAACGATGCCCTTTTCATGCGCCGCTTCCAGCGCGTCGGCTATCTGGCGGGCGAACGCGAGGGCCTCGTCGAGCGGCAGCGGCGCGCGCGGCCCCCGGGAGCCCCCGAGCTTTGCCGCCAGGCTTTCCCCTTCGACCAGTTCGAGCACGATAAAGCGCACGGCGCGTCCCACGGCCGACTCTGCGGGATCCGACGGTGCTCCCGGGGACGAGCCGGGCGAACGGCCGCTGCCCTGGTTCGAGTCGGAGCCCCTGGAACCGGCGCTTACAACCGCGTCGTCGAGCCCGTAGATGCCGGCGATGTTCGGATGATTCAGCGCGGCGAGAAGCCGCGCTTCGCGCTCGAAGCGGGCCACCCGCTCGGGATCGCGGATGAACGCCTCGGGCAGGATCTTGATCGCGACGTCGCGACTCAGCCTGGTGTCGTGGGCCCGGGTACACCTCGCCCATGCCGCCCGCTCCGAGCGGCGAGCGGATCTCGTACGTGCCCAGAAAAGTTCCTGAAGTCAGCACGTCATGTTCGACCTGAAAGGGGATTCTGCCACGAAAGGCTCCTCAACGCGGCGTTTTCCAGCGCCGTGGGGTGGAGCAGGTGTGGCCCCCCGGAGACCGCTATCGAGTCAGCGGAGACAGACCGCTAGACCGCCGGCCCCTCTGGATAGTCCGTCCCGAAGCCCCAGAGATTGCCTTCGGAATCCCGCGCCGAGTATTCCGGGAGCCGTACAGCGTGTCGGCGAGCTCGCGGTGGAACCCGCGAATCGGGGTGACCTACACGGTGCTCAACTCGCAGATCGCCGACACCCTCGTGCGCGAGCGGCTGATGGCGATGCTCTTCGGGCTCGAGCCGAACGACCCGCTGACGCTCGTGGGGGCGGTGGCAGGCCTGGCGACCGTGGCGCTCACCGCGAGCTACGCGCCGGCGCGCAGGGCGGCGAGGATCGAACCCAATACAGCGCTCAGGATTGACTGACGCGGCCGTATCGTTCTGCCGAGCGTTCGCGCAGCCTGGCCACGTACTCGTCGCGGTCCTTCGGCGGGGCGGTCGTCACCAACGAGGCGATCAGCTTGCGCGCCGCCGCCGTCACGTCATCGACCGCCTGGTTGAACACGTCCTCGTTCGCCTTCGACGGCTTCGTGAACCCGCTGACCTTTCGTACGAACTGCAGCGACGACGCCCGCACCTCGTCGTCGGTGGCCGGCGGCTCGAAGTTGAACAAGGGTTTGATATTCCGGCACATGAGGGGCCTCCCGTCCTGTGATCCTACCAGCCCGCGGGGCGGGAGGCCCAGAGAAACCGATACGTCGCGCGAGCTGAGCGGCGCGCGACGTATCCTTCGTCACTGCATCCGGATTCGGAAGCCCTTCGGCCCGATCTTCACCCGCTGCCGCGGCCCGGCGGGCGCCTGCAGCAGACTCAGTGGACCCGCCGCCGCGGCCGCCTCCTCTTCTTCCTCGATCTTGAAGAGCACCAGGTTCTCGAGATACGCGATCAGCAGCTGTCTCTGCGAGGTCGAGGCGTTGATGAAGTTCGCCCGGGCGAAGCGGCCTTCGCTGGTGTTGTCGCCAGCCATGCCATGCTCGATGATGGCCTCCGCCAGCGTCGTCGAGCGCCCGTCGTGCATGAAGGGAGAGGTGGACCCGACGCCCCACAGGTTCTCGGTGAGGAACGTCTCCGGCGTGTGGTTGTTGCGCGGCGTGTCCGGAATCGGCGTCACGTCGGTTCCGGAGATCTCGTTGACCGGTTCCCTGAGCCGCGGTCCCATGAAGTGGCGCTTCAGGTCGCCGAACAACTCCACGATCGCTCCTCCGCGGCTGTTTCTCCGGAAGGATCCGAGCCGGATTTCGCCGCTCGGCGTGTGGATGACGTTGTCCGGCTGATCTCTGGTGAGGTCGAACTTGATCGCCTTCGCGGGCGTCACGCCCTCTGCGACCGTGCTCTGGCCGGCCGGGAACGCGGCTCCGTCCCGGAAGGCCGGGTTCTGGCTCGGCTCGCTGAAGATCGGATTGTCGATCGTCAGGCTCGGCACGTGGCACGATCGCACACCCCATGGACTGAAAGACCTGCCGGCCCGCGTTGATCCGCGAGATTCTGCGCCGTGGTCAGCGCCGGCTCCAGGAGTCCGAGAGAATTCAGCTCGAGCAGCGTGGTCGGCCGGGGTTGCGCGGCCAGGTAGATCGCCAGCGCGGTCTGGTCGCCGATCGTCATCTCGTTCACGACGCCGTCGTGGTCGCCGTCCCTGTTGTAGCCGACGACTCTCGACCGCCTGCATGCCGAGCTCGTTGTGGGAGGCGCCCCGGTTGAAGTCGCGGATGAAGGACTGGCTGCCCTTCCACTGGAACGGCCTGACGATCAGCTGTATGCCGGCCGAGGGGTTGTCGACGGACGGCGTGTTGTCGATCCCCCGCACGCCGGAGGTGTCGAAGGTGACGTTGGCGACGGTGCAGTTTCGGGACGAGCCGCTGGTCCGGCGCCCGGTCAGGGTCCCGTAGTTGATCCCTTTGGTCTCGAGGGTGACCGACCGCGTGGCGCCGCCCGCATCTGCAGGCCTCGGCGACGAGCCGGTTCTGATCCGCGGTGAGGTCGTCGGTCATCTCCTCGGCCAGCCGCTGGATGGCGCCGGGCGCGAAGACGTGCGGCGTGTTGCGTTCGACGAACTGCCCGATCAGGCCGGTGCCGAACGGGTCGCGGTGCACGTTCTGCGCGGCCGTCCCGGATCCATCTTCGAATGGCTGCTCATGACACTCGAAACAGCCCTGGGCGTTGGGGCCGGTCGTGCGGGCAGGGAAGTGCGACTTCCATTCCGTGGGGCCGGTCAGATCGGCTCGCGGCACGCGGGTGAAACGCTGACCGCGGCCGACGTTGGCGCCGCCGCCGTCGAGCGCGTTGAACTGCGTGCCGAACAGCTCGTCGCCAAGCTCGAACGCCTCCTCGAACGCCGCATCAGGATCCCGCGCGTTGAGCGCATTCAGTTCGCCCTGATCGGCGTGCACCGCGACCGGATCGTGCACGGAATCGACCGTGCCCAGGTCCGTCACGATCGCCCACGCCACCGCCGCCGTCAGAATCACGATCGCTGAAGATAGAAGTACAACGCCACGACTCACCCGTCCACGCACTCGCTTGTCCATGGTTACCTCCGTTCCCGACCCCGAACGGAACGCTCCTCCCTCCGCCAGCAGCGACACGCGGAATCCGAGAACAGCCGGGTATCGCGTACCCGATTATTCGGGCACTAACGATCACCAGTATTGGATTGCCCCGTAAGCTAGGCCTCGACGACGAACTGTCAAGTCAACGCACGACGTCGCCAACTCCAATTACAGAGTTGGCAGATCACACTGACTGGCTTGTTCAATGACGATCGTCGAGGTGTACGATGTGCCCCTTGCAGCCGCGCGCGTCGCACGTCACATCGCATGGCGAGCAGGACGACCTGCTCGCGATGCGACGCTACCCCTGTTGACATAGAGCGCACGCGTCGAATGTCTGATTGATCCGATCGTGACGATCACCAAAATGCAACCGGGCGCGCGCGTCGTTTTGTACGGGACGCGAACTTCCGACGGGACGCGAACGCCGCCGCAACATCCGCCGCAACAGAGATGATGCGATCGCCTCACCGATGATCGACGTGGTGCAGGCAAGCAGCGCGCGATGACAGTTGCGCTCGCGAAATGGATCGAACGATCAAGGCACGGCGCATACGGACGAGCTCAGCGCGACGGCTCGCGCCACTGCCGTCTCGCCTTGGCCGGATCACGTGGAGGGGGACGCTGCTTCCCGCGGCTGGTCTCGAAGCGTTTGATGTCTGCGGCGGGCCGGACCTTCGCGCGATGGATCCTGCTACGTCCTCCTTCGCGACGTACGACTTCCGGGCGCGCGCCGTCAGATCTGGGACGGCGAACGCGGACCTCAATCCTGTGCGTCTTCCCGTCGAACTTCGCCGGCGTGAAGGCGAGCGCATACTGACGGTGGAGCTCATCCGCGATGCGGACGAACGTCGCCGACATGTTGTTGGCGGAGGTGAGCTCGAAGTATCCGCCCCCCGTCTCGGTCGCGATCTTCGGCAGGCCCGGATCCGGCTTCGACATCTCGACGGGCTGTCCGGGCCCGCCACGACCGGTGCCGATGCCGCCGCCGACACCGCCGGAGCCGCGCCTGCGTCCGCCGTACCCCAGGCGTCCGGCCAGGCCGATCGCATACACCATGACGTCTTCCCGCGCGGCGTTCCTGGCGACCTCCCTGAAGCTGACGTTGTTGTTGCCGTCCGGACGGTCGACCCCATCGGTAAACACGAGCACGACGCGACGGCCGTCCTGGTGCAGGAGCGCCGTGATGCCGACGTTGACGGCGTTCCAGAGCGGCGTCGGCCCCGCCTCCTGCAACTCGGTCCGCAGGATGGCGATCATGTCGCGCTTGTTGCTCGTGAAGTCGCGCGGGTCCAGCTGGATGCGGTTGGCGAAGCTGCCAATCCGCGCCTTGTCCCCGGTCCGCAGCGCGCGCCACGAACTGCTCGGCGGCCGAGCGCACGAGATTGAAGTTGCCGACCATGCTGCCGCTGCGATCCAGCAGCAGGACCACGGTGATGGGCTGGGAGCCGTTCTCGAACAGCGTGAGCTCCTGGCGCTTGCCGTCGTCGTAGACCTCGAAGTCCTCCCGGGTCAGATCCGGCACCAGCCGTCCCTGCGCGTCGCTCACCGTCGCGTACACCGCCACCGTCCGCGTGGCGCTGCGGAACACCGATTCCTGCGGCTTTGCCGGCTCCTGTGCCGCGGCGATCGCCAGCAACAGCGCGGCACCGACCATCGCCATCCCGATGCGCATGGGGCCCCCGAGCGTCAATCGCGAGTTGTGTCTACCTACCCCCGTCTACTGCGTGCCTGCCGTCGCGTTCCGTCAAACCCATCTGCCACAACATGTACGAATAGCTGAACGCGGTTTCCCGCAGCGCGTCGTAACGCCCCGAGGATCCGCCGTGCCCGCCCCCATGTTCGCTTTGAGCAGGAGCACGTTCGTGTCGGTCTTCGTGGCGCGCAGCTTCGCGACGAGCTTCGTGCCCTCCCAGTAGGGCACCTGGCTGTCGTTGAGCGACACCTCCACGAGCATCGACGGGTAGTTCTGCGCCGTCACGTTGTCGTAGGGGGAGTACTTGACCATGTAGTCGAACTCCGCCTTCTTGTTCGGATTGCCCCACTCGATCCACTCGCTCGTCGTCAGCGGCAGCGGACGCGTCGAGCATCGTGTTCATGACGTCGACGAACGGCACCTGCGCGACCACGGCCTTGAACAGATCGGGGCGCATGTTGACGACCGCGCCGACGAGCAGGCCGCCGGCGCTGCCGCCCTGAATCACGAGCCGGTCCGGCGAGGTGTACTTGTTCTTGACGAGAAACTCGGCGCAGTCGATGAAGTCGTGGAACGTGTTCAGCTTCTGCATCATCCGTCCCTGCTCGCGCCATTCCTCGCCGAGCTCCCCGCCGCCGCGGATGTAGGCGAGCGCGTAGATGACGCCGCGATCGAGGAGGCTGAGCCGGTTCGACGAGAAAGTCGGGCTCCAGCGACGCGCCGTACGACCCGTACGCGTAGAGCAGGAGCGGCGCCCTGCCGTCGAGCGTCACGCCTTTCTTCGACACGATCGACATGGGCACCTTCGTGCCGTCGCGCGCGACCGCCCAGATCCGGCGCGCCTCGTACGCCGCCGGATCGTACCCGCCGAGCACCTCCTGCTGTTTGAGGAGCGTGCGCGTGCGCGTGTTCAGGTCGTAGTCGTACACCGACGACGGGGTGACCATCGACTCGTAGGTGAACCGCACGGTCGTGGTGTTGAACTCGGGATTGCCGGCGAGGGAGAGGGCGTAGTCCGCCTCGTTCGTCGTAATCCGGTGCGAGCCGCGCGTCTTCATGTCGATGACGCGCAGGAACGTCAGGCCCGCCTTCCCGTTCCGAGACCACGAGTGGCCGGCAAAGAACGACAGGCCGTCGATCTTCACCGCCGGGTTGTGATCGATGAAGGGCTTCCAGCGGCCCTCGGACGGATCGGCGATGGGCGCCGTCACGACGCGGAAGTTCTTCGCCGCCTTGTTGGTGGTGATGTAGAACACGCCGTTGTAGTGATCGACGTCGTACTCGTGGCCGGCCTGGCGCGGGAGCACGACCTTGAACGTGCCGGTCGGATTGCCCGCGTCGAGGTAGCGGATCTCGCGTGACGTCTTGGCGTACGACCCGACGAAGATCATCTTCCGGTCGACGCGAGCGCCCGGCGGCGAGGTCGAACAGCTCGTCCTTCTCCTCGTAGAGCAGCTCGCTCCTGGCGGCGCCGACGACGTGCCGCCAGAACTTGTCCGAGCGCTTCGAGACGGCGTCTTCCGTCGTGTAGAACAGCGTCCGGTTGTCGGTCGCCCAGACCACCGATCCGGTGCGTTCGATGGCCTCGCTGGACGTCTTGCGCGGTGCGGAGGTCCTTCACGTGCAGCGTGTACTGCCGGTAGCCGGTCGTGTCCGTCGTGTACGCCAGCCAGTTGCCGTCGTCGCTGACTTCGAAGGCGCCGAGCCCGAGATACGTGTGGCCTTCGGCGAGCGCGTTCAGATCGAGGAGCACTTCCTCGGGGCCCGTCATGCTCCCCTTCCGGCGGCAGCGGTACGGATACTGTTTGCCTTCTTCGGTGCGTGAGTAGTAGTAGTACTCGCCGATGCGCGCCGGCACGCTGAGGTCGGTCTGCTTGATGCGCCCGAGCATCTCTTTGTACAGCGTCTCCTGCAGGCCTTTGGCCGGCTTCATCACCTCGTCGGTGTAGGCGTTCTCGGCCTCGAGGTACGCGATGACTTCCGGATTCGACTTCTCGCGCAGCCAGAAGTAGTCGTCCTTCAGCGTGTAGCCGTGGATCTTCGTCTCGTGCGGCGTCTTCCTGGCCACTGGCGGACGGAGCGACCACACCGGCGCCCTGCGCCAGGACGGCGGCCCCGCACAGGAAGACGGCGAGCGGCAACGCGGATTTCCGCGCAAGACGATGCGTGGACATGGCGAAGACTCCTGCTTCGAGGTTGACGAACGATCATACCTTGCCTGCCTTCCGCTCGGCCGGTTCCTGCGATGGGGCCGACCGCGCGATTGCGCGCGTCGGCTCGGCGTGCGTCGTCCGCGAAGGCAGGAGTCGGACGCAGGGCGCCCTGTCGCCGGCGTCTACCGATCCAGCTGCCGTGCCACGCGGCCCGCCCCGGCGCTCCGCTCCGGACCGACGGCGTGGGCGCCGAGGTAAACGCGCTCGCCTCGCGGCGTCTACCTATCATGCCGTCCACCGTCCGCCGCGCTCCTTCAAAGGGCCTGGACGAGCTCGCGGCAGCTATCATCGAACCGCCCGATTCGAATCCGCGATATCTTCGTCTCATGACGCGTCTGGCGCCCACGCCTTCGACCACTGTTTGCCGCGGTGTGCCTCGGGCTGTGGCTCGGCGCCGCGGGGTGCAGCCGTGGCGGCTCCGCCGAACCGGCCGCGCAGGCTCCCGCGACGGTGAGCGTGACCGTCGCCCCGGTGCAGGGGGTGAACGAGCCCGTGACGATCGAAGCCACCGGCAGCTTCGAGGCGCAGGAATCGTCCGACGTCGCGCCCGAAGCCTCGGGCCGCGTGATCGCCACGCCGGTCGAAGTCGGCCAGTTCGTCAACACCGGCGCCGTGCTGGTCCGGATCCAGGGCGTCGACGCCGGCCTGCGCCTCGAGGAAGCGCGCGCCTCGGCCGCGCGCGCGGAAGCCAACGTGAAGCTGGCCGAATCGCAGAACACGCTGGCGCAGACGACGGCGCAGCGCTACGCGTCGCTGCTGGCGACGGGCGACGTCTCGAAAACGGTCGCGGACCAGGCCCGCACGCAGGCCGAGACGTCGGTGCAGAGCGTGAACACGGCCCGCGCCTCGCTGGCCGAGGCCCGGGCGCAGCTGGCGCTCGCCGAGAAGGCCGTCGCCGACGTCGTCGTCGCGGCGCCGTTCTCGGGATACATCAGCGACCGCAAGGTGTCGCTCGGCGAGTACGTGCAGCCGTCGACCGCCGTCGTGACGCTGCTGAAGATCGACCCGCTGCGGCTGCGGCTGACGATTCCCGGCGTGCAGGCGGGCCAGGTCGCGGTCGGGCAGGCCGTCACCGCGACGGTGGATGCCTTCCCGGGCCTGACGTTCAGCGGGCAGGTGACGTCGGTGAACCCGGCGATCTCCGCCGAAGCCCGGTCCTTCATCGTCGAGGCGCGCGTGCCCAACCCGGGCGCGAAGCTGAAGCCCGGGATGTTCGCGGTCGCGACGATCGATCAGGGACGCACGGCCCGCGCGATGGTCGTGCCGCAGAAGGCGGTCGTCGAGGACGTCAACACGAACTCGTTCAGGACCTTTGCGATCGATGCGAAGGGCCGCGCGCAGCCTCCGCGTCGTGCAGCTCGCCGCGCGGCAGCAGGGCGACACGGTGAAGATCCTGACCGGCGTCAAGGAAGGCGAGCGCGTCGCCACGTCGAATCTCGCGGACCTGTACGACGGCGCGCAGGTGACCGTCAGCGCGACGCGCTGAGCCCGGAGCCGGGCAGCACGAGGCCTCCCCATGCAGAAGCTCGCTGAAATCTGTGTCAAGCGCCCGGTGTTCGCGACGATGCTGATCGCCGCGCTGACGGTGATCGGCGGCGTGTCGTTCTTCCAGCTCGGCGTCGACCGCTACCCGCGGATCGAGTCACCGGTCGTCTCGGTCACGACGTCGAACCCGGGCGCCACGCCCGAAAGCATCGAGGCGGAGGTCACCGACCGGGTCGAGGCGGCCGTCAACACCGTGGCCGGCATCGACGAGCTGCGCTCGACGTCCACCGAGGGGCAGTCGCGCGTCACGATCACGTTCGACCTGTCGAAGAACCCCGACGTCGCCGCCCAGGAAGTGCGCGCGAAGGTCGATCCGGTCATCCGCAACCTGCCCGAGACGGCCGATCCGCCGGTCGTGCAGAAGCAGGATCCCGACGCGATGCCGCTCATGTTCTTTTCGGTGTCGGCGCCGATGTCGGCGGTCGAGCTCACGACGTTCCTCGAACAGAACGTGCAGAAGCGCATCGAATCGGTCAACGGGGTCGGCGAGGTGTTCCTCTACGGCGCGCGCCGCCGGGAGCTCCAGGTCAAGATCGATCCGGATCGCCTCAACGCCTACGCCCTCTCGACCTCCGACGTCGCCACCGCCCTGCGCGCCCAGAACCTCGAGCTGCCGGGCGGCCGCCTCGAGCAGGGCACGCGCGAGCTGTCCGTGCGCACCGTCGGCCGTCTGAGCCGGCCGGAAGACTTCCTCGAGCTGGTGGTCGCGACGCGCGGCAACCAGTCGATTCGCATCCGCGACATCGGGACGGTCGAAGACACGGGCGCCGTCCCGAGCTCGGTGTCGATGCTCAACGGCAAGCCGGCGGTCTCGATCGCCATCCGCAAGCAGAGCGGCGTGAACACCGTCGCGCTCGCCGACGCCATCCGCGAGCGCATGGCGGAGATCCAGAAGTCGCTGCCCCCGACGTTCGAGGTCCGGCATGGTCCGCGACGACTCCGAGTTCATCCGGGCCTCGCTGCACGCGATCTACGAGCACCTCATCCTGGGCGGCATCCTGGCGGCCGTCATCGTCCTCATCTTCCTGCGCAGCGTGCGCTCGACGCTCATCGCCGCCATCGCCATTCCGGCCTCGATCATCGGCGCGTTCTCGCGTGATGGCGGCGCTCAATTTCACGATGAACCAGATGACCATGCTGGCGCTGACCCTCATGGTCGGGATCGTCATCGACGACGCGATCGTCGTCCTGGAGAACATCTACCGGTTCGTCGAGGAGAAGGGGCTGCCGCCGTTCCAGGCGGCGATCGAGGGCACGCGGGAGATCGGCCTTGCGGTCACGGCCACCACGCTGGCGCTGCTCGCCGTCTTCGTGCCGGTCGGCTTCCTCGGCGGCATCATCGGCCGCTTCATGTCGTCGTTCGGGCTGACGGCGGCGGCCGCGATCGCCATCAGCCTGATCGTGTCGTTCACGATGACGCCGATGCTGGCGGCCCGGTGGATCAAGCCGACCGGCGACGCGCGCGCCGCACGACGCGTCGCGGCGCGGGTTCTACCGGCACATCGATCGCGTCTACTCCTCGATGCTCGGGTGGTCGCTGCGGCACCGGTGGATCATCGCCGGGATCTGCGCGCTCGTCATTGCCTCGATGTATCCGCTCTTCCGGATGTCCGGCGTCAACTTCACGCCCGACGAAGACGAGTCCCGGTTCCAGCTCACGGCGCGGCTGCCGGTCGGCTCGAGCCTCGCGTCGACGCAGTCGCTGCTGGATCGGATCGCGCGCGACATCCGCGCAACAGCTGCCCGGCGTCTCCGACACGCTGACGATCGCGGGGTTCGGCGGCGGCGGCGGCGCCCAGGGCCAGAGCAACAGCGGCAACATGACGATCCGGCTGAAGCCGATCGACGAGCGCGACGTCTCGCAGCAGGAGCTGGTCGCGCGCACGCGCCGGCTGGTCCAGCCGTACCGGCAGTCCGCACGAATCGCCGTGCAGGGATCCGGCGGCCTCCAGGTCGTGAGCGGCCGCGGGTCCGTGATTCAGTACGCGCTGGTCGGCCCCGATCTGGAGAAGCTCGACGAGTACACGGGCAAGGCGATGGAGACGCTCGACAAGAGTCAGGTCCTCGTCGACGTCGATCGGACGTACCTGCCGGGCCGTCCCGAGCTGCGCCTCAACATCGACCGGAAGCGCGCCGCCGACCTCGGCGTCCGCGTCCAGGACGTCTCGCAGACCGTCAACGCCCTGGTCGCGGGCCAGAAGGTGACGACGTTCAACGCGGCGTCGGATCAATACGACGTCGTGCTCAAGGCGCAGGACTCGTTCCGCCGCACGCCGGACTCGATCGCCTCCGCGACCGTCCGGACCGGGAGCGGCGAGCTGGTGCAGCTCCGCAACCTCGTCACCGCCAACGAGGGCACCGGCCCGTCGTCGATCGATCGCCTGAACCGCCAGCGGCAGATCACCCTCTCGGGCAAACCCGGCGCCCGGCCACTCGCAGGCCGAGGCGCAGACGCTGCTCGAGGACACGTTCGCGGCGCTCGACATGGCCCCGGGCTACGCGCTCGTCACGAGCGGGTCCTCGAAGGAGCTCGGGCGCGCGGCGTACTACTTCGGCATCGCGTTCGCGCTCTCGTTCGTCTTCATGTACATGGTGCTGGCGGCGCAGTTCGAGTCGTTCATCCACCCGGTGACGATTCTGTTGACGCTGCCGATCGCCGTGCCGTTCGGCCTGCTCGCGTCGCTGCATCTTCGGACAGACGCTCAACATCTACTCCGCGCTCGGCGTCCTGCTGCTCTTCGGCATCGTGAAGAAGAACGCGATTCTGCAGATCGACCACACGCTCGGGCTGCGCGCCGAAGGGCATGGAGCGGCACGAGGCGATCATCCAGGCCAACCGCGATCGGCTCCGGCCGATCCTCATGACGACGCTGGCGCTCGTCGCCGGCATGCTGCCGCTGTGCCTCGGCGTCGGGGCCGGGCGCCGCGACGAACCGTTCGATCGGCATCCTGGTGGCCGGCGGCCAGTCGCTGTGCCTCCTGCTGACGCTGCTCGCCGTCCCGGTCTTCTACTCGCTGTTCGACGACGCCATCGAATCGCCCGCGTGGGAGCGGATGGGCCGGCGGTGGGACCGGGCGACCGGCGGGGTCCGCCGTACCGTCCGCCGGGTCACCGGCCGCTGGCAAACCGCGAGGCAGGGGGCCGATCGATGAGTCGTGCGCGGCTGCCGGGCTCCCTCGTCCTCGTCCTCTTGTTCGCTTGTCCGGCCCGCGCGCAACTCGGAGAACCGGCGCGCTCCGGGCAACCCGGAGAGCCGGCACGGTCCGGGCAACAGACGCCGGAGCCGTCTCCCCCGGTGGTGCTGCCGCCGCGCGTCGGCGTGAGTGCCGCACCCCGCGCCCTCACGCTCGGGGACGCCATCAGGCTGACGCTGGAGCAGAACAACGACGTGAGCATCGCGCGGCTCGAAGTCGATGCGGCGCGGCAGGACGTGCGTGCGGCGCAGGGCCTGTTCGATCCGCACCTCGTCCCCGCGCTGACGTACCAGAAGGTCGCGACGCCGAGCACGTCGACGATTGGCGGCGGCGTCAACGGACGAGTCGAGCAGAGCCTGTTCGGCGGCACGCTGCTGCTCGAGGGCCGGACGCCATGGGCGGGCGGCCGCTACACCGCCGACTTCACCTCGTCGCGGACCGAGACCAGCAACGTGCTCTCGCGCCTGAACCCGCAATTTCCCTCGTCGCTCGGGGCGAGCTACGTCCAGCCGCTCGCCCGCGGCCGCAGCATCGACGCGGAGCGCCGGCAGATTCTGCTCGCGCGCAAGGCGGTCGATCTCACCGACGCGCAGCTGACCCAGATCGTGATGGACCAGCTGACGCTCGTCGAGCAGGCGTACTGGGACCTGGCGTTTGCCGATCGCAACCTGGCCGTGCAGACGCAGGCGCTCGCGCAGGCGCAGGGCCAGGTGTCGAGCAACGAGCGGCAGGCGCGCGAAGGCACCCTCGCCCCGATCGACGTCGTCGAAGCGCAGACCCAGGTCGCCAACTTCCAGCAGACCGTCGCCTCGGCGCAGCAGGCGTTGACCGAGGCGGAGAACCGGTTGAAGACGCTCATGCTGTCGGGACGCGACGCCGACATCTGGAACCAGGCGCTGGTGCCAGGGGATCTGGCCCATTACGTGGTGCCGTCGGTGGCGTTGTCCGACGCGGTGCAGCTCGCGCTGTCGCGCCGGCCGGAACTGACCGCGCTCGCGGCCGAGCGGGCGCAGAACGACATCGATCGCCTCTACTTCAAGGACCTCGCGAAGCCGCAGATCAACCTGGCCGGCGCGTACACCTCGTCCGGCCTGGCGGGACAGGCGCTGACCACCGTCTCCGATCCGCTCAGCAACACGACCAACGCCGCGTTCTTCGCTCGCTTGAACGAGCTGGCCGTGCTGGCGGGCCTGCCCCTGCTCGACCCGCCGGAAGCGACGACCAATACGGTGCCCCCCTTCCTGGACGGCGGGTACGGGAGCTCGCTCCGCAACCTGTTCGCGCGCCGCTTCCCCACGGTGGTGGTGCAGCTTCAGATGGATCTGCCACTCGGCAACAACACGGCCCGCGCCAATATCGCGCGCACCGAGATTGCCGACGCGCAGATCCAGCGCCGGCGCCAGCAGCTCGAACAGGCGATCGAGGCCGAGGTGCGCAACACGCTGCAGGCGGTGCAATCGTCACGCGACCGGCTCGAGGCGGCCTCGTCGGCGCGCCGGAATGCGCTCGAGCAGTACGAAAGCGAGCGGCGGCGTTTCGAGTCCGGACTGGGGACGGTCTTCCTCGTGCTGCAGCGCCAGACCGCGCTCGTCGTCGCGCAGGCGCGGGAGCTGCGCGCGCGCGCCGATCTCAACCAGGCCGGCTCCCTGTTCGATCGCGCCGTCGGCGGCACGCTCGAGCGCCACGGCGTGAAGCTGACGCAGTAGCGCAGCGACGATCGTAGCGCAGGTCAGGCCTGCTTCGAGGCAGGCTTCAGCCTGCTGCTGAAGCAGGGCTAAAGCCCTGCGCTACCTGGCTCAATCTCACCCAATTCGGAACGGCAGCACGATCGGCTCCTTGCCTTCCTCAGGCACCGCCTCACCCGGCGACATCACCTCGAACCGGCGGCCGATGCGATTGCCGGCGGCGTCTTCGAGGATCGGCAACACGACGAGGGTGTAGTCGCCGGCCTGCCAGGCATCGCGCGGCACGAACAGCCAGCGGGTCGCTCCGTCTTCAATCCGGCAGCTCGCCGGGCACGGGCGCGCCCGCGTGCGTGACGCCGAGCGCGCGCTGCAGCAGACCGTGATCGAGCGCCTCCGGGAACGTGACCGTCAACGGATCCCGCGCGCCGGCCGGCGGCGGCGCGACACGCCACGCCGCGGTGTCGAGTGCGCGCTCGTCGGCGGCGCCTACGCGGTACTCGCGTCTGAACTCCGAGGCGAGCGGCACGCCGCGCGCATCGAGCCAGTCCTTCTTCACGACGAGCGTGATGCGGTCTCCCTTGTGGAGCGGGCGGCCCATGCTGCCGGTTGGGCAGGATGTCGTGTCTTGACCCTGCCCGGATCGAAGAGCAGCGTGAACCGGGTCCGATCGCCGTTCCAGAGCTCCGTGTCGAGCGGCAGCAGCGCGTCCGGCATCTCGCGTCCGCGCGCGTCGAGCAGCACGACGTGATCGAGCCCGCCCTGCTGCCCCATCGGTCCGGAGAACTGCACGTACATCCGGAGCAGATTCTCGGGGATGACGTCTCCGGCCGGGTACACGTCCGTCACGACGGTGGAGGGGATCTGCACGACGGCGGGCAGCGCAATCACCGCCCTGCGCGGCCGGCATGCGCGGCACGTCGGCGCGCGCAGCCGCGACGGGTCGAAGACGACGTCGTACTCGCGGCCCGGCGTCGAGCGGGAAGAGCGGCACGAACCGGACCGAGCCGGCAATCGCGTAGCGCCCCGCGACCGGGAGCGGTTCCTCCCCCGGCCGTGCGGCGCCGCGCTTCACGGTGACGCGCAGGAGCGCGGACCATTCCTCGTCGGTGAGATTCGCCTTCGACAGCGCGGACAGATCGCGTCGCGAGACGCCGGTCACTTCGACTGCAGGCTGCTGAGCATTCGCGGTGTCGAGACGGATCTGCGGGACGGAGGGCGCGGAGGAACACGCGGCCGCCGCCGAGCAACAGGGCGATCAGGCACAAGCGGCCGGGGCATTATCGACATCGACCGTGATCGGTCAGTCCATGGCATCGACCGTGCCGGTCTGATGCCGCCTGCCGATTGCTGATGGACGAACGATCGCCAGTCAGCAATCGGCAGATCACGGGGTCTCAGGGAAGCGGGACGGCGGACAGGTTCAGCGCGCCGCCCGTCCGCGCCAGCACGATCGAGCGCTGCGCGTCGAGCTGATCCATCTGCTCGATGCCCGTCATCGAGGCGACGGTCTCGTACGACGACACCGCCGGTTTCGGTCTTCACCGGCTCGGTAATGGCCGCGCGCGGTGCCGAACCCCTCGGTGGGGATCTTCATGACGCCGCGCGAGTTGTTCGACATCAGCAGGAACTCGCGGCCGCCCTTCGTGTAGAGGATCATGTCGAGCGGACGGTTCCGGTTGCCGAGCTCGGCGATCGTCGTGCCCACCACTTTCGAGCCGGTGAGGCTCTCGAGCGGAAAGCGGACGAGCGGCGTGCACGTGTAGCTGGCGATCACGTGCCGCTTGTTGTTGATCGTGTACGGGATGAACGTGTACACCGGCGAGCGCGTCTCGAGGCGCCCGTGGTTGCCGTGGAAGATCTCCACGCTGGTGCCCGGCTCCGCCGCCGTGAACGGATACGGCGACCGAGCGCAGCTTGGACGCGAACTCCTCGTTCGACAGGCCGGCGACGATCAGCTTCCCGTCGACGAACGCCATGTCGGTGATCGAATCGGCGCGCTGGTTGCGCGCGCGCTTCGGCCGCCGGCGGGTTCGGCAGCGTCACCTTCGAGTACTTCACACGGTCGAGCGCGACGACGGTGATCTTTCCGTCGCCGTCGACGCGGAGCAGCGCGGGCTTCGCGTCGGCGCCCGTGCCGCGCATGACCGACAGGTACGCGTTCTTCGTGGACGGATGGATCACCAGATCCTTGACGGCCACCGCCGTCACCTCCGTGCCGAGGAGCGACGCGATCTTCTGATCGATTGCCGCGACGTCAGCCGCGCCGGCCTTGCCGCCGGCCGACTGATCGCCGAGCTCGAGCGCGTAGATCGTCGCCGCCTGCGCATCGGCGGCAAACAACACCCCGCTCGGACCGAACGTCATGACGCCGATCGAGACCAGCGCCGGTCCAACCTCCGGCGGCGGCGCCGCAGCCGGCCGGGCCAGGGTCCATCCCGTCGCGGCCACCGCAATGGCGATGACCATCACAACTTTGAAGATTCTCGAGCGCATTCCGCCTCCTTGTTACCGATCGGTATATCTTCGTCGAGGCCGTGCTGGTGTCAAGTGACAGTTCGGTGACAGGCCTAGGCGTGCGAGCGAGCGCGGCCTTCAGGCCAGCCGTAGGCCCCTGCCGGCGAGTGCCGCGAGTCGGCCTACCGCCGAGGGGAGCGCGGCCCATTTCATACAATGTTCGTCATGGACTACAGGCGACTCGGCCGGACGGACATGACCGTCTCGGGCATCGGCTTCGGGGCGTGGGCGATTGGCGGAAGCTGGGGCGAAGTGGATGACGAGCAGTCGATGAAGGCGCTGCACGCCGCGATCGACTCCGGCGTGAACTTCATCGACACCGCGGACGTGTATGGCGACGGGCGGAGCGAGCGGCTCGTGGCGAGGCTCCGGCGCGAACGGCCGCGCGAGACGATCTGGGTCGCCACGAAGGCCGGCCGCCGGCTCCCGGCCCAAACGCCCGAAGGCTACTCGCGCGAGAATCTGACCGCGTGGGTCGAGCGCAGCCTCCAGAACCTCGAGATGGACGCCATCGATCTCCTGCAGCTCCACTGTCCGCCGTCGGCCCTGCTCCGCCAGCCGGACGTCTTCGGCATCCTCGACGACCTCGTGCGGGCGGGGAAGCTCCGGTACTACGGCGTCAGCGTCGAGACCGTGGAGGAAGCGCTCGCCTCCATGCGCCATCCCGAGGTCCAGAGCCTGCAGATCATCTTCAACATGTTCAGGCTCAAGCCCGCCGAGCAGGTGCTGCCCGAGGCCCGCGGCCAGGCGGGTCGGCGTCCTCGCGCGCGTGCCGCTCGCCAGCGGGCTGCTCACCGGCAAGCTGCGCGCCGACACCGTCTTTCCGCCGACGATCACCGGACCTTCAATCGCGACGGCCAGTCGTTCAGCAAAGGGGAGACGCTGTCGGGTGTGCCGTACGACGCCGGGCTGGCCGCGGTCGAACGGCTGCGTCCGCTCGTGCCGCCGGGCGCCACGCTGACGCAGCTCGCGCTCAGGTGGATCCTGACGTTCGACGACGTCACGTGTGCGATCCCGGGCGCGAAGACCGAGGCACAGGCGCGCGAGAACGCCGCCGCCGGATCGCTGCCGCCCTTGTCGCCCGACGTGATGATCGCCGTCGAGCAGCTCTACGACGAGCGAATACGACCGCTCGTTCACGGCTCATGGTGAACGATCTCGAGCGTTCTTGGTTCTTGGTTCTCCGTTGTTCACTGCGTCCTCGTTCGGTTCTCCGGTTCTTCGTCCTGAACGAAACGAAGAACGGCGAACAAGAACAAGAACCAAGAACCAAGAACGGACATCGTTCAGCGTTCTTAGTTCTTTCCCAGCACTTCCAACAGTGAGAGAGGATCGACGCGCGCGCCGCCCGCGCGAACGGTCCAGTGGAGGTGCGGACCGCTGACGCGGCCCGTCGCGCCGACGCGCCCGACGACATCGCCCGTTCCCACCGCCGCCCCCGCCTGCACGTCGATCGCCGACAGATGGGCAAACAGCGAGAACAGGCCCAGCCCGTGATCGATCACGACGGTGTTCCCGGTGAAGTACAAGTCGCGTGCGAGCGCGACGCGGCCGGCATTGGGCGCCTTGACCGGCGTGCCTGCCGCGCTGAGAAAATCCGCGCCGCCGTGCGGGCTTCGCGGCTGCCCGTTGAAGATGCTGCGCGCGCCAAACGCGCTGTTGGCCGGATCCGCCACCGGACGAACGAACGCGCCGTCCCACAGCTTCGTGCGCGCCGACGATTGCCAGAGCTGCGCCGAGCTCCTGCGCTTCCTGTTGAATGCGGGCGACGACCTCCGGCGGCGGATTGACGAACGCCTCGGCCACGGTGACGGTGCGCGTCGGGAACGCGCGTGCCTGGACGACGAGCACATGCGTCGCCCGGGCCTCGGCCGAGTCCGATCCGTCGTCGATCTCCACACGGTATTTCCCCGGTGGCGTGGCGAGGTCGATCCCGACGAGCACGCGCCATGTTCCGGCATCGACACGGTACGCGGCGAGGTCGCTGTCGAAGGCCCGGACGCGCAGCGATGCGCGAGGCGCCGGCGTCGCGATCGTCAGCACGACCAGCTCGCCCGGCCGAATCGATCGGGCCGCTGCCGTGACCACCATCCGGCCGGGCGCCTGCGCCGCCTGAACGGCGGCCCATGCCGTGACGAGCAAGCTGAAGCAACATCGGCGATAACTTCCGAAGTTACTGAACTTCAGACATCTCGACTTTCCTCTAGCGTCGGCTCGACGGCGGCACCATGCCCTTGATCCGGAAGTAGGTCACCAGGTTGCCGTAGTGTTCCTGCAGGTGGCCCGTGTTCCCGATCAGCGCGGATGCCCGCGGCGCGTTCCCCATCCCGAACGGCATCGCGATGGTTTCGGCCGCCTTCGCATCGGTCAGTCCCGTGTAGGCCGTGTCGCAATACGCGATCGAGTCGCTCAGCGCCTTGACGATCGCCGCTTTCGTCGTCGCGCTCTTCTCGAAATGATCCTCGGTGAACGGGCTCTTCTCGGCCTTCGCCGCCGAGCAGAACACGTAGTTCGCCCCGGCGACGTGCGCGAGGATCTGCCCGAACGTGCGCACCTGCTCGGTCGGCTTGAACGCGTAGTCGGCTTCCGGCATCTGCTCCGCCGACCCCGCACGTTGCCCTTCGCGTCGTCCCACGCCTGCTTCAGCGCCTGGCTGATGTGGATTGGCGCCAACGGCCGGCTGCGGAAGCGGGGCCATCGTTGTCACGAGCGCACACGCAATCACCGACGTCCACATACCTGCATCGGCTGATCCTCCTTCTTCTGACGGCTTCCACTCCTATCCCGAGTCTCGGCTTCCTGTCGATTGAAGCCGGACGCTAACGAGTGGGCCGGTTGACGACGTAGATGCCGGCAAGAACCAGGACGCCGCCGGCAATCTGCGCGCGAGAGATCGGCTCGCCGAGCACGGGGACCGCGAGGAGCGCCGTCAGCGGCACCTGCGCGAGGACGCCGACCGAGGTCAACGTGGCCGGCAGATGCCCGAGCGCGTAGACGAGCGCGAAGTACGCGGCAAGCTGTGAGACGAGGCCGAGGCCGAACAGCGACGCCCACGTGCGGCTCGAGTACCCGCTCAAGGGAACATCGATCGCCAGACAGACCACGAGCATGGTCAGGACGCTGCCGACAATCGCCAGCGTGCTGAAGGTCAGCGTGTCCATGTGGGCCCGCACCCGCTCGGTCGTCAGCATGTACGCGGCCCAGAACACGGCGCAGCTCAGCGCCAGCACGTCGCCCGTGATGTCGGTCGGTCCGGAGCCGCTCCGGAACGCGGCGGCGGCGACGATCAGCGCGCACCCGGCCAGCGCCAGCGCCAGCCCGGTCCAGAACGAGGCGGGCGGACGCTTGTGAAAGACGAACCATGTCGCGAGGCCCACGAAGATGGGAGCGTTGTTCGCCGAGCAGCGTCGCGTTGGCGACGGAAGTCCGCAGAACCGCCGTGTTGAAGAGCGCGATGTCGACCGCAAAGAAGGCGCCGCCCAGAAGAGCGAGGAGCACGGCGCGACGATCGGGCGCCTTCCCGCCGCGGACGATGCGCCACGGAACGAGCACCGCGGCGGCGATCAGCACGCGGTAGAACGCCGAAGCGGAGCCGGGAATGGCGGCCCACCGTACGAGGATCGCCGACCAGGAGATTCCGAGAATCGCAAGGCCGAGGGCGGCATACGCCAGCCAGCCCGCCTTCGCCCTGGTGTCAGAAGCCAGGATTCGATCCGCCGGCTGAGTCGCAGCTCTTATTCCTCTTTCAAGGCCAGCGCGGGATCGGTGCCGGCGGCGCGACGCGCCGGCCACCAGAGCGCGAGGAATCCGGCCATCGCGAATCCCGCGGCCGTGGCGGCGAGCGACAGCGGATCGCCGGGGCGGACGCCGAACAGCTGGCTCTCGAGCGTTCGCCCGGCGCCGATGGCGCCGGCCACGCCGAGCACCAGGCCGGCCAGCAACACGAGGCTTCCCTGTTTGACGAACAGGGCGGTGATCGACCGCGGCTCCGCGCCGATGGCGATCCGCACCGCAATCTCACGCTCTCGCTGCCGCACCGCGTACGCGATGACGCCGTAGACCCCGACGAGCGCCAGCACCGCGGCGACGATCGCGAAGCCCGCCAGCAGCCACGCCAGGAATGCCGGCCGTGCGAGCTGTTCGTCGAATGCCGCCTGCAGCGGCCGCGGGTTGTTGAGCGCAACCTCGGGATCGATCTCCTTGAACGCGGCGCGGAGCTGCGGCAGCCACCCCACCGGCGCTCCGGACGTGCGCACGTACACGACCGCGTAGCGCGTCTCGGTCTGCGGCAGCGGCACGTACAAGTCGGCCAGATCGTCGTCGGCCGGCGTCTGCCGCACGTTGCCCGCAATCCCGACAACCTGTCGAACGACGGTCCGCACCTGGCGCGCGACGTCCGCCTCCGGGACCATGACACGCGACCCCGATCGCGCGGCCGTCCGGCGAGATCCGGCGCGCCAGCGCTTCGCTGACGATGGCGACCGGCTCGGTGCCGGCACGGTCGGACGGCTCGAACGCACGGCCGGACGCCATCGGCACCCCCATCGTCTCGAAGTACGCCGACGAGATCGCCGCCACGCTGATCCTCATGGTGGAGCGGCCGCCCGGACCGTCCACTTCGACAGGCTGCGGCCGGAGCGCCTGAAGCGGCCACGACGTCGCGAGCGCAACCGACTCCACGCCGGGGATTGCCGCGACGCGCGGGGACACGCGCTCGAAGAAGGCCAGGCGGCTCGCCGCGTCGGGGTAGCTGCGCTGACGAAGCGTGATCGAGGTGGTCAGCACGCGTTCCGGACGCATACCCGGATCCGATCGCACCAGCGCGACGACGCTCTGGATCATCAGCGTCGATCCGGCGAGCAGCGCGAGCGATGCGGCGACTTCGAGCGCGATGAGCACGGAGCGCGTCCGGTGGCTGCCGCGCCCTTCGGTGGTCGTCCGGCTCCCGCTGTGGAGCCCGGCGAGAAGACCGCCGCGCCACGACGCGGCCAGAGGCGCGAGGCCGCACGCGAGAGCCGTCAGGATGCCGCAGGCAACGGCTCCGGCCAGAACCGTCCCGTCGATGCCGAACGCCGCGGTCCCGCCGGGAACCGACCGCCCCAGCTCGCGCTGAATCATCGGCCCGAGCAGCTTCATGGCCAGCCCGCTGGCGGCAAGAGCGATCGCGGTTGCGCCTGCGCCGAGCAGCAGCGCCTCGATCAGGAAGAGCCGTGCGATGGCGCCCCGGCCGGCGCCGAGCGCCATCCGCACCGCAATCTCCTTCTGCCGGCGTGTCGCGCGGATCAGCACCAGCGCCGCGACGTTGCCGAGCGCGACGAGGAACACGAGCGCCGCAGCCGCCCCGACCGCCCTCGAGAATCGGGCGCACGCGCGCCACGTACTCGTCGTGCGTCGAGGTGACGAGACACGTGCCACTCCGGAGGAAGCCCCGGCGTTTCCGCGCGCACGAGCGCCGTGATGCGCGCCGCCGCTTCGGCCTTCGAGATCCCCTCACGCAGCCGCACCAGGTATGGATACGTCGGAGCGCGCAGCGGCGCGAGGATGTCGGTGTACGGGTTGGTGTGCCAGAAGTCCGCCGGCAGCACGCCGGCAATCGTGAACGACTCGGCTTCCTCCGGGCGATCGCTGACGTACGCGTCGAACGTCTGCCCGATGACGTTCGGATTGCCGCCGAAGCGGCCCTGCCACAGGCGATGGCTGATGAGCGCGACCTGCGGGCTGCCGGCCACAAAGGCCGACGCGTCGAGGCCGCGGCCGAGAGCCGGCCGCACGCCCAGCCCCTCGACGAAGTCCGGCGTGACCCACGCGCCCGGCGCGGGTTCGGTGTGGTCGCCGCCGACCAGGTAGAACATGTCGAGATCCCAGGCGATGGGATGCTCGATCACGTCGGCGAGCGAGGCCCAGTTCAGGCGTTCGAGACCGTCAGGCGTGTCGGCGCCCGGCGCGGCGTAGCGGACTGAGTAGAGGCGGTCTGGCAGCCGGGTACGGCAGCCCGCGCACCAGGTAGGCATTGACCGACGCCAGTACCGCGGTGCAGAGCGTGATGCCGAGGCCGAGCGAAAGCACCGCCGCGGCGGTGAACCCTCGCGCCTTGGTCAGCGTCCGGAGGGCGATGCGCAAATCCGTCAGCAGGGTCGTCATGTCCGGAGGACGGCGGCCAACCCGAAGCGTTAACCGGCGTTACTCGATCACGACATATCGCTTGAGGCGATCCACCTCTTGCTTGGTGACGTACTTCCCGATTTCCTTGTCGAACTGCGCCCAGGACTTCCACGGACGGTATTCCTTGAACTCCCGCACCATGCGCGGCCCCGCTCCCGGAATGCTGAGGATGTCCTCGTCGGTCGCCGTGTTGAGGTTCACCGGGATGAACACGTACTGCGCGAGCTTGGCGGTCGCGTCGGCGCCGACGTACTTGCCGATTTCCTTGTCGAACTGCGCCCACGTTTTCCACGGCCGGTATTCGGCGAACTCGCGCACCATGCGCTGGCCGGCGCCGGGAATCAGCAGGATCTCGTCCCGCGTCCCGGTGTTCAGGTTGACGTGCACGAAGGCCTTCTTGTAGAAGTCCATCGCCTGTTCCTGCGTTGAGACCCTGGCCGACGAGGAACGTGTTGAGCTCGGTGATGCTCTTGAACGGCCGCACGCCGACGAGCGCCTTCGCAATGGCGGGCGACATGTGCGGCATCCCTGCGAGATCCTTCTCGGCAGCGGTGTTCGCGTCGACCACTCCCTGCGACTTGCCGACCTGCGCGTCGAGCGTCAGGACCGGGATCGCCATCGCGACCGCGACGAGCGCCGCGCGTATCCATCGTTGACCGAATGTCATGTCACACTCTCCTCGTTATCGCTGCGGCGCATCCAGCCGACCGGCGATATCCGGATGCCGGTAGGTATACGCCAGACCAATCAGACCCAGTTGCGCCATCGACCCGGGCGCGAGCGCCGGCGGCGTCTTGGCGGCCATGGCCTTCCAGAAGAGATCCAGGCCGGCCAGCGAGCCGATCCATCTCGAGCTGGAACTCCACGTTCGCGCTGTAATGAAGATACATCCCGACGAAGGCCGCCGCGATGAAGAACACCATCGTGATCTGCAGGACGCGGAGGCTGCCCGGACCGCGCCGCACCAGGTGCCAGAGCACCGACGCCAACGCGACGCCAATCAGCACGAGCGGAATGAGCTGGCAGGGTTCCTCGACGTGCCCCTGGAAGAGCAGCTCCGCTCCCGTACCCGCCATCCCGGCCAGCAGCACGACCAGGAGTATCCTGCGTATGCCGGCGAGCGCCTGGCTCTCTTCGACACGGCTGATCATCGCGGGCGCCAGATCTTAGCGTACGGCGCCCGGTTGCTGACCAACCCCACCGGTGCACTGGACGTCTAATCGGACGACATGACGAGCTCAACCGCACGCGCACTCTTCTGCCTCGCGGCATCCTGCCTGACTGCGGCGGTGGCGGCGGGACAGGTGCCAGCCCGCTCCCCGTGACCCGGGTCAGCCGGCGCGGCAGCCTGCTCCGGTGGGCACCGCAACCGTCGCCGGCTCGGTGACAGTCGCGGCGTCCGGGCAGCCTGCCCGAGGGGCGCGAGTCACGCTGTCGGCCAACGACATCGGCGTGACCCGGAGCACCGAAACGGACGCGCTGGGCCGCTTCTCGTTCGTGGCCCTGCCGGCCGGCCGCTACAGCCTTGGCGCCAGCAAGCCCGGCCATGTCTCGGCTTCGTACGGGCAGACCCGGCCCGGGCGTCCGGGCACGCCGATTCAACTCGCTGACGGGCAACGGTTCGACGCGAAGCTGCAGATACATAGAGGAGGCGTCCTCACCGGGACCATCGTCGACGAACACGGCGAGGCGGTGCCGAACACGCAGGTCCGCGTATTGCGGTACATGACGCAGGGCGGACACCGCACCCTGCAATCGACCGGAACGGGATCGACCGACGATCGCGGCATCTATCGCGTCTTCAACCTGCAGCCCGGGGATTATGTCGTGTGCGCCACGCCCCCGCGCAACGCCGCCTCGCAGACCGACGCGCGTCTGCGCGAGATCGACGCCCTTCGTCAGCGCGTGGTCGCCATGGCGCGGACCGACGAGGCCGCCGCGCGCGAGCTCGCGGCGCGCGCCGACAGCCTCCAGGCGCAGACGTCTGAAGAGGAGCAGTCGACCGGCTACGCGCCCGTCTACTACCCGGGCACGACATCGTCGGCGGAGGCGGGAACGATCGCGCTTGGCGTCGGCGAAGAGAAGCCGGGCCTCGACTTCCAGTTTCAGCGCGTGCCCGTCGCGCGCGTCGAAGGGCTGGTGGTCAATCCAACCGGACAGCCGCTGCAGAACATCCAGGTCTCCCTCGTCAACGCCGCCGGCTCGCTGCCCGGTGTCGACTCGAACAGCACCCGCGCGGCCGCCGAAGGACGCTTCCGCCTCTCGAACGTCGCGCCCGGCCAGTACACGCTCATCGCGCAGGGAATGCAGAACCCTCCTCCCGGGCCTCCTCCTCCGAATACCGCGCAGCCCCGCGCGCCTGTGCCTCGCGCCGAGCCGCTGCGCTTCTGGGCGATGACGACGGTTTCGGTAGACGGCCGCAATCTCTCGAACGTCGTGCTGACGCTGCAACCCGGCATGACGGTCGCGGGCCGCGTGCTGTTCGAGGGCACGACCCAACAGCCACCGGCCGACTTCAGCCGGGTGCGCGTGAACCTCTCGCCGATGGATGTCTCGTCCGGCGTCGCCCGCGCGTTCTCGTCGTCGGCGTCGGGACGCGTGGATGCGAACGGCCGGTTCACCATCGCCGGCGTCATGCCGGGCAAGTACCGTCTCACCGGGTCCGGCGGCGGCACGGGCTGGTTCCTCGAAGCATCGACCATCGACGGGCAGAACACGCTCGACTTCCCGGCGGAGGTCAAGCCGGGTCAGAGCGTCACGGGAGCGGTCGTCACGTTCACCGATCGCCAGGCCGAGCTCTCCGGCACGATCACGAACGAGCGCGGACAACCGGCGCCCGACTACACCGTCGTCGTCTACCCGGCCGACACGCGGTACTGGGTTTCCAACTCCATGCGGATCCGGACGACCCGGCCTGCGACCGACGGCCGGTTCGTGTTCACCGGCCTTCCGCCGGGTGAATATCGCCTCGCGCCGATCTTCGACCTCGAACCTGGATCCTCGTACGACCCGGCGTTCCTGCAGCAGCTCGACGCCGGCGCCGTCCGCGTCCAGATTGGGGACGGCGAGAAGAAGGTGCAGAGCCTGCGCATCTCGACCGGCGGAGCCTGACGCGCCGCATCGAGGTGCGCAGTCGTCCGGCACTCGTGGCCGTCCGGCTCGCCGGACCCATCCGACAGCGATCTCCTCGCGCTCCCGTCTACACCGGCTGCGCGGCCTCGAATACCTGGCGAAGCTCGCACTCGCCATCGCCAGCCACGTCGAGGAACTCCTTGACCAGCTCGAGAGCCTCTTCCTTCGAGCTCGCCTGAAGGATCGCGAAGCCGCCGATTACCTCGTTGGATTCGGTGAACGGCCCATCGGTCACGGTCAGCTTGCCCTTGGAGCGGCGAACGCGCGCGCCGGTCGCGCTGGGCATGCAGCCCTCGACTCCAAGGAGGTAGCCGGCCTTCATCCCGTCCTCGACGAGCTTGCCCATTCGGGCCATTTCCTCCTGCGAAGGGGGCCCGCCTGTTTCCACGCTTTTGTAGATGCTCAGGAATCGCATGATGATCTCTCCTTTGTCAGCAGTATCGTTGGTATGTGCCCTGCCTACTGGTCGAATGAGGGGCGGCGAGATCGACAAGCTCACGGTTATTTTTTCAGGAACCACAACTGAGGAGTTCCCCGATGCTGGATCACATCAGTATTCGCGTCTCGGACTACGATCGCAGCAAGAAATTCTACGAAGCGGCGCTCGCCCCTCTTGGCTTCAAGCTCGCCATGGAATCCGATTCCGGCGCGGGGTTTCGCAAAGAGTTCATCCCTGGTTTCTGGATCAAGGAGGGTGAACCCATCGGCGCGGCGGCGCGAGACCTTCACGCGCCGTCGCTGGGGTGCGGCGGACCTGCCGTCCATATCGCGTTCGCGAGCGCGGACCGGCGCACGGTCGACGCCTTCTATCGCGCGGCGTTGACCGCCGGCGGCACCGGACAACGGCGCGCCGGGATTGCGTCCCAACTATCACCCGAACTACTACGGCGCGTTCGTTCTCGATCCGGATGGGTACAACATCGAAGCGGTGTGCCACAAGGCCGAGTGAGAGCAGCCCACGACCTCAACGCGGAACGGCCGTTCAGCCTTCGCTGCGGAGCACCGCGACGCGGGTTGACGTGAGCGGCCCGGCTGGCGGGCACGAGCGCCGCGAGCAGGCCCACGAGTGCCATCGCGATTCCAGCCGCGGTGAGGGCGAGCGGGTCGAGGGGAGACACCTCGAAGAGGAGGGTTTGCATGACTCGCGTCAGCGCGAGCGCGCCGATCAGTCCGGCCGCGAGTCCGACGACTATCATCCCGAGCGGCCTGGCGCAGCACTTGCGAGAGCACGTCGCCCGCGCCTGCACCGAGCGCCATGCGGATGCCAATCTCGCGGCGCTGCTGGTTCACGGCGTGCGAGAGGACGCCGTACAACCCGAGCGCGGCCAGGAACGCCGCAATGCCGGCGAACGCGCCGATCACCCAGGTGGGTTCGCTCGTGCCGGCGAGGCTGCGCTGCTTGATCTGTTCCATCGTGCGCACGTCCCCCAGTGGCAGGCGGGGATCGATCTGCCGCACCGCCTCGCGGATGCCGGGCATCACGGCGGCCGCGTCTCCATGAGTCCGGACGATGAGCTTGAGCTCGCGCCGCGGGGCCTGGGCCAGCGACACGTAAACCACTTCCTCCACGGGCGTTTGCAAGTCGCGCACACGCTCGTTCCGGATCACGCCGACGATCTCCACGTTGTCGTCCGCCTTGCCGACCTGTCCCCGGCTCTCGTACGCGGGCGACGTCAAGGCGGGCGATCTGCCCGACCGGGTCGGTCACGCCCAACCGCTCGGCCAGCCGCGCTGCCAGGGCCTCGTTGACCACCACGACGCGAGGCGCCCCGGCGCGATCCCGATCGGTGAACCCGCGGCCTTTCAGCACCGGGATGTCGAGCGTGTCGAAATACCGCGAATCGACGCGCTTGAAGCGGACGCCGACACTGTCCTCCTTGCCGGGCACGCCGCAGCGACTCGCCTTGCCTGACGCCGAGAAGAGGCACGTCCGTCGAGACGGCGACCCGCTCGACGCCGGGCACCGCCTGGAGCCGTGCCGCGACCGCGTCGATGAACAGGTTGGCGCGCTCGGCGTCGGGGTATGCGGCCAGCGGAAGGTCGGTGGACATCGTGATCACGTTCTCGATGCGCACCCCGGCGTCGACCCGCTGGAGCTTGAGCAGGCTCTTGAACATGAGCACCGCCCCGCAGATCAGCACGAGCGACACGGCGACTTCGGTCACGACGATCGCGCGGCGCAGCCCTTCGCGCGACCCGGACGATCCGCGCGCCGCCTGATTCAATGCCTGCGACAGCCTGCCCGATGACGTCTGCAGCGAAGGCAGGAGTCCGACCACGAGCGAGACTCCCACCGCGACGGCGGCAGCGAAGCCCAGCACCCGGAGATCCACGCCCACGTCTGCGGTCGGCGGCAGCGAGAGGGCCAGCAGAGGGACTGCCGCCTTGATGAGCAGGTGGGCGAGCGCCACGCCAGCGACTCCTCCGAGAAGACAGAGGACCAGGCTTTCGGTCAGCAGCTGCGCGACGAGGCGGCTACGGCTCGCCCCGAGCGCGGCTCGCACGGCCATTTCCTTCCTCCGGGTGACGCCCTTCGAGAGCAGCAGGTTCGCGATGTTCGCGGAGGCGATCAGCAACACCATGACGACTGCGCCGAACGCGACGTAGATGGACGTGCGAAGACTGTCGCCGACGAGCATCCGGTCGAACGGCTCGACGGTCACGCTCCAGGTCTTTTTCCATTCCGGCTGGAGCTCCGTCAGGCTCGCGCTCACGGCGCGCATCTCCTTCTGCGCCTGTTCCAGGCTGACACCGGCCTTGAGCCGGCCGACCGCGCCGAGCCAGTGGTAGGAGCGGGTGCGCTGTTCGGGTGTGAACTGGAGCGGTTTCCAGAAGCCGGCATCTTCTCGATCGAAGACCCCGGCCGGCAGGATCCCGACGACCTGGTGCGGCTCCCCGTCGATCATGACGTCGCGATTCAGGATCGAACGATCGCCGCCAAAACGCGTTTGCCAGGCCGCGTGGCTCAACACGACGACCGGGGCGGCGCCAGGTTCGTCTTCCCCTGATGCGAAGGTGCGTCCGACGAGAGCGTTCACCCCGAAGACCTCGAAGTAGTCGGCCGACACGAGCGTGCCGGACAACCGGGACGGCTCGCCTTGTCCGGTCAGTGCGACGTTGAGCCCGCGGACCGCCGACAGCGCCTCGAACGACGTGCTGAGCCGCTTCCAGTCGACGAAATTGAGCGTCGTGATCCCGTTGCGTGTCGTCGAGGTCGGCGCCTCCCACACCCTGACGATGCGATCGGGCTCCGAGTAGGGCAGCGGCTTCAACAGGACGGCGTCCACCAGGCTGAACATCGCGGTGTTGGCGCCGATGCCGATCGCCATCACGCCGATTGCGACCGCGGCAAAGCCGGGATCGCGCATCAGCAGGAGGAGCCCATAGCGGACGTCGTTCAGCAACGTGTCGAGCCAGCGGACGCTGCGGCGATCGCGATGCTCTTCCTTCATGCGGTCGAGGCCGCCGAAGTCGCGTCGCGCCGCCCGGCGTGCGGCCTCCGGCGAGAGCCCCGCGGCGACGCCGTCCCTTTCGCCAGTTCCAGGTGCGCGATCACTTCGTCGTCCAGCTCTCGATCGAGTCGGCGCGACCGGACCAGGGCCAGCAGGCGATGGGCGAGCAATCGGAGCTTCACGATCTGGCCTCCAGAAACCTGGCCACGCACGCCGTCGCCTTTTCCCAGTTCTCCACTTCGACACGAAGCTGCTGCGCCCCCGCGTCGGTCAGGGCGTAGAACTTCACCTTGCGTTTCGTCTCCGAGATGCCCCACTCCGTGCGGATCCACCCGGCCTGCTCCAGGCGGATGAGAGCCGGATAGACCGAGCCCTGGCTCAAGCGCATGAGGCTCTCGGACACCTGCTCGATTCGCCTGGCGATGCTGTAGCCGTGCATCGCCCCCATGGTGTCCAGGGTTTTGAGGATGAGGAGGTCCAGGGTGCCGTAGGGCACTTCCGTTTTTTGTGTCGACATGTCTATAGTCGACATCTTAGCTGTCGACAGGTCGCCGGGCTCATGTGCGAAGGCGCTGCGGGAAGCAACCTGAGGACGTTCAGGTTGCGGCGAAGGCTGTGGCGCTTCAGTTGACGAACACCCGCACCTTGCGCGGCACGACGTAGACGCGGTCGCCCGGCTGCAGGCCGAGCCGCTCGAACTGGTCGCGCCCGAGCTCGGCGCGAATCGCCGGGCCGTCGGGCACGGCCAGCTCCAGTTTCACCATCGCGCCCGCGGGCGTGGACTCCTCGAGGATCGTCCACATGCCGCCGCCCGTCTCGCTCCGGCTGACGTCGAACTCGTGCGGCCTCGTGTACGCGGCGGCGGCCGCGGCGCCGGGTCGGCGTGGACCGCATAATCGACCGCGAGCGGACCGAAGATGCCGCGGCCGGCCTCGACGCGGCCGTGAAAAATGTTGACGGTGCCGAGAAACGACATCACGAACGGCGTCGCCGGGTGCTCGAGCACCTCTTCCGGCGTGCCCTCCTGCTCGATCACCCCGTGATTCAGCACGGCGACCCGGTCGGCGAGCTCCAGCGCCTCCTCCTGATCGTGGGTCACGAACACGCTCGTCAGGTGGATCTCGTCGTGCAGCCGGCGCAGCCACTGCCGCAGCTCCTGGCGCACCTTGGCGTCGAGCGCGCCGAACGGCTCGTCGAGCAGCAGCACCTTCGGCTCGACCGCGAGCGCCCGCGCCAGCGCGACGCGCTGACGCTGACCGCCCGAGAGCTCCGACGGCCGGCGGTCCGCCATGAAGTCGAGCTGCACGAGCTCGAGGAGCTGCCGGACGCGCTTCGTGATCTCCGCTTCGTCCGGACGCCGCGCGCGCGGGCGAACGCGCAGGCCGAACGCGACGTTCTCGAAGACCGTCATGTGCCGGAACAGCGCGTAGTGCTGGAACACGAAGCCGACGCCGCGGTCTTTCGCGTTGCGCGCCGTCGCGTCCTCCTCGTCGAGCAGCACGGACCCCGAGTCGGCCGCCTCCAGCCCCGCGATGATCCGGAGCATCGTCGTCTTGCCGGAGCCGGACGGCCCGAGCAGCGCGACGAGCTCGCCCGACTCGACCCGGAGGCTGACGTTGTCGAGCGCGACGAAGCTGCCGAAGGTCTTCCTCAGACCCCGGACTTCGATTCCCATGCCATGACCTCCACCGCCTCCCGTCCGGCGTCCGCGCCCGACTGGCGGACCCGCCGTTCGACCAACGCCTTCAGCACGAGCGTCACGAGCGCGAGGCACGCCAGCAGCGACGCGACGGCAAAGGCCGCCTGTGCGTTGTATTCGTTGTACAGAATTTCGACGTGCAGCGGTAGGGTATTGGTGACGCCGCGGATGTGGCCCGACACGACCGACACGGCGCCGAACTCCCCCATCGCGCGCGCGGTGGCGAGGATCACGCCGTACAACAATCCCCACTTGATGTTCGGCAGCGTCACCCGGACGAACATCTGCAGGCCGCCGGCGCCGAGCACGCGGGCGGCCTGTTCCTCCTCGGTGCCGGTCGCCTCCATGATCGGGATGATCTCGCGCGCCACGAACGGAAACGACACGAAGATCGTGGCGAGCACGATGCCCGGGACCGCAAAGACGACCTGGAACCCATGGTCGAGGACCCAGGGACCCAGCCATCCCTGACGTCCGAAGAGCAGCACGAACACCAGGCCGGAGATCACCGGCGAGACCGCGAACGGCAGGTCGATGAGCGTCATGAGCAGCTGCCGGCCGCGGAACTGGAACTTGCCGATCGCCCAGCCGGCAGCCACGCCGAACACGACGTTGGCCGGGACCGCGATCGCGGCCGCGAGGAGCGTCAGACGAAGCGCCGCCATCGCGTCGTCCGTGGTGATGGCCGCCGTGTAGGCCTCGAACCCTTTCGAGAACGCCTCGGTGAAGACGGCCACGAGCGGGACGATGAGGAACAGCCCGACGAACCCGAGCGCGATCGCCGTGACGATCCAGCGGACGACGCGCGGCTCCGTCAGGTGTTCCTTCTTCACCGGCGCCCTGAACTAATACGCCACGCGGCGGCGGCTCCAGCTCTGGAGGCCGTTGATACACAGCAGCAGCGTGAAGGAAACGACGAGCATCACCGAGGCGATGGCGGTTGCGCCCGCGTAGTCGTACTGCTCGAGCTTCGTCACGATCAGCAGCGGCGAGATCTCGGTCCGCATCGGCATGTTCCCCGAGATGAAGACGACCGAGCCGTACTCGCCGACCGCGCGCGCGAACGCCAGCGCAAACCCCGTCAGCCACGCCGGCAGGAGATTGGGCAGGACGACGCGCAGGAGCACGGCGGCGCGGCCCGCGCCGAGGCTTGCGGCCGCCTCCTCGACCTCCGCGTCGAGATCCTCGATGACCGGCTGCAGGGTGCGGACGACGAACGGCAGGCCGATGAAGATCAGCGCCACGGTGATGCCGAGCGGCGTGAAGGCGACCTTGATGCCATACCGCGCGAGCGGCTCGCCCAGCCAGCCGTTCGGCGCATACAGCGTCGTCAACACGATGCCCGCGACCGCGGTCGGCAGCGCGAACGGCAGATCGATCAGCGCGTCCACGACGCGCCGGCCGGGGAACGAATAGCGCACGAGCACCCACGCCACCAGGAAGCCGAACACGGCGTTCACCGTGGCCGCCACCAGCGAGGCGGTGACGCTCAACTGGTACGAGGCGACGACGCGCGGATCGGTGATCGTTCCGCGGAAGGCCTCCCACGACATCGTCAGCGTCTTGGCCGGCAGCGTGGCCAGCGGAATCAGGACGATGAGGCTGAGGTAGAAGACCGTCAGCCCCATCGTCAGGCCGAAGCCGGGCAGGACCCGGCGGGACACGCGTTCGGCTCATCGCGTCCCCGGTTTGTAGATCTGGTCGAAGACGCCGCCGTCGGCGAAGTGCGTGGCCTGCGCCTTCTGCCAGCCGCCGAAGACCTCGTCGATCGTGAAGAGCTTCACCTTGGCGAACGTGTTCGAGTATTTCGCGGCGACCTTCTCGTCGCGCGGCCGGTAGTGGCGCTTCGCCGCGATCTCCTGCCCTTCCGGGGAATAGAGGTACTGCAGGTATGCCTCCGCGATGGCTCGCGTGCCCTTCCGGTCGACGACCTTGTCGACGACGGTGACCGGTGGCTCCGCCAGGATGCTGACCGACGGTACCACGATCTCGAGCTGTCCGGGAGACTCGCCGAGCGCCAGATACGCCTCGTTCTCCCAGGCGAGCAGGACGTCGCCGATCTGCCGGCTGCACGAACGTCATCGTCGAGCCGCGTGCGCCGGAGTCGAGGACGGGCACTTTCTGAAAGATGTCGGCCACGAACTGCCTCGCCTTCGCGTCGTTGCCTCCGGGCTGACGCAGCGCATATCCCCACGCCGCCAGGTAGTTCCAGCGCGCGCCGCCGGAGGTTTTCGGATTCGGCGTGATGACCTGCACTCCCGGCTTCGCCAGGTCGCCCCAGTCCTTGATCCCTTTCGGGTTCCCCTTCCGCACCAGGAAGACGATCGTCGAGGTGTAGGGCGCGCTGTTGTGCGGGAGGCGCTTCTGCCACGCTGGGGCCGTCAGGCCGGCCTTCGCGACCGCGTCGACGTCGTAGGCGAGCGCGAGCGTGATCGACGTCCGCGTCGAGCCCGTCGATGACGGCGCGCGCCTGGCCGCCGGATCCGCCGTGCGACTGCCTGATCGTGACCGTCTGGCCGCTCTTCGCCTTCCAATACTTGATGAAGGCGGCGTTGAAGTCCTGATACAGCTCGCGCGTCGGGTCGTACGAGACGTTCAGCAGCGTCTGCGCCGCGGCGGCGCCCGATATGGCGGTCAGTGCGACTGCGAATGCCGCGCCACGGAATGTCTTTCCAACGGTCATCTCACCCTCCATGCCGACACTCTCGAACGTTGGTCCGGCTAAGCCGGACGCCACCGAAACATCTGAAAGCCGGACGCTACCGAAACATCTCAAAACGCGATTTGCGCGCGGAACAGGATGACGTTCTCGGTCGGCCGCGGTGCATTCCCGCCCTCGAACGATGTGCGCTCGAACGTCGCGTAGTACTTGATGAAGGCGACGGGATACCAGTTGACGCCGAGTGTGAACGACTTCGCTTCGCGGCTGGCGGTCGCGGCGGCGAAGCCGCCGTCGAACGTCGTCCCGATCGACGGTCAGCGCCGAGTAGCGCGCGACGAGCTGCAGCGCGCCCCAATGGCCGTTCGCCGGGTCGAAGCCGTTCTTCGGCCGCACGCCGCGGTCCGACGCCGGCTCGCCGGTGAGGACCAGGAGCCGGTGACTTCCCAACCCTGATTGGTCACGTCCGCCTCGGCCCCGCTCCGCGTAATCGCCTGCGTGGATGCGCATGTACTCGGCGAACGCGCCGAACGACTTGTAGTAGTAGAAGACCGCGGGCGAGACACGCGTGCCGGCCGCCGTTTGCGCTGGCCGAGGCCGCGTACGCAAAGTACGATCTGGCCGACGGATGTCCTGAACGCCGGCAGGAGCGCGCCGGCCTGGCTTCCCGCCGAGCCGCCGAGCTGCACGCCGAAGCCGTTCAGCGCGCCGGCCGGCGTTCTCGCCGAACGGAACGGCTGCCAGACGACGCGGCCGGCCAGATCCTTTCCGCTGTTGTTGTCGACGTCGCGTCGACCGAGTTGACGCCGTCCAGCACGCCGTTGAAGATTCCGGCGGCGTAGAACAGGCGTGGGGAGAGATCGCCCTGCACCTGTACTCCCGACGTCGCGGTTCGGCACGAGGCTCGAGGCGAGCGTTCGTTCCGGAAACAACAGAAACGCATCTCCCTGCAGGAGCTCGTAGCCGACCGGCGTCTTGTCCTTGCCGGTCCGCACGCGGAACTTCGGCGAGAAGCGGATGTCGAAGTAGGCGTCCAGGATCACCGCCACGCCGCTGCCGAAGTCCGGCATGACCTTGAAGTCGAAGTACTTCGCGACCCGTCCGGAGAGCGTCGGGCGTACTTTGCGAATCGTGAACGTGTTGGTGATCGGAAGCGGATCGTCAAGAGAGAATCGTCCGTCGATCTGCGCGGTCAGCCCGAGAACGAGCCGGTAGTCGCCGTTGGCAGGACTGCACGACGAAGCCGTCCTGCCAGCCGGCCGTGAAAGGCGGCGCCGCAGGCGGTGCGGCCTGCGCGGGCGGTGGCGCTTCTGCGGGGGGCGATGCCTGCGCCGACGCTGCGGCGGGAATCGCCATCACGACCGCCGTCGCGACCGTCAACACCGTCAATCGACCTCGACTTCATCCGTGTACTCCGTCTACGAAAAGGGCCAACAAAAAAGCCCGGGAGCCGCCGTGGCCCCGGGCTGGAAAATAAAAAAGGCCCAGAGGCTGATGCCCTCCGGGCCTTTCGAGCTGGTGTCGTGTTCTTGCGGTTAGACGATCACACGGACGGGCACAGCATCGGGACCGGAGCATTCTCCGGACAACAACACGCGCTGGCCACCATCGCAAACATGAGTCTTGTTATGTCACATCGCTGGGAACGCGTCAAGTTCGTCGGCGAATTACTTGATCAGCGAGTAGTCCGTCGGATCCATGAAGACCGAATCCGGCGCCTTGCTGAGAATCCGGCCGTCGACCTGGGAGGCGGCTGCCACCTTTTGCCATTCCGGGTCGGCCTGGAACGCCGCCCAGCTCTTCTTCGCCGCCTCGCGGCTCGGGTGCGCGATGACGTAGATCAGCGTGTTCTGCGAGAGCGGCGGCGTCCTGGGGTGTCCAGTAGCCGATGTTGGTCATCCCGTGCTTTGTGAACAGCTTGCGTCGTGTGATCGCGGAAGCGCGCCTGGAGTGCCGGCAGCTTGCCTTCGTTCGTCGTGTACGTCCTGAGCTCGAACACGCGGTTGGCGCCCTGAGCGTGCGCGACCGGGCCGGGGCTCGTCAGCCGGCCGGCGGCAAAACCGACCATCAGCAGGGCCACCGGCAACGCCGCACTCAACATCCTCTTCGACATAGTCACCTCGCAAAATGAAGCCTGGGCGGGGATCATACCGCAAAGACCGATCCCCTCGAACCCTGAAGGCCACTCACTGTACACTCGTTTGGCGTGGATGGTTTCCCTCGCGCGCTCGTGGGCGTCGCGCTGACGGGCGCCGTGGTGCTCGGCGCGCAGGGTCCGCCGATCATCCGCGAGCCCCGCACGCTGCGCTCGAGCGTGGAAGTGACGGCGGTCACGGTCACCGTCCGCGACGCCGACGGCCGGCTGGTGCCCGAACCTGCCGCGCGACAGCTTCGAGGTCTTCGAGGACGGCGCGCCGCAAACGATTTCGCAGTTCACCAGCGAGCGTGTGCCGGTCGGCGTCGGTCTCCTGCTCGACGTCAGCGACAGCATGTTCGGCCAGCGCCTCGTCGACGCGCGCGCGGCCGTCGAGCGCTTCCTCGTGGACCTGCTCGCCCCGGACGACGCGTTCTTCGTGATGACCTTCAACCACGTGCCGCAGCTCCTGACGCGGTGGACCGAGTCGGCCGATCGCGCCTCCGTCAGCGCGGCGCTCGACAAGCTGCGCGCCTTTGGCGGTACCGCGATCTACGACAGCGTCGCGGCCGCGTTGCCCGTCATGGAGCAGCGCCCCCGCGATCGCGCCGCGCTGGTTCTGATCTCGGACGGCGCCGACACCGCGAGCGACGTCACGCTGCACCGTCTGCGCGACCGTCTCCTCCGCACCGACGCCTTCATCTATGCCATCGCGATCGACTCGACCGACCGCCAGGCGATCAACACGCGCGTCAATCCGACGGCGCTGTCGGAAATCACGAACCAGACCGGCGGGAGCACCGAAGTCGTCAAGGACACGGCCGGCCTGGCGGCCGCGACGGCCCGCATCGCCGAGGAACTGAACACGCAGTACGTCCTCGGCTATTCGTCGCTGCACCCCGGCGACGGGAAGTACCACAGCATCCGCGTTCGTGTGAACGGCGCCGGCTACCGCGTGCGGGCGCGCAACGGATACGTCGCCGTGCCGGTCAAGGCGGGCAAGTGAGGGCTGAACGAAGAAGCGGTGGCGTCCGGCTTTAGCCGGACCAACACAGCGGTGGTGTCCGGCTTTAGCCGGACCAGAGCCTCCGCCTGAAGCCGGATACCACCGGAGTTAGCTTCCGCCGGCTCTGACTTCCTAGGCCAGCAGAATCCGGCCGAAGGGCTCGGCGTCCACGTTGGCGCCGGAGAGCACGATGCCAACCGATCGCCCGCGCACCCGATCGCGCTCCCGCAGCAGCGCGGCAAGCCCGGCCGCGCCGGCCCCCTCGACGACGCTGTGCGTGTCCTCGAAGATCGCGCGCATCGCCTCTTCGATCTGTCTGTCGGTGACTTCGACGATGCGTGCGACGCCCGCGCGGATCGCGGCAAATGCCTCCGGCACGGGTGTGCGGCAGGCCATCCCGTCGGCGATCCCGGCCGTCACCTCGTGCGACACGGGCTCGCCTCGCTGGAAGGATCGCGCGTATGCGGGCGCAGCGGCCGACACGACGCCGACGATGGTCGTGGTCAGCCCGAGCGCATCGCGCGCCGCCATCGCGCCGCAGATCCCGGACCCCAACCCAATCGGCACGTAGAGCGTGTCGAGATGCGGCGCGGCACGCAGGAGCTCCAGCGCGTACGACCCCGCGCCGCGCACGAGGAGCGGATGAAACGATGGGAAGAAGTGCCATCCACGTTCGGCGGCGATGCCGGCGGCCGCCTCCAGCGACGCCTGGAAGTCGAGCCCGCGCTCGATGAGCTCGACCCCGAGCGCACGCATGGCGCGGTTCTTCCCCACGCTGTTGCCGTGCGGCACGACCAGGGCCGCCGGGATGCCGTAGCGCGCCGCCGCAAACCCGATGGACTGTCCGTGGTTGCCGCGCGTCGCCCCGACCACGCCCTTGACGGTGCTCTGCGCGCGCAGGAGCCCGTCGAAGTACACGAGCCCGCCGCGCACCTTGAACGCGCCGACCGGTGTCTGGTTCTCGTGCTTCACCCAGACGGCGGTGCCGCACCGCGCGTCGAGCAGCGGCCACCGTTGCTGCGGCGTCGGATGCATCGCCTCGTAGACGACCGCCGCCGCCGACTCGAGCTCAGCCAGACCGATCGGGATCGGTTTCAAGGCAGGCGGGCGTTCGGTGAACGATCCCACGGGAGGACGCTTCGGTATGGCCATTCGCGTTCGAGAATCAGTTCGCAGCGTTGCCTTTCGGATATCCGGCGGCGGTCTTCACTTCCTCAATCTGGGCGGTGTGGCGAGCGCTGTGCGCGGCCAGCAGCAGCACCCACTGATATCCGTCGATCGTCTGCATCACCGGGTGCGCCATGGCGTGCCCGCGCAGGTCGTCCTGCGTCGTCCGGATGTAGTCGATGGTCCGCTTGCGCGCCGCGTCGAATTCCTGGGCGAGCGCCGCGCGCGTGGGCCAGCGGTTCGTGGGCTTCAGCATTTCCGGCGCCTGGGCCTTCCCGGAGCGGTCGGTGATGACCTCGATGACTTTCGCGTCGGTCGCCCGGGCGGGATCCGCCGGCACCTTCGGCGCTTTCATGATCCGATCCGTGACGAGCTGCAGAATGATCCCCTCGCTGACCGCGATGTGTTCGGCGGTCTCCGCGATCGACCAGCGGTCCGGCCCCGCCTTGAACGTCCACTGGGCGTCGGACAGGCCGTCGATCGAGGCGAGAAACTTCGCGCGGGTCTCCTCGAGGTACTTCACCCCCGCGTCGCGGTCCTTCTGTGCAAGCTGGACAACCTGGTCCTGGGCGGCGCCCTGGGGCACGGCGAGCGCGGTCAGGCAGGCGAGAATCAGCATCCGCATGTGTGGTGTCTCCTTCGCAGTGGGCTTACGGATCATAGCCCGAAAATCCGCTTCCCGCTTCCCGCTTCCCGCCCAGTTGAGGCTGGAAGCTGGAAGCTGGGAGCGGGAAGCTTATGATGTAGAGCTGATGGCCAATATCCTCCAGCGGCTTCCGGCCGGCGAAAAAGTCGGCATCGCGTTCTCCGGCGGCCTCGACACGAGCGCGGCGCTTCACTGGATGCGCGCGAAAGGGGCGATTCCGTACGCCTACACGGCGAACCTGGGACAGCCCGACGAGCCGGACTACGACGAGATCCCGCGGCGCGCGCTCCAGTACGGCGCCGAGAAGGCGCGCCTCATCGACTGCCGCGCGCAGCTCGTCGCCGAAGGGCTCGCCGTGCTGCAGAGCGGCGCCTTCCACATCTCCACGGCCGGCGTCGCCTACTTCAACACGACGCCGATCGGCCGCGCCGTCACCGGCACGATGCTCGTCGCCGCGATGAAAGAAGACGACGTCAACATCTGGGGGGACGGCAGCACGTTCAAGGGCAACGACATCGAGCGGTTCTATCGATACGGGCTCCTGGCCAACCCGGGCCTCCGCATCTACAAGCCGTGGCTCGACCAGGCGTTCATCGACGAGCTCGGCGGCCGCGCGGAGATGTCGGAGTACATGCGCCAGGCCGGCTTCGAGTACCACATGAGCGCCGACAAGGCGTACTCGACCGACTCGAACATCCTCGGCGCGACGCACGAGGCGAAGGATCTCGAGCGGCTGAACACCGGGATCACGATCGTCGAGCCGATCATGGGCGTCGCGTCCTGGCGCGACGATGTGGCCGTCAAGCGCGAAGAGGTGACCGTCCGCTTCGACGAAGGACAGCCGGTCGCGCTCAACGGCATGACCTTCAAGGACGCCGGTCGAGCTGATGCTCGAGGCCAACGCGATCGGCGGCCGCCACGGCCTCGGGATGAGCGATCAGATCGAGAACCGCATCATCGAGGCCAAGAGCCGCGGCATCTACGAGGCGCCCGGCATGGCGCTGCTCTTCATCGCCTACGAGCGGCTCATCACCGGCATCCACAACGAGGACACGATCGAGCAATACCGCGACAACGGCCGCCGGCTCGGCCGGCTGCTCTATCAGGGCCGCTGGTTCGATCCGCAGGCGATGATGCTGCGCGAGACCGCGCAGCGCTGGGTGGCGCGCGCGATCACCGGCGAGGTCACGCTCGAGCTGCGCCGCGGCAACGACTACTCGATTCTCGACACGACGTCGCCCAACCTGACCTACAAGCCGGAGCGGCTGACGATGGAGAAAGGCGAGTCGATGTTCTCGCCGCAGGACCGCATCGGCCAGTTGACGATGCGCAACCTCGACATCGTCGACACGCGCGACAAGCTGCTCACCTACGTGAAGACCGGCGTGCTGGCGCCGGCCGGCGGCAGCGCGCTGCCGCACCTCGTCGAGGGCGAGCACCCGACGGAGGACGAGAAGTGAACACCTGGAGTCGGCCCGTCGGGACTCGGGACTCGCGACTCGCGATCCAACGACCAGCGATCAGGATCAGAGATTAGGGATTCACGATGTCCCTCTCCCGCTTTCATCCGATCGTCCAGCAGTGGTTCGCGGCCGAGCTCGGCGAGCCGACGGCGGCGCAGCAGCGCGGCTGGGAGGCGATCGGCGACGGCCGGCACACGCTCATCGCCGCGCCGACCGGCTCCGGCAAGACGCTCGCGGCGTTTCTGACGGCGCTCGACGACCTCTTCAAGGAAGGGCTCGCCGCGCCGCTGCCCGACGAGGTCCGCGTCCTCTACGTCTCGCCGCTCAAGGCGCTCAGCGCCGACATCCACAAGAACCTCGCGGAGCCGCGGCGCGGCATCCGCCGGCTCGCCGAGGAAGCCGGGCTGCCGGCGCCGCGGATCACCGCCGCGGTGCGCACCGGCGACACGACCGCAGTCCGAGCGCGCGGCGATGCTGCGGACGCCGCCGCACATCCTGGTCACGACGCCGGAGTCGCTCTACCTGCTGCTCACGGCGGAGCGCAGCCGGCAGATGCTGCGCACCGTCCGCACGGTCATCGTCGACGAGATCCACGCGGTCATCGGCACGCGGCGCGGCGCGCACCTGGCGCTGTCGCTCGAGCGGCTGCAGGCAGGTGGCCGACGCGGCCGCTGCTGCGGCTCGGGCTGTCGGCGACGCAGAAGCCGATCGAAGAGGTCGCGCGGTTCCTCGTCGGCCTGCCAGACGACGACGACCGCGGCTGCGCGATCGTCGACGAAGGCCACCGCCGGCGCGATGGATCTCGGCGTCGAGATGCCGCGGTCGCCGCTCGAAGCGGTGATGTCGCACGAGGTCTGGGAGGAGTACTACGACCGGCTGGCGGCGCTCATCCGCGGCGCACCGGACGACGCTCGTCTTCGTGAACACGCGGCGGATGGCCGAGCGCGTCGCGCGGCACCTGAGCGAGCGGCTCGGCGAGGACGCGGTGACGGCGCATCACGGCAGCCTGTCGAAGGAGAAGCGGCTCGACGCCGAGACGCGGCTGAAGACGGGACGGCTCAAGGCGCTCGTCGCGACCGCGTCGCTCGAGCTCGGCATCGACATCGGCCACGTCGATCTCGTCTGCCAGATCGGATCGCCGCACCGGATCGCGACGCTGCTGCAGCGCGTCGGCCGATCGGGCCACACGGTCGCCGGCATGCCGAAGGGGCGGGTCTTCCCGGTCTCGCGCGACGACCTGGTCGAGTGCGCGGCGCTGCTGCGGTCGGTCCGGCGCGGCGAGCTCGACGCGATCGTCTCGCACGATGCGCCGCTCGACGTGCTCGCGCAGCAGATCGTCGCCGAGTCGGCGTGCCGCGAGTACGGCGAGGACGAGCTCTTCGCGCTGGTCCGCCGCGCGTGGCCGTATCGCGATCTGGCGCGCGCGGACTTCGACGCCGTCGTCGCGGATGACCGCCGACGGCTTCGCGACGCGGCGCGGCCGGCGCGGCGCGCTCGTGCATCGCGACGAAGTCAACCGGACGCCTGCGCGGCCGCCGCGGCGCGCGGCTGCTCGCGCTGACCTCGGGCGGCGCGATCCCGGAGGTCGCCGACTACCGCGTCGTCCTCGAGCCGGACGACACGTTCATCGGCACGCTCAACGAGGACTTCGCCATCGAGAGCATGGCGGGCGACATCTTCCAGCTCGGCAACGCGTCGTGGCGCGTCCTGCAGGTCGGCCGCGGGCACCGTCCGCGTCGCCGACGCGAAGGGAGCGCCGCCGAACATTCCGTTCTGGCTCGGCGAAGCGCCGGCGCGCAGCGACGAGCTGTCGCGCGCGGTCAGCGATCTGCGCGCCGACATGGACCGGAGGCTCGAAGAGACTCGGCGGCTCGCAGCGGCGTCCGGCTTCAGCCGGACCGTCAGCTGGCTGATCGCCGAGACCGGGCTCTCGCACGGCGCCGCCGAACAGGTGGTCGAGTATCTCGCCGAAGGCCGCCGCGCGCTCGGCGTCATCCCGACGCAGGAGACGCTCGTGCTCGAGCGCTTCTTCGACGAGTCGGGCGGCATGCAGCTCGTGCTGCACGCGCCGTTCGGCAGCCGCATCAACAAGGCGTGGGGGCTGGCGCTGCGCAAGCGCTTCTGCCGCCAGTTCAACTTCGAGCTGCAGGCGGCGGCGACCGAAGACGCGCTGCTGCTGTCGCTCGGACCGCAGCACTCGTTCCCGCTCGCCGACGTCTTCCGCTATCTGCATCCCGCGACGGCGCGCGACGTGCTGGTGCAGGCGTTTCTCGACGCGCCGGTGTTCCAGACGCGCTGGCGCTGGAACACGACCATCTCGCTCGCCGTGCCGCGCAGCCGCGGCGGGCGCAAGGTGCCGCCGCAGCTGCAGCGGATGCTGGCCGACGATCTGATGGCCGCGGTCTTTCCCGACGCCGCCGCCTGCCTCGAGAACATCCCCGGCGATCGCGAGATTCCCGATCATCCGCTCGTCAGCCAGACCGTGCGCGACTGCCTCGCAGGAGGCGATGGACTTCGACGGCCTGACCGCGCGTGCTCGACCGCATCCACCGCGGCGAGCTCGCAGCTCGTCGCGCGCGACACGCCGGAGCCGTCGCTCTTCGCGCACGAGATCCTCAACGCGCAGCCGTACGCGTTCCTCGACGATGCGCCGCTCGAGGAGCGGCGGGCGCATGCGGTGCAGACGCGCCGCGCCGGCGAGCCGTCGTCGGCCGGCGATCTCGGCGCGCTCGACCCGGCGGCGATCGCGCGCGTGCGCGACGGAGGCGCGTCCCGACCCGCGCGACGCCGACGAGCTGCACGACGCGCTGCTCGCCGCCGGGTGTCTTGACGGACGCGGAAGTCGAATCGGCCGGACCGGACTTGATGGAACGGCTCGTGTCCGCCGGGCGCGGCGTGCCGCGTGTCTGCGATGCACGGAGCGCCCGAGACCGCGCCGCGTCGCGATCGCGGCCGAGCGCTTGCCGGAGCTGCTCGCCGTTCATCCGGGCGCATCGCTCGACGCCGCCGATCGACGCGCCGCCGTCGCGAGCGAGCCGCGTCTGGACGCGTGACGACGCGATCGTCGAGCTGCTGCGCGGCCGGCTGACGATCGCCGGCCCGACGACGGCCGCGGCGCTGGCCGGCGTGCTCGGCGATCGCCGCGCGCGACGCCGACGCGGCGCTGCTCGCGCTCGAAGCGGAGGGCGTCGTCCTGCGCGGCACGGTTCACGCCGGCCGGAGCGAGTCAGCGTAGCGCAGCCTCGAATGGTGCGACCGCGCGCTGCTCGCGCGCATTCATCGCTACACGCTGAACCGGCTGCGCGCCGAGATCGAGCCGGTCAGCGCCGCCGACTTCATGCGCTTCCTGTTCGCGTGGCAGCACGTCGACGCCGGCCGCGCGGCTGACCGGGCTCGACGGGCTGCGCGAGATCGTCGCGATGCTCGACGGCTTCGAGCTGCGCCGCGGCGCGTGGGAGCGCGCGGTGCTGCCGGCGCGGCTCGACCGCTACGAGCCGCCGATGCTCGACATGCTCTGCCTGGCCGGCGAGGTCGGCTGGGCGCGGCTGTCCGCGCCAACGGATCCTGCGCCGCGCCTCGTGCCCGCGACGCCGGTCGCGCTGTTCCTGCGCGAGCACGGCGACGCGTGGCAGCCGCTGCGGGCGACCGCCGATCGCGACCCACGGGCAGCCGAGGCTGCCTTGAGCGAACGCGCGCGCGCGGTGCTCGAGACGCTGCGCGCGCGCGGCGCGTCGTTCTTCCGCGATCTCGGATCGGCCTGCGCGCTCGACGCCGACGAGCTGCGCCAGGCGATCGGCGCGCTCGTCGCGGCGGGGCTCGCGGCGTCGGACGGCTTCGCGGGCCTGCGCGCGCTCGTGCAGGCCGCGCTCGGCCGGCCGGCGCCGCGCCACCGCCGCGCGAGCTTCGCCGGCCGCTGGACGCGCCGCTGCGCGCCGGAACGACGAGCGCCGGCGTCGCGCGCGAAGCCGACGTCGAGACGCAGGCGTGGACGCTGCTCCGCCGCTACGGCGTCGTCTTCCGGCGGCTGCTGGCGCGCGAGACCGAATGCGGCGCCGTGGCGCGAGCTGACGCGCGTCTACCGGCGGCTCGAGGCGCGCGGCGAGATCCGCGGCGGCCGGTTCGTCACGGGCATGTCGGGCGAGCAGTTCGCGCTGCCCGACGCGGTCGAGCGGCTGCGCGAGGTCCGCCGCGGCAGGCCCGACGGCCGGCTCGATCACCATCAGCGCCGCCGATCCGCTGAACCTCGCCGGCATCGTCACCGCCGGCGAGCGCGTCCGCGCGGCCCGCCGCAACCGCATCGTCTATCGCGACGGCGTCCCGCTCGCGGTCATGGAGGGCGACTTCGTGCGCGAGCTGGCGCCGATCGATCCGGCGATCGCCGCCGACGTGTCGCGCGCGCTCAGCCGGCGCGCCCTCTCCGGCAGCCCTCTCCGGTAGCGTCCGGCTTCAGCCGGACGGCACAGGTCCGGCTAAAGCCGGACCCTACCGCGATCTCTGCATCGCCGCGATTCGCATACAACACCGTCACGACCGCCATGCTGACCAGCGCCGGCGTGATCTGGCAGACGAGAAACAGCGCCGTCATCGCCGCGGACGAGACCGCCAGCACCAGCGCCGCACGCGAGATCAGGCGCGGCGATGCGTCCGCGGACGCGCCGATCACCAGCCCCAGGCTTCCCATCCCCGCCAGGCAGATCGACATCGTGAACACCAGGCTTTGATAGATCGCCCGGACCGAGGGGGACAGCCCGAGTCCCAGCGGGACCACGTAGCTCCGCATGGCGGCGTCGAGATCGAGGTACGCGGCGTCCGTCGGCTCGGGCCCCACCGTGTTGCCCAGGGTATGGAGCGCCGCCACGACGATCGTCGCGATGGAGGCCGCGGCAAACCAGCGGCGGCCGGGAGCGAAGAGCGGAATCGATACCCCGGAGACGGTTCCAATACTCTCTGGCTTCCGCCTAAAGGCGGAAGCCACAAACTGAAATTCTTCACGGCTCTAAGCCTGGTCAGAGCAGCGCCCGTTCCATCGCAGGCCGATCCCACCGGGCCAGATCGGCGGCAAGCTCGTAGGTGGACTGCAGGAACTCCAACAGCGTCTCGTCGGGCGTCGGCGACTCGCGCACGCGATCGTACGGCAGGATGAACTCGCCGAACTCCTTGCTGAAGAACGCCGCGTCCGGCCGCACCCGCCCGTCTCCAAACCCCGCCGGCGGCGGATAGGCGTACGAGTAGAACGCCGGGTAGTCGATCGGCGCGGTGCCGGCCCAGAATCCGCAGCTGCTCACCTCGTGCGAGTACGCTTCGCGCGTCACGCGATCGGGCAGGTTCGGGATCCCGCCGGGATGCTCCGGCGCCGGGCGGCCGGAAAAGCGGGTGACCGCGAGATCCATGGCCCCCCAGAACAGGTGCACGGGGCTGCACTTGCCGATGAAGCGGCCGCGGAAGATCTTGAACACGCGGTCGGCCTGCGCCAGCGCCCGCCAGAAGCGGTTGACCGCGTCCGCATCGTACGCGCGGTGCGTCTCGTCCTGCGGAAACGGTATGGCCTCGGCAACCTCGTTCGGTTTCGCCGAGATCCGGACCGGCAGCTCCAGCCGCGTCAACTCGTCCATCAGCCGCGCGTAGAACGCGGCGACCGGCTGCGGCTCGAGCGGAAATCCGCCGGATCGGCCGTCGTTGGCGGCCACGATCAGCCGGTGATCCACGAAATCGAAATCGATCTGGAAGGACCGGCTGCCGTGCGGGATCGGCGAGGTCGTGATGCCCCGCGACGTGAGGTAGAACGTCGCGTGCCACGAGTGGTTGATCGGCGGCGTGAGGCGCAGGCGCACCTTGCCGGCGATCTGCAGCCACATGTGCAGCGTGTCGCGCGTGTCGATCCAGTCGTGAAGCGAGAGCGCAGGCCAGTCCTGCGGTCCTCCGGAGCGGGATGTCGTCAAGCCCATCCGGAAGGATATACACGGGGTGGGCGGAATAGAGCAAGAATAGAACGACGTGCTGCGCAGAATCCTGAAGTGGGCGGCCATTGCCCTGGTCGTGCTCGTCGCGACCGGCGCGGTGCTGTACGCCGTGGGTCTCCGCGTCGTGCTCTATGGCGGCGGTGCGATGCGCCTCGCGTTCGTGGAGTCGGAGAGCGACCGCGCCGCCAGGATTGAACGCGACCGTGAAGCCCAGCGTGCCCGCGCGCCGGCCACTCCTTCGCCGGCGCCCACCGCGCCCGCCGCGCCCGCCGCGCCGGCAGCGCTGCCGAGCCGCCGCCGGCGCCGGGCAGCGAGCCCCGGCGGCTGCGCCTGCGATCGCCGCCGGGTACTGGACCGACTTCCGCGGCCCGAACCGCGACGGCGTCTATCGAGAGCGGCCGATCCTCACCAACTGGCCGGCCGACGGGTTGAAGCCGATCTGGAAGCAGCCGGTCGGCGGCGGCTACGCGTCGTTCGTCATCGCCGGCGGCCGCGCCTTCACGATCGAGCAGCGCGGGCCCCAGGAGATCGTCGCCGCGTACGACGTCGCCACGGGACGCGAGCTGTGGACCAGCGCGTGGACCGCCACGTTCCACGAGTCGATGGGCGGCGACGGTCCGCGCGCGACGCCGGTCTGGGCGGCCGGACGCGTGTTCGCGTTGGGCGGCCTGGGCGAGCTGCGCTGCCTGGACGCCACGACCGGCGCGCTCGTGTGGCGCACGAACATCCTCGAAGACAGCGGCGCGACGAATCTCCAATGGGGCATGTCCGCCGCGCCCCTCGTCGTCGACGACACCATCGTCGTCCTGCCCGGCGGAACGGGCGGCTCGAAGGGGCAATCCGTCGTGGCGTACGATCGGCGCACCGGGAAGCGGGCGTGGTCGGCGCTGAACGACCAGCAGGCGTATGCGTCTCCCATGCTGGTCACGCTCGCGGGAGTCCGGCAGATTCTGGTCTTCAGCGCGTCGCGGGTCATGGGCCTGACGCCCGATCGCGGCGCCGTGCTGTGGGAGTACCCCTGGAAGACGGACTACGACGTCAACGCGGGCCAGCCGATCGTGATCGGCGACAACCGCGTCTTCGTGTCGTCGGGCTACGGCGGGGGCGCCGCGGTCGTCGAGCTCACGCGCTCGGGCTCCGGCGAATTCCAGGTGCGCGAAGTCTGGCGCAACATCCGCATGAAGAACCAGTTCACGAGCTCGGTGCTGCACGACGGCTTCATCTACGGCCTCGACGAATCGATCCTCGCGTGCGTCGACGCGGCGACCGGCGAGCTCGAAGTGGAAGGGTGGACGGTACGGCTACGGTCAGGTCATCCTCGCCAGCGGCCACCTGATCGTGCTCGGCGAGGAAGGAGACCTCGTGCTCGTGCGCGCGACGCCGGATCGGCATCAGGAGCTCGCGCGCTTCCCGGCGCTCGAGGGGAAGACGTGGAACCATCCGGCGATGAGCGACGGTATCCTGCTCGTGCGCAACATCAACGAGATGGCGGCGTTCGATCTGCGGCCCCCCGCACGGTGAGCGGTACGCGCGTGTCCCGGTCCCGCCGGGGCGTGATAAATTGGCGCATTCTCAGGAGACGTTGATATGCACAAAGCAGCAGCACGAGCCGCTTGGAATCTGACCCTGGTCGCACTGGCGGTCGCCGGAGCCGCCGTCCTCGCCCAGCAACCCGCTCCCCAGACCCCTCCCGCGGGCGGACCGCAGGGGCCGCGCCCGCTGCACGGCGGGGAGGACCTGGCCCTGGAGTGCCGCGTGTTCCGTCGCTGCCGTTCCCTGACGCGCCTCAGGAGCTCGACACGCTCGGCCCGAAGATTCGCGTCGTCCCGATGGCCAAAGGGCTGGTCAATGCCTGGGGCATTGCGTTCCTTCCCAACGGCGACGTGCTCGTCACGGAAAAGCCGGGCCGGCTGCGGATCATCCGCAAAGGCACGCTGGACCCGCAGCCGATTGCCGGCGTCCCCGAGGTGTACGCGGTCGGACAGGGCGGGCTCCTCGAAGTCCTGCCGCATCCGCGCTTCGCCGAGAACCAGCTGCTCTATCTGACGTACTCGAAATCGCGCGAGCGCACGAGCGCACCGCCCGCCCAGGCGGCTCCCGCCCCGCAACCCGGCCAGGCGCCGCCCCGCGAAGGAACGACCGTGCTGGCGCGCGGCCGATTCGACGGCAAGGCACTGACGGACGTGCGCGAGCTCTTCGTCGCCGACAACTGGAACACCGGCAACCCGCACTACGGCGGCAAGCTCGCGTTCGGCCGCGACGGCATGCTCTACATGACGATCGGGGAGCGCGGCGATCGCAACCGCGCGCAGAACACCGCCCTCCACGGCGGAAAGATCCTGCGGCTCAAGGAGGACGGCACCGCGGCGCCGGACAATCCGTTTGCCGGACGCGAGGGGTTCAAGCCTGAGATTTACACGTACGGTCACCGCAACCCGCAGGCGCTCGCCTTCCATCCGGAGACGGGCGCGCTCTGGTCGACGGAGCACGGTCCGCAGGGAGGCGACGAGCTCAACACGATTGTCGCGGGAAGGAATTACGGCTGGCCGATTGCGACGTACGGCCGTGAGTACTCCGGTGAGTACATCGCCCCGGCGTCGCGCGAGGGTGTCGAGCCGCCGGTAATTTTCTGGGCACCGTCACTCGGGCTCTCGGGCATGACCTTCTACTCGGGCGATCGGTTCCCGGCCTGGAAGGGCAATGTGTTCCTTGGCGCGCTGTCGGGCCAGCAGATTCAACGCGTCGTGTTCACCGACAGAGGCCCGGTCGGCCGCGAAGCGCTGCTCGGCTCGCTCAGGCTGCGCATCCGTGACGTTCGACAGGGTCCCGACGGGTTCCTCTACGCTGCCGTCGACGAGAACCCGGGCGGGATTCTGCGGATCGAGCCGGCCGCGGCGGCGACGAGTTCCGCCGCGCGTTAGAGGCTCGAGTCGTCTCGGGTCTCGGGGGTCTTAGGTCTCCGGTCTCCGGCTCTGGTCTCCGGCTGTCTTCAGTCTTTGGTCTTACCTGAGACCTGAGACTAGAGACGAGCCTGGAGACTAAAGACCAGACTGCACGCTGTGAGGGTGCTGGCGGTAGTGCTGCCGCAGCAGATCCTTGCCGTAGTCGTTTCCGTTCGGCGTGCGCACCACGACGTGAATGTGCTCGCGGTTGGGCGCGGCTGGATTCGCGGCCAGGTGTCTCAGGTTCGCCGGCCGCTGGTGATCGAACTCGATGAGGAGCACCGGGCTGTGAATCCGGTAATAGAAGACGCTGTCGGGTGCGCTGCCGCCGATCCAGGCAAACGAGGTCCGGTCGAGATGCTGCCGCACCTCCTGCATCCTCACGCGCGCGTGCCCGTCGTCCATGTTGTTGACGTAGAGCGCGATCAAATCGAGGAGCTGCTGACGCTGGCCCTCTGACATCTCGGACGCGCGGATGCCGGCATTGTCCAGCACGACGTTGTCCTTGAAGGCTTCGGTCAGGTTGTTGTTGGCGTCCTTCGAGACCGACAGGACGGCCTTCTGCCGCCGCGGGCCGTCCAGCGCCTCGAGCAGCGCCACGCCTCGATTCTGCTCGTCCTGCAGAACGGCCGTGCCGCTGAATTTGCCCGACCGCGCGATGACCGGCTCGGAGCCCGCGAAGACCGGGCTCATCACCACCTGATCTCCCAGGACGAAGTAATTGATGATGGCGTGATGGCCGTCGAGCTGCCAGCCCCAGGGCTCCGTGGCGGACGGCGCGCCCATCACCGTGAGGTGGTACTTCCACTCCCCGTATTGCTCGAAATCGTTCTTGTTCAACTCGCCCAGCGTGTGGTTGAGGCGCATGATGTCGCGCGTCTGCTTCGAGCCCCTTGGCGCTGAGCGCGGCGCGCAGGAGCGCGAGACCCGCGTCGCGCTGGCTCTCGGTCAGCTCCTCGAAGCTCACTCCCTGGCGGATGTAGAAATGCTGGTTCATCCACTTGCGCCACTCGGAATCGTCGATCGGAAACGCGCTCTTCTCCCGTTGCGATGGCGTCAGCACGGCGAGGAATGCATCGGCTGCCTTGCGAACCGGCTCGGTCGACACGCCGGTCGCCCGAATCGCAAAGAGCCCGGGCTCAACCTGCCCGCTGGCTGTGATCCCCTTGAACGGCTCGGCGAGGCCCTGCTTCTCGGACGACGCCGACATCTGGCGGAAGCGGTCGGTCGTGCTGCCTTGCGATTGCGCAGGCGCCTCCCGGAACGCCGCGGTTCCGAACGCGAGCACGAGGCAGCCGAGGAGCAGCAGGCGGGATGACGAGGAGCTCATGCAGGACCGTCCCTTCAATACGACACGACCGCCGTATTGTAGCGCTCCGATCATCCGGGGGATAGGAGCCCCGTGTAAATCCGATAGGGGCCCCCGGAGTAAATCCGGGGGATAGGGGCCCCCGGAGTAAAAACGACCACCGGCAAGCACAAGAGGGCCGGCCCCCTACGGGTATGCGTAGAGAGCCGGCCCCATCCGTGGGAAGCCCGACGGTATAAAGTGCCTAGTAACTGCCCACCTTCAGGCGATCCACTACCGACTTGACACCTTCAGTGGCGCGGGCCACTTCGACGGCCCGGCGCTTTTCAGCCGCCGAGGCCACCGTGCCGCTGAGCGTCACGACGTTGTCCTTCGTGTCCACGTCGATCTTCAAACCGGCGATAGAGCTGTCGGCGAGGAACTTGGTCTTGACCATGGCTGTGACGGCGGCGTCGGCCGTTGCTTCAGCCGTTTTGCTCGCCGCGTCGCCAATCTTTTCCCCTGCCTTGTCCGCCGCGTCACCGACCTTCTTGCCGGCAGTGGCAATCCGCGTCGCCGGCTTTGTCCGCGGCTTCGCCGGTCTTGGCCTGTGCGGCGTCGTCCAGCCCGCCAGGCGGCGTGACGCCGGCCTGCACGGTCAACTGATCGACGACATCGCGGACGCCGGCGGTGCCCTTGGCGATCTCGACCGCGCGGGTCCGTGCCGCTGCGGTGTCGACCTCGCCCTTCAACGTGACGACCTTGTCCTGCGTGTCGACGTCGATGCGGTACGCCTTGACCGTGTCATCCGCGGCCAGCTTTGCCTTGACCGCCGTGGTCACGCCCGGGTCGGTTTCCGCGCATGCCACCGTCAGCATCGCAACCGCCGCCACGGCGCCCAGCCATACTCGCACACTGCTTCGAACCATGATTCCTCCTTGAGTTCCGTCCCCGAGGAATGAACTGCACGGGCCGTGCCGACCGCCGGTCGCCGGATGAGGTCCGGCTTGTACGGTTCGGCTCGCCCCGTCGTTGATGACAGCAGGACCCGTTACGGACGCCCAAGGAGCTTCTGCGATGCGCGTATTCTTTCAGATGAGCGGCGGGGCCGGGTTCTTCCCTGGTCTTGGCGCCCCGTGCACGATCGACATCGACACGCTCGCAGGGGCAGATCGTATTGCTCTGAAACAGCTCGTGGAGGAAACGAGATTCTTCGAGCTGCCCGCGCGCATCCCTGCGCCTCGCGGCTTCACGGATCTGCGCACCTACGAGATCACGATCGAGGATGGCGGACGGCAGCACACCGTCGCGCTCTCTGACCCGGTCATTCCCCGCGCGATGAACCGGTTGATCATTCGCCTGCGCGAGCTGGCCGCGTCGACTTACGCGCGCTTGCAGTACCGATAGAAAGCCACCGACAGCCGGACCTCCAGGCGGCGCTTCGGCGCGCATGCCATAATCGGGATCCCATGACGCGCAGTGGCAGCAGGTCGTACCGGCGGTGATCCGGCGTTCGCCGAAGTACTCGGGCCCCGAGCGCCGCAAGACGAAGCGGCGGCGTCCGCAGCCGCTGCGAGTGCTGCTGTCTTTGCTCGTTATCGCGGCTGCCGGGTATGCCCTGGCAGTGCTCTGGCTGATCGGGCGGGAAACCCGGCTGGTCTTCGACGCCGTGCAGACGCTCGCGGCCACCCGGCCGGAGTTCCCGTACGACCAGATCGACATTCCGCGGGCCGACGGAGCGCACCAGTTCGCCTGGGTGATGCGGCACGGCGACACGGACGATGGGACGTGGGTGATCTACCTCCACGGGAACCCGGCGACCATCGCGTCGAAGATCAACATCTCGCACTACACCCAGCTTCGGGCCCTCGGCCTGAACCTGCTCGCCCCGGAGTATCGCGGCTTTGCCGGGCTCGAGGGCGCGCCAACCGAGGCGGCGATCGCCACGGACGTGCGCGCCGCGTACGACTACCTGCGCGTCACGCGCAACATCGCGCCGGCGCGCATCGTGATCTACGGCTGGTCGCTTGGCGGGGCGGCCGCCGTCGACCTCACGTCGGCGACCGAGCAGGCGGCGGTGATTCTCGAGGGAGCGCCGGCGTCGATCGTCGACCTCGGCCGGCAGCGCTATCCGTTCTTTCCGGTTCGCCTGATCATGCGCAGTCCCTTCGACTCGATCCGCAGAGTCGGTCGCATCCGCTCGCCGATGCTCTTCCTGCACAGCACGGACGACGAGGTCGTGCCGATCTCGGAGGGACGGCGGCTGTTCGATGCCGCGAACGCGCGAAAAGACGTTCGTGGAAGTCCAGGGCGGGCACGTCGGCGCGAGCGAAGTCGATGCGGACCGCTTCTACGAAGCGATTCGGCAGTTCCTCGAGCGGTATGGCCTCCTGGAACCGGCCGTGAAGCCTGGCGAAGGCCAGTGAGAGTATCGACTGGCGTCTTGGCATTGGTCCGACGGACTTCGGTGGCGTCCGGCTTCAGCCGGACCACTACTCGACGATCGTGAACTTCGCGAGCGCGTCCTCCTTGATCGTCAATCCAAGCCCCGGGACATCGTCGCGGAGATCGATCGACCCGTCCACCGGCGTCGGCTCACCCTCGAAGATGTAGTAGAACAGCTCGTTGCCGACCTCGACGTCGACCGGCGGAAAGTATTCGGCGATCGGCGAGTTGAAGCTGGCCATGACGACGTGGAAGTTGTGCATCTGGCCGGCGTGGGGGACGACGGGCACTGAGTGAGCTTCCGCGAGCGCCGCGATCTTGCGGGCCTGTGTGATGCCGCCGACGCGATTGGTGTCGAACTGAATGTAGTCGAGCGCCTTCGCCTCGAGCAGATCGCGAAACTCGTGCACCGTGAACGCGTGCTCCCCGCCGGAGATGGGCATCAGGTTCATCGCTTTCAGCGCGGCGTACCCGTGCAGGTCGTCGGGAATGACCGGCTCCTCGAGCCACCGGAGGTTGAAGCGCTCGAGCAGCGGCAGCATGCGCCGCGCGTAATCGAGCGTCCAGCCCATGTACGCATCGGCCATGATGTCGATGCCGTCGCCGGCGGTGTCGCGGACGGTGCGCACGAGATCGACGTTCCGCTGCATGCCCTCGGCGCCGTCGGCCGGGCCCCACCCGAACCGCAGCTTCATCGCCTTGAAGCCCTGCTTCTTGTAGTTCCGTGTTTCAGCCGCGAGATCCTCGAGAGGCTGGCTGTAGAGCCGGCTCGCGTAGACGGGGATGCGCGGCTTGGTTCGCCCGCCGAGGAGCCGGAACACCGGCTGGCCGGCAGCTTTGCCGAGAATGTCCCACAGCGCGATGTCGACCGCGCTGATGGCCGTCATCCCGATGCCCTTCCGTCCGAACGCCAGCGTCCGCCGGTACATGTGCTGCCAGAGGAACTCGACATCCCAGGGATCCGCGCCGATCAGCATCGGCTTGAAGTACAGATCGATCGTCTGCTTCGACACGCGCGGCGCCAGCGCCGCGTTGCCGATTCCGACGTGCCCGGCATCCGTGAAGATCTCGACGATGAGCCAGCCGTGGAAACGGAAGCCGGCCATCGGATCGCCGCCGGCCCCGCTGCGCTCGCCGAGCTGGAGGAGGTCGATCGGGTTCGTGCAGAAGTGCGGCTGCGGCGCGACCGTGGGGCCGCGCCATTCGACGACGCGCGTGCGGATGTCGGTGATTTTCACTGGAGCTCCGGAGTTATGCCGTGACGCGCGCGCGGCCGCGCGCATCCTCGAGCGGATGAATGTCTGGCGTGGTCAGCAGGATCACGATGAACGCCGTCACGTGGAACGTGCCCACGATGCCGAACACGGCGCCGTAGCCGAGCCCGCTGTCGAGCATGCGGCCGGCCACCAGGTTGAACACGACGCCGCCCATCGCGCCGCCGAAGCCCACCAGGCCGGCCACCGAGGCCACGATTCGCCGGGGAAACAGATCCGTCGGCACGATCATCACGAGCGTGGACCACGACTGCTGGCCGAAAAAGGCGATGCTGAAAAGCACGATGGCGACGTCGGTCGGAGCCTGGGTCACGAACACGATGATCGGCATCATCGCGGCGCTGGCGCCGAGCGCGGTCTTGCGCGCCGCGTTCAGCGACCAGCCGCGGCTCAGCAGCCACCCGGAGAACCAGCCGCCGACGAGGCAGCCGACACCGGCGGCGGCGTAGGGAATCCACGCGTAGGCGCCGACTTGTTTGACGTCGAAGCCGCGCACGTCGTACAGGTATTTCGGCAGCCAGAACAAGTAGAAGTACCACGCCGCGTCGCTCAGGAACTTCGCGACGACGAGGCCCCAGACCTGGCGATACGACAGCAGGCTGCTCCAGGAGGCTTTCGGTTCGTCGCCCGGCGCGACGACGAGCACCTCGGCGATCTCCGCGCGTTCGGCCGGCGACAGTCCCGGGTGCCGCGACGCCGGCTGGTACGCCCGCATCCACCAGATCGTCCAGAGCAGCCCGACCAGCCCGGTGGCGGCGAACACCCACCGCCAGCTCGCGATGCCGAGAATCGCCGCGATCGCCGGCGGCGCCACGACCGCGCCGATCGCGGTGCCCGCGTTGATCATCCCCATCGCCAGCGATCGCTCGCGCGCGGGAAACCATTCCGCGACCGCCTTGGTCGCCGCGGGAAAACCTCCGCCTTCGCCGATCCCCAGGAGAAACCGGCTCACGAGCAACGAGTGGAACCCGGTCGCGAACGCGTGGCTGGCCGACGCGAGCGACCATCCGATCATGATGGCGAACAGCCCGCGCCGCGTGCCGAGCGCGTCCACCAGCGCGCCGCCACCCGCGTACATGAACGCATACGCGACGAGAAACGCCGCCTGCAGCTGGGAGAACTCCGTGTTGCTGAGCGGGATGTCGGCCTGCACGGCCTTGATGGCGACCGAGAGCGCCTGGCGGTCGAGATAGCTGATTGCGATCGCGGTGCTGAGCAGCGTCGCGATGCGCCACCGGACTGAGCGGATAAGGCCTCCTCTGTTCGACAGCGGACGCATATTCTAGTGCGGAGAGAGCGGACGCTTCACAGCTCTACACGGAGAAACGGAGAACGGAGTTATTCAAGAAATCCAAGAGTCTCCGTTCCTCGGTGTACCCGGGACTGACCTCCGCTGCCTCCGTACCTCCGCTGTCTCTTCCGGAGCGCGCCACCGACTGCCATATCTCAGCCGTCGCGGCCTACTGGACGCCGTCAGTCCGCCGGCAGCGCCAGCGTCCAGACGCTGCCGCTTCTCAGTGACCGTTCGAACACCACGCGCGCGGCGCGAGGCGACCACGCGGGGTACCGCACGTAGCCGCTCGGGGAGGTGAAGCGCGTCAGCGCCGTGACCGCCCGGGTGCGGCGGGACACGGCGTACACGTTCCACACGCCGTCGCGCTCCCCTGCAAAGGCGATCCGATCGTTGTCGGGCGCCCAGGAGTGCGGCCAGCTCTGGCCGCGCTCGAACGTCAGCTGCGTGACCGGCCCGCCCTCGCGCGCGACCACGCCGATGAACGTCTGATCGCCGCGCTTGATCTCCACCGCGAGCGAGAGGCCATCCGGCGACCAGTCCGGATACGACACCGCTTCGGGATCCGACGTGATCCGGACCCGCGGTCCGTCGAGCCGCTGCGTCCACACGTTCATCACGCCGTCGGGGGCGATCATGTGAAACGCCAGCTCGCGCCCGTCCGGCGAGATGCGCGGCTCCCGCATGCCCTCCACATCGACGGCGATCGGCGTGACGCGCCGCGTCGCGGCGTCCACCCAGGCCAGCGATCGCGCCGTCATCGGGCCGCGGCCGACCAGCACGCGGCTCGCGTCCGGAGCCCACTGCGGATCCCAGGCTTCCAGACCGGCGACGAGCGGCGCGCGCGCGGTCCCGTCCTCGCGCATCAGCCACACCGACGGCGGCGAGCCGACGGACGTCTGAAAGTAGGCGATGCGCCCGTCGGACGAGTAGTCGGGATGCGTGTTGCGCGCGACGTCGTCGGTCAACCGGCGCGGTTCGAGCGCCGCGCCGTCCGGACCGACATCCACCGCCCACAGGTTGCTGTCCTCGGTGACGAGGCCGAACGCGATCGTGCCGCCCGACGTCACCGACACGCCGGTGACGATGCCGGTGTCGAGCGGAACGACCACCTCTTCGCTGCCGCGCGGCGTGCCGTCTTCCGCGATCGCGTGGCGCCACAGGCGGCCGTTGCCTTCGCGGCTCGTGCCACCCCAGTAAACCGACCGATCGCCGGGCCCGAAAGCGGGATCCGCGCCGCCGGGCGCCACCGCAACGCGGCGCATCGCCCCATCCGGAACGTCGAGGGTCCAGATCTCGTTCGTCCACCCACCCTGCGAGACGATAAAGGCGATGTGGCGGCCGTCGTGGGACCACGAGGGCGAGCGCTGGCCGCCGGCCGGCTTGCCGAAACGCGTCAGCTGGCGGCGGCCCGTTCCGTCCTTCCGCACGACCCACAGCACGGACTGCGACGCCATCCCGCCCGCGTCGGACGTGAAGACCAGCTCGTCGCCGCGAGGTGACCAGTCAGGGTCCGATCCGAACTCCACGACCTGCTGCGGCACGCCGCCGGTCGACTGCACGATCCAGATGCCGCCGCGCTTGCGCGAGTGGTACGCGATCCACTGACCATCCGGCGACCACGCCGGCTGCGTGTTCTGCCCCTCATCTCTCGTGAGCGCCATCTCGGCGCTGCCGCTCGCGAGCCCGACCAGGTACAGCTCGAGATGGCCCGTCGCGTCCGAGGCATAGACGACGGCGCGGCCGTCCGGCGAGAGCGAGGGGGCCGCGTTGTACCCGCTCCGCGTGGTCAGGCGCCGTATCGACGGCGTCCCTGGATCCTTCGCCGCAGGCGTCCTGGTCCAGACCCACGCGGCGGTCGCGGCAACCGCGATCGCCGTCAAGGCGACGGCCGCGATCGGCACCAGCGAGCCGCGTCTTCGCGGTCCCGGGATGACGGTTGGGATGACCGGGACGGGCCGCTCGACATCCGGCGGCGCCCCGTCGCGGACGATCGTGACTGGCGCAATGAAGCGGTAACCGCGTTTCGCCACGGTTTCGATGTACCGCGCCTCGTGCGCGTCGTCGCCGAGTCCTTTACGGAGTTGGGCCACGGCGCGGGTGAGGACGTTCGGCGTGACGAACGTCCCCGGCCACAACCCGTCGAGCAGCTCGTCCTTGGTCACCAGCCGATCGCGGTGCTCGATCAGGTGGACGAGCACGTCGAACGCCTTTGGCTCCAGCGGGATCGCCTCGCCGCCGCGGGAGGCCGTCATGCGGCCCACGTCCACGCGCGCGTCTCCGAACTCGTAGATTTCGCCTTTCGTCACAGGATCCTCAACACCCCGGCAACACCATCACGGCAACATCACAACGGCGTCACGACGCCGCGCCCGTGCCGGAAGCATCCTCGGGGCGGGGGTGCGGCGTGCGAACTATCGTGTGTATCGGAATGATGGCGTCCTTCAGTATGGGTCCGGTCGCGGCGGCGGACCGCCGGCGCGCCGACCCGGGCGCCGAGCTCTCGATCGACCAGCGCGGCGGCATCGTCGTGCCCGTGATGGTCGGCGGCGCCGGCCCGTTCAATTTCATTCTCGACACGGGAGCCACGCGCTCCCTCGTCGGCGACGAGCTCGCGGGGCTCCTGGAGGCGCCGGTGGTGGCCCGCGCCGAGCTGGTCACCAGCGCCGGATCCGAGATGCGTGGCGTGGTGCGGCTCGCCCGCGTGGAGGTCGCCGGCGCGCAGGTCGACTCGCTCCTCGCGTCCGTCATTCCAGCGGCGCGGCTGCGCGCGCTTGGGAGCGGCGTTCGTGGTCTCCTCGGCCAGGATTTCCTGTCGGCCTTCAACTATACACTCGACTATCGGCGCCGCCGGCTGATCTGGGACGAGCCAGGGGACGTGAATTGCGGCGACAGGTCCGCCGTTCGACTGATTCCTGCCGAAGGCCGCTACGTCGTGCACCTCCCCGCGAGCGGCCGCACCCGCGCACTGCGGCTCGTTCCGGACACCGGCGCGGAGGCTTTCGTCTTCTTTCACGCGCCGGGCGACGCCGCACCGGCGGTCGCGATCGGACGGGCGCGAATGACGGGGCTGGCCGGCGATCGCGGCGTCCGAGCCGCCATCGCGCCGCGTGTCGCCGTCGGCGGCGTCACGCTGCGGGATCAGCCGGCGGTGATCGTCGATCGGAGGGACGCCGAGGCTGACGGACTCCTGCCGCTGCACGCGTTCGCGAGCGTCTCGTTCAACATGCGTGACCTGTGCCTGGTCGTGCGCGGAGCGCGGTAGTCGGCGGGGTCCGCTGGGTTCCACGGGGTTCCTCGGGGTTCCGCTCGGTTCCGTCGGGTTCGGTTCTGAAGGTTCCGTCCGGTTCATGGTTCCAGGTTCAGCCTGACCCCGAGCGGTCGCCCCGGACGGGCAGCGGCGAGGCGACCGCGTCCGGCGCGTACCGCCGGAGAATGGCCAGTCCGATTGCCGCGCGGCGGACGCGCTCGCGCGAGAGCGCCAGCACGGCCGATTCCAGATGCTGGCCCGCCGGGTAGATGCCGGGCGCGTTGCGGAGGCCGAACTTCAGGTAGATCGGCGCGGCGATCCGGACGAGCTCCGGGATCTCGTAGTGCCGCACGGTGCCGCCGAAGTCGTCGGGCGCCTCGACGTAGAAATCGATCGGCGCATCCACCGCGGCGCGGATCGCGGCAATCTGCGGAAGCGACAGATCGACGGGCAGGTTGATCGAGGTCGCGCCGAGATCCTCGAGCACGCGCGCCGACGCCGGGTTGGCGGCCGCCAGCGTGACCGACACCTTGAGGACGAAGTCCGGCGGCAGATCGCCGGCCGACTTCATCCGGCCGAGGATCGACAGCTGCCCGATGTCGGCGACCAGCACGGACCGGATGCCGAGCCCGGCCGCGTGGCGGACGTCCTCGAGCCCGAAGACGAGCTGATCGATCCCGCGCAGGGAGCATCCCAGCACGCGGCCCGACGCGCTCGAGGCCTGCACGCCGGTGTCCCAGTTGGCCCGCGGCCCGACGAACAGGCACACCTCCATGGCGCGCGCGGCGCCGAGCGCCACCATCGCGCGGATCTCGTCGTCGGTCTGCAGCATGATCCCGCTGCCCTGGCTGATGCGGTGGATGGGGACGGCGTGCTCGTCGGCTGCGGCGCCAATCGCCTCGAGCGCCCGGGGCCCCTCGCACGAAGGGATCTCGACCCGGTATTGGCCGCCGTCGGCGAACCGTTTGCGTGACGCCGGCAGGTCGTAGGCATCGCGAGCCGGAAGGTCGAAGGTTTTCAGAATCTCGGCGGTCGTGCGCATGCCCGATATCTTAGCGTGAGTTCCGGATCGGGACTCGGGACTCGGAACTGGGGCTCGGGACGGGCCGCGGTCGTGGTATCGTCGAAGGTGCCTGCTACGCCAAGGGGGTTCCCATGATGACGCTCGTGCTCCTGATCGTGCTTGGATTGACGCTGCCGCCCCAGGATCCCCCGCAGGAGGAACGGCCGCGCGTGCCGAAGGACTCGATCGAGCTCGTCGTCACCGGCTGTCTGAAAGGGCGGCTGCTGAGCGTCTCCGACCTGCGCGAGACCGACACCCAGTCCGGTCCAATCATCCGGGCGAAGACGTTCCGCCTCGCCGGCAAAAGCGAGGTGATGAAGATCGTGAAGCAGGAAGATCGCCATCTGGTCGACGTCATCGGCATCGTGAAGAAATCGGCGCTCATCGAGCCCGGCGTGAAGGTCGGCAAGGGGGTCGTGATCGGCGGCGGTCAGCCGACGGCCGGCTCCGGAATGCGGCCCAGCCCCAACCCCTCTGAATACATCCCCGTCCTGGACGTGGAGAGCGTCCGGCTGCGTGCGATATCCTGCGGCGCCTGAGCCGCGTCAGAGCGTGCCGTAGACGAGCGCGACGAAGTTATCCGGCGGTATCATCCCTTTGCCCCACACGGCGTCGAAGTCGGCGCTCGGCTTCGCCGCCTGCACCTCGGCGAGCGTGCGGCCCGCCTTTTTCTGGGTGCGGACGCGGTCGCGGATGGTCGTCAACATCGTTCGATAGGCGTCGAGCGTGCTGCGATCGGCGACCGGCCCATGCCCCGGCACGATCTTCGTCGTCGCGTTCGCCATCTTCAGCGCGCGTTCGGCGGCGCCGATCATGCCGTTGATGTTGCCGCCCGTGCTCGCGTCGATGAACGGATAGATGCCGTTGAAGAAGGTGTCCCCCAGGTGCAGCACGTTCCCTTTGGCGTAGTGCACGAAGATATCGGTGTCGGTGTGCGCCGGGGGAACGTGCGTGAGAGCCATCTCCTCTCCGTTGGCGCTGACCGAGTGCTTCTGCGTGAAGGTCACCGTCGGGAGCGCCCCCGCCGGCGACGGATCGAAGTGCATCCCGAGCACGTCATGGGACTCGCCCATCCGCTTCTTCGTGTTCGCGTGCGCCACGATCGCCGCGCCTGCGCCACGGAAGTTGGCGTTGTTGTCCGTGTGATCGAAATGCCAGTGCGTGTCGATGAGCGTCTTCACGGGCGCACCGTCGAGCCCGTCGAGCGCGGCCTTGAGCCTCGTCCAGGCGGGTGTGAGGAAACTGTCCACGACGACCTTGCCGTCCGGTCCGTGGAGCACGACGACGTTGCCGCCGGGACCTGAGAGCATCACGAGCCGATCGCCGAGCCGCGTGGTCTCAATCGGCAGCGCCCCCATCTGCGCGCGGATCATCGACAGCGGATCGGTCTGCGCCGGCGCGGCCTGGAACATGCCGGCGTGCGCCGGCACCTCGAAGACGTTCGCATAGCGGAAGACGAGCGCGCCACCGGAGAGCAGTCCGGCGTTGCGCAGGAAGAGTCGACGGGACGAAGCGGTCGTTGTCATAGCGTGTTCCATGGCTGGCCGAGCGCGACCAGAATACGGCGACTTGCGGTCGCGAGGCAACTTGCCGCCTCGATCGGTATCAGCGATTCGGCCCGCCGTCGCTTGCCGCGATATCGGCATGAGCGGCAAGCTATGGCGAGGCCCCGCCGAAGCGCGCTGATTCCAGAACGCGCGAAGGCGGGGGATTAGGGATTAGGGATTCTCCCTCCCCATCCGGGTGATCCGCGCGCCTGCCCGCGCGAGTCAGAATCGGAGGCATGCCGAACAACACCCTCGACACTCTCTCGAACGAGCTCGCTGATCTGGCCGCGGCCGGCGCTGCCTCCGTCGTCCAGGTGCTCGGCGCCGAACGCCCTGGCCAGCGGCGTGGTGCACGGCGCCGACACGATCGTCACGACCGCTCGCGCCATCGGACGCGAGGACGGATTGCGCGTCAGGGTCGGCGAGGCCGACCCGGTTGACGCCACGCTCGCCGGCTGGGATCCTGCGTCGGGCATCGCGGTGCTCCGCACGCCCGGCCCCATCAACGTGCCGGCTCCGTCGGTCGCCGACACGGAGCCGCGTCCCGGTCACATCGTGCTCGCGCTCGCGCGTTCCTGGAGCAACGCCGTAACCGCCAGCTTTGGCATCGTCGCGGTCGTTGGCGGTCCCCTGCGGACCGGGCGCCGCCGCCAGATCTCGCGCGTGATTCGCATCACGGCCCCGATGCACGACGGTTTTGCCGGCGGCGCGCTCTACGACGCAGCGGGCCGGCTCACCGGTCTTGCGACGGCCACGGCGATCCGCGGATTCGGTGTCGCCATCCCCGCCGGTATCGTGTGGGCGTCCGCCGCCAGGATCCTGACCGCGGGCACTCCGCGCCGCGGGTTCGTCGGGCTTGCGCTGCAGTCGGTGGAATTGCCGCCGGCGCAGCGTCCGGAAGGACGCGAGCGCGCACTGCTCGTCCTTGGGATCACGCCCGGCAGTCCGGCCGAAGCGGCGGGACTCATCGTTGGTGACGTGCTGGTCGACTTCGACGGCCAGCCCACCGGGTCGCCGGACGAGCTTCTGGATTTGCTGACCGAGAACCGGGTCGGCCGGACGGTTGTCGCACGCACGCTGCGCGGCGGGACGCTTCGCGAGGTGCAGATCGGCGTGGTCGAACGCGCGAAGCGGTGACCGCCTTCGCCAAGGCTACGGCGAGTCTCGCCGCAGCGCCGCCGCGAGTGCTCGCGGCGCGGAGGCGGACCGGGACGCGGCCGCCGCCCGCCGCGTCCTTACATACGAATGCGCATCCTGATCGTCGGACCGCCGGCGCGCCGGCAGCAGCTGCGTGCAGCGCTTCCGGAAGGCATCGACGTCGCCGGCGAAGCCGCGACCCTGAGCGCCGCGCGAGCGCTCGACGCTGACGTCGACGCGTTTCTGGTGGCCGCTCGCGGCACGACCGGCGACGAGCCGCTCGTTTCCACCCGAGCGCGCACCGAACACGCGGCAGGGCCCACGGTCGAGACACTCACGCCGCGGGAGGTGCAGGTGCTGGCGCTCGTCGCAGACGGGCTGTCGAACAAGGAGATTGGCGCCGCGCTGGGGGTCAGCGACGAGACCGTGAAGTTCCACCTGGGATCGGTCTTCGGCAAGCTCGGCGCCTCCAACCGGACCGACGCCGTGCGGCAGGCGCTGCGGCGCGGCCTGATCCCGCTGTAGCGTGCGGTGCTGACCCGGCAGGCCTGAAGAGAAACTTCTCGTGGCTTCCACCTTCAGGTGGAAGGATGCGGCGGACGCTGACTTCCGCCTAAAGGCGGAAGCCACAAAATCGAGTACTCAGTTCAACCGACCGCCGCTGTAGGCGCTCCCTTGCGATTCGTAGTACTGCCGGTACCTCCCGCGCCTGAAGATCCACCCTCCGAGCGGTCCCAGCCAGTCCAGAACGTAGTGCATGTACCCGAGGTCCATGAGCTCGATGAGGTTGCCGTCGGGGTCCTTCGCAAAGAAGAACGAGTGCCCGCGCGGCGATCGTTCCGGCTTGCTCACGCACTCGACGCCGTTCCTCACGAGGTAGTCGTACCAGACCTGCAGGTCTCTGACGTTGAAGGAAATGTGCGTGAGGCCGACGCGGTTCCAGGGCACAACGGCCGGTGGCAACTGAGGCTGAAACTCGAAGATCTCGAGGACCGCGCCTCCCGGGACCCGGATCCAGCCGATCTTGCACCGCGGTTCCGCGGCCTCCACGCCGAAGAACGTGCGCACCCGGTCCGGCGGCGTGTCCGCCACACCGACGAGCGGGCACCCGAACACGTCCCAGTAGAAGCGGACAGCCTTGTTGAAGCTGGACACCGTGATACCGACGTGGCTGAACGATCGAGCTCTCACGTCCCTGCCTCCGCCTCTCGAAGTTCCGTGGTTTTGATGTGATCCGCGACCCTGAGCGCCTGCGCCGCGATCGTCAGGCCGGGGTTGACGGCGGCCGACGATGGGAAGAACGACGCGTCGACGACGAAGAGATTCTCGACGTCGTGGGCGCGGCAGAACGGATCCAGCACGGAGCTCCGCGGATCGGTTCCGAACGCCAGCGTACCGCACTGATGCGTGGTGTTCTTGCTCCCGTGAGAGTGCTTCACCACAATCCAGAAGCCGAGCCGGCGGAGAATGCGCTCGGTCTCCTTCACCAGCATCCGGTGCGGCTTCAGGTTGTTCGGCCGATAGCGCAGGCGGACGCGCCCATCAGCTTCTACCGTCACACGATTGTCGAGGCTGGGAAGATCCTCGGACATCGCCAGCCAGTCGACGCCGCGCGCGACCCACTGCTCGTAGGGCCACAACGGGATCCACGGATAGGCCGTCTGCGCCATGACGCCGTGCGTTCTTCCCTGGGACTGGATCTGCCCCAGCGGGTAGGTGGTGTCGGGACCGCGAAAGTAGAAATCGTTGATGGCAACCGTTTTTTGAAAGACCGTCGAGTTCCTGCGGAACGGGTGGAAGCCCTGCATCATGGTCGCCAGGTGCGCCATGTATCGCCTCCCCACGAGTCCCGAGGAGTTCGCCAGGCCGTCGGGATGCGCGGCGTCCGCCGAGCGCAGCAGCAGCGCGGCGGAGTTGACGGCCCCGCACGACACGACGAACACCGAGCCGCCGACGCGGAGCGTCTCGCCGTTCCGCTCGACGTCGACCGCAATCACCTTGCCCGAGGGCCGGCGATCAGACGCCGGGCGCAGGCGTTCGTCCACAGCGTGACGTTCGGGCGTTGTATCGCCGGGCGGATGCAGCAGACATCCGCTTCGCTCTTCGCGTGGCGCTTGCAGACGAACGAATTGCACGTGCTGCAGAGGATGCACCCGTCGTCCTCCCCGACTCGCAGGAGCCCGAGCGGCAGCGGCGACGGATGGAGGCCCTGGCGCCGGAGCTTCTCGACAATCTCCGCCATTTCAGGCGAGTGCGGAACGGGCTCGTGCGGGAACGGTCCGCGCGGCGCCTCCGTCGGGATCGACGCCGGCCTGTCCGCGAACGTGATAGGTCCGCTCGGCACGCTCGTAATACGGCTCGAGCGTGTCGTAGTCGATCGGCCACGCCGGCGAGATGCCGTCGGCATGTTCCACCGCCTGGAAATCCTCGCGCCGGAGACGGTAGAGCACGCTGCCCCAGAACTTCGTGTTTCCCCCGACGCCGTAGTGCGTGTACGGGGTGAACTCCTGTCCGCGATCGTCGAGCCACTGCTCCTTCGCGCGGTAGCGAAGCTTCTTCCAGACCGCTTCCGGATCCCAGTTCTCGTCCTCCTGCGGAACGAACCCGCCACGCTCCAGGATGAGAATCCGCGCCTGGCTCGTGGACAGCGCCTGCGCCATCGTCCCTCCGCCTGCGCCGCTCCCGATGATGACGATGTCGTAGTGTTCGGTCACTGCCCGGGGTGCTCGAGGCTGGAGTACACCTGATCCATGAGTCGTTGATCGTCGATGGCGGTCTCGAGGCTCATCTCCGGAGACCCGCCTGTCCTGATCGCCCGCAGGAAGTCGCCATACATCGCCTGATACCCGCGAATGTCGCGGAAGCCCGGAAACACGACCCGCGGAAGCCGCGGGCCCCTGGCCACCACGATGAGCCCGTTCGACTCGAACGTGATGATGCCGTCACGCCCGAAAATCTTCGACAGCCGCAGGCCTCTCCAGAGCGATGGGATCTCCCGCGAGTAGTAGAGAGACCCGACCGCGTTGTTGTCGTACCGGAAAGCCACCATCATGCTCTTCGCGCGCGTGTCGGGGCCTTTCCGGGAGACCGACGGCCGGTAGCCTTGAATCCTCGTGATTCTCGGACCCAGGCTGTTCGCCAGATGAAGCCAGTGAATCCCTTCCTCGAAGAACGCATCGCCACCGGCCATCGCTTCATCGTTGCGCCAGTCGTCGGCCGTCTTCAGGCGCTTGGCGATCGTCGTGAAGTGGGCGAACACCATCTCGCCGATAGTGTCCCCGGCCAGCATACCGCGCAGCGTCACCGCCAGCGGCTTGTAGTGATCGTTTTCGCCGACGAGCACGACTCTCCTGGCCCGGTCCCTCGCCTCGAGCACCGTGCGGTAGTCGTCCATCCGCAGGAACGCGGGCTTCTCGACGAGGACGTGCTTGCCGGCCTCCAGCGCCCGCAGCGTCAGGTCCAGGTGAAAGCGAGGCGGCACGGCGATCACGACGGCGTCCACCCGCGCGTCCCCGATCGCCGCGAGGTAGTCCGGGTAGCTGGCGATCCCGTTGTACTGCCGGCAGTACGCCGCGGCTTTCGCCTCGTCACGGCTCGCATAGCTGCAGACGATGTCGCCCGCGAGCGCGCGCAGATGCCGGCTGTGGACCCCGGTGATGAAACCGCATCCGAGAAAGGCTATGCGCAGCGGTTCGGGCATCGGGGACGTCCAATTTCATCACAGGTGGCCGGGCAGAGGTGGAGCGTCTCTTGACTTTCGCTTTGTATTCGCCTACCGTTTCGCTTCCGGCTTTCATTTCCATTCACCGACTGGAGGACAAGATGGACGAAAAAGCGCTGTTCCTGAAGTTCTGGGAAAAAGAGGGCGCCGCGACGCGGAAGGTGATCTCGCGCATCCCGGAAGGGTCGGACTACCGGCCGGACCCGAAGTCGCGGCCCGCCCGCGAGATCGCGTGGCTGATCGTGCGCGAGGAAATCGTGCTCACCGAGGGGCTCGAGAAAGGGCAGCTCGAGTGGGCGGAGGTTCCCGCGCCGGCCACCGTCAAGGAGGTCCTGGCGAGCTACGACAGTCATCACGACAAGTTGACGAAGCGGCTGCAGGCGCTCGAGACGAAGAAGTGGGAGGGCAAAGTGCCGTTCATGTATCAGGGTCAGGAAGTCATGAGCGAGACGGGTTACGGAAACGCGTGGGGCTTCCTCTTCGACATCATCCACCATCGCGGGCAGATCTCGACGTACCTGCGGCCGATGGGCTCGACCGTGCCCCAGATCTACGGCCCGAGCGCCGACGAGCCGATGTAGGTGACCGGATGGGTCTGACCCCTGTACCGTACCGCGCGCGCGGTACGGGGCGCGGACTCTGGGGGTCGGACCCAGTCGTTGGTTTACACACATTGACTTGTCGCGGGCAAATCGCTGAAATGTCGGCCATATGGAAACGCTGACCCGCCGAGTGCTGCTCATGTTCGGCTTCGGCGCCGTGCTCGCCGCGGGCCTGGTGGCGACGCAGACGCCGGCGACGCGGCCAAACGCCGCTGACCCCTCGATCGAAGAACGCCCCTTCGGGACGCTGCGCGAGCAGGCGGCGCTGCAGCAGGAATGGCTGCGCAAGCGCCTCGACACGTTCCTGCCGGCGTTGATGCGGAAGCACGGCATCGACCTCTGGGTCGTGCCGATGCGCGAGTACGCCGAGGATCCCGTGTTCGCCGCGATCGCGGCACCCGAGACGTTCGCCGCGCGCCGCCGGACGATCTATGTCTTCTTCGACACGTGCGCGCCGGCCGGCGCGCCGCCCGCCGCCTCGTGCGTCGAGCGCATCGCGCTTGGCGGCTCGTCGCAGGGGGGCGTGTTCGAAGCCCGGCGCTCGGCACGGCCGGCCGACTCGAACGTGGGCCGCGGCCCGCAGGCCGAACTGTGGGGAGACGAGCAGTGGCAGGTGCTGAAGTCCGTCATCGACGAGCGCAGCCCGCGCGTCATCGGCATCAATCGATCGACGGTGTTCGCCTTCTCGGACGGTCTGAGCAGCGGCGAGTTGAAAGGGATGACCGCCGCGCTCGGCGACACCTGGACGTCTCGCTTCCGTGACGCCGAGGGGCTGCCGCTCGAGCTCATCGCCGTCGCGACTGCCGGAGGAGGAAGCGTTCTTCCGCCGCATGCAGGAGCTCGTGTGGTCGATGACGCAGACGATGTTCTCGTCGAAGGTGATCACGCCCGGCAGGACGCGCACGAGCGATCTCGTGTGGTGGTGGCGGCAGCGCGTCAACGATCTCGGGCTCGACACGTGGTTCCAGCCGAGCGTGGACGTCCAGCGCAGCGGCGCGGCCGCCGAGTCGCTCGGCGCCGACCCCGTCATTCAGCCGGGCGATCTGCTCCACTGCGACGTCGGCATCACGTCCGCGCGCCTCAACACCGACACCCAGCATCTGGCGTACGTGCTGCGCCCGGGCGAAAGCGACGCGCCCGAAGGGCTGCGCCGCGCACTCGCGAACGCCAATGCGCTGCAGGACATCGTCATGGAGGAAATCCGCCCGGGGCGGACCGGCAACGAGATCCTCGCGGCGTCACGCGCGCGGATGGACGCGCGGAAGATCGACGGCACCATCTACTCGCACCCGATCGGCCTGCACGGCCACGGCGCCGGCCCGCTCATCGGCCTGTGGGACTACCAGGGCGGCGTGCCGGGACGCGGCGACGCCAAGGTCATCCCGAGCATGTGGTGGTCGATCGAGCTGCAGGCGACCACGCCCGTCCCCGAGTGGAGCGGTCAACGGGTCCGCATGCCGCAGGAAGAGGACGCCATCGTCGGCGCGGACGGGAAGGTGCGGTGGGCGCTGCGCCGGCAGGACAGGCTGTTCCTGGTCCGGTAGCGCGTTCCGGACTCCGATCGGACCAGCGGGCAGCGGCGGCAGAGTCGGCGGTTGCGCCGGCGGACCCCGTGGCGCGATCCTCCGATGGCTCGCTTGACAGCATGTCCCTGCCAGGCTCATCGTCCAGGGGACTGGAGGGAGCCATATGAAGATCGAGGATCTGGTGCTTCTCACGGACGGTCTGTCGGTGTCAGCCGGCACAGGCGTGATGATGTGCGACCGCGCACGCGTTGCTCCCGTGCGCGACCACGCGATCGATCTGGCGTTCCTGATCGTCGGAACGGACTTCGTGCCGCGCCTGCGGCTGACCCGGGATCGCATCGCCAAGGCGACCGCGGAAGAAATCGCGGGCATCATCCGGCGCGTGGCGCGCCGCGCGGTTACCGGGGAATAGTCCTCCGCGAATCGCTCACACCCTCCGCACGCGCCGCCCCTGCGGTCTCCGAATGCGTGGACGGCGGAAACACACGGGAAACACCGGCGCGCGATACTAGGAATCGGAGGTTGCCATGGAGGTCCTCGGAATCGTGTTCGCAGGCGCGGTCGTCGTGCTGGGGGCCCTGCTGTTTCGGGGCCTCGCCGGCGGCCGGCGGAACGGCTGGGCGGAGAACCGACGCGGGCGGCGACTCGAGCTGGATGTTCATCGCACGGCACCGGTTCCGACAGCGGATCGCACAGCACTGGCTCGGACAGCGGGTCCGATTGCAGCGGGTCCGATAGCGGCGGCTCTGACGGCGGAGGCGGTTGCGACGGCGGAGGTGGAGGCGGCAGCGACTAAGCGCCCTCACCCGTCAGGCCGGGCCTCGTTCAGGAGCCGCTCGACGCCGGTCCGACAGGGCGCCAGAAGGCACGGCGTCTCAGTCATGTCGATCGGCGGAGGTCAGGATGCGCTCGATGCGGCGATCCGGGATCAGCCACATGACGGCGACCACGAAGTAGAGGGTCAGCGAAATCCAGCGGTTCAGGAACGCGAGCGGAATCGCGGACGCGTAGATCACCAGCGACAGCCACCCTTTCACGTCCTCGCCGAGTGCGGTGCCCAGCGGTGAGTCCTTCCCATGCCGGTGCACGAGGGCGCGCGCCAGGATCGTGTAGGCGAGGCCGGCCATCAGCAGCACGAACCCGTACAGCGCCACCGGCCACGGGGCGAAATGGTTCTCCCCCATCCACGCCGTCACAAACGGCACGAGCGACAGCCAGAACAGCAGGTGCGTGTTCGCCCAGAGGATCGCGCCGTTCACGAGCCTGGACGCGTGCAGCATGTGGTGATGGTTGTTCCAGTAGATGGCCACGTACACGAAGCTGAGCACGTAGCTGACGAAGACCGGAATCAAGGGCTGGAGCGTCGCCGGTGTCGCGGCGCCGTCCTCGCTGTGCGGGACCTTCAGTTCCAGCACCATGATCGTGATGATGATCGCGAGCACGCCGTCGCTGAACGCTTCGAGGCGGCCTTTGCCCATGGTCAGGCCTCAGGGCGTCGATGTCGGCTTGGCCGACCGCTGGCGCGAAGGGGTCTCCCACCCAGCGCACTTTTCCACGCAGGCGCTCGCCAGGGCTGGCGATCGTGCCTTGAAATCTGCAGCTGGAATACTCCAGATGGCGCGCTCAAGTGGTAGCCACGATCAGACGATCCTCCGGATCACGGTGCAAACCGTCGGGGCGCCACCGCCGCAGCGATCCGGGGCGTGATTCCGACGATCTGCACCGAGCGGGGGTGTGCGGCTGCCTCGAGCCACTCAGCGAGCGGCACGTCGAGCTCAGCGGCCTTTTCGCCAGCTTCGCCGCTTCGCCAAGTCGGCTGTCGAAAGCGATGAACGGCACCCGTTCGCTCAACTGTTCCTGCAGAAACAGTCCGCTGGCGAGCTGAATCGCATCCCCGGCGCGCAACTCATGCCGGAGCAGGAGCTTCTGAGCCCGTTCGGCGATCTGCGAGGTCAGTTCGACCACGAGGATGGCTGCGAAGTCCTTGTCGAGAGCCGCGAGCGCACGATCCCGATCAGCGACGGTATAGGCGCCCTCGCGTGCACGACGTGACGAGCGCTGACGCGACCTCGACCTGGGAGAGCCGGCTCGTGGCCGGTGTGTCGGACGCAAGGAGGCGGCGCACCTCGGCGCTGCCCTTCTCGCGAAGGTAGCGCTTCACGAGGGCGCTCGCGTCGAAGTAGCGCATCAGAACCGGTCTTCGCGATCCTCGATCACAGCCGCCGCCCCGGACGCTCCGCGGCTCCTGATCTGACGAAACGTCTCGAGCGGCGTGTCGGCCACGCGCGTCACGGCGCCGGCCCCCTTCAGGCGCGCCAGCGCCGCGCCGGCATCCGCGCGAATCGGACGGAGCTCGGCGATCGGTTCCCCGCGATCGGTGACGACCAGCGTGCGGCCCTGACGGACGCGCCGGAGGTACTTGCCGAGACGGGCTTTCAATTCGCGAGAGCCGACAAGGTCACCAGCCATGTAGCCATTGTGACTACATCAGAGCGGCAGGTCAAGAAAGTGCCTCGGACCGGGTCCTCGGACGGTCAGTCGATTGCGGCGGGCTCATCGGAATGCGCCCGCTCAGGGCGCCTGGAAAGACAAAGGCCGGCTTGCGCCGGCCCTTGACGTCCGGCTGAAGCCGGACGCTACCGATGACGGTTACGGCCGCTGGCGAACCCCTACGCGCACCCGCTCGTCGTCCCGCAGTTCGCGCACTTGTAGCACGAGCCCGAGCGCACCATGATCGACCCGCACGTCGAGCACGGCGGCGCGTCCTCCTGGTTCTGGATCGCGGCAAACGACGACGTCGACCTGGACGCGAGGACGGCGGTCGCCGACGCGCCGGCGGCCGCGGCGACGTCGAGCGGCAGCTGTTCGGGCGTCGTGGTCAGCTCCTCGCGGTTGTTGACCCCGGCGCGGAACTGGGCCTCGGGCGAGAGGAACTTCGCCGCCATCCAGCGGAAGATGTAGTCGACGATCGACTTCGCGAAGCGGACGTCGGGGTTCTTCGTCATCCCCGACGGCTCGAAGCGCACGTGGCTGAACTTGTCCACGAGATCCTGCAGCGGCACCCCGTACTGGAGCGCGTAGCTGATCGCCTGCGCGAACGCGTCGGCAAAGCCGGAGATGGTCGACCCTTCCTTCGCCATCACGAGGAAGATCTCGCCGGGCTGGCCGTCCTCGAACAGCCCGACGGTCACGTAGCCCTCGTGCCCCGCGATGTCGAACTTGTGCGTGATCGCGGCACGCTCGTCGGGCAGCTTCCGGCGGCGCGGTCCCTCGGCCGGGGTGAAGGCCGCGACGCTCTTCTCCTTGTCCTTCGCCGTGTTCAGCGGCTGCGTCCGCTTGCTGCCGTCCCGGTAAATCGACACGGCCTTCGCGCCCATGCGCCACGAGTCGATGTAGGCCTGCTGGACCTCCTCGACGCTGGCTTCCTTCGGGACGTTCACCGTCTTGGAAATCGCCCCGGAGAGGAACGGCTGCACCGCCCCCATCATGCGGATGTGGCCCATGTAGTGAATCGACCGGACGCCGCGCGCCGGCTTGAACGCGCAGTCGAACACCGGCAGGTGGCTGTCCTTGATGTGCGGCGCGCCTTCGATGGTCTCGTGCTCGTCGATGTACTCGACGATCTCCTTGACCTGCGCCGTGGTGTAGCCCAGCTTGGTGAGCGCCGGGGGGACGGTCTGGTTGACGATCTTCATCAGCCCGCCGCCGACGAGCTTCTTGTACTTGACGAGCGCGATGTCCGGCTCGACGCCCGTGGTGTCGCAGTCCATCATGAACCCGATCGTGCCGGTCGGCGCCAGCACCGTCGCCTGCGCGTTGCGGAACCCGTACTGCTCGCCGAGCTCGATGACTTCGTCCCACACGGCCCTCGCCGCCTGGAAGAGGTCGGTCGGCAGGTGCGTGCGATCGATGTCCTTGAGCGCCGCGCGGTGCTTCCGCATGACCCGCAGGAACGGCTCGCGGTTCTTCTCGTAGCCCGCGAACGGACCGCCGTGATCGCGCGCGATCTTGGCCGACTGCGCGAACGCCGCGCCGTGCATCAGCGCGGTGATCGCGGCCGCGTAATCGCGCCCGGAGTCGCCGTCGTAGGGCAGGCCCCGCGACATGAGCAGCGCGCCCAGGTTCGCATAGCCGAGGCCGAGCGGACGGTACTCGTGGCTGTTCTTGGCGATCGCGGGCGTCGGGTAGCTCGAGTTGTCGACGAGGATCTCCTGCGCGGTGATCATCGTGCGGCAGGCCGCCTCGAACGCCACCGAGTCGATCTCGCCGTCCTCGCGCAGGAACCGCATCAGGTTGATCGACGCGAGGTTGCACGCCGAGTCGTCCAGGAACATGTACTCCGAGCACGGGTTGCTCGCGTTGATGCGCGCCGTGTTCGGGCAGGTGTGCCAGTCGTTGACGGTGGTGTCGAACTGGAGCCCCGGGTCGCCGCAGAGATGCGTCGCCTCGGCGATCTGCCGCATCAGGTCGCGCGCCTTGTACGTGTCCATCACCTCGCCGGTCAGCACCGCCCTCGTGTGCCACTCCCCGTCGTCCATCACCGCGCGCATGAAGTCGTCGGTCACGCGCACGCTGTTGTTCGAGTTCTGGAAGAAGACGGAGGCATACGCCGGGCCGGTGAACGAGCCGTCGTACCCGGCGTCGATGAGCGCCCAGGCCTTCTTCTCTTCCTCGACCTTGCAGTTGATGAACTCGACGATGTCGGGATGCTCGGCGTTGAGGATGACCATCTTCGCCGCCCGGCGCGTCTTGCCGCCCGACTTGATGACCCCCGCGAACGCGTCGAAGCCCTTCATGAACGACACCGGGCCGGAGGCGGTGCCCCCCCCGGCGAGAATCTCGCGCGACGACCGGATCGGCGACAGGTTCGAGCCGGTCCCGGACCCGAACTTGAACAGCATCCCCTCGGTCTTCGCCAGACCGAGAATGGAATCCATCGTGTCCTGCACCGCGTTGATGAAGCACGCCGAGCACTGCGGCGCCTTCTCGAACCCGCAGTTGAACCACACCGGGCTGTTGAACGCCGCCTTCTGATAGACGAGCAGGTGCTTCAGGTCGTCGCTGAACGCCTGCAGATCGTCCTCGCTCGCGAAGTACTTCTGCTTCGCCGCCCACCCGGTGATGGTGTCGACGACGCGGCCGATGAGCTGCTTGACGCTGCGCTCGCGCTCGGGGGTGCCGATGACGCCGCGGAAATACTTGGAGACGACGATGTTGGTCGCCTGCTGCGTCCAGAACCGCGGGATCTCGACGTCGCGCTGCTCGAAGACCAGCTGGCCCTTCTCGTTGCCGATGACGGCCGAGCGGATGTCCCAGTCGACCTCGTCGAACGGGTCGATCCCTTCTCGCGTGAAGAACCGAGCGTACTCAATCCCGGAGAGCCCTCCCGGCTCGAGGCCCGGCGCGTTCGGCGGCACCGGGGCCGGCGTACGGGTCGGGGTCTGCGTGCTGGTGGATTCCGCCTGCGGAGCAGCGGCTCTCTGCATCTTCGCCTCCGAAACGCGAGTCATGGCCAACACCCCCAAGGCCATGTCTCAGTAAACCAGATGTAAATGGATGCGCACACCCAGACTGCCGGCAAACGCGCCAAGCCCAACCTACGGGCTTGGTTAGGCTGACCTAAAGGTCAGCATTTCAAGTGTTTACCAGATCACGCGAGAGCCGGGAAGGTCTCGCAGGGTCTGTTGCGCTGGCGGACAAATATGGACCCTGTTTACGTGGTTGTCAAGACTCGATCTACAACATATTGTGCCTTTAAAACACCGCAGGCGCAAGATGTTGGCATTTCGTTCGAATGGCGCGGCCTTTTTTCGACTGCCCTATTTTAACGGTTGTGCTTGAGCAGCCAAGCTCGTCGGAGCGTGTGTCTCCGAAACCGCCTCTACCGTTTCTGCAACTCCTTGGCGATCAGTTCGGCCTTCTCCGCGAGGTTCAACGCGATGTCGACTTTCCCGGCCTTCAGCGCATCCTCGGACTGCCTGATCGTCAGCTCCGCGCTGTCGTACTCGGCTTTGCTCGGCAGCCGGAAGACGACGGTAGTCGATCGACTTGAGCGTCTTGCTTGCGCGCTCGATCACGTTGCGCACCTGACGCGCGGCCTCGGGCCCCTCCGGCGTGCCTGGCGTTCGCAGCTGCGGCAGAGCAGGAGCGGGCGGCGGGGCGGCCACCTGTTCGACCGGCGGGGGCTCGGGTTTCGGGTCGGGCTTGGCCGTCTCGCGCGGGGGCGGCGTGTTCCGCGTGCGGGGCGGCGGGGCCGGCGCCGGCGCGGCGGCCGGCAGTTCGCCGACGGGCTCGGGAGGCGCAGGCTCGAGCGGCGCCGGCTCGATCACCCGCGGCGGCACCGGCGGCATCTCGAGCGTCGGCCGATCCGTCGCCGACTTCGCCTGCGCGGACGCACAGGCGAGTCCCGGAACCAGCAGGATCAACGGCAGTAGTCGCTTCATGTTCGGTACCTCGGAGCGGGAGCGCGGGGAGCGCGCGGCGTGTGCCACGATCGCTCGCCTCGTGACTCCTGCTCCTGTCTCGTGTTCGCGTGTCACGCCTGCGGAAAAATCAACCTGAACTTCGTGCCGTGGCCGGGCGTCGATTCGACTTCGACTTCCCCGTCGTGGAGCTGCACGATCCGGTAGACCATCGACAACCCGATCCCGCTGCCTTTCTCCTTGGTCGTGAAATACAGATCGAAAATCCGGCCCAGGTGCTCGGGAGGAATCCCGACGCCGGTGTCCTCGACGTCGATCTGGACCCGGCCCCGCGTGGTCGGCGCGGCATCCGATCTTCAGCGTCCCCCCGTCGGGCATCGCCTGGCACGCGTTGAGCGCGAGGTTCAGCAGCGCCTGACCGAGCATGCCCGGATCCGCGTTGATCTCCGGCAGGTTGTCCGTACACTCGACCTTCATCGTCACGCCCCGCTGCGCCGCTTCCGGCGCCGCCGTCGTCGCCACGTCGGAGACGAGCGCGCCGAGGTGGACCGGCTGCAGCTTCAGTTCGTCGGGACGCGCGAACTTCAGGAACCCGTTGACGACCTCGTCGAGGCGGCGGATTTCGGACCCGATGATGTCGACGTGCTTCGTCACGTCCACGCTCCGCGCGGGAGCGGCGCCGCCGGCCGGCACCGCGATCGGCTCACGCACCGCCGCGAGCTTCTGTTTCAGCAGCTCGAGGTGAATCGTCATCGCGTTGAGCGGGTTCTTGACCTCGTGCGCGACCCCCGCCATGAGCCGCCCGAGCGCCGCCAGCTTGCGGGAGTAGTTCAGCGTCGAGTGCACCTGGCTCAGATATCCGATGTTGCGCGCCACCAGCATCGCCCCGAGGAACCGGCCGCCCGTGTCCTCGATGGCGTGGCTCACGACCAGGCGCTCGGTCGGCTCCGGCACCGCGCCGTCCGATCGGGATGCGTCCTCGGCGCGGGACCCGTAGTCGGCCATGGTGATTGAGACGGGCCCCTGCGATTTCCGGCCGGCAATCGTGCGCTCGACGATCTGCTTGATCGGATTGTCCGGGGCCAGGTCGGAGATGGGGCCCGGCTGCAGGGCGTGCATCGCCGGGTTGCAGAAGATCAGCTCGCCGCGCGGCGAAAAGAGCGCGACGGCATCCTCGAGGTTGTCCATGACGGACTCGAGGTCGGTCGGGCCGCCGGTCCGCGATTCCGGCGTCCCGGCGGCGGATTCACGGCCCATCGCCGACAACTGGGCGCTGACGGCGTCGAACGAGCTGCCGAGGTCGCGGAATTCCTGCTCCGGCAGATCGAGCCTGACGTCGAGCTCACCGCGCCCCAGCCGCGACAGACCGCTCTGGATGACGTGAATCGGACGGAGCATCCACTGCGAGAGGAGCATCGCGAAGACGGACGAGACGAGCAGCGCGACGAACACGGTCCCGCCGGCCCCCAGGAGCGCGCGCCGCAGCTCGCTGCGCACGAGCAGCGTGGACACGCCGATCCGGATCGTCCCGAACTCCTCGTCGCCGGCGAGCATCGGCTGCCGCACCTCGAACGTCCGATCGGAATAGACGGCCCGCAGCTGCGCGAACGCGCCGCCGGTGACGAGCGGCTTCATGTCCTGCTGCTCCGCGAGCGGCTGCCCTTCGAGCGAGCGGAAATTGTGCGCGACCGCGACCCCGTCCTTGTTGACGATCATCGCGTAGGTCACGTTGCTCGAGTAGGCGACGCTGGATTCGAGGATCGACCGCACCCCGCCGTCCTCGCGCAGCGCCGCGTACGGATCGGCCCCGCCCTGCGCCACGACTTCCTGCGCGCGCTGGAAGATCGCCTGCGCGAGCATCTCGCCGCGTGAGGCCGTGTCCTGCAGGCTGAGCCGCGTCAGCGTCGCCAGGTGATACGCGCTCAGCACGGCGACGACGACCACGACCAGCGTGGTGACGCCGGCAACCTGCTTGGCCTTGATTGACACAGCTCGCGGGCCTTCGGGTCGGGTTCAGGACCGGCGGCCCTAAACTTCCGTCCTCAGGCCTTCGTCCTTCATCCGGTTCAGCTTGTTGTGCAGGGTCTTCAGGCTGATGCCGAGGATTTCGGCGGCGCGGGTCTTGTTGTTGCGCGTGTGCTCGAGCGTCAGCACGATCAGCCGGCGCTCCGCCTCGTCCACGGTCGTCCCCGGCGAGATGGTCATCGTCGGCAGCGACTCCTCGCCCCGGGCGATGAGGGTCGGCGGGAGGTGCTTCGGCTCGATGAACTCGCTGTCGGCCAGGATCGTCGCGCGCTCGATGACGTTGCGGAGCTCGCGGATGTTGCCGGGCCAGGGGTACCGTTCCAGGAGGTACATCGCGTCCTGATCGACGGCGCGGATCGCCTTGCCGTTCGTCTTGTTGAACTCGGTGAGGAACGACTGCACGAGCAGGGGGATGTCCTCGCGGCGCTCGCGCAGCGGCGGCAGCTCCAGCGCAAACACGTTCAGCCGGTAGAAGAGATCCTCGCGGAGCTTGCCGTTGTTGACCGCGTCCTGCGGGACCACGTTGGTGGCCGCAATGACGCGGACGTCGACCGAGATCTCCTGGCGCCCGCCGAGGCGGCGGAAGATCCGCTCCTGCAGCACGCGCAGCAGCTTGACCTGCGTGGCCGGCATCATCTCGGCGATCTCGTCCAGGAAGAGCGTGCCGCGGTGCGCCAGCTCGAACACGCCCGTGCGGCGATCGGATGCGCCGGTGAACGCCCCTTTCTCGTGGCCGAAGATCTCGCTCTCGAGCAGCGTCTCGGGAATCGCGGCGCAATTGATCGCGACGAACGGGAACGTCGCGCGCGGGCTCAGCTCGTGGATCGTCTGCGCGATGAGCTCCTTGCCGGTGCCCGATTCGCCCGAGATCAGCACCGACGCGGACGTCGGCGCGGACTGCTCGATCACGCGATACACGGTGCGGATGCCGGCGCTGTTCCCGATGATCCGGCCGAAGCTCCCCTGCTCGCGCAACTGCCGCCGGAGGGTCCGCACCTCGCGCAGCGTCTCCTGACGCTCGACCGCCTTCTGGAGCAGGATCTGGAGCCGCTGCGGATCGACCGGCTTGCTCAAGTAGTCGTACGCGCCGTCTTTGATCGCGCCGACGGCGCTCTCGATGGTCCCCTGCGCGGTCAGGAGGATGACCGTCAGGTCCGACAGCTGATCCTGCAGCGCCCGCAGCAACTCGAGGCCGCCCATGCGCGGCATGACGAGATCGCTGACGATGATGGCGGGGCGGAAGGTGGTGACCTTGCGCATCGCCTCTTCACCGTCCGACGCTTCCTCGGTGTGGAAGCCCCATGCCTGCACGAGCTCGGCAAGCCCGGTGCGCGTGGCGGGGTCGTCCTCGACGATGAGGACACGTTCGGCGATGGCGGGTTGGGAGTCGATTTCTTCAGTCATCGTTCTTCAGTCGTCGTTCATCATGGCGCTCGCTCCGTGTCGTTCTTACACGTCAAGCCTATCACTCTGTAAGCATTACATGATCGAGATCGACTTGGGGGGTTTCCGGTGAACCTCATCAATACTGCCGAAGGTCCACCGCTCGTGTTTGGACTGTGGAATTCGCGGTCTTGGCCGCCACCCAGCGGCACATCCATTGCAGCCCTCAAGAGCTCGGAAGAGGGTGTATGAGAAAACTTGTGCTTGTGATCGGACTGACGGTGGCTCTCGCAGGGTGCGCGCGGAAGGACTCGCTCGAGATTCCGACTGGCAGTGACGTGAGCGTCCAGAAACACGACGGCGTGAGCGTCACCGGAAAGCTCATCGAGGTGAAAGCGGACCAGATAGTGGTCGAGACGCGCGAAGGCACGAAGATACAGGTCCCGCGGTCGCAGATCGCGACGCTGCGCTCGCTGACCACCGAGCCGGCAAAGCCCGTCCCGTCCGCGGACGCCGTCGCAACCACGGGGACGCCCGCCGCTCCCGAAGCGGCCAAGGGGTCCTCGCCGAGCCTGGTGGAGAAGATCCTCGATCGCAAGCCGGAATACCGTGAAGTCACGGTACCGGCGGGAACGATCCTTTCGATGGAGCTCACGAGCGCCGTTGTCATCCGACACCAGCAAGGTCGAAGATCCCGTGGGCGCCACGCTGCGCAGCAGCGTGAGCGTCGACGGCGTTCAGGCGCTGCCGGCGGGAACGGCTGTGCTCGGCCACGTGACGAGCGCCGAGCGCTCGGCGAAGGTCAAGGGTCGCGCCTCGATCGCGTTCCGCTTCAATCAGATCGATTTGCCCGGCGACGGTGGACGCGAGCCGATCAGCACCGGGACGGTCTCCCGCCTCGCGCCCGCAACGAAGAAGAAGGACGCGACGAAGATCGGCGTGGGCGCCGGCGCGGGCGCGGTGATCGGCGGGATCCTCGGCGGCGGCGACGGTGCGGCAAAGGGCGCGGCCATCGGCGGCGGCGCCGGCACCGCGGCCGTCCTGGCGACGCGCGGCGAGGAAGTTCGCCTCGGCCCCGGCACGCCCGTCTCGGTGAAGCTGACCGCGCCCCTCACGGTCAGAGTCGCGGCGAAGTAGACGCAGGAGGCAGGAGGCAGGAGTCAGGAGATCGAACGGGAGACAGGCAGATCAGGACAGGATCTAGCTCGATCTCCGCAGCCTATCTCCTGCCTCCTGTCCTTCCTCCTGATCTCCTGATCTCCGCGTCCTGTCTTCTGGTACATTCGCAAACGTGTACGAGCCCGCACCGGAGGTGCCCTACCTGCCGGTTTCACGCCCGGTGCTGCCCCTCGAGCGGGTCGGCGCCATCGTGGAAGTCATCATGTGCTCCGGGCTTCCCACGCAAGTCCTGCTGATCGTCGTCCTGCGTGCGTTCGGGATGTCGATGTTCGCCGAGGAGGGCCGGCTGTCGCCGCCGTTCGTCTTCGCCTTGTCGCTCGGGGACGCCGTGCTGGTCGATCGGCCTGGTGGTCTTCTTCCTGCGGGCGCATGACGAGTCCGTGCGGCACGTGCTCATCGGACCGGGATCCGTCATCCGCGAAGCGCTCCTCGGCATCGCCGTGCTGCCGGTCGTCTTCATGTTCGTCATCGTGATGCTCGTCGTCATCCTCAGGTTCGCCCCGCAGCTGCACAACGTCGCGAACAATCCCCTCGAGGACATGCTGCGCAACCGGCAGGACGCGCTGATCTTTGCGGTCGTCGTGCTGATTGCCGGCGGCGTGCGCGAAGAAATCCAGCGCGGCTTCATCGTGCACCGGTTCGGGCAGTATCTCGGCGGCGTCGGGTGGGGAATCGCCATCTACAGCGTCTTCTTCGGGCTCGGCCACATCGAGCAGGGGTTCGACGCCATGCTCGCGACCGGACTGCTCGGGGTCGCCTGGGGGCTGCTCTACGTCGTGCGCCGCAGCGTCATCGCGCCGATGGTCAGCCACGCCGGCTTCAACCTCGCACAGCTCGTCAAGTATCTGGCGCTCGCCCCTTGATGCAGACACTCACCCGCGTCTTGTGCCTGTCGCGGCGCGAGCTGGTCGTTCTCGTTCTGGTGTTCGCGGCCTCGCTCCCCGCCGTGACGCCGCGGCTGTACGCGTCCGACGAGGTCCAGTACTTCTCGTACCTGCGATCGCTCTGGTTCGACCACGACGTGTCGTTCGAGAACGAGTATCGCTACTTCTACGACCACAACATCGCGCGGTCGGCGGGCTTTCACGAGACGTTCCTCGAGCGCCAGACCGACGACCGGCCGGCGCAAGAACTACGGCACGATGGGGTGCGCGCTGCTGTGGGCGCCGTTCTACGCGATCGGCGACGTGGCGGCGCGGATGATGCGCGCGGCGGGGCGGGACGTGGCGGTCGACGGGTTCTCGAAGCCGTACGTCGCCGCGGTCGCGTACGGATCCGCCGTGCTCGGGTTCGCGGCGATCCTGCTCTCGATTGCGGCCGCGCGGCGGCTGCACCGGGCGCGCCGGGGCGATCGCGGCCGGGATTGCCGTCTGGGTCGGCACGCCTCTCCTCTTCTACATGTACGTCGCGCCGCCGTTCGCGCACGCGTGCTCGGCGTTCGCGGTGGCGCTGTTCGTCACGGTGTGGCTGCACGTCCGGCGGGAATGGCGCGTATCCGGAGCCGTCGCGCTCGGCCTGTGCGGAGCGCTGATGGCGATGGTGCGCGAGCAGGACATCTTCTTCGTCGCGGGGCCCGCGCGTGGACTTCGCCCTGACGGCGATTCGAGGACGACCTGGCGCAAGGCTCTGCGACGAAGGATCGCGACGATTCGTGGCTGCCGGCATCGCCGGGTGCGCGGCGTTCGCCGTCGGCTGGTCTGCCGCAGCTCCTGGCCTACACCGCCTCAACGGCCGGCCGTCCCCGGCGACCGACGTGCAGCGGAAGATGACGTGGTACTCGCCGCACGCTCTCCAGGTGCTCGTGTCGCCGGAGCACGGGTTCCTCTTCTGGACGCCGCTGGCGGTTCTGGCGTCTGGCGGGGCTGGTCCTGCTGGCTGCCGGACGCGCTCCCGAGGTCACGCCGACCAGCGATCGCGCGCCGGATTGGCGCGTGCGCGCTGCTGATGGTCGCGCTCCAGGTCTACGTCAGCGGCGCCGTCGAATCCTGGACGGTGGCGGGCGCGTTCGGCCAGCGGCGGTTCGTCTGCCTCACGATCCTGCTCGTGATCGGTCTCGCGGCGCTGCTGTCGTCGCTGCCGCGGGTCCCGCGGCGAGCCGCGATCCTTCTGACCGGACTGGCCGTGTGGTGGAACCTCGCGCTCACGGCGGAGTTCAGCACCGGACTGATGGACCGTCAACGGCTCGAGTTGAAGAAGAACGCCTATGATGCCTTCGTGACGATTCCGCGGATGGCCCCCGGTCTCGCGTATCGTTACCTCACCCGGCGCGAGACCTTTTACAAGCCGCGACCCGCGAACGGCGCGGATCAGTAGGCGTGCGCATCCTCTACTTCGCCGACATCCGGTTCCCGCTGGAGCGCGCGAACGGCATCCAGACGATGGAGACGTGCTACGCGCTGGCGGCGCGCGGGCACGACGTCGATCTGATCGTGCGGCCCGACACCCACACACCCGCGAGGGATCCGTTCCAGTACTACGGGCTGGAACCGGCGCCTCGTCTGCGGATCGAGCGGGCCCCGGTGAGCGGACCGATGGCCGCCCGGCGTCTCGGCTACCTGGCGTTTGCCGCCGGCCGATCCGCCGGAGCCGGCCGCGCCGACGTCGTCGTCACGCGCGATCTCGCGGTCGCGTCACTGCTCGTCCGCCTTCCGCGCCGCATGCGCCCGCCAATCGTGTACGAGTCGCACGGCTACGCGCCCGAGGTCGCGGCGGCGCTTCCCGGCCTCGTCTCGGACGCGGCCGCGCCCGACGCCGCGGAAGCTGCGGCGCCTGGCGCGGCGCGAGGCGCGCGTGTGGCACGGCGCGGATGGGTATGTCACGATTACGGCGGCGCTGGCGGCCGATCTGACGGCACGGCTCGGGCGGTCGCGATCGTCTGGCCGTCGTCCCCGACGGCGTCGCGAATCTCGCCTGCTCCCGACGTGGAGTTCGACGCCGGGAGTGCGGAGCCGGTCGTTGCCTACGCGGGGCACCTGTACCCCTGGAAGGGGGTCGACGTCCTCCTCGAAGCGCTCGCGCTCGTGCCGAACGCACGCGGCCTGATCGTGGGTGGGCACGCCGAAGAGCCCGACCTCGGACGGCTGCAGGCGCTGGCGCGGCAGCTCGACATCGGCGATCGCGTCACGTTCACCGGCATGGTTGAACCGGCACGAGTGCCCGAGCTGCTGCGCGGTGCGAGCGTGCTGGCGCTGCCGAACCCCGCATCGGCGATCTCGACCCGGTTCACGTCGCCGCTGAAGCTGTTCGAGTACATGGCGGCAGGCCGTGCGATCGTCGCCTCGGATCTGCCGTCGATTCGCGAGATCCTGCACGACGGCGTCGATGCGCTGCTCGTCGCGCCCGGGGACCCGAACGATCTGGCGGATGCGCTGCGGCGGTTGCTCGGCGATCCGGCGCTGGCCGACGCGGCTGGCGCGCGCCGCGCTCGAGGCCGCGCCGCAATACTCCTGGGAACGCCGCGCGGAGAAGCTCGAGAGGCTGTTCGACGAGGTGCGACGCCGGTGATCTCGCCGAAACTTCTTTCCGTCGTGCGCTGCCCGGATTGTCATGGCGAGCTCGCGCGGACCGGCGGACGCGCTGGTGTGCCGGACATGCGGACGCGCGTATCACACCTCGTCCGGGGACTATCTCGATCTGCGTCCGCGCGTCGAGTACGCCGAGCAGACGAAGTATCTGGACGAGTCGCTGCACGCGGACGCGCGTCACGAACGCGTCTCGCCGCCGCTCCTCGGCTCGAAAATCCGCAACGACATGCTCCGCGCCTTCCTCGCCCCCGAACGGCACGACCTCGTCCTCGATCTGGGCTGCGGCAGCGGCCGCACGCTGCTCTGGAACCGCGACTGGGAGCGTGGCGTCGGTCGGCCTCGACATCAGCCCGTATTTCTCGGCCGAGGCGCGGCGCGATGTCGATCTGCTCATCGGCGACCTGCGCCAGCTGCCGTTCGCCGACGGCACGTTCACGAAGGCGTTCTCGCTCGACGTGCTCGAGCACCTCTCGCCGGAGGCGCTGCGCGGCATGCTGGCGGAAGCCTCGCGCGTGCTCGCGCCGGGCGGCGCGCTGTTCGTCTACACGCACGTCAGGAAGAACGCGCCGATCGCCGCCGGGCTGCGGGGCATCAACGCGCTCGCGCGGCAGCTCGAGCGATGGGGGCTCATCGACATGCGCCAGGAGCGGCTTCGGAAATCGGATCACCTGAATCCGCTTCGCGATATCCCGGAGCTCGAGCAGGTCGCCCGCGCCGCCGGATTCCGGATCGGCCGCATCCGCTACTACACACCGCTCGTCGGCGGATTCGTCGAGAACATCCTGATGCGCATGGCCGAGCACGCGATGGCGCGCCGCGCGGCCGGCCGCCTGGCCGGCTCCCTCGGCGCCGCCGAGGCCGACGCGCAGGGCATCCGCGAAGCGCGCACCGCCGCCAAGGCCCGCATCGCGAGCAGCCCCACGACCTATGCGGCGCTTCGTGGACTGTCGTTTGCGATGAAGCTCGACCTGCTCCTGTTCGGACGCGTTCGCTCGGGACCTTTCTTCGCCTTGCTGATAAAAGAGCGATGAAGGTCCTCTACTGCGCCTCCGATCAGACCGTCCCCGGCACCACAGGGGGATCCGTCCACGTGACGGCGGTGGCGGAAGGACTGGCGGCGCTCGGCCACGACGTGCACGTGCTGGCGACACCGGGTGGCGAGTTTCCCGAGGGGCGCGTCGCGTGGATCGCGATGCCGCCGCCGCTCGGGCGCAAGGAGCTGCGATGGGCCAATGCCGGGGCGGTGCGCCGGGTTGCCGAGTCCCTGCGGCCGGACGTCGTCATCGAGCGGTACTACAACTTCGGCGGCGAGGGGATCATGGCCGCCGCCCGGGTCGGCGCGACCGCGGTGCTCGAGGTGAATGCCCCGGTGATCGACTATCCCGGGTCGACCAAGCGCCTGATCGACCGCGCGCTCATCGTCGAGCCGATGCGCCGGTGGCGCGAACGGATCTGCGCGACAGCCGATCTGATCGTCACGCCGAGCGCCGCCATCCTGCCGCGGGCGACGCCGGCGCAGAAGATCGTCGAGCTGGAGTGGGGGGCGGACACGGATCGGTTTCACCCCGGCGCCGCCGGCGAGATCCCGTTCGCCCGTCCCGCCGGCACCGTCGCGGTCTTCGCGGGGGCGTTCCGCAGCTGGCACGGGGCCGTGCACCTGGCGACCGCCGCTTCGAGAGCTCCGAAGCCGCGGGCGCCACGACGTCGGCGCGGTGTTCATCGGAGACGGACCGGAACGTCCGCGTGTGCGCGAGGCGGCCGCGGGGCTCGCAGGGCGTGGTCTTCACCGGGGCCGTGCCGCACGCGTCGATGCCCGCGTGTCTGGCGGCGTGCGACATCGGGGTCGCGCCGTTCGACATCGGCGCGCACCGCGACCTCGCGCTCGGCTTCTACTGGTCGCCGCTGAAGATCTTCGAGTACATGGCCGCCGGGCTGCCCGTGGTCGCGCCGGCCGCGGACAGAATTCCGACGCTGGTCGAACATGAACGCGAGGGGCTGCTGTATCCGCAGGGCGATCCGGGAGCGCTGGCGTCCGCGCTGGAGCGCCTGATCGACGCCCGGCTGCGCGCCCGTCTTGGATCCGCGGCTCGCGACCGGGCCGTTCGAGACGTACAGCTGGGCCGCGCACTGCCGGGCACTGGACGCGGCGTTCCACCAGGCGCGCAGAACTCAGCCCTAAAGATCAAACAGGAGGTCAGGAGATCAGGAGAAAGAAGAGAAAGAAAAGACAAAGAAAAGAGCTCTTTGTCTCCTGTTAGGTCTTGGTTGGATTGCAGTCTTGCAGCAACCGGCTAAACGACTGGGCTACGAATGTTGGAACCTTGAACATCCTCCTCGCCACCGACGCCTTCCCGCCAGTCTGCGGCGGGAGCGGCTGGAGCACGTACGAGCTCGCGCGCGGCCTGCGCGCGCTGGGACATGCCGTCACGGTCGTGCAGCCGCGTCCGGGCACGCCGGTGGGCGTGCGCGAGACGGCATACGACGGTCTCAGGATCCTGGAGTTCGGCGCGCCCGCCCCGCCGATACCGTACGTCCGCAATTACTTCAAGAACGAGCGGCTCTATGCGACGCTCGCACGTTTCCTCGCAGACGTGATCGCACGGGAGCGGATCGATCTCGTGCACGGACAGCACGTGCTCACGTGCGTGCCTTCCGTGGAGGCCGCCCGCCGGACGGCGGTCCCCGTCGTGTGCACGGTTCGCGACTACTGGCCGGTCTGCTACTGGTCCGATCTCATCCACACGAAAAACGATTCGGCGCTCTGCCCTGGATGCTCGGCGGCGATGATGACGCGGTGCGTCCGGCCGCACGCCGGCGCGCTCTGGCCGGCCGCGCTCCCGATGATTCCTTACATGCGCTCGAACCTGGCGCGCAAACGCCGCGGCCTCGCGGGGGCGGATGCAATCGTGGCCGTCAGCTCCACCATCGCGGCCGACCTGCGGGCACGGGCGCCGGAGATCGCAGGCACGCGGCTCGAAACCGTTCCGAACCCCGTGAACATCGCGGCCCTTCGGGCTACCGCCGCCGCGTCCGCGCCGCCGCTGCCGGGCGCGTATGCGCTCTACCTCGGCAAGCTGGCGCCCAACAAGGGCAGTTCCGTTCTCGTACCGACCGTCGAGCGCGCGAACCTCGACTGGCCTCTCGTGATTGCCGGCGACGGCCCCGAGCGCGACGCGATCGCCGCGGCTGCCGCGCGCTCCGATCGCGACATCCGGCTGATCGGCTGGATCGACCAGGCGGCCGCCGGAGCCTGGATGGCGCACGCGTCGATGTTGATCTTCCCGTCGCGCGGGCCCGAGTCCTTGAGCCGCGTGCTGATCGAAGCCAGCGCGCTGGGTCTGCCGATTGCCGCGATGAACACGGGCGGCACACCCGACATCGTCATCGACGAACAGACGGGCCTGCTCTCCGCCTCGCCGGAAGAGCTGGCCGTCGACGTGCGGCGGCTGCGCGCGGACGACGCGCTGCGCCGGCGCCTCGGCGCGGCGGCAAGGTCCCACGCTGAGGCGCATTTCGACTCGACCGCCGTGGTTGCCAGGATCGAGCGGCTCTACGTCGAGCTCGTGGCGAGGACGCGGTGACGCCGCTGCGGGTCGCGGTGATCGCGCGTTCGGTCTTTCCGCTGCACGGCCACGGCGGCCTCGAGCGCAGCGTGTACGATCTCGTCCGCTACCTCGCCGCGTCGCGCGTGCAGGTGACGCTCGTCACCCGCACGCCCGTCACCACGGCCGCAGCGGAGGCGATCGATGCGCGCATCGACTTGCGCTTCGTGCCGTATCGCACCTTCCCCTTGGCCGGCCGCCGGGGGACCACCGTCCTCGATCGCAGCACCGCGTATCCGTTGTTTGGAGAGCGGGCGGGGCGCGCCGCCTGGGATCTCGTCGAGCGGGGCGCCGTCGATCTCGTGCACGGCTTCGGCGCGAGCGTGCTCGGATACGCGCGGCGCCGCCGCGGCGCGCGCGCGCCGCTCGTCCTCAATCCGCAGGGCCTGGAGGAATTCGGCGCCACCGATCCCTCGCGGGCCCGGTTGAAGCGGCTGGCGTATCTGCCGCTTCGACGCGCGGTCCGGACGTGCGCGCGTGCCGCGGACTGCGTGATCGCGACCGATCGTGCGCTCGAGCCCGCCGTCCGATCTCATCTCGGGGTGCCCCCGGAGCGCGTGCGGGTCATTCCAAACGCGCTGGACCTGCGGGCGGTCGACGCGCTCGCCACGCCGGCCGACGGCACACGCGTGCGCCGCGAGGCGGGGATCGGAGACGACGAGGCGGTTCTGCTGAGCGTGGGCCGGATCGAGGAGAACAAGGGCTTTCAGGTTCTCGCGGCGGCGCTGGCGGCGCTGCGCGATCACTCCGGGCGGATCGCCGAGGGCCGCTGGCGGTGGGTGATCGTCGGCGACGGGCCGTATCGCGGCCGGCTGGTCTCGGCAATCGCCGCCGCGGGGCTCGCCGCCCGGGTGCACCTCGCCGGGCGAATTCCAGATGCGGCGCTTCACGCGTGGTACGAGGCGGCCGAGCTCTTCGTGCACCCGACGCTCTACGAAGGCAGCTCGCTCGTGACGCTCGAAGCCATGGCGCACCGGCGCGCCGTGGTCGCGACGACCGCGGGCGGCCTCCCCGACAAAGTGGACCACGGCGTCAGCGGGTGGCTCGTGGCGCCAGGCGATCCCGCGGCGCTCGCCGCCGCCATCAGCGGAGCGCTCGGGGATCCGGCGCGGCTGCCGGCGATGGGGATCGCGGGACGCGCGATTGTCGTGCGCGAGTTCTCCTGGGATGCCGCCGGGGCCGCAACCCTCCGGTTGTATGCGGATCTCCTGAACCTTTCGGCGGATCCGGGTTGTTGATGAACCCCGGCAACCTCGAGCGTCGGACTTTGGTCGCAGTCAATGGGACCATGGCGATTTGGAAACCACTTCTAGTAAGCTCAGCACGCCCCGGAGGGAGCGCCTGGATTGATTGAGCGCGAGTGGCGCGAGGCGAGCGATCTGCGCACGTCGAAGGTGGCGCTGGCGATTGTGCTGATCGCGGCGGCGGTCCTGCGCTTCTGGGCCCTCGGCAGCGGCATTCCCTACGCCGTCCAGATCGACGAACCCGAGATCGTCGAGCGCGCGTTCAACATGATGCGGGGCGGCTCGCTCAACCCGCAGGGCTTCTTCGACTATCCCGGCCTGGCCATCTACGTCCAGCTCGTCGTGTCGGTCGTCCGCTTCCTGGCCGGCGCGATCACCGGGAAGTGGAGCTCCCTCGCACAGGTCAGCGGCGGAGACTTCTATCTGTGGGGCCGCGCCGTCACGGCGGCCTTCGGCGTGGCGACCGTGCTGCTGGTCTTTCAAATCGGCATGCGCTGGGGCGCTCGCCATGCGCTGCTGGCGGCCGGGCTGCTGGCCGTCATCCCGCTGCACGTCCGGTACTCGCACTACGTGCTGACCGATACGCTGCAGACCTTCTTCGTGACGCTGACCTTCCTGCTGGCCCTGGCCGCTCACGAGCGCAATACCGTGCGCGCCTTCGCGATGGCCGGCGCGGCAGCCGGGCTCGCGGCGGCGACGAAATACAGCGGCGGCATCGCCGTGATCATGCCGCTGCTCGCCTGCTGGATGACCGTCGCGGCGCAGCCCTCCCGCCGGAAAAGGGCGCTCGCGACGATCGCGGCCTCGGTGATTGCCTTTCTTGTCGCCGCACCGTACACCATCCTGGATCTGCCCGGGTTCCTCAACGGGTTCGCGCGGCTGGCCGGCGAGTACCGCGTCACGCCGCCCGAGTCGGCCCCGATCGTGTATTTCAAGCTGCTCGTGCGGCACGCGTTTCAATGGCCGGCGCTCCTGCTCGCGACGGGCGGCCTCGGACTCGGGATCGTCCGTCTCGTTCGCGGTCCGGGCCGCGTCCGCTGGGCGCTCGCCGTCGTCTTCCCGGTCCTGTACCTCTGGATGATTCGCGGCCAGGGGCTCGTGTACGGCCGGTATCTGCTGCCCATCGTCCCGCCGCTCTGCATCCTGGCGGCGACGGCGGTCGTGTCCGGCGTGAGCCTGTTGCGCCGATATGAGATTCCGCGCGCCCCGCGCACCGCGCTGATCGCGGCGCTGACGATTGCCGCCCTGCTGCCGCCGGCGCTCGTGTCCATCAAGTGGACCCGCGACGCCGCGCGGACCAACACCGTCGATCTCGCGTACGCGTGGATCCTGCAGCACGTGCCGCAGCAATCGCTCGTGGCGATCGAATCACGCGCGCTGCTCCTGCCGGCCACCTACCGATCGCGGAACGTCCTGCAGCTGCGGCAGATGGAGTACGGCGACTGGCGCGACCAGAAGGTCGACTACCTGGTCGCGTCGGGGGAGGTCCTACAACCACTACTTCCGGTCGCCCGAGAAGTACCCGCGTGAGTACGCCGAGTACATGCGCATCTTCGAGCAGAGCCGCGAGCTCGTGCGGTTCACGCCGTCGACCGCCACGCCCGGGCCCGAGCTGCGCATCTTCAAGGTGATTCCCTGACGTAGGAGGCGGTGTTGAAAGGAAAGCGGATCGCGCGGCTAGCCCTGGGCCTGCTGGTTGGGTTGTTCGTCGCTCTTGCGGTTCTGCAGCTGTTCGAGGCCGGCAGGGTTCTCACGGTTCGTTCTGTACGTGCGGCTGGACAGAGCATGGTCGCGATCTTTCCCGCTGGACGCGGGTAAAGGGCTCGTGCACGGATTGAACCCGCTCTTGTCGCGAGTCGGTTTGCTGAGGCCCGTGCGGGTCGAAGTCGAGCCGAAGGTCAGCCTGCTGCTCGATCCGAACGAGGACGTCTCGCGAACCATCCTCATCAGCCTCGGCGGCAGATGGGAGCCGGAGGTCTGGGATGCGATCGCCACCGGGCTCCCCGACGGCGCCGTGTTCCTGGATGTCGGGGCGCACATCGGTTACGACTCGCTGAAGGCCAGTGTCCAGGTCGGGCCTGAAGGTCGAGTGGTGGCGTTCGAGCCAAATCCGAACACGTTGACGCTGCTCCGATCGAACATCGCCGCAAGCGGTGCGGCAAACGTCATCGTCCAGCCGATCGCCTGCACCGATGCCGAGTCGACATTGACCCTGTTCGACTCGACTCCGGGAGGCAACAGCGGCTCGTCGTCATTGTCCCAGGAGAACGCGGGCTCGGCGACGCGGACATATACCGTGCGGGGCCGTCCCATCGACGATGTGATCGCCGAGCTCGGACTGACGCGGGTCGACGTCTTGAAAGCGGACGTGGAGGGCGCGGAGTTGCTGGTGCTGCGCGGAGCCGCGCAGACACTGAGGCGATACCATCCGAAACTGGTCCTTGAAGTGGTCCCCCGTCAACTGGCCAATATGAACGCGTCGGTCGAGGAACTGGAGGCGTTCATCAAGTCTGTCGGATACACCACGATGCGACAGGTTGACTACAAGAACAGAGAATGGACATTGAAATAGCGGTCCGCCGGCGCCGATCCGTGTGTCACGCTGTCCCGCTGCCGCGGATCATCGCATCAGGACGGTGACGTTGGCGCGCCGCCGGAGATCCGCCAGCCAGTCCCGAATCGTCGCGGCTCTCCGCTCGGCCACCAGGGCCGCCTTCACGATGTCGTGCGCCTCCTCGAACGGGCGGAGGACCCCGCCCCGCGAGAACTCCGCGGCGTGATCGCGGTAGTACTGCTGGATCTCCTCTTCTGTCGGCTGGATGGCGCCAAACCGCTGCTGCAGGTAGGACTCGATGCGCAGGTCGTCGCGGACGTGGCGCTGCAGTTGATCGAGACCGATCCCGGTCTGCAGGAGAATCGCGTCGAACTGCGCCGGGGAGCCGGCGCGGGCCCGGATCTCGGCGACGCTCCGGTCCACGTCCGCCTGCGCCGGATCCGGCGGCGCGTACCGATCGACTTCCCTGAGCATGAGGCGCCGCTCGATCAAGCGGTCGACCACGGCATCGACCGGATCGGACGGCCCCCGCACGAGACCGAGCCGGATCGCCCCGGTCGCATCGGACTGGGTGATGAGCGCCCCGTCCACGACCGCCAGGATCCGATCGATGATTTCCGCGCGCGCCATCCCGATCGCGAGCACGATCCCAATCGCCACGAGCCGCCAGCGTCTGAGCATGTCTCTTTGAAGCTTGAACTTTAGAACTTTAGACAGCCTTAGAACACCTGTCCGATGGCGAAGTGGAAGGCCGTGCGCCGCTCGAGCTCGCCGCCGATCTCGCGCCGATCCATCTTGAACCCGATGTCGAACCGGATCGGGCCGATCGGCGAGCGATACCGGATGCCGAACCCGGCGCTGCCACGCAGTTCGGCGAAGTCGAACTCGGTCACCCGGTTGAAGACGTTGCCTCCCTCCATGAACACCGCGGCGCCGATGTCGCCCCACACGGGCAGACGCACCTCGCCGTTCATGAGCAGCAGGGCGTTGCCCCCTTTCGGGAATCCGGTCGAGCTGATCGTGTTGGGCGCCCCGACCGTGTCGAGCGCGAAGCCGCGCACGCTGGTGTCGCCGCCGGCGAAGAAGCGCTCGCTGGCCGGCAGGTCGTCGACGATCTCGGTGGTCGGATTGCCCTGCGCGTCGATCGCCGGCAACACCCGCTCGAACCCGTCGGCGAGGCCGACCGCGAGTCGCGACGCGAAGATCACGCGCGGCGTCACGGGGACGCGCTGGAACCAGAGGCCCTGAATGTACGACTTCATGAAGCCGACCTGCCCGCCGAGCGCGCGGGCGGCGACCGAGCCATCGGCGGTGAGAAAGGTGCCCCGGGTCGGATCGAGCACGTCGTCGCGGGTGTCGCGCGAGATGGCGCCGCCGAACCCGGAGAGGCGGACCTGCGGGAAGATCCGGTCGATGCGCGCCTGATCGGCCGGGTCGAGCTGCTCGTCGAACGTCCGGGTCGTTCCGAATGCATAGCGCGCGCTCGCCCTGATCCCGGGGGACAGGCGATGGACGATCTCCGCGTTGACGCCTTTGCGCGCGAAGTTGAACGACGACCGGACGCCCTGCTCGATCAGGCCGGTCAGCGAGAGATCGGCGTTGACGCCGAAGGCCCGCGGCTCGCGAAACGTGCCGACCAGCCGGTATTCGCTGAAGCCAAAACCGCCGCGCTCGGTTCCGTCCGCCTCCGGCGACTTCGGCCGGAGGCTGGCGCGCGTATACACGTTGACCGAGCGGTTCTTGCCGCCGATGTTCCGCCGCCCGACGTCGAAGAACCCGCGCGGCGCGAATTCGACCCGCTCCTCGGCCCCGCCGCCTTCCCCTGCGCGCAGGAGCCTGCTGACTTCGAGGCCGCCTCCATAACTGAACGTCGTCGTGGCCGCTTCCTCGACGGTCACGAGCACGTCGGTGGTTCCGCCGCTCGCGTGCGACAGGGGGTCGATGCGGATGCGCCGGAACAGGCCGAGCGCGCCGAGCCGGCGCTGGCTCTCGATGAGGTCCTCGAGGCCGAGCGGCTTGCCCTCCTGCAGCAGCAGCTCGCGCGTGATGACCTGGGAATCGGTGCGGGTGTTGCCGACGATGAGGATGTGGTCGACGATCGTCTGCTGGCCCTCGTGAATTTCAAACTTGAGGTCGGCGCGCGTCCCATCCGCCGACAGCCCGGGCACGACGACGACGCCGGCGGCGGCGAACCCGCGGTTCCGGTATTCGAGCAGCACCGCGTCGTAGTCGGCCACGACCTGCGGCTGATAGAACGGCGCCCCGGGCGCCGATTTCACGACCGCGCGGAGCTGCTCCTGCGGCACGATGGCCTGGCCTTCGAACGTCACGGCGCCCACGAGCGTGAGCGGCCCTTCCGTGATGGTAATGACCGGCCTGACCAGGCCCTGGCCCGTGGCTGACGGGTTCAGCTCGTTGGCCGCGGCGGCCACCTTCGCGCGGGCGAACCCGAGCCGCTGATACATCCCGGCAATGCCGCTCACGGCCGCGCTGAGGTTCGACTCGACGAAGACGTCGTTGGCCTGGAGCTTCGCGAGCGCCGGCCGCAACTGCTCCAGCGGAACATTCTGGTTCCCCACGACCTCGACGCCGTCGGCGATCCGATACGGCAGGCCACGGCGCACCGTGAACGCGACCGTGAGCGTGCCCTGGCCCTTCCTGGCGCTCGGCTGACGCGTCCGCCTTCCAATACCCCTGCTGGGTCAGGTAGCTCTTGATGCGCTGAATCGAGTCTTCGATCAGGTCCTGGTCGACCGAGCCCTCGCGCGCGATCGGCGCGAGCTCGGCGAGCTTGTCCTGTGGAAGCGGATCGCCGCGGAACGCGACGGTCACCACGGGACCGGTCTCGAGCTCGATGGTGAGGTTCACGACCGTTGCGTCCTCGGAGGGCCGGGGCCGGTACGACGCGGCCGCCAGGTATCGCCCACGCTTGCGCAGCTTCGCCACGTAATCGGCGAGCCCCGAGGTAATCTCCGGCGGCTCGTACGGAGTCGATGGCAGCGCGTGCACCTCCCGCAGAAACGCGTCGCGTCCTTCGGCCGGGACGCCGTTGATCACGACCGATCCGATGCGCGCCTGCGATCCGGCGTCGACCTCGAACTCGAGCAGCGTGCGATCGGGGTCGTGCAGCTCGGTCGCGCGCGGCCGCACGGTTGCCCGCAGGTAGCCGTGTTCGCGATACAGCTGCTCGAGCATGCGGGCGATTTCCGGCGCCCGGCCGACGGGCGGCGCCGTCCCGAAGCGGTTGGTCATCGTTTGCCGCAGGAGCCCTTCGGACAGGCCGGCGGTGCCGCGAAAGTCCACGCGCTGCACGCTGTGCAGCGGGACGAGGTCGTAGCGAAGCGCCACGCCCCCGGGCGCGTCGATCGCCTCGACCCGCACGTCCTGAAACCGTCCGAGCCCGAAGAGGTGGGTGATGGAGGCGCGCACGGCGGTCATCGACAGCGGCTGGCCGACCCGCGTCTCGACGAGCGCCAGCGACGCCGGGTCGTCGGTGGGCCGCCCCTCGGTCACCAGGCGCACCTCGACGATCGGTTTGCCGACATAGGCGGCCTCGGGAACCTGGGGCGCCGCGGTCTGTGCGCCGGCTGAGAGGGGGAACAGAATCAGCGCGGCGAGAGCTGGCATCACGACACGTGGTTTCAAAACCCGCGAGGTCCGGCTAAAGCCGGATGCCACCTTCGGTTTTGAAACCGGCTCTCTGTCCGCGGCGTCGGCTTCATCATCACCGCCGGTGCTGGACGCGGAAATCGACGGAGAACGTGGTCTCGCCGTTCTGCGTGAGCACCCAGCCCAGTCGATCGTTCTGATCGTACTCCAGCACGATGATCTGCTCGCGCGTGGAGCTGCCGAAGCGGACGGGCGAACGTCACGTAGGCGCGGCTCGAGATCCGCTTGCCGAGAATGAGCGTGGCAGACGAGGAGCTCAGCGTGTCCGACCCGATCGACGGGGTGATCTGCAGATCGACGCCGATGGCCTGTTCCACGGCGCGTCCGACCGGCGCCGAGATGCTGCCGGTGAGGAGCCGCGCGGTGGCCGCTTTGAGCAGATCCTCCTCGGTCCGCGTCGAGGCCGACGGATTCAACGTGCGCAGCTCCTCGTCGATGTTACTGGTCTGGCCGAAGAGCAGGAGGACGATGCCGGCGCCCGAGAGCGGCGGGTCGGAGTTGAGGTTCATCGCGATCTTGCTCGTGGTGCCCGTGAAGCCCAGCGTGATGCGGTAGGTCTGGGTCGGAACCCGGACGCGCGTTTCCGCCTCGATGTCGAAGTACGGCTCGATCCGCGACGGGTTGGCAAAGCCGATGGTGCCGCGCGTGACGAGGTAGCGATTGCCCTCGAAGATCACGTCCCCGCGCTCGATCTGCGCGGTCCCGAGCAGCACCGGCCGATCGTAGGTGCCCTGCAGCCGCAGGTCGGCGCTCGCCACCATCCGCGCGAGGTTGTTCTCGATGCGCAGCGTCGAGGGGGCATCGATGTGCACGTCGAACTTGAGCGGCAGCGTCGGCGCCTGGACGGCTCCTCCGAGCGACGGGCCGGTCCCGCCGGTCAGGTTGAACAGTTCCGGGCTGGGCTCGAATCGCTTCGTGTAGACGGCGTCGCGCACCGTGACGGTGCCGCCCAGCAGCAACGCGGAGAGATCGCCGGTCAGCGAGAGATCGGCGTCGATGACGGAGCGGAAGCCCTCGGGATAGCGGATGCGCATGTCCGTCCCGGCAGCCGTCAGGTTGAGGGCGCCCGGCGTGAAGCCGTTCATCGCGACGCGTCCGCCGAACGTGACGTCGCCGCCCGCCAGCCGCGCCCGCACGCCGTCGACGCGCACGCCGCCGGCGTCGAACATGATCTGGCCGTTGATCGCCTCGAGCGAGTGTGGAAGCGAGAGCTGCCGCACGCGGCCGTTCTCGATCGCGGCGCTGCCCGAGAACACCGGCTTGGCGAGCGGCCCGTTGATGTCCGCCGTCAGCCTGGCTCCTCCCGAGCTGCGGATGTCGCGATAGAAGCCCTGCAGGATCCCGAGGTTCGCATCCCCCGACGCCTTGACGGCAATCGTCGAGTCGTGGAGGTTGACGTGGCCGTCGAGGTCGAGCTGCGTGCCCTCGCCGAACAACCGCAGCCGCACGACGTTGAGGACGTGCTGGTCGAGCGCCAGCTCGATCGGCCGGTATTCGCCGGTCGACGGCTCCTGGTTGCTCACGCGGTAGTCGAAGAGCTTGAGGTCGATCTGCTCGATGCGTGCGGCGACGACCAGTTGATCCACGTCCGAGAGCTTCCCCACCACCCGCACCGTGCCGCCCGCGACCGCCGTGGTGAACGGAGACAGGCGCGGCTCGAAGAATCGCAAGTACGGATCGAGCGAGGTGTTCGCGAAGCGCAGCGTCAGCTCCGCGTCCATCTGATCGGTCAGCGCCAGGCGCCCCGATCCGGACACCACCAGCCGGGGAGACGCCGCTTCGAGCTCGGCGGTCAGGATCTCGCCGCGCATCGACAGTCGTCCGGTGAGCTGGCCGATCCCTTCGTCGCCGGCGAACAAATCGTCCACCCGCACCCTGACGTCGTAGCGCGGGACGTCGAACGTGCCGGTCCCCGTGGCCGTGAACTGCAGCAGGCCCGACAGCGGCGCCCGGGGGAAGGTCGCCATCTTCAGCGATTCGACCGGAATGCGCGTGCCGTCGGCGTTGAAAGAGTAGTTGCTGTCCCACCCGACCCAGGCGGCACCGGTGATGGTGCCGGTGCTCTTGCGGATCTCCATGGCATCGAGACGCACTCCGGAGCCCTCGAAGCGCAGCGAGGCGGTCGCCGTCTCGAACGGCTCGCCGTACGCGACACCGTCGTCTATCGCGAGACGGCCGAAGCCGAACGGGGTTTCGTACTTCCCGTACAGGTGATACTCCCCGGACACGATCCCCTCGACCGGGTAGTCGTCGAGCTCGAACGCGTGCCGCAGGTCGGCCAGGCGGCGGCGGTTGATCCGCACCCGCGCGTTGATCTCCTCGCCGTTGTCGCGCCGCGGGTAGCCGAGCGAGAACTTTCCGTCGGTCCTGATGTCCGAGGTCGCCGTCCGTAATCACGCTCTCGCTCACGGTCACGTAGCTGTTCTCGATCACGACCTTCGCCGTGCCGCGTCCCCACTCGGTGTCCCAGGCGCGCATCCGCTCGCCGGTGAACGTGCCCTCGATCCGCGGCTTCGTGAATCCGAGGAGCATCACGCCGTCGAATTGTCCCGCGCCGCCGATGTCCACGGCGCCAGTCGGCGAGCCGAACGCCGTCATGATGCCGGCGAGCACGCGATCGCTTTCGAGCCAGTCCAGGCTCGTCACGTGAAACGGGATGCGGGACTGCTCGCCGTACGCCGTCCGCCCCTCGAACTCGACGTAGGTCTTCGGCGTGGCGGCCCAGCTCTGGCCGAGGACAATCCAGTCCGGATCGAGCGTGTAGACGACGTGCCCGGCGAGCGGCAGGTATCCGAGCGGCGCGTGTCTATCGAACGGGCCCGGCTCCGGCGGAAGCGCCGCCTGCTGCGCGAGCTGTTCCGGACGCAGCTCGCGCGTCATCGGCGTCGTCCCGGCCGGCGGGCTGGCTGTCACTTCACCCTCGCCGCGTTTCTCGGACCACTTCCCGAGCTTCCAGTCGAGATGATTCCGCCCCGTCGCGCGGCCGCCGAGCCGCAAGCCCTTCGTTTCGAGGAAGTCCGTCAGCTGCGCGAGGTCGACGTCGGTGTAGGCGACCTCCCACGACGCGCCGATGGGCACGTCCCGCTTGTTGAGCGGCGCCAGCCGGTAGTCGAATTCGGCGGTGCCGCCATAGAGCCGGCTCGTCGCGTTCGTCACCTCCATCCGATCCGGCACCCACAGCACGGAACCGCGCAGGTCGGGGAACCGCCAGGCGTTCACGCCCAGGAGCGGACTGCTGAACGTGCCCTTCAGCTCGCGTCCTCCCTTGAACAGGTGGAACGTGCCGTGGAAGTCTCCCTTGCCCGAGAGCTGGAACCTGTCGCGATGGAAGAAGATGTTCTTCTGCGTCGGAAAATCGATCTTCGACGCGATCTGATAGGTCTGTTCGGGCCAGCGGCCCATGTCGATGTCGCCGGTGAGCACCGACTGCGCCCCTTCGCTGGCGAGATCGATCCGGCTGAAGTGAAGCTTCGATCCGTCGATGGTGAACCGCGACTGCATGCTCGCGCGGGAAGGGCTCGTACTTCTGGATGGTGATCGTCGAATCGCTGAACGACGCCCGGCCCAGGTACGCGGTGTCCGCCACGCCGCGCGACAGCGAGATGCGCAGATCGCGCGCCGCCACGCCCCACGGCGTGCCGTGGTCTTCGTAGGTGAAGCTGCCACGAGAGGCGAGCATGCTTCGCAGCGTCGTCGTGAACCGTTTCGGCCCCGTCGATTTCGAGTCCCTGGTGAACTTCGGAAAGTTGTGACGTCCGTTGGGGAAGGCGGGGCTCGACGGCCACGTCTCGATGAGCATGTCCCAGTCGGTCATCTCGACCGACGCGATGGTCAGCTTCCGCGTGAAGATGGACCACCACGGGAGCACCATCTCGATCCTCCGGGCCTTGAGGAACGGGCGGTGGCCGGGCTCCAGCCCTTCGATCACGACGTCGTCGAAGACGAAGACGCCGGGCGTGAGCTTCACCGACAGCCGGCCGATGTGCAGCGGCCGGTGCATGTAGTTCGAGCCTTCGCGTTCCGCGCGGGCCTTCAGTTGCGGACCCAGGTCCACCGTGAAGAACGTCACGAGCACGCCGGCGACAATGGCGACGAGAAGCGCCAGCAGCCGCAGCGCGGCGCGCCGCCAGCGCGGCCGCCCGGACGCCGGCGGACCGGACGTCGGCGGCTCCGGCTCGGCCGGAGTCTCGACGGGCGTGGTGGGCTCTTCCGTCAAACGCAGCATTTCGTTATTCGATCACAATCAGAACACGCCCCGCCTCGACCGACGTGCCCGGCGTCACCGCGACGTCCTTGACGCGGCCGGCCTTCGGCGAGCGGAGCTCGTTTTCCATCTTCATCGCTTCGACGACGACGACACCCTGCCGCGCGGCAACCGTGTCGCCGGCCGCCACGAGCACGCGCACCACCCGGCCCGGCATCGGCGCGACGACCGCCTGCTCGCCGTCGCGTGTCGGCGCCGCCGTGGGCGCTGGCGCGCCGCGTACGCCGCGCGTTGACGGTCGCGCCGACGGTGCGGCCGTCGATCCCCACGAGCAGCTGCCCCGACCGGCCGTCGCCGGCCGGCGCGATCTGAATCTCGCGGCTGGTGCCCGCATCGCCGTCGAGCAGCAGCGACAATCCGAACTCGCCGGCACGGACCGCGTCCACCTCGTGCGGCCTGCCGTCGACGATCACCCGGAATCGCCCGTCCGCCCTGCGCTCGACCGTTACGGTCCGGCTGCGATCGTTGATCTCGATCTCGAACGTCATCCGCGCAGCGCCTCGCGCCGCGCGGCCTGCTTCCACAGCCCCTGCATGTCTGCCTGCCGCGCCGGACCCGCGCTGGCGCGGAGGTAGGCATCGACCGCGACCGCCATCGCCGACAGCTCTTCTTCGTCGGGGGTCAGGTCGCTGAACGTCCGGCCGGCCCGTTCGTCGAGCAGGCGATCGAGAGACGTCGTGTCGTATCGCCCCGCCACGTACTCCGGCTGCCGCATCAGCCAGACAAAAAACGGAATGGTCGTGCGGATGCCGAGCACGTGGTATTCGCGCAGCGCGCGCGCCATGCGATCGATCGCCTCGCCGCGCGACGCGCCCCACACGACGAGCTTCGCGATCATCGAGTCGTAGTGGACAGGCACCGTATACCCTACGCTCACACCGCCATCGTCGCGCACGCCGGGCCCGGCGGCCGGCCGCAGACCGCGGATGAGGCCGGGCGACGGCAGGAACCCCTGGTCCGGATCCTCGGCGTAGATGCGGCACTCGATCGCGTGCCCGTGAGGCGTGAGCGCGCGGCCGGGATCGACGTTCAGCCGCTCGCCGCGGGCAATCCTGATCTGCCACTGGACGAGATCGATGCTGGTCACCATTTCGGTCACCGGGTGCTCGACCTGCAGCCGGGTGTTCATCTCGAGGAAATAGAACGCCCCGTCCCGATCCAGCAGGAACTCGATCGTGCCGGCGCTGGAGTAGCCGACCGTCTTCGCGACCGCGACCGCGGCGTCCGCCATGCGCCGCCGCAGATCCGGCGTGACCGCGATCGACGGCGACTCTTCGACCACTTTCTGGTGGCGCCGCTGGATCGAGCACTCGCGCTCGGCAAACGGCAGGATCGTGCCGTGACGCGTCGCCGAGCAGCTGAATCTCGACGTGGCGCGGCGCGACGATGCGCCGCTCGAGATAGATCGCCGTGTCGCCGAACGCCGATCCGGCCTCGGAGCGCGCGGTGCGGATCGCGGCGCCGAGAGACGCGGGGTCGTCCACGGTGCGCATGCCCTTGCCGCCGCCGCCGGCGACGGCCTTCACGACGAGCGGATAGCCGACGGTCGTCGGCGAGGCGCGCGACCTCGGCGTCGGGCACGCGTTCGTCGAGCGGCTGCTCCGTTCCGGGCACGACCGCCACGCCCGCGCGGATGGCCGCTTCACGGGCGGCGGTCTTGCTGCCCATGAGCGCGATGGCCTCGGGCGACGGCCCGATGAACGTCAGCCCCGCGTCGCGGCACGCGCGCGCGAAGCCGGCGTTCTCTGCCAGGAACCCGTAACCGGGGTGCACCGCGTCCGCCCCCGTCCGCCGCGCGGCGTCCACGATCGCGTCAATCCGGAGGTAGCTCAGGGCCGCTTCGGACGGGCCGAGATGAACCGCCTGGTCCGCCTCGCGCACGTGGCGCGCGCCGCGGTCGCAGTCCGAGTACACGGCGACCGTCGGCAGGCCCATTTCGCGGCACGCGCGGATGATCCGAACGGCGATCTCGCCGCGGTTGGCGATGAGGATTTTCATGAAGCGCCGCAGCGTTCAGGCAGGGGACGACCGGACCGTATGGACCGGCTTGGGCATCTGACGTAATTGTAGCAGGGTTCTGCGTCGAGCGAGTCGCAGGCGGTCATCCATTCTCACCCGGTTATTGCCGGATCCGCATCGGCCAGCGTGCGGAAACTGCCAACTTCGTTCGCCGACAGCGTGGCAGTTTCCGCACCGTTCGAAGACCGATTTGCAGAATAGGCCGGGTTTTTCCACGTCACGGGTTTTGCTGTTACCGCTCCGCATGGCCGTAGACCTCTCACGACACAGCGGTAACGGAAGCCATCATCGGCGCGGCAATCAAGGTCCATCGGGGACTGGACCTGGGCTGCTGGAATCCGTTCGTATCCTCGCGTGCCTGATTTCGAGCTGCACCGGGCGGGGCTCCGCCTGAAGGCCCAGGTGAAGCTGCCCGTGCGATATGAGGATGTCAGATTTGTCAACGGCAGTTGCCGGGGTGGTTGATTGCCGTTGTAAGCAGCGAGAGTCTTCCTCCGCTAACTCCGTTATCTCTGTGGTGATCTAAGACATCCGTCGCCAGCCGGGATCCCCGACTGTCTCGCCCGCCTCACAGCGGAATGTTTCCGTGCTTCTTCGGCGGGTTCTTGTCCCGCTTCGTCTCCAGGCCCGCGAGCGCGGCGATGAGCCGGGCGCGCGTCTGCCGCGGCCTGATGATCTCGTCCACGAATCCGCGCGAGGCGGCGACGAACGGGTTGGCGAACTTCTCCTTGAACTCCGCGACCCGCCGCGCGCGCGCCGCGTCTTTGTCGGGCGCGGCGTCGATCTCGCGCTTGTAGAGAATGTTCACGGCCCCTTCCGGCCCCATCACGGCGATCTCGGCGCTCGGCCACGCGAAGTTCACGTCCGTCCGAATGTGCTTGCTCGACATGACGCAGTACGCGCCGCCGTACGCCTTCCGCGTAATCACCGTCAGCTTCGGGACGGTCGCCTCCGCGAACGCAAACAGCAGCTTCGCCCCGTGCCGGATGATGCCGCCGTACTCCTGCCGCGTGCCGGGCAGGAAGCCGGGAACGTCCTCGAACGTGACGAGCGGCACGTTGAACGCGTCGCAGAAACGCACGAAGCGCGCCGCCTTGACCGACGCGTCGATGTCGAGCGTCCCCGCGAGGTGCGCGGGCTGGTTCGCGACGATGCCGACGGAGCGGCCGCCGAGACGCGCGAACCCGACGATGATGTTGCGCGCGTAGTGGCGGTGCACCTCGAGGAACGCCCCGTCGTCGAACACCGCCTGGACGAGGTCGTGCATGTCGTACGGCTGGTTCGGCGACGTCGGGCACGAGCCGATCGAGCGCCTCGTCCTCGCGGTCGGGCGGATCCGAGGTCTCGCGGCGCGGCGGATCGTCGACGTTGTTGGCGGGCAGGTATCCGAGCAGCTCGCGAATGAGCCGCAGGCACTCGCGATCGTCGGGCACGGCGAAGTGCGCCACGCCGCTGATCGCGTTGTGCGTCATCGCGCCGCCGAGCTCTTCTTTCGTGACCTCCTCGTGGGTCACGGTCCTGATCACGTCCGGGCCGGTCACGAACATGTAGCTCGTGCCTTCGACCATGATGTTGAAGTCGGTGATCGCCGGCGAATACACGGCGCCGCCGGCGCAGGGGCCCATGATGGCCGAAATCTGAGGAATCACTCCCGAGGCGAGCGTGTTGCGGAGAAAGATGTCGGCGTAGCCGCCGAGCGAGAGCACGCCTTCCTGGATGCGCGCGCCCCCGGAGTCGTTGAGCCCGACGACCGGGACCCCCATCTTCATCGCGAGATCCATGATCTTCACGATCTTCGCGGCGTTCGTCTCCGACAGCGACCCGCCGAAGACGGTGAAGTCCTGCGCGAACGCGTAGACCGGGCGGCCGTCGACCCGGCCCTGGCCGGCAGACGACGCCGTCGCCCGGGATGATCTGCTCGTCCATGCCGAAATCGCGGCACCGGTGGGTGACGAGCTTGTCGACTTCCTGGAAGCTGCCGGGATCGAACAGCAGATCGATGCGCTCGCGCGCCGTGAGCTTCCCCGCCTCGTGCTGGCGGCGGAGCCGTTCCTCGCCGCCTCCGAGCTCCGCGCGGCGCTCGAGGTCCTCGAGATATTTGAGCGTGTCCATCATCAAGGGTCCGGCTCAAGCCGGACGCTACACCCCGCTGAATCCGCGTGTCGTCCGGCTCCATTGCCGCTCGTGCCGCGCTTCACGGAGCCGGACCTAGACGCGGGCCGCCTGGGCCTTCTCCCAGTCCTTCAGGAAGCGCTCGAGACCGATGTCGGTCAGCGGGTGCTTGAACATCCCCTCGATCACCGCCGGCGGGCAGGTGCAGATGTCGGCGCCCATGCGCGCCGCCTCGACGATGTGGATGTTGTGGCGCACCGAGGCGACGAGGATCTCGGTCGAGAACTGGTAGTTCCCGAAGATCTCGACGATCTCCTGAATGAGGTGCATCCCGGAGGTCGCGATGTCGTCGAGCCGGCCGACGAACGGGCTGACGTAGGTCGCGCCGACCTTGGCCGCCAGCAGCGCCTGGGTCGGCGAGAAGATGAGCGTCACGTTCACGCGCAGGCCTTCCGACGAGAGCGTCTTGCAGGCCTTCACCCCGTCCTTCGTGAACGGGACCTTGACGACGATGTGCTCGTCGATGGCGGCCAGGTCGCGCCCTTCGCGGACCATGCCGTCGGCGTCGGTGGCGACGACCTCCGCGCTCGTCGGGCCCTTCACGGTCTGGCAGATCTTCTTCAGGATCGCCTTGTAGTCGCCGCCTTCCTTGGCGAGCAGCGACGGGTTCGTCGTGATCCCGTCGATGATGCCGAGCGGCACGAGGTTCTCGATTTCTTTCAGGTTGCCGGAATCGATGAAGAGTTTCATGGGGTCTCCAGAGGCAGCCTCGAGGGCCGCGCTTACGATGTTTCCTCAGGCTCGTGTCGTGACCGGATTGGTCAGCTCGCCGACTCCCTCGACCGAAATCGTGACGCGATCGCCGGCGGCCAGCGGTCCGATGCCGGCCGGCGTGCCGGTCGAGATGATGTCCCCCGGCAGCAGCGTCATCACCGACGAGATGAACGCGACGAGCCGGCGAATCGGGAAGATCAACTCGCGCGTCGACGACGACTGGCGGCGGGTCCCGTTCACCCATCCCTCGACCGCCAGGCCGTCCCTGGCGTCGTACTCGAGTCCCGTCGCGATGCAGGGCCCGACCGGCGCGAAGGTATCGAACCCCTTCGCGCGCGTGTACTGGATGTCCTTCTTCTGCAGCTCGCGCGCCGTGACGTCGTTGACGCACGTGATGCCGAAGATATACCTGTGCGCCTCGTCCTCGGGCACCCGGCTGGCCCGCGCGCCGATGACGACGCCGGCTTCCGCCTCGTGATCCACCCGGCCGACCCCGGCCGGGAGCACGATCGGATCGTCCGGGACCGATGACGGCCGTCGACGGTTTGATGAAGATCATCGGCTCGGCCGGCAGCGGCTTGTTCTGCTCCGCGGCGTGGTCCTTGTAATTCAGACCCGACCGCGACGATCTTCGACGGCACGACCGGCGCCAGCAACCGGTGCCCGGTTGACGGGATCGCGTCGCCCGCCTCGTGCTCGCCGAAGAGATCGCCTTCGAGCAGCCGCCAGCCCTGATCGTGCGCGATGACGTGCCGCGGCCGTCCTTCGAACTCGATGCGGAAGAATCGTGTCATCGCGCTGTCTCTTCGACGCGCACGGACGGCGCGCTCCGGTTCGGCGACGCCGCTTTGTCGACGGCGACAATCGCGTAGACGTAACGGACGCCAGGCTTGACGGTCTTGTCCTCGAAACTGGTGCCCGCCATCGGCGCGGACGCGAGCGGCTGAAGTGTCTCACCCGGCACCTCTCCGCGCAAGACCAGGTACCCGGCCAGATCCGGCTCGCTGTTGGCATCCCAGCTCAGCCTCATCGTGCCGTCCCCGGCGACGACGGACAGCGACTTCGGGGCGGCCGGAGGAAACGTGTCGCGCGGCGTCACGCAGACGGGCACGGGGTCGCTTTCGAGGTCGACGCTGCCGACCCGCTGGACCGAGCGGATCGCGAAACACTCCTCGGCGCCGAACGACGACGCCGGCACGCTCGTACGTGCGTTTCCGCGACGGGCTTGCCGTTCAGCGGCTTCTCCACGTCGCGCTTGTACACGTTGTACACCGGCGGCGGGATCCCTTCCGCCGCCTTCCACGCGAGGCCGATGGCCGTCTCGGTCACGGTCGTCGCCGGCGCCGTCGGCGGCAGGGGCGGCGCCACGAGGGGAAGCTCCAGGCGCGTCGCCGGCGGCCCCGCGCGCCCGCGCGTCGTCAGCCCGCGAACCGCGTAGATCCGCACCGCGTACGCCGGGATCGCGAGGCCGACGGCCACGACCCTCGTCGCCACCACCGCCGCGGCAGCGGCCGCGGTACCGGTCTCCGTCGCCATGGCGAGCAGGGCGGGCACCACCTTCGCCTTGCCGATCGCGCCAGACATCACGCCGACAGCCGCGACGGCTGCGGCCTGCGGTTCTCCCTTGACCACGAACGTCACCGGCTTCAGCTTCTCGTCGGTCAGCGTCTCCACAAATGTCGCGGTCTCCCCTGCCGAGAGGCGGGAGTCCGGTTCCGCGGCGAGGGGCCGGCGGCGGCCCTCCCTCTTCCTCCACCGGGGGCGGCTTCACTTCAATCGTCCCGACGCGGAACTTTTCCGACAGGAGCTCACGGTTCGGCGGCTGGAGCGCCCCCGGCGCAACCGTCACCGCGTAGATCTCGACGCGATCGAGCACGCTCGGACCAGGCCCGTTCACGTTCTCGACCGGCAGCACGAAGCGCAGACGGGCGTCCGCGCCGGCCCGGCCGAGCGAGACCTCCTTGGGCGCCGCGGGTACCGGGTGCAGCGGCGCCAGCGGCGGCCCCTTGTGGCCGCACGCGGCCATCAGCGCGAGGGCAGCGACCACCCCAGCCGTGCGCGAAGAGTCTCATCAGAGGATGTAGCGCGACAGGTCTTCGTTGCCGACGATGTCCGCCAGCATCCGCTCGACATAGGCCTCGTCGATCGCGACGTCCTTGTCCGTCAGATCGGGCGCCTCGAACGAGACGTGATCGAGCAGCTTCTCCATGACGGTGTGCAGGCGGCGCGCGCCGATGTTCTCGGTCCGCTCGTTGACGAGCGTGGCGAAATCCGCGATCCGGCCGATCGCCCCGTCGGTGAACCGGATCGACACGCCCTCGGTGGAGAGCAGCGCCGTGTACTGTTTGATCAGCGCGCTCTTCGGCTCGGTGAGGATGCGCACGAAGTCCTCGCGCCCGAGCGCCTCGAGCTCGACGCGGATGGGAAAGCGGCCCTGCAGCTCGGGAATCAGGTCCGACGGCTTCGACACGTGAAACGCGCCGGCGGCGATGAAGAGGATGTGGTCGGTCTTCACCATGCCGTATTTCGTGTTGACGGTCGTGCCCTCGACGATCGGCAGGATGTCGCGCTGCACGCCCTCGCGGCTCACGTCGGGACCGTGTCCGCCTTCGCGCCCCGCGACCTTGTCGATCTCGTCGATGAAGATGATGCCCGCCTGCTGCACGCGGTCGACCGCCGCGCGCGCGATGCTCTCCATGTCGATGAGCTTCTGCTCTTCTTCCTGGCCGAGCGCCTCGAGCGCCTCGGGAATGCGCAGGCGCCGCTTCTTGCGTGCGCCCCTGGAAGAGCCCGGGCAGCATGTCCTTCATGTTGATGTCGACTTCCTCGACCGACGATCCCGCGATGATCTCGAACGACGGGAAGCTCTTCTCACGCACGTCGATCTCGACCTGCTTGTGATCGAGGCGCCCGTCACGGAGCTGCTCGCGCAGCTTCTCGCGCGTCCGCTGCGCCTGCTCGCGGATCGACGAGGCCTGCTCGTCGTAGTCGGCGGCGGGCGGCAGCGGCGGCAGCAGCAGGTCCAGCACCCGTTCCTCGGCCGCCTGCTTCGCCTTGCCGCGCACTTCGGCGAGCCGCTCCTCCTTGACCATGTCGACCGACAGCTCGACGAGGTCGCGCACCATCGACTCCACGTCGCGCCCGACGTAGCCGACCTCGGTGAACTTCGACGCTTCGACCTTGATGAACGGGGACTGCGCGAGCCGCGCCAGCCGGCGCGCGATCTCGGTCTTGCCGACGCCGGTCGGGCCGATCATCAGGATGTTCTTCGGCGCGATCTCCTCGGCGATCTCCGGCGGCAGCTTCTGCCGGCGCATGCGATTGCGCAGCGCGATGGCGACGGCGCGCTTGGCCTGGCCCTGGCCGATCACGTGTTTGTCGAGCTCGGCGACGATCTCACGCGGCGTGAGGGCCTGCGCGGTCGACGCGGTGGTCTCTGGAAGATAGATGGGCATTCCGGCTAGAGCGCTTCAATCGTGATGGTGTTGTTGGTGTAGATGCAGATCCCCGCGGCGATCTCCATGGCCTGCGCGGCGATCGCCTTCGCGTCGAGGCTCGTGTGACGCGCGAGCGCCTTCGCCGCCGCCAGCGCGTAGGCGCCCCCCGACCCGATCGCGATGATCCCGTCGTCGGGCTCGATCAGGTCGCCGGTGCCCGAGAGCAGGAACGTCATGCGCGAGTCCATCACGACCAGCATGGCCTCGAGACGGCGCAGCAGGCGATCGGTCCGCCAGTCCTTCGCGAGCTCGACCGCCGATCGCTCCAGATTGCCGCGATACTGCTCGAGCTTGGCTTCGAAGCGCGAGAACAGCGCGAAGGAATCGGCCGCGGAGCCGGCGAACCCGGCGAGGATGCGATCGTTGTACAGCCTGCGGATCTTGCGCGCCGACTGCTTGACGACCGTGTCGCCGAACGTCACCTGGCCATCGCTGGCCATGACCGTCTGGCCGCCATGCCGGACCGCAAGCACTGTCGTCGCGTGAAACATCGCTCCTCCGGAGTCTATCAAATCGGGCTGCGTGAGCCTGACCTCGGAATCCGGTCAGTGCGCCATCGACGGTGCCGGGACGTTCCGCCGGGCGCTTCCCGGGGCCGCGTTTCCCCTGTCCGCCATCCGGGACGGCCGTGCACTCCAAATGTGACGGACTGAGGCCTGGAAAGGAGTAAAATGGTCAAATCCAACGGGAATGTTGACGCTCGCGCGTGGCAGATTCGTTGCTTTGACTCTGCAATAGACGTGGCCACAGCCGCGCATTCGATACTTCGCAGGTTCCCCAGGAGCTTGTCATGAGACGTCAGAACCTCACAATCGCCGCCGTCGCAGCCCTCGCGCTGGGCTTGAGCCCGGTCGTGGCGGCGCAGCGAAGCAACCCCGGCGGCAGTTCCACAGGCACTGCCCAGCCTCGTGGAGGCGGCGAGTCGTCGGGCTCGTCGTCATCGGGATCGTCGAGCTCGTCCGGCTCGGCATCGAGCGGCTCGTCCTCCGGCTCGGGGGGCGGGAGCCCGGCCTACGAGGCGCCGCGCGCGCCGTCGCGGCCGAACCGGGACGACAGTGGCGGCCAGCGGAGTGGCGGAGGGACCTCGTCGGGGCAGGCCGTGCCGCGCGGATCGTCGGGCGCCAGCGGGACGACGCGGGGCTCCGGTACCAGCTCGAGCGCCGGCTCGAACGACAACTCCGGAGGCAACCGCGAGCCGGTGCCGGCGTATAGCCGCCCGCGCGACGGGCGCAATGCAACCGGAACCGCGGTCGAGCGGCGCGGCCAGCCGCCCGGCAGCGGCGGTGGCGGTGGCGTCTACTACCCGGGCGTGATTTACGATCCGTACTATTACGGGTACGGCTACTACGACCCGTACTACAGCCGGCGGTATTCGAGCTACTGGAGCCCGTTCGGCTACGGTTATGGCCTCGGATACTTCGCCTACGATCCGTACATGTTCGGATCCCCGTACGGGGCTGGGTACGATCCGTATGGATCCAGCTATGGGAGCGGGGGCTATGGGAGCGGGAGCTACAGCACCCAGCAGTACAGCGGCGAAACCGGTTCGATTCGCCTCAAGGTGAAGCCGAGCAACGCGCAGGTCTACATCGACGGGTACTACGTCGGCCTGGTCGACAGCTTCGACGGCGCCTTCCAGCGGCTCGGCATCGAGGCCGGAGCGCATAAAGTCGAAATCCGCGCCGAAGGATACGAGACGGCGCAGCTCGACGTGATGGTCACGCCTCGCGAGACGGTCACGTACAAGGGCGACCTGAAGCGCATCAAGTAGTCCGGTGCTGTCGGGCATCGCGGCGATCTCGGGCCTCTACGACGGTGTCGTGGGGGCCCTTTTACTTTGCGTTCCCGATCGCCTGGCCTCGCTCTTCGGCGTTCCGCTCGCGAGCCCACGAATCTTTTCCGATCTCAACGCCCTGTTCCTGATGGCCGTCGGCATCGGGTACTACTTGCCATGGCGCGACCCGGCGCGCTACCGCGGCTACCTGTGGGTCATGGGCCCCATGCTCAAGGGCGCCGGCGCCGCCACGTTCCTCGCCGACTACTACTTCCGCGGCTCGCCGGCGTCGTTCCTGGTGTTCGCCGCGAGCGATGGGCTCATCGCCGCCGTGACGTTGTACGCGCTTCTTTCAACTTCCGAGAGTCCCGCCCGCGGGGAGGTCTGAAGAGGGCGTGACCGAATCCCGCTTGTGTAGGTTGTAGAGGCCCGCTCACGGACTGATTCACAAGCTCTGAAGGCCTGCGCTACGTGAGCTCACGCAGGATTCAGGAATGCTTGCGGGCGAAGAGGTAGTACACGGGAATCCCGAGCCCGATCACGATGAGGCCGGCGGCTGACGGGCCCCAGCTCGTGCCGTTCATGATCGGCCGCGCGAGATCGTTCCAGAGCGCATTGCAGAGGATGAGGACGGACGCGACGGCGAAGATGGCGGGCGCGACGGGATACCCCCACGCTTTGAACGGCCGTGGAGCCTCCGGCTCGCGCGCACGCAGCACGAACACCGCCGCGACGGCAATGCCGGCGAACAGCGTGATCGCGAAGCCGACATACGTCGTCAGCTTGTCGAGGCTGCCGGTGAGGATCAGGACGGTCGCCCACATGGCCTGCGCCACGACGGACGCGGCGGGCGTCTTGAAGCGCGGATGCACGCGCGCCGCCGACTGGAAGAACACGCCGTCGCGGGCCATCGCGTAGTAGACGCGCGGTCCGGCGAACGTCCACGCGTTGATGCCCGCGGCCAGGCTGATGATCGAGACCACGCCCATGATGTTGCCGGCCTGGACGCCGAGGAGCTTCTCGGCGACGACGTCGAGCACGCTGCCGCGGACGGCGGCCAGCTCGCCGACCGGCATCACGTAGAGATACAGCGTGTTGAGCAGCAGGTAGATCGCGATGACGGCGATCGTGCCGACGCCGAGCGCCAGCGGCACGTTGCGTCCCGGATCGCGAATCTCTTCGGCCATGTACGCGGCCGCGTTCCACCCCGAATACGTGAACATCACCGGGATCAGCGCCAGGAGCCAGCCACCCGCGGCAACCGGGCCGGCCGTCTGCTGGAGATTCGCGCTGGAGCCCGCGCCGATCGAGAAACCCACCGCGATGAAGATGAGCAGCGCCGTGACCTTCAGCGTCGCGAGGGCGTTGCTGACGAACCGGCCCGGGCCCACGCCGCGGATGTGGACGCCGGCGAACAGCCAGACCGCGGCAATCGCCACGAGCGTCTGGCGCGAGAACGAGAGCGGCACGAACGGGATCGGCACGCACGAAGAACGGCGTCGCGTCCGCGACGCCCGGTACGAACCGATCGAGATAGAGCACGAAGACGACCGCGCTCGCCGCCATCGCCCCCGCGAAGCCGGCCACGAACGACGTCCACCCGGTCAGGAACGCGGCCAGCCGCCCGTACGCCGCCCGCAGATAGACGTACTCGCCACCCGCGCGCGGCCGCAGCGCCGCCAGCTCCGCGTACGCCATCGCGCCCGCGAACGCGAGCGCGCCCCCGAACGCCCACACCGCGAGGAACCACCACGGGTTCGGGATCATCGCGGCCACCTGCGGCGGCGTGAAGAGAATCCCGCCGCCGATGACGTTGGACACGATAATCGCGGCGGCGTCGAACGGACCCAGCCGTCGATCGAGGACGTTGGCCGAAGACGGCGTGGGCGAAGACGCCGTGGCCGAAGACGCCGTGGGCGAAGAGCGGGCCGCGGGAGTCGGGACGGGATCGAGAACGTCGCGCGGCACGAGGATATCTTGGCCGCTAGTGCGTGAGAAGCGTCCGCGGGATTTTCAGGCCATGGAGCTCGACCCACTGCGCCGAGCTCTGCTTCGCGAAAATCTGGACGTTCATGTCGCGGAACTGGCTGTTCTTCAACATCTCCGCGCGCGATCTGCGGCGGCTCGCCGGTGTAGCCGAACTTGGATCGCACGGTGATGAGGTCGGTGTCGTTGCTGTTGAACGCCACCCGCTGCACGAACACGTCGTCGAAGTGTTCGTCGGCGCCTTCCGCTTTGAAGACGAGGTTCAGCGAGAGCGAGGAGAGGTCGACGTCCGGCGTCTTCCGCAGCCGGAAGGTGACGCTCGGCACGAGCTTGTTCTTGCCTTCCTGGACGCCCGCGTCGAACCAGCCCGCCGAGACGTCCGCGACCTGGACGGACTGTTTCAGGTCCACGGGCTTGGCGCAGCCCGCCGACGACATGGCGGCCACGAGACCGAGTGCGACGAGCGTCGCGCGCGCAAGCATGTGCGGATTGTAGATCAGAACTCGCGGACTTCGACTTTCTGCCGGGCTTCGTCCTTCGTCAGCCGCCCGGCGAGGAAGTCGGCCAGGTCGCTGCCCTTGACGCGCAGAATCGTCGTCGTCAGGTTCAGGATCTCGTTCGGTCGACAGTCCGGACTCGCTGTTGCGGGCGGCAATCGTCAGCCACTCCTCCGGCCCCAGCTCGAGGTTCTTGCTGCTGTCGAGCATCGCGTCGATGAGGGCCAATCGGACCGTGGCGCGGTACTTCTGGCCCTCCGTGGCGATGTTGGCCAGCGATTCCGCGGCCGAGGGAGCGTCCAGCCTTCGGCTCCCGGCGCACGTCGTTGACCTGTTGCGTATCCGCCCGGGGTTGCTGCTGCTCGGCCCGCTGCTGCAAGCTGCGCTCGAACTGTCTCGATGCTCAGCATCACGCTGAGATCGAGAGTCGGAATCTCGACGTAGAAGAAGACCCCATGGCCCTCGAGCGGGAAGCCCTTCGCGCGCGCCTCGCCGATCATCAGGCTGGCGCTCGAGTCGATCGACCTCACGCCCTTGGCGACCTGCCTGGCCGCGACGCCCACCGACGCCTGCAGCGTGCCTTCCATGATGCTGATTTTGTCCTGCCGCGACCGCTGCTCGGGCGAGGGACGAATCGTCGTCTGTGCACCGGCAGCAGCGGGCACCGCCATCGTTATTGCCATCGCAAGCGCGACCCCTGTTCTCACGATCTCACCTCGTCCGCCAGCTACTTCTGTTGATACGCCGTAAGGGCCGACGCGCTGGATCGATCTCGCGGTATTGCCTGACCTCGGCGCCGCTCGCGTTCTGAAGGCGCGCCATGCCCTGATCGATCGCCGCGAGGTCCAGCTTCCGCTGCATCTCGAGTCTGGCTGAGGCGCAGCCCGAACTCCCGCTGCTGGCGCGTTTCGCTCTGACCGAGCATCTCGCGCACGCGCCGCAGCACCTCGACTTCCGAGATGTCCGAGCCGCTCGCCATGCGCACCCGCGCCTGTTCGCGCATCGTCGTCTCGAGCTCGCGCAGCCGCTCGATCGAGCGCGGCGGCCTGGACGCTCCAGCCGACCGGCGCGACACCCGGTGCGCCTGCTCCCCGGACCGTGGCGACATCGCCGCCGCGGTTCCATCCGGTGCGGACGACGAGGCCGCCGTAGCGCACGTCGAGATTGGCGATCCCGGCCGCGACCCCCATGACGAGGACCGCGGCGGCCGCGAGGCCCCACGCGGGCGAGATGCGGAACCGCGGCGCCGGCGGAGGGGCCGCGGCGCCACGCACGATGCGGAACCCGAAATCAGGCTCGGGGGGCGTCCACGACGCGATCTGTCCACGCGTCGCCCGCAGGCCGGCCAGCTCCTCACGGCAGTCCGCGCATGACGTGAGATGGGCCTGAAACGTCCGCCGGTCGGCGGCGTCGAGCTCGCCGTAGAGAAACCCGATGAGGAGGTCCTTGCTGTCGCACATAAGTGTGTGTGTCCCTGGGCGTCTGGTGCCCGCTATTGACCGAACGTACTTTCCACGCCCGCCTCGTGCAGGTGCTTGCGCAGCACGCTAAGCCCCTGATAGAGCCGGGTTTTGACGGTGCTCAACGGACAATCCAGGAGATCCGCGATCTCCTGGAACGTGAGACCGTGGTATTCCTTCAGGATGATGGCCGTGCGCTGCTCTTCGGGCAGCAACGCCATCGCTTTTCCCACCGCGCGGCCGAGCTCGTGCCGCGATACGAGATCTTCGATCGACTCGGACGGGGTCCCTTCCCCCGCCATCTCGATGATGTCGACGCCCTCGGGCGCCTGGGAGACGGGCGTGCGCCGCTCGCGCCGCATCCAGTCCCGGCAAAGGTTCAGCGTAATCCTGTACAGCCAGGATGAGAACTTGGCTTGTCCCTTGAACCCCTTGAGCGCCCGGAACGCACGCAGGAAGGTTTCCTGCGCCACGTCGCGGGCGTCCTCCTCCCGGCCGATGACGCGGTACGCGAGGGCATAGATCGGCCGCTCCCAGCGCAACACCAGCTGGTTGAAGCTGTCGAGATCGCCGCCCATCGAGCGGGCGACCAGCTCTTCGTCTGTTGACGGCATCCTGATGGTAGGTCCGTGACGCTGCGGTCGCCCTCGTTCCGAACCTTTAGACGCCACCGTGGCAACGGCAGTCGGAGGCCATTTTACCTTTTCAGGTCATCTTTATCCCTCGCCGCAGCCGCAGGCGCTTCGCTTAGAATGCCTTCGTCGCGGTTCCATGCCCCTGCAAACACCCTTCTCCACCCTGGCCCGGGCGGTCGCCCAAGGAGGCCAGCCCTCGGATCTGCTGCAGGCGCTTCACCGGAAGGTCGTCGAGGACACCGGCGGGTCGCGATCCGTCCTTCTGCAGCCGGGGGGGCCCTCGGCCGGCTACACGGCCACTTCCGGGCACGGTTTCGACGATCTTGGCGGGATCTGGCTGGACGGCGCCGAGGCGAGCGCCGTCGAAGAGTCGAGCGCGCCGCACATGGCCTGCGTGCGCAACCTTGACGGATCTGCCCGGGCTCCGGGGACGGCTGAACGCGACCGACGCGCTGATCGTGCCGCTGACCGACGCGGCGCCGAGGGCGTTTCTCGTCGTGGCCGATCCGGGCGCTGACGCGGTCGCCCGCGGCGCACGCGCGCGCACCGAGTTCACGCTCGCGCTCGAGCTCGCGCGCCTCGGATACGGGGCCTCGCTTCACCGCCGCATCCAGGAGCTCCTCCTCGGGTTCTCGCGCGGGGTTTCGGCGACGCTGAGCGTTGCCGCCGCGCTCGAGTCGCTCGCGGTCGAGACCAATGCCCTCTTCGGTGCGCGGCGCTCGTCGGTGTGGCTGCACCATCGCCGCGCCAGGCAGTTGGTGCTCGCCGCCTCGTCGGAGCCGGGCTATGCCGCGTCGAGCGCGCACGTCGCGACGAGCTCGGAGGCGATCGCGGCCCGCGGCCTCCGCCTGGAGCGGCCGGAGATTGCCGCCGAGGGACAGGAACGGGTGCTGATTGCGCCGCTGCGCGGGTGGCGGCGCGCGCTGGGCACGATCGTGATCGAAGGCGTGGCCGCGGAGGGCGCGGCCGCGGACGGCGGGGCCGCAGACCTCGACGATCAGCAGCGCATCGACGTGGCGTACGACCTGGGACGGCAGTTGTCCATCGCGCTCGAGAACGTGCAGCTGCTCGACGAAGTCCTGCAGCACCGCCGGCTGCTCGAGGACACCTTCAACTCCCTCATCGACCTCGTCGTCGTCACCGACAACGCCCTGCACGTCGTGCAGATGAACGAAGCGTTCGCGGCCCGCGTCGGCCGCCCGCGCGCCGGCCTGCTCGATCGCCCGCTCGAAGAGCTCATCGGCGCGGAGATGGCCCGGTGGGCCGCCGCCCCCGAGCCGGCCGCCCGGAGACCCGACGGACCGTCCGTCCCGGGCGGCTTCCCGACCACCGCGCGCACGAAACAGTTCACCGACGAGCGGCTGGAGGGCATCTTTGCCGTCACGGTGACGCCCCTCATCAATCAGGACGGCAAGCCGGTCGGCCGCGTGCTCGTCGCGCGCGACATCACGGCGCAGACCCGGCTCGAGACGGAGCGCGAAGCGCTGCGCGGCCGGCTCGCGCAGTCGGAGAAGCTCGCGTCGCTCGGGCAGTTCGTCGCCGGCATCGCGCACGAGATGAACAACCCGCTCCAGGGCGTCCTCGGGCACCTCGAGCTGCTCATCGACACGTCGGAGGCGGCACGCCCGGTCCGCCCGACGCTCCGGCGCATCTACCAGGAAGGGGACCGCGCCGCGAAGATCGTGCGGAACCTCCTCGTGTTCACCGGCTCGCAGCGGATGTCGCGACAGCGCATGCGCCTCGATCGCATCCTCGGGCGCGCGCTTGCGAGCCGCAGCGCCGCGCGGCGGCGTGAACGGATCGAGGTCTCGCGCCACCAGGCGGACAACGTGCCGGATATCTCCGGCGACGCCCTGCTGCTTCAGCAGGCGCTGCTCAACATCCTGATCAACGCGGAGCACGCCGTTGCGGCGACGTCCGGGCCGGGGCGAATCGAGACGTCCATCGAGACGTCGAGCGATGGGCGCATGGTCCGGCTGACGGTTCGCGACACGGGCGCGGGCATCCCGGCCGAGATCCTGCCGCGCATCTTCGATCCGTTCTTCACGACGAAGGAGGTCGGCCAGGGAACAGGCCTGGGGCTGGCGATTACCTACGGGATCATCCAGGAGCACGGCGGCACGATCCACGCCGCCAATCCGCCGGAAGGAGGCGCCTCGTTCGTCCTCGAGTTTCCCGCGGTCGTGACGGAACCCGTCAAAGGCAAACGGTCGAAGGGAAAACCCGCGGCCAGACGCGCCAAAGCGTAAACAGCCCGACTCTGGTGCATTTCGACGCCAGACTTTCACCACGGGCTGTAACAGTCTGATAAAGTACGTCCACGATCATGGAAGAAAGCTTCCTGACGACCGAAGAGGTACTCGATTACCTGCAGGTCAACCTGCGTACGGTCTACCGCCTCATCAAAGCGGGCAAGATACCGGCTGTCCGCGTCGGCCGTCAGTGGCGGTTCCGGAAGCGCGACATCGACGCCTGGCTCGAGAGCCAGCGTCCGCGCGCGATCCGTCCCGCGGCCACGTCGGCGCGCGTCGCGACGCCGGCCGCCGGCCGTCCGCGCGTGCTCGTCGTGGACGACGAGGCGAGCATCCGGGATTTGCTGGCCAAGACGCTCGCCCTCGCGGAGTACGACGTCGATCTCGCGTCCGACGGACGGACCGGACTCGAGCGGCTGCGCATGATCCCCTACGATTTGCTGATCACCGACCTCAAGATGCCCGGCGTCGACGGCCTGGCCGTGATCCGGGAGGCCCGGCGGCTCAAGGCCGACATCCCCGTCATCATCATCACCGGGTTTTCGACCGAAGCCAGCGCCATCGAGGCGGTCAACCTGGGGGTGTCCGGCTACCTCACCAAGCCGTTCCGTGTCCCGAGGGTGCTCGCCGCCGCCGCCAAAGCGCTTGGCGAGTAGCCGGGCGCGGTTTCGCGCGAGCGCCCGGCCTGCACACCTTTTCCAAAAACCTCCGAGCCTGTGAACCCGGACGAAGGGGCTTGACACGTCCCCATGGTCGAGGTAGACTCGGTGACGTTGTTGTCATATAGAGTTCTTTTAAAGACTCTTAATTTACATTTATAGCGTAGATTCTATATGACAATAACGCGCGCTGCGGCGGGCCCCTCGGTTCCTGCGTTTCCGACTGCAAACGGGCTGGGCTGACTGAAAGACGACCGCGGACGCGCCATCGGCGTGTCGGAATCCCCACCGCCGGCAAAACCGGCGGGTAACAGAACGACGGGTTCGTGCCCGCTTCCGCCCGAGGGCGGAAGGTCGAAAACTGGAGCGGTAGAGACCATGACCAAGGCAGTTTGGAGCGGCGTTGTCACGGCGGCGGTGTTGTGTTTCCTGATCTCGGTAGCTGTGCGGAGCTGATGGACGCCGACCGCGTCACCGCTCGATGGCATCCTGAACCTTCCTGGCTGATATAACGGAAACGCTGGCGCTCTAAGATGGCGCTGGCGTTTTCCATGTACGGCCGCGTCCCGCTCGCCGTTTCGATCGCGACAGCTGTGCTAAAATTACACGCGTCCCCTCCTTCCTGAATGATCCAGCTTTCCTCCATCAGCAAGACCTTCGGCGACCGCGTGCTGCTCGACGCCGTGAGCTGGCAGATCGACGACCGGGAGCGCGTCGGGCTCAGCGGCCCGAACGGCGCCGGCAAGACGACCCTGCTCAAGATGCTCGCCGGCCTCGAGGAGCCCGACTCCGGGCTGGTCGTCAAGCCCGCCGCCCTCACTGTCGGGTATCTGCCCCAGGACGGTCTGAACCACAGCGGCCGGACGCTCATCGAAGAGGCTGGCCTGGCCTTCAAGCCTCTCCTCGACATGCGGGCGGAGATCCAGGCGCTCGAAGAGCAGATGGCCGACGATGCCGCCGACGAGCCGGATCACGCCGAGATGCTCACCCGCTACAGCGAGCTGCAGGAGACCTTCCGCCGGCTGGAGGGCTTCAGCATCGATCTGAAGATCACCACCGTCCTGCGCGGGTTGGGATTCACGCCCGAGGACTTCGACCGGCCGAGCGAGACGTTCTCGGGCGGCTGGCAGATGCGCATCGCCCTGGCGAAGCTCCTGCTCGGGCGCCCCGGCCTGCTGCTGCTCGACGAGCCGACCAACCACCTGGACCTCGACGCCCGGAACTGGCTCGAGGAATACCTGTCCGGCTACCCGCACGCCGTGATCCTCGTGTCGCACGATCGGTTCTTCCTCGACGCCGTCGTGACGCGGATCACCGAGATCGGCCTGCGCAAGCTGACCGACTACACCGGCAACTACACCGACTACCTCGTCGAGCGCGAAGCGCGGATGGAGCGCCTGCGCCAGCAGAAGCGCGATCAAGACGACGAGATCGCGCGGATGGATGCCTTCATCAACAGGTTCAGGTATCAGGCCACCAAGGCGGCCCAGGTGCAGAGCCGGATCAAGATGCGGGACAAGATCGTCCCGCTCGAGATTCCGCCCGAGCGCAAGCGCGTACGCTTCACGTTCCCGGCGTGCGCGAAGAGCGGCCGGACCGTGCTCGATCTGCGGGGCGTGCGCAAGGCCTACGGGCCGCGCGTCGTGTTCGGCGGCATCAACGTGCACATCGAGCGCGGCGATCGCATCGCGCTCATCGGCCCGAACGGCGCCGGCAAGTCAACGCTCATGCGCATGCTGTCGGGCGTCGAGGCGCCGGACGCCGGCACGCGCACCGAGGGGCACCAGGTCGTCATGCAGTACTTCGCGCAGGACGAAGCGACGCGCCTCGATCCGACGCTCACGGTGTATCAGACCCTCGCGGGTGACGCGCCGCTGCACATGGTGCCGAGCATCCGGAACATCCTCGGAGGCTTTCTCTTTTCCGGCGACGACGTCGACAAGCCCGTGCGGGTGCTGTCGGGCGGGGAGCGCACCCGCCTCGCCGTCGCCCGGATGCTGCTGCGTCCGTCGAACACGCTGCTGCTCGACGAGCCGACCAACCACCTCGATCTGGATTCGAAAGACGTGCTGCTCGAAGCGCTCGAGGATTTCGGCGGCACGCTGATCTTCGTCTCGCACGACCGCTATTTCGTCGACAAGCTGGCGACGAAGGTCATCGACATCGGGGCCGGCGAGGCGCTGATCTATCCCGGAAACTACGAGGAGTTTCTCTGGAGCCGCAAGCAGCAGCAGGCGGCGCCGCCCGCCGCCCGCCGCAAAGGCGCCCGCACGTCCGGCGGGCGTGCCGCCGGCGAAAACCGGAGCGGCGGCCGCGGCCGTCAAGGCGCCCGCGCCGTCGTACGAGGATCGGAAGCGCGTCGAGAGCGACGCCCGCCGGCGTCAGGAAAGCGGTGGACGTCCGGCGGAAGCGGATCGACGACCTGGAGAGCCGGATTGCCGAGCGGGAACAGGCCATCCGCGACATCGAAACGACGATGTCGGCCCCGGGGTTCTACGACAATCACGAAACCGCGAAGCCGATAATCGATCGGCACCAGGCGTTGATGTGGGAAGTCGGGGACCTGATGCACCAATGGGAGCAGCTCCAGCAGACGGAATCGTAATAGGCTGTCACAGTTGTAATCACGGGGCCCGCACACTTTGGCGGCCTCCGGGCAAATCCTTAGGGTTTCCCGTCAGGCCCACTCCCCTCCCAGGGCACATCATTTGCGCAATGACAGATCCGATGCGCAGCGGCTTGCCCGCGAGTGTGGCGGCCTGGCTGGTGGGGTTCTGCCCGTAAATTACACAGGTAAAAGAGCTTGGCTGAGGAAGATCGGGCAATTACACTGCTGAGGTCTGAGCCCGTTTTGGGCGGATCCGCCATGCCCATCCGTAAATCTTACACGGCTCGCCGCTCCTCTCCCGTCAAGACCCGTGTCGCCGTGAAGCCGCGCGCCGCGCAGGGCTCGCCGAAGGCGGGTTCCGCCGACGCCGTCACGGCAGGCTTCTACCGCGATCTGGTCTGGAACCTGCGCAACGGCGTCCTCGCGGTCACGCGCGATGGCCGCATCGCGGTCATGAACGAGGTCGCGTACCGGATTCTGGCGCTGCCGCCGCGGACGACCGACATCGGGCGGCCGTTCACGCAGGTGCTTGAAGGATCAGCCCGACGTGTCGCGGATCGTGGCGGGCGCGTTCGAGCTGTCGCATCTCCCCAACCGCGCCGAGCTGCGGCTGAAAAGCACGGGGAAAGTCATCGGCTACACGCTGTCGCAGGTGCGCGACCCCCGCGGCCGCATCACCGGCGCGACGCTCTTCTTCAAGGATCTGACGCGCGTCGAGCAGCTCGAGGAGCGGGAGCGGCTGCGCGACCGCCTGGCGGCGCTCGGCGAGATGGCGGCGGCGATTGCGCACGAAGTCAAGAACCCGCTCGCGGGCATCGAGGTGATGGCCGGGGTCCTGAAGCGGCAGCTGCCCGAGTCGGAGGACGCGCAGTCGATTCTCCGCGACATCATCAAGGAAGCCAAGATGGCCAACGCCATCGTGCTCGAGGTCCTCGACTTCGTCCGGCCGATCCGGCTGCAGGTCGAGCGCGTCTCGCTCGCCGATGTCGTGCGCGACGCGATCTCGATGGCGGAAAGCCACATCGCCCGTGGCCAGGTGCAGATCCAGGTCGTGCTCCCGGAGGACCTGGCGCCGATCCAGGGGGATCCGCACCAGTTGCGGCAGCTGTTCACCAACCTCCTGACGAACGCCTTCGAGGCGCTCGGCGGGACGGGGCTGGTCGCGCATCGCGGCCAAGCAGCTGCCGGCCGAAGAAGAGCCGTCGGCAGGCGCCGAGACGCCGGTGCCGATGATCCAGATCGAAGTCAGCGACGACGGTCCGGGGATTCCGGCGGACGTGATGGAGCGGATCTTCAGTCCGTTCTTCACGACGAAGCCGCAGGGGTCCGGGCTCGGACTGGCGATCGTCCGCAAGATCGTCGACGCGCACGACGGGCGCATCGACGTCAGCGCCCGCGCCCGAGGGGGGCACGCGCTTCGGGGTCACGCTGCCGGTCAGCGGCAGCCACCAGCTGTTCAGGTAGGTCGGTCGGATTCGGGACTCCGGGATTCGGGAATCGTTCGGACATCGCATCGGCAATTCGCAGTATTGAGAGGCAATCATGGGCCGCATTCTCGTAGCAGACGATCACGACTCGCTCCGGCGCGGCATCGTGCGCGCGTTGTCGGACGCGCATCACGAAGTCGACGAGGCGCCGAACGGCAACGTCGCCATCGAGCGGCTCCACGACGGCCAGTACGACGTGGTCCTGAGCGACCTCAAGATGGGCGGCAGCGACGGCATGGACGTGCTGCGCACGGCGAAGTCGCTGCAGCCCAACACCGCCGTCATCCTGATGACCGCCTTCGGGTCGATCCACACGGCGGTCGAGGCGATGAAGATCGGCGCGTTCGACTACGTGCAGAAGCCGTTCGAGATCGAGGAGATGGAGCTGAAGATCGCGAAGGCGATCGAGCACCGGCGCCTGAAGCACGAGATCGAGTACCTGCGCCACACGCAGCAGGACATCTACGACTTCGACCGGATCGTCGGCGCGAGCGGCGCGCTGCAGTCGGTGCTGACGGTCGTGAAGAAGGTGGCGAAGAGCAACACGACGGTCCTGATCCGCGGCGAAACGGGAACCGGCAAGGAGCTCATCGCCGGCGCGATTCACCACAACTCGCTCCGCGCCGGCCGCAACTTCGTCAAGGTGAACTGCGCGGCGCTGCAGGAGAACCTGCTGGAATCGGAGCTCTTCGGACACGAGAAGGGGGCCTTCACCGGCGCCGACAAGCAGCGCGTCGGCCGGTTCGAGCAGGCCGACGGCGGCACGCTGTTCCTCGACGAAATCGGCGACATGAGCGCGAACACGCAGGCCAAGATCCTGCGCGTGCTCCAGGAGCACGAGTTCGAGCGGCTCGGCGGCACGCGCACGCTGCGCGTCGACGTCCGCCTCATCGCGGCGACCAACCGCAATCTGCCGCAGATGGTCGCCAACGGTCAGTTCCGCGAGGACCTGTACTACCGGCTCAACGTCGTGTCGATCGAGATGCCGGCCCTGCGCGAGCGCAAGGAGGACATCCAGCAGCTGGCCATGTTCTTCCTCCGCCGCTTCGCGGGGGAGCTCAAGAAGCGCGTCGACGGCCTGGGCACCGACGCGCAGAAGCTGCTGATGCGCTACAACTGGCCGGGCAACATCCGGGAGCTCGAGAACGCCATCGAGCGCGCGGTGCTGCTGACCGAGGGTCCGCACCTCACCAGCGTCGACCTGGCCCTGGGCGAGCTCTCGACGCAGTCGTCGGGCGACGCGAACCCGGTGGTGAAGATCCCGCCGACCGGCATCGCGCTCGAAGAGATCGAGCGGCAGGCGATCATCGAAGCGCTGAAGATGTCGAACTGGGTCCAGAAGGACGCCGCCGAGCTGCTCGCGATCAGCCCGCGCGTCATGAACTACAAGATCAAGACGCTCGGCATCGACTACTCCGGCCGCGGCCGGCGGCAGCTGGTCGAACCGACCCTGGCCTAGATTCGCCCGCCGTCGCTTGCCGCGGTATCGTCACGAGCGGCAAGCTATGGCGAGGCCCCGCCGAAGCGCGCTGAGTCATGAACGCGCGGAGGCGGGGGATTCTAGGCGATTAGGGATTCGATCACGCCTTGGGATGCGCCTTCTTGTACGCGTCGATCAGCTGCGCCGAGTTGACGTGCGTGTAGCGCTGGGTGGTGCTCAGGCGGGCGTGGCCGAGCAGCTCCTGGATGGCCCGCAGGTCCGCGCCGCGCTCCAGCAGGTGCGTCGCGAACGAGTGCCGGAGGGCGTGCGGGCTGATGCCGAACGCGCGTGCTGCACAGCGCGACGTATTTCCTCACCAGACGATCCACGCTGCGCGTCGACAGCCGCGACCCCTTGTAGTTGAGGAAGAGCGGATCGGCGGTCCGCCGGCCGCGGCGGATCCGCTCCGCACGCAGTCCCGGCGTCCCGAGTCCGAGTCCCGAGTCCCGGCTCGCGCAGATCTCTTCCCGGTCCTTCAACCACGCACGAATCGCCGCTTCGGCGGATCGGTTGAACGGGACGATCCGCTCCTTGCGCTCCCTTTCCGAGCACGCGCACGACCCGGCTGCTCAGATTGACGTCTTCCAGGCCGAGTCCGACGAGCTCGCTCAACCGCAGTCCCGACGCGTAGAACAGCTCCAGGATCGCCCGGTCGCGGCGGCCGAGCGGCGACGAGACGTCCGGCATCTCGAGCAGCCTCGACATCTCCGCTTCACCGAGGTGGGCCGGCAGGCGCTGCTCGCGCCGCGGCGTGCCGACGAGCGCCGCCGGATCGCCGTCGATCGCCCCTTCACGCCGCAGGTACCGGCCGAACGTCCGGATCGCCGCGAGCTTGCGCGCCGCCGACGCGCGCGAGTTGCCCCGCTTGTGAATGTCCCCGAGAAACGCGCGGATGTGCAGATGGTCGAAGGCCGTCGCCGCGAGATCCGAGCGCCGCGTGCCGAGATGCTGCGACAGGAACATCAGGAACTGGGAGAGATCGCTCTCGTACGCGCGGACGGTGTGGGCGGAGGCGTTCTCGTTGAGGCGCAGGTGATCGAGGAACTCTTCGAGGTGCGCTTTCATGGCCGTGCGGCGTCGGCCGCCAGGACGTCCGCTTCCGGGGCGCGCCCCGCGGCCCGTCCGCAATCCACGCGTCGAGATCCGCCAGCGCGCGATCCGACAGGGCCGCGTTGCGGTCCGCCTTCTTCTTCGGCGCGCGCCGGCCGGGCTCCGGCGTCAGCGCGGGAATGATCCCGAACGTGATGTTGGTCGGCTGATAGTTCCGCGGATTCGCGTGGGAGACGTAGTACGCGAGCGACCCGATCGCGGTCGTGCGCGGCGGCACGCGGATCGTCTCGCCGAGCGACAGCGCCGCGGCGTTGCGCCCCGCGATGAGCCCGGAGGCCGCCGACTCCACGTAGCCTTCGACCCCCGAGATCTGCCCGGCGAAAAACAGATCGTCACGCGTCCGCGTCTGCCACGTCTCGCGCAGGACGGTCGGCCCGTTGATGTAGGTGTTGCGGTGGATCATCCCGAACCGCACGAACTCCGCCTGCTCCAGCCCGGGGATCAGCTTCAGGACACGGGCCTGCTCGCCCCATTTCATCTGCGTCTGAAAGCCGACGAGGCTGAAATGATCGCCCGCGAGGTTGTCCTGGCGAAGCTGAACCGCCGCATACGGCTCGCGGCCGGTACGCGGATCGACGAGGCCGACCGGCTTCATCGGCCCGAACCGCAGCGTGTCGACGCCGCGCGAGGCCATCACCTCGATCGGCAGGCACCCTTCGAAGAACTTCGCCTGATCGAACTCGTGCAGCGGCGCCCGCTCGGCCGCGACGAGCGCCTCGTAGAACCGCGCGTACTCGTCCCGCGTGAACGGGCAGTTCAGGTAGTCGCCCTCGCCGTCGTCAACGCCGCAGGACGGGCCGGCGCCCCGCAGGCTCCTTCCCCACCGCGACGCGCGAAACACCTTCGTCCGGTCGATGCTCTCGGCCAGCACGATCGGGCTGATCGCGTCGTAGAAGTACAGGTGCTCGCTGCCGACCATGCCTGCGATATCGGCGGAAAGGGAATCGGACGTCAGAGGGCCCGGTCGCGATAATCACGGGGCCGCCGGGCCCGGCGGGGACGCGCGGGATCTCTTCGCGGACGATGGTGATGGCCGGATGGCCGGCGATCGCGCGCGTGACCTCGGCGGAGAACCGCTCGCGATCGACCGCCAGCGCCGCGCCCGCCGGGACGCGGGCCGCATCGGCGGCGCGCATCACGAGCGACCCGAGCCGGCGCATCTCCTCCTTGAGGAGACCGACCGCGTTATCGAGCTTGTCGCCGCGGAAGGAGTTGCTGCAGACGAGCTCGGCCAGCTGGTCCGTCTTGTGGACCGCCGTCGGGCGGGACGGCCGCATCTCGTAGAGCGTGACCGGCACGCCCCGGGCCGCGGCCTGCCAGGCCGCCTCGCTGCCCGCCAGCCCGCCGCCGATGACGTGGATCATGGCTCCCTGAACTGAGAAGCGCAATCAACGCCGGTTCCAACTGGGGTGACGTCGCGAACTCCACCGACTCTGCGATTCCTGAGTGCCTGCTGATCGCGCCGCTTCACGCCGGCGCCAGTTCCTCGGACCGCACGTAGTCGCAGTCCTCGTTGTGGCAGAGCAGCTGACGGCCGTGGCGCTTCGTGACCTTCTCGACGAGGAACGTCGCCTTGCACTGCGGGCAGGGCTCGATCACCGGCCGGTTCCACAGCACGAAGTCGCAGTCGGGATAGTTCGCGCACCCGAAGAACACCTTGCCGCGCTTCGACTTCCGCTCCACGACGTCGCCGCCGTCTTTCGGGCAGACGAGCCCCGTGGACTTCTGCTTCACGTACTTGCAGGCGGGATAGCTGCTGCACGCGGTGAACTCGCCGAACCGCCCCTGCTTCAGCACGAGGTTCGAGCTGCACTTCGGGCACTTCTCGTCGAGGATCTGGTCCGGCTTCGCGGCGGTCATGCCCTGCTTGGTCGTGATGATCTTGCGCGTCGTCTTGCACTCGGGATAGCCGGTGCAGGCGAGGAACTGGCCGAACCGGCCGCGCTTGACGACCATCGGCTTGCCGCAGTTCTCGCAGGCTTCCTCGATGGCCTCTCCCTCGGCGCCCGGCTCGGGCTTCTCCAGCTCGCGTGTGTTCTCGCAGGCCGGATACGCGCTGCAGGCCAGGAACAGGCCGAACTTGCCCGCCTTGATGACCATGCCGGCGCCGCACTTGTCGCACACCTCCTCGGTCGCCTGCCCCTCTTTCATGTTGGGCATGTCGCGCTCGGCGCGCTTGAGGTCCTTCGCGAACTTCTTGTAGAAGCTGCCGAGCGTGATCACGTAGGTGGACGTCCCGGCCTCGATCTTGTCGAGATCCTCCTCGAGGTTGCGCGTGTACTCGACGTCCAGGATGTCGTCGAACGCGGGGCTGAGGAGCTTCTCGACGAGCATCATCCCGAGCATCGTCGGCTTGAAACGCGCGTCGATCTTGTTCACGTAGTCGCGCGCCTGGATGACGCTGATGATCGACGCGTACGTGCTCGGACGGCCGATGCCGTTCTCTTCGAGCGCCTTGACGAGGGTCGCCTCGCTGTAGCGCGGCGGGGGCTGCGTGAACTTCTGCTCCGGCCTCAGCTCCTTCAGCTCGAGCGTGTCCCCTTCGCTGAGCGCGGGCAGCACGCTGCTGCCTTCCTCGTCCTCGCTCGATGCCGCGTCGGGGCCCGGTCCGTCGGTGCGGACCTCGACGGTCTCCTGGTTGTAGACCGCCAGCCAGCCGGCGAACTTGGGCACCGAGCCTTTGACCCGGAACAGGTAGTCGGCCGCCTGAATGTCGACCGTCGTTTCGTCGAACGTCGCGGGCGGCATCTGGGAGGCGACGAAGCGGTTCCAAATCAAACGGTACAGGTAGTACTGATCGGGCGTGAGCTGCGCCCGCACGGACTCCGGGTCGTACTGCATGGACGTCGGCCGAATCGCTTCGTGCGCGTCCTGCGCGTCGGCCTTTGTCTTGTACACGTTGGGCTTGTCCGGCACGAACTCCGCGCCGAACTTCCCGCCGATGTAGACGCGCACGTCCTCGAGCGCCTGTTCGGACACGCGCGTCGAGTCGGTCCTCATGTACGTGATGAGGCCGACCGCGCCTTCGCCCGGCAGCTCGATGCCTTCGTACAACTGCTGCGCGATCATCATCGTCTTCTTGACGGGGAATCGCGCCGCCTGCTGCAGCTTGCTCGTGATGAAGGGAGGAACCGCGTTCTTCTTGCGTTCCTTCGTCGCGACGGACGCGACCGTCCACGTGGCGCCGCGCAGATCGGCGAGGACGGTGTCCGATTCGGCCTGGCTCGTGACCTTGATGTTCGAGCCGCCGCGCTTGAGCAGCTTCGCGTCGAACTCCGGCGGCACCGGGCCGGCCAGGCGCGCGGTGATGTTCCAGTACTCTTCGGCGACGAAGCGCTCGATCTCGCGCTCGCGGTCCACGGCCAGCTTGAGCGCGACCGATTGGACGCGCCCCGCGCTGAGGCCGCGGCGCACCTTGTCCCAGAGCAGCGGGCTGATTTTGTAGCCGACCAGCCGATCGAGCACGCGCCGCGCCTGCTGCGCGTCGACCATCTGCTTGTTGATGGCCGTCGGGTGCTCGAGCGCGGACAGGACCCCCTTCTTGGTGATCTCGTTGAACATCAACCGGCGAATCTTCTTCTTGTTGCCCGTGCCGAGCTCCTCCGCCAGATGCCAGCCGATGGCCTCGCCCTCGCGGTCGGGGTCGGTTGCGATGAAGATGTCGTCGGATCCCTTCGCGGCGTCCTTCAGCTCCTTGAGCACTTTCTTCCGGCTCGCGATGACCTCGTACGACGGCTCGAAGCCTTCCTCGATGTCGACGCCCAGTTTGCTCTTCGGCAGATCACGGACATGGCCCATCGAGGCGATGACCGTGTAGTTCTTGCCGAGATATTTGTTGATGGTCTTCGCCTTGGCGGGCGACTCCACCACGACCAGTGCCTTTGCCATAAGAAACCTAACCTAAGACCATATCACCGTCGCGGGACGGCCGTCCGTCGATCCCGGAGTCGGCGCGCCGTGCAAAACGCCCTCCCCCCACTGCCGAGATCTGCCCGCGCAGCTCCAGCTCCATCAATCGGGGCAGCAGTTTCGAGGCTGCCGTGCCGGTCGCCTCGACGAGCTCATCCAGCCGGTAGACCTCGCCGGGCTCCAGATGCGCCAATAACGGATCTGACGCCGCCCGACCCGCCGTCGGTCGCGCCGGGCCCTCGCTGCCCGGAAGAATCGCGCCTCCAGCCGAGCCAGGCCACCCCAGCTCCTCAAGAATATCGTCCGCTGTCTCGACGACCTTTGCCCCGTCCTTCAGAAGACCGTGGGAGCCGCGATTTCGGCCGGTGAGGACGCTGCCGGGGACCGCCATGACGTCGCGCCCCTGTTCCATGGCGCACCGGGCGGTGATGAGGGACCCGCTCTTCTCGGAAGCTTCGACGACGACAACGGCCAGTGAGATCCCACTGATGATCCGGTTCCGAAGGGGAAAGTGGTCCGGGAGCGGCCTGGCGCCAGGGCCGAGCTCGCTGACCACAACCCCATTGGATGCAATGGTTTCAGCCAGCGACTCGTGCTCCGGCGGGTAGACCGTATCGACGCCGGAACCGAGCACGGCGACGGTCGCTCCGCCAGCCTCCAGGCAGCCCCTGTGGGCCGCCGAGTCCACGCCGCGCGCCAGCCCGCTGACGACCAGGATGCCGCGGTCCGCAAGCTCCCCGGCCAGGCGGGCTGCGACGTCGAGCGCGTAGGTCGTGGCGGCGCGGGATCCGACGATCGCCACGGCCGGCCGGGCGAAAACGTCGGAAGTCCCCCGCGCCCACAGGACGGGCGGCGGATCGCCCACGCAGTTCAACAGCGCGGGGTATCGGGGATCGAACCACGCAATGGGCTGCATCCCCGCAGCGGCGCCGGACGCGAGCGCTGAGGCGGCTGCCGATCGCGCCGCCTCCTCCAGTCCTCGTTGGCTCTCGGGCGGTGCCCCCAGGGCCTCGAGCAGGGTCACCAGGGAAGTGTGGGGATCCCGCTGCCGCAGTTCCTTGAAAAGCGCGGATACGCGTGTGCGCGAGAAACCAAGCATCGAGACACCGACGGCGGTCTGAAGGTCCATGTGTACCTCCGCCAGCGCGCCGCCACGTCCGTGGAACCGGGTTCCCGGCGAAACCCGGCCGTCCGATGCCCGTTCAAGCCGAAGGGGCCGGCACCGTGGCTGCAGCGCAGCGCTCCGGCCCGACCCCTCTGTCCGGATTATAGGTTACCGGTGTCTCCCGATGCAATCGAGCGCCTTACGGGCTCCGTTCGGGACTTACGCAAAAGGCCAGTGTTTCAAGCTCCGACGGCCCGTTTGCACACGCCGGGCCTCTGGTACGTCCATTGCTCGCGACGAGACCGGCGGCCACGGCCGACTGCCAAAAAAGTTACTGGAAACCGCTTGCGAGGTTGCAGGCGGGTAGCTATAGTGGATGAAACACCCATGGTCTATCGAGCCCTCGTCATGATGGCGTTGCTGGTGGCTTTCACGCCTTCGGCGTACGCGGACGAGCGCTCGACCGCGAAGTCTCAGGTCGACTTCGGCATCAAGGTCGCGCAGAGCGGTCTCTGGACGGAAGCGACGTTCTGGTGGCAGAAAGCGGTCGCGATCGATCCTACCTACGCGGCCGCCTGGAACAATCTCGCCATCGGATACGAGCACGAAGGCAAGTTCGACGAGGCGCGCCAGGCCTACGAGAAAGCGCTCAAGCTGGATCCGAAGAACCTGCTGATCCGGCAGAACTACGATCTCTTCAAAGAAATCAATGACCGCACGAAGCGCCGCAACAATCGCTAGCCTCGTGCTGCTCGCCGCGGTGAGCGGGTGCACCAATTTCTTCGAGGTGCCGATCGAGACGCCCATCTCCGCGAAGATGGACGTCACGGCATTCCGGCGCGTGCTCATCGCCGGGTTCATCAGCGGCGGCACCGACGACGTGGATGCGAACCTCGAAACGGTGCGGCTCCTCCGCAGCCAGCTGCGTTCGAAGTCGAGCCTCCGTGTCATCGAAGCCGAAGTCCTGCCGCTCGCGGAGCTCGCCGCCGACAAGTTGAAGACGGCCGCCGGCGACGCCGCAGCGGCGCCGCAGGGTGCGGCCGACGCGCAGACGCCCGCGATAGCGACAGCGGCGGCCTCGGCGCCACCAGCCGAGACCCGAATCCGCTCCGAGAAGGACCTGGAGAAATTCCAGTCGATCTTCGCGGACGTCGCGTTCTGGAAGAAGCTCGGCGAAGAGTACGAGAGCCCGCTGATCGTCACCGGCACGATCCTGTTCACGCCGCACCAGACTGCCGGCTTCGTCACGCGCAACCACGAGTTCATGGACAACCTCGGACGGCGCAGCGTCGTCCCGGTCCGGACCTACCTGGAGCGCAAGGGCTTCATCCTGACGCCGAAGTTCGTCTTCATCGACGGCCGCACCGGCGCCACGCTCCACACCGAGACGATGCACGAGGAGATTCTCTACCCCTCACAGCAGAACACCCCGGCGCTGTCGTCGTACTTCGAGTTGATGGACAAGATCGTCCCGAACTTCCTCGGCACCCTCAGCACCCAGAAGATCCGCGGCACCGCGTCCTGCTGAGGTAAGCTCGCCTCGCCGATCCTCACGGCTTTGGCTGCAGGCGGCGCCTTGGCGCGTGCTATCCTAATTCCTTTGCACATAGGCAGAAAGGCCCGCCTGTACGGGCTCGGCGGAGGATCGGAACGTGTTCGCAATCATTCAAAGCGGCGGCCGGCAGGTCAAGGTGAGCCCGGACTCCGTGGTCACCGTCGACCGCGTCGACGCCGAGGTCGGCAAGGAAATCACCTTCGACCAGGTCCTGTTCCTGGAAAAGGACGGCGGCGAGATGCTCGCCGGGGCGCCCTTCGTCGCCAACGTGAAGGTCGTCGGCATCGTCGAGGGCGAGTCGCGCGGGCCGAAAATCCGCGTATTCAAGAAGAAGCGCCGCAAGGGCTTCCGGAAGACGCGCGGTCACCGGAGCACCTACACGGTGATTCGGGTTACGGACATCGTGGTCTAGGAATCGGCAGGCACTGCAATGGCTACAAAAAAAGGGCAGGGAAGTTCCCGTAACGGCCGCGACAGCAACTCGCAGCGGCTCGGCGTCAAGCGTCTCGACGGCAACGTCGTGTCCGGCGGCTCCATCCTCGTGCGCCAGCGCGGGCGCAGGTTCCGTCCGGGGCTGAACGTCGGGCTCGGGAAAGACGACACGCTCTTCGCCAAGGTGGACGGCCGGGTCAAGTTCGAGGATCACGGGGCGCGCGGCCGCGTGATCAGTGTGCTGCCGCTCGAGCAGTAACAGACTCCCGACGCGATCGATGACGTGTTTGTAGACGAAGTCGATATTCATGTCGCCGCCGGCCACGGCGGTCGCGGCGCGATGAGCTTTCCGGCGCGAGAAGTTCGTCCCGCGCGGCGGGCCGAGCGGCGGCGACGGCGGCCCCGGCGGCTCGGTCTACCTCGTCGCGAACGCCAACCTCAACACCCTCCTCAACTTTCGCTTCCAGAAGATCTTCGCGGCGGGGCGCGGGGGCCACGGCGAAGGCTCCAATCGCACCGGCAAGAACGGCAGCGACATCGAGCTCCAGGTGCCGATCGGCACGGTCGTGTACGAACGACAGGGCGACGGCGAGTACGTGCAGGTCGCGGACCTCACCGAAGACGGCGAACGCGTGATCCTGGCCAAGGGCGGCCTCGGCGGACACGGGAACGCGTCGTTTGCGACCTCCACGAATCGCGCGCCGCGGAAGTTCCAGCCGGGCCTGCCCGGCGAAGAGAAGGATCTCCGTCTTCACCTGAAGCTGCTCGCGGACGTGGGCCTCGTCGGCTTCCCGAATGCGGGCAAGTCCACGATGATCTCGCGCATCTCGGCGGCGCGCCCGAAGATCGCCGAGTATCCGTTCACGACGCTCGTGCCGAACCTCGGGGTCGTCGGCCTGTCGGGCGAGCGTTCGTTCGTCGTCGCGGACGTGCCGGGGTTGATTGAAGGGGCGCACGAAGGGCACGGGCTCGGGCACCGTTTCCTGAGCCACCTCGAGCGAACCAAGGTGCTCGTGCACCTCGTCGACGTGTCGTCGCTGAGCGGCCGCGATCCGGTCAGCGACTTCGACATCATCACGCGCGAGCTCGAGCTGTTCCCCGGACGGGATTCCTCCGGCGAGCGTCTCGCCGACAAGCCGATCCTGGCCGCGGCCAACAAGATCGACGCGCTGGACGAGCCGGAGCGGCTGGCGCGGCTCGAGGAACACCTGCGGCGCCTGGGCGTGCCGATCTACGCCGTCTCGGCCGCGACCGGAGAGGCCTCGACGCGCTCCTCGAAGCGATGTGGCGGGAGGTCGCGGCGTCGCGCGAGCGGGCGGCTGCCGCGCCGTCGATCGATGTCGTGGCCGAATGAACGACGCCGGGCGCATCGGGATCCTCGGCGGCACGCTCGATCCGATCCACGTCGGCCACGTGGACACGGCGCTGGCCGCGCGCGCGCGCTCGCGCTCGATCGGGTCCTCGTGCTGCCGTCGCGCGTCCCGCCGCACCGCCAGCAGCAGCCGGTCGCCTCGCCGTTTCACCGGTTCGCCATGGCGGCCCTCGCGGTGAACGGCGTCGAGGGCCTGGCCGTCAGCGACATCGAGTCTGCGCGCCGGAGCCGTCGTACACGGCCGACACGCTGACGCGCTTTCGCGAGAGCTCCGGGCTGCCGGTGTCGCAGATTTTCTTCATCACCGGCGCCGACGCGTTTGCAGAAATTGAAACGTGGCACCGCTATCCGGAGGTCCTCGACCTGTCGCACTTCGTGGTCGTCTCGCGCCCGGGGTTTCCGGTCGAGCGGTTGACGGAGCGGCTGCCGGCGCTCGCGGCCCGGATGGTGTCGGCTCACGCCGGACGCCGCCGCCGGCGGCTTTCCCTCGATTTTCCTCGTCGATGCGCCGACCCCGGACGTGTCGTCGACCGAGATCCGCCGCCGGCTGCGCGCCGGGGAGACGCTGACGGGCCTCGTGCCGGCGTCGGTCGAGCGGCACATCGTTCAACATGGTCTCTACACTGACGGTCCCGCGACACGCGCGGCAGATCACTTGCATGGCCAAAACTGAAAAACGGCGGAGCGCTACGGGCGGAAAGAAGCGGTTGACGGGCGAGATCGACAAAGCGGTGCGCGCCGCGCTCGACAAGAAGGCGCTGGACGTCGTCGTGCTCGATCTGCGCAACACGCCGGCGTTCACCGATTTCTTCATCCTGTGCTCGGGTCAGAACACGCGGCAGGTGAAGGCGATCGTCGACGCGGTCGAGGAGACGCTGCGCGCGGGGAAGGTCCGCGCGGCGCACGTCGAGGGCTACGAGCGCGCCGAGTGGGTGCTGATGGACTACTTCACGTTCATCGTGCACGTCTTCACGCCGCAGACGCGCGAGTTCTACTCGCTCGAGCGGCTGTGGGGAGATGCCGAGCGCATCGAGTTCAGCGACGAACCGGCGTAGCCGTGCATCCTGACGTCACTGTCGCCTGACTCCTCCTGTGGCTTCCGCCTTCGGCGGAAGATCCGGCTCTCGCGGACTCCCTGATCGCTGTCCTCCTGGCGCCGGCCTGCGCGGCGTGCGCGCGGCCGCTCGATGAGCCGACCCGCGGCGCCGTGTGCCCGGCCTGCTGGGCCGCCATCGTCCCCATCACGCCCCCGGTCTGCGGCGCGTGCGGCGATCCGCTCCCGTCCTGGCGGCGCATCAGCGTCGAGTCCGGCCGCTGCCCGCGGTGCCGGCGGCGGCGGTCGCACGTCGCTCGCGCCCGCGCGATCGGCCCCTACGACGGCACGCTGCGGGCGATCGTGCACGCGCTGAAGTACGACGGGCGGCGATCGCTGGCCCGGCCGCTGGCGGCGCTGATCGAGCGTCACGGGCGGCGACGTGCTGGACGGCGCCGACCTCGTCGTCCCGGTGCCGCTGCACCGCTCGCGGGCACGTGCCCGCGGCTTCAATCAGGCGCGCGAGCTTGCGCGGCATCTGCCGCTTCCGATGGCGCTCGCGTTGAAGCGGGTCCGGGCGACGCCGTCGCAGACCGATCTGCCGGCGGCGCAACGTCACGCGAACGTGCGCGACGCGTTCGCCTGACGCGGCGCGCGGCCGTGCGTGGGGCGGTGGTCGTGCTGGTCGACGATGTCAGCACGACGGGCGCGACGCTGGACGCGTGCGCGCGGGCTCTGCGTGCACGGCGGCGCGCGCGAGGTCCGCGCGCTTACGGCGGCGCGAGTCGTGTCGCGACCGCGGTGAGGACGTCGGCGACACCGCCTCGCGCGGCCGCTCCCCGTCGAGGCGGAGCCAGCCGTCCTGCGCCGCCTGGCGGCGGTAGCTCTCGCGCACGCGCGACAGCAGCGCGAGGTCGCGCTCGTACCGATCGCGGCCCTGCGCCTTCCGCTGCACCGCCGTCTCCGGCGCGATGTCGAGGAGGATCGTCAGGTCCGGCGGCGGCAGAAACCGCTGGATCTCGGTCAGCCACGCGGCGTCGAGCCCCTGCGCTTCGCCGTACGCGATGCTCGACGCCAGGTAGCGATCGCAGACGATCACGGCGCCTCGTCCGAGCCAGCGGGTGATCTCGGGGCGGTGCTCGTAGCGGTTGGCGACGTACAGCAGCTGCATGACGTCGGCGCCGTACTCGCGCTCGCCGTGCAGGGCGTTCCCGATCTCGGCGCCAATCGCCGTCGTGTAGTCGGGGAACGACAGCAGCCGGCACTCGCGCCCGCGCGCGATCGACCTGATCGCGGACCCGCTCGGCCTGCGTCTGCTTGCCGCTCTGATCGAGGCCTTCGAAGGCGATCAGGAGTCCTGTCATTCTGATCAGCGTCGGGATCTCGGGACTCGGGACTCGGGATCCGGCCTCGACGTGGGACCCGAGTCCACCGAGTCCGCTGACTAGGTCTCCAGCGCGAGCAGATCGTCGATCGTCTGGCGGCGGCGAATCACCGACCACCGTGCGCCGTCGACGAGCACTTCGGCCGGCATCAGCCGGCGGTTGTAGTTCGACGCCATGACGGCGCCGTAGGCGCCGGTGTCGAGGACGGCCATGAGATCGCCGACCGCCGGACGCGGCAGGCGCCGGTCCTTGCCGAGCGTGTCGCTGCTCTCGCACAGCGGTCCGACGATGTCGCAGAGGATCTCCGGGCGCGCTGGTGCTGCAGCACCGGCTCGATCCGATGGAACGCGCTGTAGAGCATCGGCCGGATCAGCTCCGTCATGCCGGCGTCGAGGATGACGAACAGCTTGCCGTCGGGCCGATCCTTCACGTCGACGACGCGCGACAGCAGCGCGCCGGCGGGCGCGACGATGTGGCGGCCGGGCTCGAGGACGATCGCCAGGCCGGATTCCCGGACGACGGGCAGCAGCGCCGCCGCGTAGTCCTGCGACGTCGGCACGGGCGAGCCGTCGTACGACACGCCGAGGCCGCCGCCGAGATCGAGATGCTCGATGGCGATCCCCTCGTCGCGCAGCTCGCGCGCCAGCGCTGACGAGCGCCTCGGCGGCGCGGCGCAGCGGATCGAGGTCGGTGATCTGCGATCCGACGTGGGCGTGCAGGCCGACGATCTCGAGGCCCGTCGCGGCGCGACCGCGCGCCGGCAGATGTCGCGGACGGCGTCCATCGGCGATGCCGAACTTGTTGGTCTTGAGCCCGGTCGAGATGTGCGGATGGCTCCGGGCGTCGATGTCCGGGTTGACGCGCAGCGCGACGCGCGTGCGCGTCTGCCGCTCGCGCGCCAGCGCGTCGATCCGCTCGATCTCGCCGTCCGACTCGGCGTTGATGGTCCTGACGCCGAGATCGATCGCCTGCGCCAGCTCGGCCGCGGTCTTGCCGACGCCGGTGAAGACGATCTGCGCGGGGATGAAGCCGGCGCGGAGCGCGACGTCGATCTCGCCGCCCGAGTTCGCGTCGGCGCCGCTGCCGAGCCCGCGGAGCAGCCGCGCGATCGCCAGCGTCGAGTTCGCCTTGAGCGCGTAGTGGAGGGCGTGCGGATACGACCGCGAACGCCTCGTCGATGGCGCGGTAGCGGCCGACGATCGTCGCGGCGCTGTAGACGTAGAGCGGCGTGCCCTCGGCGGCGGCGAGGTCGGCGAGCGGCACGCCGTCGCAGACGAGCGGCGTTGTCCTGTCGGTGGAATCCGGTCACGGAGAAGTGAATTCTATCTCAGTCTCAGGCCGGCGGCACTCCGAGCAGCGCCTGCGCCAGCGAGCTCACAGAGTCAAGTCCCGACGCGTCTGGGAGTGATCGCCGCACTCCATCCGTGATCACCGTCTGCGATCGGACGTGCTTGGGAGTTCGAGTTCGCAGCGGCCGTTCGTGCACGCGGACGGGGTGTTTGATATCAGATCGTGCCGACGCATGTCTGTTGATTCCCCCGCCGCGCAGCCGGCGACGCCCGACAGCCTCATCGAGCAGTGCCTGACCGGCGATCAGGTGGCGTGGGAGGCGATCGTCCGCCAGAACTGGCGCAAGGTCTTCAACGTCGCCTACAAGTTCGTCGGCAAGCACGACGAGGCCGAAGATCTGACGCAGGACATCTTCCTGAAGATCTTCAAGGCGCTGAAGACGTTCGATCGGCGCGCGAACTTCCAGACCTGGATCATCAGCATCAGCCGCAACCTCTGCATCGATCACTACCGCAGCGTGCGGAAGGAGCGGCAGACGATCGCGCGCGACGTCGACACGAACGACCTGCAGCCGGCGTCGACGGAGCGGACGCCGTATGCGGCGGCCGAGCACCAGGACCTGCGCGCGCAGCTGCGCCAGGCGCTGGAGACGCTGCCGGTCACGCTGCGGACGGCCGTCGTGCTGCGCGATCTGCAGGAGCTGTCGTACCAGGAAATCGCCGATCGCCTCGGGCTGCCCGAGGGAACGGTGAAGTCGCGCATCAACCGCGGCCGCCTCGAGCTGGCGCACCAGCTGAAGCGGCTGCAGGACAAACAGCCGGTCCTGCGCCGCAGGCGCGGCGCCCCCGCGAGACCGCGGAGCCGGCGATCCGGAGTGTCTGAATGAACCTCACAACCGAACACGCCAACGGCATCGCGGTCGTCAGGGTCGGCGAATCCCGGCTGATGTACCCGCTGCTGTCGGAGTTCTCCACTGCGGTCACGCAGCTGATCGCGGCCGGCGAGCGCAAGGTCGTCGTCGATCTGTCGTCGGTCGGCTACGTCGACAGCGCGACGATCGGCTGCCTGATGGATCTCTACCGCCAGGCGCACGCCGCCGGCGGCGCGCTGAAGCTGGCCGGCGTCCAGAAGCGCGTCGAGACGATGCTGACGATGACCGGCGCGCAGAACTTCATCGAGGTACACCCCGACGAGCCGAGCGCCGTCAAAAGCTTCGGAGCGTAGCGATGCGCACGATCAAACTGACGAACGGCGCCGCGCGTGACGCTCGACGGCGACCTGCTGTCGGTCCTCGAATCGCTCTACAAGGAAGTCACCGCGAAGCGGGAGCTCGAGTCGACCTTCGAGGACATGGTCCGCGAGATCCAGCACGTCATCGAGCAGATGACCGACGACGAGCGCCGGCAGTACCTCTCCGAAAGCCTCTTCCTGAACATCGTCTCCTACGAGAACGAGCGGCTCGGCGCGTACATGAAGAAGCTCACCGAAAGAAATAGTCGTGTCCCTGAACTACCTGGCGACCCGGTTCACCTGTTCCTGGCCGTGGAGCACGATGGTGCTCCTCTGCGACGGACGGCTGGTCTGCGGCTGCGCCGATCCGTACGGCAAGCGCGTGCTCGGCGACACGCGGACGTCGACGGCGTGTCGGCGATCTGGACCGGCGAGACGCGCCGCCGGCGCTGCGCCGCGACATCGAACGCCGGCGGCTCGAAGTTCTGCGGCGACTGCCCGCTCAAGCTGCCGCTGAAGAAGGACGAACGCGCCGCCGCGTGCGCGTCTGGACGTCGGCCCGCTGCCGTCGCGCCTCTACATCGAGTGCACGGCCGCCTGCAACATCTCGTGCGCCCAGGCCTGCTGCGCGCCGGAGACCGGCATCACGCGCACGCGCCAGGCCGGCATGCTCGACTTCGAGCTGTTCACGCCGCGTCGTCGACGAGGCCGGGCCGTCGCTCGGCCGCATCGACTTCTTCAACTACGGCGAGGCCTTCCTCCACAAGCGCGCGATCGAGATGTGCGAGTACATCAAGTCGCGCTTTCCGCACATCTACCTCTACACCAGCACGAACGGCCTCGCGCTTCACCGAGGAGCAGGTCGCGGCGGCTCGTGCACTCGGGCATCGACGAGGTCACGTTCTCGATCGACGGCGCGACGGCGGAGAGCTACGCGCAGTACCGGCAGCGCGGAGACTTCGCCAAGGCGATCCGCAACCTGACGGACCGCGGCGGACGAAAAGCGCGGCGCCGGGCGCGACGTGCCGTTCATCAACTGGCGCTACATCCTCTTCACGCACAACGACAGCGACGAGGAGATGGCGCTGGCGCGCGGCATGGCGGCCGAGATCGGCGTCGATCGCCTCTGCTGGGAGCTCACCGACCATCCGGAGGACATGTTCTCGCGCCGGTTCGTGCCGGGGAGCGCCGGGCTCGCCGCGATCGAGCACGAGATCTGGGACGAGAACAACCTCGGCAACGCGATCCCCGGCGCCACGCCGCGCGCGCGAGATCGACGTCGGCGGCCCGCTGCCGGCGCCTGCCGCTCGTCGCCAGGGCCGGGCGGCCGCTCGACCGATCACGCACGACGTCACGCAACCTGTCGACCCGCCCGTTCCCGGCGCAGGCCAGCTACGGACGCCGCCTGGTCCGCGCTCGGCGCGCAGCTCTGCGCCGGCGACGGCATCGCTCATCAACCGCGACTACGAGCGCGCCTGGCTGCCCGCACACCTGCAGCCGGCGCGAGCGTGTCGACGTGCCGATCACGGTGACGGCGCCCGACACGCCGGGACGCTACGGGCTGAAGTTCGATCTGGTCAGCGAGGGGATCGACTGGTTCGAGGCGTGCGGATCGGAAACGACGACGAAGACGCTGGTCGTGATCTAGAGCCGGTTTCACGGCCACCGGGCAGGCCCTGAAGGCCTGCGCTAGCGGACGCATCGCCGCGAATGCGGCCATAGTCGCCAGGGCTGTTTAGCCCTGCACCACTAGTTCGCCAGCCGCGGAGCGGCCTTGGCACGCGCCGGGACCTGGACCGGGACGGGGATCCCGACGACTCCACCTCGGCCGGCGCTTCGACGAGCCGCCAGGCGTCGCTCTCTTCGAGAATCCTCGCGGCAAACGCCGTGTGCAGCGCGTGGCCGCCGCGATGCGCGACCAGATGGCCGATCACCGGGTGCCCGACGAGCGACAGGTCGCCGATGACGTCGAGGATCTTGTGCCGCACGAACTCGTCCTCGAACCGCAGCGCGTTGTTGAGGACGCCGGTCTCGCCGAGCACGATCGCGTTGTCGAGCGAACCGCCGAGCGCGAGGCCGCGCTGGCGCAGCATCTCGACTTCCTTCAGGAACCCGAACGTCCGCGCCGGGGCGATCTCCTCGACGAAGCTCTCCGGCGTAATCCGCATCGTCCGCGACTGGTGGCGCAGCAGCGGATGGTCGAAGCTGATGCTGTAGGTGACCTTGAAGTGGTCCGACGGATAGAGCGCGATCCGCTTGTCCCCCTGCGTCAGCGAGATCGGACGGAGCACCTTCAGGTAGCGCCGCGGCGCCTGCAGCCGCTTGACGCCGGCTTCGTTCAGGATCAAGTACACGAACGGAGCGGCGCTGCCGTCCATGATCGGCACTTCCGGGTGATTCAGCTCGACGATGACGTTGTCGATGCCCAGGGCGGTCAGCGCGGCGAGCAGGTGCTCGACCGTCTCGACCGACACGGCCTCGCGCGTCAGGCCGGTCTGATACTGAATGCCGCCCAGGTGGGTGACGGTCGCTGGAATCTCGAGGCCGCCAAGATCGCTTCGCTGGAAGCGGATGCCGTAATCGGCCGGCGCCGGCTTCAGCGACAAGGTGACTTTGTTGCCGGAATGAAGTCCGATTCCGGTGCAGGAGACAGATCGGCGGAGAGTGCGCTGAGCGTTCATGACCTCTTTACGGCAGCTGGGTAAGCTGCTAGAGCTCAGCAAAGGTCCTGCCATTGAATACAATCGCGGCAAAATCGCTGTAAGTGATTGATTTATAAGCATATTAGTGCTTAGTTCGTGGAAGGGCTGCGTTTGATAGCGCGCGTGTTGTGGCCGGGCAGCCACAGATTTGTCGACAGGGGCTGTGGTTAAGTTACCACAGCAAGGGCTGGTCCGAAGTCTGTGTCATCGTCACTTACGAGGCCGCCTGCGCTGGCGGCGCGCCCAGAATATCCGCCAGAAACTGTCCTGTAAAGGATTCTCGGCTCCGCGCGACGTCTTCAGGAGTCCCCTTCGCGACAATCCTGCCGCCCCCCTCGCCCCCTTCGGGTCCGAGATCGATTACGTAATCGGCCGACTTGATGACGTCCAGGTTGTGCTCGATGATCACGACGGTGTTGCCCTGATCGACGAGCTTGTTCAGGACGTCGAGCAGCTTGTGCGTGTCCTCGAAATGCAGGCCCGTCGTCGGCTCGTCGAGAATGTAGAGCGTCCGGCCCGTGCCGCGTCGCGACAGCTCCTTCGACAGCTTGACGCGCTGCGCCTCGCCGCCGCTCAGCGTCGTCGCCGACTGCCCGAGCTCGATGTAGCCGAGACCGACGTCCTGCAGCGTGCGCAGCTTGTTGGCGATCGGCGGAAAATTCTCGAGCAGCGGCAGCGCCTGATCGACGGTGAGGTCGAGCACGTCCGCGATCGACTTGCCGCGATACCGGATCTCCAGCGTCTCGCGGTTGTAGCGGCGTCCCTTGCACTGCTCGCACGTCACGTAGACGTTCGGCAGGAAGTGCATCTCGATCGCGATGACGCCGTCCCCCTGGCAGGCCTCGCAGCGTCCCCCCTTCACGTTGAACGAAAAGCGTCCCGGGCGGAACCCGCGCGCCTTGGCCTCCGGCAGCATCGCGAACAGCTCGCGAATGAACGTGAAGAGCCCGGTATAGGTCGCCGGGTTCGATCGCGGCGTGCGGCCGATCGGCGACTGGTCGATCTGAATGACCTTGTCGAGCAGCTCGATCCCCTCGATCGACGTGTGCGTGCCGGGCTCGTCGGCGGCCCGGTAGAGCACGCGCGCGAGCGAGCGGTAGAGGATCTCGTTGACGAGCGTCGACTTGCCCGACCCGCTCACGCCGGTGACCGTCGTCAGCACGCCGAGCGGCAGCGCGACGTCGATGTCCTTGAGATTGTTCTCGCGCGCGCCCTTGATGACGATCTGCCCGCGCGTCGCCGGGCGCCGCGTGCGCGGCGTCTGGATGATCCGCTCGCCGCGGAGATACGCGCCGGTGAGCGATCCGTTGCCGTGCTGCAGCAGATCGGCAGGCGTGCCCTGGAAGATCACGTGGCCGCCGTGCTCCCCCGCGCCGGGCCCGAGGTCGACGACGTAGTCGGCCGTCCGGATCGTCTCTTCGTCGTGTTCGACGACGACCACGGTGTTGCCGAGATCGCGCAGCCGGGCGAGCGTCGAGAGCAGCGCGCGGTTGTCGCGCTGGTGCAGGCCGATGGACGGCTCGTCGAGCACGTACAGCACGCCGGTGAGGTTCGATCCGATCTGCGTGGCCAGCCGGATGCGCTGCCCTTCCCCGCCCGACAGCGTGGCGGCGCTCCGGCCGAGCGTCAGGTACCCGACCCCCACGTCGTCCAGGAAGTGCAGGCGATCGCGGATTTCGCGGAGAATCCGGTTGGCGATCAGGGCCTCGCGGTCGCTCAGCTCGAGCTCGTCGAAGACGCGCACCGCTTCTGAAATCGGCAGGCCCACGTACTCCGAGATCGTGCGGCCCTTCACGCGCACGGCGCGGCTCTGCGCCTTCAGCCGCTCGCCGGCGCAGCTCGGGCACGGGCGCAGCGCGCGGTACGGCTCGAGATTCTCCTGCTCGAGCCACGTGCCCTCTTCGTAGCGCCGCCGCAGGTTCGGCATGAGCCCTTCGAAACCGGCGCCGAAGGGATCCTTCGCGGCCCGCTCCTTCGGCTTCTTCCGCGACGGGTCGGACTCGGTGCGGCGTCCGTTGCCGGACGCGCCGAAGAAGAGCACGTCGCGGATCTTCTTCGACAGCCGGCGGAAGGGCACCGACAGGTCGATGCCGAACGTGCCGCTGAGCGAGCGGAGCGCCTCGCGGACCAGCTTCCGATCGCCTTTCGCCCACGGAGCGATCGCGCCGTCCTGGAGCGACAGCGACTCGTCGGGCACGACGCGGGCCGGATCGAAATCGTACACGGCTCCGAGCCCCTGGCAGTCGGGGCAGGCGCCGTGCGGCGAGTTGAACGAGAACGCGCGCGGCGTCATCTCGGGCATGCTGACGCCGCAGTACGTGCACGCGAGCCGGCGGGAAAACAGCCGATCGCCGCTGTCGAGCGTGTTGATGACGACGATGTCGTCGGCCAGGTTGAGCGCGATCTCGATGGACTCGGTCAGCCGCCGCTCGATGCCGGGCTTCAGCACGAGGCGGTCCACGACGACTTCGATCGCGTGGTTCTTGCGCCGGTCGAGCTTGATGTCCTCCTCGAGCGAGCGGAGCTGGCCGTCGACGCGGACCTTCGTGAAGCCGCGCGTGCGCAGGGCGGCGAGCTCCTTCTTGAACTCCCCCTTGCGGCCGCGCACGATCGGCGCCAGCACGTTGATGCGCTCGTCGTTGGGCGACAGCATCACCATGTCGATGATGCGATCGAGCGACTGCGAGGCAATCGCGCGCCCGCAGAGATGGCAGTGCGGGAGGCCGATGTTGGCGAACAGCAGCCGCAGGTAGTCGTAGATCTCGGTGACGGTGCCGACGGTGGAGCGCGGGTTCGAGCCGGTCGTTTTCTGCTCGATCGCGATCGCCGGAGACAGGCCGTCGATCAGATCGACGTCCGGCTTCTCCATCTGCTCGAGGAACTGCCGCGCGTACGACGACAGCGACTCGACGTAGCGGCGCTGGCCTTCCGCGTAAATCGTGTCGAAGGCGAGCGACGATTTCCCCGAGCCGGACAGGCCGGTGATGACGACCAGCTGATCGCGCGGGATGTCGACGTCGATATTCTTGAGGTTGTGGACGCGCGCGCCGCGCACCGCAATCCAGTCGTGCGCCATAGGTACAGCAGCAAAATCCCTGAGGAACTCAAACAGGTATTTTAGCACGCACGAGCATCCGGAACCGCAGGCGGCTGTCGCGTCTGAAAGAGGGCCGAACGGATACGGATGAGGAGGGGTCCGGCTCAGCCGGGCCCGGAGCGCTTGAGGGTGCTGTGGCGATAGCCGTACACGAAGTACAGGGCCAGCCCGATCGCCAGCCAGATGCCGAACCGTTCCCATGCGTGGGTCGGCAGCCCCTTCATCGTGTAAACGCACGCCGCGGCGCCCAGCACGGCGACGGGCCAGACGAACCTGACGCGGAAGGGCCGGGGCCGATCGGGATCCTTGTAGCGCAGCACGAGCACGCCGACGCACACGATCGCGAAGGCCGCCAGCGTCCCGATGTTCGTGAGGTCGTAGATCTCGTTCTCGTCCATGACGAGACCTCCGGCGGCGACGACCAGGCCCGTGACCACCGTGGTGATGTGCGGGGTCCGATACTTGGGGTGGATCTTCGCGGCCCATCCCGGCAGCAACCCGTCGCGCGCCATCGCGAGGAAGATGCGCGGCTGGCCGTACTGGAACACCAGCAGGACGGCCGTCAGCGAGACGACCGCGCCGAACGCCACGATCCAGCTCGCCGTCGGCAGCCCCGCCACTTCCAGCGCCCTGGCCAGCGGGTCGGCCGCCTTGAGCTGCTGATACGGCACGAGACCGGTCGCCACGATGCCGACGATGACGTAGATGACGGTGCAGATCCCGAGCCCGGCGAGGATGCCGATGGGCATGTTGCGCTGCGGGTTCTTCGTCTCCTCGGCGGCCGTCGAGATCGCGTCGAAGCCGATGTACGCAAAAAAGACGATGGCCGCGCCCTGGTGAATCCCCGCCCACCCGTTCGGGGCGAACGGCTTGTAGTTGGCCGGATCGATGTGCATCCCGCCGAGCACGACGAAGAACCCCAGCACGAGGAGCTTGACGACCACCATCACGTTGTTCGCGCGCGCGCTCTCGCGGACCCCGATGTACAGCAGCCACGTGATCGCCAGCACGATGAGCGCGGCGGGAATGTTCAGCAGGACGGGAATGCCGGCGATCCGCGGCGCCGTCTCCAGCAGCCCGTGGACCGCCGGATCCGAGCTGAGGAGCGCCGTGCGATAGCCGTGGGTCAGGTGGGCCGGCAGCGTAATCCCGAACCCGGAGAGCAGCGACGAAAAGTACCCGCTCCAGGCAATCGCCACCGCGATGTTGCCGACCGCGTACTCCAGAATCAGGTCCCAGCCGATGATCCACGCGACGAACTCCCCCAGCGTCGCGTACGAATAGGCATAGGCGCTTCCCGCCTGCGGGATCATCGCCGCCAGCTCGGCGTAGCACAACGCCGCGAGCCCGCAGACGATGCCGAGCAGGATGAACGAGAAGATCAGCGCAGGGCCGGCGCCGTAGCGGACGATTTCGCCGCTCGGGAGCGTTTCGCCGGCGGCCGCGGTGCCGATCGACGAGAAGATACCCGCGCCGATGACGGCGCCGATCGCGAGCATGATCAGATCGCCGGCGCCGAGCACGCGCTTCAGCGTGTTCGGCGTTGTCGGGGATCAACTCGGAGATTGGCTTGCGGCGAAACAGCTGATGCATGGTTGGGCAGCCAGACGGCCGTGGAGACGGTGAAGACTATCCGGCGGACGGCGCGGAATCAAGCGTTTCGCGCGGCGAGGGTCCCAACAGGCACCGACAGCTTGAACACCGTGTCGCTCGAGGCCAGGACGAGCCCGCCGCGCGGGTCGAACGCGAGCCCCAGCAACGAGCCTCCCGCGACCACCTGCTCCACCTCGGACCGGCGATCGAGACGCATGCGGTAGACGCCGCTCGCGCCCGCGAGCGCGTCCACGACATACAGATCGCCCTGGCCATCGAAAGCCAGGCCCTGCGGGCGGCCGAACCCGGAGTAGAACACCTCGACCAGCCCGTCGGGCGAGACACGATACACGCAGTCGCGCGCGCCGAGGGTCGGGGCCGGTGACGTACAGCCAGCCGTCCGGGCCGAACGCGAGGTGAAACGCGGCGACGCTCGGCGGGATGCTCGCGAAGACCGTCGCGTTCCCGTCGCGCACGCGGAGAATCGATCCGGATCGATCGCCGACGTAGAGGGTGCCGTCCGACGAAAACGCGATGCCGCACGCGACGCCGAGATCGGTCGCGACCGTCGTGACGCGCCCGTCGGCGTCGATGCGATGCACGCTGCCGTCGAACCGGCTCGACACGTGCAGCCGGCCCGCGGGATCGAAGGCGAGCGAGGTGGGATTCGCGAGATCCGAGACGAACGGCTCACGCGAGCCGTCGGGCCTGACGATGAAAATCGCCACTGGCCCTTCCTGCCCGCGAGAACCGCTGAAGGTCACATACAGATTCCCGTCGGCGTCGAAGGCGGGGCTGTCGACCTGGTGCAGGCCGGTCGCCAGCGGCGCCCCGATCTCCACATAGGCGGTCTCGCCGAGCGCTTCGTCGATCCGCACCGGCGTGTGGCCGCCGTCGAGCCCCGCCGGCACAATCGCGGTCAGCTCGTGCGGCGAGGCGTTCGCCAGCCGCGCCGGAAGGCCGCCGATGAACACGCGGGGCAGCAAGGGATCGACCACGAAGCCCGTGCCCGCGATGGTGACGTGCCCGCCTTCCACAGCCCATAGTGGACGGACCGCGGAAATGCGCGTCGAGCTGGAAGGTGTCATCTGAATACGCCGGGGACCTGGGTGACAATAAGGAGGCGGCTGGGCGTGCTACGTATCGTCGAGCTCCATGTTCCAGTAGAAGTAGTCGCGCCAGCTGTCCGGGGCGTTCTTCAGGCCCACGGTAATCCGGATGGCCGGCGCCTTCTCGGGACGTTTGGGCACACGTATCAGGTGCATCCGGGCTTCGGCCGGCGTGCGCCCGCCTTTCCTGCGATTGCAGCTGATGCAGCAGGTCACGATGTTCTCCCAGTCCTTGCGGCCCCCTTGCGCGACGGGGACGACGTGATCGAAGGTCAGGTCCGAGGTGGGGAACACCTCGCCGCAGTACTGGCACGAATGGTCGTCGCGCGCGTAGATGTTCGCGCGGGAGAACGGCACGTAGTCGATGTTGCGCTTGATCTTGATGTAGCGCAGCAGCCGGATGACCGACGGGAGCTTGAAACTGAACGAGACCGACCGCACTTCGCGGTCGTACACAGAGATAACCTCGACCTTCCCCTGGCACCAAAGCGTCATCGCCTTTTGCCAGTGGACGACCTTGAGCGGCTCGTACGTGGCGTTCAGCAGGAGCGTTTGCTCCATAAACCTGTGTTATTTTGCCCGATTGAGGGCCGTACTGTCAAGGCGTCGATCGGCATAACAGGATTGTTTGCAGTGCGTTAGGGCGTTTTGCGGACGGCCGTGCCGGAGCGGCCGATAATACCGGGTGAAGCCCATGCGACGTCTCATCCCGACCCTCCTCGCCCTGGCAGCAGCCGGCTGCGCATCGACCGGCGCGGTCCCCGCCCCTTCCCCAGCCCCGGGGGCTGGAATTCGCCTCCAGCCGAGGCTCCGTCCCCGACGGCGACGTCGGCGCAGGACGGGTATGCGATCGCCGGAACCGCCCTCTCCTTCCGCGGGGTGGCGTACCGCAACGGCGGCAGCGATCCGTCGGGGTTCGACTGCAGCGGCCTGGTCTGGTACGTCTTCGGGCAGCACGGGGTTCGTGTCCCTCGTACGGTCGGCGAACAATACCGGACCGGCAGCCCGATCGATCTCGGCAGCGTGCGTTCCGGGGACCTCGTGTTCTTCAACACGAAAGGGGCCGGCGCAACGCATGTCGGGATTTCGATTGGCGGCGACGAGTTCGTGCACGCCCCCAACAGCACCGGCGAAGTGCGCGTCGAGAGGCTCGCGGCGAAACTACTGGCTGGGGCGGTTCGTCGGGGCCAGACGGATGATGTGACGCGACAGCCGATCAGGCCGCGCGGTGGCGCGCCTTGCAGGCGGGCCGGCGCGTGCTGGCTTGCGTGAACTGCCGGATGTGCAGATCGGCTTCGGTATACCGCACCGGCTGCGTCGGCGGCTTCAGCCGCTCGATCTTCACGGACGGATCCGCTGAAGGCATGTCGACGGCTTCCATGTACCGCTGCGGAAACGACGGAAAATTCCTGAACGTCGTGCCGACCACGCCGCCGTACCTCGCGGTCAGCGCGGCGAAGTCGTCCTGAAGGAACTCGTAGAGCGCGGGGTCGGGGCCGCTCGCCAGGTAGCCCTTCACCATTTCCGCGACGTCCTCGTAAAAAAGCGGACCGTGCGAGCGCGGCGAGTCCGTGCCGTCGGAGCGCGAGACGCGGCGGATGCCGGTTTCGTCAGGATCGATGTGATAGAGCTCGTGCACGATCGTATCGAGCTTGGCCAGCCATCCGGGCGCGTCGGGATACAACTCGCCTTTGCGCGTGCGCGCGAGCGTCTGGTCGCAGAAGCGTGGCAGCACGAACGAGATCAGGTACTTGATTGCGGTGCCGCCGATCCGGACCTCGGGAGACTTGGTCACGAACCACTCGGATCGACGGGTCAGCTGCCCCGTGGTGCGATCCCGCCAGAAGTAATACCCCGGCTCGCTCTCGGGCATCGTCAGGCAATGGCAGGTCGCGAACGCCCCCTCGGCGTCGGCACGCCCGAAACGCCCGAAGATCACGACCTCTTTGAGATCGATGAACGACAGGCGTGGCGTACGCAGGACGATGTCCTGCATCAGGAGCGCGATCCGCTCGGTGTAGTTCATCATGACGACACACGTCGGCTACGGACAGGGAATCCGAGCCGCGCCCTTGCCGCTTCATTGGGGAGCTGTGCTGAAACGTTAGGCCCTGACTATAGAGTCATATGGGAAGCTTGTCAAGGTGAACAGGAGGCCGCTTAATAGTAGAGCTAATTCGACTTACGGCTGCTGACCGCCTCCCGGTGGCTTGCCGCCAGGGCCTGTTGCGGCCGGGAGCGTCTCGCCCGGAAGAGTGGCCGGCACCCCTCCCGCGTCCGGCAATTGAGGCAGGGGGGCGCCTGGGGCCTCCAGGGTGGGGTCCGGGATCGCGGCAGGACCCGCCACCACCGGGGGCGGGGTCACGGCTCCCATCCGCCGCATGACCATCTGCTGACGCCGGCGCAGACGCGCGGTCGGATGCCCGGGATCGAGCAGGCGCGGGTTGACGATTGCGCCCGCGAGCAGCGCGGATTCCTGCGGACCGAGCTCCGCGGCGGACTTCTGAAAGTAGGTCCGCGCGGCCGCTTCGGCGCCGTAGATGCCGTCCCCCCACTCGATCACGTTCAGATACAACTCGAGGATGCGTTGCTTCGTGAGCTCGGTCTCGAGCTGACGGGCGATCAGCAGCTCGCGGAGCTTTCGAATCGGGTTCTTCGACGGCGACAGGTACAGATTCTTGGCAAGCTGCTGCGTGATGGTGCTGCCGCCGCGGGCGAATTCCATCCGTTCGAGGTTGGCCTCGATCGACTCCTTCAGCTGTTCGTAGTCGACCCCCTCGTGCGTCCAGAACGCGCTGTCTTCCGCGACGAGCACCGCGCGCGTGAGTTGTTGCGAGATCCGCGAGTAGCTCACCCACTTCTGGACGCGGCGCGGTTCCTCTCCGCGCGCACGAGCCTCGCGCGCCCTGAGCTCCATGAACGCGGTGGTCTCAGGGTTGGACGTCCGCAGGCCGCGAACGTCCGGCAACGACAGGTAGAGATACGCGACGCACGCAAACCCGGCGGCGAGCAGGGCCAGGATGGCCCGGCCGATTCTGCGCATACGCGATTATCACACTCGTCAGCCTGTGACGACCACCTTGATGCGATCACCGGCGCGCGGCTGCTGCGACGGCTCGGAGTTGTTCATGATCGCCAGCGTCGCCGGCTTGATGGTGCCGTCTCCGGTGCGCTGCGCGATCGACTGCCAGGTATCGCCGCTCCGCACGGTGTAGACGTCGACGCGATTGGGACGAATACCCGCCGCTTCCTCACGGCTCAGTTCCCTGAAGGAACGGATGCTGGCGGCAAACTCCCGCTGCGCGGCGTCGAACTGGTTCGGGGGCGAAAACCCCGCCAGCAGATACACGTTCTTCTCGTGAACGATGTGGGCGGCGGACGTGACGACGTTGCCGAGCCCTTCGAGGTTGCCCTGGTACGTGCCGACGTACGCGTCCATGCCGTTGATCTGCGCCCGCTGGCCGTTGAGCTGCCTGAATCCCGCGCTGGCCATCCCGGTCTGCGCAATCTGATCCACCGAGCCCCTCGCGTTCTGCACCAGCTGCAGGAGCATGTAGTGGTCGCGCTCCGGCGCCTTCGCCGTGACCTGGATGGGGCTGTTCTGGATTTCCCATCCCGCCGGAAACGCGAGCGCGAGCCGGAGGTCCGGGTGCAGAAACTGATTGCCCCGGATGATGCCGTCGCTCGGACTGTCGCCGTAGACGATGCCATCGACATGGCGGATGAAATCGTTCTTGTCCGTCGTTCCCGACGTGCCGACCGGGATCGCGGCTTTCTGGATGTACTGCTGCACCTGGGCGACGCGATCGGCCGGCGCGGGATGCGTGGACAGCCAGTTCGGCACGCCGCGGCGGCTGCCGCTCGCCTCATCCAGCCGCGAGAGCGTCGTCAGCATTCCCGCGACGCCCGCGGGGTTCCATCCGGTCTTGGCCGTGTAGTCCACGCCCAGCTGATCGGCCTGCACCTCGTCGTCGCGTCCGTGCTTCAGGAAGAGCACGCCCAGAGCGGTCTCGGCGGCGCCCTGCAGCGGCCGCGCCTCGGGAACGAAAATGCCGAGCAGCGCGAGACCGACGCCGGCGCTCGTGGCCTTCGTGTACTGCTGCGCCGAGTGGCGCGCCGTCACGTGACCGATCTCGTGGCCGAGCACGCCGGCAAGCTGCGCCTCGTCGTTGAGAAACGGCAGGATGCCCCGCGTCACGTAGATGTAGCCGCCGGGAAGAGCGAAGGCGTTGACCGCAGGCTCGTCCACGACCGTGAAGTGCCACGGCAGCTCCGGCCGCTGCGAAGCCCGGGCGAGCTTCATGCCCACGCTCTCCACGTAGCGCTGCAGCTCCGGATCGTTGTAGACGCCCATCTCCCGGCGAACCTCGGCGTCCATCTGCTGGCCGAGCGCGATCTCCTGCGACTCGCTCATCAGCGAGACCTCTTTCTTCCCCGTCGCCGGATTGGTCGCGCACGCCGCGATGGTGGTCGCCGCGACAAGAGGGAGCAGTCGTAGGGCCAGCGCGGAAGGTCCAGTCTGAACGCGCATGTGATCTCCTCGGTACGCCGCAAGAGACGGCGCCCGGCCCTTGAAGCTGCAACAGATGTACCACCGAGCTCGGCCGCGAGTCCGCGGCTTAAGATCAATCCCTGCAAGGGTCCGCGGCAGCAACCGCTGGGCTCCGCGATCAGCAGCGGTAGCCAGCCTTGTCCACCACGTGTTCCAAGGCGGCAAGAAAGAGCACAACATTGGCAGCAGCCGTTCCGGGATCGTCAGGCGACTTCCTGCAGCCGCGCGAGCGCGGCGCCGATCTGCGACCTGGCGTCGGCGGTCAGCGGCATCAGCGGCGACCTCGGATCGCCGCCTGTGTACCCTGCCAGGTCCAGCGCGGCTTTCAGTCCGGGCACGCCGTGTGTCGTCGTGATGAGAGCGGCCAGCGGCGTCAGCGATCGCTGCAGCTCGCGCGCTTCGGCGTGACGCCCGGCGGTGGTCAGCGCGAGCAGGCGCACGCACAGTTCCGGCACGACGCACGCCGCGGCGATCACGCCGCCGACGGCCCCGACGCACAACGCCGCGTAGAACCCTGGCGCCGCTCCCGAGAGCACCGAGAACGTCGACGGCGCGGCATCGACGAACGCCGCGACCTGGGCCGCGTCCGTCCCCGTCTCCTTGACGCCCGCGATGTTCGCGTGCTCCGCCAGCCGCGCGATGGTGTCGGGCGTGAAGTTCACGCCGGTCTGGCCCGGGAAAGTTGTAGAGGAGCACGGGGACGGGTGACGCGTCCGCGACCGCCGTGAAGTGCCGGACGAGCGCCGCCGGTGTCATGAGGCTGCGAAAAAAGGACGGCGTGCGGACGAGCACCATGTCGGCGCCGAGCGCGGCGGCGCGCCGCGTCGTGGCAATGGTGGCGCGCGTCGATTCCCGGCCGGTCCCGGCGATGAGCAGCCGGCCCCGAGGGACGGCCTCGCGCGCGGCGCCCAGCACGCGGTCCGACTCATCCTCGTCGAGGAGGGCGGCTTCCCCGTTCGTGCCGAGCGCGACCACACCGCCAAGCCCCGCGCGAATCCAGCGCGCGACGTTCGCGGACACGGCTTTCGCGTCGACCTCGCCGTCGGCAAACGGTGTCGGCATCGGTGGGAAAACAGCAGCAAGCGTCATCGACTCAGGAGCGTAGCGGTCGCCCGCGGACGCTGTCAACCGGGCACCGCGTGATCTCGACCGTCGACATGTCTGCCTCTTCGGCGCCGAAGAGTTACGCCGCGATCGACTTCCGCCTGAAGGCGACACCGGGTACCACACCGACCGTGCACAAAATGCCGAAGGGACCCCTCGTCCTCCGGCACCGGCCTTGCAGCGCCAGCAATTCCGATGGCGTCCGGACCCGGAGCGTAGTGTCTAGTGAACCCGCGAACCCCAGACCGTCTTCGATCGCGCGCCAGTCCTCGTCGAGAATCGTCCAGAGGGTCTGGTCGAGATACTGCCCGTGCAGCAGGAATGATTTCCGCAGGATGCCCTCCTGAAGTGCGCCCACCTTGCGGAGGGCGCCGTTACCGCGTCCGTTGGCGACCGCGGCGCGCGCTTCGAGGCGGTGGGCTCCGATGACGTCGAACGTGAAGTCCACCACCATTTTCGCGGCGTCGATGAAGCTGCCCGTGCCCCAGAACGCGGACCCGATGGCAAAGCCCCATTCGGCCGTCGCGAACCCCGGCTCCATCTGCCGGACCTGCACAATCCCAATCGCCGCGTCCATCCCGTGCGGCACCACGCCGAAGCAGACGTAGTGGCCTGCCGCGCGCTCGCGGTGCGTCCACGCGATGAACCGCTCGAACCCGTGGACCGTCGTGGGCGGCGGCGAGATGAACCGCGCCACTTCGTCGGTCGCGAGCGTGGCCAGCAGCGACGGCGCATCCGAGAGCCGCAGCTCCCGCAGCGTCACCATCGAGCCGGTGAGGACCGGCAGCGCCTGCCGCCAGTTGGTTTCCGTCGCGGTCGCGCGCGCCGCGTCGATGACCGCGTGGACGTCCACGATCGTCTCGGCGTCGCGGAAGGGCATCTTTTCCATGGTTAGCGTCCCAAACTCCTCTTCTTCTTTCGCGTCGAAGGCTGCGGTGTGACCGGTGTGGCCGTGATCAGGGACGGCGCGGTGCCCCACACGATGTTGAAGCACTCGTCGCCGCGGCAGGACTCGGCGGACGGCCGGAGTCTTGCGGCCAGCGTCCCCCACACGATGTTGTCGCACTCCTCCCGGACTCGCAGAGCACGCTCGTCCCCCAGACGATGTTGTCGCACTCTTCACCCGCGTCGCAGTCGCGGGCGCTCGTGCCCCAGACAACGTTGTCGCACTCCTCCTCGGGACGGCACTCGTCGGCAGTGCCCCACACGATGTTGTCGCACTCCTCCCCGGCGTCGCACGCCGGGCTGACGCCCCAGACGACGTTGTCGCAGTCGGCGCCGTCGCAGTCGGTGCCCCACACAACGTTGTCGCCGTCGTCGGACGATGTCCCCCAGACGATGTTGTCGCACTGCTCTTCGGGCGGGCAGTCCTCCGTGCTCGTGCCCCACACGATGTTGTCGCACTCTTCACCGGCTCCGCAGTCCGAGCTGGTGCCCCACACGACGTTGTCGCCCTCGCCGTCCGCCGCCGCGCCCCACTGCACGTTCGCTGCCCCACGCCGTACCGGTTGGCTGAATGACGCCGTGCCGGAGGCGGTGGTTGCCCCAGATGATGGTCCTGCTCCAGAGCCGGTCCGACGGATACGGCGCGCCGGGCTTTGCGCGTGCGGAAATACCGCGCGAGCTCGACGGCTCCCTTCGTATTCAGGAAGCCGGCGCCGGCGGTCAACGCGTTGTAGCCGTCGTACGACTGCGCGGTGTACTGAATGATGGCCTTGACGAGATTCGGCGTCAGGGCCGGGTTCGCCTGGAGCATCAGCGCGACGCTGCCCGCGACGACCGGAGCGGCCATGCTCGTGCCGCTGAGACTCAGGTACGGCTTGGAGACCAGATCGCGCGTGCCGGTCAACAGGGAGGCCGGCTTGACTCGCGTAAAGACGACTCCCCGGGTTGCTGAGCGACACCGATCCGGTCCCGGGCGCGACGACGTCCGGCTTGGCCTGAAAGTCGATCGCAGAGGGACCGCGCGAGCTGTAGCCGGCGATCACGTCGTCGGCACGGTTGACGGTGCCCTGGTGGCTCGACGCGCCGACCGTGAGGACCCACGGAGCATTGCCCGGCGCCGTGATCGCACCGTACTGCGTCCGCCCGCGCGAGTCCTTCCCGAGGTTGCCGGCCGCCGTCACGACGACGATGCCGGCGTCGACGGCGCGCTTGGCTGCGAGCGTCAGCGGATCCGTGTTGTAGGACTCGGTGACCGCGGCGCCCACGGACAGGTTGATGACGCGGATGTTGTAGAGGGCCTTGTTCGCGACCGCGTAGTCGAGCGCGGCGATGACGTTGCTGATGACGCCGTGGCTGTTCCGATCGAGGACCCTGAGGCTGACCAGGTGCGCGTCGGGAGCGATCCCCGCGCGCGCGCCACGCGTGTCGTAGCCGTTGCCGGCGATGATGCCGGACACGTGCGTGCCGTGCCCGTTGTCGTCGTACGGCGTCGTGAGACCGCCGACGAAGTCGACGAACTTGGCGACGCGCTGCCCACCACGCGTCAGCACGCGCGAAGACGAGCCCTGATACGAAAGGTCGTCGTGCCAGGTGGCGACGCCCGAGTCGATGACGGCCACGCCGATGCCCGCGCCGGTGAAGCCCAGGTCGTGCTGAACCTCGCGCGCGCCGACCGTCAGCGCGACCCGGTTCATCTCTCCGCCGATCGGCCGGTCATGGACGATGCGCGCGACACCCGGATAATCAGCCAGCTTCTCGAGCTGCCTGTTGGACAGCTCGAGGACCTGGCCGTTGATCAGGCCGAGATGCCGTCCGAGCCGGCCGCCGAGCCTGGTGGCCTCGGCATCGGCAGTCCAGCCGGGCTTCATGACGACGATGACGCGCGATGTTCCGACCCTGGAGGCGCGATCGTTGAGCCTCCGGTCCAACTTGGCGTGACGGCCCGGCCTCGAGGCAAACGCGCTCGTCGAGGCACCCAGGAAGAAAGACCAGCGCCACCGCCAGCCCACGGTAACTACCTTTCCGAAAGCCTTGGACATGAGCGGCCCACGCCAGAGCAAGGTCCGGGCCGCGGTTGATGAGCTCGAGGCCGGCGAGTAAGGCCAGAGGTACGAGGGTTTGTCGCGGCGTGCATCGGAACTGCACAGGCGGGTTCCGTTTACAGATTTGGGCGGTCCGGAACAACTTCGGCGATAGTTCGTGACCCCAGCGGTACAGAAAAAGTGCCGGAAGCAGGGGACTAGGCTGCTTCCGGCACCACACACGACGTCGACGCTTGCAATGTCCGGCTACTGCCGGACCTTCTTAGTGAACGCGGGGACCCCAGACCGACTTGGCCCGGCGCCAGTCCTCGTCCAGAATCGTCCAGAGGGTCTGGTCGAGATACTCACCGTTGCGAAGGAATGACTTCCGCAAGATGCCCTCCTGAAGTGCGCCGACCTTGCGGAGGGCGCCGTTACCGCGTCCGTTGGCAACCGCGGCCCGCGCTTCGAGGCGGTGCGTCCCAACGACGTCGAACGCGAAGTCGACAACCATCTTCGCGCCGTCGATGAAGCCGCCCGTGCCCCAGAACGCGGACCCGATGGCAAAGCCCCATTCGGCCGTCGCGAACCCGGGCTCGAGCTGCCGGACCTGGAAGATCCCGATCGCGGTGTCCATCCCGTGCGGCACCACGCCGAAGCAGACGTAATTGCCTGCCGCGCGCTCCCGGTGCGTCCACGCGATGAACCGTTCGAACCCGTCGACCGTCGTGGGCGGCGGCGAAATGAATCGCGCCACTTCGTCGGTCGCGAGCATCGCCAGCAGCGACGGCGCGTCCGAGAGCCGCAGCTCCCGCAGCGTCACCATCGAACCGGTGAGAACCGGCAGCGCCTGCCGCCAGTTGGTCTCCGTCGTCGTCGCTTTCGCGGCGTCGATGACTGCGTTTACGTCCATGACACCCTCAGAATCGCGGAATGGCATCTTTTCCATGATAGATGCCTCCAATCCCGCCCGTGAGGGGCGTAAGGACTTGGGGAACGACCACCGGCGGTGTCGCCCGCCGAGTGAAGAAAGAGGATCGAGCGTCGAGGTCCGAACAGGTCTTCCCACACCGACGAGTCGAACGTGACCGGCTCAACGTCCGGGTCGTCGAACATCGGAGCGTCGTCGCCCGAACTTCCCCAGGTGAGATTGTCGTCTTCGTCGTCGCTCGACGTACCCCAAACGACGCTGTCGACGTCGCCGCTGGTGCCCCACACGACGTTGTCGTCCTCGGCCATCGTGCCCCACACGATGTTGTCGTCCTCCTCGAGCGACTGCGCGCGCGTGCCCCAAACCACGTTGGCGCAGTCGGCGCCCCGTCGCAGTCGGTGCCCCACACGACGTTGTCGCTCTCGTCGGCCATGGTGCCCCACACGATGTTGTCGGCCTCTTCGCCGGAGCCGGACGAATTCGTGAAAGTGCCCCAGACGACGTTGTCGGACTCGCCGGACGCCGTCGGCCAGTGACGTAAGTCGTCTGGCTGTCGACGGTGCCCCACACCACGTTGTCGCACTCGTCCGCGCAGTAGGTGCCCCACACGATGTTGAGCCCCGTCGACACTCTTGGCCGCGCCCCAGACCACGCCGGGCTTCCATGCCGACGCGTTGGGCTTGATGACGCCCTTGGAGATGCGGTGATTGCCCCACAGGACGCTTCTTGCTCCACGGCGTAGGACGAGGGATAGCGCTGGCCGGGCTGTGCGGTCTTGAAGAACCGCGCCAGCTCGACGGCGCCCTTGGTGTTGAGGAACCCGGCGCCCTGCGTCAAGGCGTTGTATCCACGGGTACTCCTGCGCGGTGTACTGAAGGATGGCCTTGACCAGGTTCGGCGTCAGGTTCGGGTTGGCCTGGAGCATCAGCGCGACGCTGCCGGCAACGACCGGTGACGACATGCTGGTGCCCGTGAGGCTCAGATACGGCTTCTGATTCTGAAAGAGCGAACCCTTCAGCAGGTACGCCGCCTTCGAGACGAACATCAGGCTCGGCGGGTCGGACAACGACACGATACCCGTTCCGGGCGCCACCAGGTCCGGCTTGGCCTGGAAGTCGACGGCCGACGGGCCACGCGAGCTGTAGGAGCCCATCTTGTCGTCGGTGCGCGTACACCGTGCCCTCGTGGCTCGACGCGCCGACCGTCAGCACCCACGGCGCGTTGCCCGGTGCCGTGATGCCGCCGTACTGCGTCTGCCCCGAGGCGCGTTCTTTCCCAGGTTGCCCGCCGCCGTGACGACGACGATGCCGGCATCGACGGCGCGCTTGGCCGCCAGCGTGAGCGGGTCGGTCGTTGTAGGACTCCGTAACCGCCGCGCCAACCGACAGGTTGATGACGCGGATGTTGTAGAGCGCCTTGTTCGTGACCGCCCAGTCGAGCGCGGCAATCACGTCGCTGATGACCCCGCGGCCATTGCGATCGAGGACCTTCAGGCCCACCAGGTGCGCCGACGGCGCGATACCGGCACGCGCGCCGAGCGTGTCGTATCCGTTGCCGGCGATGATCCCGGAGACGTGCGTCCCGTGACCGTTGTCGTCGTACGGCGCCGTGCGGTTGTTGACGAAGTCGACAAAGGCCGCAACGCGCTGCCCGTTCTTCGTTTTCACAACCGACGACGTACCGTTATATGTGAGGTCGTCGTGCCAGGTGGTCACACCTGAGTCGATGACCGCCACGCCGATGCCCGCGCCGGTATAACCCAGCGTCTGCCTGGATGGCGCGCGCGCCGACCGTGACTGCCACGCGGTTCATCTCGCCGCCGGTGGGACGGTCCCACACGATGCGCGCGACCGCGGGATTGTCGGCGAGCTTGCGGAGGACTCGGTTCGGAAGCTCCGCGACCTGTCCGTCGATGAGCCCAAGGCGACGTCCCAGCTTGCCGCCGAGCCGGTCACCTCGGCGACGCCTTGCAGCCGGGCTTCAACTGAATGATGACGCGCGACGTCCCGCCCTTGACGTTGCCGGTCGCGATCGTTCAGCTTTCGGTCGAGCCTGGAATGATCGCCTTCCCGGATCCGGATCCGGAGAAGTCATTCTTCTTGTCGCCCCCCAGACTTCGGGGAGTCTGCGGCAACGTTCGTCGCACTCCCCAAGGCGCTGACCAGCATTACTGCCAGCCCCACCCGCATTAGATAACGCCATCGCACCACAGGTTCACCTCTTCTAAGGACGCAGATAATATGGACTTGCGTGACCAATGGTAGAGCAAGCGGGGGGCCAGTGCTTTCCAGCTGCAACGTTAGCTACTAAGTCGCTTGATTACATAACGACTTAACGTTTAAGTAGGAGGCTCTGACATAACCGTGATTCGGGCTTTTATGAGCCGTTTCAGAACAGCCCGGAGCGGATTTCGGGGCGCGGCGGGAATTGATGAGGAAAAAACAGCAACGGTGGTGTTCCGGTTCGGAACACCAAAATGACAGTATTGGTCCTACGTAAGTCGTTGATTCAACTTAGGTTACTTCTCAGCGCCTCGAGAGGGCCGAGTGCGAAGTCTCGGCTCCGGCCGTCAGATAGACAGCGCCAGGACCGATAACACGATGGCGGCCGCGGGCGAGAGCAGCCAGGGGGCCTCGGCGAGCGTGCCCGCCTGGCCCGCGCCCTGGAGCATAACTCCCCAGCTTGGAGTAGGTTCCGCGAACCCGAACCCCACGAACGACAGCGTCGCTTCTGCCAGGATGAAGGCCGGCAGGAGCAGCGTGCCCTGCACCACGAGGAAGCCCCGTGAGGCCGGCAGCAGGTGACGTAGCAGAATCCGCCACGATCCAGCCCCGATCGCCCTGGCAGCTTCTGCGTACTCTTTGCCGCGTTCGGCCGCCACGACCGCCCGCACCCCGCGCGCCACGTAGGGCCAGCCGGCCAAGCGCCAGAACGACCACCATGGTCCAGAACACCTGCGCGGTGCTGAGGACCAGCGGCATCGCCGCCCGAAGAACGATCACGACGTAGATGGCGGGCAGGACCAGGACGATGTCGGCCGTCCGCATCAGCAGGTCGTCGATTCGGCCGCCCGAGAAGCCGGCCATCGCCCCGGCGAGGGCCCCCAGCAGCAGGGCGCCCCCTGCCGCCACGATGGAGACGCCCAGCGACAGCCGCGCGCCGCGGACGACTCGAGCGAAGATGTCACGGCCCAGGGCGTCGCCGCCGAGCAGCAGCCAGGGTCCGCGCGGATTCATCGACCCACGCGAGCGCGCCCATCGAGAACCAGTGGATGGGCATCGGGTGGTCGCGATCCTCGGTGTATCGGCTTTCGAGCCGATCGGCCAGGCGCAGCGGATACACGAACGGGCGGCGCCAGCGGCCGCTCGCGTCGACGACGTGCGGGAGCATCGGGGGGGCGTAGGTGAAATCGGCGAACTGACGTCCGGGGTCGTGCGGGGCGACGAACGCCGCGCACGCCGTCACCAACGCGATCGCGACGAGCAGCGCCGCGCCCGCGTCCCGGCTGCGGAGCCTCACGCGGGCTCCTCGACCCTTGGATCGACGGCGGCGAGCGCCACGTCCGACAAGAGGATGCACGCGGCGAGGCAGGCCGACCCTGTCGCCGCACAGCCGGCCACGAGATAGAGATCTCTACCCTTGAGCGCTTCGTACATCAGATCGCCGAGGCCCTGCCAGCTCATCACGACTTCCACGGCGAACGATCCGCTCAGCACGCCGCCGATCGTGATGCCGTAGATGGCCAGGACGGGCTTGAGCGACAGGCGCAGCGCGTGCCGCCAGATCACGCGGCCCTTCGGCACGCCCCGCGCGAGCGCCGCGAGAATGCACGGCTCGTCGAGCGCCTCGCGCATCGACTGGGACTGCAACCGCTCGAGGGACGCCGCGATCGGCAGGGCGAGGGCCAGCGATGGCAGGCAGAGATGACGAAGCGTCAGGGACACCGCGTCGAGGACGCCCGCACCCTGCTGGATGGTCGGGAGCCCGCCGGCGGGGAGCCATCCCGTCCGCGCCGCGAGGAGCAGGAGGAGGAGCGAGGTGATGAGCGGAGGCACCGAGAGCAGCACGATCGACGCGCCGCGGGCGGCGGCCACGAGCGCGCCTCCGCGCCGGCTCCCCGTGAACACTCCCAGCGGAATGCCGATCGCGGTCGCGAGCGCCAGCGCGGAAAAGCCGAGTAGAGCCGTGTTGCCGGCGCGTTCGCGAATGAGCGCAGAGACCGGCCGCCGGAACCGCAACGACTCCCCGAAGTCGAGCCGGACGGTTTGCTTCAACCACGCCACGTACTGCTCGAGGAGGGGACGATTGATGCCCAGGCGCTCGCGCTCGGCCAGGAGGACCGCCCGGTCGGTGCCGAACCCATCGTCGGGCGGAGCCAGGCGGGCGAGCACCAGCGCCGCCGAGGACACCAGCAGGATCAGGAGCGCGGCAAACACCGCGCGGCGGAGCATGAAGCGCGCGAAGCCGCTGTGCACGTTCTCTCTCTGTTTCGGCTGAAGAGCGCATCCGCCTTACGCGGAGAGGACTTATCGGCCCTGACCCGCCACTGCAAGCGTGTCGCTCCACAGGAGCTGGGGAATCTGCGGGGCCGGCCGCGGGTTCGCCACCCGCGAGCTGACCGCGAGCGTGACCTTGGGGGCCACGAGGTAGATTGCGGGCATCTCGTCTTCCAGAATGCGCACGGCCTCGGTGACCAGCCGCTGGCGCTCGGGGACTCGCAGGTCCGCCGCCTGCTGCCGGAACAGCTCGTCGATGCGGCGCTCCCATTCGGTCGCCGGCGCCGGCTGCTCCGGATTCCAGAAATGAAAGTTGCCGGAGCTGAGCCAGAACTGCGGACTGAGCGCGGGGTCCGTCGCGCTCGATTGCGCGCCGAAATAGATGGTGTCGTAGTCGCCCTTCGCCCATCGCTGGAACAGCGCCTGGACATCGAGCGCCACGACGTCGACTGCGAGCCCCACCTGCCGCAGCTGCTCCTGGAGGACCGCGACCGTGCGCTCCCGGATCGTGTGGCCGCGGTGCGTGAGAATCGAGAATCGAACCGGCTTGCCGGATGCGTCCTCGAGCATGCCGTCGCCGTTGCGATCCGCCAGGCCGGCCGAGGCCAGCAGCACTCGGGCCCTGGCGGGATCCCGGTCGCACGTCGAGCGCGGCTCGGAATACCACAACCGGTTTGCCGGCGTAATCGGTCCGTAGATCGGGACCGCCGCGCCGAGGTGGACGGTGTTGACGATGCCCTGCCGGTCGACTGCGCAGGAAATGGCCTGACGAAAGGCTTTCTTGCTGGAACCACACGGTGCGCGGATTCGCGGCTCCGGCGGGGGAGAGGTTGAACCACAGCACGTTGGGATCGAGCCCGACGCCGGCGTCAATCAGCCGGAGGCGGCCCTGCTCGGCGATGCGTCTGAACGCGGCATAGTCTTCGGGGCGGATTTCTCCGCTGCCCATCAGATCGAGCTCCCCTGTCTGCAGGCGCAGCGCTTCGGTGTTCTGATCGGGCACGGTCAAGACGGTGAGCTTGTCCAGATACGGGAGCTGCGTCCCGGCGGCGTCCTTGCGCCAATAGCGGGGGTTGCGCTCGAACACCAGCCGCCGCCCGGAGAGGTGCTCGGCAAGGACGAACGGGCCGAGGCCGGCGATCTCGGTCACGGGTGTCGTGGCGGACCACGCGCTGGAGAATGTTCCAGCATCCAGGGCCGCCTGCAGCTTGTGCTTGGGGAGGATGGGGATCCCGTCGATCAGCCGCAGCCCGGGCGCAAACGGCGCGGGCAGGTGGAGCACGACCGTCGAGGCGTCCGGCGCCTCGACCTTCAGCGGGATCCCGTTGACGTATGTATCCGACGCAAAGACCGCGTTGACTCGCGGATCGTACAGCGCCGCGAAGGAGAAGATGACGTCGGCCGATGTAAACGGGGCGCCGTCCGAGAACGTGATGCCCTGGCGCAGCTTGAGGGTATACGCCTTCCCGTCGCTCGACTGGGTCCAGCTCTCGGCCAGCCAGGGCTCGAGCGTGTCGGTGGTCGCGGTCGACGTGGACGAGCGGCGCGTGGATCAGGAGGGAGAGGAGCTCGCCGGCCGCGCTGCTGTCGCGGTACCGGTTGTACGCGGGCGGCTCGGTCCGGTACGACGCCACGAGCTCTCCGCCGCGAGCCAGGGTGGCCGACGGCGTGGCGCTGCCGGAGACGCCGGCAGGCTGCGACCTTCGCTTGATTGATGACGAATCCGGCAGCCACGAGCGCCGTCAGGACGAGCACGGCGATCGCCCACCTTGTTCTGGCCACGAACTACCCTCCCGGCCAACTAATTGGCCGACTCGTCCCGCTTTGAATTTGCTCGGGTTTCATTGAGTAGCACTTACCCCAATGTGGACCCTCGTACCGTGGGCCAATCTGTTGGCCACCTTCTGAGGATCGATCTCAGCGGATGGACCTCAATGGTAGTGCAAGCCTCACCCGGAGCGCAAACATCGTGAGCTCTGGAGTCATGCCCTGCACGTTGATGTGCGTTGCCTGCACATCACGATTCGCGCCGTCTGAACAATGGCACGCCCCGTGCCTTAGGTAGGTCGTTCCTCACTTTACAACCGGTTGTTCTTGCGGGTACCCATGACCGATATTTCGCGTAGTCCTTTCGCGGCGCGCCGGTGCACCACGCTGGCCGTCGTCATTGCTGTTCTGTGTTGCGTGAGCGTGTCCGCGGAGGCGGGCCCTCGCCGCGCGCGTCTTTCCAGTGATTTGGCCGACCGCGTCTCGTCTCGAGCCCAGGATTCGGCGCGCGTCATCGTCACCGGGCACCGACGCCGAGGTGAAGACGCTCGCGGCCCGCTACGGCGCGCGCATCCAGAAGAGCATGCGGCGGCGGCGCGGTCCTCGAGGTCACCGGCGGTCAGCTCATCGCGCTCAGCGAGGACCCGGATGTCGCACACCTCTCAGGAGACGTGCGGGTCCAGCGGATGATGGCGGTCACGAACGAGGCGACCGGCGCGACGCAGGTGTGGGGCCGGGCCTCGGCCTGGGCCAGGGCTTCACCGGACGCGGGATCGGCGTCGCGGTCATCGACTCGGGCGTCGCGCCGCACCGGGCGCTCCGGGGGCGGGTCGTCGCGAGCGTGGACTTCACCGACCCGAAGGGCACGGGCGTCGATCGCTTCGGGCACGGCACGCACATCGCGGGCACCATCGCGGGCAACGACGACGCCGGCTACACGGGCATCGCGCCCGGCGCGCACATCGTCAGCCTGCGGGTGCTCGGTCCTGACGGCGCCGGGGACACGAGCGACGTCATCAACGCGATCGACTGGGTCATCGCGCACAAGACGGAGTACCGGATCCGGGTCATCAACCTGTCGCTCGGGCATCCGGTCTTCGAATCCTACCGCGAGGATCCGCTGTGCCTGGCCGTCGAGCGCGCGGTCTCGGCGGGCCTCGTCGTCGTCGCGGCGGCCGGCAACATGGGGAAGACGGAGGACGGCCGGCCGATCGTGGGCGGCGTCATCTCGCCGGGCAACACGCCGGCGGCGCTGACGGTGGGCGCGCTCAACACGCGCGGCACGCCGCAGCGGTCCGACGATGTGATGGCGACGTACAGCTCGCGGGGTCCGACGCGGTTCGACGGCGTGCTGAAGCCGGAGCTCGCGGCGCCGGGCAACAAGATCGTGGCGGCGTCGGCGGCGGGCTCGTACCTGGCCGAGATGTACCCGGAGCGGGTCGTGGCGGGCCGCGGCGCGAACGCGTACATCGAGATGAGCGGCACGAGCATGGCGTCGGCGGTCGTCGCGGGGGCCGTCGCGCTGCTGCTCGCACGCGAATCCGTCGCTGTCGCCGGCGGACACGAAGCTGGCGCTGCAGCTGACGAGCTCGCGGGTGGCGGGCGCCGGGCTGATCGAGGCGGGCGCCGGGAGCCTCAACGTCGTCGCCGCGGTGCGGCTTGGCGAGGGGACAGGGCAAGCAGCGGTCGACGTCTTTGCCATCGCTGGTGAGCCGCAACAACTTAGCGGACTCTTTTACGTCGACACAAGCGCAAGGCACCAGGGTTGGTCTCGCGTTACCAAATGCCACGCCTGTGATCGTTTAGCGGCCTCGCGACCTGAGATTGTGAGCCTAAATTCTCTCAGGAAGCGTCTAACTGACGCATGGACCCAGAGCATCGTCTGGACGAACAGCATCGTGTGGACCAATAGCATCGTCTGGACGAACAGCATCGTGTGGACCAATTGCATCGTCTGGACCAACAGCATCGTCTGGACTAACAGTATCGTGTGGACAAACTCGCTGGTAACAGCGGATGAGGACCACGTCAATATAGAGACCGGAGCAACTCTAATGCGCATCATCGTTTGGACCGACTAACTGACCTCAGCTCTGCAATCGGTCTCATGACGGAGGATCAAATGCGCATAATTGTTTGGAGCGAATAACGAGACAAGTTCCACCAGTCGGTCACGATGATATTGTGACCAGGATCATATGTCCGCAACGCGCTTTCGAGCGCTTCCCACCGGAACTCAGGCTTACGTTGCCGGCGTCGTACTCGCCGGCGCCGTAACAGTCCTACAGTCGTTCTACGATCTGACGGTCAATCCGATTGGATGGAACTGGACCATTCTCGCCGTTCTTACTTTGGTAAGTGGCTCTGCGACCGTACGCCTTCCATCTCTTCCTGCAACTATCTCAGTTTCTGAAACGTTTGTGTTTACTTCAGTCCTCTTGTTTGGGTCGTCTGCTGGAACTCTGACGGTGGCACTTGACGCGCTCGTAATATCATTTTGGTCGTATCGCAAAGGGACATCCTCTCTATAAGATCGTTTTTAACGTCTGTGCCCTACCGCTTACGATTTGGATTGCCGCCCACGTTTTCTTCCTCTTCCCAACAATCGAGCCGCTAGTCACGAGCCGTCACTCCGAGACAATCGAGATTAAGACTCTAATCGGACCGCTTCTAGTATTCACAGTCGTCTATTTCTCACTGAATAGCTGGATCATTACATTCGCGATTGCGCTAGAACAACGCTTGCCACCATTCCGCATTTGGAGGGACAACTTTCTCTGGCTTTCTCTGAACTATTTCGGCGGCGCTTCAGTCGCTGCGCTGCTAGTCAGTTACACGAAGGATCTGGACTACACATATCTTGCGGTCATCGTGCCGCTCTTGGTAGTTCTTTATTTTACGTTCTCTATGTCTATGGGACGCGTTGAAGACGCCAATAGGCACCTTACGCAGCTAAGCGCCCTCTATATGTCTACGATTGAAACGCTGGCTATGGCCATCGACGCAAAGGACCAGATAACGCATGGACACATTCGACGAGTGCAGACCTACGCTGTGGCACTTGCCAAAGAAGTCGGTGTGACAGATCCATCCCTAATTCAGGGCTGTCGAAGCAGCGGCGCTGTTGCATGACATGGGGAAGCTGGCCGTTCCGGAGTACATACTCAACAAGCCCGGACCTCTAACTGCCGGCTGAATTCGAAAAGATGAAACTACACGCAAGTGTCGGGGCTGATATTCTTTCAGCGATCGACTTCCCGTACCCGGTCGTTCCAATTGTTCGGCACCATCACGAGAACTGGGATGGCAGCTGGATATCCGGCAGGTCTGATTGGCACCGACATTCCTATCGGCGCGCGAATTCTGTCCGTAGTGGATTGCTTTGACGCCTTGACGTCCGACAGGCCGTATCGACCTCGACTGGCAGACAAGGAAGCCCTACGGATTCTGATAGAGCGGCGCGGTTCCATGTATGACCCGTTGATCGTGGATACGTTCGCGCGCGTCTACACTCAAATAATTCCACAATCTCCGCCAGCCGAAGACAATCCCTCTCTTATGGCCATAACGGAGGCCTCCAGCAATTTGGCGTCGTTGCCGCGACCGAGCAGGCGACTTGATGAAATCGCGGCCAGCACCGAAGAAATGCTGACGTTGTTTGATCTCGCTAGAGGCCTCACATCTTTGATGAGTTTCCAGGATGTGGGCGACGTGATCGCGAAGCACCTGAGACGGCTCGTTCCGTGTTCGCTTTGTGTGTTTTTTGTTTATGACATGGACTCTGATGAATTGGTAGCAGCCCATGCCTCTGGTGATAATGCTGCATTGGTCTCGGGTTTACGTATTGGCCTAGGTCAGCGACTCAGCGGGTGGGTAGCCGCTAACCGCCAAAGCATCCGGAACTCCGATCCAGTCCTTGATCTTGGCGAGGCAGCCCGCGCAATCGCGCCCAGACCCAGGAGTTGCCTTAGCGCACCCCTCTTGATTGAGAAAGAACTGGTAGGAGTGTCTGACGCTGTATTCCACTAGTCGAAGTGCCTTTAACGAAGAGCATCAAAGAGTTGTAGAAGTCGTCGCCACTCAGGTGGCTCCTATCATAAGGCAGGCGACGGAATCTGGTAAATCGAGAGCATCTTCGCTCCGCGATCAGTTAACGGGACTGCCTACGGTTGAGCATATGCGCCAAGTCACGAGCCCGGTCGGTGAGACTACGCTGCCGCAGCCAACGTCTCTGCTTTTGGTCGATGTTGACAACTTGGGCGCCATCAATCGGATCCATGGACGGCAGGCTGGTGACGAAGTTTTATCACGCGTTGTGGTCGCGGCACGACGCAGCCTCCGCGCGGCAGATCTATTGTTTCGTCACGGTAGCGATGAGTTTATCGTTTTGTTGCTACAGACTGATCATGCGACGGCGCAGTCGATTGGGGCAAGAATTCACGATGCTGCGAAAGTCGAACAGGTGGGCGCGGAACCTAGCTTCGGCGTCACAGTTGTAGCTGTAACGATTCCCGAAGATGCTCTCTTCTATTGACGAACTGATTCTCTGTGCAGCTAAGAAGTTGCGGCGACTGCGAACTCAACAACAGGATCGTCCGCCTGAATCCATACATTAACCATATGGGGCACCAATGGCCTTTCCACCTTCCTACACTCAAATCGAATCTTTGATATCTCAGGGGCGCTTTGCCCAGGCCAATAGGACTCTTCAATCTGAACGCCGACAACTGGAGAATGAGTCTCCTTCTGGCTTATGAGCTTCTAACAAGTGAACTCTCAATTGAACTTGGTGAACTGGAGCACGCCGGTCGCCATGCTAGATCCGTGATTTCGAGGCCAGCCGCAGACGCACTCATTCGGGCTCGGGCGCATCGAGTCCTAGGGAGGATGTACTTCTATTCCGGGAATATTGAAGGCAAGTCGTCGTGAGCTCAACGTGGCCCGTGGGCTTTGTAATGGTCGGAGCGATGACGCGGAACGTGCACGTATTGAATTGACACAATTGGGTTTGTTCTTGGGTGTTGATCCTCTTGAGACTGCTCTATCGGTCCTACCGCAGTTGAGGCGAGTCGTCAGCCGCGCTGGCGGTGCCGAACTTGATTGCAGAACTGCGACTGTGTGTCGCCCGTGCGGAGGCTCGGCGTCAGTCTCCGACTGAGGCGAGAAAACATCTGCTGGCAGCGAGGGACCTCCTTGGTTCTTATCCGAATATTTGGCTGATGGGTTTGCTCGTTTTGGACCTGTCCAACGTGGAAGTACTGCTCGGCGATCTAGACGGCGGTTTCGAATTCGCCAAAGAGGCTATGCGTTTAGCGGACGAGTCAGGCCACCTGAGAACGCGTGTTGCTGGGGCGATCAATCTTTCACACATCATGTGTTCGCGCGGTGAATTTGATGAGGCAAAACAATACCTTGACTATGCGTCTGAAAGTGCTGGGAACAATTTGCACCTGCGACTGGCCGCTTTGGATAGCTGGGCAAATTTGCTAATTAGCACGGGACGTTATGCCGATTGCCGCAGAGTACTTCGTGAAGTGGTTGAACTGTCCAATGATGGCATCGGAAATAGGTTGCATTGGGACTCGCTGACAGAGTCGTTTACACGTGCGAGACTCGCCCAGGCTGAGGGTCTTTGGCCGGAGGCGTGCAGCGCGCTCTCTGAAGGCGTACGAGCTAGCGACTGCCTGCGGCGATCGCCTCTGGCGCCGACGCATGCAGCTGGCCCGGGGTAAATGTCTAGGTGTCATAGGACGGATCACCGAAGCCTGCGCGGACATCAAAGAAGCAATGCTGACTGACGCCGAGCAATTTGAAGGGTTACCACAGTACTACAGTGCCTTGGCTGCTTCTTCAAATACGTGCCCCTCGCCGCGCCAGCCAACATCTTGCTCGCGCGGTGCGCGTTGCCCACGCAATCCCAGATGCGACTCTTAGTCATGATCTGATGCTCGGCATGGATGCGGTCCGGCGACCTCGAGCTCGACACCGCGGCGATGGCGCCGTCGCCGGATCTCGATACGGCGGTCGCGCTCATCGAGCTCGGCAGCCATCCGCGCATCCTCGGGCGCGAGGCGCTCGCGGTCCTCGACGCGGCCGGCTGCGCCCAGGCGGTGGCCCTCGTCGCGACCGGTCCGGGCGGACCGCGCGTCGTCGAGACGCGCGGCTGGACCGAGCGGGAAGCGGCGGTCGCGGCCGGCACGCCGGACAAGTTCGACACCATCCCGGTCGGCCGCCACCGCGACGAGCCCTGGCAGCTCATCGTCGAGCCGCGCCCGGAGCTCGACCACCGCTGCACCCTCATCGCCATCCGCAAGCTGATCGGCACCGCCCTCACGCTCGAACGCTATCGCCGCGAAGAGAAGCAGCGCGCCGCCCTCTGGCCGGCCGAGGCGCTCGACGGCGACCCCGAGAGCATCTGGGTCTCCGAGCAGATGGCCGAGCTGCTCAGCGTCGCGCGCCGCATCGCCCCGACCCCGCTCTCCGTCCTCCTGACGGGCGAAACCGGCACCGGCAAGGAGATGCTGGCGCGCGCCATCCACCGCGCGTCGGATCGCGCCGGCCGCCCGCTCCTGCCGTTCAACTGCACCGCCGTGCCGCGCGACATGCTGGAAAGCCAGCTGTTCGGCTACCGCAAGGGGGCCTTCACCGGCGCCGACACGTCGTTCCCCGGCGTCATCCGTTCCGCGGCCGGCGGCACGCTGTTTCTCGACGAGATCGCCGACGTCGACCCCGACGTCCAGCCGAAGCTGCTGCGCTTCCTGGAGACCCACGAGATTCACCCGCTCGGCGAGCCCCAGCCGATCAAGGTCGACGTCCGCATCATCGCCGCGACCAACGCGCGCCTCGAACAGCTCGTCGCCGAAGGCCGGTTCCGCGAAGACCTCTTCTACCGCCTGAACGTCGTCCGTCTCAAGCTGCCGCCGCTGCGCGAGCGCCGCGAGGAAATCCCCCCGCTCGTCGATCATTACCTCCGGAAGTTCGGCGACGAACAGCACAAGGGGCGGTTGACGCTGAGCGACGAAACGCTCGAATACCTGCTGCTCTATTCCTGGCCGGGCAACCTCCGTCAGCTCGCCAACGAGGTCCGCCGGATGGTCGCGATGGCGGAAGCCAACTCGACGCTGACGCCCGCCCTGCTGTCGCCGGAGATCCAGGCCTCGCGCCGGACCAGTACCCGCGCCGGCCGCGGCAGTCCCCGATCCGGAAGTGCGCGTGCGCATCGACCAGCCGCTGCCCGCGGCCGTCCAGCTGCTCGAACAGACGATGGTGCGAAGCGCGCTCGATCGCACGCACGGGCGCGTCGAAGAGGCCGCGCGCATCCTCGGGATTTCGAGAAAGGGCCTGTTCCTGAAGCGGAGGCGCTGGGGGCTGAACCAGGCGTCCTGATCAGCCTTCTCCGAGCACCCGCTTCGCCTGACGGTTGTGTCGGATGACGTGCGCGGTGGCCCAGTCGCCGATCTGATACACCGTGATCGATCCCACGACGGCGCTCGTGATGCCCAGGCGGGCGCCGCGCTCGGGAGTCAACGAGTCGAGCGCACGGGCCATCCGCATCCCCGCGGCCTCGAGGGCCGAAATCGCCTGGTCGCGGCGAACGCCCGGCGGAGGCGCCAACGCCGCCGGCGCCTGGAGCCGCGGGGGAATCGCGGCGACGACCTCCGGCCACGTTCGCTCGCGGAAATCCTCCGGCAGCGGCTGCGCTCCCGCAACGTCGCCGGAAATCAAGCCCGCGAACCGCGTCGTGACGGCCGCGACGTGCCAGCCGATCTGCGCCGCCGACCACTCCCCCTCCGGCGCATGCCCCGCCGCGTCGTCGGATGCGCCGCGGAGCCGCGCGACCAGCCGCTCGTTCGCCTCCGCGAACGATTCGCGCAGCTGCCTGACCCGGCCGAGATGCTGCGACTGCACGGCGTCCATCATCGCCTCCCCAATCCTTGACGCGGGACCAACGACGGGGGCTACCTCCCGCCGTAGAACGACGGAATCGGCATGTCCCGCATCGTGTGGAGCCCGGGCGGGACCTCCAGGATTTTCGGCAGCGAGTTCACGACGATCGACGCCGTCGCGATGTCGCCATGCACGCCCCCCGCGATCTTCATCGTCAACGCCGGCGAGCCGGCGATCTGCACCGAATCGAACGACTCCGGCGCGCCCAGATACGCCTCCATGTGCAGCGAGATCACGGGCAGCCCGTTGCGGTAGCCGATGCCGTCCTGCACGATGCCGCAGACGAACCCCGGATCGACCGCGAGGAACTCGCTGGCGACGGTCTCGGTCGCCATCTTCGGCTTGATCTCGTCGGTAATCCGATCCAGCTTCCAGCCGAGCGCGTCCGCGATCATCGACACCGACTCGGCCAGCCCGACGTGACGCACGCTGCGATCGTCGACCTTCTTCTGAAACTGCTCGGCCGTCAGCCCCGCGCCGATCTTCTGCTGGAACGGCAGCCTGCGGATGCGCGCGTCCTGCACGCGATCGATGCGCAGCGCGTCGACGCGCTCGCAGACCCCGGTCAGGGTGATGGGCAGGGCATCCATCGTGAAGCCGGGGTTCACGCCGGTCCCGAGCACCGCGACCTTGGCCTTCTTCGCAAGCTGATGGATGATCCGCGCGTACTTCAGGTTGCTCTTCGTCGGATACGCCAGCTCCTCGGTCGTCGACACGATCGGCACCTTGAGCTTGAGGATCTCTTCCAACTGCGGCAGCACCGCCTTCAGCGACGAGCCGGTGCAGTGCACCGACGACGTCCGGTCTGGCCGCCTTGATCGCTTTCCTGACGTCGCCCGAGACCGTCACGCGCAGCGGCTTGGCGAGCTCCGCGACGTCGCCGAGATCCCGGCCGGCCTTGGCGGGATCGATGTCGGCGGCCCCGACGATGCGAAAGCCCTTGCGCCCGGCGACTTGTCGCACGATGGCCGCACCGATTGGCCCCAGCCCGACGTGCACGACCTTGATCGGTCCCGTCTGTGATCCCATTCTGACTCCTGTGAAAATGTGCCTGCGATCCGTGGATTATACCCGCCGCGCGCGGTCGTCCTACGGCGTCCACCCCGGGGTTCTGGTGTAGGATTGGCCCGTGTTCGGGCGACTCGCAGCCCTCGTGGCGTTGTTCCTGCTCGGCGGCGCGACCGCTCCCCGACAACCGCCGGCATCCGTCCCAGAGACGCGAGCGACGGCCGCCGCGCCGCCGCCCGGCGCGCGGTCCCCGCGCAATGCCAGCTACGCCATCAGCGCGCGGCTCGATCCCTCCAGCCGGACGCTGACGGGCAACGAGCGTCTCACGTGGCGCAACACGTCGAGCATCCCCGCCACGACGCTCCGCTTCCACCTCTATCTACAATGCCTGGCGAAACACGGCCTCGTCGTGGATGCGCGAGCAGCGCTCGACCACCGGCAGCGTGCCGCCAGTCGAGCGCGCGGACTCGGATTTTGGCTGGATCGACGTCACCAGCATTCGCCTCGCCGCCGCGCCAGGGACGATCGAGGCCTCGCGGGAGACGATCAGCGGTCAGCCGTCCGACCTGATGTCGCAGGCGCGCTTCATCGCGCCAGACGACGGCAACGCCGACGATCGCACCGTGATGGAAGTGCCGCTCGACCGCGCGGTCGCGCCCGGTGAAACGATCGCCGTCGAGATCGCGTGGACGTCGCGCGTGCCGCGCCCGTTCGCGCGCACCGGCACGATCGGCAACTTCTATTTCATCGCGCAATGGTTTCCCAAGATCGGCGTGCTCGAAGACACCGGCTGGAACTGCCATCAGTTCCATTCGGCGACCGAGTTCTTTGCCGACTTCGGCAGCTACGACGTCCGGCTGACGGTCCCGAAGGGATGGACGGTCGGCGCCACCGGGACCGAACGCGACCGCCGCGACGAGCCGGACGGCACCACGACCCATCACTACTATGAGGACGACGTCCACGATTTCGCGTGGACGACGAGCCCCGACTTCATCGAGCGCCGCGCCAGGTTCGAGCATCCGGCGCTGCCGCGCAGTCGACATGCGCCTGCTGTTGCAGCCGGAGCATGCGGGTCAGGCCGACCGGCACTTCGACGCGACCCGCGCGACGCTGAAGTACTACGGCGAGTGGTACGGGGCGTATCCGTACGACCACATCACGATCGTCGATCCCGCGTGGAACAGCGACGCGGGCGGGATGGAGTATCCGACGCTGTTCACGGCGGGCACGCGCTGGATCGCGCCGCGCGGCGTCACCACACCGGAAGGGGTCACGGTGCACGAAGCCGGTCACCAATGGTGGTACGGCGTCGTCGCGACGAACGAGTTCGAGCACGCGTGGATGGACGAGGGGCTCAACACGTTTTCCACCGCGCGGACGATCGAGCAGGTGTTTCAGCCGAACTACTACTCGAAGCGCTACTTCGGCGGGTTCGTGCCGTGGGTCTTCCACGACTTCCCGCTGAGCCGGGAGACGGACGGCGACCGCCTGGGTCCGTATCGGCTTGGCGCCAAAGCGGACGACCAGTCGACGCCGACGTGGCGGTACTGGCCGGCGACGGCGAGTGTCATCACCTACAACAAGACGGCGTTGTGGCTGCACACGCTGGAGCGCATGCTCGGATGGGAAACGCTGCAGCGGATCCTGTCCACGTATTACGCGCGCTGGGCCTTCCGGCATCCGAAGCCCGATGATTTCTTCGCGGTCGTCAACGAGGTCAGCGGACGGGACCTGACGTGGTTCTTCGACCAGACGCACCGGAGCTCCAACGTGTTCGACTACGGGGTCGACGCCTTCAGAAGCGAGCTGGCGACCGTGCGCGGGCCGCATCGACGACTCGAAGCCGGACTCGGTTCCGCGCCGGCAGCTCTCGATCGCCACGTACCGAACGACCGTCGTCGTCCGCCGATTTGGTGAAGCGTTGTTTCCCGTCGACGTGCGCGTCGTCTTCGAGAACGGGGAAGAGGTCCGCTGGCCGTGGGACGGGCGGGATCGCTGGAAGCGGTTCGAGATCGAGAAGCCCGTCGCGCGCCTCGTTCGTCCAGGTCGACCCGGACCACGTGCTGCTGCTCGACGTGAACTACACGAACAACTCCGCGACGCTGACGCCGAAGGCGAAGGCGGCGGCGCGCAAATGGTCCCTCACGTGGCTCGTCTGGCTGCAGGATCATCTGCTGACCTACGGGTTCTTCGTCTGATGACCGCGCCGGCCGCCTTCCGCGACGGGATCCGCCGGGTCAACGGCGCGCCGATGGTCGTCGCCGGCATGTTTGCGCTCACGTTGTTCGTCGCGCTTCCCCTGTCGCTACGCGTTGCGCGGCATGATCGCGGCGCACCTCGGGCAGAGCCTCGCGGCGGAGGCGGCGGCTGCCGGCACGAACTCCGACTGGTGGCAGGAGTTCTCCGCCCAGGCCTCGGGCCTCGGCACCACGTTCGTCCCCTCGATCGTCGGCTTCGGCGCCGTGCTCGACAACCTGAGCGGCTTCCTCGACAACACCGAGCTCGCGACGACGATCGCCGGCGTGACCGCCGCCTGGCTGGTGCTGTGGTCGTTCCTGTCCGGCGGCGTCCTCGATCGCTTCGCCAGGGGGCGCCCGACCCGGTCGCACGGGTTCTTCGCCGCGTGCGGGATCCATTTCTGGCGCTTCCTCCGGGTCGGAGCGGTCGCCTGGCTGGTCTACGCCTTCCTCTTCCAGTACGTGCACGGGTGGATTTTCACGACCGTCGTCGACACGCTGACGGCCAACGTCGCGGCCGAGCGCACCGCGTTCGCGTATCGCGTGGGAGGCTACCTGGTATTCGGGCTCCTGCTGGTGCTCTGTAACCTCGTGTTCGACTACGCGCGGGTGCGCATTGTCGTCGAGGATCGCCGGAGCGCGCTCGGGGCCCTGCTGGCCGGCGCACGGTTCGTGGCGCGTCATGCCGGCGCGGCTGTTGGCCTTTACGCGCTGAATGCCGTAGCATTCCTCCTACTGGTGAGCATCTATGCGGCTATCGCCCCAGGGGCGCCCCAATCCGGTCTCTCGATGTGGCTCGTCCTGGGGCTCGGCGAGGCCTACATCCTCGGCCGCCACTACCTGAAGCTGCTGTTTTACGCCTCCGAAACGGCTTTCTTCCAGGGCGCTCTGGCACACGCGGCCTATACGGCGGCGCCGGCGGTCGAGTGGCCGGACTCGCCGGCGGCCGAAACCATCGCGAACGCGGACTCCGCGGCGGTATCCTGAGGGTTCCGCACACCTGACATGGCCCCTCGGATTTTCAAGAACGCTCGCATCCTGATCGTCGACGACGAGGCGGCCAACGTCGACCTGCTCCGCCGTCTCCTGGAGCGGGCCGGCTTCAGCCGCATCGAGAGCACGAACGACGCGCGCGAAGCGGCGGATCTTTACGTGAAGTTCCGGCCGGATCTGATCCTGCTCGACCTGCACATGCCCCACCGGGACGGCCTGGAGGTCATGGACGAGCTCAACCAGATCGCCGAAGCGAGTTACCTGCCGATCCTGATGCTGACCGGCGACGACACGCAGGAGGCGAAGCGGGAAGCGCTTGTCGCGCGGGGCGAAAGACTTCCTGAACAAGCCGTTCCACAGCGACGAAGTGCTGCTCCGGATCGGCACGCTGCTCGAGACGCGTTTCTTGTACCTGCAGATTCAGAGCCAGAACCAGATCCTCGAGGCCAAGGTGCGCGACCGCACCCGGGAGCTCGAGGCGGCGCAGATCGAGATCATCGAGCGCCTCGCGAGGGCCGCCGAGTTCCGCGACGACAATACCGGGCAGCACACGGAGCGCGTCGGTCAGATGGCGGCGCTCCTCGCCAAAGGGATCGGGCTGCCCGACCCGCAAGTGTCGCTGATTCGCCGCGCCGCCCCGCTCCACGACGTCGGGAAGATCGGGATTCCGGACTCGATCCTGTTGAAGCTGGGCAAGCTCACGCGCGGAGGAGTTCCTGATCGTCAAGACGCACACCACGATCGGCGCCCGCATCCTCTCGGGCAGCCGCTTCACGATCCTGCGTCTCGCGGAGGAGATCGCCTTCAACCATCACGAGCGCTGGGACGGCGACGGATACGCCGGCATTACCGGCGCGGCCATCCCGCTGGCCGGGCGCATCGTCGCGGTCGCGGACGTGTTCGATGCGCTGACGCAGAAGCGGCCCTACAAGGCGGCGTGGCCGATAGACGATGCGATGGCCGAGATCGAGCGGCAGCGGGGAAAACAGTTCGACCCCGCGCTCGTCGACGCCTTCCTGCGGATGCTCGAGCACAAGGAGCCGCAGGCGCCCGCCGCCGAATCGCGGCGCGAGGATTCGGCTTGACCATGACGGCGCGCGGGAACGACATTGCCGAGTGGCTGCGCCAGCATCTGACGCTCGCCGGCGCGCACGGATTCGTGGTCGGCCTCAGTGGCGGGCTCGATTCGGCGGTCGTGGCCCGGCTGTGCCAGATGGCGGCGCCTGGCAAGGTGGTCGGCGTCCTGATGCCGTGCCACAGCGACGCGCGCGACGAAGCCGACGCGCGGCTGGTCGCGGATCATTTCGACATCCCGACCATCCGGATCGATCTGGCCCCTGCCTACGACCGACTGCTGGCCGATCTCAGGATGGCGTTCATGAGCCTTCCACCGGACCAGGCGCCGTCGCGGTCCGAGGCGAGCGACACGCAAGTGAAGCTGCCGCTCGTGAACGTGAAGCCGCGGCTGCGCATGACGACGCTGTACTTCGTGGCGAATTCGCTCAACAAGCTCGTCGCCGGAACCGGCAACCGCAGCGAGCTCACGATTGGCTACTTCACGAAGTACGGCGACGGGGGCGCGGACGTGCTGCCGATCGGCTCGCTCCTGAAGAGCGAGGTCCAGGCACTGGCGCGGGCGCTCGAGATCCCCGCGCCGATTCTCGAGAAGGCGCCGAGCGCCGGGCTGTGGCTGGGCCAGACCGACGAGGCCGACATGGGGTTTTCGTACGGCGATCTCGAGAATTACCTCACCAACGGACCGGACGCCGTGTCCCCGGCCCTGGCGATGCGCATCGAGCGGCTGGTGCGTGCGACCGATCACAAGCGGGCGCTCGCGCCGACGCCTGATCTCTAAGAGCCGTCAGCAGGTTTTACAGGAGATCAGGAGTCCTTGTGTTTTCTCCTAATCTTCTGACTTCTTGTTTGGAACCCCCACGGATAACTGGCGAAGTGTTTGAGGGTGAGAAGTCGCAGCGGATTTCACACAGTTGGTGCGAGGCATGCGCCTTGGGAGTTGGCCCGTTTGGGAGTTGGTAGTTGACGCGTTCTTGATCCTCATCCCACACCCATACCCACCTCGGCGGGAACGGGACGGTGGTGCGCGGGATCCGCGTCACCACCGGAGAGCCGCTCCAGCGCAGTCTCGACGCCTTTGCGCAGTTCTGGATCCGACGCGGCCTTGTAGCGGCGCACTTCTCCGGCGAGGCCGTGCAGCTGCAGCGCGCCGACGGCGTACACCGCGCACGACCGCAGCCAGGCATCGCCGCTCGCCAGGAGCGTCGCCACGGCCTCTTCCGCGGTCCCGACCGGCGCGCCGACGAGCCGGTCCGCGATCGCGATCCGCTCCTCGACGCTGACCTGGTTGTCGAGCAGCGGCACGAGCACCTTCCGGAGATCCGGCACGAGCACGTTGTCGAGGAACTCGAGCGCGTTGGCGCGCATGGCCGAGTTGGTGGACCGCAGGCCCACGTACGCATCGTGCAGCGCGGATCCACGGAACAGCAGCGCCATGAGCCTGAAGATCCGCTCGAGCTCCTGCTCCATCGAGCGGTGCAGCCCCTGCAGGATGGGATCGTCCTCCCTGAGCTGTGCCCGCAGCGGCCCCAGCACCTGGTACGACCGGTAGTGGCCGGCGATCTCCGCCGCGATGAGCAGCTCGACCACCTCACGGTCCACGCGCAGGTCCGGGTGAACGTCCTGCAGCTTGTTGAGCGACGCGACGACGCGGTAGCGAAGCGTGACGTCGGCCTGCAGCAAGCCTTCGATGAGGACCTGCTGGGCGAGCGGCGTGCCGATCCGCACGAGCACCGCAGGCAGCTCCCGCTTGATCTCGACCGGCGTTTCGTCAGCCTGGAGCCGGCGCTCGAGCTCGGGCACGATCGCGTCGCGGTAGAGCGCAAGGGCGCGCGCGGCGTCGTCGGACAGCTCCGGGCGGGCCAGCGCGGCGATGAGCGGTTCGATCAGGTCGTCGCGCGTCGCGGCGCCCGCGGCGTTGATGGCCTGCGCCGCGACCTGCGGATCCTCGTCGGCGATCAGCCGCGAGAGCAGATCGGGGAACACATCGTAGGCCACCGCGAGCACGCGGCCGGCCTGGATTCGGTCCTGCGCGCCCGCCTCACCGCCGGACGACGCCATGGCGTCGAGGATCGCCCGGGCCGCCTCGAGATTCTGCGACGGGCCCGGGGACGCGAAGAATGCGGCTGTCGCGGCCCTGATCGAGGAACCCTCGAAGTCACCGAGCTGCTCGAGCTGCGAGAGCGGGTCCACGCCCATCTCGCGGGTGACGTAGAGAAGCGCCTCGGTGCGCACCGACAGATCCGGGTCACGCAGCATCTCGACCGCGGCGGCGGCCACGGTCCGATCCCTGGCAGCGGCGAGAATCAGCAGCGCGCGACGCCGGAACTCCGGCAGGCCGTGGGTCAGCAGCTTCCGGAGGCCCGGCAGCAGGCTCTCGTCGATGCGCTGGGTCTCGAGCAGGTCGAGCGCATAGCGCACCTCGGAGACATCGAGCGCACCGAGCGCCGCGCCAAGCGCGGCGGTGGCCGACTGGTCGAGCGCGCCCGGCGGTATCCGTTCGGTGTCGATCCGATGCCGCCGGATGGTCTGCCGGATCGTGCGCACGTACTCGACGCGAAGCCGCCACGCGACGGCGCACCAGACGCCGATGAACCCGAGGTTGATGGCCGCCGTGCCCCGCAGCCCGGCGCCGAGACCGCCCAGCCCGAAGAAGCCCTGCGTCGCCACGCCGAGCAGCACCGCCGCCGGCGGCGTCCGCGAAGCGGCTGACGACGATATCGATGGTGTTCTTGGTCGGCGCGCGCAGCGCCGGCGGCAGCGGCAGATACAACAGCTCGTACGTCGCCTTGTCGAGCGAGAAACGCACGCTCTGGTCGAGCCCGTTCGTGAGCAGCACGGTCCAGACTCCGGGAACGAGCAGGATGAGCAGGCTCCCGAACCCGAGCGAGAACGGCAGGACGAGAATCGTGACCGCCACGCCGAAGCGCCGCAGCGCCGGACCGGCGAAGAGCAGCTGCAGCAGGAAGCTGATCGCGCCAAGGGCGAAGTTGAAGGTCCCGAAGAACACGGTCAGCGCATCCGCGTCGCCGCCGAAACGCCGATCGGCGACCAGGCTCAGCTGAAACGCGGTCCACTGCGTCGCGATGGCGACCAGGAACACGAGCGCGGCCATCAGGCGCAGGTACGGACTCGCGCCGATCTGGCGCATGCTGTCGCGGAAGGGATGCCGCGGCGGCGGACCGCGGCGCGCGGGGCCGCGGCGCGGAATCCGCGCGGTCGCCGCGATGACGATGGCGGCCGCGAGCAGAATGAGGGCCGCGAGCACGAGCATCATGTTGACCGTGCCGCCGACCGGCCCGACCAGGAACCGCGCGAGGAGTCCGGCGCCGATCGCGCCGAGCGACGCGCCCGCCCCGATCAGCCCGAACAGCCGGCGCGCCTGCCGCGTGTCGAACAACGAGTTCGCGAAGCTCCACGCCTGCACCGGCGCAATCACGCCGAAGCAGTTGACCCACACGTAGAACACGCCCGGCAGGAGCCACGCCGGAGTGCCGGGCTGGGCGTCCGCTTCCCGGTAGAGCCGGAACGCATACCAGAACAGGACGACGTTGAGGCTGAAAAACACCAGCGTCGCCACGGTCACGGCGCGGGATCCAAACCGCGCGGCGACCCGCGAATAGACGGGCACGAACAGCGACAGCGCGAGCGGCACGGCGGCGTAGACGTAGACGAGGGCGTACGGGCCGTACTTCTGGAGGAACAGGCCGTTGCGGATCGGCTTGGCGAGCAGGAACGCCGCGACGACGACCGCGATGTACAGGAACGAGAGAAGGACGCGGAGCCCTTCGCCGGCTCGCACGTCGAAGAAGCGCCGGAGCCGCGGAACCATGGGACGGCCGCAGTTTACTTCAGGTTACGCATGTCTTAGGCTTGCGCATGCTCCAGCGCATCCTTGGCCCCCTCGTCGAACTGCGGAAGGGGGAGGGCCTCACCGCGTTCATGATGTTCGCGTACTCGTTCCTCGCGATGACGGCATGGAACACCATCCGCCCGATCACGCGGTCGAAGTTCATCACCAGTCTCGGCGCCGACAACCTTCCGTATGTGCTGCTGGCCGCCGGCTTCATCATCGGCCTCCTGATGGCGGGCTACGCGTGGCTGATCGCCAAGCTCCCCAGGCGCTGGGGCCTGCCGATCGTCCAGGTGGGCCTGGCCGGCGTGCTGATCGTCTTCTGGTTCCTGTTCCAGACGCCGGCGACCTGGGTCTCGGTCGCGTTCTATGTCACCGGGCTGATCCTCGGCCTCCTGCTCATCAGCCAGTTCTGGACGATCGCCAACGTCGTCTACGATCCGCGGCAGGCGAAGCGGTTGTTCGGGTTCATCGGCGCCGGGGCCCCGCTCGGCGGCATCGCGGGCTCGGCGCTGGCGTCGTACGCGCCGCAAATCGGATCGACGAACCTGCTGCTGCCCAGCGCCGCCTCCATGCTTTTGTGCGCCGCGCTGGTCGTGGCGATCATCAGGCGTGAGCGGGTCGAGGCGGATCCGATCGCCTCGGTGAAGGGAGAGAAGGGAGTCAGCGCCGGCGAAGCCTTCAATCTGCTGCGCGGCTCGAAGCACCTGCAGATCATCGCGCTCGTGATCAGCTTCGCGGCCCTCGGCGCGTCCATCATCGAGCAGCAGCTGAACATGGCCGCCCAGGCCGCGAAAGGCGCCGGGGCGACCGATTCGATCACCGCGTTCCTGGCGCAGGTCGGCCTGTGGACGTCGACGATCGGTTTCGTCGTCCAGATCTGGCTGACGAGCAAGATTCATCGGTACCTGGGGATCGGCTTCGCGCTGATGGTGCTCCCCGTCAGCCTCGGATCCACGGCAGTCGTGATGCTGCTGAACGGCGCCCTCTGGGCGCCGGGCCTCGCGCGCGTGCTGGATCAGTCGCTGCGCTACACCGTCGACAAGACGACCCGCGAGATCCTCTTCCTCCCGCTGCCGAGCGACATCAAGCTCAAGGCGAAATCGTTTCTCGACGTCACGGTCGATCGCGCGGCGCAAGGCGGTGGGCGCCCTGCTGCTCCTCGTGCTCGTCCAGCCGTGGGGCCTGCAGCTCGAACTGGCAGCGGCTCAGCTACGCGAGCCTGGCGGTGACGGTCGTGTGGATCTTCATGTCGCTCCGCGCGCGCAAGGGCTACCTGAGGGCGTTCCGCCAGAGCATCGAGCGGCGCGACGTCGTGCCCGCCGAAGTCCGGCTGAGCGGCGGCGATCTGTCGACGATCGAAACGCTCGTGCAGGAGCTGGCGCAGCCGGACCCGGCCCGCGTCGTCTACGCGATCGACATGCTCGAGTCGCTCGACAAGCGCAACCTCGTCACGCCGCTCCTCCTCTATCACGAGTCGCCGACGGTGCGGCAGCGCGCGCTGCGCGCCCTGGGCGCCGTTCGCAGCGACATCAGCGTGCGCTGGCTGCCGCAGGTGCGGCGCATGCTGGGCGACGCGGATTCCGGCGTCCGGGCGGCCGCGATCGTCGCGATCGGCGCCATCAACAACGAGGATGCGACGACGCTGTCCCGGCCGCTGCTCGCCGATCCGGATCCGCGCATCCGCGTGACCGCGGCGGTCGCGCTCGCGGCCAGCGCCTCGCCGGCGGACGTGGACGCCGCGGAGGCGGTCCTCGTCGAGCTCGCCGGGGATTCGCGCGATGCCGCGCGCGACGGCCGCCGCGACGTGGCCGCCGCCATCCGTCACATCGCCGACCCGCGCTTCCGGCGGCTGTTGATCCCGCTGCTCTACGACACCGTCCCCGGAAGTGGCCGACGAGGCGATGGAAAGCGTGCAGGCGGCGGGCGCGTCGGACTTCGTGTTCGTCCCGACGCTCATCGCGCTGCTCCGGAACCGCCGGCTGAAGGCGCGCGCCCGCGCAGGTGCTGGTCAGCTACGGCGAGCCGGTCGTCGACGCGCTCGCGCACTTCATGCAGCGACGCGGAAGAGGACATCTGGGTCCGCCGCCACATCCCCGCGACGCTCGCCCAGATCCCGTCGCAGCAGTCGGTCGACGTGCTGACGGCGGCCCTCTCCGAACCCGATGGCTTCCTGCGCTACAAGGTCATCGCCGCCCTCGACCGCCTGCGCCGCACCGACGACCCGCTGACGTTCCCGCGCGACGGCGATCGAAGCGCTCGCGCTCCGCGAAGGCCGCCGCTACTTCAACTACCTGTCGCTTGTCCGACAACCTGACCCGCGGGCAGACGGTCGCGCCGGGCTCCCTGCTCGCGAACGCGGTGCAGCAGAAGATGGCGCGCACGCAGGACCGTATCTACCGCCTGCTCGCGCTGATCTACCCGTGGAAGGACATCGCCGCGGCCGAGTGGACGCTGCACCACGGCGACGCGCGCCGGCGCGCCAGCGCGTCCGAGTACCTCGACAACATCCTCACCGGGCAGCTGCGCAAGTACCTCATGCCCGATTCTCGAGGAGCTGCCGCAGGACGAAAAAGTCCGGCGCGGCAACGTGCTGCTGAAGACGCGGCCGCGCGACGTCGAGGAAACCCTGCTGCAGCTGATCAACGACGAGGACCAGGTCGTCGCCGCCGCCGCCATCGACGTGGTGCGGCAGCAGAAGCTGTGGACGCTCGCAGACGACGTGGAGCACGTGCTGGCGCATCGCGATGCGCGGGACTGGTACGTCTTCGAAGCGGCATCGTGGGCGCTGGCCGAGCGCCGGATGCCGGCCGAACGCCGTCGCGAGCTGTGGCTCGAGCCGCTGCCGGCCGCGGAGCTCGCGGGACGCCTGCGGGGCCTGCCGCTTGTTCGCGTCGGTCAGCGTCGACGAGCTGTTCCGGATCGCCGGCGCCTCGCGCCAGGTGCGTCACCAGCCGGGCACGAGCCTCCTGCTCGAGGGCATCGTGCCGGAAACGATCCACATCCTGCTCGACGGCCGGGTCACGGCGACGAGCGCGTCCCGCGACGCCGAGCCGTACACCGTCGAGCCAGCCGCGGCGCTCGGCTTCGTGCACGCGCTGCAGGGTCGTCCGATCCGCAGGTCGATGCGGACGATCGAGAGCGCCGTGACGCTGGCGCTCACCGCCGACGAGCTGCGCACGCTGCTCGCGGACAACACGGACCTGGTGCGGGGCTTGTTCTCGACGCTCGCCGAGCGCGTCGATGCCGCGACGGTCAGCAACCTGCAGTCGACGGGGGCCGCCCACGAGCTCGAGCAGCTCGCGGCTCAGGGACTGCTGCCGATCGAGAAGGTCCTGGCGCTGCAGCGTGTGCCGGTCTTCTCGCGGATCGCCGTCGAAGAAATGCGGCCGCTCGGCGAGATCGCGCAGACCGTCCCGATGACCATGGGGTCGGCGCTCTTCGCCGAATCGGCGCCGCTGGCGCTCTGGCTGATCCTGTCGGGAGAGGTGTCGGTGGAGGACGCCGAAGGCCGTCAGCTCACGGCGCGCGCGGGCGACATCATCGGATCGCACTCCATGCTGTCAGGACAGCCGGTCGGCCGATCCGCCAGCGTCCTGCGCAGCGGCATCGCGCTGCGCATCGATCGCGACGATCTGTTCGATCTCCTCGGTCAGCGCCCGGAGCTGATGCGGCAGCTCTTCGAGGGCATGTTCGCCGTCGCGCCAGAGCCCGCGGGCGCCCCGTCCTGACCCCGCGCCTCAGACTTTGGGCTGGCGCGCGATCTGGCGGACCGCGTCGACGATGTGCCGCGCCGAGATGCCGTAGCGATCGATGAGCTCGTCCGGCTGTCCGCTGCGCGGAATCTCGCGCACCGCGAGCCGGCGCACCACGAATCCCGCCGCCGCCACGGCCTCGCTGACCGCATCGCCGATGCCGCCGGCCGGATAGTGATCCTCGACCGTGATGAGCGCGCCGCCCGTGGCGGTTGCCGCCTCGATCATCGTCCTGGCGTCGATCGGCTGGACGGAATACGCGTCGATGACGCGGATCTCGATTCCCTCGGCTTTCAGCTGATCGTAGGCCTTCAGCGCCTCGAACACCGTGATGCCGGCGCCGACCACCGCGGCGACGTCTGTGGCGCTCTGGCGGAGCACCTTCGAGCCGCCGATCGGAAACGCCTCGTCGGGTCCGTAGATCACCGGCGTCTTCGGCCGCGACGTGCGCATGTAGGCCATGCCGGCGTGCCGGCCCATCTCGACCACCAGGCGCTCCGTGCTGACGGCGTCGCAGGGATAGAGGACGGCGCAGCCGGGCACGCCGCGCGTCATCGACAGATCCTCGAGCGCCATCTGCGACGGGCCGTCCTCGCCGATCGACACGCCGGCGTGCGAGCCGGCGAACTTCACGTTCGAGAACGAGATGCCGCCCATGCGGATGAAATCGGCCGCGCGCGTGAGAAAGCAGGCGAACGTCGAGGGGAACGGGATCGCGCCGCGCGCCGCAAGACCCATCGCCGCGCCGACCATGACCTGCTCGGCGATGAAGTTCTCGTAGAAGCGATCGCGGTTGGCCTTCTCGAACCGGTCGCTGAAGGTCGAGTTCTTGACGTCGGCGTCGAGCGCGACGACGCGCGGGTCGGCGGTTCCGAGGACCGCGAGCGCCGTGCCCCAGGCTTCGCGCGTCGCGACCTGGTCGCCCAGCTTGTAGGCGGGGGCGGGAATCTTCGAGTAGTCGGGCGCCACGTCCGGCCGGCCCTTCGACTGGGGCATCCGGATGACGGGCTTCGCGCCGCCCGCATCGACCATCTGCTTCTGCGAGCTCGGCCATCGCCTTGTCCGCTTCTTCACCCTTCTTCAGCGCCTTGCCGTGCCAGCCGTCCTTCCCTTCGATCGCGGCGAGCCCTTTGCCCTTCAGCGTCTGCGCGAGCACCATCGTCGGGCGCCCCTTCGTGGCGCGCGCCTCGGCGTACGCCTGCAGGAGCGACGGGATGTCGTGGCCGTCGACGACGATCGTGTGCCAGCCGAACGCCGTCCAGCGCGCGGCGATCGCGCTCCATTTGATGGTCGAACTGCGTCGCCTGGCTCTGGCCGAGGCCGTTGACGTCGACCACGCCGCACAGGTTGTCGAGCTTGTAGTGGAGCGCGATGTTGGCCGCTTCCCAGACCGATCCTTCCGCCATCTCGCCGTCGCCGAGGACGACGTAGGTGCGGTAGTCGGATCCGATGCGCCGCGCGTTGAGCGCCGTGCCGACCGAGCGCGCAGATGCCCTGCCCGAGCGATCCGGTGGCGACATCGACGAACGGCAGCCGCGGCGTCGGGTGTCCCTCGAGATCCGACCCGATCGTCCGCAGCTTCAGCAGCTCCTCGCGCGGAAACAGCCCGGCTTCGGCCCACGCCGCGTACAGAATCGGCGCGGCGTGACCCTTCGACAGCACGAACCGATCGTTGTCGATGTTCTTCGGGTTCTTCGGATCGAACCGCATCTCGCCGAAGAAGAGCGTGGCGACGATCTCGGCCGCCGACAGGCAGCTCGTCGGATGTCCGGTTCCCGCTTCGGTCGTGGACCGCACCGAATCGATGCGGAGCTGGGTGGCGATGTTCTTCAGAGCGGCAAGCGGTGTGGACATCTGAGCGTTACTCCGTGAGCTCGGTTGAAAGGGCGGAACTGTGGGAATTCGACCCTCGGTCTTCAACGGAATTGGAAAGTCTATCACCGCGGACCGGCGGCGCGCGCGGCGAGCACGTAGTGCGCGGCCAGCGGGCCCTGGCCGGCGGCCAGCGGCGCCATCGCGGCGACGATGCGGTCGGCGATCTGCGCGAATTCCTGATCGCCCGAGCTCAGCGCGAGCCGCCGCAGCGTGCGTGAGGCGTCACAGTTCAGCGCAAACGGCTTCAGCGGGACGCGCATCAGGCCGATCTCCGGCTCGTCCTCGGCCGCCTCCGGCGCGCGGTCGAGAAAGCCGCCGTCGCGCTCGTCCCACATGACCCGGATCGCATAGTGGGCCAGCTCCTCCGCCATCATTTCGTAGACGATGTTGCCGGTCACCTCGAATGCGTCCAGGCAGGCGGCCGCCATCGCGATCTGGTCCCCGAGGAGGCCGCGCACGCGCGCCTCGCCGTCGAAGTAGTGCGCGACACCCCTGCCGGGTTTGTAACACGCGAGCAGCACGCGCTCGAGCGACTTCAGCGCGAACTCACGGAGCCCGTCGTCGTCGAACACGCGCGCGGCCTGCAGGGCCGCGGAGACCATCGCGGCGTTCCAGTCCGTGAAGAGCACGCGGCCCACTGCCGGGGCGGGCAACGCCCGGCGGCCCTCGACCGAATCGGCGGCGTAGTACCGCTCGTCGGCCTCCTGCGAGCCCCACCACGCGCCGTCGACCGGATCGGCGAGCCAGTTCTGGATGTAGCGGAGCGCATCCGCGCCACGCTCGGTGAAGCGCGCCATTCCGAGAGCGGCCCCGGCGTCGAGATAGACCCGGAGCAGCGCGGCGTTGACCTCGAGCAACTTCTCGACGTGCGGCAGCTGCCACTCGCGGGTCGTCGCATAGCGGAAGAACCCGCCGTCCACTTCGTCGTACAGGCCGCCCCAGCCCATGGCGTCGAGCGTGGCCACCACGATCGTCTCGTATCGAGCGTCGCGGGTCTCGGCGAACAGATCGAGCGCGAGGTGCAGCGGCGCGACGAGCGGAAACTTCGGCTCGATCCCGAATCCGCCGTGGTCCTCGTCGAACGTCGAGAAGATGTGGTCGACAGAGATCCTCGACGCGTGACGGGTCCATTCGGGCCCGGCGGCCCGGCTTCCGCCGCGCTTCCGACCGGCGCCACTTCACGGCGCGCGTCGAACGCGTCGGCGACCTGCGCGAGCACTCCGGCCAGCCGTTCGGGCGGGACGAACGTGCCGCCGGCGAGAATCACGCCGTCGGGCGTGAGAAAGGCGGTCGTCGGCCATCCGCCGAGGTTGTAGCGCTCGCCGATGTCGGGGCGCTCGTCGGCGTCCACGCGGATCGGAACGAACCGCGTGTTGATGCACGCGGCGATCGACGGATCGGCGTAGCTCGTCCGGTCCATTTCATGACACCAGTGGCACCAGGCGGCGGCGATCGACAGGAGGACGGGCTTGCGCTCCGCCTGCGCCCTGGCGAATGCGGCGCGGCTCCAGGGGAGCCAGGCGACGGCGTTGGAAAGGACCTCGAGAGCAGGCATGTGAAACCTGGTGATTATAATGAGAGGATGCTCGCGTTGCGGTACGCCGGTGTATTGGCGCTGACCGTCTGGGTCGGCGGCCTTCTCGTCCTCGGCACCATCGGCGCGCCGGCGATCTTCGACGTCCTCGCCGCGAGGCAGGTGGCGGACGACCGCGTCCTCGCGGGGGCGATCTTCGGCGAAATCCTGCGCCGCTTCCACCTGCTCAGCTACGGCTGCGGGGCCGTTCTCTTGACCTCGCTGATCGCGCGGGGCGTGCTCGGTCCGCGGCCGCGCAAGTTCGCCCTCCGTCTCGGCACGGCGTTCGTCATGCTTGCCGCGACGGCGTACTCCGGCGTGATCGTGTCGGGCCAGATCCGCCAGGCGCAGGCGGCGATCGGCGCCGCCCCGTCGAGCCTGCCGGAGTCCGATCCGCGGCGCGTGGCGTTCGGGCGCCTGCACGCGACGGCCACCGGCCTCCAGCTCGTGCCGATTCTCGGGGGCCTCTTCCTGCTGTTCCGGGAGTTGAAAGACTTGAAAGTTCTAAAGTTCTAACGTTCGAAGGTTCTAACGTTCGAAAGTCCGAAAATGCCTGCAGACGCACACGACGCCGTCCTCGCGAAGGTGACCGCCGCCCTCGCGCCCGCGACGCACGCGGTCGGGGCGATGGAATGCGCGGTCGCGGTGCTCAAACAGGAAATCCCGTACTACTCGTGGGTCGGCATCTACCTCGTCGACGAGCGACGAGCTCGTGCTCGGGCCGTTTCTCGGCAAGCCGTCGCCACATACGCGGATTCCGCTCGGCCGGGGGATCTGCGGCGCCGCCGCGACCGAGAAGCGCACGATCGTCGTCGACGACGTCAACGCGGATCCGCGGTATCTGGCCTGCAGCATCGAAACGAAGTCCGAGATCGTCGTCCCGATCCTGCAGGGCGCACGCGTCCTCGGGGAGATCGACATCGACAGCGACCGTCCCGCGGCGTTCGGCCCGGCCGATCGCACGCTGCTCGAGGCCGTCGCCGCCTTGCTCGCCCCGCGCATCGCGGCAGGATCGCAGGTCCGGCTGAAGCCGGTACACCGATTCAGCGATTCAACGATTCAGAACTTGATTAGAACTTTCGAACTTTATGACCCACGTCATCACGCTGATTCCCGGCGACGGCATCGGCCCGGAAGTCACCGAAGCGGTCATCCGCATTTTCAAGGCGGCGGCGCTCGACATCGAGTGGGAGCGCCACGACGCGGGCGTGACCGCCTTCAAGAAGTACAACCAGTCGCTGCCGGCGGCGCTGCTGGAATCGATCCGCCGGAACAAGGTGGCGCTGAAAGGACCGGTCACGACGCCGATTGCCGAAGGGTTCACGAGCGTCAACGTCGGCCTGCGCAAGGCGCTCGAGTTGTACGCGAACCTCCGGCCGGTGCGCAACCTCCCGGGCGTGGCGAGCCGGTTCTCCGGCGTGGACCTCGTCATCGTCCGCGAGAACACCGAAGACCTGTACGCGGGGCTGGAGCACGAGATCGTCCCGGGCGTCGTCGAGAGCCTGAAGATCATCACGGAGAAGGCGTCCACGCGCGTGTCGCAGTTCGCCTTCCAGCACGCGCGGGCGAACGGCCGCCGGCGCGTGACCGCGATTCACAAGGCGAACATCATGAAGCTCAGCGACGGCCTGTTCCTCGAGAGCACGCGCAAGGTGTCGCGGGAGTTCACGGACATCACCTACGACGAGCGCATCGTCGATGCCGCCTGCATGCACCTGGTGATGCGCCCGGAAAGTTCGACGTGCTGCTGCTCCCGAACCTCTATGGCGACATCGTGTCCGATCTGTGCGCGGGACTGGTCGGCGGGCTCGGCGTCGTGCCGGGGGCGAACATGGGGACCGATTGCGCCGTGTTCGAGGCGGTCCACGGGAGCGCGCCCGACATCGCCGACAAGAACCTGGCGAACCCCACCGCCCTGCTGCTGTCCGGCTTGATGATGCTCGACCATATCGGCGAGCGGCAGCGTGCGGAGCGCATCCGCGCCGCGCTGACGCGCGTGCTGGCCGACGGGAGTCGTGCGCACCCACGATCTCGGTGGAACCGCCTCGACGACGGAGTTCACCGATGCCATCTGTCGGGAGATCGAGACGTGATCTGACTTGTTCAAGACGGAACTAACACACTTTGTCCGCTTCTGATATAGTCCCGGCGTGATGCTTGACGACATCACGCAGGCAGTCCTCGCGCGTGAGGAGGTCGCGCGCTACCTGCGTGGCGGACACGGCCAGACCGAGCTCGAGGCGCGAGAGCGCATTCACGCCTATCTCGACGAGCTGCGGACGACGCAGCGCTATCCGATTTATCGCGCGCTGAAGCACCCGCTCTATCCGATCCTGCGGAAGATCGAGCGGATCGACGAGCACGTCGAGATCGCCCAGCAGGCGGTGCTCGCCGGGCGCGTCATCTACATCTCCAACCACAAGAGCCACCTCGACTATCTGGTGGAGCCGCTCGTCCTCGACGACAACGGCATCCGGCCGCCGATCATCGCCGCGGGGATCAACCTGTTCGGCGGACCGCTCGGCCTCATCCACCGTCATGTCACCGGCGCGATCCCGATCCGCAGGAACACGAAGGATCCCGCGTACCTCGTCACCCTGAAGGCGTACGTCTCGGAGCTGCTGCAGCGGCACGACCTGCTCTTCTACATCGAAGGCGGGCGGAGCTACTCGGGCGAGCTGAAGGCGCCGAAGACCGGGCTCCTCCATGCCGCGATGCAGGCCGAGGGAACGTTCGGTCATCGTGCCGGTCGCGGTGGCCTACGACATCGTCCTCGAGGATCGCATCCTCGCGCACCAGGCGGCGAAGCGGCGCGTCGCGTCCGTTCGCGCGCGAAGTCGCCGAGATGGTGCGCTACGCGGTGGGCTACCAGTCCCGCGCGTTCGTCACGTTCGGCACGCCGATCACCCTCGACGGGTTCGATCGCGGAATCACGCCGGGACGTGATGGCGGTCGCGCACCTGACGCGCGACAGCATCGGGCAGCTCTACAAAGTGCTGCCGACCGCGGTGCTGGCCGCCGCGCTGAAGCCCTCCATCACCCGCCGCGAGCTCGAAGCGCGGGCCGAGGCGATCATCGACACCGTGCGCGAGGCGGGGGCGAACATGGGGGTCACGTCGGGGCGGCAGGCGCTCGAGGAAGGCGCCGAGCCGCTGGCCGCGCGCAACATCATCCATGTCGAGCGTGGCGGACGATTCCGCGTCCGTGAACGGACCGTGCTGCGGTATTACGCGCGCACGCTCCAGCACCTGCTCACGGGGTCGCGGCGGGTCACCCAGAACCCACTAATGATCGACCTGCGTCTCCAAGACGTTCTTCCACACGCTCGCCGGCAGTCAGGGGCTGAAGCATCTCGCGTCGCGCTACGCGATGCGCCGTCCGCACAGTTTCGCCCGGCGCTTCATCGCCGGCGAAACGGTCGAGGAGGCCGTCGACGCGGCGCGCGCCATCGAGGCCGGCGGCCTGATGCAGACGCTCGACATGCTCGGCGAGAGCGTCGCGACGATGGCGGAAGCGGACTTCGCCACGCGGCAGTACCTGACGCTCATGGAGCGGATCGTCGCCTCGGGCATCGGACGCAACCTCTCGCTCAAGCTCACGCAGCTCGGTCTCACCGTCGATCGCGCGACGTGCGTCGACAACCTGCGCCGCATTCTGGACGGCGCCGGCGCGCGCGACTTCTTCATCCGCGTGGACATGGAGGATTCGCCGTTCACGCAGGTCACGCTCGACATCTTCGAGACGATGTGGCAGCAGGGCTACCGCAACGTCGGCATCGTGCTGCAGTCGTACCTGCCGCGCAGCGTGGCCGACGCGAGACGCATGAACGAGCTCGGCGCGCGCGTCCGCCTGGTGAAGGGCGCCTACAAAGAGCCGAGGAAGATCGCCTACAAGAACCGGGCGGCGGTCGACGCCGCCTTCGTCGAGATCATGCAGGTCCTGCTGACCGAGGGGACCTATCCGGCCATCGCGACCCACGACGCGAACATGATCGCGGCGACGCGCGCCTTTGCGCTCAAACGTGGAATCGCGCCGGATCGCTACGAATACCAGTTCCTGCACGGCATCCGGCGGGACCTGCAGACCGAGCTGGCCGCGCGAGGCTACCGCGTCCGCATCTACGTCCCCTTCGGCGGCGAATGGTTCCCATACTTCATGCGGCGGCTGGGTGAACGGCCGGCAAACATCGGATTTGTCGTGCGAAGCATCCTGCGCGAGCACTGAGGCAGCCAAGTACGTAGGACATGCCACTCCGGGTGGCCAACGGACTGTCCGGACACGTCGCGTGAAGTGTGCCGGTTTGCACACTCTGTCCAGCCAGCTCATCCACAGAAACTGCCAGCATTCCCGCCTAAGTCCCTGGCTCAACAGGCCCTTGGACGCAGACGAGGTCGCCTGGCACACGCTTTGATATTCAAGAGCCCGTGACGGATGGGAACGGCCGGGCCGCACTCGGCGTCATAGACGTAGTCATAAGGCATATAAGGAAGGAAACAGGGAGATCGTTCATGGTGACCAACTACCCCCAGCAGCTCACGGCGACGTCGGAGAGTACGCAACGACCGCGCCGGTGGCGCGGTGGCCCGAGCGATGGGCCGCCTCGGTCAGCTGTTCTGCGGGCTCCGAGGCCACGACTCCGTCCTGCACTTCGAAGGCAACCGCGTGAACATGCGGTGCACGTCGTGCGGCCACGACACTCCGGGATGGGAGATCAGCGGACGCGGACCGCGCCGTCGGTACGACGGCGACGCGCGGCGTCACCTGCTCGTGCCGCAGCGACTCGTGCTGCGCAAGACTGCGTAAGCAGACGCTGATCGGTTCTACAGACAAAGGCTGGTATCCCGCGCCGTATGGGCCGGGCCACCAGCCTTTTTCGTTTTCAACACTACGTTGGTACCGGTGAGCCTCGTCTCGGAGTTCCAAAAAACCATCGGTTCTGATCCGTGGCCTTGGATCTACAGCCACGTGAGCGCCAGATGTCGGCGAGCGCGTCGCGACACGCGATCACGTCCCTGACCTCGACGTATTCTTCGGTGCTGTGCAGCCCGGCGCCGCCAGGCCCGAACAAGACGGACGGGATTCCGGACCCGCCAAGAATCGCCGCGTCGGTCCAGAAGCTCATCCCGATCGTTCCGCCGGTGGCTCCTGCCTGGCCGGCCGCACGCGCGAGCGCCCGGGGAAGCTCGTGCCCGGCGGGCAGCTCGTACGGGGGACGCGAGAACATGAGTCTCGCGGAGGCGTCGAACTCGGGATCCTCCTGTCGCAGCGTGGCGAGGATCTGCTCGATCTCCGCCCATGAAGCTCTCGGCGGTTTCTCCGACGACGGTGCGGCGTTCCATCTGCAGGCGGCAACGATCCGGATAGCTGCTCAACTCCCGTCCGCCATCGATGATGGAGGCGTGCAGCGAGGCCGTCCCCATGACTGGATGGGGAGCTCTGGACTGCAGCTCGCGATCGCACTGCTCCAGCGCGCGAAGGACGCGGCCCATTCGCAGAATGGCGTCGCGCCCGTCCCGGGGACGGCTGCCATGTGCGGCCCGCCCGCGCGTCTCGATCGCGGCCCATGCGAACCCTTTGTGCCCGACGCCGATCTGCAGGTCCGTCGGCTCGGTCACGATCGCGGCGTCGGCGCTCCACTTCGTGACGAGCGTGTCGGCGCCGAGGCTCGCGTACTCCTCGTCGACGACCGCCGCGACGATCAGACGTCCCTTGCGGAAGCCGCGATCGCGCGCGAGCCGCGCGGCGTCGATCATCGCGGCCACGCCGCCCTTCATGTCCTGCGAGCCGCGTCCATACAGCCGGCCGTCACGCTCGACCGGATCGAACGGCGCGGACATGCCGTCGACGCCGACGGTATCGATGTGCCCGCACAGCATCAGCGTGCGACCCGGCTCGCCGCCATCGAGCACGCCGATCACGTTCGGCCGCCCCGGCGCCGCCTCCTGCATCTCGACGCCGAGCCCGAGCCCGCGCATGTGCACGGCGATGGCCTCGGCGATCTGCGCCTCGCCGGCGGCCCCGGGCACGAGCGACGGGTTGACCGAATCGATCGCGACGAGCTCGCGAAGCAAGGCGATGCACGGATCAGTCGCACGGGACTGTATTATGCGCGAATGGTTCTGCTCGCGACGCGTCGCGGTGATCACCGGGGCATCGTCGGGCATCGGCCTCGCGACCGCGCGGCAGCTCGCGCGGGACGGCGTCGCGGTGGTGCTGGGGGCGCGGCGCGCGGACCGGCTGGAGGAAGCGGTCCGCGGCATCCGCGAGGCCGGCGGACGCGCCGAGCCGGTGGTCATGGACGTCACCTCGGAGGCCGACGTGCTGCGGCTCGTCGGCCGCGCGCGCGAGGCGTTCGGCGGGCTCGACATCATGGTCTGCAATGCCGGCTTCGGCTACTACGGCACGGTCGAGGACACGCCCGGCGCGACGATGGAACGGATGATGGACGTCAATTTCATGGGGACGTTCTACGGCGCGCGAGCCGCGATCCCGATCTTCCGCGCGCAGGGCCACGGCCATCTCGTCATCGTCTCGTCGATTGTCGGCCAACGGGGCATCGCGCAGATGAGCGGCTACAGCGCGACCAAGGCCGCGCAGGTCGGCTTCGCGGAATCGCTCCGGACCGAGTTCGCCGGCACGCCGATCCACGTCAGCGTCGTCTTCCCTGTCTCGACGGAGACGGAGTTTCGCCACGCGATGGAGCGCGACTACGGCCATTCGGTCGGCGGACTCGGACCCAAACAGTCGGTCGAGGACGTCGCGCGCGCGATCGTGGCCTGCGTCCGGAAGCCGCGCCCCGAGGTCTATCCGCACGCGGCGTCCCGCGCGCTGGCGATCCTGAACGCCGTGGCTCCCGCCTTCACCGATCGGCTCGTCGGCAAGTACGGCCGCCGCCGCGCGAGATTCAGATAGCGCGACGATGCCGGACGCGTTCGTCGACATTCCCGGCGGTTCGTTCTCGATGGGCAGTCACGAGGGACAAGACGACGAGGCGCCGGTCCATGTCGTCCATGTCGATGCCTTCGCGATCGCGGCCTGTCCCGTCACGCGCGAAGAATACGAGCGGTTCATCGCGGTGACGGGCCATCCGGCGCCGCGCGAGTGGCTCTCGCCGGAATTCGATCGCCCGGACTTCCCGGCGGTCGGTGTGAGCTGGGACGACGCGGCGGCCTACTGCGCGTGGCGAGGCGATGTGCGGCTGCCGACCGAAGCGGAGTGGGAACGGGCCGCCAGGGGAGGCCGCGAGGGGGAACGGTATCCGTGGGGCGACCGGATCCCGTCGTGGATCCCTGATGGCGGCCGAGGCCCGCTGCCGTCGCCGTGGCCGGTGACGCTCGGAGAGCCGAACCGCTACGGCCTGTTCGGCATCGCCGCCAACGTCCACGAGTGGTGCGCCGACTGGCACGCGCGCGACTACTACTCGACTTCGCCCGCGAGCAACCCGTCCGGGCCGCCGAGCGGGGCCCGCCGCGCGTCGCGTGGCGGGTCCTGGCGGCACGCCGTGACCATCAGCCGGACGGCCGCGCGGAGCAAGCTCGATCCGTCTTTTCGGTACACCGACTATGGATTCCGAGTCGCACGCCGGCGCTAGTGCGGAGGTCGCGGTCGCGATCGCGCGCCGCGTCCGCGACGCCGGCGGGCGCGCGCTCGTCGTCGGCGGCTGGGTGCGCGACCGCCTCCTCGGACGGACGTCGAAGGACGTGGATCTCGAAGTCTACGGCGTCCCCGCGCCGCGGCTGCGCGAGCTGCTCGCGGCGTTCGGCAGCGTGAACGCGGTCGGCGAGAGCTTTACCGTCTACAAGGTCGCGGGGATCGACGTGGCGCTTCCCCGCCGTGAGTCGAAGATCGGCCGCGGGCATCGCGGCTTCGAGGTCACGGGCGATCCGGACCTGACGCCCGAGGAGGCGGCGCGCCGGCGCGATTTCACCATCAACGCCATCGCGTGGGATCCGCTGACCGACGTCTACATCGACCCGTTCGACGGGCGCCGGGATCTCGAGGCACGCGTCCTGCGCGCGGTCGATCCCCGCACGTTCGGCGACGACAGCCTCCGCGTGCTGCGCGCGGTGCAGTTCGCGGCGCGCTTCGAGCTCTCGCTCGATCCCGGCACCCGCGAGATCTGCCGGGGGCTCCCCCTCGACGACCTGCCCCCGGAACGCATCTGGGGAGAAATCGAGAAGCTGCTGCTGCACGCGGCCCGGCCATCGCGAGGGTGGGACCTCGCGCTGGACCTCGGGGTCATCGACCGGCTGTTCCCGGAATTGCGGGCGCTCGTCGGCTGTCCGCAGGAGCCGGAGTGGCACCCCGAGGGGGACGTCTGGGTGCACACGCTGATGGTGATCGACCAGGCGCGCACGCGCATCGACGACCTCGAGCGCCCGCAGCAGATTGCCGTGATGCTCGGCGCGGTCTGCCACGACCTCGGCAAGCCGCCGACGACCGCGTTCGTCGATGGACGGATTCGATCGATCGATCACGAGCAGGCCGGCGTCGCGCCGGCAACCGCGGTCCTCGATCGCCTCAACGTCCAGACCATCAACGGGTACGACGTCCGCCGGCAGGTCCTCGGCATCGTCGCGCACCATTTGAAGCCGGGCATGTTCAGGCAGTCGCCGACGCCGGTGAGCGACGGCGCATTCCGGCGCCTGGCGCAGAAAGTGGATCTCGAGCTGCTCGCGCGCGTCGCCAAGTCCGACTGCCTCGGGCGCACCGGCGGATTCGACTGTTCCGCCATGGACTGGTTCCTCGAGCGCGCGCGTGAGCTCGGCGTTCAGCACGCGCCGCCGGAACCGCTCGTCAAGGGGCGGCATCTGCTCGCGCTCGGGCTCACCCCCGGGCCGCGCGTGGGCGAGGTGCTCAGGCAGATCTACGAGAAGCAGCTCGATGGATCGATTACGACGCTGGAGCAGGGAGTGGAGCTGGCGCGCGAGATTGTCAATCCCTAATCACTAATCCGTGAATCCTTGAATCGCGAAGTCAGCGATTCGACGATTCACGGATTCGAGGATCAGTGATTGCGCTGAGATTACAATCAACGAACACATGCGAAGAGAGTCACGAGCGATGAGGCGGCTGATCCCCGGTCTGCTGGCGGCAACGTTCCTCGGCGCGATCGGCGAGGCCGCCGCGCAGGAGACGCCGCCCGAGAAGCTGCCCATCGGGCGGTTCGTCGCGGACGCGCGCGTCGCCTTCCCGAAATTCCCGGACGATCCGGCGATCGCGTCGGGCATCGGGGTCACGGTCCCGAACCTCCCGGGCCGCGCGTTCGGTCTCGTGGCCGGCGCGCACTTCTACCCGGTACGTCTCGGCAAGGTGACAATCGGGTTCGGCGCCGAGGTGACGGCCGCCCGGCGCGGACGCACCCTCGACACGGGGACGGAGGACGAACCGGCCGAGACGACCGTGAACAGCCGGTTCTCGGCGCTGTCGCCGCAGATCTCGTTGAACTTCGGCTCGCGCGACGGCTGGAGCTACATCAGCGGCGGCATCGGCTGGTCCACCTTCACCGCCGAGCGCGCCGACGCGCCGCTCCCGGATCCGGAGTCCCGGTCGAAGACGATCAATTACGGCGGGGGCGCGCGGTGGTTCGCGAAGAAGCACCTCGCGCTGTCGCTGGACCTGCGGTTCTACGCCATCAACCCGCAGGAGCCCACGAGCACGCGGCCCGGAGTGCCGCGCATGACGATGATGGCGTTCAGCGTCGGCGCATCGCTGAGGTAGCTCAGGCGGCTTCCTTGCCGCGGCGCCATTCCTCGAAGAGCCGCGGCGCGTTCCCCGCGACCGAGTGCAGTGACGGGTGCCAGCCGATCGCCCTCGCCCGCGGGCTCCGCACGATCTGATCGAGCGCGAGAGCGTCGGCGTACGGGCCCATCTTCTGCCGCGCCTCCGCGAACGGCACATGCCGGACGCTCGGGCTCGTCGGCGCCTGCTTCGCGATCGCGGCCACCAGGTCGTTCACCCGCTCGTCCCCCTCGTCGTTCGCGTGAAACACGCCGGAGGCGTCCGGGTGGACGGCGAGGCGCACGTACAGCTCCGCCAGGTCGCGGTCGTAGACCAGCGGCCAGTGGTTGTCGCCGCTTCCGACCACGCGCACCAGGCTGTTGGCGGCGTCCTTGAACAGATCCCCGACGATGCCGCGCGACCCGCCGTAGACGACGCCCGGGCGAATGACGATGGGCCGGATGCCGGCGGTGGCGGCGTTCAGCACGCGTGCTTCGTGGGCCGGCCGCCACGCGACGATCTCCACCGGGTTGAGGGGCGCCGTTTCGTCAGCCGGCGACGTGCAGTTGCCGAGTACCCAGATCCCCGACGTGTAGATGACGAAGCGCCCCTCCCGCGCCTCTGGCGACAGCATCACGCCAATCGCCGCCGCGTCGACCGCCGCGCGGCGCGGTGACGGCTCGGAGGCGGTGTGGACCACGCCATCCGCCCCTGCCGCCGCGTCGGCGTAGGAGGCCGGCTCGTTCAGATCGCCCAGGACCGGGCGGCCGCCGCGCGCCTGCACGAGCGCCGCCTTCTCGCTGTTCCGCACCAGCGCATCGACCGTGTGCCCCGCGCGCACGAACGCGTCGAGCACCGCCGAGCCGATGTAACCGCTGCCGCCCGTCAGAAAAATCCGCATTCAGTCTCAGCTCCCAGTGCCCGCTTCCAGCTCCCAGCTTCCAGCTTCCGGTCTCCAGTTTCAGCAAGTCTTCTTGTTTCTGGGAAGCTGGGAAGCTGGGAACTGGCAGCTGGCCACTCGCAACGTCACGTGACCCTATCAGATATCCCAGATTCTTTCCTGATGATCGTAGAACGTGATCAGTCCGTCTTCGCTGACCTTGAGCACCGCGCCCAGGCGCCCGGCCGCCATCGCCGCCGTCGTCCGCGCACCTTCGACCGCCAGGTTCGAGTGCGGCTCCGGCGGTTCAGTGTGCAGGAGGATGGCCCCGACCGCCAGCAGCCGGCCGGTGTGATCCATGACCGTGGCGCCGTCGGTGCGGGCCAGGCCGGCGAGGACCGCCGGGTCGAGCTCGCGGACGTTCCGCCCGCGCAGCATGTGCATGAGCTGGCCGCGGGTTGGCACGTCCCCGCCGGTGTGGCGCACGCCGTCCAGCTGATCGGCGGGCGCGACGAGCTGCGACAGCCCCGCGGCGTCGCGCAGCACCACGAACAGCGCGCCCTCGCGTGAATCGGCCAGGTCGAGCGCCGTCTGGAACAACCGCTCGGCGAGCGCGGGATTGCCGATCGCGCTCACCCACATCTGGTACTTGGCCTCCAGATCGATCAGGTGCCAGCGCGCATTGCGGAAGCTGAACGTCTGGACCCCATCGGCGAACACCTTGATCTCGTGCGACGGGCTGAGCACGATGCTCAGGTTGCGGTTGCCGGAGGTGGCGAGGGCGTGGGGCCTGTAGGCGGTGGCGCCCGGCACTTCGAGCGCCGACTGGTTTCACGTACCGCGCGATTTCGATGATGTCGAGGACGACGCCGCTGCGGTTCACGAGGAACAGCGTCTCCATGCCGTCGCACAGCCGGTAGAAGCTCTTGATGCCGGTCAGGGCCTGCGAGTACTTGTACGCCTGCTCCGTCCGCAGGTGCCGCGGCCGGACCGGATCATCGTCTCCCTCGAGGACGAGCACGCCCGAGGAGATCGCCCGGTTCTCGTAGCTCGAGAGCGCGGCGACGCGCAGCACGTCAATCGCAGTCGCAATCAGGTCCGCGCGCGAGTGCGCCGCGTCGCCGTACGACGTCGAGTCGAGAAACGCCCCGACGTAGCGATCTTCGATCGCGCCGCGAAACAGGTCGCTGCGCTCCAGCATCTGCTTCGGATCGAAGATCGCGCGGTAGCGCGCCGCCAGCACCGCGCCGATCGCCCGCGCCAGCCGGACCTCGTGCGCCGTGAAGGGACTCTTGGCCGGGACGTGCAGCACGTGCCGCGATCCGAACCAGCGAATCGTGAGGACGGACGGGTCGCTGGTCGGCTCGATCGCCAGGCGTCCATCGGACGACATCGACGGGATCGGCTCGGTCTCGAACGTCGCGCGGCTGAAAAACTGCCGCAGCGCCGCCTGCAGGAGGCTGTCGTACAGCGCGCTGGCGGCAAATACCGGCGGGAGTGACATGGGTTTTCCATCATAATTCACGGCATGGCGCGGCGCACGCTCCTCGACTTCTACGCGGATCTCTCGACGATTCCCGGCGAGTTCGTGGTCTACGACGACGGCTATCGGAGCTGGTCGTACACGTACGCCGAGATTGCCGCGGCCGCCGGCGTCTTCGCCTCGCGGCTCCGCGCCGAAGGCATCGGGAAGGGGCAGACGGTCGCGATCTGGGGCGAGAACCGCGCTGAATGGATCGTCGCGCTGTGGGGGTGTCTGCTCGAGGGCGTCGTGCTCGTGCCGATCGACTATCGCGCGTCGGCGGATTTCCTGCTGCGCGTGGCCGCGATCGTCGACGCGCGGGCGGTGCTCGCCGGCGACGCCGTGGACGCCGGCCCGATTGGAGCCACGCGGCGCGTGTGGCCGTTGTCGGACCTGCGGCCGGCAGGATCCGACGGTACCGCCACGGCCGGTACGACGGGAACGCCGAGTCCGGACATCACCGCAGACACGACGGCCGAGATCATCTTCACGTCGGGCGCGACGGCCGAGCCGAAAGGGGTCGTCATCTCCCATCGCAACATCCTCGCGAACATCGTCCCGATCGAGCGCGAGATGGCGAAGTACAAGAAATACGCGCGCCCGTTCCTCCCGATCCGGTTCCTGAACCTCCTCCCGCTCAGCCACATGTTCGGTCAGGCGATGGCGACGTTCGTACCGCCCATGCTCCCGGGCGTGGTCGTCTTCACGCGGACCTACGCGCCTGAAGATATCGTCCGGCAGATTCGCGAGCGCCGCATCTCGGTCCTGGTCTGCGTGCCCAAGATGCTGGACGTGCTGCGAGAGCACGTTCTGCGCGTCGCGCCCGAAGCGGCCGATGCCCCGGCCACGATGCACTGGATGAAACGCTGGTGGAAGTACCGCCGCCTGCACCGGATGTTCGGGTTCAAGTTCTGGGCGATGGTGGTCGGCGCCGCGCCGCTCGATCCCGAGCTCGAGGCGTTCTGGGGCCGCCTGGGGTTTGTGGTCGTTCAAGGGTACGGCCTGACCGAGACGGCCCCCATCGTGACGCTGAACCATCCGCTGCGCGCGGCCCGGGGCGCCGTCGGCAAGCCGATCGCCGGCGTCGAAGTGCGAATCGCCGAGGATGGCGAGATCCTCGTGCGCGGCGAGAACGTCTCGCGCGGGTACTACAACGCCCCGGAAGAGACACGCGCCTCGTTCGAGGACGGCTGGTTCCATACCGGCGACATCGGCGCGCTCGACGACAAAGGGCAGCTCCACATCCGCGGGCGCAAGAAGGAAATGATCGTGACGCCCGAGGGATTGAACGTCTTTCCGGAAGACGTCGAGCGCGTGCTGAACGAGCTCCCCGGAGTCACCGAGTCCGCCGTCGTCGGCGCGACGCTGCCGGGATCGACGGCGGAACGCGTGCAGGCGGTGATCGTCGCCGCCCCTGGAACCGACCTCGACGATCTCGTCCGTCAGGCGAACGCGGGGCTCCAGGATCATCAGAAGCTCCGCGCCGTGGCGCTCTGGCCCGGGCCCGAGCTGCCCCGCACCGAGGGGACCCGGAAGCTGAAGCGGCGCGAGCTGAAACAATGGCTGGCCGATTCAGCGCGGGGGAAGACCACGGTCCGGCTAAAGCCGGACGCCACAGGAGTGCGCAGCGTCGTCTCGGTGCTGGAGCGGTTCGCGCCGGGGCGGACCATCGGAGCCGCCACGACGATCGACGAGCTGGGACTGAGCTCCCTGGAGCGCGTCGAGCTGCTGATGGCGCTCGAAGAGACCTTGCAGGTCACCGTGGACGAAGGGGCGTTTGCGGCGGCCAGGACGGTCGCGGATCTCGAGGCGCTCACCCGGCCGATTGAGGCGGGCGCCCCCGCGGCCATCCTCCAGCGGGCCGAGCCGATCGCCTTCCCTTCGTGGAACCGCACAGCGCCTGTGCGGGCCCTGCGCCGCGCGAGCCTGCCGACGTGGATTCTTCCGCTCGCGCGAGTATTCGTGACCCTCGAGGTGCAGGGCCTCGAACACCTCGACAATATCCCCGGCCCGGTGATCTTCGCCGCGAACCACCAGAGCCACCTCGATGGACCGATGATCCTGCAGGCCCTGCCGCCCCGATGGCGCTACAGGCTCGCCCCGGCGATGGCCAAGGAGTTCTTCAAAGCGCACTTCTACCCGTCGGGGTACTCCATCGGGGCGCGCCTGACCAACGGCCTGAACTATTATCTGGCTTCAGCCTTCTTCAACGCGTTTCCGCTTCCGCAGCGCGAGACAGGCACGCGGCAGACGCTGCGCTACATCGGAGACCTCATCGGACAGGGCTACTCGATCCTCATCTTCCCGGAGGGCCGCAGGACCGACAAAGGGGAGATCAACCTGTTCCAGCCAGGGGTCGCGATGATCGCCGCCCGGCTCGATGTCCCAGTTGTGCCGGTGCGAATCGAGGGACTGGACCGTGTGCTCCACCACACGTGGAAGGCGCCCAGCCGTGGGCCCGCACGAGTGGCGTTCGGAGCGCCTATGTCATTGAAAGGGAACGATTACGTCGCGTTGGCGGCGCAGGTTGAAGCGGCTGTTCGAGGGATGGAGCGGTGAGTTTGCTAATGCCGCGTCAATGTGGCACAATATTTGATAGGAAAGGATAGCACTTGAGCAAGGACGATCTGATAGACGTGCAAGGCACAGTGGTAGCGGTTCACAGCGGCGGGCTTTACCGTGTGCAGTGTGACCAGGGCCATGAGGTGCTTGCCCAGTTGAGCGGCCGGATGCGCCGCTTTCGAATCAAGGTGGTGCCGGGAGATCGCGTAACCGTCGGGGTTTCTCCCGTACGACCCGGTCCGAGGCATCATCACCTTCCGAGCTCGCTAACATTACGATTTTGAATTCCCATACAGCATCACATCGAGCGCCGCGTGGAGGACGAAGGCGCGGAGGTCCTCGTTCCGGCGGCTCGCGGGCGGCCGGGCACTTCCACGTGCCGGCGACGACGCGCGAGGTCACGAGGCCCCAGGCGGCCTACGATCCCGCGCCCGGTCACCTTCGACACGTTGGGACTGGAGCCCTCGCTCATCGAGGGGATCCGCATCCGCGGGTTCTCCAGCACCACGCCGATTCAGAGCGCCGTCATTCCGATCGTCATGAGCGGAGACGACATCATCGGCTGCGCCGACACCGGCACCGGCAAGACGGCGGCGTTCCTGCTGCCGATCATCAACCGGATGCTGAAGGCGCGGGCGTTGGCGCCGGAAGAGCGCGGCTACACGCGCGTGCTGATTCTCGCGCCGACGCGCGAGCTCGCCGTGCAGATCGAAGACGACGTCCAGGGCTTCATCTATCACACCGACATCACCAGCATCGCGGTCTACGGCGGCGTCGACATGGGGCCGCAGGAGCGGGCCCTCAAGTCGGGCGTCGACATCGTCGTGGCGACGCCGGGCCGGTTGATGGACCACATGCGGAGCAAGACCGTCGGCTTCGACAAGCTCGACACGCTGGTGCTCGACGAGGCGGACCGGATGATGGACATGGGCTTCTGGCCCGACGTCCGCCGCATCGTGCAGGTGCTGCCGGATTCGGCGGCGCGGCAGACGCTGCTCTTCTCGGCGACGATGCCGGAAGAAGTCATGAAGCTCGCCGACGAGGTCGTGCGCGACGCGAAGTACGTGCAGATTGGATCGGCCGGCGGCCCCGCCAAGAGCATCACGCACACGATCGAGAGCGTGCCGGCCTCCGAAAAGACCGAGTGGCTCGCGAAGTTCCTGCGGCGCGCCAGCGGTCCCGTGCTCGTGTTCGTGCGCACGAAGTCGGGCGCCGAGCGGCTGGCGCGCAAGCTGGCGTCATTCGGCCTGAAGGCGGCGGCGCTGCACGCCGATCGGACGCAGGCGCAGCGGACGCAGGCGGTGGAGGGCTTCCGCAGCGGCAGCTACCGGGTGCTGGTCGCGACCGACGTGGCGGCGCGCGGCCTCGACATCGACGGCATCACGCACGTCGTGAACTACGAAGTGCCTTCCAGCCGTGAGATGTACGTGCACCGCGTCGGACGGACGGGCCGGGCCGACGCCACGGGCACGGCGCTCACGCTTGTCGCTCCCGAGGAACTGCGGGCGCTTCAGGCGCTGCAGCGCTCGTTCGGGATCGAATTGCAGGGATGATGGACGAGAGGACCAACCACTTCGCGCCGTCGGCCGCGCTGCCGCAGGCGGAGACGCCGGCTCAGCCGGCCGTCGACCCGGAGCCCTCGCCGTCGCCGGGGCTTTCACCTGGCGCGTCGGCGCTCGCGCCGGCCGCGCCGCCAGTCTCCCCCGCCGTCGAGAAGTTCAAGTCGTGCCGCTGGCGCGCCACGCCCGACGTCGGGGAGTACTGCACCCACCGCGACGTGCTGCCGTTTGCCGGGAAAGAGGGCTTCAGCCCGGACTCCTGGTGCCCGGAGTGCCAGTTCTACAAGCTCAGGCGCACGCCCAAGAAGCGCGAGCGCATCGACTTTTCGTATTGAGTCGCGTTCCGGCCGAGTCCTGGTCCGGCTGAAGCCGGACACCACCGGGATTGGTTGCTCGACATCGGTGGCGTCCGGCTTTAGCCGGACCTGACTACTCCAGAAACTCCCTCGCCAGGTCCGCCCACTCCCCCTTCGGCGCCAGCTCCAGATACGTCTTCCAGTGCGGCTTGGCATCCGGCGAGTGCCCCGTCTTTTCGAGCGTGACGGCCAGGTAGAAGTGCGCGTCGGCGTAGCCGGGATTGAGCGCGACGGCGTCGCGGTAGCACACCAGCGCGCCCTCGAACCGCCCGAGATCGTGCAGGATGTTGCCGAGGTTGAAGTGCGCCTCGAAGCAGTCCGGATCGAGGCCGATGGCGCGCTCGTAGAGCGCCTGCGCTTCGATCAGCTGGTCGCCGGCATAGTGGAGATTCGCGAGGTTCACGATCGCCGGGACGAGGTCCGGGTCGATCACGAGCGACTTGCGGTAGGCGAGGGCCGCCGCCGCCATCTTCCGTTCATCACCGTCGTCGAGCTGCGATCCTTCGATGAAGTACTTCGCCGCCTGCGCGGCCTGCGGGCCGCCGAGAGGGTTGGGGATCGGGCCGGACGGAAACTGCGCGGACGCCGTGGCGGTCCGGCTGCGCTTGCGCGGCTCGAGGGTGACGACCTTGGGCCGCGGCGCGTCGGACGCGGCGTGGCCGGAGACGAAATCCAGCTGGAGCTGCCCCTGGCGCTCGGCGACGAGCGCGCGCAGGATCACGCGCAGCGGCGTGCCGCGTTCGAGCTCCGCGGCCACCTGCTTGATCGTGAGGAGGTCGCTGAAGCTGAACTCGCGGACGTCGCGGGGCACGCCCGCCTGGCGCAGCAGTCCCCACTTCTCGAGATAGCGCAGATGGTTTTCGGTGACCGCGGGATAGAGACTGCGGATCTCGCGGAGGCCGTACGGACCGCCGGCCGATGACGGGAACGACGTCATGTGACCGCGAAGATTAGCCACACGAGGGGGAAAGTCAAGCCTTACAATTGGTCCCCATGCTGCTTGCCGGAGATCTCGGCGGGACGAAAACGCTGCTGGGGCTCTTTGCGGCGGCGCCGGAGCGTCCGACCGCGGTGGATGTCGCGGAGTTCGTCACGCTCGACTACGACGGCATCGAGCCGATGATCGAGTCGTTCCTCGAGTCGCGGCGCCTCGAGACGCGGCGGATCGACGCGGCGTGCTTCGGCGTGGCCGGGGCCGTCACCGGCCAGGTCGCGCGGATGACGAACGTCCCGTGGCGCGTGGACGGCGCGGCGGTGGCCGAGGCGCTCGGCTTCAAACGCTCGCGCGTGCTGAACGATCTGGAAGCGCTCGCGTACGGGGTCAGCGTGCTCGAGCCCGACGAGCTCGCGATTCTCCAGCAGGGCGTCGCGCTCGCGGACGGCAACGCGGCCGTCATCGCCGCGGGCACCGGGCTCGGCGAGGCGCTGCTGCTCAACGTGGACGGCCGCTTCGTTCCGGGCGAATCGGAGGGCGGGCACGCCGACTTCGCCGCCCGCACCCCGCGCGAGCTCGATCTGGTGCGCGAGCTCACGCGCATCTTCGGCCGCGTCAGCGTCGAGCACGTGCTGTCGGGGGCCGGACTCGTCAACCTGTATCAGTTCACGCACGACTCCTTCGGGACCGAGCCGATGGCCACCCCGAACAGCGTGGCGCCGGCGCGTTTGTGCGAAGGCGTCGGCGAGGTGGAGGACCCCTCGGAGCTGCCGGCGCGGATCAGCCGGGCCGCGATGGACCGGCGGTGCGAGCAGTGCGAGGAAGCGCTCGAGATGTTCGTCTCGGCGTACGGCGCCGAAGCGGGCAACATCGCGCTGCGGGCGGTCGCGACGGCGGGCGTCTACGTCGGCGGCGGCATCGCGCCGAAGATCCTGCCCGCGCTCCAGAGCGGCGCGTTCCTCGAAGCGTTCCGCGCCAAGGAGCCGATGGCCCACCTCGTCGCCACGATCCCGGTTGCCGTCATCCTGAACCCCGATGCCGGTCTCATCGGCGCCGCGTCGTACGCGCAGGACCTCTCGCTCAAAGCCTGAGCGCTGTCTTTGAACAGGAGATCAGGAGGTCAGCTGATCTCCTGTTTCTATCGTCCCGGTTGCTGCGCAATGCCCCTCTCCGCCATCAGCTTCTCGATGTCCGCCGCGTCGACCGGCGCGAGCGCCGACAGGTTCTCGTAGCCGCCGGGCGTGATGAGGATCACGTCCTCCAGGCGGACGTACACGCGCTCCTCGGGAATGGTGATCGCCGGCTCGATGGTGAAGATCATGCCGGGCTTCAGCTCGTCGTACGGCACCGTCGCGTCGTGCACTTCCATCCCGACCATGTGGCCGAGGCCGGAACGGCCGGCCCGCGTCGCCTGCGCGCGGTGCTCCGCCACGAACCGCGCGGCGGCTTCCTGGTTCCGCGGGTTCGTGAACCTGTACTCCGCCATGACGGCGTCCATCTTCCTGACGACGTCCTGCAGGATGTCGCGCACCTTGCCGGGACGGATCGACGTCATCAGCGCCTGATAGAGCTTCACGTAAACCGTGTACAGCTCGCGCTGATCCGGCGTGAACTTCCCGTTGATCGGGAACATGCGCGTCACGTCGGAGGTGTAGTACTTGTAGTCCGGCGCGTAGTCGAAGAGGACGAGGTCGCCGTCTTTCGTCCGCGTTTGCGCGGCGTGGTAATGCGGCCACGAGGCGTTCTTCCCGGCCGCCACCAGTGCGAAGTACGCGATGCCCTGCGCGTTGTTCTTCTTGAAGACGTAATCGGCGATGGCCTCGAGCTCGTACTCGTACATGCCAGGCTCCGCCGACCGCATCGCTTCCATGATGCCCTGCGCGGCGATCCGGGTGGACTCCCGGATGACCGCAATCTCGCGCGCGCTCTTGATCATGCGCATCGCGTCGAGAACCGGATCGAGGTTCACGAGCTCGATCCCGGCCGCCTGCTCGCGCAGCTTGCCCATGAACCAGTCTTCACGGGATTTCTGCCCATCCCAGGGATCGGCCGCACGGGCGGCGGCATGCGCCGCCTCGCGGTCCGGCGTGCCGGCGCCCCGGGTTTCGCCGCGGAAGGTCGTGTAGACGATCCGGCCCGTGAGCGCCTTCGCGGCCGCGCCGAAGTCCTGGCGCGGGACCACCCGCTCGATGCCGGTCAGGTTCACGGCCTGCTCGCCCGGCGCCAGGACCGGCCCCTCGGAGCGCTCGGCATTCGCATTGCGCGGCGCGATGTACAGCGTCGACGACTTCGACCGGCCGTCGATCACGAGGATGGCGCGGGGCACCTCGACGCCGGTCAGGTAGTAGAACTGGTTGCTCTGCCGGAACTTCTCGTACGCCGACGTTTCCGTGGCCCCCTGCACGACGACGACGGCGTCGCCGATGGCCTGCATCACGCGGGCCCGCCGCGCGGCGAACTCGTCCTTCGGAAACGCGTCGGTGAAGAGCGGCGGCTGGGCGAGTGCCGCGTGCGCCGCCCCGAGAATCACCAGGAGCGCGAGAATGCGTTTCGTCTTCATAGAGGGGGATTATATGATCCCGGCTGAATCGCTAGAGCCGGTTTCAAAACCGAAGGTGGCATCCGGCTTTAGCCGGACCTCGCGGGTTTTGAAACCACTTCTAGTCTCGAGTCGATCTCGAATCGCTGAATCGCTCCCTGGTCACGAATCACTGATGATGAGCCAACCGTCCATTCAGTACCCGCCGTCGCCGAAGGCTGACGTCGTCGACATCTACCACGGCGTCCGCGTGGAGGATCCCTACCGCTGGCTCGAGGATCCGGACAACCCGGCGACCGCCGCGTGGGTGGACGCGCAGAACGGGCTGACGCGCTCGGTGCTGGACGGGCCGGTTCGCGATGGGCTCGTCGAGCGCCTGACGACCCTGTACAACTACCCGCGCACGGGTGTGCCGATCAAACGCGGCGACCGCTATTTCTTCATGCACAACACCGGCCTGCAGGACCAGCCGGTGCTCTACGTGCAGGATGGAGTGGACGCGTCCCCGCGTGTGCTCATCGATCCGAATACGATGGGCGCGCCGGCGGCGGCCCGGCGGTCCCGTCGCGCTGACGGCCATGGAAGTCAACGCCGCGGGAACGGTTGTCGCCTACGGGCTCTCGACGAGCGGCAGCGATCGACAGGAGATCTTCGTCCGCGACGTCGAGAGCGGCGCCGATCGGACCGACCGCCTGCAGTGGGCGAAGTTCGTGGCGATCGCGTGGGTGAAAGACGGCAGCGGGTTCTACTACACGAGGTTCCCGGAGCCCGGCACGGTGGAACCGGGGGACGAGCACTACTTCAACAAGGTCTACTACCATCGCCTCGGCGACCCGCAGGAGCGCGACGCGCTCATCTTCGACAAGCCCGCCGAACGCGAAACGGTCTTCGGCGTCGAGATCAGCGACGACGATCGGTGGATCGTCATCACCGCCTTCGAGGGGTCCAGCGACAAGTGCGAAATCTACCTGTTGGACCGTCACCAGCCGGCTGGTCCGCCGGCGCCGCTGTTCACGGGGTTCGCGTCCGCGTACGCGTTCATCGAGGCCGCGGCTTTCAATTCGGGACACCAAACGCGTCTCTTCTTCAGAACAGACCACCGCGCGCCCCGCGGCAGGATTGTCTGGGTCGATCCCTCGAGGCCCGACGTGCCGCCGGTGGAGGTGGTTGCGGAATCACCCGACAAGCTGTCGGCGGCGCTCCTCATCCACGGCACGCTCGTCGCGTCGTACCTGGAGAACGCCAGCGACCGCATCCGGCTCTTCGATCTCGCCGGGCGGCCGGCCGGCACGGTCGATCTGCCGGCGATCGGCTCGGTCTCCGGCATCAGCGGACGCCCCGAAGACGACGAGATGTTCGTCGGCTTCAGCTCCTTCGTCTATCCGCCGGCAAACTATCGCTACGACTTCGCGGCGAAGGCGCTGGCGCCGTTCGGCTCGAGCGAGCGGCGGATCGATTCCGCGGAGTACGAGACGACACAGGTGTGGTACCCCTCGAAGGACGGCACGAAGGTGTCGATGTTCCTGGTGCACCGCACAGGGTTGCCGCCGGACGGCCGGCGGCCGGTGCTGCTGACGGGGTACGGGGGCTTCAACATTTCCCTCACGCCCTCGTTCGATCCGGCCAACTTCGTGCTGATCGACAAGGGCGGGATCTACGCGGTCGCCAACCTGCGCGGCGGCGGGGAATACGGGGAAGCCTGGCACGAGGCCGGGATGTTCGAGCGCAAGCAGAACGTATTCGACGACTTCATCGCGGCCGCCGAATGGCTCGGCGCGAGCGGGTGGTCGGCCCCCGGGAAGATTGCGATTGAAGGAGGCAGCAACGGCGGCCTGCTCACCGGGGCGGTCATGGTGCAGCGGCCGGATCTCTTCGGCGCCGTCGTCTGCCGCGTGCCGGTCGCCGACATGCTCCGTTATCACCTCTTCACCGTCGGCCGGTTCTGGATCTCCGAGTACGGATCGGCCGATGACCCGGCACACTTCCCCTTCCTCTACCAGTACTCGCCGCTGCACAACGTGAAGGACGGCGTCGCCTACCCGCCGATCCTGATCACGACGGCGGACACGGACGATCGCGTGTCGCCCGGCATGGCGAAGAAGTTCGCCGCGCGGCTGCAGGCGGCCGACGGCGACGCCTCCCCCGTCCTGATCCGCGTCGAGACGAAGGCCGGGCACGGCGCGGGAAAGCCGGTCTCGAAAATGATCGAGGAGGACGCGGATATTTTTGCGTTCCTGTTCAAGTATTTGGGGGTGGAGTAGGGACCGTTCTTGGTTCTTGGTTCTTGTTCGTTCTCGTTCGTTCTGTTCTCGTTTCGTTCTCGTTCGTGAGGAAACACGTGAAGCACTTGCCGCGGGAATCCTCGCGTACGTCGTGATGACGGGCGTTCTGGTGGCGCAGTCGCCGCCGCCCGCGGCCACGCTTTGCAGACGCGTCCGGAGCGCACGGCGTTCAACGAGACCAGCACCTACGCCGACGTCGTCGCGTTCATGGAGGCGGCGGCGAAAGCGGCGCCGAAGCGCATCCACCTGACAACGTTCGGGACGTCGTCCGAGGGCCGAACGCTGCCGCTGGCGGTCGTCGGAGCAGCCGGCGCGTCCCCTGACGCGGTGCGCCGCACGGGAAAACTGCGCGTGTACATCCAGGGCAACATCCATGCGGGAGAGGTCGAAGGCAAGGAATCCGCGCAGATGCTGCTGCGCGAGCTGGCGGAGGGAAAACACGCCGACTGGCTTGGCTCGATGGTGCTGCTCGTCGCGCCGATCTACAACGCCGACGGCAACGAGAAGTTCTCCCTGACCAACCGCGGCCGTCAGCACGGGCCGATGGCCGGGCAGGGGCAGCGGCCGAACGCGCAGGGCTACGACCTGAACCGCGACCACATGAAGCTCGACTCGCCGGAGGCGCGCGGGTTCGTGAAGCTGATGAACGACTACGACCCGCACGTGTCGATGGACCTGCACACCACGAACGGGACGCGGCACGCCTACCACCTCACCTACGCGCCGCCGCTCAACCCGGCCACCGACCCCGCCATCATCGATCTCCTCCGCAAGGACTGGCTGCCGTCGGTGACCACGACCATCAAGACCAAGTACGACTGGGACTACTACTACTACGGCAACGTCGAGGGGCGCGGCCCCGCCGGCTCGCCGGACGAGCGCGCGTGGAAGTCGTTCGATTCACGGCCGCGCTTCAACAACAACTACATCGGCCTTCGCAACCGCATCGCGATCCTCAGCGAGGCGTACTCGTACGACACCTTCGAGGACCGCATCAAAGCGACGAGCCGGTTCGTCGAAGAGCTCCTCGCGTACGCACACGCGCACGCGTCGAGGATCCGGACGCTCACGGCAGCCGCCGACAGCAGGAAACTGCCCGGAAGCCGGCTGGCGCTGCGGGCCGCGCTCGAGCGAGCACCCGAGCCGGTCGAGATCCTCATGGGCGAAGTCGTTCAGGAGAAGAACCCCAACGATGGACACCTGATGGATCGCCGCGTGGACGTGAGGAAGCCGGAGCGGATGCCCGAGTACGGGACCTTCAAAGCGACCGTCACCGAGCGGGTGCCGTCGATCTACTACCTGCCGGCGGCGCTGACGAAGGCCATCGAGCATCTGCGCGCGCACGGTGTCCGGGTCACGCCGCTCGCGCGCGCGGCAACCGTCCGGATCGAGGAGTTCCAGATCGCGGGCAGCGCCGTCGCGCAGGAGTTCCAGGGTCACAAGGAGCGGACGCTCGAGGGCGCCTGGGTGGCGGCCGAACGGCAACTGCCCGCCGGGACCCTCCGGGTGGACATGACGCAGCCGCTCGCGCGCCTCGCGTTCTACCTGATCGAGCCGCGCTCGGACGACGGGCTGGTCGACTGGAACATCCTGGACGAGGCGATCGGCGAGTCGAAGGTCTTTCCGATCGTGCGGTCGCGGGACTGAGCGCCCGCGTCACGTTCATCACCTGACTCCGCCGTCGATCGCTGGTTGGTTTTAACCACAGAGTGAACGGAGGAAGCGGAGGCTGTCACGCTGCAGGCTGGTGTCGCCGCGCTCGCGCGGCCGGGCAAGGAAGGTCCCCGAATCACAAGCACACTTCAGCAACTGGATGTGCTTGTGCTTTCGGGGACTTTCCTCGCCCGTAGCGCCGGCCGGGGGGCTATCTGCGGCCGGCGCGACACCAGCCGAGTAGCGTGGCAGCTACCCGGTACACTCCGTTTTCTCCGTTACCTCTGTGGTGAAAAACGACTCGGCCTACCCGAACAACGCCGCCGCAAATTCCTTCACCGACGCAAATCGATCGCCGGGGGCAGGCCTCAGCGCGCGCAGCAGCGCCTCCGACGCGTGCGCCGGCAGCGTCGGCTGACGCTCCCGCGGGTCGGCGGGCGTGCCCTTCAACATCGTGCCGAGCAGCGCCGGCATCGAGACCGCGTCGTAGGGCAGCATGCCCGTGGCCATCTCGTAGCCGAGGACGCCCATCGTGAAGACGTCGGACCGCAGGTCGGCCGCCTGACCGGTGAGCAGCTCGGGCGCGATGTACCGCAGTTCCTCGTCGGCGAGACCAAGGCCCCGCAGCGTCTGCTCCTGCAGCGTCGCGAGCAGGTCCTGACCCTGCCAGATGCCCGCTGTCGAGATCATCAGCCGTTCCTCCTCGTCGCCGCTGGCGCGCGAGATTCGGATGATCTCAGGGGTCAGGCCGCACAGCAGGCCGTTGCGCCGGTGCAGCGCCCGCGCGGCGTCGACGAGCTGGACGAGCAGCGGCTGAAGACGCGGCCACGGGATCGCTCCCGTCTCCGCCATCAGCTCGCGCAGGTTCGGCCCCAGGATGAATTCGGTGACGACGTAGACGAGGCCGCCTTCTTCGCCGTAGTCGCGCACCTGGATGATCGAGGGGTGCGCCAGCTGCAGCGTCCGGGCCTCGCGGAGAAACCGGCCGCGGACGCCGTCCCAGTTGCGCTGGCCGCTCGGCCGCAGCATCCGGATCGCAACCGGGTGGCCGAGCGCGCGGTGAACACCCCGAAACACCTCGCTGCCGAGCCGGCCGGGGCCGATCCGCTCCTGGATGTCGTACGTCGCCAGCAGCGCCGAGGGGGTCCCGTCAGTGGCGACCGTCGGCCGCCCGTCGCCCGCCCCGATCGCCGCCCCGAAGTCCGCCATGCTCTGCCACCGGTCCGCGGGGCGCTTCTCCAGCGCGCGCCCGACGACCAGGTCCACCCACGCCGGCAGCTGCGGGCGGAACTGGCTCGGGCGCGGCACGGGGGACGACAGGTGCGCCGTCACGATCGCGATCGCATCGTGCCCATCGAACGGCACCCGTCCGGTCAGCATCTCGAACACGACGACGCCGAGACTGTACACGTCGGATCGCTGATCGATCGTGCCGGCAGCCAGCTGTTCGGGCGAGGCGTACGCAATCGTGCCGATGAACTGGTCGGCGCCGGTCAGCCGCGTCTCGTCGGTGGCTTCACGAAGGTTCGCAATGCCGAAATCGACGATCTTGTAGACCTGGTCGCCGCCGGCGAAGTCGTGGCGGACGATGTTGGCCGGCTTCAGATCGCGATGGACGATTCCGCCGCGGTGCGCGAGCTCCAGCGCGTTGCAGAGCGGCGGCACGATGCGCCTGACGTCGTCCACCTCCAGCCGTCCGCGCTGGGCGATCTCGTCCTTGACGCTTGGCCCGTTCAGCAGCTCCATGACGAGAAACGGCGTGCGGGACGCATCGACGTGGAAGTCGAGGATGCCGACGATGTTGGGATGGTGCAGGCTTGCGGCGGCGCGGCTCTCGCGCACGAACCGGTCTCGAACCGTCGGGCTCGCATCGTCGGCGCGAATCACCTTGATGGCGACTTCGTCGCGGAGCAGGACGCGGCGGGCGCGGTAGACCGAGCCCATGGCGCCGGACGCGATGAGCGAGAGGATCTCGTAGCGTTCGTCAAGAATCTGGCCGGGAGAGAGCACGGGGGCATTTAATCACAGACGGCGGGCAACGACTCTCGACGACAACTCCCAAAAAGCCAACCCCCAACTCCCAAAGTGCCTGGGGGTGAAAGTCGCACCGACTTCCACACAGGTGGTACGAGGCGAATGCCTTGGGAGTTGGAAGTTGGGAATTGGCGGTTGACAGTTTTTTGTCTACCTCTGTATCCGCGCCGACCCGCCTTTCGCGAAGGCGCGCACCTGGTCCACCGTCGCCATCGTGGTGTCGCCGGGGAACGTCGCGATGAGCGCGCCGTGGGCCCAGCCGAGCCTGACGGAGTCGTCGGGCGTTTCGCCGCTGAGCAGCCCGTAGATGAGCCCGGACGCGAAGCCGTCGCCGCCACCCACGCGGTCGTAGACGTCCAGCTCACACGTCGGCGCGACCGAGGTGTGGCCGTCGATCCACGCCACCGCGCCCCAGCTGTGGCGGCTGGTCGAGTGCACCTCGCGCAGCGTCGTCGCGACGACCTTGATCCGCGGGTAGCGCGCCACGACGGCTTCGATCATGCCGAAGAACGCGCTCGGATCGAGCTTCGAGGCTCGAGGCCACTTCCGGCCCGGCGATCCCCAGGCCTTTCTGCAGGTCCTCTTCGTTGCCGACCAGCACGTCCACGTGCTCGACGATCCGGCCGAGCACCGACACGGCGCGCTTGTGCCCTCCCGACGCCGCCCAGAGCTTCTCGCGATAGTTCAGGTCGAACGACACCACCGCGCCGTGCCGCCTCGCCGCCTCCATCGCCTCGATGATGAGCTCCGCGGTGGTCTCCGAGAGCGACGCGAAGATGCCGCCGCTGTGGAACCACCGGATGCCGCTGCCGAAAATGCCGGCCCAGTCGAAGTCGCCCGGCTTGAGCTGCGCCGCCGCCTCGTTGCTGCGGTTGTAGAAGACGACCGGGCCGCGGACGCCGTACCCGCGGTCGCTGTAGACCGCCGCCATGTTCGGGCCCCAGGCGCCATCGTGCTTGAACATCTTGTAGAACGGCGTGACGCCCATTCCGCGCACGCGCCCGGCGATGAGATCCCCGATCGGGTAGTCGACCATCGCGGTGGCAATCCCGGTGCGCAGACCGAAGCAGTCCGACAGGTTGGCCGCCGTGTTGAATTCGCCGCCGCTCACGTGAATGGCGCACGACATCGCTTTCCGAAAAGGGACGGGGCCGGGATCGAGACGGTGAATCAGCGCGCCAAGAGAGAGAAAGTCCAGCGTGCCGGTCGGGAGAATCTTGAGAGCATTGTCCATGATGGAGAGACGCTATGCGTGGACTCGACGTCGTGTCAAGACGAACGGCCGGACTCGATGACGTCAGCAGGGAATAGTGGAGAATAGCGCGACGTCAAAACCGGCGAGGAGTTGGGATCGCATGACCTTTCGCGACGTTGTGCTGGCAGCCCTGGTCGAGCATTTCAGCGACCAGGATCTTCGAGTCGGGACGCCCGGGGCAGACCCACGGCCCGGGCCTCGGCGATCTCGTCGCGTCGTTTCCGGCACGGCACCCCGAGGTCGGCGAGGCCAGACGTTGGGGTCATCGAGGTCGTCGCGAGCGACAATCACCGTCGGCGAAATCCTCCACGATCACTTCCGGAATTACGATGCTCATCTCCGCGAGGGTGAACGTGCGGAGCGCGTCGCGAAGGACGTCGTGCGGTTTCTGCGGGAGCTCTTCGCCGACCGGCTTCTATTCTGGCGATCCACTGACGGTCAGCGAACGCCGGCTGGCGCGAGCGCGGCGACGCCGGCCATGCGAAGCCGCTGGTGCTCGACGACCGGGCCTACCGGTTGTACGTCTGGTCGGGCCCGCTGGGGGTCTGGCAGGCGATTCCCGCGATCATGGCGAGGGGCCGAATCGAAGACGAGCGGGAGCACCAAATCGTTCTGACCCGGCTGGAAGATGACGGGCCGGACGGCTTCCAGGGCGCAGAGCGCGACGTGGCGAATCGCCTTGCGGCTGAGTACGAGAGTCAGCGCGACGTCGATCCGTGAATCACCACGTCACGTGACGTCACCGGAAGATCCCCCTGATCTTCCGCCCGATCCCCGACACCAATCCCTCGAGAGCGCGCTTCACGCGCTGCTTCACGGTGCCGCGATGGATCGGGCACAGCCGTGTCGGGATGTCGTCCGCGTCCTTGAAGTACTCGGTGTAAACCGGGCAGCCCTCGACGGGGGCCAGGTAGGACACGAGACAGAGTTGTGACTCGCGGAGGCCCGACGGTTTCTCGAACTCCGTGGGCGGCCGCCGGCCGGCCGCGCGACGCATGTAGTCGCTCCAGATGGGCAGCGCGTACCGGGACCCGTAGGCTTCGCGGCCGATCGTCTTCGGCTGATCGAACCCGACCCAGACGCCGACCACGACGGCTGACGAGAAGCCGACGAACCACGCGTCCTTGAAATCGTTGGTGGTGCCGGTCTTCCCTCCCGCGGGGAACCGGACGCCCCAGGAACGGGCCGCCGCGCCGGTGCCGCGCGTGATCGCGTCCTGCAGCATGGACACCATCTGGTAGGCCGTCTGCGCCGACAGGACACGCTCGGTCTGCGGCGGGTTGTCGAAGGCCGACCCGCCATCGGCGTCGACGACGCGGATGATGCCGCGGGGGCGGACCGCGAAACCGCCGTTCGGAAACATCGCGAAGGCGGCCGTCAGATCGAGCGGCGTGACTTCTCCGGTGCCGAGCGACAGCGACGGCACGTCGGGGAGGTCGTCGAGCCCGGCGTCGGAGGCGAGCCTCAGGATCGGACGCGATCCGAGGCGCTGCTGCAACGCGGTCGCGGCGCGGTTGTTCGACTCGATGAGCGCGGCGCGCAGCGTCAGCGCATCGGGCGTGTCGCCGCGGGCGTTGCGGGGCGCCCACTCGTCGGGGCCCTGCGGACGGATGTTCGCGAGCCCGTCCAGGACCGTGACCGGCGAGAACCCGTGGTCGAGCGCGGCGGCATACAGCAGCGGCTTGAACGCGGACCCCGGCTGCCGGCGGCTGCGCGTGGCGCGGTTGAACTGGGACAGCCGGAAATCCCCGCCGCCGACGAGCGCGAGGATGTCGCCGTTGCGCGGGTCGATCGCGACGAGCGCCGCCTGAAGCTGCGGGTCGCCGAACCGCCGCAAGCCCTCGGCGACGGCGCGTTCGGCCGCTTCCTGCAGCTGCGGCACGAACGTCGTCCGCACGTCCCAGTCGGGCGGATGGTCGCCGCCGAACCGATCGCGGAACTGCTGGCGCAGGAACTCTTTTGCGTAGCCGCCGCGCGGATCGGTCGCGCCGGGGTACGGAGCAATGCGGATCGGCGTGGCCTTCGCCGCGCGCTCCTGGGCCTCGGTGATGAACCCTTCCTGGCGCATCCGCGCCAGCACGATGTGGCTGCGGGCGCGCGCGCCCTCGAGGTTGGTCCACGGCGAGAGCGCGGACGGCGCACGGGCGAGCCCGGCGACGAGCGCGCACTCCGCGAGGTTCAGGCTCTTCGCGGGCCTCCGGAACAGGTGCTGCGACATCGTCTCGACGCCGTACACGCCGGCGCTGAGATAGATGCGATTCAGATACAGCTCGAGGATCTGCTCCTTCGACAGCTGCGAATCGATCATCAGCGCGAGAACCGCCTCGCGGGCCTTCCGGCCGTACGATTTCCGGTTCGAGAGAAAGAGCGTCCGCGCGAGCTGCTGCGTCAGGGTGCTGCCGCCCTCGACCGTGCCCGGGGACCGGACGTTGCGGAAGACGGCCCGGCCGAGCGCGATGGGATCGACGCCCGGATGCAGGAAGAACCGGTGGTCCTCGACGGCGACGAACGCGTGCTGCAGGTCGGCCGGGATGTCGGCAAGCGGGACGTCCCGCCGGTGCTCGTCCATGCGGAACCAGCGAGTGCCGTCCGCCGCGAGAAACCACGTATCACCGACGCCGCGCTGGAGCTTGTGCACCGCCCACGCCTGCCGCAGCGTCCACGTCATGGCGATCGCCGTGAGCACGACGAGCGTGCCGAAGATGACCGCGGCGATGCGATCGCGCAGCCGCTTCGGGATGGTGATGAGACGAATCACTGGCGACGGCCGCGGCGGGCGTTCAGGTACAGCGACAGCACGGTGTAGTAGACGGGAAAGAACAACGACGCGATCAGGAGCAGCCCTGGAACCTCCGGCAGCGTCCAGATGATCGCCACAATCATCACGCCCCAGGCGGCGCAAAGCCCGTTCGTCACGCCGCGGAGCACCGGCGTCCGCGTGGGGTAGACGTAGCCGATCCTGACGAATACGAGCGCGCTCAACACCAGGAGAATGGCGCCGTTCACCTCGGCCGGCAGGCCCCCGGCGTGAAGGTAGAGGGCGACGATGTTCCAGTACGACGGGAAACCCGTGAAAAAGTAGTCCTCTGTCTTGGCATCGGTGCTCGCAAAGCCGTAGGCGCTGCTCAGCAATACCGCCACCGCGACGAGCCATCCCCACGTCGCGGGCAGGTCGCCGGCATGGAAGAGCAGCAGAATGGGGACGAAGACGAACGTGAGGTAGTCCACGATGTCGTCGAGCCGCGCGCCGTCGAAGCCGGGGGTGGCCTCCTTCACCCGCGCCATCCGCGCCAGGAGGCCGTCTGTGGCGTCGATGGTCGTCGCCACCACCATCAGGAGGAACGCGCCGCGGTAGTCCCCGTGGATGACGTCGAGGGCGGCGGCAAACGCCGCAATCGCCCCGCTCGCCGTGTAGGCGTGCACGGCCCACGCGAAGGCCCGCCGGAGCCGGGTGACCGGTCGAGCCGTGAGCGGCTGGGCTGTCATGCCTTTACGACTGAGTCATTTACAAGAACCTTCGACCAGTGTATAATCACGGACACTCCAATCCCTGGCGGAGTGTTCTTTTTTCACATTTTTAATTGGCCGCCTGACGCGGGCGGAAACTTCGCCTGCGGCGCATGCTGCGTCCGCAACGAGGTTTCCGGCGGTGTCTGTTTTCGGCCAGACTCCGGGAAACGGGTGCCTTTGTGTTTTCATCGCGCTTCCGCCGCCACCGAAATCTGATCCTCGCTGTCCTCGCGATAGCGGCGGTGACCGCCGTTCCGGGCGGGTGGTATCTCATGAAGCGCGCGCCGGCGCCGAAGCCTCTCGCGTTCTCGGAATTCCTCCAGCAAGTGAATGCCGGCGGCGTGAAGAGCGTCACGTTCGGCGAGCGCGCCATCGACGTCGTGCTTCGCGACGGACGGGCCGTGCAGACCATCGCGCCGAAGGAGTTCCTGTCGGCCAATTCTTCCTTCGTGACCGAGCTCGTGAAGCGTGACGTGCTCGTCGAAGTGACCCCGGTGGCGGATCCCGGCGCCTTGAGCTACGGCGCCATGCTCGCCGTCGCCGCCTGCTTCGCCCTGATCTTCTTCACCGTCTACCGCACCACCACCGGCCGCATTCCGAACTCGGGCCGGGCGCGAATCGCCGAGCACGGCGAGAACGTCATCACGTTCCAGGACGTCGCCGGCGTCGACGAGGCGAAGGACGAGGTCAAGGAAATCGTCGACTTCCTGCGCTACCCGGATCGCTTCTCGGCCGTCGGCGGCCACATGCCGAAGGGCGTCCTGCTGATTGGCCCTCCCGGAACCGGCAAGACGCTCCTCGCGCGTTCCATCGCCGGCGAGGCGGGCGTCCCGTTCCTGTTCGCCAGCGGCTCGGACTTCGTCGAGATGTACGCCGGCGTCGGCGCCGCGCGTGTGCGCCGGCTGTTCAAGGACGCGCGCCAACACAAGTCCTGCATCATCTTCATCGACGAGCTCGACGCCGTCGGGCGCAGCCGCGGCGGCAACTCGCTCAGCCACGAGGAACGCGAGCAGACGCTGAACCAGCTGCTCGTCGAGATGGACGGCTTCGAGCCGCAGCTCGGCATCGTCGTGATCGCGGCGACCAACCGGCAGGACATCCTGGATCCGGCGCTGCTCCGGCCGGGACGCTTCGATCGCCAGGTGACCGTCGGGAACCCGGACATCAAGGGACGCGAGGCGATCCTGCGGGTCCACGCCCGGAAGGTGGTCATCGATCCCGACGTGGACCTGCGGTCGATCGCGCGCGGCACGCCGGGCTTCTCCGGGGCCGACCTCGCCAACCTCATCAACGAAGCGGCGCTGTTCGCCGCACGGGCGCAGCGGCCGCGGGTCACGGACGCCGACCTGTCGGACGCGCGCGACAAGGTGCTGATGGGCGTCGAGCGCCGATCGATGGTGCTGAGCGAGATCGATCGCGTCAACTGCGCGTACCACGAAGCCGGCCACGCGGTCGTCGCGGCGCTGCTCCCGAAGGCCGACCCGCTGCACAAGGTCACGATCATTCCGCGCGGGCGCGCGATGGGCGTGACGATGCAGCTGCCGGAAGCGGATCGGCACACCTACACGAAGGACTACCTCGAGACGCAGGTCGCGGTGCTGATGGGCGGCCGCGTCGCCGAAGAGCTCTTCATGCACCACATGACGAGCGGCGCGTCGAACGACATCGAGCGCGCGACCGACATCGCGCAGCACATGGTCTGCGAGTTCGGCATGTCGGACCTCGGGCCGCTGGCCTACCGCAAGCCCGGCAACACCTTCGAGGCGGACCGCGCGCACGTCGTGAGCGAGGCGACCGCGCAGCGCGTCGACGAGGCGATTCGGAAGGTCGTCATCGACGGCTACGACCACGCGCGGTCGATCATCGAGCGCAACGGAAGCCGGCGATGATCGCGCTCGCCGAAGCGCTGCTCGAGCAGGAATCGCTCGACGCGGACGAGATCAAGGCTGCTGCTGCGCGAAGGCGGGGCGCGCTACGCGAATCCCTGATCCCGAATCCCTGATCCCGAATGATCCCGAATCCCGATCCGCGAGTCCGCCGACCGCGGGCCGAGTCCCGAATCCCATAGAATAACGCCTCCGGCATGGCTGGTACGACGAGAGGCGATCGGCTGGGGCTCGAGGGGCTGCACGCGTTCACGTGGATCGTGATCGCGGCCGTCGCGCTGACGCTCGTCTACGCGGTCCTGCAGATCGGCTTCGTCCGGCCGTTTCTGTGGCCGGCGGGCACGGGCGCGGCGATCGACGGCGACCCGGCGGCGGCCCTGCCGCTGAGGGCACGCCCCCCCGCCGTGGACGCCGATCGCGGACGGCCCGCGGCGGTCGCGCGCGTCGCCGAGGGCAGCCCTGCTGCGCGGGCAGGAATCCGCCAGCGGGGACGTCGTGCTCTCGCAGGAGCGCGCGGGCATCGGGCGCGCGGATCTCTCTGCGCTTGGCGGGAGCCGGACCCGGCCGCGCGGCTCGCGGCCTGGCGCGACACCTATCGGCTCGGTGTCCAGGCGACATCGCCTGGACGATCCGCTCGGGCGCGGACGAGCGAACGCTGACCCTCGAACGCCCGACGGCGTGGCGCCCGCCCAATCGCGCCGAGTGGGCGCGGCGGCACCTCGGCATGGTCGTGCAGCTCGTCGTGTTCACGGGGTGCGCGCTCGTCCTGCTGGTGCTCCGCAGCAACGACCTGACCGCGGCGCTCTCGGTGCTGGCGCTGGCGCTGAGCGCCGTCGGCGGCGGCGGCCCGCTGCTCGGCGTCGAGAACAGGATTCCGCTCGGCGCCGGCCATGTGCTGACGATCTTCGCGTGGCTGGCGAGCCCGCTGGCGTTTCCGATCATCGCGCTCGCGATCCTGTATTTCCCGTCGCGGTCGCCGCTGCTCGTGCGGCATCCCGCGCTGCACGCCGTCCCGTTCCTTGCCGCCGCGCCGATGATCGGCCTGTCGCTGATGACGGCCCTCTATCTCACCGGCGTCGACGCGCTGCGCGATCTGGCGCGTCTGGGACGCCTCGCATCCGGGCGTCTACTACGGGTCGTTCGCCGCGGCGCTCGCGATCAACGTCGCCGGCGCTCGTCGAGGGGGTCTACCGCTACCGCTTCAACCACGACGCGCAACGAGCGCCGCCGCATCCGCATGGCGGTCTACACCGCCGTCCCCGGCGTCCTGGCCTATGCGCTGAAGGACGGCGTCCCGATCGTCGCGATGCCTTGCGGGGTTCGGGCCGCTCGTGCTACCCCACAGCCGCGGTCGTCGTCCTGCAGGTGCTCGTGCTGCTGCCGGCGTTCGGGCTGGTCTACGCGGTCGGCGTCGCGCGCGTCCTCGGGCCGCGCGTCGTGCTGCGCCGCAGCCTGCAGTACGCGCTCGCGAGCCGCGCGCTGACGGTCGTCGCCATTCTGCCCGGCGCTCGCGCTGGTGCTGTGGCTCGTCTCGCGATCGGGACGATGAAGGTGCGCGACGTGGCCACGAGCGTCTACGTCGTGCTGATCCCGGCGTCGGTCGTGGCGTTCCGGTACCGCGACCGCGCGCGGCAGTGGCTCGACCAGCGGTTCTTCCGCGAGGAGTACGACGCGCGGAAGATCCTGCTGTCGCTCGCCAGCCGCGTCCGGTTCGAGACCGATCCGGCGGACCTCGCGTCGCTCGTCGTCGACCAGATCGACGAGGCGCTGCACCCGGAGATCGACGGCGATCCTGGTGAGCGGCATCGAGGAGGGACGGCTGATGCCGGTGACGGTCCTGCACGGCAGCGTCGAGTCGCTGCCGCTCGACGGCGGCCTCGTCGCCATGCTGCGCTGGTCGGACGAGCCGCTCGAGATCGTTTCTGAACGACCCGCGATCGCCGGCGCGGCGGCTGCCGCCCGAGGAGCAGGAGTGGCTGGAGTGCACCGGGCGCGTCGCTCCTCGTCCCGGTCGTCGCGCAGGATCGCGCCCTCGTGGCGGTCATCGTGCTCGGCGAGAAGCGCTCCGAAGAGGCGTACACGCGCCGAGGATCGGCAGCTGCTCGCGAGCATCGCCGCGCAGATGGGGCTCGGCTTCGACGTCGCGCGGCTGCGCCGGGGCACCGACCCGGCGATCGTCCGAGGGCGACGACGCGGATCCTGTCGCCGGCGTCGCGGCCGCTGATGGAGTGCCCGCGGTGCGGCCGCTGCGAGGAGGCCGGCACGGCGCTGTGCCCGGCGACGGCGCGCCGCTGCAGGCGGTGCCGTCGGTGCCGCGCGTGGTCGACAACAAGTACCGCATCGAGCAGCTGCTCGGGACGCGGCGGCATGGGCGCGGTCTACCGCGCGCGCGACATGCGGCTCGATCGGCTGGTCGCGCTCAAGGTCGTCCGCGCCGAGCTGCTCGGCGATCCCGAGGCGCGGCGGCGCTTCCGGCGCGAGGCGCAGATCGTCGCGCGGCTGCAGCATCCGTCGATCGTGTCGATCTTCGACTACGGCACGTTCGCCGACGGCGGCGCGTACCTGGTGATGGAGCTGGTGCGCGGCGAGGATCTGCGCCGCGTGCTGCAGCGTGAAGGACGGCTCGAGCCGGCGCGCGCGATGCGCGATCCTCGCGACCGTCTGCGCCGCCATCGAGGCGGCGCACCGCGAGGGCGTGCTGCACCGCGACCTCAAGCCCGAGAACATCCTCCTGCCCGGCGGCGAGGTGGAGGCCAAGGTGCTCGACTTCGGCGTCGCGAAAGTGGTGGCCGATCGCGGCGAGCCGGTGTCCGCGGAAGCCGGGACGATGATGACGGCGGCCGGCATGATCGTCGGCACGCCGGCCTACATGGCGCCCGGAGCAGTTCCACGGCGCGGCCGCCCGACGCGCGGACCGACGTCTTCAGCCTGGGCGTGATCGCCTACGAGATGCTGTCGGGCGAACTGCCGTTCGGCCGGGGATCGCTGGCCGAAGTCGTCCTGGCGCAGGCGCGCGGTGTGCGGCCGATGCCGGCCGGGACCGTGCCTCCGCCCTCGATCGCGCCGTGCGCGCGGCGCTCGAGACCGACCCGGATCGGCGGCCGGCGACGCCGCAGGCGTTCGCGCACCTGCTGGTCGCGGCCGTGGAAGTCGACTAGGACGGCCCGAGGCCGTCGCGGTATCGTTGCTCGGCGATGGCGTCGCGCCTCGGCTACTCGGCGGACAGCCGCTTGTCGATCTCGGCGAGGGCGGCTTGATCTGCTGCTTGCGCACCGGATGAGTGGTCGCGTCCGCCTGCCGCTCGAGGTTCGACTTCGCCAGGCGAAGCGATTCGAGCTCGCGCAGCTTCTCGGGGTCGAGCTTCGGCGCGGACGCGCCGCTGCGGCGGCGCCGCTCGGCTTCCCGTTCCTCGATTTGTTCCTGGATGCGCGCTTCGGCGTCGACGAGTCCTTCTCCGGAATCACCCATAATTTGTTCAATCCTGAATGCCGCCCTGCGGCGCCCGGCGCGCCTGAGCCTGCCGAGGGCTCAGTCAAGGGTCGTGGACCTCCGCCCCGCGACCTCGACAACAGGTCAATTCTTCGTTTGTGCGCGGGATCCATTCCCACGCGCCTTACATTGTCCCCCGTTCACGACGGAGGGTCAACGAATTCGCGGACGGGACCCGAGATCTGAGACCCGGGACCTGAGACCACCGACAAAGACCTCACGGTACTCATAAGATAGGCCTGTGGCCCGGCACCCCGACGTTCTGACCCGTTTCCAGCCGGCGGTGGCAGAGTGGTTCCGCGCGTCGTTCGACGCGCCGACGCCGCCGCAGACGCAAGGCTGGCCGGCCATCGCCCGCGGGGAATCGACGCTGATCCTGGCGCCGACCGGGCAGCGGCAAGACGCTGACCGCCTTTCTGTGGTGCATCAACCGGGTGATGTTCGACCCGGTGCCGCCGAAGGGACACCGCTGCCGCGTGCTGTACATCTCGCCGCTCAAGGCGCTCGCGGTGGACATCGAGCGCAACCTGCGGGCGCCGCTCGCCGGCATCGCGAACCGCGCGCGCCGCGGGGCGACGCCCATCATGAGCCGTCGGTCGCGATTCGGACCGGCGACACGCCCGCGATCGAGCGCGCGCGCTTCCAGCGCGAGCCGGCCGACATCCTGATCACGACGCCGGAGTCGCTCTACCTGCTGCTGACGTCGAACGCGCGCGAGGCGCTGCGCTCGATCGACACGGTCATCGTCGACGAGATCCACGCGCTGGTGCCGACCAAGCGCGGCGCGCACCTGGCGCTGTCGCTGGAGCGGCTCGAAGAGCTCGGGCGTCCGGCTTTGCCGGACCACTCCGGACACTGAAGGCAGTCCGGCTAAAGCCGGACACCACCGAAGCCATCCAGCGCATCGGGCTGTCGGCCACGCAGCGTCCGCTCGACGAGGTCGCGCGGTTTCTTGGCGGCAGGCGTGATTCGGGACAGGCGCACCAGGAAAGACAAGCCGCCCGACAAGCCGGAGACAGGACAGGCAGGCAGCACGCGGCCCAGATCGAGGAGCCGGACGACGCGATCCACGACGAGTTCGCGTCGGCGCGCGCGTGTCGCCGGCGTATCGGCCGGTCACGATCGTCGACACGTCCGAGAAGAAGAAGCTCGACCTGACGCATCGAAGTGCCGGTCGAAGACATGGCGAAGATGGGCCAGCCGGAAGAGATCCCGAGCGGTCCCGCGGCGCAGGGACCGGTGCGCCCCTCGATCTGGACCGCGATCCATCCGCGGCTGCTCGAGCTGGTGCGGCGCGCATCGCTCGACGCTGATCTTCGTCAACAGCCGGCGGATCGCCGAGCGGCTCGCGCGGCGCTCAACGAGCTCGCCGGCGAAACGCTCGTCCGCTCGCACCACGGCTCGCTCGCGCGGCCGCAGCGGATCGAGGTCGAGGACCGGCTCAAGGCCGGGCTGATCCGCGGGCTGGTCGCCACCTCGTCGCTCGAGCTCGGCATCGACATGGGCGCGATCGATCTCGTCATCCAGATCGAGGCGCCGCCGTCGGTGGCGAGCGGCATGCAGCGCATCGGCCGCGCCGGCCACACCATCGGCGCCGCCAGCCGCGGCATCATCGTCCCGAAGTTCCGCGGCGATCTCGTCGCGTGCGCCGCGGTCACGCGCGCGATGCACGAGGCGCGGATCGAGTCGAGCCGCTACCCGCGCAATCCGCTCGACGTCCTCGCGCAGCAGATCGTCGCGATGGTCTCGATGGACGACGTGGGACGTCGACGAGCTGTTCGACGCCGTCCGCCGCGCCGCGCCGTTCGCCGAGTTGAGCCGATCGGTCTTCGACGGCGTCCTCGACATGCTGTCGGGCCGCTACCCGTCGGACGACTTCGCCGACCTCCGGCCGCGCCTCACGTGGGATCGCCTGAAGAACCGGCTCACCGCGCGCGAAGGCGCGAAGCGGGTCGCGGTCATCAACGGCGGCACGATCCCGGACCGCGGCCTCTACGGCGTGTTCCTCGTCGGCGAGCGCGGGCCCGGCGCGCGCGTCGGCGAGCTCGACGAGGAGATGGTCTTCGAGAGCCGCGTCGGCGAGACGTTCCTGCTCGGCGCGTCGACCTGGCGCATCGAAGAGATCACGCACGATCGCGTGCTCGTGTCCCCCGCGCCGGGCGAGCCCGGCAAGATGCCGTTCTGGAAGGCGGACGCCGCCGGCCGGCCGCTGGAGCTCGGGCGGCACATCGGCGAGCTCGTGCGCACGCTGCGCCACATGCCGCCGGCCGGCGGCGATTCAGCGGCTGATCGCGCATCACGACCTCGATCAGCAGGCGGCCGAGAACCTGCTGCGCTACCTGGCCGACCAGGCGGCCGCCGCCGGCGTCGTCCCGGACGACCGCACGATCCTCATCGAGCGCTGCCGCGACGAGCTCGGCGACTGGCGGATCTGCGTCCTCTCGCCGTTCGGCGGCCGCATCCACGCGCCGTGGGCGATGGCCGTCGTCGAGCGCGCGCGCGCCGAGACCGGGCTCGACGTCGAAACGATGTGGACCGACGACGGGTTCGTGGTGCGGTTTCCGGAGACCGAGGAGCCGCCGGATCCGCAATCTGATGATCCCGGCGTCGGACGAAGTCGAAGCGCTCGTCGTGCGGCAGCTCGGCGGGACGGCGCTCTTCGCCGCGAAGTTCCGCGAGGCGGCCGCGCGCGCGCTGCTGCTGCCGCAGCGGCGGCCGGGCGGCCGCAGCCCGCTCTGGCAGCAGCGGAAGCGCGCGGCGGACCTGCTCGCCGTGGCGGCGCAGTTCGGATCGTTTCCGATGCTGCTCGAGGCGTACCGCGAGTGCCTGCGCGACGTCTTCGACATTCCGGCGCTCGTCGACACGCTGCGGCGGATCGAGCCGCGGGAGATCAAGCCGGTCACCGTCGACTCGACGCATGCCGTCGCCGTTCGCGGCGGCGCTGCTGTTCGGCTACGTCGCCAACTACATCTACGACGGCGATGCGCCGCTCGCCGAACGCCGCGCGCAGGCGCTGTCCATCGATCAGGCGCAGCTGCGCGAGCTGCTCGGCGAAGCGGAGCTGCGCGAGCTGCTCGACGCCGACGCGCTCGCCGAAGTCGAGCGGCAGCTGCAGCAGCTCGACGCGGAGCACCACGCGCCGATCGGTCGACGGCGTCCACGATCTGCTGCTGCGGCTCGGCGATCTGACGCCGGAGGAGATCGCGGCGCGCAGCCGCATCGATGCGGCGCACGCGCTCGCCGAGCTGCTCCGTGACGCGGCGCGCGATCGCCGTCCACATCGGCGGCGAGCCCCGCGGTGCTGCCGGTCGAGTACGCGGGCCGGTACCGCGATGCGCTCGGCGTGCCGCTGCCGGTCGGGCTGCCCGAATCGCTGCTCGAGCGCGCGCCGCATGCCGCGCAGGATCTGGCGCGGCGCTACGCGCGCACGCACGGGCCGTTCACGACCGCGGACTTCGCCGCGCGCTACGCCCTCGGCCGCGCGACCGCGGAGGCGATGCTGAAGGAGCTGGCGGCGGCCGGGCGGCTGCTCGAGGGAGAGTTCCGGCCGGGCGGCGCCGGCCGCGAGTGGTGCGACCCCGACGTGCTGCAGTCGATCCGCCGCCGATCGCTGGCGCAGGCTGCGCAAGCAGGTCGAGCCGGTCGATCCGCCGGTCCTCGCGCGCCTGCTCACCAGCTGGCAGGGCGTCGTCCGCCGCCGCCTGGGGCTCGACGCGCTGCTCGACGCGATCGAGAACCTGCAGGGCGCGCCGCTGCCGGCGTCGATCCTCGAGACCGAGATCCTCGCGGCCCGCGTCGACGGCTACAACCCGGCCGACCTCGACGCGCTGACGGCCGCCGGGCGAAGTCGTCTGGTGCGGCGTCGAGCCGCTCGGCGATCGCGACGGCCGCCTGGCGCTCTACCTGACCGATCACCTTGCCGCGGCTCCGCCGGCGCGCCGCGCCGGTCGGATCTGTCGCCGCGCGAGCAGGCGATCGTGGAGCACCTCGAGGCGCGAAGGCGCGTCGTTCTTCGCCGCGCTGCACGAGGCGGCGGGCGGCGGCTACCCGGGCGAAACGGTCGACGCGCTGTGGGATCTGGTGTGGAAGGGCGTCATCACGAACGACACGTTCCACGCGCTGCGGGCGTTCACGCGGCCGCCGGAGCGGCGCCCGCGCAAGCCGGTCAGGCGGAGCTTCCGGAGCCGGCGGGTCGCGCCGCCGTCGGCCGAAGGACGGTGGTCGCTGCTTCGGGATCGCGCGGGCGTGCCGGTGTCGCCGACCGAGTGGTCGACGGCGATGGCGCAGCAGCTCCTCGCGCGCTACGGCGTGCTGACCCGCGAGGTCGCGGCGGCCGAAGGCATCGCCGGCGGCTTCGGCGCCGTCTACGACGTGCTCAAGGCGCATCGAAGACGCGGGACGGGTCCGGCGCGGCTACTTCGTGGCGGCGTCGGCGCGACGCAGTTCGCGCTGCCGGCGGCGCTCGAGCTGCTGCGTATCGCTGCGGGAGGCGCCGGACGACGCCGGAGACCGCTCGTCCTCGCCGCCACGGATCCGGCCAACCCGTACGGCACGATGCTGAAGTGGCCGGCCGCCGGCGAGGCCGACGGGACAGCGGCGGCCGCGGCGCCGACCCGCACGGTCGGCTCGCTGGTCGTGCTCGTCAACGGCTCGCTCGCGGCCTACATCAGCCGCGGCGGCCGGCAGATTGCCGTCTACCTGCCGGAGGACGAGCCGGCGCGATCGGTCGTCGGCCGGGCGCTCGCGTCGCGGCTGGCGACGCTGGCGCGCGACGAGGAAGGGCGGGGCGGGCTGCTCGTCGCCGAGATCAACGGCGTCGCCGGCTCCGGATCATCCGCTCGCGCCGTTCCTGGTCGATGCCGGCTTCAGCCCGTCCGCGATGGGCTTCCAGATGCGCAGACATGCCTGAAGGGGACACGATCTTCCGCGCCGCGCGCACGCTGCAGCGCGCGCTCGCCGGCAAGGCGGTCGTCCGCTTCGAATCGGTGCTCCCGGCGCTCGACCGCGTCGAGATCACCGGCCGCACGGTCGACCGCGTGAGCTCGGCCGGCAAGCACATGCTGATGCACTTCTCCGGCGACCTCGTGCTCCGGACGCACATGCGCATGAACGGAAGCTGGCACATCTACCGGCCCGGCGAGCGCTGGCAGCGTCCGCGCCGCGACATGCGCGTGGTGGTCGCCACCGACGAGTTCGAGGCGGTCGGCTTCAACGTCCCGGTCGCCGAGTTCATCGCGGCGCGCGATCTGCGACGGCACGACGATCTCGCGACAGCTCGGCCCCGATCTGCTGGGCGAGACGTTCGACGCCGCGGAGGCCGTGCGGCGCCTGCGCGAGCGCGGCGCAGAGGCCGTCGCCGACGCGCTGCTCAACCAGCGCGTCATGGCCGGCATCGGCAACGTCTACAAATCGGAGGTGCTGTTCCTGTGCCGGATCAATCCGTTCACTGCAGTGCAGGCACTCGACGACGCGCAGCTGTCGGCGATCGTCGAGACGGCGCGGCGCCTGCTTCGTCTCAACGTGTCGAAGCGGTCCTGAGCTACGTCGAAGGGCTCGCGTCGATGACGACCTATACCGGATTCCGCCGCACGACCCGGCGCGACGATCCGCAGGAGCGGCTCTGGGTCTACGGCCGCGCGCGCCTGCCGTGCCGGCGTTGCGGCACACCGATCAGCCTCGGCAAGCAAGGCACTGACGCGCGGCTGACCTACTGGTGCGGCGCGTGTCAGAGGACATAAAGTTCTAAAGTTCTAAAGTTCTAAAGTTCAAGAGTTCGAAAGTTCGAAACGTCCGAACCTATGACCATGTTCGATCTGGATCGCGCTGAGCTGCCGGCGCGGCAGCGGCGGTCGCCGCGCTCTACGGCCACTATCGGGTGTTGCCGGGATGGCTGACGGGACCGGAAGTGTGCCAAATGGAGCACGGTGGATGCGCGGTCCTCTTTCGCAGCCCGCGCTCGGCGCTGCTCGGCGTGCCGAACGCGCTGCTTGGCGTGATGCTCTACGTCCTGCTGGCGGCCGGACTGCTCCTGCGCTTCCCGATGTCGTGGCTGTTCGTGCTGACCCTGCCCGCGGTCGCCATGAGCGCGTTCCTCGGGTGGAGCCTGATCAGGAACCGGCTGCAGTGCCGCATCTGCTGGACGGGGCACATCGCCAACGCCGCGCTGGCGGTGCTGCTGGCGATGCGAACGTTCTCCGCGTGATGATCGAACGTGGTGCTTTGACCGGCTCGCCGGGGGATCTCGCCGGGGCCATGATCGGCGCGCTCTTCGTCGCGATCGGCCTCGCCGCCGCCGCGGCCGCTTTGAGCGCGCGGCCCAGGCGCGACCGCGCCGGGCTGTGGTTCGGCGTCTTCTGCCTGCTCTACGGAGTGCGTCTCGAGGCGCGCTCCGGACTGATCCAGTCGCTGACGCAGTGGCCCGTGACTTCGCTCCAATACGCCGACGCGTTCCTGACCTACCCCATTCTCGTTCCAGCCGGTCTCTTCGTTGAGGCGTTGGTCGGCCCCGGCTGGCACCGCCTGGTCCGCCGGATGTGGCAGGCAACCTGCGTCTACGCGCTGGGGGCAATAGTCAACGACCTCGCGCGTGAGCCTTATGCCAGCATGTGGCTCAATCCCCCCGTCGTAATCCTCACACTGTCCATACAGGCCGGCCATCTGCTCGCGCTCGCGCGGGCCGGCCGCTGGACGATCCAGACCCGAGCGGTGGCCGCGGCTGCCGGACTGTTCACCGCGGTAGCGATCTACGAGACCGTTTCGGCACCGTCTGTCTTCGGCAGAGGCATCGACGCCGAGCCGCTCGCCATGCTCCTCTTCACGTCCGCGCTTGGCTGGTTCGTGCTGACGCGGGCACGCCAGCAAGCCTACGCCTTCGTGGCGCTCGCGCGCGAGCTGCAACTGGCGCGCGAGATCCAGCAGTCGCTGCTGCCGCGGGAGATGCCGAACGTGCCAGGCGTGCGCATCCAGGGCTCCTACCTGCCGATGAGCGCCGTGGCCGGTGACTTCTACGACGTGGCCGTCCTCGGCGACGGCCGCATCGTCGTGATCGTCGCGGACGTCTCGGGACACGGAATCCCGGCGGCCCTGGTCGCCTCGATGGTGAAGGTGGCGTTCGCCGCCGAATCGGAGCGCTACGATCGGCCGGGTGACATTCTCGGGGGAATCAATCGCGCCCTGACCGGCAAGTTCGAGCGCGCGTACGTGACCGCGTGCTGCGTCGTGGTGGACCGGCCGCGCACGCACCATCGCGTACGCATCAGCCGGGCACCCGCCGGCACTACTGCGGCGGCAGGACGGCCGCGTCGAACGGTTGACGGAGGGGGGAATGGTGCTGACGCTGCTGCCGGTCGCCGCGTACGAGACCATGGCAGTCCCGTTCGAGCCCGGCGACCGCCTCCTGATCTACACCGATGGACTCCTGGAAGCGACGCGCACCAATGGCGAGGAGTTTTTCGGTGACGCCGAGCTCACCCGCGTGGTCGCCGCCTTGCCGCCGCCGGCGGACCTGTCGGAAGGTGTGTTGTCCGCCTATCGGCGCTGGATAGGCGAAGGCACGCCGCTCTCGGACGATGTCACATTGGTCGTGGTGGATTGCAGCGCCTTGCCTGAGACGCCAGAGCGCGTACCTGCGTAGCCTCGAGACACCCTAATTTCAGCCTTCCTTCACCCGTTTCTCACGACTTCTGCGTGCGAAGCCAATATCGTGCGGGCACATCGAACGGTGCGGGCTTCGGAGTGCGCGCCGACTCCCGCTTACTGACCGCGCACGCAAGGTCACGACCATGTATCTATTCGCTTCGAACCACTGCAGGCGGAGTCGCATCGCACGGCTGGCCGTCGTGGCGCTGTTTCTGCTGTTGGCGCCCGGACTCCGGGCCGGTGCCGCACAGACGGCGGTCGAGATCGTCACCGGCTCCACAAACGACGGATCCACCTTCGCGATTGCGATGCCGGAGCCCTGGAACGGGTCCCTCGTCGTGTACGCGCACGGCATCGTCGATCCGGCGGCGCCCGTGGCGCTGCCGTCGACGCAGGACGGATTCGAGACCCTGCGTTCGGCGTGGACGGGCATGGGGTACGCCGTCGCCTACTCCAGCTATGCCGAGAACGGCTACGCGCTGAAGAGCGCCATCAAGAGCACCCACGAGCTCCGCCGGGAGTTTCGCAGCAGATTCGGACGCCCCACGCGCACGTTCCTCACGGGCCACTCCCTGGGAGCGCTTGCGGTGGTGGCACTCGCCGAAGGATTTCCTGAACAGTACGACGGCGCCCTGGCGATGTGCGCGCCGATCGCGGGGGGCGTCGCCGAGATCCAATACCTCTCCGACGCGCGCGTGGTATTCGATTATTTCTTTCCGGACGCCGTGCCCGGCGGTCCGTTCAGCGTCCCGGCCGGCACCTCGTTCGCGCCGGGCAGCCCGGTTTTCAACGCCGTCCTCGCGGCGCTCAGCGGCGGTTTCGCGTCAGCCGGCCAGCCCACGCTCCAGTTCGCTAGCGTCGCCCGCCTGCCTTTCACGAACGCGAACGAGCTCGTCGCCTCAGCCATGACCGTGGTCGGCTTCAGCGTCCGGTTCTCGGCCGACGTGATGGACCGCACCAACGGTCGCAGCCCGTACGGCAACCTCCGCACCATTTTCCGCGGCTCTGCCGACGATGCCGCGCTCAACGTCGGGGTGGAGCGGTTCACCGCCAGGCAGGGGGCGGTGCACTACTTCGAGAAGTTCTACCAGCCGACCGGTGAGCTCGCCATCCCGATGCTGACCCTGCACACCAGATTCGATCCGGTCGCCCCCTTCGCTCAAGAAGCCGTCTACGCGCAGGCCGTGATGGACGCCGGAGCCAGCACATGGCTCGCGCAGCGCGCCATCTCGAGCTACGGCCACTGCAACATCAATGCTGCGGAAACGATGAGCGGGTTCGAGGCGCTGGTGACGTGGGTGAACGGAGGCCCGAAACCGGCCGGTGGGGACGGAACGATCAGATAGCGCTCGGAGCCAGGGGGTTCACCGTTGCGGAGCTCCCTGACTCGCCGCCGAGCTGAGTGTATGTCGGCGTCAAGGCCGCGCTACCGTCGCTGCCGCATGACCATCCTCATCACGCCGTCCGGGCCGAGGACGCGCTCGAGGACGATGTCGGTGGAAGCGGTCCGGGACGTCATCGTGACGGACGAGCCGCCTGCCGACGGGCTCGCCGCGGATGTCTGGACCGTCTGCAGGAGGGACACTCGACCACCGGGGTCGACCTCGGAGTCGACCGTGAGAGTCATCGCAATCCCATTGAGCTCGGGTTGTGCAGCGGGCACAGCTCGCTCGACACGGCTCCCAGAGGAAACAGAGTCTTCGTAGACGGGCGTCTCGCCGGCCGCGAGCGTCCGCACCGGCGGTGCTTCGGCCCCGTCCTGCATCGCATCGACGGGAACGAGCTGCGCCGGAGTGCCGCGGCGTTGACGCTGTAGACCTCGGCCGGATGGCGGCACGCGTCGGTCGCGCGGGTGCCGCTCAGCCGGCAGATCGCGACCTTCTCGACGTCGGCCGGCGTCTCGTACCAGTCGGGCGCGTCGCCCGCCGTCGCGGCTTTCATGAACCGGCCCCAGGCCGGGACCGGCGACGACGCCGGCGAAGCCGCCGCGCATGATTGGCGCGGGACGATCCAGGCCAAACCAGATCCCCGTCACCAGGTGTGGCGTGTAGCCGACGAACCACGCATCGGCGTAGTCGTCGGTCGTTCCGGTCTTCCCCGCCGCCGGCAGCTTGAACCCCGCGGCGTCGCGCGCCGGCTCCCGTTCCGCCGGAGATGACGTCGGCGAGCATGCTCGACATCAGGAACGCGGTCGTCGGGCTGATCGCCTGCGTGTGCCGTTCGGGCGAGTCGTAGATCATGACCCCCTGCGCGTCCTCGACCCGCGTGATGAGTCGCGGCGCCGAGACCGTCCCGCGGTTGGCGAATGCCGTATACGCCGAGGTCAGCTCGAGCAGCGTCACCTCGCCGGTCCCGAGCGCCAGCGACGGCACCATCGGAAGCTCGGACTCGATGCCCAGCCGCTGCGCGTAGTAGACCGCGGTGCTGACCCCGACGTGCTGAAGCAGCTGCGCGGCGGCTCGATTGCTCGAGACCTTGAGCGCGCGCCTCAGCGTGTACTCGGACTGCTCGTGACTCGCCCGATGGGAGCCACGCCGGCGCGTCGCCGGTCTCAATCGGCGTGTCGAGGTCGCGCAGGATCGTGCCCGGCGAATACCCGCGCTCGAGCGCGGCGGCGTAGATGATGGGCTTGAAGGCCGAGCCGGCCTGGCGGCGCGCCTGCGTCGCGCGGTTGAAGCTGCTCGCCTTGAAGTCGCGGCCGCCGACGAGCGCGAGGACGTCCCCCGTCACCGGGTCCATGGCGACGAAGCTGCCCTGCAGGTCGCGCGCGGCCGGTCGCGATTTCGCGATTTCCGCGATGCGCGTCGTGACGGCCGCTCTCCGCGTCGCGCTGCATCGCCGGATCGTAGGTCGAGTAGACCCGCAGTCCGCCGCGCAGGACCTTGTCGCCCCCGAAGAGCGCGAACAGCTGACGCCGGACTTCTTCCTGGAAATACAGGCCCGTATTCGAGCCGTTGGCGAGCACGCCGCCGGCAGGCTTCTGATGCGAGCGCGTCCGGAATGGCGCGCTGCCTTCGCGACCTGGAACGCCTCGTCCGAGATGCGTCCCTGGTCGCGCATCAGCCGCAGGACGAGATTGCGGCGGCTCAGCGCGCGGTCAGGGCCGACGCACGGCGCGTCATTCGACGGGGAGCGCACGAGCGCGGCGAGGAGCGCCGCCTCGTGCGGCGCGAGGTCGGAGGCCGACTTGCCGAAGTAGCCGCGCGAGGCCGCCTCGACGCCGTAGTAACCCTCGCCGAGATACACGGTGTTGAGGTACTCCTCGAGGATCTGCGACTTCGTGTATCGCTCCTCGAGCTGTGCGGCCAGCATGATCTCGCGAAGCTTGCGCTCGTACGTGCGCGCGGGCGTGAGCTGCGAGGCCCGCGCGAGCTGCTGCGTGATGGTGCTGCCCCCCTCGAGAATCCGGCCGGCGCGGAAGTTGCGCCAGCCGGCGGCGGCGATGCGGACGGGGTCGATGCCGTGATGCGAATAGAACCGGCGATCTTCGATCGCGACGATCGCGTCGATCATGAGCGGCGAAACGCGGATCGAGCGGCACGTCGATCCGCTGCTCGACGAAGAACGTGAACGCGGGCTTGCCTGCCCGGTCGTAGACGATGGTGGCCTGGGGCCGCGGGGCCAGCTGGGTCAGGCTCTTGGCCCGGCCGAGCTCGGTGTCGACGTAGTGCGCCAGGGCGACGACGCGAAAGGCGGCGTACCACGTCGCCGTCGCCATCAGCAACACCGCCGTCACAATCGCAATTCGTCGCATCAACTGACTCCCGTGGCAGGTAGTTGAGCAACGCGATGCCACGAATCGTGCGGCGCTAAATGCTTGAAATACTGAATGATCTGCGGATGGGCCGGGTGGTCCGGGCCGCGGCTGGTGGGTAGCGCGCTTCACACTCCCAGAATCCTGGAGGGATGAGTGTACAGGTTGAAGCCGCCTTCCCTGACGAACCCGAGCAGCGTGATCCCGGCCTCGTCCGCAAGCTCGATGGCCAGGCTCGACGGCGCGGAGACGGCACACACAATCGCCACGCCTCCCAGCCACGCCTTCTGGACGATCTCGAACGACGTGCGCCCGCTCACGACCAGAGCGCAGCCGGTGATCGGCACGCGATCGTCGAGGAGCATCGCGCCGATCACCTTGTCGACCGCGTTGTGCCGGCCCACGTCCTCCGCAGACGCCTGGCACTCGCCGTCGAGCGTGAAGAGCGCGGCGGCGTGCAGCCCGCCGGTTTCGTCGAACACGGCCTGCCGTTCGCGAAGCCGCTCCGGCAGCGCGGCGGCCATCGCCCAGTCGATCCGGTCGTCCCCCACGAGCGGCGAAACCGCCACGCGCAGCGAATCGATGGTCACGCGTCCGCACAGCCCGCACGACGACGAGGTGAGGACGTTCCGGCGCTGCTCGAGCCGCGCATCCAGCGAGGCGGCCGCCTCCCCCAGGAGGTAGACGTCGACGACGTTGTGGACCTCGGGATGATGGGGATGCCGGCAGTGCTCGACGGCGCCGATGTCGTCGTACGATCGAATCACGCTTTCGGACAGCAGGAACCCCGCGGCGAGCTCCCGGTCCGCCCCCGGCGTGCGCATGATGACGGCAAAGGATCGGCCGTGCAGCCGGACCTCGAGCGGCTCCTCGGTGGCCGCGACGTCTTCCGGACTGTCCGCCGCGCGGCGGCCGACACGAATCACACGTACTCGGCGGTACGGGGCGCGCGAGTCAGGCATGGTCCTGCCCTATATGCATCGTCAGTTCCAGCGCAGGCCCCTGCGCGCATCGTCAGTTCCAGCGCAGGCCCCTGCGCCGATCGTCAGTTCCAGCGCAGGCCTTTGAGCTGATCCAGGTTCACGTTGCCGCCGCTCAGGACGCACGCGACCTTCGCTCCCTTCGGCGCCTTGACGAGGCCGTGCAGGAGTGCCGCGACCGGCGCCGCCGCGGCCCCTTCGACGACGAGCTTCGCGTGCGCCATGATCCAGATCATCGCGTCGAAGATCTGCTCGTCCGGCAGCGTGACGATCTCGTCCACGAACCGGCGTACCACGTCGAACGTCGTCTCGCCGACCCGTTTCACGCGGAGGCCGTCGATGACGCAGTCCACGCGATCGAGCGTCACGACGCTGCCGGCGCTGACGCTGTCGCGCATCCCCGGGGCGCCGGCCGATTCGACGCCAATCACCGTGACGGACGGCTTGATGTTCTTCACCGCCATCGCGACGCCGGAGATCAGCCCGCCGCCGCCGATCGGCACCACGACGACGTCCACCTCCGGCCAGTCGCGGATGACTTCGAGGCCCAGCGTACCCTGGCCGGCGATGAGCTGCAGATCGTCGAACGGATGGATGTAGGTGAGGCCGCGATCGCGCACGAGCTCCTTCGCCTTCTCGTTGGCCTCGTCCCAAATCGTGCCGTGGAGCACGACCTCCGCGCCGTACCCCCGGGTCGCGGCAATCTTGGAGGGCGTGGCGTTTTCCGCCATCACGACGACGGCCTCGATGCCGTGGATCTGCGCCGCGAGCGCCACGCCCTGCGCGTGGTTGCCGGCCGATGAGCAGACGACGCCCCGGCGGCGCTCCTCGGCGGTGAGCTGGGGAAACTTGTTGAGCGGTCCGCGGATCTTGTACGAGCCGGTGCGTTGGAACATCTCCGCTTTGAACCGTACGTCGAACCCGCTGCGTTCGCTGAGGATGCGGGAAGTCATCAGCTGTGTGTGATGGATGTGCGGCGCCACGCGGCCGTAGGCGGCCGCGAAGACGTCCGCCCCGAGCGCGGTCACGGCTTCACCGCGGTCAGCATGATCTCGACGAGCCCGTCGCCGGCCATCAACCCGGATCGCACGGTCGTGCGCGCGGGGGCGTGCGCGCCGAAGAACGCGTCGTACTCGCGATGGACCTCCGGGACAAACGCCAGGTCGGTCACGTAGACGAGCGCGTCGGCGACGTCCGCCGGCGAGCACCCCGCGGCCGCGAGCGCGCGGTTCAGCCTGGCCAGCGTCTCCCGCGTCTGGGCCGCGACATCTCCCTGCGTCGCCGGGGTATTGCCGAGCGCTCCGGACAGGTAGACGCGGCGTCCCGCGCGGATTCCCGTGCTCAGGTTCGGATTCGCGGGACTCCCGTCGGTGATCACGTCGCGCGGCGCCGACGAGGCGACGAACGTGATCTCGACGTCGTACTGCGGCCCCGCGAGCGCGGCCTGCACCGTCGCGCGTGCCGGCGGGGCGCTCGGAAAGCAGGCGCGGTACGCGCCGTTCATCGGCTGGAACGACGACACCTCCGGCAGGTAGATTCGCGCCGAGACGATGTTCGCGTGCGTCAGGCCGGCGGCCCCGAGGATCTCGCCGGCGATGTCCATGATGACCGTGGTCTGCGCCGGCACGTCCCCCGCCACGACCGCGTTGTCGCGGCCGCTGCGCGACACGAGCCCCGAGAGGAACACCGTGTCGCCCGACTTGATCGCGTAACTGTAGGGGCTCGGGGAGCGCAGCCAGCCCGCCGGATGAACGACCGTCCGCTCCGCGCCTGACGGAACCGCGACCATCGACATCTCCACGACCGCGCCCGGCGTCGCCAGCTCGGTGACGATCGTCGTCCGGGTCGGCGGGTTGTCCGGCCAGAACGTGCCATACACGGCGTTCATCGCCGGGAAGTCCGCGGCGGACTTCAGGTAGACCATGACGGCCGCGACCTGGCCCAGCGATGAGCCGGCCGCGGCGAGCGCGGTGCCTGCCCGCTCGATGACCCCGCGGGTCTGAGCGGCTATGCCGGCCGCGGAGCCTGCCGGGGGACCGAGGGCGCCGAGATAGATGAAACCGCCGGCCGTCACGACGTCTTTCGAGGGCATAGCCGCATTTTAGTGCCGGAAGTAGCATTGGCGAAGCCGCTGCCTCTACCGCCGCGGATGTCTCTCCTCATTTGTGAACAGGAGGTCAGAAGATCAGGAGAAAAACAAAGAATTTTTGTTCCTCCTGATCTCCTGTTCATTTTCCGGGGCTACTCGTCAATTCGCGAGCAGCTGCGCGTTGCCGGCACAAGAAAACCGCACGTCGTCTGCCAGGCGCCCATCGTCGCTTCCCTGCGCCCAGAAGCGGCGGGCCGCGCTGCGTGCATCATCCCAGACGTCCAGCGTGTCGGACGTGACGTTCGGCACCGCAAACACCCGCGGTGGCACCTGGCCATCGGCAGCGGGCGCATACAGCATGGAGACCTGATCGAAGGCAGGAGCAAGCCGCAGGCTCGACCCTTCCGTAAAGAACAGGATGTTGTACTGATGCCGATCGGTGTTGCCGATGAGTGCGCCGAAGGCATCGAGCCATCGGAGGCGTCGCGCGTCTTCATCGGTCAGGCGCCCGGCTTCTCTGAGCGACGTCGCCGCGCGGGCCCATGAGTCCGCGAGATTGTCATGAATGGCCGCGAGACTCAGGACGGCGATGCGCCCGCGTACCCCTGCGCGATCGAATCGCTCGCTCTCCAGGAACCAGTATGAAGGCGCTTCGATGACGTTCGTTGTCGCGGCAGGAATCCCTCGTGAAGCCACGACTTCGAGTGCGAGTCCTTCCAGGATGAGGAGATCGCACCAACGCCTTGCGACTCCGCCGGCTTCGCCTCCTCGCGCAGCGAACTTGATGAGCATGTGCCTTCCGTCAACCGCCACGCCGAATTTGGGCCGCTCGCCGCCGGCTGATGAACCGGGCGGATGACCGGCGGTCGTCGCGTCAGCGAGCGCCGGGTAGTCATCGCGGGTTCTGGGAGCCGTCTCGAGCGCCTGCCATCGGCCAAACGATTCCTCACCAACGATGAGATTGCCAGGCAAATCCTCTCCCCGTCTGGACATCGCAATCAGAGTGTGGTGATCGGACCAGTCGGCCAATCGCGGCGGTAACCGGAGATCCTCGTGAACGGTGGCGAAGTGCCGCCCCAGGAACCCGGACGGGCGCGCGTCAACAAGTTCTACCGGAAGGCCGTCGGAAACCGTGCCGGCAGGCATCCAGACGGACTGGCGCGCCGCGAGTGTGATGAGCTCGCCGGCAGAGACCGGCCTCCCGGCTTCGGTGACTCGAAACAACGGAAAGCGCGAGCTGTCGAGGTTCGGCCACGGCTGTCGCAACGCATAGTGCGTGGCACGGCCGCGACCGATCCGGACGACGTCGAGCCCGGCCGCCCGTACCGTTCGCATGAGGGTCGCCGGAGAGACACCGAGCCGTTCTCGAAGGTCAGATGCGTGGAGAAATCCACGGCTCAGCTCCGTTGACAGGCTTGCCATGAAACGATTATACAACGCTGTGTATTCACAAAACAGCCAATAAAAATTGATTATTGTCATCATATGAAATCAATAATGAAATTATAAATGAAACGATTTTTGCTTTGTCACCGCGGCGCTTTGAAGTGTAAGCTACCCGACAGATCTTTCCTCACAACCGAAGCGGAAAGCCTCGAGGTCACCACATGACGACTTCCTTGGCGGTGCGTACCCGTGCGCGTGTCTCTGGCGGACTGCTCTGCATCGCGGTGTCGTGCCTGACCCCGCCGCGTGCCTCCGCCCAGGCCGCTGAACCGGTCCAATGGACGAACCTGGTGCACGCGGCGGCCGCCGGGAACAGCATCCAGAAGGTTGGGGGATGTGACGGGTGTGCGGACGCCGGCGGCACCAGTGGTGTGGCGATCGCGAGCGGTGATGGCTACGTGGAATTCACGCCGAGGGCCGGTGGACGGCTCTACGCCGGACTCGGGACCACGTCGTCCGCGAGCGCGGATCCGGCCCTCATCAACTACGCGTTCAGTTTCTGGCCCGACGGCGGATGGGACATCCGGGAGCACAACGGGTACAAGGCCGAGGGGCGCTTCGTCGCGGGAGACGTGTTCCGCGTCGCGCTGGTCGGGGGGCACATCGAGTACTCCCGGAATGGCGCGCTCGTTTATTCCAGCCTTGTCCCTCCGTCGTTGCCACTCCTCCTCGACGCGACCCTGATCAGCGGCGGCGCGGCGCTCGACGCGACTGTCCTGTACGGGCAGGACCTCGAGCCGCTGCCAGTGCCGGTGACAATCGAGACCACCTCCCTGCCTGACGGTGCGACGACGGTGCCCTATTCCGCTTCCCTGCAAGCCGCGGGTGGCAGCGGCGGAAGCTTCACGTGGACGATCGCCCTCGGCTCTTTGCCGGCCGGGCTGTCGCTCGCAGAGGCGGGAACGATCTCGGGCGTTCCCTCGGCCGCGGGCGTGTTCCCCTTGACTGTCCGCGCGACAGATCCGCGCAACGGCGCCTTCGCGGAGCGGTTGCTGACGCTGCGCATCGTCGTGACCTACGCGCTCTCGATTGCGCCCGCCACGCTCGGCTCGACGCGAGTCGGCGCGATCTATTCCGCAACCCTCAATGCGACAGGCGGCAGCGGGGTGTACTCGTGGAGCCTCGCCGAGGGCTCGCTTCCGGGGGGACTGCTGCTGGACGCCGCCTCCGGCGCTATTCACGGGACGGTCACGACAGCCGGCCGCTTCGATCTGATCGTCAGGGCCGTCGACGCCGCCGACACGACCAAGCTGGGCGAGAAGACGCTCGTCATGAGCGTCCTCGCGGCGCTGCCTCCGTCGGTCTACGACGCCATCGTCGATCGCGCGCCGCGCGAGAAGGGCCCGTTGCCTGCGCTCGGCGGCGCGGGATTCGTTTTCAACGATCCGGTCTTCGGGACGCGGATGATGCGCGTCACGGACGGGACGATCCGGCCCGCGGCACCCAATGGATCGTACCGGACGCCGTCCGGCACCCATTCGAATGCCTGGAGCGCGGACGGCCGGCTCTTCTACGTCGCCAGCACGGACGGCACGATCGTCCCGTACGCGTTCGATCCCGCGACCATGCGCGCCTCGCGGTTGCCGTCGGTGAACGGCGACGGCGGCCTGACGCTGCAGTTCTTCAACGAGCCGACGTTCAGCTACGTCACGCCCGGCCTGGCATACGCCACGTACAACGGCCCCGGCTCGAACCTTCACAGCGTCGATCAATACGATTTCCAGTCGGGTCAGTATTCGCGGCTGCTCGACCTGGAGTCTCTCGCGGACGGCCTGGCCGGTACGTATACGGGCGGCCTCGGTGCGAGCGCCGGCGACGTGGAACGGCTGTTCGCCTTCTTCGGCGGGACCAGTCAGGACCGGCACTTCTATCTGGTGGTATTCGACAAGGCGAACCCGTCGAACCGGCTGCTCCTCGATACGGTTGCGTCGACGGTGGACGGGCAGCCGACGAACATCACGCTCAATTTCAGGATCCATGCGGCGGCCATCGACCGGAGCGGCCGGTACATGACGGTCTATCCCACCGGCGCGGATCTTCAGGCGCCGCGGCGGGCCGCGCCCGCGTACGTGTGGGACACACTCGCGAACACGTTTACCGCCATCCCGCTGGTGGCGGCGATCTCGGGCGGACACGACGCGTATGGATTCGGCTATCGCGTGAACCAGGATTCCCACACCACGTCCTGGGACGCGGCGCAGTGGCAGCTGCGTTCCCTCGCGACGCCGCTCACGTCACTTCCGCTCATCACACCGGTCCTGCGCCCCGAGGAGGAATTCCTCGCGGATCACCCGTCGTGGCACAACGCGCAGCCGGATCGCCTGGTGCCGTTCATCAACGCGAACTACCGGTATGGCACCAGCGCGGTGAGGTGGCGGGCCTGGGACGAGGAGATCTTCGCGGTGCAGACCGAAGGCGCGGGCGGCGGCGCCTCGGTGTGGCGGTTTGCGCACCATCGCAGCGCGGTCGCGAGCGATGTCGATCCATCGTGGATTGGGTTCTGGTACACGCCGCGCCCGAATGTCTCGCCGGATGGACGATGGGCGCTGTTCACGTCGAACTGGGAGAAGACGCTCGGAACGGACCCGCGCGGCGATTCCAGCAGCACGCATCGGCAGGATGTCTTCGTCGTCGAACTGGAGCGGAGCACGATCGTCGGGGCGCCGGTCGTGATCGGTACCACTGCGGTTTCCTCCGGCAAAGTGTCGCGGCCGTACACGGCCACGCTGCAGGCGAGCGGCGGTTCGGGGGCCTTTGCCTGGAACGTCGTGGCGGGCGCGCTGCCGGCTGGACTCACGCTCAACACGACGACCGGCGTCATCGCGGGCACGCCTGTCAAGGCTGGCACCAGCACCTTCATCGTCAGCGCATCCGACACCGCAAACGGCGCCAACGCCGACGATCAGACGCTGACGATCGCCATCGCGCCGGCGGCCTGTTGCCATTACGACCAGGGCGCTGCCGGAGGCCATCCGGCGCACCGGCTACTCGGTGACGCTGGCGGCCACGGGCGGCGTGACTCCGCTGCGGTGGTCGGTCGTCCTGGGCGCCCTTCCGCCCGGGCTGACGCTGAACGCTGAAACCGGCACCATCGCCGGCACCCCCGCTCGAGAGGGCGTCTGGGTCTTCGTCGTTCGTGTCGTCGACTCGGCGGTTCCATCGACCGCGGACTCCCAGGTGCTGTGGATACGCGTCGACAAGGAGCGGAAGTAACACTGCGGGGCCATCATTCGCGGCGCGCCTCGCGCAGCACGCCGTCCGTGAAGTCGCACAGCGCCGCGATCTCGCGATCGCTCAGGCGCGCCTCTCCGTGGACTCGCGCTGTACGACGGAAGCGGCATCGTCTCCTTCCGCGCGAACTCGCAGGCGTTCTTCAGCAGGCGCGTGGCCGTGTCCGGCTCGTACTGCGCCCAGTCCGAGTAATTGAGGTGACGGCGGCCGTGGTTGACGTGATCGATCACGAACCACGAGACCGGCGCGACGTGGCTGTACCAGGGCCAGCGGGTGTCGTTCGAGTGGCAGTCGCGGCAGGCACGATCGAGCACCACGGCGGCCTCCGGCGTGAGGCTCGTTCGCGCCGCGAGCGTGCGCGACGGATCGGTGGGCGGGTTGGTGCGCGGGGGCCTGACCAACTGCATTCCGATCGCCGCGCTGATGACGACGGCCGGCACCCATCTGATCACGGCTGGCATGAGTCCTCCACGGAGAGGAGGACGGGTGCGCGCGCGCGGCGTTAGCGATCAGAACTTCTTCTTCAGGAGCTTCCACCACCCGCCGGTCTGCAGCCCGAGCGAATCCCACCACTGATCGAGCGCGCCCCGGTCGCCGCCGACGACGGCTTCGCGCGTCACGCCGGGCGGCGGAGGCGCCAGCGTGGCCAGGCGGTCGTAGACACGGTGGCGCTCCGCCGGCGTGCCACGCGAGAGCAGGTGCCAGAGGGTCAAGGCGTCGCGGCGGCGGGCGGTCGACAGGACGAGATCGAGGGCGGCCGCGCGGCGCGAGTCGTCGGGCCGCTCGAAATCGAGAATCGTGAGCGCTTCGCCGTATCCGGACGGCGCATCCTGATAGCGAGGCGTGCCCGGCCCGACGCCCGGCCGCGTCGCGCACATCGCTCCTTCGGGCACGAACGATTGGCGGCGGTCGCTCTCGAACTCGACCCAGCCGGACGTCACGCGAATGATGCCGGCGCCGGCGTCGTCCACCTGCAGCGTGTACTCGCACCCGAGATCGATCGCCACCGCGGACGGCGTGTTGACGTAGAAGAATCGTGGCGGCGCCCAGATTCGCGCGTGGATCGTGCCGCGGGTGAGCGACATGCGATGCTCGCGCCCGCGCGCCTCGACCAGCTGCATCCGCGTGTTCGGCTCGACGTCGACGCGGCCAATCTGGCCGACGGCAATCCGCGCGCGCGACGCGCCGTCGGTGACCAGCCACTCGCCCACGCCGAGGCGGGCCGTCTTTCCAGCCGGCACGCCGTCGCCCCGGCCGCCGGGCAGCGGCACTCCGTCCACGACCGGCGATCCCGCGAGGCTCTGGACCGACCATCCGCTGCGGGCCATCCCGTACACGAACCAGGCCCCCGCCGCGACGAGCAGCAGCGCCGCGGCCGCGGACAGCGCGGGCACGACCCACCGCATCACGCGGCGCACGGGCTCGGTCCGGCGCGGCGGCAGCGCCGGCGCCGTTCCGCGGTGCCGCAACGGCGCCAGCAGCGACTCGAGCCGCGCGACTTCCGGATCGGGCTCGCCGGAGCCGTCCCAGAGATAGTCGGGGTCTTCCGTCGGCGTGTTCGTCATCGTTCGAGCTTTTCGCGCAACAGCTTCATGCCGCGGTGAAGGTTCACGCGCACCGATGCGGGCGTCAGCCCCGTGCGCACGGCGATCTCGGGTCCGGTCAGCCCTTCCACGAGGCGCAGCACCAGGGTCTCGCGGTACGCGTCCGGCAGCGTGCCGATGATTTCGAGGACCGCGAGCGCTTCGGTTCGCGCCGCCGTGCCCGTCGTGCGCGACGAGATCGTCGGGCAGCTCGACCGACTCGACGGCGCGCCGGTGCACGTCCGTGGCGCGGTTGCGCGCGATCGTGGCGAGCCATCCGCCGAACGCCGCCGGATCGCGCAAGGCGTCGAGCCGGCTCCAGGCGGACAGGAAGACATCCTGGACGAGATCCTCGACGTCCGCCCGCGGCGCCCGGGCCAGCAGCACACCGTGGATCACCCGCGCGTACCGTTCGTACAGGCGGGCGAACGCCCCTTCGTCTCCCCGCCGGGCGTCGCGCACCAGCCGGGCGTCGTCCGACGCCTGCCCCGCGGGAAACAGCGTGAGGGTCATGCAGGGGGCATATCCGGCGATCTCCAACCATCGAGGAGGACGCGGGGCGGCCGCGATCCGTTAACAGCTGCTCGAGCTTGCCGGAACTGTAATCGGCCCGGTGTCGTCCGCCCGGTCGCCGCTAGTTTACAATTGTGGGCGGCGATCCCCACGCCTTCTGGAGGACACATGAAACGTCTGCTGATCTCGTGCGCCATTGCGCTGCCGCTGCTGGCGCTGGCCGGCCCGGCGCGGGCCGAGGTCAAGACCCGTGAGAAGTCCCAGATCAAGATCGAAGGCATGATCGGCCGGATGATGAACATGTTCGGCGGCAAGGCCGCGAAGGAAGGCATCGTCTCGACGGTCGCCGTCAAGGGCAACCGCAAGGCGACGATGAACGACACGACCGGCCAGATCATCGACCTCGTCGGAAGAGAAGATCTACGACCTCGACATGAAGAAGAAGAGCTACGAGGTCACGACGTTCGAGGAGCTGCGGCAGCGCATGCGCGAGGCGCGGGAACAGGCCCAGAAGAGCGCCGAGAAGGCCGGAGAGGAGCCGGAGAAGAGCGGCGAGCCGCAGAAGGAATTCGAAGTCGACTTCGACGTCAAGGAAACCGGGCAGAAAAAGACGCTCGCCGGCTACGACGCGCGCGAGGTGATCATGACGGTCACGGTGCGCGAAAAGGGCAAGACGCTCGAGGACGGCGGCGGCGTCGTGATGACCGCCGATTCGTGGCTCGGTCCGGACATTGCCGCGTTGAAGGAACTCGAGCGAGTTCGACATGCGCTACTACAAGAAGCTGTAAGGCCCCGAGCGATGGGCCTGGCCGCCGAGCAGATGGCGATGGTCGATGGCGATGTACCCGATGCTGAAGCAGGCGTCGGAGCGGCTGAAGAAGGAAGGCGACAAGCTCGAGGGCACGCCGCTCGCGACGACGACGACCTTCGAGGCGGTGAAGTCCAAGGCGCAGATGGCGGAGGCGGCCGAGGCAGAACAAGCGTCGGGCGGCGGCGGACTCGGCGGCATGCTCGCGCGGAAGATGGCAAGAAGGACGGCGAGGAGAAGCCGCGCGCCACGATCTTCACGCCATCACGAGTTCCAGGAAGTCGGCGACGAGCGGTCGACGCCGGCCGACATCGATCTGCCGGCCGGGTTCAAAGAGAAAAAGTAGCGCTGAGGCCTCATGGAGTCGCAAAGTGGACGAGACGGCGCGTCCGCGTCAGGGTCGCGCGGCGGAGATTCCTCACCGCGATTCCCGCCGCCGTCGCGGGGAGCCTGGCCGCGCCCGCGCTCGCTCGACAACAGCCGGCCCCAGCGCATCGACAAGCCGACGCTCGACTGCGCGGAGAAGATCTTCGGCGTCGACTTCACCGAGGCGGAAGAGGAGCAGGCCGCGTCGGCCGTCAACCAGAACCTCGGCAACTTCGAGCGGCTTCGCGAGCTCGACATCCCGCTCGACACCGAGCCGGCCATCACGTTCCGGCCGTACCTTGCCCGGCAAGAAGCCGAAGCCCGGCGCGACACCGGGCGCGAAGATCAGCGTCTCGACTGCACGCCGCCGGCCCGCGGACGCGGATCGTACTCGACGAGCTCGCCTTCCTTCCGATCACCGTCGCTGGCCCCGCTGATCAGGCGCCGTCAGGTGTCGTCGACCGAGCTGACGAAGATGTACCTCGATCGACTCGAGAAGCACGGGCCGGCGCTGAACTGCGTCGTCACGCTGACCGAGGAGCTCGCGCTGGCGCAGGCGGCCGCAGGCCGATCGCGAGATCAAGCGCCGGCCGCTACCAAGGGCCGCTGCACGGCATCCCATGGGGCGCGAAGGATCTCTTCGCCACCAAGGGCATTCCGACCACGTTGGGCGCGGCCCCGTTTCAGAACCAGGTGTTCGACTACGACGCCACGATCGTCGAGCGGCTGAGGGACGCGGGAGCGGTCCTGGTCGCGAAGCTCTCGCTGGGAGCGCTCGCGCAAGGCGATCGCTGGTTCCGCGGCCAGACGAAGAACCCGTGGAACACGGAGCGCGGCTCCAGCGGATCGTCGGCGGGTCCCGGGTCGGCCACGGCCGCCGGCCTGGTCGGGTTCGCGATCGGAACCGAGACGCGCGGCTCGATCATCTCGCCGGCGATCGAGAACGGCGTCGTCGGGCTTCGTCCGACCTACGGCCGCATCAGCCGCCACGGCGCGATGGCGTTGAGCTGGACGATGGACAAGATCGGGCCGATGTGCCGATCGGTCGAAGACTGTGCGTTGGTGTTCAACGCCATCTACGGGCCCGACGGCCGCGACGATACCGTCGTGGACGCGCCGTTCGTGTGGAATCCGGACGTGCCGCTCTCGAAGCTGAAGATCGCATACGTCAAGAACGACTTCGATCCGCCACCGGCGGGACGCGGCGGACGCGGGGACGCCGGCGCCCGCGGCGGCGCGGGCGCGCCCGGAGCGGCCGCGGCGGAGAAGCGGGGGCACGGGGCGCCGGAGGCGGGCGAGGCCGGGGGCTGTCGCCGGAGGAGCAGCAGCGGCAGCGCGAGCTGAGGGTGAAGGTCTTCAGCGAGGTGCTGGACGTGTATCGCAAGGCGGGCGCGACGCTGGAGCCGATCGAGGTCCCCGACAAGATTACGAGCATCGCCGGCACCATCGGGTTCGTGCTGGCGACCGAAGGCGCGGCGGCGTTCGACGACCTCACGCGCAGCAAGGAGATCAACGACCCCACGCTGAACACCTGGCCGAACACGTTCCGCGCCCACCGCTTCGTGCCGGCGGTCGAGTACATCCGCGCCCAGCGCGCGCGCACGCTGCTCATCCGCGACATGGAAACGCTCATGTCGCAGTACGACGTGTTCCTCTCGCCGGCGCCCGGATCGACGCTCGGCCTGACGAACCTGACCGGTCATCCGGCGATGGCGCTGAAAGCCGGCTTCGTCGACAACCGGCCGGTGGAGCTGATGGTGACGGGCCGGCTCTACGACGAGGCGACCGTGCTCCGCGTCGCGCTGGCCTACGAGCGCGCCACGACGTGGCACACGATGCACCCGACGCTGTAAGCCCTTAGCGACCTGATCCCGAATCAACGCGAGCGCTGAATCCGGTAGATCGGGATCAAGGATTCGGGATCAGGGATCCGGGATCAGGGATTAGGATCTAGGGATTGCGTCATCTGCGCCGTTCGTTCCGCACCAGCGCCGACAGCACTTTCCCCTGTTCGAAGTCCCCGAGCTTTTCCGCGGCGTCGATGTAGGCGTCGCGCGCGGCGGGCGACAACGGGTGCGACGCGGCGACGGCCAGGAGCACCTGGCCGGCCTCGAAGCTGGAGCCCATGCCCTGCGGTCGAACGCAGCGCGGCGAGGACCGTCTCCTCGGCCACGCCGGCGCGGCGGACGACGGCCTGCAGGACCCGGCCGCGCTCGAACGTCGAGCCGACCGTGTCGAGCGCGCGGAAGAACGGCGCGCGCAGCGGGCCGTCGATCGATGCCCGCCTGGCGATGTCCAGGAGGAACGACGCCATCTCGAAGTCCGACTGGATGTCGATGCTGGACTCGAGCATGGCGGCCACCGTCTCCGCGGCGAGATCGGTGCGCTCCGCGAGCGCGCTGAGCACCCGGCGGTGCTCGTAGTCGCTGTCCACCGTGTCGAGCGCCGCGAAGAACGGCCCGCGCGTCGTGGCGTCGAGCGGCTGATGCTTCACGATCTGGATGAGGAGCGACGCCTGCTCGAAGTCCGACTCGATGCGGTTGCCTTCGAGGACGCCGGCCAGGATCGGCGAAGACACCGGGCCGCGCTTCAAAGCCGACGAATGAGACACGGCGCACCTCGTAATCGGACTCGATCGTTCGCGCCGCTTCGAAGTACGCCTGCCGCGTTCCCTGATCGGCGAGCAGCTTGTCCGCCTCGTCGATCAGCAGCGACGCGAGCTCGAAGTCCGACTTGATTTCGCGCCCGGCCTGCTCGACCGCCTGCCGCGCGGTCGCGGGGTCGAGCGGCATCTTGAACAGCTCTCTGAAGTAGACCCTCTTCGCCCAGCTCCCCTCGATCAGGGAGATCTCGGCCGAGCAGACCGGCGGCGCCGCGTGCCTTGTAGATCCGGGCGGCGCGCGCCGGGGCGCCGATCGCGGTCTGCCGGATGAACCGCGGCAGCATCGTCGCCAGCCACTGGCGCCCTTCCGGCTCGAACGGCTTCTCCGTCGCCCCCACCCAGAACCGCCGCGTCAGGTTGCCGGAGGCATCGGCGGTGAACTTCACCGTGTGGGTGGCGATCCAGCCGCCGTCACGAATCCTGCAGCGATCCGCCCGGCGACAGCGCCTTGACGTCCATGTCGTCGTCGGTGAACTCGATCGTCCCCTTGTAGTTCACCTCGAGCTTCTCGCCGTCGTTCGACCAGAGTAGTTGCCGCTCTGCCGGCCGTCGAGCGCCAGCCCCGACCCCGGCGCAAGCGCGGCCATCGCCGCGGCCGACATCGCGTCCGACTGCCTCGCCATCTCGATCGTCGCCGCGTTGAGGGCGAGGAGCGCGCGCCTGTCGTCGGCCAGCGCCGCCGCGTGCGCCGACCGCGTGAGCTCGGCCATCGCGTGCAGCTGATCCTGCAGCGCGCCGGCCGGCTCGATGGGGGCCGCCTGCAGCGCGGCGACGGCATCCGCCATCTCCCGTGCCGGCTGCGCAAACACGGCGTGCGTCGCGTCGTCCACTCCCCACTTACCTCGAGGTGTGTTCCGGCGCGCGCCATGCACCACGGCGTCCCAGTTGGATCTGATCTCGTTGGCCATCGCCTTGGCGGCCTCTTCGAGCGCCTTGGTGATCGCGACAACTTCCTCGAGAGACAACGGCTGCACCGGGACGCCCGGCGATGCCGCGTGCGGCGGGGGCGGCGTGGTTGGCTGCGACGACTGGAACGCGTCGGTCCGGGCGGCGCCGACCGCGATGCCGAGCATGAGGAGAATCGTGGCGCTGCCGGCGAGCCAGCCGGGCGCTCGACCGGCGTGCGACGGCGCGCCGAGCAGCCGCCGCACGCGCTCGACGAGCGAGCCGCCGGTGGCGGCCATCGCCAGAAACGCCTGCGGCCTGGCCGCGCCGCGCAACTCTTCGAGATCGGCCAGCGCCTTCGCGTAGGTCATACGGATCGCCGCACAGCCTGACCGCCAGATCGTCGCAGCAGTTCTCGCGTTCGACGCGAATCCGGCGCGACAGCCACCACACGGCGGGGTGATAGAACAGCAGCGTCTCGACGCAGCGTCTGCAGCAGGTTGACGAGGTAGTCGTGGCGGCGGATGTGCGCCAGTTCGTGCGCCAGGATCGCTTCGAGCTGTTGCGGCGACAGTCCCGCCAGCGCGCTCGCGGGAAGGAGCACCACCGGCTTGAGCCACCCGATCACCGTCGGCACGTCCACGAGCCGTCGATTCGAGGAGCCGGACGTGCGGGCGATGTGCAGCCGGCGCGACAGGCGCGCCACGATGTGCTGCCAGCCGTCAGCAGCCGGAGACGCGCCGTGCGACTTCATCCGCTGCACCCACAGCCAGCCGCTGACCAGCCGGAGCGTGAGCACCCCGACGCCGCAGCAGCCAGCCGAGCACCAGCACCGGCAGCCAGCGCTCGAGCCGCGCCGCGTCGAACGCGGCCGGCCCGTCGGCGATCGCGCGTCGATCGTTCGGGACGACCGTGTTCAGTGCCGCTCCGCGCTGTCGACGGCCGCTGCGGGCGCCGGCGTCCGCTCCGGAATCGCCGCGGCGGCGGCGCCGCGACGGAAGCGGCGTGTCGGACGCGCCCGCGCGCCACAACTGCACGGCGGTGACGGTCGGCAGCGTCAGCCATCAGCGACAGCCCGATCGTGCCGACGACGTAGCGGACGTCGGCGGCGCTGCGGCGGAGCACCGCCAGCGCGAGCGCGGTAAGGCCGCCGATGAGCGCCCCCTGCCAGAAGAAGTGCAGCAGCGCCCAGCCGATCACCTCGGCTGCCGGCTGTTGAAGCAAGGTCTGAATCTCATTCATCGTGCTCACCAGTGCCCTCACCGTGGGCCTCCTTGCCGTCTCGGCGGCTTTCAATCAGCTTGCGAATCTCTCCGAGCTCTTCCGCCGTCGCGCGCCTGGCCGTAAGGGCCTGCAGCACGAGCTTCGACGACGACCCGCCGAAGGCGCGGTCGAGCAGGTCGCGCACGAGCTGGCGCTGCGTCTGCTCTTCGGTCAGCCTCGCCTGGTAGACGTGCGTGCGATCGGTGTCGTCGCGCCGGACGAGCCCCTTCTCCGTCATGATCTGGAGCATTTTCAGCGCGGTGGTGTAGGCGGTCGGGCGCTCGCGTTCGAGCGACTCGTGGACCTGCCTGACGGTGCTGGCGCCCCGGCTCCAGAGGATCCGCAGGATGGCCAGCTCTGCATCGGTCGGGCGCGGGGGCTTCGTCGTCGTCATGGGCGCTCACTATCTACGAACACCTTCGTATTGTCAACGAAGATCTTCGTAGATTGTTCCCTACAGCCGCCACGGTTCGGCTTCAGCGGCCAGGTGATGCCGGGTTAGACGCTGGTTGGCGCGGATTCGTTGGTCCAGCCTTCGCTCATGAATGCCCGCGAAGGCTGCCCACCGTAGCCTTGGCGAAGGTGGGCCGCCCTGTCTGCGAATGAGCTACGGCTGGCAAGCCCGCTTCCTGCTTCCCGCTTCCGGCGCCCGCTCCACCAGCTATAATTGCCGTTTTCCGAGCCCCGCGGCGCTGCCGCCAGTGCCCATCTGCCGCGCCCTCCCGACACGGTCACGAACTGTGTGCCGGGTGGTCCGGCCAAGGAGACTCCGAGTGGAACCCGGAACGTACGCACAGTTCAACACGACCGAAGGGTCGTTCACCGTTCGTCTGTTCGAGAAGGAGGTCCCGAAGACGGTCGCCAACTTCGTCGGCCTCGTGGAAGGCACCAAGGAATGGCACGATCCGTCCTCGGGCGAAAAGAAGACGGCCCCCTACTACGACGGCGTCGTCTTTCATCGGGTCATCAACGGCTTCATGATCCAGGGGGGCGACCGGCTCGGGACCGGCACGGGCGGGCCCGGGCTACAACTTCGCCGACGAGTTTCATCCGTCGCTCCGGCACACGAAGCATCGGCATGCTCTCGATGGCCAACGCCGGCCCGAACACCAACGGCAGCCAGTTCTTCATCACGCTCGGCCCGACGCCGCATCTCGACAACAAGCACTCCGTCTTCGGCGAGGTCGTCGAGGGGCTGGACGTCGTGAAGAAGATCGGCTCGGTGGCGACCGGCCGGCAGGATCGGCCCGTCAAGCCGGTGGTCATGAACCAGGTCACGATCAAGCGGGTCGCCTGATGAGCGAGGATCGGCAGTCGGTCGATTCGCTGCTGCCGATCGTCTACCAGGAGCTGCGCCGGTCTGGCGGCGAGCTACCTGCGCCGCGAGCGGCCGGGCCAGACGCTGCAGCCGACGGCGCTCGTCCACGAGGCGTACCTCCGCCTGATGAAGGACAAGCCGGGACGGCTGGCAGAACCGCGCGCACTTCTGCGCCATCGCGGCGCACTCGATGCGGCAGATCCTGATCGAGCGGGCCCGCGCGCGCGGCGCGCAGAAGCGCGGCGGCGCCGCGCCAGCGCGTCACGCTCGACGATGGGCTCCTCGCCGGCGGTGAGCGCTCGATCGACCTCGTCGCGCTCGACGAGGCCCTCGAGCGGCTCGCGGCGCTCGATCCCGAACAGGCCCGGCTGGTCGAGCTTCGATTCTTCGGCGGGCTCACCGTCGAGGAGACGGCCGAGGCGATGGACATCTCTCCGGCAACGGTCAAGCGCCACTGGACCGTCGCCTGTGCCTGGCTGGCGCGCGAGCTCGAGGGCAACTCGCAGGCGTGAATCCCGCGCGCTGGCGCAGATCAGCGATCTCTTCCACGCCGCCCTGGACCGCGACGCCGGCGCGCGCGCGACGTTCCTGCACGAGGCCACGGACGGCGATCCGGAGCTGCTTCGCGAAGTGCAGTCGCTGCTCGCCAGCCACCAGCGCTCCGAGCGGTTTCTCGACGAACCGGCGTACGGCGTGGCCGCCGGACCTGATCCTCGAAGACGCGCCCTCGTCGCTCACCGGGAAGCAGATTGGCACCTACCGGGTGCTCGAGGAAATCGGGCGCGGCGGCATGGGCGTCGTCTACGCCGCCGAGGACGACGCGGCTCGGGCGCAAGGTCGCGCTCAAGGCGCTGCCGCCGGAGTACACGCGCGATCCGATCCGCCGCGAACGGCTGACGCGCGAGGCGCGCGCCGCCGCCGCGCTATCGCATCCGGCCATCGCCACGATCTTCGCGCTCGAGGAGATCGACGGCGAGCTGTACATCGTCTCGGAGCTGGTCCGCGGCCGCACGCTGCGCGAGGAGCTCCGCGACGGTCCGCTCCCGCCGGACCGGCTGCTGCCAACGGCCTTGCTCGACATCGCCGCGGCCCTCGCCGCCGCGCACGAGCGCGACATCGTCCACCGCGATCTGAAACCGGAGAACGTCATCCGGTGCACCGACGGCCAGGTGAAGGTTCTCGACTTCGGCCTGGCGCGCAGCGCCGCGCCGCGCGAGGCGGCCACCAGCACGCGGCTGACCGAGGCGGGCAGCGCGCTCGGCACCCCCGGCTACATGGCGCCGGAACAACTGAACGGCGGCGAAGTCGACGTCCGCACGGACGTGTTCGCGTTTGGCGTGCTCGCCTGGGAGCTCGCCACGGGCGAACATCCGTTCGGCAACGACGCCGCGGCGGTCCTGGCGCGGATGACGGAGCTCATGGAAGGGCGGCCGGGCGGACTGTCACGCCCGCTGCCGCTGCCCGGCCTCGATCGCATCGTCCGGCGGTGCCTGCGCGCCGCGCCGGCCGACCGGTATCCGTCGAGCGCGGCGCTGCTCGCCGATCTGCGCGGGCTCGCCAGCGCAGGTGGGCGCGCGCCGGTGCCGCAGGGGGATGCGCTCTGGTGGTGGCAGTTTCACCAGCTGGCGATCGCAGTGTTGAACGGGATGATGCCCGTGGCCGTGTGGGCGATCCGCAGCGCGGGCTGGATCGGCAGGCCGTACGGCTCGGTGCTCTTCTTGACGACGCTGATGCTCGCGACGGTCTCGGTGGCGCTGCGTCTCAACCTCTGGTTCACGTCGCGGGTGCATCCCGACGAGCTCGTCAGCCATCGGGCCCGCCTCTTTCCCGCCGTCGTCGCCGCCGATGCGCTGATTGCGATTGCGCTGCTCGCGGCCGCGGCGTTCATCGCGGGCGACCACGATGAGGTCGCCGCGCTGCTGGTGACCGTCGCGGTCGCCACGCTCGCCTCGCTGGCCCTGATCGAGCCCGCGACGACGAAAGGGGCGAGACTGGGTACGTAGCGCGCACAAAATCACTTCAACCTTTCGGCCAGCAACGCCACGCTGAGCGCGTAGGTGTGCGCGCAGTTGTAGCCGAGCAGCGCATCGTAGTTCTCATAGAGCAGAAAGCTCCGGCTCCCCGACTGCACGAGGGATGCGGAGACTGTGCTCGACGGCAACGCGCCGCCGCCGGCGGTCCGGCAGCCCCATGCGCCGCCAGGTCCGCAGCGGCGCAGGGGCCGTCATCATCCGCTCGGCGCGGCACCCGGTCTCGCGCCGCGGCACCGCGGCCGCCCGGGCGCGCGCCGCGGCCGGGATCCTGACCTCGCGTCCCCACATCTGCCCATCCTTCCATCCGTGCTGCTGCAGGTAGAACGCAACCGACGCGAACACGTCCGGAAGCGATGACCAGATATCGCGCCGCCCGTCGGCGTCGAAATCGACGGCGTACTGCAGGTAGCTCGACGGCATGAACTGCGGCTGGCCGAGCGCCCCGGCCCACGATCCCTTGAGGCTCTCGAGCTCGATGTCTCCGCGGTTCAGGATCTCGAGCGCGCTGAAGAGCTCCTTGCGAAACATCTCGCCGCGCCGCGGATCGTACGCCAGCGTGATCAGCGCGGGGATCGTCGGACGCACACCGGAAAACCGCCCGAAGTTGGATTCCAGACCCCACACGGCGATGACGATCCGCGGGTTGACGCCGAATGCCTTGGTGACGCGCTGAAGCAGAACGCGGTGTTCCGAATACATCTTCTGCGCGGTGCGCACGGTGTCGCGGGTGAGGCGGCGCCTGAGGTAGACGTCGAGGTTGAGCGTGAACTCCGCCTGCGATCGATCGCGCTCCAGGATCTGCTCGACCGGCAGGACGCCGGTCAGGGCCCGATCGAGGATCTCGGGCCGGATTCCGCGGCCGGCCGCTTCGCTGCGGAGCGCCAACAGCCAGTCATCGAAGGGCAGCGGCGCAGCCGCAATGGGTGCAACCGGAGGGAGTTCCTGCGCTACGGCTGAGCCGGCCACCAATGCGAAGACGGCAACGGCAGCCGCACAGCGGATCATCTACTCATTGTAGTTCGCGGTTCGCGAAGGACGGACCGGGATCGGGGGAATGGCTCTGCTGGCTTGAACGTCCGCACTCGAAAAAAGCTACGCGCGCCCGCGGCCTTGCCTGCGAGCCGCGCCAAGTGTTAGAAGAGCTTGACGACAGCTCACGTGACCAGCACGAATCTTCTGCTGACCGGCTTCAACCCGTTTGGGGAATACGCCGCCAACGTCTCGGAGGCGCTCGTCAGGGCCATCGAGGCCGACTGGCCCCCCGAACGGGTTGAAGCCGCGTCCACGCGTCTGACTGTCGCGGTCCTGCCAACGGAGTTCGCCGGGGCCGGAGACGCGATCGTCGATTTGATCCGCGCCCATGCTCCGGATGCGGTTGTCTGCTGCGGGCTGGCCGAAGGCTGGGGATTGCGCCTCGAGCTCGTCGCCAGGAACCGCGACGGCTGCGGGGCGCCCGACAACGCCGGCCGGAGCCGCGACAACGCGAGGATCGACGCCACGGGGCCGGCACTGTACCCCGGCACGCTGCCATATCATCAGTTGAGCCGCACGTTGACGGCGCGCGGGATCCCGCACAAGTATTCGGATGATGCCGGCGGCTTCGTCTGCAATCACGTGTTCTATCGAGCGTGCCGCGAGATCGCGCACAGCGGACGCGCGGCGCTCTGCGGGTTCATTCACTTCCCCGCTGACGCCGAGCCCGGCCGCGGCGGTCGAGGTCTTCCGCTCGCCACGAGCCTCGACGCGCTCCACGCCTGTCTCGCCGAGATCACCGAACACCTCGGTCAGCTCGCCGGATCGATCGAGAGTGCTCCGAGGTCGTCGAAACCGTGAACCATCAGGACAGATCCATGATCAAGATCAAGGCGCGCGACGCTGACTGGACGCTGGAGCGCATCCTGTCCGACAAGGCCCTTGCCGAGGTCATCGAGCTGGATCGCGCGTCGTTCTCGCGGCCGTGGACGCCGAAGATGTTCTTGATGGCCGTCCGGTCGGCCCACGAGTTCTACCTCTATGCCCTGCGGAGGAAAGGACAAAGGCCGCTCGCAGGCTTCCTGTGTTACCGGCTCGCCGCCGGCGCGCTGCAAATCGCCACCATCGCGGTCCGGGAGGATCTGAGGCGGCAGGGCCTGGGCGCGATGCTGATCGACTTCGCGCTGACCGAAGGCGCGCGCGCGGGAGCGGATGAGGCGACGCTGGACGTCCGCCTCTCGAATCTGGCGGCCCGCCGGCTGTATCAGCGGCTGGGTTTCAGGCCGGTCGCGTTCCATCCTGGCTACTACGCCGGCCCAGTCGAGGATGGATTGACGTACGCGCGATCCATTGCCACCGTCTGGGGGTCTGACCTCGGCACAGGACGGACCGGACGATGTGGGTAATCCCACGACCGGGGTCTGACCCCAGCCTCCGATCATGAATGCAGTCGAAGGCTGCCCACCGTAGCCTGGCGAAGGTGGGCCGCCCCGACTGCGAATGAGCTACGGCTGGCCAAGCCTGCCGTCGGTGCGGGGCAGGGCTAACTGCGCTACGTTCCCCCACGCGAAAAGGGCTGAGCCGGTCCGCCGCGCGTTTGCGCCTTACGGCCCGAAGTGATGACTGCGCGTTCACGGCCCACTTCTCTCTATTCGGGCATGAAGGCCCAGATCGCGTGCGACAGCGGCGAGGTCGTCGCGGGGATCGTCGATTTCGTCGTGTCCCAGCACGCCGGCCTGCGCGTGCTGACACGGGCCCTTGCACGAGCCGACGGCACCCTCCTCGGCATCGCCGTCATCCTGCTGAACGGCCTGCGGTGCTACCTCGGGGTCCGCACCACCGGCGACGGGCGCGCCGTGGTCGCCGCCCGGCGGCCGAACGAGCGCCGCGCGGTCGCGGATCTCAGCCGGATGCTGCCCGGCTGCCAGTGGACCGAGCTGCGCTTCGAATGGCGCCTCGCCCCGATGGCCGCGGCGGTCGCCAGGCTTTCGCGCACCGCGGTCGCAGACTGCAGGCGCACGATCGGGCTGGCGCGAGCCTTGATGCGCCGCTACGGCGTCTTCCGGGCGCTGCGCGTCGTGGAGCTGTTCGCGTACTACCGGCGGTACTGCGAGCTCTTTGCGGGCCGGCAATTCAATCTCGCCGTGATGTCCAGCCACAGCAACCCTCACGGCATCGCGTTGAACCTGGCGGCCCGGCGGTTCGGCGCGCCGGTCGTGCTCGTCACGCACGGCATGCCCATTGTCCCGATCGCGGTCCTCGACTACGACCTGGCCGTCGTTGAATCCGAAGCCTCGAGGCGCATCTATGACGATGCGGGATGCCGTATGAATCATGTCGTTGTGAAGAGCCGGAAGCGCGACTTTGCCGCCATGCGCCTGCCGCTGCCGGCGGGCGGCTGGAAGGTCGGCGTGTTCCTCTCCAAGGATCCCGTGGAAGAGCGTGTCGTCGTGTGCGTGCACGGCCTCCTCGCCCATGACCGCATCGCAAAAGTGATCGTGCGGCCTCATCCCGTCAACCTGTGGCCGGCGCTCGCCGACCGCATGGAGTCGCTCGGCGATCGCAGGGTCCAACTGCGTTCGGGAGGATCGCTCGCCGCGGACTTGCATGACTGCGATCTGGTCCTCGCCGGCAATTCCACGGTGCTGCTCGACGCCGTCGTCGCCGGCCGCCCCGCCTGCTACGTGCGGGGTCTCGATCATGGCCCGTACGACGTGCAGTCTTTCGTCCGGGATGGCCTGGTGTGCGAGCTGGAACAGCCCTGGAGCCTCGACGGCGCGGCGATCCGGCGGTTCTACGCGCGGGACACCTGGCCGGCGGTCCTGCGCCGGTACGCGGACGTGGATCGCGACGACGCGGAGGCCGCACGTGCGGTGCGGGCGGCCGTGAGCAGCCTGCTCGGCGGCGAGACGCCCGCTCGAGGCGCCGCATGAGGGCCGTCGGCATCATCCCGGCGCGAATGGGATCCTCGCGATTTCCGGGCAAGCCGCTGGCGACGATCGGCGGCGTGCCGATGCTCGGGCACGTGTATCTCCGCAGCCGGCTGAGTCCACGGCTCGACGCGGTGTACATCGCCACGTGCGACGACGAGATCCGCCGCTACGCCGTCGAGATCGGCGCGGAGTGCGTCATGACGTCGCCGCTTCACGAGCGTGCCTCCGACCGCACCGCGGAAGCCGCCTGCCTCATCGAACGCCGCGTGGGTCCGATCGACGTGGTGGTCATGATTCAGGGGGACGAGCCGATGATCCATCCCGACATGATCGACGAAGCCATGGCGCCGCTCGGCGATCCGTCGGTGCAGGTGGTCAACCTGATGGGACCGCTCGACGAGGACGAAGCCCGCAATCCGAATGCGATCAAGGTCGTCTGCGATCGCCGCGGCGATGCGCTGTACTTCTCGCGGCAGCCGATACCGTCCGGGGCGGGACGCGGCGCGCACCTGCTCAAGCAGGTCTGCATCATCCCCTTCCGCCGCGCCTTCTTGACCACTTCGCCGCGCTCGAGCCGACGCCGCTCGAACGCATCGAGTCGATCGACATGCTCAGGGCGATCGAGCACGGGTATCGCGTGCGGATGGTGCGGACGGCGCACGCGACGCGCAGTGTGGACACGCCGGGCGACCTCGTCGCCGTCTCCGTCCTCATGGCCGCGGACGGCAGGCCGCGGACGGCAGGCCGCTGATCCGGTGCCCGGACACGACGGAGCGGCGTAATCCACGACCGAGCGCGATCCGTGAATGCATGATCAATGACGCACTCAGAACGCGAACGAGCGCGCCGTACGCGATGGCCGCGCCGATCGCGCACGGAATGCGCTCGAGACCGCCGGCTCGGGCGTCGCTGCGATCGAGTCTGTGAAGTCGCGTGCAGGATTGTCACAGCGCGAATCGCAATTTCGACATGATCGCGCCGTTCCTGTAATGCGTGCGGTGCGATCGAGTCCGACTCGATCCCGGGCGCCGCCTCCGGCGCCTCCTCCGCACCACTCGAATCGTTGAGCCAGTCCGCAGCTGAGCTTCTGCGTTTTCGCGCGAGGCACACTTGTTGCTCCATACGCAACCTGTGCGTGGCTTGCGCGCGCTGGGTCTGCCAGCCGACTTCGTCAAGCTGCAGACGCGGAGCGTTGGATGAAAATGCAGGGCAAGTCCTGGACGGAACTCGGCCTTCCGATCTTTCTCGTTCTCGCGTGTGCCGGGCCCGTTCGCGCGGCAACCGTGCCGGCAGGATTCACCGAAAGTGTCGATCGCGAGCGGCCTGTCGAGTCCGACTGCGATGCAGTTTGCTCCAGACGGCCGTCTCTTCGTCTGCGAGCAAGGCGGCCGGCTCCGCGTCATCAAGGACGGAACGCTGCTGTCGACGCCCTTTCTTACACTCACTGTCAGCGCCATCGGAGAACGTGGCCTGCTCGGGGTGGCCTTCGACCCGGCGTTTCTCACCACTCCATATGTGTACGTGTACTACACGGCGACGACGCCGACTGTGCACAACCGCATCAGCCGGTTCACCGCCAACGGTGACGTCGCCGTCGCCGGCAGCGAAGTGGTGATCCTCGAGCTCGACAACCTGAGAGTGCGTCGAATCACAACGGCGGAGCGCTGGCCTTCGGACCGGACGGGAAGCTGTACGCCGCCGTCGGGGAAAACGCCGTCGGCTCGGACGCGCAGTCGATGTCGAACCTGCTCGGGAAAATGCTTCGTCTCAACAAGGACGGTTCGATTCCCGCCGACAATCCCTTCTACAGCTCCGCGACCGGCAAGAACCGCGCGATCTGGGCGCTCGGCCTGCGCAACCCGTTCACGTTCGCGTTCAACCCCGCCGGCGCGGAGATGTTCATCAACGACGTGGGGCAGAACACCTGGGAGGAAATCAACGACGGCATCGCCGGCGCCAACTACGGCTGGCCCACGACGGAGGGACCGACCACGCAATTCGACGGTCCCAGGTATGCCTACAACCACTCCGGCGGCGCCACGTGCGCGATCACCGGCGGAGCGTTCTACTCTCCGCTTTCGGTTCGGTTTCCGTCCGAGTACTTCAACGACTACTTCTTCGCCGACTACTGCGCCGGCTGGATTCGGAAGCTCGATCCCGCCGCAGGCAATGCGGTCGTGACCTTCGCGACTGGTATTTCATCTCCCGTCGATCTCAAGGTGTCCGACGATGGCGCGCTGTACTATCTCGCTCGCGGAACCGGGTCAACCACCGGCGTCGTACGGCGAATCGACTACGGTGCCGCGGCGCCGGGCATCACCTTGCACCCCGTCGGTCAGACCGCGCAGCCGGGCGCGCCGGTCACGTTCACCGTGAGGGCGTCCGGTGCGCCCGTCCTGCGATATCAATGGCAGCGCAACGGCGTCAACGTCGCGGGAGCGACAGCCGAGGACTACACCTTGACGGCCGTGCCGTCCGACAACGGCGCGCGGTTCCGGGCCGTCGTCAGCAACGACTCAGGCAGCGTCACCAGCAACGAAGCGGTGCTGACCGTGTCCGCGAATCAGACGCCGACGGCAACAATCTCGCAGCCGGCTGCCGGCGCCCTCTACAGCGGGGGCAGCGTCATCGCGTATTCCGGAACGGGGACCGATCCCGAGCAAGGGACATTGCCGGCCGCTGCGTTGACGTGGAGGGTCGACTTCCATCACGACGTGCACACCCATCCGTTCATCGCCCCGACTACGGGAGCGGCCAGCGGGTCCTTCACGATTCCCACGACAGGGCACACGGAGTCCAACGTGTGGTATCGGGTTTACCTGACGGTCGAGGATTCGAGCGGGCTGACCCACACGACCTATCGCGACGTGATGCCTCGCGTGGTGCGGTTGACGCTCGCGACGAACCCCGCCGGCCTCCAGCTGAACCTGGACGGACAGCCGGTCGTCACGCCCTACTCCTTCGACAGCGTCGTCGGCATCGTGCGCGACCTCGAGGCGCACGACACCGCAAACGTCCGGGGGCACGACGTATGGGTTCGTGTCGTGGTCCGACGGCGGCAGCGCGCATCACACGATCTCGACGCCGGCGGCGAACACGACCTACTCCGCGACCTACAACTCGAGTGGCGGCGGGAATCCGGCGCTCAGAGCGGGTTACGGCTTCAACGAGGGGAGCGGGACGAGCGCCGGTGACGCATCGGGGAACGGTGCGACGGGAGCGATCTCCGGGGCAGCGTGGACGGCCTCGGGCCGGTTCGGCGGCGCGCTCGCCTTTGACGGGATCGACGATCGGGTGACGATCGGCGCCGCGCCGGTGCTGAATCTGACCACGGGCACCGTGGAGGCCTGGGTCCGACTCGATACGCTCGGCCGCTGGCACGGCGTCATCGCGAAGGGGAACGCCAACAGCGACCCCGCCCACAACTACGCGATCGAGATCAGCCCCGACAACCTCGTGAACTGCGTGATCGGCAACGGCTCGTCCTCGAACGTCGTGACGTCCACGACGCCGGTCGCCGTCGCAGCAGTTCGATCATCTCGCCTGCACCTGGGACGGCTCGCAGCTCAGGCTCTACATCAATGGCGCGCTGAACCGCTCGGTCACCCAGACCGTGACCCCTGCGGCGAACAGCTCGCCGCTCTACATCGGCCAGTACGGCGGCAACGCCGATCGCCTTGACGGCGTGATCGACGAGGTCCGGCTCTACAACGTCGCGCTCTCGCAGGCGCAGATCCAAAGCGACATGAACTCGCCGCTGGGAACGGCTCCACCTCCACCGGACTCGACGCCCCCGGTACGGTCGAATGGGCAGCCGACCGGGACGCTGGCCGCGGGGACGACGCAGGCCTCGCTGAGCCTGACGACCAGTGAGAATGCGACCTGCCGGTACGGTCCGACCGCGGGCGTGGCGTATGCCGCGCTGCCGACGTCGTTCACGACAACGGGCGGGACGACGCACTCAACGACGGTGACGGGGCTGGTGAACGGGGCGAGCTACACGTACTTCGTGCGCTGCCAGGACGCCGCGAGCAATGCGAACCCTAACGACTTCCAGATCGCCTTTGCGGTGGCACAGCCTGCGCCGCCGTCTAGTGGGCTGGTGGCCGCGTACGGCTTCAACGAGGGCAGCGGGGGCACGGCGGCGGATGCAACAGGGAAGGGACACACCGCGTCGTTGGTTGGCGCGACATGGACGGCCGCCGGGAAGAACGGCAACGCGCTCGCCTTCAACGGCAGCAGTAACCTCGTCTCGATTGCCGACGCGCCCGATCTCGACGTTTCAACGGCCCTCACCATGGAAGCCTGGGTCAGGCCGACCGCGGCCTCCGGCTGGCGTACGGTCGCACTCAAGGAAGCGCCAGGGGGACTTGCGTATGCGTTGTACGCGCGCGACAGCGCAGCCACGCCGGGCGCCTACGTCGATACCGGCGGAGGCTACATCGGCGCACCGGGATCGACAGCGTTGCCGCTGAACACGTGGACGCATCTGGCGATGACCTACGACGGATCGAATGCCCGCCTGTACGTGAACGGCGGCCAGGTGGGTGTCGCGGCCGTGCCCGGCGCGCTCAGGAGCTCGACCAATGCGTTGACCATCGGAGGGAACACCGTCTGGGGCGAATGGTTTGCCGGTCAGATCGATGACCTGCGCATCTACAACCGCGTGCTGAGCGCCGGAGAGATCACGACCGACATGTCGACGCCGGTCGGCGGCGCGCCGGCTCCCGACACGACGCCCCCCTCCGTCTCGATCACGAGCCCGGCGGCTGCGGCGCTCGTGTCGGGCAACGTGACGATTGCGGCAAGCGCCAGCGACAACTCGGGCACGGTCGCAAACGTGCAGTTCCTGGTTGACGGCGCGCCGATCGGCGGGCCGGACTCGGCGGCGCCCTTCACGGCGACGTGGCCGACTGGTGCCGTCAGCAACGGCTCTCACCTGCTGACGGCGGTCGCGACCGATCCTGCCGGAAACCAGGCGACATCCGCGGGTGTGACGGTCACCGTCAACAATGGGTGGACTGCTCCGAGCGGGCTCGTCGCGGCGTACACCTTCGCCGAGGGCACGGGCGGAATGACCGCAGATGTATCCGGCAACGGGAACGCGGGTGCGCTCACCGGTGGCACAGCCTGGTCCACAGCCGGCCGGTTCGGCACGGCGTTGTCGTTCGATGGTGTGAACGATCTGGTGTCGATCGCCGATGCGCCGTCGATCGATCTCACGGCCGGGATGACGATTGAGGCCTGGGTCAATCCGGCTGCATTGGGTGGCTGGCGCACCGTCGCGCTGAAGGGAATGCCGGGTGGCCTGGTGTACGCGCTCTACGCCCACGATAGCGGTGCCCCGCGCCCCGCAGCGTGGGTCAATACGACAGGAAGCAGCAATTACGTCGCTGCGACCGGCACGTCCGCGCTGCCCCTTGGTACGTGGAGCCATCTCGCAATGACTGTGGGGGGCGGGACGCTTCGGATCTACGTCAACGGCGTCCAAGTTGGAAGCCAGCCCGTCTCCGGGACGATTCGGTCGTCAACACACGCACTGGAGATCGGCGGGAACACCGTCTGGAGCGAGTGGTTCGCGGGCCTCATCGACGAGGTGCGGATCTACAACCGCGCGCTCACGCAGGCGGAGATTCAAGCCGGGATGTCGCAGACGCTCGGCGGAGGGTAGCCGGCGCTTCAAACCCGTGGTCCGGCTAAAGCCGGATGCCACCGATTACGGAGCCGGCTGAGCCGGATATCCAGCGGGCTGGTCGAACCTACAGCGGTGCGATGCGGACGCGCAGGGAAAACCGATCCGGCAACGCCGGCCGTCCGTTGATCGCCCGCAACGCCGGCATCTCGAACGACAGCACGTCGTCGGGGCCCGGCATCTTGTTGACGATTCTGCTGGTTCCTGCCTGGTCGGCGGCGTCTCTCGGCTGACCCGTGCCCCGCGTCACCCGGCGATTCGTAACGAAGATGAGTTGCTGATCGCCTGATTCCGCGTTCGTGCGCACCATGAAGGATCCGGTCACCTGCACGGTGGCGGGGCCGTCCGGCCCGTTGATGGTCACGGGCGCGAACGCGAAGACGGCGCCCTCGTGAGGTGCGCCGAGCACCTGATGAAGGACCTCGTCGTCGCGCCCGGGCGCGCTGTGTACCAGCCAGAGATTCACGCTTACCATACGGCCTGGAACGGCTCGACTCTCGCCGGCTGCGTCCCGCACTGGGGCAGTTCCCGCACCCGCCGAGATCCGTCCGGTGCGCACGCCACCACCACTCGCCGTGCCACCCCCGCTGATCGCGACTCCAGCGGCGCCGGTCCCTCCGCCACCTGCGGCTACGCCAGCGCGGGCTCCGCTCGACTTCAGATGCTCCCTGAGCTTCGGGAACTCGCTGAACCTCTGGCGGAAGCGCGCTTCGAACCCGACGCTCGCGACCCCGCAGGACGGTTGCGTCCGTGGAAGGACGGAGTCCAGCAACAGCCGGTCACCCGCCTTGAGCGTCAGTTGGACAGTTTCCCCAGGAGCGACCGTCACACGGCCGTCTTCGAGAATGCGCTGCCAGTCGAGCTGCATCACGGCCTCTTCGGCGGTCTTGCTCACGACCCGCCCGGTGAACCGCCACGCGTCGGCGGCAGTTGCGGGCTGCGGGCGATTTCCCGCGCCTAGCTGACACAAGGAGCCGTTCACATAGACGACGGAACTGAGCGACGGTTCGGTGTCATACGCGGACCCTTGAACCGTTCCGTCGTCGCGATAACTGAACAGGCCCACCTGCACGATTGGCTCGTCAGAAAGCGGCGATTGCGCGGTCGCCGGCGTCGCAGTCCCGGCCACTGTCATGACGGCGAAGAGGATGATCAGTCGCATGTCAGCGTCCTCCGGAGCTCTCGGTCCAGTTGATCCCGGGTCGAAGCGAAATCACGTGCGTGGGCGCGGGCGCCGCCGGCGGTCGCTCGAGTTGAATGGTCGCTTCGACTGCCGATGAAGGCGGCCCGCCCGACGCGATCACGCGCTGGCCGGCGAGGTATCCCGCGCCGAGACTGACGACGATCGCGGCGGCGGCGGCGAACCAGCGCACCGGACGGCGCGCGTGCGCACGGGGCTCCGCCCTCCACACGCCCGGGCCCATCGAACCGACGGCTTCGCGCAGGGCGATCAGATCGACGAAGTGCTCGCGAGCCGCCGGATCGGCCAGCGCGTCTTTCAGTCTCTCGGCGTCGACGCGCTCACCGTCCAGCAACGCCTCGACGACGGCGAACGCGTCGTCGAACCGGCCGTTATCGGTCGCTTCCTGGCTTGTCATAGAGTTTCACTCCCCGCCCATGATGCCGGCTCAACGAAGGGCTCAGGACGGCCCGCAGCTGTTGGCGCGTGCGATGGAGGCGCGAGCGCACGCTGTCGACGCTGAGCTCGCAGGCCACCGCGATCTCGTCGTAGCTGAGGCCGCCGGCCTCTCGCATCAGGAATACGTCGCGATCGAGCGGGGCCAGCCGATCGAGCGCTTCGCGCAGCGCCGCGGCGAGCTCCTGGACCGGCGGCCGCGACGCGTCAAAGAGCTCCACCGCCACCCCCCGGCGCCGATCGTCGCGAATGTGATTCAGCGCGAGATTCCTGGCGATGCTGAAGATCCAGGCGCGGCACCCCGACTCGGTCGCATCCGGAATCGGACCGCGCGCGACGCGCAGGAACACTTCCTGGGTGAGCTCCCGCGCGTCGCCGTGCCCGACAATCCGGCACAGGTAACGGAAGATGCCGTCGCGGTGCGCCGTAAACAGGAGGTCAGCGTCAGCCACCATCAGCACGTGCTCACTCTCTAAGGACACCGCGGGCGGCCAATCGTCTCACGGGGGGCTATTCTCGTGGCTGCCGCCTTCAGGCGGAAGGATGCGGCGGACGCCGAAGCCACGATCTGGTCTTCGCGCTGGTCAGCGCGTCGCGATCGGCGGAGCCTCGGTGTCGGTGACGGTCCCGGGAAGGCCAAACCGGACGATGTCCTCGAGGGCGCTCAGGATGTGGCGTTCCATCACTCTTTGCGCCGCCTTGTCCTGCCGCCGGGCGATGAGATCGATCAGCTCGCGGTGCTCTTCGATCGCCCGCGACGGGCGCCCCGCCAGGCGGATGGTCCTGGCCATCAGCACCTGGCTTTGGAGATTCAGTTGTCCCATGGCGGACGAGAGGTAGGCATTCCTCGCGGCCTGCATGATGGCGGTGTGCAGGTCGCGGTTGTAGATCCGGTAGGCATCCATGTCCTTCGCCCGCAGCGCGGCTTCGCCGACCGCTTGATGCTCACGGAGCCACGTCAGTTCTTCCGCCGTGATTCGTTCGCACGCGCGCCTGACGCTGAAGCACTCCAGGGCGGCGCGCATTTCGTACAGCTCCCGCACCTCCCGCTCGGTGAACTCGCGCACGAACCACCCGCGATACGGCAGCTTCACGACGAGGCCGTCCCCTTCCATCCGGTGCAGCGCCTCGCGCACCGGCGTCGTGCTGATGTCGAGCTGCTCGGCGATCGCGTCGGGGCGAAGCTGGGCCCCCGGCTCGATGCGGCCGCCGACGATGCCGGTCCACACCGCCCGGTAGGCGCGCGCGCCCAGCAGGGTCTCCGACAACGGCTCGAGGATCGGCTCCTTCACGTCCCGCACAGGCTTACCACTTGACATAGATGGCTTTGACATTCGTGAAAAACTCTCTGGCGGTGGATCCGATCGAATAGGCGCCCTGCCCGGAATCCTTGACGCCACCGAATGGGACGTGCGCCTGGCTGGCCGTGCCGTGGTTGACGTGGATCATGCCGGCCGCGACCCGGCTGGTGAACTCGTGGACATCGCCCAGGCGTGACGTGAACAGCGACGCAGCCAGGCCGTACCGTGTGCCGTTGGCGATCGTGATGGCCTCGTCCAGATCGCGGACCCGGACGATCGGCAGCACCGGTCCGAAGATCTCCTCCAGCGCCAGAGGGGAATCGGCCGGCACGCGATCGAACACGGTTGGCGCGAAGTAGTAGCCGTCCTTCTCGGGGTTGCCGGTCAGCGGCCCGCCTCCGGTAAGAAGCGCGCACCCGGCATCCACGCCCTGACGGACATACCGCTCGACGCTGCGCAGCTGGCCGAGGCTCACCAGCGGACCCATCGTCGTGCCGGGCTCCAACCCGTCGCCGACCTTGATGCGGCCGGCGTGACAGAGGATCCGCTCGGCCAGCGCGTCCGCCTGCGCTTCGCCGACGATGACGCGGCTGATGGCCGTGCACCGCTGGCCGCTGCACAGGAACGCCGCGGCCACGATCTCGCGCGCGGCGTCGTCGAGATCGTCGTAGTTCATGACGACAGCCGGGTTCTTGCCGCCCAGTTCGAGCTGCACTCTCGACAGCCGGCGCGCGGCGGCTTCGTAGACGTGCCGGCCCACCGTCGTGGATCCCGTGAAGCTGATCCCCGCGACTCGCGCGTCCTGAATCAACGCTTCCCCGGCAACCGAGCCCTGGCCCGTCACCAGGTTGACCGCGCCAGGCGGCACGCCTGCCTTTCCGAGCAGCTCCATCAGGTAGGTGGCGGACCACGGTGTCAGCGACGAAGGCTTGAAGACGACGGTATTTCCCCAGGCCAGGGCGGGCGCGATCTTTCGAACCGGCGCGACGACCGGGAAATTCCAGGGGCAGATCGCGGCAATCACGCCGAGCGGCTCGGCGACGGTGTGGCAGGACGATCCCGGACGCTCGCTCGGAAACGTCTGGCCGGCCGGGCGGCTGGCTTCGCCGGCCATGAATCGAGCTTCCGCCGCGGCGCGCCCCACTTCACCGATCGCTTCGTTGAGGGCCTTGCCTTGTTCGAGGGTCACGATCCGCCCGAGCTCGTTCTTCGATTCCTCGAGGAGCTGCGAGAACCGGAACAGCATCGCTCCCCGCTGAGGCGCCGGGACGTTGGCCCAGGCACTGGCCTCGGACGCGGCCGCGCCGACCGCCGCCGCCACGTCCGCGTCGGTCGAGTCGGCAAACTCGCCCAGGCATTCTCCCGGCCGCGCCGGGTTGTGAATCGGGTAGGAGGCGCCGCCGGGATTGCCACGTTGATGCATCTGCTCTTCCGTCGACATTCGGTATTCACCACAGAGTTAGCGGAGTTAACGGAGAAAAGACTATTTTCTTGTTCTCTGCTATCTCCGTTAGAACCAAGACAACACGTTTTGTTTTCCTCCGCTATCTCCGTTAACTCTGTGGTGATCCACCTCTGTAATCGTCTGTGTGCTACAGCGCCTGCCGCAGGATCTCCGCTAGCTCTTCTCTACTCGTGGTGCGCGGGTTGACGGTCACGTTGCCGCTCTTCATCGCTTCGTCGACTACGTCCGGCACGTGATCCTCGCGCAGGCCGTACTCCGACAGGCCCTTCGGAATCCCGATCGCGGCGGCGAGGCAGCCGACGGCCGGCGCCGCCCGTTCGGCCGCATCGGCCGTGGAGCCGTTCATCTGACGGCCCAGCGCTCGTGCGACGCTCGCGAATCGCTCGGGGGCCGCGGGGGCATTGAAGTGCATCACCAGCGGCAGCGTCACCGCAATCGCGATGCTGTGAGGAATCTTCAGGCTCCAGCTTCCGAGCGGCATCGCCAGCGCGTGCGCCAGGCCGAGCCTGGTCGGGTTCATCGCCATCCCCGCCATCGTGCTCGCCAGCAGCATGGCGTACCGGGACTGGCGGTCGCGCCCGTTCAGCACGGCGGTCCGCAGGTGGCTTCCGATCAGCTCGATCGCACGAAGGGCCAGCGCGGCCGATATCGGCTGGCACGCCTTGTTGGTGTAGCACTCGATCGCGTGCGCCAGCGCATCCATGCCGGTCGACGCCGTGAGCGTTGCGGGTAGCTCCATCGTCAGCTCGGGATCGCACAGGGCCACGCTGGGATACAGCAGCACTCCACCCATCGCGACCTTCAGCTTCCGGGCATCGTCGGTGAACACCGACCACAAGCTGACCTCGCTGCCGGTGCCGGCCGTGGTCGGGATGGCAATGGTCGGGAGCGGGCGGTTCTTGATCTTGTGCAACCCGACGTAGTCGAGCGGCGAGCCGGGGTTGGTCGCGAGCGCCGCGACCGCCTTCGCGGTGTCCAGCGCGCTGCCGCCTCCAACGCCGACGACGAGGTCGGCGCCGGCGGTCTTCAGCCTGTCGACCGCTTCAGAGATGAGCGTCGAACCCGAATCCGCCGTGACCTGGTCGTAGATGCTGAACTCGATCGCCGCCCGATCGAGCGCGGCCGTGACCGTGTCGGCGATCCCCGAACCGCGCACGCCGGGGTCGGTCACGACGAAGACGCGGCGGCCGGCCAGGGATCGCACGTGATCCGGCAACGTGCCGGACGACCCGAATCCGAAGTGCACGTCGGTTGGAATCGGCAGGAAATTGAAACCGTGTCCGGCGTCGAGGTTCATGAGCGGGCAGGCTCCGAAGAAAGAGACGACAGCAGACGGAAACGCGACGTCGAGCTCCTCGCCGAGCCCGGCCAGTTGCCCGGCGATCGCCGCGGGCAAGGCGATCCCTTCCTCCCGCATTCGTGATTCGTTGGCGGATTCGATCTCGCCCGGCGCCAGCACGTGATGGGTCCCGGGCGCGGGAGGCGAGGCTCTCAGCATTCTCAGGATGGCATCCATTCGGTTCTTGAACTGCGCCTCGGGAACGAACAAGTCCGTCCGGACCGCCGCGAAGACGTGGCCGACGTTCTGTTCGGTCGCGAGATCCTCCAGCCGTGTTCAGGTGCAACGCGAACGACGCGCCGGTCATGACGCCGCAGAGCACGTCGATGATGAACGAGATCGCCGAGCCCTTCGGTCCGCCGAACGGCAGCACCGCGCCGGCGAGCGCCTGCTTCCGGATCGGTGGTGGGATACCCCTCGGGATCGATCGCCCAGCCTTCGGGGATGGGCGTTTTCGTATGAGCCGCCATGATGATCTTGCCGCGCGCGACGACGCTGGTCGAGGCGTCGAAGATCAACGGATCTTCCTCGCCGGCCGGTATGCCGATCGCGACGGGGTTCGTTCCGAGGAAGCGGGCCTTGCCTCCGAACGGGGCCATGTGGGGCGGCGCGTTGGAAATCGCCACGCCGATGAAGCCCTCGCTCACGGCCTTCTCGACGTAGTAGGCGGCCGGGCCGAAATGATTGCTGTGCCGGACGCCGACGAAACCGGTGCCGTGGCTCCGCGCGAGCTCCAGCGCGGCCTCCATCGCCCGTGTGCCGACGACGGGCCCGAGACCGTTGTCGCCGTCGACGAGGGCCGCCGCCGTACCCGACGAAATCAACCGGATGTCGGGCCGCGCCTTGACCACGCCGGCCTGGACGCGCCGCGCGTACACCGGCAGCCGCACCAGGCCGTGCGAATCCACGCCGCGCAGTTCCGCCTTGATCAGGCAGCCGGCGACGTCGCGGGCGTGCGCCGCCGGAACGTCGAGGCGCTCCAGGACACGGCAGCCGTACTCGAACAGGTCCTCGTGCCGGTAGCGGCGTGATTCCACGCGGTCCTCACTTCTCGACGATCTCCTTCGTGTTCCGGGGATCGGTCAGCCCCAGCAGCTCCAGCGTCGTGCGGCCCTCGCGAAGCTTCATGATGATCTCGGACTCGCGATCGCGGCGCCGGACCGCCGCCTCGTAGACCTCCTCGATCCGGTCCTGCTCGACGACGACCACGCCGTCGGCATTGCCGAAGATCAAATCGCCGGAGCACACCGTCGCGCCGCCCAGCTGAATCGGACCATCGAGCTGCCCCGCTCGCTCTTTCGTGCACGAGCCGATCGCCAGGCCCCGGCTGAAGACGGGAAACCGCAGGCCTTCGATCGCGTCGATGTCGCGCACCGCGCCGTCAATCACCAGGCCGGCGATGCCGCGCGTCCGCGCCGCCTCGGTCAGGATCTCGCCCCAGGCGCCCGCCGACAGATAGCCGCCGACGGTTGCGACGATGATTGAACCGGGCGGCGCATTCGCGACGGCGATGTGCAGCATCAGGTTGTCGCTGGGCGGACACTGGACCGTGGCCGCCCGGCCGCAGACCTTGGCGCCACGCCAGGCGGGCCGGATGGCCGGATCGACCATCCCTCTCTGTCCCGCCGCTTCGTACAGCGTCGCGGGATCGAACTGGACGAAGCGGTCATTCATACGGGGCCTGCACCTCTGTTCGTAACAGGAGATCAGCGAGATCAGGAGTTTTTCGGTTTTGAGAATAGACCTCCTGACCTCCTGACCTCCTGTAAGCCTACTACTCCCCGCCCGGCTTCTTCGCCCACGGGTTCTTGCCCGTCTCCTTGATGTAGCGCTCGCGCGTGACGTTGTCGAGGAACGGCAACGACGCGTTCGCGACTTCCTCGGCCCGCTCGCGCGGCACGACGACGACGCCGTCGCCGTCCGCCACGACGACGTCGCCTGGCCGGACGAGCACGCCGCCGACGGTCACGGGCCGGTTGACGGATTCGAGCTCGTTGCGCCCCGGCCGAATCCCGCGCGCCAGCCGCCGGAACCAGACGGGCACCTTGTGATAGATGATCTCATCGGTGTCCGCCAGCCCGCCACCGGTCACCAGGCCCACCATCCCGCGTTTCTTCCAGGCCAGGATGTTCGACGACCCGATGCTGCGCGACTCGCCATCGTCCATGGCGTCGATGACCAGCATCGCCCCGGGAAAGAGCATCGGCTGGAACGCCTCCGAGGTGATGGTGCTGTACCAGCGGCCGATGATCTTCTCGTCCATCTTGGGCTCGCGCCGGTTGGTCGGCATGTAGCGCGCCGTCACGGCGATCCCGACCGTGCGGTGCGTGAACTTCTCCGTGTCCTTCCACAGCGCGTGCACCTCGGGATCGACGAGGCCGATGTTCGCCAGCCCGACGACGTCCATGCCGTCCGAGACGTCAGCGACCCGAAGCCAGCTGTACATGTCGAGAATCCGCTTGTTGTCCTCCGCCGTGTAGTCCTTGTACGGAATGAACAGCTTGACCTTGTCGGGAATGGCCGTTTCGGCGGGCTGTTGCGCCATGACCAGCCGCGGGCGCACACATCACGACGGCCGCCGTCAGCGAGAGCAGAAGCATTCTCTTTCGGGCACTCATAAGCCTCTCCGCCTCCATAATCCAAGTGCGTTCGTCTGTTTTGTAACAGGAGATCAGGAGTTCAGGAGATCAGAAGTTTTTGTTTTTCTTCTGGTCTTCTGGTCTTGTTTAGAAACCAAAAAATGAACCTCCTGATTCCTGATTCCTGTTTAACCGTCGTGGTTCTCACGCCTTACCAGATCAGCTTGGCCGCCACCTGAATCACGCGCCCGCCGCCGGCGCCCGTGATGCGCCCGAAGCTGGTCGACGAGAGCGTCGTGTTCGGGTTGCCGAAGTTTACCTGGTTGAACGCGTTGAAGAACTCGCCGCGCAGCTGCAGGCGCAGGCCCGACCCGAGGTTGACGTAGCGCAGGACGGCCAGATCCGTGTTCACGTCGCCGGGTCCGTAGATCAGCCCGCGCTTCGCGTCGCCGTAGATGCCGCGCGGCACGCTGTTGAACGGCACGAAGGCCGCGGTGTTGAAGTACATCGCGATCATGTCGGCGGTGCTCGAATGATCTCGCCGGACGTCGGCGGCGGTCGTGCCCGGCACCAGCAGCGCGTACTGTCCGTTGGGCTGCAGGATGCCGTTGAGCGCGATGTCGCTGCCCATGGTGAACACCAGCGGGCTCCCGGACTGGATCCGGTGGAAGCCGGTCACCGTCCACCCGTTCAGCAGCGCCCCGGCGACCGGGTTCGTGAAGCTGTGCTGCGGGCTCCAGACCCACGAGGCGGCGACCACGTGGCGGCGGTCGAGGAACGACGGTCCCCAGAGCGAGTCGAGGTCGAACGGATTGGGAATGTTGCTGATGAGCCCGGTCGTGTTCTCCGGCTGGTTCGTCATGTTCTTCGACAGCGCGTACGAGGCCGAGAACGAGAAGCTCCGGGCGAAGCGGCGCTCCGCCCGCAATTGCAGGCTGTGATACGTGCTGCGGAAGAAGTTGCCCAGCACGCGCGACTGCGCGCTGATGATCCCGGGGCTGAGCGGCACCCGCTGCTCGACGTTCTGCAGCGTCGGGGGCTGCCCGGTGACCGGCGAGTTGATGAACGGCGCCGCGTTGAAGTAGTTGTGGCCGACCAGCTTGCTGCCGATCTTGCCGACGTAGGCCGCCTCGACCACGAAGTTCGCGCCGAACTGGCGCTGGAGCGAGCCGCTGAAGTGTTGCGTATAGCTCGTCCTCAGGTTCTGGTCCGTGTAGACGATCCGGATCGGCACCGGGTACAGCGTGCAGCGCAGCCCCGGGTACTCCGAGATCTGCCGAGCAGCCGAACCGGCCCGGCGACTCCGGCGGCGGCTCCACCTGCCCGAGCGACCCGAACGGATCTTCGATCCGGCCCGAGCGAAGCTGCGTGGTCCCGCGCCACGGGCCCTCGGCCGCGTGCGTGGTCTCGCCGTTGATCTGCTGGTAGAAGATGCCGTACCCGCCGCGGACGATGGTCCTGGCATCGCCGCGCACGTCCCACGCCGCGCCGAGCCGCGGCGCGAAATTGTTCAGATCGCTGTTCGTGAGGCGCGACGGCAGCCCCGGGTCGCCGGGGAACAGGATGCCTTTCGGCGCGTCCGGCACGACCGTCGACTGGACGCCCGGCACCCAGGTGGTGTGGCGGCCGCCTTTCTGATCGAACGGGATGAACGGCTCGTAGCGAAGGCCGTAGTTCAGCGTGAACCGGGGATGGACCTTGTACGAGTCCTCGATGAAGGCCTGGTGCTTCACCGTGGACGGACTGTGGTCGGCAATGCCGAACTCGATCGTGGAGTTGTCGAAGGCGCCGATCATGAAATCCGCGATGGCGTTGCCCGTCCGGGTCCCCGTGAAGCTCGCCGTGCGCAGGAGCGCCAGGTTGAACTCGAAGACGGGCCTGATGAACTCGTAGCCCCACTTCAGCGTGTGGTTCCCGACGTTGAAGGTCATCGTGTCCTTCACCTGCCAGCTGTAGTAGTCCTGCGCGTTCACGCCCGGGTAGGCCAGGTTGATCCGATCCGGACACCGAGTAGCTCATGCCTCGTCCGTCGTTTCCCACATCGACGTTCACGCCCTGGTCGCGCGGGGCGATCTGCGTGAGCGCGCCGCCGCCCGATCGCGACGTCAGGTAGGAAAACGTGAGCTTCGTTGACGAGCCGCGGGCTGAAGATGTGCGTGTCGCTCACGCCGAACTGGTTCACGTCGCTGAAGACCGCCTGCTGCACGTAGTTCAGGTTGCCCGGCCACGACGAGCTGTCGCTGCGGTCGGCGAAGAAGTGGGCGTTCAGCTGATTCCTGCCGGAGAAGTGGTAGTCGCCCCGGGCCATGTAGACCGCGTGATCGCGCGGCGCCGGCGACAGCGTCACGACGGTGCCGCTCGGCGACGAGGGCACGTACTGCTGGAGCAGGTCTCGCGACACCGGGCTGATGCAGCCGGCGCTGATGACGTTGCCGGACGACGCAGGGCGCGCCCGAGCTGTCGGTGAAGGCGGCGCCCGTAATCGGATTGACCGGGTTCCTCAACTGCCGTGCTGAGCGCGGTGAAGTTCCCCGCGCGCTGCGCATCGGTCGGCACGATCGTCTGGCTCGAACCGGCCTCGCTGCGATCCCACAGCCGCTGATAGGACCCGAACCAGAACAGCTTGTTCCGGATGACGCGCGCCGCCGGCGCTCGCACCCGCCTGGTTCTGCCGCTGCTCCGGCTTCCGCGTCTGGAAGAAGCTCCTGGCGTTCAGCGCGGAGTTGCGGTGGAACTCCCATGCGGTTCCGTGGAACAGATTCGTGCCCGCTTTCGACACGATGCTCACCTGGCTGCCCGCGGTGTGCCCGTACTCGGCCGAGAAGTTGTGGGTCTGAATCCGGATCTCCTGAATCGCGTCGGGCGGCGGCGGATTGAAGCCCGTCGTCTGGTTGAAGTGCGTGAACACCGAGCCGTTCAGCGTGAACAGGTTGTGATTGGTGTTGCCGCCGTTGACCGACATGATCGGCCCCTGACGGCCGTCGGACGTGTCCTGGCTCGCCCGAATCGACGTGACGCCGGCATAGGTTCCCGCCAGCGCGACGACGTTGCGGCCGTTCATCGGGAGATCCTGGACCCGCTGGTCGTCGATCAGATTGGACTGCGTCGCGTTCCGGGTCTCCACCATCGTGGCCCGTCCCGAGACGACGACTTCCTCGGCCAGCCCGCCGACTTTGAGCGAGTAGTCCAGGCGCACGTTCGCGCCCGCGCTGACCTCGACGTCCTTCTGCACCTGCGTCTCGAAGCCGGACATGACGACCTTCACGAGGTACGTGCCTCGCGGCAGGGCCTGGAAGTCGAAGAACCCCGTGGCGTTCGTGGTCGTCGAGCGGACGAATTGCTGCCCGGCGGACTCCGCCGTGACGGTGGCGCCCGGCATGGCGCCGCCTCCCTGGTCCTGTACGTAGCCGCTGATGGTGCCGCCGACCTGGGCGGAGAGCGGGCCGGGCCCGACCAGCGCCACGAGCGCGACGACGACACTGAACAACCACACCCGCCGGTGCGCACGCCCCGCGCTGCTTGCTGTCCGCATCGCCCTTACTCCCTTCTTGCCTTGTCGCCATGGTCCGGCTGAAGCCGGATGCCGCAGATGCCGCGGCGCGCCGCCTGGGGGAGGGCCCGCGCCCGCGATCGGTTACAAAATATATCCTGTAGCGGGCAGCCTTCTACCGCGGTTTGGGCATGCCTGTCAAGCCCCCCGGCGTCGGTTCGCCGGTTTCCGGCCACGATTGCGGCCTCCACCCGTCATTACAACCCTCGTATCCGACTCCTAGCCTTGCAATGCGGTTGGCCGCCGGCGGCGGGATCCGGCCCCGAACGTCCAGTGAATCGCCTCCAACGGCTGGCACATCTCTTGAGCTACGGAGGTCATGATGTTCCTTCTGGCTGTGCTGGTTATAGGCGGGTTTGCCGTCTACGTCATGAAACCCGACGAACGGGTGAAGCTGCTCCAGCGCGGCGTGGCCGCGGCCCGTGAGGCGGCGGACCTGGCGGTCCAGTACCACCGCGAGCGCGACGCGTTCCGCGAGGCGCTCCACACGCGGACGCCGTGGCCGATCGTGCTGCCCGTGCTCGTCGCCGTGAACGCCGGCGTCTTCATCGGCATGATCTTCGGCGCCGGCGCGATCGCCGACCCGGAGACGCTCGTCGCGTGGGGCGCCAGCGTCGGCCCGCGCACGACCAACGGCGAATGGTGGCGTCTCGTGACCGCGTTGTTCGTGCACACGGGGTTCTGGCACCTCGTCATCAACATGGCCGGCCTCGTGGCGGTCGGCCTGACCCTGGAGCGCCTCGTCGGCCACTTCACGTTCGCGGCGCTGTATCTCGCGGCCGGCGTGTTCGCCAGTCTCGTCAGCCTGGTCGCCTCCCCGCTGGCCGTGACCGCCGGCGCATCCGGGGCGATTTTCGGCATCTACGGCCTGCTGATCGCGGCGATCGCCTGGGGCCTGTTCCGGCGGTCGCCCCTGACGATTCCGCTGAAGACCCTGAAAATCATGGCGCCCGCGACGACGATCTTCATCCTCTACGGTCTCGCGCGCAGCCAGGGAAATGGAGCGGAGCTCGTCGGCCTCGTCACGGGCCTTGTGTGCGGCCTCGTCCTGTTGAGAGGCGTCAGCGAACGCACGCCACCTCCCCGGCGGATCGCGATCGCCGTGGCCGTCACGGTCGGGATCGCATTGGCGGTCGCGGTTCCGCTGCGCAGCATGACCGACGCGCGGCCGGAGATCGCGCGCGTCATCGAATTCGAGGCGCGCACCGCCGAGGCGTACAAGGCCGCGGTGAACCAGTTCAGGCTGGGGGCGATCAACGCGGAGGCGTTGGCCAAGGTGATCGAACGGACGATCGTCCCGGACCTCCAGGAGGTCCTGCACGCGCGTGACAGCGCTCCGAAGAGTGCCGCCGGTGCAGGAAGCTCTGGTGATGAGCGCCGAGATGTACTTGCGGCTGCGCGATCAGAGCTGGCGCCTCCGGGCCGAAGCGCTGCACAAGTCCAGCATGAAAACGCTGCGCAAGGCCGACGAAGCGGAACACGAGTCACTGGAGGCCTTCGAGCAGCTCAAGGCTGCAGCGCCGGTCGAGCTCGCACAGGGGTCCGTCGGAGACCAGGGTTGGCAGATCAGGCGAGGATCTGAACAGGAGAACAGGTCAGGAGTTTTTGTTTTTCTCCTGATCTTCTGACCTCCTGTAGAGTTTCTCTGATCCTTGTTCAATCCTGTCGCAGCGCCGCCATCGGGTCGACACCCATCGCGCGCCGGGCCGGGATGTAGCACGCGGCGAACGCCACGACGGCTGATGATCGACACCGCCGCGGCGAGCGTCACCGGATCGTTCGGCGAGGTGTTCCACAGCTGGCTGGCGATGAGCCGGCTGGTGGCAAAGTTCCCCAGCAGCCCCGCGGCGACGCCCAGTGCGAGGAGCTGCGCGCCGGAACGGAGCACGACGCCCATCACATGACCGCGGCCGGCGCCCAACGCCATGCGGACCGCAATCTCCCGAGTCTGGCGCGTGACGGTGTAGGCCATGACGCTGAAGACGCCCATGGCAACCAGCAGCGTACCGGTGACGGCAAAGACACCGAGCACGATCAGGCTGAAGCGCGGCTGCGAATAGAAGGACCGTTGCAGCACCTCCTCGAGGGCGCCGGGTTGTCTCAGCGCCACTTGGCGATCGACGATGGCGATCTCGCCGCGGACGGCGTTGAGCGACGCGATCGGATCGCCGCTCGTCCGCACGAAGATCGCCGGGACGGCGCGCCCGGTCGTCGCCCCGGACAGGTACACGTGCGGCACGGGCCTCTCCTGGATGCCCCGATTCTTCACGTCCTGCACCACGCCCACGATTTCGAACAGCCCGTGCAGGGCCGGATCGGATTCCTTCCCGTCCGAGGTCAGCCTGATCGCCTTGCCGAGCGGATCCATACCCGGGAAATAGTCGGCGACCATGGTCTGGTTCACGACCGCAACCCTTGGCGCAGCGCCCACAACCGTCGCCGGCAGCCCGCGTCCCCGCACCAAGCGGATGCCGAGCGTCCGGAAGTAATCTTCCGTGCACAACTGGACGCTCGCGATCCTCCGGACCGCTGCTCGCCTGACCCGGTACCGCGAGCTCGCTCGTGTAACCTCCGCCGAATGGCGGGATGCCGGTCGTCGCGGCGACCGCCTCGATGCCCGGAAGCGACGCGATGCGCTGCAGCGCGTCTTGATAGAACCGGTGCTTCTCGGCCGCGGTCGCCATCTGGCCCGGCGCGAAGACCACAGGCGCGACCAGAACGTTCCGCGGGTTGAAGCCGAGATCGATCCCGCTGAGCGAGATGAAGGTGCGCATCAGGAGTCCGGCGCTCAGGAGCAGGACCAGCGACAGCGCGATCTCGGCGACGACGAGCGCGTCTCTCAGCCGGCTCCGGCCGCCAGCGATGCCTTTGCCGGCGCTCTTGAGGCCATCGACCAGATCCCGGCGCGCGCTGTAGAGCGCGGCGCGATCCCGAACAGCAGCGCCGACACGACAGCTGTGCCCAGGCTGACGGCGAGGACCGGACCGTTCAACGTAATCTCGATCTCGCCGGGTAACGGGCCCTGCGGGAGAAGCGACACGAGCGCGTCGATGCCGACGTACGCGAGCAGGCAGCCGGCCGCGGCGCCGCCGAGCGACAACAGCACGCTCTCGACGAGCAGCTGCCTGATGATGCGCCCGCGGCCGGCGCCGAGCGCGGCTCGAACCGTCATCTCCCGCTCGCGCGTGGTCGCCCGGGCCAGGAGCATGTTGGCCACGTTGCAGCACGCGATCAGCAGCAGCAGCGCCACCGCCGCCAGCGTCGTGTAGAGCACGCGGCTGAACGGGCCGACGGTGTACGCGATGACGTTGACCACCTGCATCTTGAAGTTCTCCGGGTACTCGGCCGGATGCTCGCGCGCGCGCGCCGCCGCGATCACATCGAGCTGTGCTTCCGCTTCCCGCAGGGTCACGCCGGGCTTCAGACGAGCCTGGAAATTGCGGAACGGAGTTCGCGGATCCGATGCGACTCCGGTCGATCGGCTTGGGCAGCCACACGTCGGCCGCGTGCCACGTGAACCGCGGCGGCATCACTCCGATGATCGTCCGCGGCTCGCCGTTCAAGGTGATCGTGCGTCCGACGACGTTCGGATCGGCGCCGAAGTAGCTGACCCACGCCCGGTGCCTCAGCACCGCGACCGGCGGCGCATCAGGCCTGGCGTCGTCCGGCCCGGGCGCCCGGCCCATCAGCGGGCCGAGCCCCATGAAGTCGAAGAAGTTCGGCGTCACCCAGACGGCCCGCACGATCTCGACCCTGTCAGGCGTCGAATACATCATGCCGACGCCTGCGGTCCCGACGACGTCTTCGAACACGCTGCTGTGTTCGCTGGTAGTCCAGGAACTCGGGCGCGGAGAAACTCGTCCGCGAGCGGCGCCCCTGCGTGTCCTGCACCATCACGTTCACGAGCCGGTTGGAGTCCCGGTACGGCAACGGATCCAGCAGGACGTTGTGCAGCACGCTGTAGATCACCGTCGACGGCGCCGATGCCGAGCGCGAGCGTGAGCACAGCGGCGGACGTGAATCCCGGGGCCCTGGCGCAGCGTGCGGACGGCGTACTGCACATCACGCCAGGCGTCTTCGAGCCAGACGAACGACCGCGTGTCGCGATGGAGCTCCTTCATCTGCTCCACCCTGCCCAATGCGCGCTTCGCGGCCAGCACCGCCTGCTCGCGCGTCATCCCTCTTTGTTGAAACCCCTCCTCGAGCAAGGCGAGGTGCGAGGCCATCTCCCTGGCGAGCTGCGCTTCCGCCGCGGCCGGAAGAAGTTGTAGAGTCTCAGAACACAGCGTCGCAGGAATGACATCGCCACTGCTCCACCGCGCTGAACACGCGCGCCCGGACCTGGGCCGTTCACTGGCCATCCAGCGGAGTGACGACGACACACTCGCACGGCTTCACTGGAATGTCAAGTGAAGGTCGCGAGTCGCCTCCTACGGCTTTCTCACCGTGATCCTGGTTCCGTTGCTGTCACCATCGGGATCGTGGTTCGCTGCGGGCTTGTAGAGAGACACGGCGTGCGTCACGGCCGAGACCGTGAACGTCACGCTTGCGGTCTTGTTCGAAACTCCGGACCTGGACACCGAGCACCGGCCGGTCGCGCTAGTCGAGCAGACGGCTGTCGGGCCGGACGACCAGGCGCCGGTGACGATCGCATTGGCGATCGGATTGTGGCTGCTGTCGTGAACGGTGACCGTCACGAACCCGTTCCAGGCGTGCGGCAGTCGTTGCCCCCGTGTCCCAGTAGTCCGTCTGGCAGCTGACGTAGGCGAACCTCTCGACCTGGCCCTGAGCTGCCGCCCTGGACGCCGAGCCCGGCGGCGAGACCGATCAGCACGACGGCGAGTTTCTTCATAGCCCTCCAGCCCGCGTCAAACATGCCGAGACTACGCTCGGACGCGTCAGGGTGTCGTGACTACAGCGTGACTTGCGGCTGACTTTCGTCTGATCTGGATAAGATGCGCGGTCAGTTCGATTTGCGGCGGCAGGGGTGACCGTTTGCCGTTTCCGCTTTCCGATGGGTGCGGATGGTGAGACGATAACGCACCGTCGCGCAGGAGGGCTTCGACATGCGGAAACAGAAGGACCTCAGGTGGCTGTTCGTCGTGGTGGGCGTGTCCTGCCTCGGCGTCCTGTCGGCGCTTTCCATCGCGCATCAGGACCCGGCACTGCCGCCGTCACGCATCCGGTTGTCTCCGAGGCCACGTCCCCGCTCGAAGCGATCGCTCCGGTCGCGCGGGACGGCCATCGCGGCCAGGCTTTCCTGCGCAAGCCTCCGGGCCCGGTCCGTTTCCCGCGGTCGTCGTGATCCACGGCGGCCTGGTTACCCTCCCCACGGAACGCGTGAGGGAGCTTGCGCTGAGCGTACAGCCGTCGCGCCTCCTTGCGGCGGGCTATGTCGTCGCGGTCATCACCTACCGGAGCCGCGATCACGATCCGCAATCGACGGTCTCGCTCGAAGATTCCCTGGCCGCCGTCGCTCACGTCCGGCAGCTTCCCTACGTCGATCGCGACAGCGTTGCCGTCTCGGGCTGCAGCGGCGGAGGGGATCTCGCCCTGGAAGTCGCCGCCGCGACCGACGTGGCGGCAATCGTTCCGGAAGAGCCGGCGACGCGTGCTCCTGACGGGCATCTTCAACACGTCGTTCGCGAAGCAGGGGGAACGCTATACGCCGGCGGATGCGGCGCCGATCTCGGCGGATCCACCGCGGTACTACACGGCCGAATATCAGAGCCGCACGCGCGCGAAGCTCGCGAAGATTCGCGCCCCCATTCTGATCCTCCAGGGGGATCAGCAGCCGATCAACCGGTTCAACGCGGCGGTGCTGATCCGGAGCTGCAGGCTGCCGGCAAGACGCTGGAGGTGATGACCTATCCCGGCGAGCCGCACTGCTTTGCGTTCTCCGGCAGCGGACCGCGCACGCCGCGCCCCGCCGCCGCTCTCAAGGCGTTCGAGGACACCGATCGCTTCGTGCGACGATATCTCCGCACACAGCCCAAGGCGTTGGCGCCAGGGCTGGTGAAGCACGTGCCCCTGGGATCGTCCTGACACTGCATCTGGAGGAGTCGTCCCGTGAACGAGATGAGTCGAACCCTTTTGGCCGTCACGGCCGGCGTACTGCTGGCCGCCGGCCCCTCGGCGCAGCAGCCCTCCACCACAACAGTCGAGAAGCGAGTGATCGCTCCTCCGGGGCCCAAGCCCGTAGGGCCCTACAGCCCCGGCATCGTCGCCGGCGACTTTCTCTACGTGTCGGGACAGGGCGCGCGCGACCGCGAGGCGAAGCTGCCCGAGACCGTTGACGGGCAGGTGCGGCAGACCCTCGACAACGTCAAGAACATCGTCGAAGCCGCCGGCCTGACGATGGAGCACGTGGTCTATAGCCAGGTGTACCTGGACACCATGGCGAAGTACGAAACGATGGAGAAAGTGTGGCGGGAGTATTTTCCGAAGACGCCTCCGGCCCGATCCGTTCTCGGCGTTCACAGGATGCCGACCGACACGCCGGTGGAGATCACCGTCGTCGCGTTCAAGGACTTGTCGCGCAGGAAGCTCATCGTCCCGGCCGGGTACCCGCGGAATCTGTCGTGGACGCCGGGGGTGATGGCGGGCGACCGGCTCTATCTCTCGGGATTCTTCGGCGCCGACGTGGCCACGGGCGCGGTGCCGGCCGATCCGGCGGCCCAGGTGCAGCTCGCGCTCGACAACATGAAGCAGACCCTGGCCGCGGCCGGCATGGATTTCCGCCACGTGGTGTTCGTCAACCCGTACCTGACGGACACGGCATCGAATCAGATGAATGCGATCTACGCGAAGCACTTCGAATCCGGGAACACGCCCGCGCGCGCGACGATTCGCGTCGCGAGCCTGCCGGGCGGCAACACGATCGAGTTCACGGGCGTCGCGGTCGCGGATCTGTCGAAGCGGCTTGCCGTCCGCCCGAAGAACATGAGGCCGAGCGCGACGGCGAGCCCGTGCGTCTTCGCCGGCGACACGTACTATTGTTCCGCCAAGGGGCCGTTCACTCCCGGGCCCGAGAAGACGCAGGGGATCTACGCGTCAACCGTCGAAGCGCAGGTCCGGCAGACGATGCGGAACCTGCTCGACGGCCTCGAGGAAGCCGGGTTGAGTTTCTCGAACGTGGTGGCGACCAACGTGTACCTGGACGACATCAACGATTTTCCGCGGATGAACCGGATCTACGCGCAGTACTTCCCTGAACCGTTCCCGACCCGTACGACCGTCGCGCCGCTCGCGCCGATCGACCGCAAGCCTGCGAACGAGGACACCTTCCCGGGCCTCGAGCAGATCTCCCTGATTGCCGTGAAGTAGGAGGAACGATGTCTGAAGCACGAGATGAAAGAGTCGCGGCATCGGCCGAGAAGACATCAGGCGTCACGCGGCGCGAGCTCTTCCAGATGGGCAACGCGCTCGCGCTGCCCGTGCTGTTCGCGGGCCGCGTGGACGCGGACGCCGCTCCCGTACCCGCCGGGCCGCTGACGCCCGGACCGCAGATCTACCAGTCGATCGGCGTCGAGCCGGTGATCAACTGCCGCGGGACGTTCACGATCATCGGCGGATCGGTGGAGCGGCCCGAGGTGCGGGCCGCGATGGACTCCGCATCGCGATACTTCGTGCAGATCGACGAGCTCGCGGAGGCGGTCGGCCAGCGCTTTGCCGAGCTGACCGGCGCCGAGTGGGGCATGGTCTCGGCGGGATGCGCGGCCGGCATGAAGCACGTCACCGTCGCGTGCGTCACCGGCGGCAACCCCGAGAAGCTCATTCGCATCCCCGACCTGACCGACCTGGACAAGACCGAGGTCGTCGCCCCGCGCAGCTCGCGCAACGTCTACGACCACGCGATCCGGAACGTCGGCGTGACGATGATCACGGTGGACACGCTGGAGGAGCTCGAGCGCGCCCTGAACCCCCGGACCGCGATGATCTATCTCACGTCCGGCGGCGAGTCCACGAACGGGCCGATGTCGCTGGAGGCCGTGGCCAAGGTCGCCGCTCCGAAGAACATCCCGATCCTGGTCGATGCGGCGGCCGAAGTGCTGACCATTCCGAACGTGCACCTGCAGCGCGGCGCGACGATCGTCGCCTACAGCGGCGGCAAGGCCATCTGCGGACCGCAGTGCGCCGGGCTGCTGCTCGGCCGCAAGGACATCCTGCAATCCGCGTGGCAGGCCAGCGCGCCGCATCATGGTCCCGGCCGCGACAACAAGGTGGGACGCGAGGAAACGCTGGGCATGCTCGCCGCGGTCGAGGCCTGGGTGAAGCGGGATCACGACGGCGAGTGGAAGACGTGGCTCGTCCTGGCTGGACACCATCGCCAAGCGCGTCGCGACGATTGACGGCGTCAAGACCACGGTCCGGGAAGCGACCGGCCTGTCGAACAAGAGCCCGTCGCTCGTCATCACGTGGGAAGCCGCGAAGCTCAACGTCGCGGGGGACGAAGTCGCCGAAGAGCTGGCGCGGACGAAGCCGCGGATCGCGATCGGCGCGGGCGCCGGCGGCGGGCGCGGCAGCGAGCCTCCCGCGCCGGGCACGACCGGCGTGACCGTCACCGCCTGGCAGATGCAGCCGGGCGAGGACAAGATCGTGGCCGGCCGGCTCCACGAGGTGCTGTCGCGAAAGCGCCCGGCACGATCGACGGAGATGCCCGCCCCCGCCGCCAACCTCAGCGGCCGCTGGGACGTCGACGTCGAGTTCTTCAGCAGCAAGAGCCAGCACACGTTGTACATCGAGCAGGACGGCAACTGGATTCAGGGCTCGCACAAGGGAGATTTCTCCGTGCGTGACATGGCCGGCATGGTCGAAGGCGACAAGGTCACGCTGCGGAGCATCGACCGCCGCCCCGGCGACTCGCGTCACCTTCATCTTCGCCGGGACGCTGTCAGGCGGCACCATCTCGGGGCCGATTCACCTGGGTGAATACCTGCACGGCCAAGTTCACCGCCAAGCGTCACAGCTATCCGACCACCCGCACGCGGATCGTCGTGCCGAGCGGACCGCCGCTGGCGACGTAACGGCGGGGTCAGAGGTAGCGGAGGGTACGGAGGCAACGGACACTCCGTACAGGACAACGTTGGCAACACGGAGGAACGGAGCAACGGAGAAAGCGAGCCTTTGACAAGAATGACTCCGTTACCCCAGCGGCTCAGGACTGGCCGGTCCAGCGGCTGACCAGCCGCGACCGGAGAATGCGGGAATCACGCGTGAGCAGGGGGAGACCGAGCACGCGGCAGCTCGCGACGATGAGGCGGTCCGCGGGATCCCGATGAAAGGCGGTTGGCAGGGCGGCCGTCTGCGCCGCGATCGCGGGCGAGATCGGCACCAGGCGTACCGACCGCGCGTGCGCGGCCGCATCCAGCCACTCCGAGAGGGAGACACTGAAGACCACCCGGCCCCGCTCCACGAGCATCGCGACTTCCCAGAGACTGATGGCGGAGAGGTACGGGCGCTCATCGCGGGGCAGCCGATCCAGGGTGTCGCGGACGCGGCGCGGCAGCCGGCGATCGCCTTCGATCCACCAGATCCAGGCGTGCGTGTCCAGGAGCGGCACGGCCATCAGGAGATGGCGTCGATGTCGCGCTCGTCGACCGCGGGCGCGAACGGGTCGTCGTACTTCCGCAGCGTTCCCCGAACGCGCAGCCACGGCCGCTCGTCATCGCCGGCGGGGACGAGCCGTCGCAACGGTCCGGCCGCGCTTCGTGATGGTGATGGATTCACCGTCGTCGTGCACCCGATCGATGAGCGCGAGGCACTTGGCCTTGAACTCGGCGGCGGCGATGGTCTTCATGTGACCAGTTTAAATGACCAGTCCGACGTCGTCAACCGCCATCCGTTGCCCGGTGCGGTGGTCCGTCGGAGGCGCTTGGACCTTCGATCGGTCCCGACGGCGAGGGCAGGGTCGGCAAAGCCGTTCGCGGCGATGGCCACGTGACGGCGGGGTCAGAAGAGAGGTGAGGCCGCTCTGGTCAGAGGATGAAGGGCCAAGTCCGCCGCGTCCGCCGCCAGTCGTGGCAGGGCAGTGCGTGCGAGTCTATCTGGAGGCGTGATGCTCGACAAGGTGACGAGAGAGACGTTCGAGCCGATCAAGGGAGCCGTGTTCGAGCTCGTGCTCGGCGAGGAACAGACGCTTTTCCTGCTCGAACTATCGGCGGTCCTGGGCACGGGTCTGCAAGGGGATGGCGAGCCGGGAGCAGTTCTCGCTGCACTTCCGCGGTCCGGCCACACCCGCACTGCCGCAGCGCATCTACAGCCTGCATCATCCCCAGCTCGGCGCCCTCGCAGATCTTTCTGGTCCCGATCCGCCGCGACGCCGACGGGATGACGTACCAGGCGGTGTTCACGTAAACCAACGTCGGGAACGCGGAAAAAGCCACAAGGGTGGATGGTCGCGCGGTGCGAGGCGGCGGGCGTCCCGTTCATGACCTGACCCCAGCCTTCGCTCATGAATGCAGGCGAAGGCTGCCCACCGTAGCCTTGGCGAAGGTGGGCCGCCCGGCTGCGAATGAGCTACGTCTGGCAAGGCGAACTCACGTTCATGACCTGACCCG
>CAWGAS010000004.1:0-225177 GCA_963820645.1 uncultured Acidobacteriota bacterium | reverse complement strand
AGGTCCGGGCTCGTCGTCGGGCAGGTCATCGACGCCGGGACTGGAAGTCCGATCGGCGGCGCGCTCGTCGACATCAGCCTGCCTCCTCCACCGCTGGTCCGCGCGGAACCCTTTCCGTTCAGGCCGCCGCCGCCCCCTCCAGTTCCTTTTCCCAGAATCATGACCGGCGCGGACGGCCGCTTCGCGTTCCGCAGGCTGTCCAAAGGCAACTTCACCATCACGGTGGTCAAGCCGGGATATCTCGAAGGAGCGTACGGCCGCCGTCGGCCGGGCGGTGCGTCGCAAACCCTGGTCCTGGCCGAAGGCCAGAAGGTCGGCGGTGTCCGAATCTATTTGTTCAGGCACGCCGCGATCTCGGGCATGGTCCTTGACGAAGCGGGCGAGCCTGCCGTCGGAATTCAGATCCGCGCCCTGCTTCGCACGATGGTCTCGGGACGCCGGCGATTGGTCTATGCCGGGCCGCCGGGATGGACCGACGATCGCGGCGTCTATCGCATTCACGGGCTGCTGCCCGGCGACTACCTCGTCGCGGCCGTGGCGACGCAGGTTTCCGTAGCGGCCTCGACCGCGCGGGACGCGCGCGAGAGCGGCGTGCCGACGGCCTCCATTGCGGAAATCGGCGCGGCGACAGCATCAGGGGGGCCCACGTCGATAGAGGTCGGCGACGCCGTTCTGACGCTCGGGCGATCGGCGATCGGGCCGGCGCCGACACGCGATGGCCGTCTGTTCGTCTACCCGACCACGTTTCATCCCGATACGCCGAACCCGTTACGTGCGACCGCCTTCGCAGTCGGATCGGGCGAAGAGCGCACGGGCATCGATCTTCACCTCACGCCAGTGCCGACGCGGCGCGTTTCGGGTGTGCTGGTCAGTGCCGACGGCCAGATTGGAGGGATTCCGGTTCGAATGGTGGCGGAAGATGCCGAGGACACACCGCTCGAGCTCGAGGTTGCGACGACGGTGACCAGTCGCACGGGAGCTTTTGTGTTTCCGGCCGTGCCGGTCGGGTTCTACTCGATCCGGGTCGTCAAGGGTCTGCCCCAGGCCGGAGGACCCACGGGGACCACGACGATCATTCATACCGGTTCGGGATCCACACTCTCCTCCGCTGATTCGCTCGACGTTCGGACCCCGCTGGACCTGTTCCAAGGACAAGCGCGTTGGGCAACCGTCCCCGTGGCCGTGGGCCGGGACGACATCGCGAACCTGAGCATCACGCTTCAAGCAGGATTGCGCGTCACCGGGCGCGTCGAGTTCGAAGGCGTCAGCCCGAAGCCGACAGGCATGCGCCTCACACAGATTCCAGTCGTCGTCGAGCCCGTGGGCAACACGTCGCGGGTGCCGTCCGGGACAGGACGATTCGACACGACCGGGCAGTTCAATGCGTTTGGACTTCCCGGGGGTAGATATCTCGTCCGCGTCGGCGCCATGCCGCCGGGATGGTTTCTGAAGTCCGTCACGTCCAACGGACGCGATGTCACGGAGATGCCGCTCGACCTCGAGAGCACCGACGTCGCCGGTGTCGTGTTCACGCTCACGGACCGTCCGACGGAAATCGCCGGCACGGTCCGCACCGCTGAACGGAACAGCGATGCCGGCGCCACCGTCATCGTGTTTCCCTCAGACGCGCAGACGTGGTCGAGCTCGTGGCTGAACCCACGGCAGTTCCGCAGCGCCAGGGTCGAGCCATCAGGCGCGTTCAAAATCTCGCCGCTTCCGGCCGGCGATTATTATGTCGCCGCGCTGCCCGACGAGGCCTCCCGCGACTGGCAGGAGCCGGCGTTTCTCGATGCGCTCAGCCGCGTCGCCTCCCGGGTGAGACTCGACGAAGGCGACAAGAAGACGCAGGACCTTCGCGTCCGGGAGTTTCGGTGATGACCTGGTGGGTGTTACGGGTCTGTCTCGTACTCCTGCTCGCGCCGGCGAGCCCGGCCCAGCCACCCGCCCGGGATCTGACCCGCAAGCCCGTGCCGGGGACCGCATCGATCTCGGGAATCGTGCTCACCGACGACACCGACGCGCGTCCGCTGAGACGCGTCCGAGTGTTCCTGAACAGTCCGGACGACGAAGTGGCCCGAACCACCATCAGCGATGATGCCGGACGTTTTGCGTTCGAGGGGCTCCGCGCCGGCCGATACACGGTCGGGGGGACGAAAGAGGGGTACGTCACCGTCAACTATGGCGCAAGGCGGCCAGGAAGGGTCGGTGCGCCGATCACGCTCGCCGAGGGGCAGGCGCTCGCCGACCTGACCTTGACGCTTCCTCGCGGTGCCGTCATCACCGGCGTCCTCCTCGATCCGGAGGGCCTGCCGGTCGCCGGAGTCAGCATGCGGGCGCTGCGCTACGTGTACACCGTGACCGGTGAGCGGCGGCTTTCGACCGGTCAGCACCACGATGGCGAGCCACATTACCGACGATCGAGGCGTCTACCGCATTTACGGTCTGCCTGCCGGTGAGTACGCGATCGCGGCGCCCGCGACTCTCCCGCCGGGAAGCAACGTCCTCCTGATGAACGACACAGAGCTGAGAGCCGCGCTCGACGAATTGAAACAATCCCAGCGTCCACAGGCGACCTCCAACAGCAGAACCGCTGCGGGCTCGGAAACGGATGCGGATGCGCCGCGCGCCATTGGATATGCCCCCGTGTTCTACCCCGGCACCACCGCCGCCTCTCAGGCCGCCGTGATCCCGCTCGGAAAATCCGAGGAGCGCACAGGCATCGACTTCCAGCTTCAGTACGTGCCGACGGTGACCATTCGTGGGAGTGTGATCACGCCGGTGGGGGTGTCGCCTGAGTACATCAGAGTCCACCTGATCGCGACGAGCGACGTGATCCTATCGGGCAACAGCCACGAGAGTCGCACGACATCTGTCACGGCGAAGGGAGAGTTCAGCTTCTTGAACGTGCCGCCGGGGGCGTACACCATGATTGCAAAGGGGACTCGGGGGCCGGCGGCGAATGCCTCCATGTTCTGGGCCACGACGGAACTCGTCGTCGACGGACAGAGCCAGCAGGAGATCGCGCTGTCGCTGCAGCCGGGACTCACTGTGTCGGGCCGGGTCGTGTTCGACGGGCGGACGACGCCGCCGGATCCGTCGAGGATCCGGGTCACGCTGTTGCCGGCGCTCTCGGCTGGTCAGGTGAGCCTCGGCACCGCCGCCGTTCTGGTGGACGCCGGCGGCCGCTTCACGATCACCGGCATTACGGCGGCCAGGTACCGGGTGCAGGCCAGCATTTCCGGCCCGTCCGGTTGGATGCTCGCGACGTCGGTGGTGAGTGGACGCGACGTGCTCGATACTCCTTTGGATCTGAGGCAGAGCGTCGATGGCGCGGTCGTGACGTTCACCGATCGGCCAGGCGAACTGTCCGGCGTCGTGCGCGACAGCGCGGGCAACCCGATGTCCGCTCATACGGTGATTCTGTTTGCCGCGGAGCGAACGCTCTGGACGCCGATGTCGCGCCGCATTCGCGCCGTGCCGTCAACGACGGACGGCAGGTTCCTCTTCAGGATGGTGGCGCCAGGCGAGTACTGGCTGGCGGCGGTGGCGGACGTCGATGATGGCGAATGGTACGACCCTGTGCTCCTGGAGCGCCTTCTGACAGGCCCGGCTGTGAAAACGACGATCTCCGAAGGGGAGAAGAAAACGCTGGACGTAACGAATCCCCTCGCCGTGAGGTCAGACCTGACACACAGGAGCGCCCGCACTTCCTGAGTGACCCGCCTGGCGTTTTCGTGAGCCCTGCACAGCTGGAAGGGTTCGAAACTGGACAATGCGATCTCGACGGCGGGACATGTCAATTTGCTTGAGGGGCCTCATGGGTCCGACGCCATGCGATTCTGTCATCCAGCTTTCGCATTTGCTCGCCTGGAACCCACCCGGTTCGGGAACCCCATCGACCGAATCCGTGCCGCTGCAACGCGTTATGCGCACAGCACGGGTCGGGAACGCCCGTTGAAGCGACTCACCCTCGAGCATCGAACAAGCCTCGCACGGAATACCCTGACTCACCCAGAGGTCTGACCTCAATGAAACCGACAGCCCTTCTGACATGCCTGGGATTGGCGTCCTCGGCGACGTTTGCGTCTGCACAGATTCTGCCCGCGGATCGGACGACCGTCTGGCGCCCGGGCGTGCCCGGCGGCGTTCCCAACCGCACGACGGTCTGCGCCGTGGTGAACGCCTCGACGTACGGCAACGGAGCGTCGGATGCCAGCTCGGGGATCCGGGCTGCCGTCAATGCGTGTCCGGCCGGTCAGGTCGTGCAGCTGTCGGCCGGGACGTTCACGGTGAACAACTACATCCTCATCAACAAGGGCATCACGTTGCGCGGCGCCGGACCGACGGCAACGGTTCTTCAGAAGACCAATGGCGCGATAGCGGGCGTCGATCACGGCGCAACCGACAATCAGCCGATCGTGGTCGTCGGGCCCAATCGCTGGCCGAAACCGAACGACGCCACGTCGCAGGGTCTCGTCGCCAACGGTGTCAGAGGGGCAACGTCGGTCGCGGTCGCCAACTCCGCCGGCTTTGCCGCGGGCCAGTTCGTGCTGGTCGATGCCAACGAGTACAACGCCGCCGCGTGGACCAGCCTGCCGACTCGCAACGGCGCGCCCACGAGCGTCACAATCTGGGCGTCCGACCGCGCCGTGTTCATGCGGCACAACCCCACCGACTCGAGCATCGACGATCCGTTTCCGGGCTCGCTGACCTGGTTCAGCCGTTCCGGCCGTCCCATCAACGAGGTCAAACGCATTGCGTCGGTGAGCGGCAATGTGATCACCTTCACGACGCCACTGCACATCGACTACCCGACCACGAAGGCATCGCAGGTGACGCGGTATCAGGACGTCCACGTCCAGAACGCCGGCGTCGAAAGCTTGAAGATGATTCGCGGCAGCGACGGCACCATGCGCTTCGAGGCCGCAGCCTTCTGCTGGGTCAAGAACGTGGAGATCACGGTCTGGGAGGGCGAGGGTGTCGCGATCAACAACGCGTTCGGTGTCGAGGTCCGCGATTCCTACATCCACGAGGCGGCCTACTCGACACCCGGCGGCGGCGCGTACGCGATCAGCTTCGCGAACGCGAGCTCCGAGACGCTGATCGAGAACAACATCGTGATGAAAGCGAACAAGGTCATGGTCGCGCGGTCGGCCGGCGCCGGCTCCGTCGTGGCGTACAACTACATGGACGATGGGCTCATTCAGTACGACCTGACGTGGAACGAGGTCGGCATCAACGCCAGCCACATGGTCGGCTCGCATCACGTGCTCTTCGAGGGGAACGAGTCGTTCAACTACGACTCCGACAACACCCACGGCAACGCGATCTACATGACGGTGTTCCGCAATCACCTCTCGGGATTCCGGCGCAACTACCCCGGCACGTCGAACGCTCGCACGGCGGGCCTGAACTATGGATCCTGGTGGCACAGCTTCGTCGGCAACGTGCTCGGGGTATCCGGCGCGATGACCGGCTGGGGATACGAGAACAGCTTCCCGTGGAACAGCAAATACATCTGGGAGCTGGGCTATCAGGCGGGGCAATGGGATCAGGCGGCCGACCCGAAGGTCCTGAGCACCGTCCTTCGAGGCGGCAACTTCGACTACGTCACCAATACGGTGCACTGGGAGTCGATCGCTCCGCAGACCATCCCCAACTCGCTGTATCTGTCGGCCAAACCCGCGTTCTTCGGGGCGCTATGCATGGCCGTGGGTGGATCCAACCGGACTCGTCAAGCTTTCGGCGCTCCCGGCGAAGGCTCGATTCGACGCGGGCACTCCCTTCGCTCCTCCGCCCGGCAACCCGCCGACCGCGCCGACCGGCCTCCGCATCGTCCGAGACTGAATCGTTCCGCAGATTCTCGATGGCTACCACGTGCGGACGGTGATTGCCCGCGAGCTGCAACATGCAGTGGGTGAAATCCCTGGAACGACTTACGCGACCGGGGTAACCGGCTAATACGCCGCTGCAGCCGACGAGCGGGCACCGATGTTGCGCCGCAATTCAACTCGTTCCGGAACGAGTTACTGATTCGCCGCTCGCGGCTGAGCGCCACTCACCGAGCGAACCGGCCTCAGTCATCGCGGAACGCTCGTTCCGTCTAGCGAAGTCAGGCTCACCCGATCGGTCCCATGTAACGCCGCACTCCTTGAACAAGGAATTCCCGAACAGGCGAAAAGGCTACGATCGGCCCCGGGTCGTTGGCCAGCGAATTCTTCGCGGCGTCCTGCGAGGTGAGACGCTGCCGTCCGTGCGTCACACGACGTTCCGTTCCAAACTTCCGTCATCGACTCGTAAATGTCTGATGAACTGTATAATTTGCGGAAAGCCGAAATTGAAGTCGCAGATCCCGGCTAGTGTCACGGGGAACTCGCCATGGTTGGTCGCGGACCAGTCGGCGCCCAAGGAAGCCGGACACGACGTGCGGATGGCGAGGGACACATGGCCCACCTCTCGATGACAGTCAACGGCAAGGTGCGCAAGGCGCACGTGGAGCCGCGTATGCTCCTCGTGCACTTCCTGCGCGAGCAACTCCACCTGACGGGCACGCACGTCGGCTGCGACACGAGCCAGTGTGGCGCCTGCACCGTGCTCGTCGACGGCAGGAGCGCCAAAGCCTGCACCATCTTCGCCGTCCAGGCCGACGGCTCCGAGATCATCACGATCGAGGGCCTGGCCAAGGGCGGCCACCTCCACTCGCTGCAGGAAGGTTTCTGGGAAGAACACGGCCTCCAGTGCGGCTTCTGCACGCCGGGCATGATCATGTCGGCTGTGAACCTCCTGGACGACAACCCCAAGCCGACCGAGCCCGAAATCCGCGAGGGGATCGGGGGCAATTTCTGCCGCTGCACGGGCTACCAGCACATCGTCAACGCCATCCAATACGCCGCGAACAAGAGGTGATCCATGGCCGCGTCTCCCTTGTTGCCGAAGCTCGTGGGCCAGCGCGTCAAGCGGCGCGAGGATCCGCGCCTCATTCAGGGCGGGGCCACCTACGTGGACGACGTCAAGATTGCAGGCATGCAGCATCTGGCGTTCAAGCGCAGTGACGTGGCCCACGGCCGCATTCGCTCCATCGACACGAGCGCCGCGCAAGCCATGGACGGCGTCGAGGCGGTCTTCACCGGCGCCGAGATCGCCGAGCTCCTCGCACCGATGCCGATCGGCACACCCTTCCCGTCGCCGGCCCATCGTGCAGTGGCCGTGGACATAGTCCGGTATGGGGGTGAAGCGGTCGCCGTGGTCGTGGCCAGCGACCGCTACATCGCCCGCGACGCCGCCGACGCTATCGTCGTCGACTACGAGATGCTGCCGGTCGTCGTGGATCCCGAGCTGGCGATGACCGGGAAGCCGACGCTCATCCACGCGGACTTCCCGAACAACCTCGCGGTGGCGCTCGTGCCCAGCGGTACTGGCGTCAACGCAAACGGCCATGTGGACGATTCCGCCATCGACCAGGCGTTCGCCGAAGCGGACGTCGTCATCTCGCAGCGGATGATGAACCAGCGTCTCGTCCCGAACGCGATGGAGCCGCGGGGCGTCGTCGCGCACTACGAGCCGGCGAGGGAATCCATGACGATCTGGTCCTCGACGCAGAACCCGCACATCCTGCGCTCGATGATCGCCGCGATGAACGGCCTGGGCCAGGCCCAGGTGCGGGCGATCGCTCCGGAAGTCGGCGGCGGCTTCGGCGCCAAGATCAACATCTACGCCGAGGAATACGTTGCCGCAGCGATCTCGAAGCGCCTCGGCATCCCGGTCAAGTGGGTGGAGGATCGCTCGGAAGCGTTCGTGGCTACCACGCACGGGCGCGACATCATCGGCTACGTGGATATCGCCGCGAAGCGCGACGGCAAGGTCCTCGGCCTGAAACTGCGGCTCATCGCCGACATCGGCGCGTACAACATGCTGCTCACGGCGGCCATCCCGACGCTCACGATGCTGATGGCGAGCGCCACCTACGACATCCCCGCGATCCGCACGACGCTCACCGAGGTCTTCACGAACAAGACGCCGACCGACGCCTACCGCGGCGCCGGCCGCCCGGAGGCCACCTACTTCGTCGAACGCGCAATGGACATGCTGGCGCGCGAGCTGAACATGGATCCGGCCGACGTGCGCCGCAGAAACTTCATCAAGCCGAACCAGTTCCCCTTCGCGACCCAGATGGGCGCCGTCTACGACTCGGGCGACTACGAGAAAGCGCTCGACCTGGCGCTGACGACTGCCGACTGGACGCGCCTGAAGGACGAGCGGGATGCCGCCAGGGCCGACGGAAGGCTCGTCGGTCTTGGGCTGGCGATGTACGTCGAGGTGTGCGGCGTCGGACCATCGGCGACGCTCCCGACCGGTGGATGGGAGTACTCACAGGTCACGATCGAACGCGACGGGCGCATCAGCGCGACCACCGGCGCATCGCCGCACGGCCAGGGCAACGAGACGACATTCGCCCAGATGCTGGCGGATCAGTTCGGCGTCCCCATCGACCATGTCACGATCCTTCACGGCGACACGAGCGTCGTGAAGCAGGGGATCGGCACGTTTGGCAGTCGCTCGCAGGCGGTCGGCGGCACCGCCCTGCACATGGCGGGGGGCAAGGTGAAGGTAAAGATGGCGAAGTTCGCCGCCGCGCTCCTCGAAGCGGCAGAGAATGACCTCGTATTCGAGAGCGGCACGATTATGGTGAAGGGATCCCCGGCATCCGCAAGGAAGTTTGCGGACGTGGCCGCCCACGCCTACATCCCGGTTCCGCTCCCCGAGGGGCTCGAACCGGGCTTGAGCGAAGAGGCCTTCTTCGAGCCGAGCAACAACACGTATCCGTTCGGGTGCCACATCTCGATGCTCGAGATCGATCGCGAGACAGGCGAACCGACGCTGTTGAAGCTCGTCGCGGTTGACGACGCCGGGAACCTGATCAACCCACTGATCGTGGAAGGGCAGATTCACGGCGGGCTCGCCCAGGGCATCGGGCAGGCGATGATTGAGGAGGCCGTGTACAACGAAGACGGTCAGCTCGTGACCGGGTCGTTCATGGACTATGCCCTCCCCCGCGCCACGGACTTCCCGCGCTTCGAGCTCCACGCGACGGTGACCCCAACGCCTGTGAACCCACTGGGCGCCAAGGGCGTGGGCGAAGCCGGCACACTCGGTTCGACCCCGAGCATCGTGTGCGCGGCGGTCGACGCGCTGAGCGAGTTCGGCGTGAGGCACATCGACATGATGCTGCGGCCCGAGAAGCTGTGGCGCATCATTCACGGAGGCCAGGGGTGATCCCGATCGCATTCGCCTACGAACGCGCCACCTCGCTTGACGATGCGGTGGCCAGGCTGGCGGCAGCCAACGGCAAGGCAAAGCTCATCGCGGGCGGCCACAGTCTCGTGCCGCTCATGAAGCTTCGCCTGAGCGATCCGCAGGTCCTCATCGACATCGCGCGCATCCCGGGCTTCTCCGGCATTCGCGAGCAGGGCGGCACGATCGAGATCGGCGCCGGCACTGTCCACCACGATGTCGCCACATCGGCTCTGCTGCGCCAGTCGTGCCCCGTCGTCTCCGACGCGGCAGCGGCGATCGGCGATCCGCAGGTTCGGAATCGCGGCACGCTCGGCGGCAACCTCGCCCATGCCGATCCGTCATCCGACTACCCCGCCGTCATGCTCGCGGTCGATGCTGACATCCACATGAAGGGTCCGAAGGGAGGGCGCGTCGCGAAGGCGCGCGACTTCTTCAAGGATCTGTTCACTGTCGATCTCGCGCCGGACGAGATCATCACGGGCGTCCGGTTCGCCGCGGTGCGCGCGGGGGCGTACGCCAAGCTCTACCAGCGCGCTTCGCACTACGCCATCGTCGGCGTGGCCGCCGCACTCGAAGAGAGCGACGGCAGAATTCGGTCGGCGCGCATCGGGCTCACGGGCGCCGGCCCACACGCGATCCGCCTGACGAACGTCGAGGAGGCCCTGGCGGGACAGGCGCTCTCCAAGGCGACCTTCGAGGCGGCCGCCAAGCTGGCCGGAACCGATGTAGAGGTGGTCAACGCCGACATCCACGCCAGCGCGCAGTACCGCCGAGCGATGATCCGTGTCTTCACCCGACGCGCGCTGGCACGAGCGCTCGCACGCGCTTAGCGCCGCTTTGACGCCACGAGGAGCTCGCCAGGGTTGGTGCGCGCGAGCGTAGGTGGTGACCTCGCTCCCCGGAGCTGAGCTACGGTTGGCAGGCCACGCTGAACCATGCCGGCGTTACGATGTAGGCTCGTTGGCACTCGCGAAACCTGCGCTCATGACAATGACCCCTGACTGGCGGCACATTGAGTTCGAGACTCGCAATCTCTCCATCACATCTGCGGTCTTTCTCGGAGAGGGATGGGCCTCGCGCGCACTGCAGATCGCGACGCGACCCATCCAGACTTCGATGGCCGCAACCGAAAACATCGCGATAGCGGTGATGGCGTAGGTTGAACATCTACGTGACGGCACGCGGGGTACGCGGATTGTATCCGCGCACCCCGGCGCCGGCCTTGACGTCTAGCGGTCGTCGTTCTGAATCAAGCCGCTACCCCCTGACGTGACCACGGCCCCGTTGGCACCCGACAGGCTCACGTAGAACAACTCGCCAAACTCTCGCGTACGGTCGCCCTTGATATTGATGGTGACGATCTTGCTCGTTTGACCGGGTGCAAACGTGAGCGTCCCGGATTTGGCCTCGAAATCTCCAGGTGCTGTCGCCTGCTGAGCCTGGGTCGCGAAGTTCACGGTGACCGTTGCATCGTACGCCGCCGACAGCGAGACCACGAAGTTGAATGGCGTGGTGCCGGAATTTCCTTCCATTTTCGACACGCCGCTCATACTGATCCGCGGCTCGTCATCCACGATCGTGATCTTGCCCTGTCCGTCGCCGATGATCGAGCCGCTGGATGCGTTGCTGAGATTCACCAGCACATTTTCGTCTAGCTCACCAGCGCGGTCGCCGTTGACCACGACTGAGATCGTCTGGCTCGTCTGACCCGCCGCAAACGTCAGCGTTCCTGATGCCGCCGCGTAGTCAGCTCCGCTCGAGGCGGTTCCATTGACGGTGTTGTAGGCCACCGTGACTGTTTGATTGGCCGCCGGTGACAGCGTAATGGTGAGCGAGACGTTCCTGGTACCGGCATTGCCCTCGGCCACCGACGCATCAGAGATACTCAGGACCGGAGTGCCCGGCGCCATCGGCGTCAGGAGATAAGCATGCTGGCGAAATTGCGCGTCGTAGGCCATGCCGACGATCTGGCCGTCGTTATTGATCCCATTTGCGTACGCCAGGTGCAGTCCGGAGCCGGGCGGAATCAGGCTATTCAGGTTCGTCGTCACGCCGTTGACGTGGACAAAAGCGTGCCAGTGGGAGACGCCTCCACCTGCGCGCATGGTGCCGACGATGACGCCGTGATCGTTGATGTCGCTGGCATAGGCTTCCGAGCTCGGCACCGAGATCGGACTCATCACACCGTTGGTGACGATGAACGGCTGATATGTCTGCTCATAGGTTTCCGGATCGGTGCGCCCCGATGTGCCGACAATCACGCCAAGCTCGTTAATCGCGGAGGCGCCGCTCTCTTCGGCACCGGGCAACACGCCGAGGTCGAACGCCGTACCGTTCTCCCACAAGACAGCGTGCGAAACGGGACCCAGCTGCGTCACGTGAGTGGTGGAGGCCGACCCGACGGCCTGGCCGGCGTTGTTGATGTCTGTGCCGAAGCCGCCACCAGCACCGCCCAGATTCGGCAGGATCGTGGTGACGCCGTTGTGCCACAAGAATGGCACCGTCCAGCTCCGGTTGGCGATGATTTGACCAGAGTCGTTGAGCCCGTTGGCGACACTGTGCTCGCTGGTCCCCGGAGCCAGGTCGGTCTTCGCGCCGTTATCCCAGAGCACGGCGTGCGACAAGGAGGGTGACAATGCCGACGACCCGGCGACCTGCCCGACGTTGTTGATCGCACTCGCGCCGGCGGTGTTGCCGCCAAGAGTACCAAGGTCGGTCATGGTTCCGTTCTGCCAGACAAACGCCCGCCCGCCCGAAGAACCGCTGGCCGCGGATCCGACGACCTGACCGGCGTCGTTGATGTGTTGGGCCTGGGCGCTGAGACCGCCGAGGGTGCCAAGGTCGGTCAATGCATACGGGCCCGGAGTCGATTGCGCGTGGTGAGCCTTCTCTGAAAAGCCATGGAGGAGTAACAGGCCGGCAGTGGCAATCGCGGCCGCGGATCGGGATCGCAGTCTCGTCATGGGTCCTTCCGTGGATCATGTTGACGGTTCCGGCGCGCGGATGCGAGAGCAATCGCCGTGCCCGTCAACCTGCTCGTCACATTGCAGTGAAACTCGCCAAAGATCGACGGCATCTCGCCACAAGCGTTACGTGTGGTGTACGTGGTTACGCTGGAAGTAAGGACGATGCTCGGCTTCCGCCCGCGGGGTGACCCTCGCCAGAACTCGTCGCCTTTGATTTTCGCGTCGGCGCCAGAGACGATCGACGCATGCTGGAGATGCTAATCCGTGAGGAGTTCCCCCGGCTCTGCCGGGGCGGCAGTCTCAGTTTGACGTTTTCGGGAGTTTGCTCTTCGTGATGCAGCGTGGGCGCCGCTCGTGGCGAGAACGTGGATCAAGGCAGGCTTTTTCGGGGAGGCGAGAACGCGGGCTCGGCCCCCGCGGAGGACGTGTGGCCGAAGACGTCGCCGTCTGGCTGGGGCCATGCGGGAATCGCTGCCCCCGCTGGGCGGTCGGTTTCCCAGAACCGCTCGCACCGATTCTCGAACATCAGCGCACCGCGATAGGTGACGCCGTCGTACGGATCCAGCGACCACACCGCGCAACGGAGCACGTGTGCCGCCAGTGCGAAGGTGCGTGCGGCGGTCACGAGCTGGAGATGCACGCGAGCCCCGGGCCTCAGCGGACGGGACGCTTCGACGAGGGCGCCGCCGGCGCTGAAGTCGACGAGCACCACGGGGCAGCCCGGCCGCAGCGTGGCGCGTGTCGCGCCGCGCGCCGGCGGCGGAAAACGGGCGTCGATGCGGCGATCGGTCAGCGGCTGATCCACGTTCCGGCTCCGGTGTCGTACTTGAGGATGCGGGTGCGTCCGGTCGCGCCGAGGACGCGCACGGCGTACTGCGCGCGACGCCCCTGCAGGTACAGCGTGCCGGAGGTCGCGGTGCCGCTGGGACTCATCGTCAGGACGCGCGCCGATCCGATGCGCACGCCGTCGGGGCCGCCGCCGCTGACGCCGTCCACGTCCGGCAATCCGGGCAACAGGCCAAACCGCACACCTGCAAAGTTGTCGCCCAGCTGATGGGGCACGCCGACCGGCGGATCGACACCGCGCACGATGTCGGCAGCACGCACGCCGTTGCCGTTGCCGTCCGCGTAGGGCGTGAACACGTAATCGGGCGTCGAGGGCTCGAACCGCAACGCGACCGCGGTCGAACGCTTGATGGCATCGATCCGGCCGTGCACGATCCGGCCGGCGATATATCTGGCGGCCGCCAATGTACGAAGGTCATCGATCGCGCTGTTCGTCAGCGGCAGCGCAACACCGGCCAGGACTGCCGCCAGAGCCGCCGCAAAGAGCACCTCGAGGAGCGTGAACCCGGCTGCCGGATGGTGTCGATACCTGTCCATGAGCGGCCGAAACGCCGGCCGTCCCCGTGACGGCCGGCATTTGCGCATCCCTACTTCTGGCCGCCCGAGCGATCGGCTCTGTCGGCGGCGACCGTGATCAGCGGCTTCAGCTTCAGGAAGCTCTTCTCGCCAATCCCCTTGACGTTCATCAACTCTTCGACCTGATTTTTGTGGATAGTCAGCTCAATGTTTATGCGGGTCAACAAAGTGCGCCCACCGGGTGCGCCCACCAGCTGCGCCCACCATTGCCTGAGCGGCGAGGGTCTGGGTTCGAAGTAACGCGACGAAGTCACCGGGGCTCGAGCCATATTTCGGACTGATTATCTCGGGAGCCGCATCGCTGCAAACCCCAATGCCATTTCGGCCACTGGACGCCGTCAGGCGCGGATCGACACGACATCAGCCGGTTTGGCCGTCGCGAACTTGGCCCACGTGTCCATCAGTTCGCGGCGCCGGTCAAACGTCACGCGCATGGACCGACCGGATCGCTTTGTAGCGTGAGCCAGACGGCTTGAGTCGAAGGCGGCTTATGCTTATCTTGTCCGGTTGTTTCAGGGGATCCCTATATGTTGCGATCAGGCTACGCGACTGATTGATCGCCCGCACGCCGGCAGGATTTAGCTTGCGCAGGGAGGCTGTCGTGCTGTCCTCTAACTGCCCTTGCGGGCGGCCTCGTTAGTTCGCGGGTGGTTACCCCCGGACAAAACATGTCCCTTAAGTGGGACCACAAATAAATGCCACCCGCAGGGACTCTTCTTTTCCTTGGCCGTGGCGGCTGCGCCGTCACTCACGCGCCCCACGCCGGACATGCGCACGGTTGCGGACGGCCCGCTCTCCCTGGGTCGGGTGTCGCGCCAGCACTAATCGGCCAAGCCAATCCGCGTGTTCAAAACACCAAGCCATCCGCCCGTTCCGATGCGTACGGGACCAATCGTCAGATCACATACGGCCTAGTGCGAGCACGGCGAGCAGCGGCGAGAATGGGCGTTGTCCTGTTCTGCACGGGCGGGCGTGGGTTGGTGAACCGCCCAACCAATGTAGGGATTGTTCTCGGGGCCATCGAATACGCGAGCGACTCACAATGGGAAGGTGGCGCCACGACAGTAAAGCGATAGTGGAACATGCGGCCTCCAGTCGTCGAGTGATCGACGCTTTAGTGAGGCGACTGCCGCGGACTGGGACAGGGGCGTCAGGAAAGCTGGGATACACTTTGTGCCCTTACCCGAGGAATGTCACGGTTAATCGTTGCCGAGCCAAGCCGTGGATCTAGGCCGTGGCGCCAGAGGCGATGTGCGGTTGCACAAGGCTGTTGCAGCCCGGGGTAGAATCCGATTGTGACCAAGCGGCTCCCGCGGTGCGCCAGATGGCTCTGAACGCCGACAGCGCGACCGGCCCGGCGTCCGCGGTTGTAGGTCAGCCTGGAATCTCCGACCAGGCGCCGGTGTCGATGTTCCGGACGTAAATTCGCCGTCCAGGCACGACCAAGGCTTTCGCATCAGCCACCGCGGCGCGGCGAGCCCTGTCGTATTTCACGCTCATGTGCGTGTCAAACTCCTGCTGGCCGTCCTTGGTGACCAGTCCCACCGCATAGACGGTGAAAGATTGGTCCGTCGACAAGATCAAAACGTCCCCAGGCTGCGTCGGAATGCGCTCGACCACGTCTGCCGCCTTCCTAATTCAAGACCGCAGCGATTTTTTCGACGCTCCACATCGTGGTTCACAGCGCCAGCCTCCGATGACGCTGCCCCTTCCGGATGTCGGTCCTAACCACCGGGGCAATGAGTGAACACATGACGGTTCAGGGCAGTTCTGTGAAGCGATGTGCAGAGGCCGCCACTTCCGTGACGCTGACCGTGGCAGCCTACGCCCCGGCGGATCACCAGGACGAGCCGGGTTCGCGGAATCGACGGGAGTCAGGAATCTCGTCGCACCCTACGGGAAGCGCGGAGGGGACTTGTCGGCGAAGCTCTAGAGAGAGCCACACCGGGGCCGCGGCCGGCAATCCTGATGGTTGGTAGTGGGTCAGTTTGAGGATGCGCCCCTGTTGAACCAGATGAGCGCGAACGCCCCGCCGGGCACTGCCAGAAACACCGGCACCAACATCGGCCGTAACGCGAGGTCGTTCGTCAGCCGCAGGATCGGCGATGCGGAAGCCGTGACCGCCAAAGCGATGGTGTAATCCGCCGACTTGACCAACACGACCAAATTCAGGGGACGATATACGTGATCGCTCATCTCGGCTTCGTCGCAGCCAACAGTTTGTCACGGTGTACGGTCTTGTGAGCCGCCGCCCGTCGTCGCTCCAGAACCTCTAACACCGTCTGCACCGCCTCATTCTCCTTGTTTCGGAGGTCGCGCTGCATGCCGGGAAAGAGATACCAGGCTCTCAACGCCTTGTGAATGTCGTTTTCTTGTGTCTGAAGTTGTAAGGGGTTTTTCTTGAGGAGGTCCATCTGTCTTATCCCTTCTTTGCTTTGCACCCGCGCCGTCCAGAGTGAGACAGGTGCTCTCCAACGCGGCTACTTCTTCTTGTTGGTCTTGCCTTTGATGGCGGCGAGCTTCTTCGTCGTGTGGCCTTCGATGACGGCCAGCACGTTATCCTCTTTCATGATGAAGTACTCCTCGCCATGCAGCTTGATCTCCTGGCCCGCATACTTGTCAAACAGGATCCGGTCGCCCACTTTGACATCGAGGGGGACGCGCTTGCCATCGTCGTTCACCTTGCCCTTGCCCACCGCGAGGACCGTGGCCTGTTGCGGCTTCTCTTTGGCCGTGTCCGGGATAATGATCCCGCCGATTTTCTGCTCGCCCTCTTCAAGGCGCCGAACAATGAGCCGATCGTGTAGCGGTCTGATGTCCATGGATTTCGACTCCAAGCTACGGCGTGAATGGGTGGATCAGGCTGGGACGCGTCAGGAAGTCTGATACAGCGACTTATATTTGCCCGGCATCTCTGGTCCTTCCGGTCGAATAGATGGCCCACCGCTTACAAACCAGCTCATCAGGCAGAGACGGCGGGTTCCACAGCACTCCGTCGGCACTAAAGGCGGTCCAGCATCTCGGGCCGTAGCTCGGCCGCTTGGCTCGGCCCGTCTCGGTTCTCGGAAGCGAATCAGGTTGGTGCGTTCCACATGCGGTCCTCGAGTCTCTCCCGCCCGCACGGACTCTCCTCCCGCCCTCGGGTTCTCCAAGTCCCGGACGGCCGACACAATCACTGCCGCCCCCAGACGTCGATAGCCACGCCCCTGCGGCGTTTCTCGGTTACTTCGTCGCCCACCGCGCGCACTCCAGTAGCCTCATCACAATGTCAGGACGTCACCGCATCGACGGCCGACCGTCGAGCGCGCCCTTGTGAAACCGTGGCGTCGGCCCAGTTCGCGCGAGGGAAGATGTCGAGCGGCTCCTCGAGAATTTCGACGGGCGATGGACATGTGAGTGGGGTGCGCGGCATGTGCGCTCCGACAAGACGGCCAAAGTTGGACCTGTCGGCGCGCACCCTCTATCGAGGGCACTACTCGAACGCGGGCTGGTTCAGTTCTGGAATGAGGCTCGAGTATAGACCCTTTACGGCAGCTTCAGGTCAAAAACCACCCGCAGGTGCCTGGCGCCGTGTTTGGATCAGGCTCCTCGGCCGCGACGTTCATCGATCGATCAGCATCAGATCAGCGGCATTTGCAATGGCGCCTGAGTGTCTCGTCGGGCCCTGACTTCTCCACACTACGGGAGGCGTGTTGCGGGAATCCTACCCCGTGTGCGTTTCGCCTTCCCAGACCAGCTCGCAGCGATCCTCGAACATCAGCGCACCGCGATAGGTGACGCCGTCGTATGGATCGAGCGACCACACCGCGCACCGCAGCACGTGTGCCGCCAGCGCGAAGGTGCGTGCGGCGGTCACGAGCTGCAGGTGCACGCGGGCCCCGGGCCTCAGCGGACGGGACGCTTCGACGAGGGCGCCGCCGGCGCTGAAATCGACGAGCACCACGGGGCAGCCCGGCCGCAGCGTGGCGCGTGTCGCGCCGCGCGCCGGCGGCGGAAAACGGGCGTCGATGCGGCGATCGGTCAGCGGCTGATCCACGTTCCGGCTCCGGTGTCGTACTTGAGGATGCGGGTGCGTCCGGTCGCGCCGAGCACGCGCACGGCGTACTGCGCGCGACGCCCCTGCAGGTACAGCGTGCCGGAGGTCGCGGTGCCGCTGGGACTCATCGTCAGGATGCGCGCCGATCCGATGCGCACGCCGTCGGGGCCGCCGCCGCTGACGCCGTCCACGTCCGGCAATCCGGGCAACAGGCCAAACCGCACACCCGCAAAGTTGTCGCCCAGCTGGTGGGGCACGCCGACCGGCGGATCGACACCGCGGTGGATGTCGGCGGCACGCACGCCGTTGCCGTTGCCGTCCGCGTAGGGCGTGAACACGTAATCGGGCGTCGAGGGCTCGAACCGCAACGCGACCGCGGTCGAACGCTTGATGGCATCGATCCGGCCGTGCACGATCCGGCCGGCGAGATATCTGGCGGCCGCCAGTGTACGAAGGTCATCGATCGCGCTGTTCGTCAGCGGCAGCGCAACACCGGCCAGGACTGCCGCCAGAGCCGCCGCAAAGAGCACCTCGATGAGCGTGAACCCGGCTGCCGGGGCCTCGGCGCTACGCGTCTCGGTAGGGGCCGCGGCTCGCTTCGCACCCGCGGTAGGGGCCGCGCCTGACTTCGCTCCGCGCGGTAGAGCGCCTCGAGCGCGCTACGCGCCTCGGTAGCGGACGGCTCGCTTCGCTCGCCACTGACGCTGTCGATACCTGTCCATGAGCGGCCGAAACGCCGGCCGTCCCCGTGACGGCCGGCATTTGCGCATCCCTACTTCTGGCCGCCCGAGCGATCGGCTTTGTCGGCGGCGACCGTGATCAGCGGCTTCAGCTTCAGGAAGCTCTTCTCGCCAATCCCCTTGACGTTCATCAACTCTTCGATCTTCTTGTAGGCGCCGTTCTTCTGGCGATAGTCCAGGATCCGCTGCGCGGTGCTCGCGCCGATGCCGGGCAACGTCTGGAGCTGCACGGCGGTGGCGGAGTTGAGGTTGACCGGAGCGCTCGCGGTCGCCTGCGCCTTCGACGCGGCGGGCGCCTTCTCCGATTGCGCGCTGGCCGGCGGCCCGCCAATGACGAGCGATGCCACGAGCATTCCGATGACGAACATGAATCGACGCATGTGCTGTCCTCCACGGTTGTGAGTGGTGAAATGGCCGACGGCGCCGGACCGATTCGGGCGAGGGGTCGGGCCGCGTTTCGGGATCCGGCGCCGCGGGCCGGCCGCAACGAAGGCAAGCACGCTGCCGCAGCCGGCAGGCCGGCCGCTGCGTAGCTAAGCGCTTGATTCAACAGATGTTTTTCGGATCATCGCACCCGCGCCCGGGTGTGGGACCCCACTGGTGCCGGCGAGAACTGGAAACCCGAGGCGACGCCGCCGAGTCTGGTCCGCGAAGAAGCGGGACAATATCCACGGCAACGGCGAGGACAGGATGCAACGCCGGTTACCAGGCTTCCGAGTCGAGGCTGTAAGGAATCTCCCGCAAGACGGACTACCACCGGAGGCTAGAGTTGTAACAGGAGATCAGGAGAGGAAGAGAACAGGAGAAGACAAGAAATACTCCTGACTCGTCTTCTCCTGTTCTCCTGTTCATGCTATCTAATCAGCCGCCACGCGCCGGGCAGGCCTGAAGGCCTGCGCTGCCTGGTCCGGCTAAAGCCGGACACCACCGGAGCGAAAGCCGGACGCCACCGTTCAGAACGTCAAGCGCAAGCCGAACTGCATCCGGCGCGGTCGCCACGCGCAGCCCCGTGATGCGCCCGAACGTCGGGCTGCTCGTGTTGAGGTTCGCGGAACCGAACTGCGTGTGGTTCCACGTGTTGAACGTCTCCCAGCGGAACTGCGCGTTGAACCGGTTGCCGAAGCGGAAGTTCTTGAAGAGACCGATGTCCCAGTTGTTGATGCCGGGCTGCTGAATGGTGTTGCGGCCCGGCGTTGCCCTGCACGCGAATCCGGTTGCCCTGCGCGTCGCGCGGGAAATCGAAGGCCGCGGGATTCAGATAGGCGTCGGGAAGCTGCCGGCCGGCGGTCGGATCGCCGATGACGTTCGGGCGCGACTGCGTGAAGGTGCCGATGCAGCAGCCAGTCCGAGCCGAGCGTCGGCGTCTGGAACTGCCCCTGCGAGAACGTGGCGATGCCGCTCACCTGCCATCCGCCGAGCACGCCTCGAGCGCAGCCGGCATGTCGGCCATCAGCGCGCGGCCGCGGCCGACCGGAAGCTCGTAGACCCAGCTGGCCGACGAACCGGTGCGGGACGTCGAACGTGCTGTGGCCCTTGTCCCACTTCTTGAACTCCGCCGAGATCGTGGAGAACTCGTCGGTGGCGCCGAGATCGAGGCTCTTCTGCCAGGTGTACGATCCGAGGAAGTACAGGCCCTTCGAAAAGCGCTTCTCGAGCTTCGTCGTCAAGGCGTTGTAGCTCGACCAGCCGCCGTTGTAGGTCATCAGCATGAACCCGAACTGCGGGTACGGAACGCGCTGCACGATGGGAATCGTGCCGGTCGGGTCGATGCGCCGCGATGTTGAGATTGCGGCGCTGCGGCAGCTTGCGGCCCGTGCTGCCGGTGTATTCGACTTCCAGCAGCTAGTCCTTCCACAGGCTCTTCTGCGCCGCCGAAGCTCCACTGCGTCAGGTACGGCGTCCGGTTGACGCGATCGAACGTGAACGGGTTCACGTTGGGCGAGTTGGTGAACGACGGCATCATGTCGCGCATGAACAGGTTCGGCGTGCGCCGGATCGCCTTCGAGTCGTCTGCGCCTGGAAGAACGGCGGGCCCGTGCCCTTGAACTGCTCCTCGTTGAAATTGTCGGTCGCGTAGTAGATGCCGGCGCCGCCGCGCACGACGAAGTCCTCGAGCACCGGCGGCCGCCACGTGAAGCCGAAGCCGCGGAGCGAAGTTGTTCCAGTCCGGATCGACGATGTCGGGGCGAACGCCCTGTCCGGCCAGCAGGATCTGTCCCAGTTCCGGCGCGAAGACGAGGCTCTTGTTGTCGCGCTCCACCGGCGAGCGCGCGAACTCGTAGCGCAGCCCGTAGTTGAGCGTGAAGTTCGGCACGATGCGCCAGTCGTCCTGCACGTAGCCGGCCCAGTACGTGGTGCGCAGGTTCTGGATGGAGTCGCCGATGGCGCCGCCCGCGCGCGCCGGGCACGCCGAGCAGGAAGTCGGCGAGCCCGATGCCGTTCGCCTGCAGGCCGGTGTAGCGGCCGTCGAACGTGAACGTCGGGTTGCCGTTGAAGTTCGTGATCTGGAAGTAATCCTGCCGGCTGATCTGGAACCCGGTGCGAACGTTGTGCGTGCCCTTGACGAGGCTGAGGTTGTCGGTGAACTGCAGGTTCTCGTCGAGCGCGCCGATCGCCTGCGAGATCGAGCCGATGCCGCCGAACCCGGTCATGTTGAACGCGGGAATGCCGAACATGATCGCCTGGTCGGTCGTGTTCTTGAGGTTGAACACCTCGCGCGCGTAGTCCGGCCCGTAGGAGGTCTCCGACAGCCGGTAGGTCTCGCTGCGGTTGTACCCGAAGCGGAACTCGTTGAGCAGGTTCGGCGTGAACGTGTGCGCGTGCGTGATGGTGACCAGCCGGTTCGCAGAGCGGAAACCCTTCGCCGCCGAACGGGCGCAGCGCCTTGACGTCGCGCGCCTCGTCGGAGTACGAGAACGTGCCGAAGAGCTGATCGCGCGGTCCGAGATGATGATCGAGGCGGACGTTGTACTGATCCAAGTCGTTGACCGTCTGCGGCGTGCCAATCGAGTTGAAGGTCGGGAACGTCGGCGGTGCCGGCCGGCACCGTGACGTTCGGCGTCACCGTGTACTGCGTGGCGAGCTGCGTCGTCGGATCGAGCCGCCCGGTCGGGATGACGTTGCCGGGGAACGGCTGGCCGGTCGTGGAGTCGATCACGTCGACGCACTTGCGCGATCCCGCGTTGGCCTGGCAGAAGGCGGAGCTCGTCGGAAAGAGCCCGGTTCCGGCGCTGTCGTCGGCGAGATTGCCCCTGAGTTGCGCGGCCGACGGATAGAGGCCCGTGGCGCTCGGCCGTCACCTCCTGCCGGAACCCCTCGTAGTTGAAGAACCAGAACGTCCGATTGCGGCCGTTGTAGAGCTTCGGAATCAGCAGCGGACCGCCGACCGCGGTGCCGAAGTTGTTCTGCTTGAACGGCGGCTTGGCGCGGTTCGGTGCGATTCAGGAAGAAGTCGTTCGCATCGAACTTCTCGTCGCGGTTAGAACTCGAACAGCGCTGCCGTGCACTCGTTGGTGCCCGACTTGATCGTCGTGTTGACGATCGCCGCGCTGCGGCCGAACTCCGCGCCGAACGTCGACCGCTGGATCTTGAACTCCTGGATCGCGTCGATGCGCGGGCGGATGCCGGCGTTGCCGAAGCGGGCGTTGCGGGTCTCGATGCCGTTGACGAGGAAGCTGTTGTTCGATTCGCGGCCGCCCGCGATCGACAGCGTCGTGTCGCTGCGGCCCGTCCACGTCGACGCCGGCGACACGCCGATGCCGATGCGGCATGGCGCCCGCGGAGAGCTGCGCGAGCTGGATGAAGTTGCGGCCGCTGAGCGGCAGCTCGACCATGACCTTGCTGTCGACCACCTGGCCGATGGCCGCGCTCTCCGCGTTGATCAGCGTGGCGGCCGCGGCCGACACGGTCACGTCTTCGGCAACCGTCGCGACGACCAGCTTCACGTCGACGCGCGCCCGCTGCCCGACCTGAATGCGGATGTCCTGGACGTTCGTGCTCTTGAACCCCGAGGTGGTGATCTCGAGCTTGTAGACGCCGGGCTTCAGCTGCCCGAACAAGTACGTGCCCTGCGCATCCGTGACGGCGCTCTGCATCACGCCGGTCTCGACCTCCGTCAGCGTCACGGCGGCGCCCGGCACGCTGAGATCGCTGGGATCCACCACGCGTACGACAAGGTCACCGGAGATGCTCTGGGCGCTCGCCGCCGGCACGGCCGCGACGATCGACAGCGCAACCCAGGCGACAAGCGAAGCGCAGCCGGCGAGGCCCGCCGTTGGCGCAGTCCACCTGTATTAATCAGCATCGCTCGACTCCTTTTTGTGCAGCGCTGACGCGGATTCTGGGCATGGCGGCATCAGGCTGTCAAGACACCGCCGCCGGCCGTCTGGAATCTAGATGAACGTGGTGGGCGCCGCTGATAGAGAAGCCGTCGAATCCCTCGGATCGGTGTCCATCCCGGCCGAACCAACTCCCTTGACTCGGCGCGACAGGTGCGCCATGTTACGGAATCGTCGTACATCTTCCATTCTGCCGGTCTCTGTAGGGAGGGATTTTCATGAGAACCCCGCGACCCTGGCTGTCGATCGGGCTGTTCATGCTCGCCATTGGACTCCTGGGCCCGACCCAGGCAATGGCTCAGACGGGTGCCGCGTCGCTGACGGGCATCGTCACCGATGACAGCGGCGCTGCCGTGCCCGGCGCGACCGTCACCGCCACCGATCAGGCCACGAACGTGGCGTACACCGGTATCTCGAACGACGCCGGCAACTACACCGTCTCATCCCTGCCCGTCGGCACGTACATCGTGAAGGTGGAGCTGTCCCGGTTCAAGACGTCCGCGACCAAGCCCATCCAGATGGAAGCGAAGCAGATCGTACGGCTCGACTTCAAGCTGGCGCTCGGCGCCGTCGAAGAAACCGTCGAAGTCACGAGCGAGACACCGGTGCTGCAGACCGAGACGGCCACCGTGGGACAGGTCATCTCAGGCACGACGCTGAGCGCACTGCCGCTCAACGGCCGCAACACCGGGCAGCTCTCGCTGCTCCTGACCGGCGTGGTCACGCCGAACCCGAGCTCGTTCACCGCGATCCGCAACTTCGGCGGCGGCCGGCCGTTCGTCAACGGCAACCGCGAGCAGACCAACAACTACACGATCGACGGCGTGGACATGAACGAGTCGATCGACAACCTCGTGGCCTACCAGCCGAGCCCCGACGCGCTGGCCCAGATCAGCGTCGAGACCAACAACTACTCGGCCGACACCGGGAACGTGGCGGGGGCGGTCATCAGCAACGTGCTCAAGTCCGGCTCGAACATGATCCGCGGCAATGCGTTCGAGTACTACCGCAACAGCACGATGGACGCGAACTCCTGGTCCAACAACCGCTCGGGCGCCGCCAAGCCGGAGCGCAGGCAGGACATCTATGGAGGCACTCTCGGCGGGCCTCTCCTCAAGAACCGGCTGTTCTTCTTCGGAAACTACCAGGGGACGCGGTTCGACGCGCCGGGGTTCGAGACGCTGTCGGTTGCGCCGGAAGCCTGGCGCCGCGGCGATCTGTCGAGCGTGACCGCGACGATCCGCGATCCGCGCACGGGTGTGGCGTTTGCCGGGAACCAGATTCCGGCGGGCCGGATCAGCCCGATCGCCAGCGGCATCCTGAACAACGCGTCGCTCTACCCGCTGCCGAACCGCGTCGTCAGCGGCGGCATCACGGGGAACTTCGTGGGTGAAACCCTCACGACCATCCGCGCCAACCAGGGAGACGGGCGCGTGGACTGGAACGCCTCGGACAAAGACAAGTTCTTCGGGCGCTTCTCCATGGCCGAATACGAGTCCAGGAACGACAAGCGCGCCATGCCGGTGCTGCTGGGGAACGTCACCACGGCGCCGTTCCGCAACCTGGCGTTCAACTGGAACCGCATTTTCAGCTCGTCGATCGTCAACGAGGTCCTCGTCGGATACAACCAGATCACCATCGTCAGCGACACGCTGGACTGGGCCGGGATCGGCAATGGCAACGCGACGTTCGGGATTGCCGGCGGGCAGCCGATTCCGGGCCTGAGCTCGATCGGGTGGGCCAGCGGGCTCACTGCCGTCGGCGCCGGCGCGAGCGACACGGACACGGTCGACAAGACGTTTCAGATCAACGAGAAGCTCACGTGGCTCAAGGGAGCCCACTCGCTGAAGTTCGGCGGGCAGATGCTGCACTACGACCAGCAGCGGTTCTACGCGGGAAACAACGGGCTGCTCGGCATCTTCGGCTACACCGCCGCGTTTTCCGGGTTCGCGTTTTCCGATTTCCTGCTCGACCAGGTGGGCACCAAAGGGCGCGGCAGCCTCGCGGAACCCTGGACGCATCAGCACAACCGGATCGCGCTCTTCGCGCAGGATGATTTCAAGGTCAGGCCGGACCTCACGCTGAATCTCGGGATGCGGTGGGCGTACACGCAGCCGGTCGTCGAAAAGGACAACCGTCAGAGCAACTTCGATCTGAGAACGGGCCAGCAGACCCTGGCGCAGGATGGCTCCCGCGAGAGTCGCGCGCTCTACACGGCCTATAAAAAGGGCTTCGAGCCGCGCCTCGGCTTCTCGTGGCGGCCCGGAGAAGGGTGGGTCGTGCGCGGCGCGTACGGCATCTCCCAGTACATGGAAGGCACGGGCGCCAACCTCCGGCTGCCGCTCAACCCGCCGGGTTTCTTCGAGTCGGCTGTTTCCTACGATGCGACGTCGGGTCCCGGAACCCTGGCCACTGGTTTTGCCGAGCTCAGACCGCTGGATCAGCCTTCCGGGCAGGTGCGGGCGTGGGATCCGAACCTCCGTCCGCAGTTCACGCAGCAGTGGAACGTCTTCGTCGAGCGTCTTCTGACCTCGTCGATGTCGGCCAACGTGGGGTACGTCGGGCACAAAGCGACGCACCTGGTGACGCCGGTCGAGGGCAACCAGCCACTGCCAGGAGTGGGCAGCGATACCACGACCTGGCTGCCAACGCAGCAGCGCCGTCCGCTCTTCGCGACGGCGCCGCTCATCACCAACATCTCCACGACCGCGGCGCGCGGCCGGAGCGACTACAACGGGCTGCAGGCGAGCGTCAGGCAGCGGAATGTCGGGGGCGCCGAATTCCTGGCGTCGTACACGTTGAGCCGGACGCGCACCAACAACCTCGGCTACTACGGCTCGGGCGGTGTCGCGGCCGAGGGCGCCTACTGGATGAACACCTACGAGCCTGAATGGAACTACGGCCCCGCGTTCTTCGACGCGCGGCACAACTTCGTCTTCTCGGCCAACTACGAGCTGCCGTTCGGCAAGGGGCGCCGGTGGGCCAGCGACGCGTCCGCGATTACGGACGCCATCATCGGCGGCTGGAGGTTGAGCGGCATCTTCCAGGCACGCACGGGCTTCCCCATCACCGTTACCGACGGCCGCAATCGCTCGCTGCAGGGGCAGCGCGGCAACGAGAGGCCGAACTGCGTGGGCAACCCGGTTCCGTCCGACCAGAACATCGCGCACTGGCTGGACATCAACGCCTTCGGCGTCGTGCCGCTCGGCACGTGGGGCAACTGTGGCATCGGCGTCGCGCGGGCGCCTGGCTACAAGAACGTCGACGCCGTTCTGGCCAAGCAGTTCAACGTCGGGGGGACGCGCTACTTCGAATTCCGGGCGGAAGCGTTCAACCTGACCAACACCGCGAGCTTCGGACCACCGGCACGCGACATCAACGCGCCGAACACGTTCGGGACGATCACGAGCACCGTCAGTACAGCGCGCACAGTGGAGTTAGTGCTGAAGTTCTTTTTCTAACCCGGTGGGGTCCGGCTTTAGCCGGATCACATCGGCGGGCACTACCGAAGAAAGACGAGGGAGGCCGCCGGCCTCCCTCGTCGAGTCTTCAAACCAGCAGACGGTCCGGCTAAAGCCGGACGCCACCGGTTTTTCAAACCAGCACAAGGTCCGGCTGAAGCCGGACGCCACCGGAACACTCAGTCCCGTCCCGTGACGAGCCAGACGTCGTAGATGTAGCGTGCCCTGCCGTCGCGCCACACCCCATGCCCCCGCTGACGGAACTCGTTGCCGAAGCGATCGGTACGCCTCGACGTCCGGTAATCGGTCTCGATCTGGACGAGATCGGACTCGCACAGGGGCTGCAGCTCCCCCGGTTCGGATATCCCGTTGTGGTTGAGATCGCGCCACAGGACCAGGCGTGAAAAGACCGCATCGCGCGCGTCGATGACGCCGTCGCGCCGGCTCCGGCCGAACGAGGGCCCCTCGGCGAAGCGCAGCGCCTCGAAGCCGTTCGCCGCGGTGACGTCCGGCTCGATGGTGTTGGTCGTCGGCGTGTGATTGCCGAACAGCTCCGCGCCGCTGTCGATGAAGCCGTTGCCGTTGCGATCCAGCGCGAGGAACGCCTCGTCGCTGTCGGGCGCCGTCCAGGCAACCGGTTCGGGCGTGCCGTCCGCATCCAGATCGAACCACACTCCGTCCCGCACACTGGTGAGCCGGTAACCGTCGTGGTTCATGTCCACAATGAGCGGCGAATTGCGCGGGCACCGCTCGCTCTGTTCCCGCTCATAGCTGGGCGAGCACTCCTCGCCTCTCCCGACGCTTTCCTGGGGCGGGGTCGCGATCGCGGTGCTGACGCTCTGTCCCAGGTCGTGCGATCCCGGACCGAGAATGATGTTGCTCGACCAATGCCTGCCGTGCGTCGTCCATGGTCCGTAGGAAGGAACAGGAACCGGGCGGCGCACGCTGGCAACCTGGAGCCTCCATGAGGCGCTCGACGCCGAGCCGCTCACGCCGACGACGTTGGCCTCCACGCTCACGATCCACTGCCCGCAGAGGTTCACCACGCCCTGCGTCTCCACGAGGTACTCCACCCACGCATACCGGCCGTACTGATGGCTTGAATTCCGTTTCACGACGACGCCGCAGTCGAAGATGCTGAGGCTTTCGTCGTAGTCGTCCGCGTAGGCCGGCACGGCCGGCAGCAGCGACGCGACAACCAACGCGATGCCAATCGAGCGCATTCTCTTCATCGGTGTCCTCACCTTCCGGTTGGCCTCATTCAGGTTCGAGGAAACGGGCCAACTGTTTCTTTGTCAACGTCAACGACGTGCCGGCTTTCGTGGACTCCACGAATGCCCGCAGCGCGGTCTGCGCTTCCGGGTTCAGGCGATCCAGCACGCGGTCCCGCACGTCGAGCGTCTGCCGGCGGCAGTCGAGCGTGATTTCCCGGGCCCGCGCGTCGAGCACAGACGCCTTTTCCTTTCCGATGAGCACGCGAAGCTTGCCCATCCGCGCCTCGCACGCCGCGGCGCGCTTCGTGACCATCTCGGCCTCGCGAAGGACCATGGCTCCCTCGTCTGCAGAGACGACCTGATGCACCATCGTCGGCAGCTCCCTGGAGTCCGCCGGCCATCACACGGAACGCAAACTCCCACGCGCTCCATTGCGGGACGAGCTCGGGGTTCTTGCTGCCGTCGATCTCGATCGTCTCCGGCGGTGGCTGCGTGCCCCGGGGACCAGGTCGTACCTGACTGTGCGCGCTTGACGTGGCGCTCACGACGAGCGCGGCGATGAATCCCGACGCACGAGTCGACGCATGCTGCCCTCCAGGAATGTGGTGATGGCATCCGGCGCCGGAGCCACCAGGGGCTAGGGCAAGGCCGCTGCCGCTCGTGCGGGATCACGCGCTGGCCGCGTAAGCGTGTGGTGGCAAAGGAGGTTGGAGCGGAGACAAGGAATCGAGCCGGTGAGGAGGCGCGCTCAGAGCCGCGCCGGGGTCAACCGCAGGAACCGGCGTGCGCGGTTGAACGAGGCCCTTCGGCTCGCGCGAGCCAGCGCTCGCTCAGGGCAGGCGGGCAGGATTGGAGTGGCGCGCAACCGCCGCTGACGGGCAATGCGCAGAGTTACATTCAGAGCGCTTGATTGGTCCGGCTAACGCCGGACGCCACGAGCGGAGCGGGAGTGGTCCGGCTAAAGCCGGACGCCACGGGATGCTACGCCGTCGCGGGAGTGTTGGCGGTGCGGTACCACTCGATCGTGCGCTCGAGGCCTTCCTCGAACGGGACGATCGGCTCGTAGCCGAGGAGCTCGCTTCGCCTTGCGGATGTCGGCCTGCGAGTCGCGCACGTCGCCCTCGCGCGTCTCGACGTAGGTCGGCTCGAGCGTGCCGCCGACGACCTCGCGCATCGCGTAGAACAGCTGGTTGAGCGAGATGCGGCCGCCGGTCGCGACGTTGATCACTTCCCCGCTCGCGCGCGGCGCCTCGCACGCGCGCAGCACGCCGTCGACGACGTTGGCGACGTAGGTGAAGTCGCGCGTCTGCTCGCCGTCGCCGTAGATCGTCGGGGAGCGGTTCTCGAGCAGCGCCGTGGCGAAGACGCGAAATGACGCCGGAGTACGGCGACGACGGATCCTGCCGCGGGCCGAAGACGTTGAAGTAGCGGATGCGACGGTCTCGAGGCCGTACAGCGTCGTGAACATCTGCAGGTACTGCTCGCCGATCACCTTCTGCAGCGCGTACGGCGACAGCGGGCTGGTCGGCATCTCCTCGTGCTTCGGGCAGCGTCGGCGCATTGCCGTAGGCCGACGAGGACGCGGCGAAGACCAGCCGGCGTGACGCCGGCGTCGCGCGCCGCCACGAGCACGTTCAGCGTCGCGTCGACGTTGGCGCGGTTCGACGTCAGCGGATCCTTGACCGACCGCGGCACCGACGGGATCGCCGCCTGGTGCAGCACGTAGTCGCAGCCGTCGACGGCGCGGCGCGCGAAGTCGAGATCGGCGAGGTCTCCCTCGAGGAACTCGACCTGCGGAAGGTGATCGAGGTTGCTGCGCTTGCCGGTGATGAGGCGAGTCGGCGACGCGCACGCGGTGGCCGCGCCGCACGAGCTCTTCCGAGAGGTGCGAGCCGATGAAGCCGGCGCCGCCGGTCACGAGGTAGTGAGCCATGCCCTGACCTTAGCAATATCGTGACGCCGGCTGCGGGACTTCGAGTCAAGCGGATAAGCGGAGCACGGAGAGGGTCCAGGCGCGACTCGACCTTCGTGGCACCTGTGACCAGGCGAAGAACCTCGAAAGAGGCCGCCGCAGCCGGCCGTAAGCCGAATTCTGTCCCCGTCGCCTCGCCGGCCTTGCGGCGCGCTCGGGCTTCGGCGTGACGATCATTCCTCTAGCCCCGTCATTACTGGCGGGATCGAGCAGCCTACCCGGAAGCTTCGGACGGGCCGTCCTCGATAGCGCCTCCCTATTTGGCCTTGCTCCGTGCGGGGTTTTGCCTGCCACCCGTGTTGCCACGGGCGCGGTGCGCTCTTACCGCACCTTTTCACCCTTGCTTGCCCGCAGCCGTTGCGCCGCCGCGACGTCAGCGGTGTGTTTTCTGTGCCACTTTCCTTCGGGTTGCCCCGACCGGGCGTTACCCGGCGCACTGCCCTGCGGAGTTCGGACTTTCCTCCTCCGCCTTCGCGCGAGCGCAAGCGGGCGATCGTCTGGCCTGCTGCGGCGGTGAGAGTCGTTGGTCTCGGGTCTCGGGTCTCAGGTCGTGGTCACGGGCAGGTCTTCGGCAGGTCTCTGTCGTAGGACCTAGCCGATGACTCGAGACTGAGCGTCCCCTACCCGTCTCTTTCCTGCGTGATCCCGTACTGTTCCAGCTTCTTGTACAGATTGCTGCGCGGCGTGCCGATCACCTCGGCGGTCTTCGAGATGTTCCAGCCGTTCTCGCGCAGCTTGCCGACGAGGAACGCCCGCTCGGCCGATTCCTTGAACTCGCGCAGCGTGCCGGGGCGCTCCCGTTCGTTGTTCTCGGCGGCCGGCGCCTTCGATTCGATGCCGGACGATGTCGCGCAGGTCGTCGACGTCGATGGTGTCGCCGGGCGTCATGATCAGCAGCCGCTCGACGGTGTTCTTCAGCTCGCGGACGTTGCCCTTCCAGCGCGCCTTCTGCATGTACTCGAGCGCCGCCGGCGTGAAGCGCTGCGGCCGGCGGTTGTTCTCGCGGCTGAAGAGCTCCGCGAAGTGCCGCACCAGCAGCGGGATGTCCTCGCGCCGCTCGCGCAGCGGCGGCACCGTGAATCGGGATCACGCTCAGGCGGAAGTAGAGATCCTCGCGGAACGTCGCCCTTCTCGATCTCCTGCCTCGAGATCCTTGTTGGTCGCGGCAATCACCCGGACGTCCACCTTGATCGTCCGCGCCGACCCGAGCCGCTCGACCTCCCCCTCCTGCAGCACGCGCAGGACCTTGGCCTGCGTCTTCGGCGCTCATGTCGCCGACTTCGTCGAGGAAGATCGTGCCGTGGTCGGCCTGCTCGAACTTGCCGATCTGCTTCTCGGTCGCGCCGGTGAACGAGCCCTTCTCGTGGCCGAACAGCTCCGACTCGATCAGCTCCTCGGGGATCGCCGCGCAGTTGACCTGCACGAACCGCTCGCGGCTGCGCAGGCTGTTGCGGTGGATCGAGCGCGCGACCAGCTCCTTGCCCGACGCCGCTCTCGCCGAGCAGCAGCACGGTGGCGTTGGTCGGCGCGGCGCGCTTGATCGCGTCCCAGACCTGCCGCAGCGCCGGGCTCTCGCCGACCATCTGGTGCCGCACTTCGACGGCGCGCTTCAGCGACTGCGGTTCTCGTCGCGCAGCCGCGTCTGGTCGAGCGCGTTGCGGATCGTGAGCAGCACGCGCTCGCTGGCCAGCGGCTTCTCGATGAAGTCGAAGGCGCCCGCCTTGGTCGCCTCGACCGCGGTGCTGACCGTGCCGTGGCCGGAGATGATCACGACCGGCAGCGTCTCGTTCGACGCCTTGATCCGCTGCAGCGCCTCGAGGCCGTCCATGCCCGGCATCTTGATGTCGAGGAACACGAGGTCGGGCGACTCCCGCTCGGCGATCGCGACGCCTTCGGGCCCGCTCGACGCCTCGAGGACCTCGTACCCCTCGTACTCGAGGATCATCCGCACCGACCGGCGGATCTCCGCCTCGTCGTCGATGACCAGAATGCGTGATTTCATGCTCTACATGAGATCAGGAGGCTAGGAGATCAGGAACCCCCTCTTCAGCATGAATCTGCTGAGCTTCGACTCCTGCTCACGGTACGCTGACGGCCGCAAGTCTGCCTGGATCACTCGACCGTCACCGTCACGAGCGCGCGCTGGGCGAGCGTCGGATCGTAGACGTAGAACGCGAGGACGTCGCCGGGGCGGGCCGCCGACACGATGCGCTGGTAGTCGGCGACGGAGCGAATCGGTTGCGGTTGATCTCCATGATGATGAAGCCGCGCCGGAGGAGCGCCGAGAAGGCCGCGCCGGTCGGATCGACGCGCGAGACGATCACGCCCTGCACCGACTCGGGCATCTCCAGCCGGCCGATGAACCCGCGGTCGAGCTCGCGCACGGTCAGGCCGAGCGGCAGCTCGGGGACTGGGCTCGGGGGCCCGTCCGCGGCCCCGTCTGTCAATCGGATCCTGCGGGTCCGCATCGTCGCGCACCGGGCGCTCGGCGAGCTTGACCGGAATCGTCACGCTTGCGGGTGTCGCGCTGGACGCCCAGGCGCGCGACGGTGCCGGGCTGGCGCGCCGAGATGTCGCGAATCAGCTCCTCGTTGGTGCCGATGTCGCGGCCCTCGACCTCGACGATGACGTCGTAGGCGCGCAGGCCGGCGCGCTCGGCCGGCGATCCGGCCGTGACGTCCTGCACCAGCGCGCCCGCGACGTGCCCAGCGACAGCGAGCGCTGCAGCGCCGGCGTGACGTCGGTCAGCAGCACCCCGATGAAGCCGCGCGACACCCGGCCCGCTCGCTTGAGCTGCGGGAGAATCGCCACCGCCTGGTTGATCGGCACGGCAAACCCGATGTTGCTCGCCCGCGAGCTGATCGCGGAATTGATGCCGACGACCTCGCCGCGCGCGTTGATCAGCGGTCCGCCGCTGTTGCCGAAATTGATCGCCGCGTCGGTCTGGATGTAATCGTCCAGGCTCGGGTCGAACAGCTTGCGGCCGATGAAGCTGACCACGCCGACGGTCACCGAGTGCACGTAGCCGAGCGGATTGCCGATGGCGCAGACCCACTCGCCGACACGGAGCTCGTCGGAGTTCCCGAGCGGCGCCTCCGGCAGATCGCGGCCGCCCGCAATCCTCAGCAGCGCCACGTCGATCGCCGGATCGCTGCCGACGACCTCCGCCCGGAACGCCCGGCCGTCCGCCAGCGTCACCGTGATCCGCTCGGCGCCGTCGATGACGTGATGGTTGGTCAGGATGTAGCCGTCGCGATCGATCAGGAAGCCGCTGCCGGACCCCTGCCGCGGCGTCTCGAGGTCGCGCGGGCCCGGGCCCTCCATCGGTCCTTCGCCCCGGCGAAAGTAGCGCTGCGGCTCACGCGCCTCGGTCGCCTTCGACGTCGCGTCGATGTTGACGACGGCCGCGTTGATCCGCTCGGCCACGTCCGCGAAGTTCACCACCATCGGCGCGCTCACGAGCCCGGCCGGCTTGGCCAGGTCCGCGACGAGGGCCGAGCCGCGCCGCCGTCGACACGTTCGGCTCCGGCGTGAGCCCGCCGGCGATGATCAGGCCGACGAGAAACGCCACGGCAGCGGCGAGTGCGACGGTGACGAGCGTGAAGCGTTTGGACATGGGGGACCTGAGACCAAAGACCAGAGACCCGAGACCTACTCAGTCATTATAAGCGTCTTGAATTCATCTTCCGTCATCGTTGTGACCCCCAGGCTCCGGGCCTTTTCGAGCTTGCTGCCGGCCTCGGCGCCGACGACGAGGGCGCTGGTCTTCTTGCTGACCGACTTCGACACCTTCCCGCCCAGCCGCTCGATGGCCGCCTCCGCCTCCTCCCGCGACATCGACTCGAGCGTGCCGGTGACGACGAACGTCTTTCCGGCCAGGGGACCCGGCCGCGACCTGATCCGGCTCGGCCTGGCGGGTGGTCATGTTCACGCCGGCGGCCGCCAGCTTCGCCACGAGCGCGCGGTTGTGCGGCTCGTCGGCGAACGTCCGGACCGACGCGGCGACGACGGGACCGATGTCCGGGACGGTCTGCAGCGCCTCGAGCGGCGCGTCCAGGATGGCGTCCATTCGCCGGAGATACCGCGCCAGCGTCGCCGCCGCCTTTTCGCCGACGTGGCGGATCCCGAGCGCGTAGACGAGACGAGACAGGTCGTTCTCCTTGCTGCGCTCGATCTGCTCCACGACGTTGCGCCCGACCTTGCCCAGCTTCCGCGGCACGGCGCGCTCGGAGCGCGGCTCCCGCGGCGTGACGACGAGGTTCTCGAGCTGCGGCGCCTCGAGATGGTAGAGATCGGCGAAGTCGCGCACCAGCCCGCCCTCGATCAGCTGATCGACCAGCGACTCCCCGAGCCCTTCGATGTTCATCGCGGTGCGCGAGGCGAAGTGCTCGAGGCTGCGGCGCAGCCGCGCCGGGCAGGACGTGTTCTCGCAGCGCCAGACGACCTCTTCTTCGTCGCGCTGCAGCGCACTCCCGCACGCCTCGCACGTCGTCGGCATCACCCACGGGACGGAGCCCTCGGGCCGGAGGCTGAGGATCGGGGCGACGACCCTCGGGATGACGTCACCCGCCTTCTCGATGATCACCGTGTCGCCTTCGCGGAGGTCCTTGCTGGCGATGTCCTCGGCGTTGTGAAGCGTCGCCATCGAGATGGTCGAGCCGGCCAGGAAGACCGGCTCGAGCACGGCGTACGGCGTGTTCGCGCCGGTGCGGCCGACGTTGACGGCGATCTTCAGCAGCCTGGTGTGCGCCTGCTGAGCCGGGAACTTGAACGCGATCGCCCAGCGCGGAAACTTCGAGGTCGTCCCGAGGCGCTCGCGAAGCGCGAGGTCGTCCACCTTGATGACCACGCCGTCGGTGTCGAACTCGAGCGCCTGCCGGCCCTCGGCCCAGGTCGCGGCAGAACTCGATGACCTCGTCGATGCCGGCACACTCGCTGGAAGTTGGGCTCGACGGGCAGTCCCCAGGCGCGCAGTCCTTTGAGCATTTCCGAATGGCGGCCCGGCTGCCACGGGTCCGGCGAAGCCGGACACTACCGGCGATGTACCAGCTGATAGATGAACGCGCCCAGCCGGCGCCGCGCCACCAGCGCCGGATCCAGGTTGCGCATCGTGCCCGCGGCGGCGTTGCGGGGGTTGGCAAAGAGCGGCTCGCCGGCGTCCTCGCGCTCGTTGTTGATGCGGGCGAACGACGTCCGCGGCAGGAACACCTCGCCGCGCACCTCGATGCGGCCCGGCGGGCCGTCGCGGAGGGCGAGCGGGATCGCCTGGATCGTCCGCACGTTCGACGTCACGTCCTCGCCGCGCACGCCGTCGCCGCGCGTGGCGCCGCGCACGAAGCGCACCGTTCTCGTAGGTGAGCGCGATGCTCAGGCCGTCGATCTTCAGCTCGGCCACGTACGGCACGGCGCGTCGCCGAGCCCGGCCCCCTTGCGCACCCGCTCGTCGAACGCGCGGAGCTCCTCCTCGTTGTACGCGTTGTCGAGGCTGAGCATCGGCGCCAGGTGCTCGACCGTCGGCGAAGCCTTCGACCGGCCGGCCGGCGACGCGCTGTGTCGGCGAATCCGGCGTGACGAGATCGGGGTGATCCCGCTTCGAGCGCCTCGAGCTCGTGGAGCAGCGCGTCGAACGTCGTCGTCGGTGATCTCCGGGTCGTTGTGGATGTAGTAGCGCTCTTCGTGGTGGCGAATCTCGCGGCGGAGCTGGTCGATGCGGGACAAGGGATCCATGGACACGAATCACGTAATCGCTAATCCTTGAATCCTCGAATCTCGAATCTTGAATCGCCGAATCTGCGCCTTCGCGATGTCGACGGATTCAACGATTCCAGGATTCAAGGATTCAACGATTAGTGATTCGGGACTAGCCTGGTTGTTCTATCGATCGCGGGCGAGGACGTAGTCCGGCAGCGCCATCAGCGCGTCGCGCTCGCGGCTCGGCGGGAACGCGGCCAGGCAGCTCTTGGCGCGGTTCGCGTACTCGACGGCGCGCTCGTAGGCGACGTCGGTGGCGCGGTGCTCGCGGAGCATGCGCGAGGATCTCGCGCCACTGCTCGGGCGTGACGGCGCGTTCGTGGACGATGGTGCGAATCAGGCGGTCGGCATCCTCGCCGCCGCGCTGCAAGAGAAAGATGATCGGCAGCGTGACCTTGCCCTCGCGCAGGTCGCCGCCAATCGGCTTGCCGAGCGCCGTCTCGTCGGCCGTGTAGTCGAGCAGGTCGTCGACCAGCTGGAACGCGATGCCGAGATTGAACCCGTAGTCGCGCAGCGCCGTTTCCCGCTCCGGCGTGACGCCGCCGAGCATCCCGCCGATCTGCGCGCAGCCGCCGAACAGGAACGCGGTCTTGCGGCGGATGATCTCGAAATGCTCTTCCTCGGTGATGTCGACGTCGCCGGTCTTGGTGAGCTGGTAGAGCTCCCCCTCGATCATCCGCAGCGTGACGTCGCAGAGCAGGCGGATGATCTCGAGCGAGTCCTGCGTCAGCGCCATCGCCATCGACTTGATGTACAGATAGTCGCCGAGCAGCACCGTGATGTCGTTGCCCCACCGCGAGTGCACGGCCAGCCGGCCGCGCCGCAGATCCGCGCCGTCGATGATGTCGTCGTGGACGAGCGTCGCGGTGTGGATGAACTCCACGACCGAGGCGTAGAGCACCGCGCGGTCCCCTTTGTAGCCGCCGAGCCGCGACGCCATCAGCAGCACCGCGGGGCGCACGCGCTTGCCGCCGCTCTTCTGGATGTAGCGGCCCATCTCGGGGATGAGCGCCACGCGCGACTGGATGTGCCGGACGAACTCCTGCTCGACGGCTTCGAGATCGTCGCGGATCGGTTCGAAGATCTGCGCCAGGTCGGCAGACGACGGCGAGTTCTGCGCTGTATCGCTCAAGGGGATTGTCTGTGTGTAAAGAACCACAATACTGAACTTACGCGCGGGGTGTCAACGCGCTAAGCCATTACAACGACGATATTTATACTCGGTCGGGCAAAGTGCTCGGTGTGCGGTCGGTCTCGGGACTCGGGACTCGGGACTCGGGGCTCGACCCAAGTCCAAAGAGCGTGTCGAAGTTGCGCGTGACCTGCGCCGCGACCTCGCCGGCCGTGGATCCCCGAATCTCGGCCAGCTTCTCGATCACGCGCCCGACAAAGGCCGGCTCGTTGCGCTTCCCGCGGTGCGGGACGGGCGCGAGGTACGGCGCGTCGGTCTCGACGAGGACGCGATCGGCCGGCACCATCCGCGCCGCCCGCGCGGATCGCTTCGGCACGCGGGAAGGTGACGATGCCGGCAAATGAGACGTGGAACCCGATCTCGAGCGCCGCGCGCGCCATGGCTTCGTCCCCCGTGAAGCAGTGAAACACGCCGCGCACTTCCCCGGCCCCCTCCTCGGCCAGGATGCGGAACGTGTCGTCGGTCGCCTCGCGCGTGTGGATGATGACCGGCAGCCGCAGCTCCCCCGCGAGCCGCACCTGGGCGCGGAAGACCTCCTGCTGCACGTCGCGCGGCGAGAAGTCGTAGTGATAATCGAGCCCGATCTCGCCGATGGCGCATGCGCCGTGTAACGCCAGGCCGTGGCGGACGGTCTCGACGGCCCGGTCGATGGACCCCGCGAACTCGCCGGCCTGGTGCGGATGAATGCCGACGGCGAAGCGGACCGCCGGCCACGCGCGCCGCACGTCCGCCGCGCGCGCCGCTTCGACGTCGTTTCCCGCCGCCAGGATGCAGAGGGCGCTCGTCACGCCGGCGCCCGACGCGCGAGCCACGACCGCGGCGAGATCGGCCGCGAACTCGTCCGGGCGAGGTGGCAGTGGGAGTCGATCAACTACCGTCACCCGCGTCCCGGGCGGTATCTCCTGATCGAAGCCGACCAGCGTCGGCTTGCCGCCGTCGGGGCTGGCGGCGAGCACCATCCCGTTCGATTCGATTCCCATCAGCTTCGCGGGCTTCAGGTTGAAGACCATCACGATCGTGCGGCCGACGAGCGCCTCGGGCTCGTACGCCTCGGCGATGCCGGCGACGAGCGTCCGCTGCTCGGTGCCGACGTCGATGCTCAGCTTCATCAGCTTGCGCGAGTTCGGCACCTTCTCGGCGGTGAGCACCTTCGCGACGCGCAGATCGACCTTCATGAAATCGTCGATCGTGATCTTGCCGTCGGCCGCGGGCGCGGACGCCGCGGGCGCGCGCCGGCGCGCGGGCGCGGACGCCGCGGGCGCGGACGTCCGCCGGCTCGCGGATCGGCGGCTCGGGCCGGCGTGTCACGCCGCCGGACCGCGCCTGGCATTCGTCGTCTCGTCCGCGTCATCTGTCGTCCTGTGCCGCAATCGCCGGCCGTTCGGGCCGGCCTTGGCATCCGATCGCGGCCACAAGGCGTCGCCCTTGACCACGACCCGTTCTCCTTCGTTCCGCCACGCGGCGCCGTCCAGGAGCGGCGCGCCCGTGCCTGCCCCCACGCGGCGCAGGATCTCCGCCGACGAGCGCGGCATGATGGGCAGCAGCAGGATCGCGGCGATCCGCACGGCCTCCGCGACGTCGAAGAGCACCTGGCTCAGCCGGTCCGCGTTCGACGCGTCGCGCGCGAGCGCCCAGGGCTCCGTCTCGGCGATGTACTCGTTGGCCGCGTCGACGATGCGGAAGGCCGCGGCGGTTCCGCCCTCGAGCGCGAAGCGTCCATTGCCGCGCCGGTAGTCCTCGACGCTCTGGCGCGCCACGCCGGCGAGCCGTCCCGGGCTGCCCGCCGGCAGCAGCCGGCCGCCGCGATACTTCTCGGCCATGGCGGCAATGCGGCTGACGAGGTTTCCGAGATTGTTCGCCAGATCGACGTTGTAGCGCTCCTCGAACCGGTCCCACGTGAAGTCGCCGTCGCTGCCGAACGCGATCTCCTTGACGAGATACAGCCGCAGCGGATCGGCGCCGAACCGGTCGGCCGCATCGAGCGGATCGACCGTCGTCCCGAGCGACTTGCTCATCTTCTCGCCCGATAGTGGACCCAGCCGTGGCCGAAGACCTGCCGCGGCACCGGAAGCCCGGCGCTCATCAGCATGGCCGGCCAGATGACGGCGTGAAACCGCGTGATGTCCTTGCCGATCACGTGCAGATCCGCCGGCCACCACTTCGCGGCCAGCCCCTCGTCGGTGCCGAAGCCGACCGCCGTCAGGTAGTTGATCAGCGCGTCGAACCAGACGTAGATCACGCTCGACGGATCGTCCGGCATCGGAATGCCCCACGACTGGCCGGCGCGGCTGACCGAGATGTCCTCGAGGCCGCCTTCGATCAGCCGGAGGATCTCGTTGCGCCGGATGTCCGGCACGAGGAACTCCGGGTGCGCCTCGAAGTGCTCGAGCAGCGGGTCGCCGTACTTCGAGAGCCGGAAGAAGTGGTTCTTCTCGCGGATCCAGTCCGGCTTCGTCCGATGAATCGGGCACGCCCCGTCGACGAGGTCCTTCTCCTGCTTGAAGGCCTCGCACGACACGCAATACCAGCCTTCGTAGTGCCCCTCGTAGACGTCGCCCGCGGCGCTCATCCGGCGGACGAGCGCCTGCACGCCGGCGCGGTGGCGCGGCTCGGTCGTGCGGATGAAGTCGTCGAACGAGATGTCCAGCGCCTTCCAGACGTCGAGGAACTCCTGCGCCATGCGGTCGCAGTAGGCGAGCGGATCCTCGCCAAGCTCGCGCGCCTTCCGAAACACGTTCTGCGAGTGCTCGTCGTTCCCCATGACGAAGTGCGTCTCGACGCCGCACAGCCGCTTGTAGCGCGCGATCACGTCGGCCGTGATCTTCTCGTAGGCGGTGCCCAGGTGGGGCCGGCTGTTCGACGTAGTCGATCGCGGTCGTCAGGTAGAAGCGGGACATGGTTCGGTCTTGGGTCTTCGTGTCTTCGTTCTTCGGTTGCGTCATCGGGTCATTCGCGTCTCGTGCTCAGTCGCGCGAGTCGAGCCAGGCGCGGGTGGCGATCGCCTGCACGTCCTTGATGGGCAGGCCGCGTTCGGCGGCGATGCGCGCGCAGTCGTCGAACTCGGGCGCGGCGTTCAGCACACGGCCGTCGCGGCGTCGCCACCTTGAAGCGTATCGGGCCGACGGGCGTCTCGACCGACTGGATCTCCCGATCGAGGCGATCGCGCAACATCTCCTGATACCGGACGCCGATGGTCGTCGTGTGCGCGAACAGCACGGCGGCGATGCGCTTCGCGCGTCGCCGGATGCGCGAGGACGGTCACCAGCGTGCCGGGCCGGTTCTTCTTCATCTGCACGGCGCGTAGAACACGTCGAGCGCGCCGGCCGCGACAATCGATCCATCAACGGCCCGAAGAGCTGCGGGTTCATGTCGTCGATCTCGCACTCAATCGTGACGATTCGCTCGGCCGTCGCAGCCGCCCGCTCGCCCAGGACCATGCGCAGGACGTTCGGCGCGTCCTTGGGATCGCGGTCTCCGGCGCCATAGCCGATGCGCTCGAGCCGCATCGCCGGCAGCGGCCCGAACTCCCGTGCGTAGGCGGTGACGAGCAGCGCGCCGGTCGGCGTCACCAGCTCGGACGTGCCGTTGCCGTACACCGGCGCGTTCAGGAGCAGCCGCGCCGTCGCCGGCGCCGGCACCGGAAAGACGCCGTGGGCGCAGTGCACGGTTCCGCCGCCGACGTTGAGCGGCGACGACACGATGTCCTCGATGCCGAACCACTCGAAGCCGTACACGGCGCCGACGATGTCGATGATCGAGTCGAGCGCGCCGACCTCGTGCAGGTGCACGCGCTCGATCGGCGTGTTGTGGATGGCGGCCTCCGCCTCGGCGAGCCGCTCGAACAGCTGCACCGCGCGATCCTGGCTGACGGCCGTCAGCGCCGAGCGCCGGATCGCCGCGACGATGTGCTTGAGATGATGGTGCTTGTGCTGCCCGGCGCGCTGCCGGCTCCGCCCGGCCTTCTCGATCAGCCGGAATTTCGTCGCCGTCACGCCGGCGCGCGTCACCCGCTCGGCCGTGACCTCGCCGTACTCGATCGCCAGGCTGCCGAGCGCGCCGCGCAGCGCCTCGATCGGCAGACCGAGATCGAGCAGGGCGCCGAGGATCATGTCGCCCGAGGCGCCCGAGAAGCAGTCGAAATACAGCGTCTTCGCCAACTAGAACGTTCCCGCTTCCCGGAAGCTGTAATACCGCACGTCGGCCAGGATGACGTGGTCGATCACGTCAATCCCCATCAGCTCCCCCGCGGCCACCAGGCGCCGCGTCAGCACCCGGTCGTCCTCGCTCGGCTTCGGATCGCCGACGGGTGATTGTGAAACAGCACGAGCGCGGCCGCGCCGGCCGCGGCCGCCTCGCCGAACACCTCGCGCGGATGGACGATGCTGGCGTCGAGCGTGCCGATCGACAGCACGATCGTCCGAAGGACCCGGTGCTTCGTGTCGAGCAGCAGCACGCCGAACTGCTCGACCGGGCGGTTGCCGAACTGCGGCAGCAGGTACTCGGCGGCCGCCCGCGCGTCGACGATCTGCGCCCGCTCGCGCGCCGCCCGGGTCAGCGTGCGGCGTCCCAGCTCGACCGCGGCCAGCATCTGCGCCGCTCGAGCCTGGCCGATGCCGGGACGTCGCCCGAGCTCCTCGTGACGCGCCCGCACCAGGCCGTGCACGCCACCGACGGCCGCGAGCACCGCGTTGGCCAGATCGAGCGCGCTCGCGCGGGCGCGGCCGTGGCCCGAGCACGATCGCCAGCAGCTCGTTGTCGCCGAGCGCCCACAGCCCGAGCCGCTGCAGCTTTTCACGCGGGCGATCGTGCGGCGCGACCGTCTTCATCGTACACCATACCCTGCTATACTTCGGGCAGCGATGCCCCGTCCGTCCGTTCATGCTGTCCACGATCGTCTGCTCGGTCGTGCTGTCTACGGCGTGTTCCGAGCCGCCCCAGAAAGAGATCAACAGCGCCCAGGCGGCGATCGACGCGGCGCGCGCCGCCGGCGCGGAGCAGTACGCGCCGGAATCCTTCGCGGCGGCCACGACCGCGCTGCAGCAATCGCACGAAGCGGTCGCTCAGCGCGACTATCGCCTGGCGCTGACGCGCGCCGTCGACGCCAGCGAGCGGGCGCAGGAGGCGGCCAGGCAGGCGGCCGACGGCAAGGCCCGGGCACGGACCGAGGCTGAAGCGGCGATCAGCGCCACCAACGCCGCGCTGCTGCAGCTCGAAGCGCGACTGAAGGCGGCCGACGCCGCGCACGTGCCGGCCCGTGAGCTCGCGCCCGCGCGCGCGGTCGCGAAGGACGCGGTCAGCGACCCTGCAAGAAGCGCGCGCGACGCTGATCGGCGGGAACTACGCGGAGGCCACCGCGGGGGTCAGCGGGCTCCAGGAGCGAATTCGCTCGCAAATCGCCGCGGTCGAACAGGCCACGGCGTCACGGACCGGCCGCCAGCCGCCGCGCCGCCGCTAGGCGGTGTTGCAGCGGCCGCGGCATCTGCGACGCGGCGCGAAACTTCAACAGCGACCGGCAACTAACTTGCAACCGCAAGCGCGTGCCTGCAGCACTGCGGCAGTGCGCGACTTCGCTCCAGACTACGGGTCGGCTAACGGCTCAGGGTTGGCAGCGGTCCTATCCAGAACACCCAGCCCGATCCCAGCACGACCGCGACGATCAGCACGAAGCCGACGATGTCGAGCACGATGCCGTGCCGCATCATCGCGGTGATCGGGACGTAGCCGGAGCTGTAGACGATCGCGTTCGGCGGCGTGGAGATCGGCATCATGAACCCCATCGACGCGCCGAGCGTGGCCCCGAGCGCCGGCTGGAGCGGGCTGACGCCGGCCGCCTGCGAGACGGCGATCGCGACCGGCACGATCATGTTCGCGGACGCGGTGTTCGACGTCGCCTCGGACAGCACGATCGCCACGGCCGTGAAGAGGACGGTGAGCGCGGCGGTCGAGTGCGCCGGCAGCCACGACGTGATGCCCTGTCCCGAGCGCCGCCGCCAGGCCGGTCGAAAACGCCAGCTCGCCCATCGCCAGCCCGCCGCCGAACAGCAGGACGATGCCCCAGTCGATCCGGACGCCTCCTCCCACGTCAGCGTGAACCGCCGGGCGCGCCAGCTCACCGGCAGCAGGAACAGCAGCACGGCGCCGACCATGGCCGCGACGGCTTCCGGCACGGCCGTCGCGAAGCCGCGCGCGAACGCGGAGTCCGCCAAGCCCCACGATCGCGAGGATGCCGGGCGTCAGCCACAGCGCCACGGTGACGCCGAAGGCGACGAGCACGTTGCGCTGCGCCGGCGGACAGCGGACCGAGCCGGCGCAGCTCCTCGGCGATCCGATCGGACGTGCCGGTCGCCAGGGTCACGCCCGCGGAGCAGCGTGAAGTAGAAATAGGCGACGAGGAACCCGAACAGCAGGATGACGAGCGGCACGCCGAGGAGCATCCACTGGAAGAACGAGATCTGGATGCCGGCGATGCGGTTCAGCATCCCGATGCCGATCAGGTTCGGCGGCGTGCCGACCGGCGTGCCGATGCCGCCGACCGACGCGCCGAACGAGGTCATCAGCATCATCGCCAGCGCGAAGTTCCGGCTGCCGGCCTCCGACTCGCGCCCCTCGGTCAGGTGGGCGACGATCGACAGCCCGATCGGGAACATCATCGCGGTCGTCGCGGTGTTGCTGATCCACATCGAGATCGCGGCGGCGACCCCGCCGTACACGAACAGAATGCGCGCCGGGCTGCCGCCGACCAGCCGCGACGACAGCGCGCGAACGCGATGCGCCGGTCGAGGCCGTGCACGAACATCGCCTCGGCGAGCATGAAGCTGCCGATGAACAGGAAGATGATCGGATCGGCGAACGGCGCCAGCGCCGTGCGCGCCGGCGCCACCTGCAGGACGACCGCCAGGACGGGGCCGATGAGCGCCGTCACCGCCAGCGGCAGCGCCTCGGTCACCCAGAGCACGACCATCATGGCGAGGATGGCCGCCAGCCGGTGCGCGGGGGCCGGGATGCCCATCGGGATGGCGAGCAGCACGAGCAGCAGCACCGGGCCCGGCAAACAGGCCGACCGTGCGGCGCCGCCGGTTGAACCGCTCCTCGGACGGAGAATAGGCCTCCGCCGATTCCGCGGCCTCGTGGGCGCTGCGCATCATGCCTCCCTCACCACCCCGAGCCACGTGGCTTCGGCGACGACTTCGGCCCAGCCGGTCAGAAAGAGCCCCTCGTCGGTCCACTCGACGCGCTGCGTGCCGCCGGGCGACACGATCTGCACGTCGCGCGCGGCGCCGCCGTACTGGATCGCCGCCACGGCCGCCGCGCACGCGCCGGTGCCGGACGCCTCGGTCGGTCCGACGCCGCGCTCCCAGATCAGGATCCGCACGCGATCGGGCGCCTCGACCGTCGCCAGCTCGACGTTGGTGCCGTCGGGAAAGCGCGGGTGCACCGCCAGCGCCGACGCCAGCGTGTGCAGGCGCGCCTCGGTCACCTCGCCGAGGACGACGCACTGCGGGTTGCCGACGCGGAGCGTGACGGCGTCGACCGTGCGCCCGCCGACCTCGATCTGGCTCCAGCGCGATCTGCTCGGGCGATCCCATCGCGGCGCGAAAGGTGTAGCGGCCGTGTTCGGACGCGAGCAGCTCGAGGCGTTTCGTGCCCGCGTCGGTCTCGACGTCGATCGGCGCGTGCGAGCCGCCGCGCTGCGACGCAATCCAGGCGCCGAGGCACCGCAGCCCGTTGCCCGACACTTCCGAGCGGCTGCCGTCGGCGTTGAGGAGCCGCATCGACGCGCCGCGCGCCGGTCCGCGAGTAGACGATCAGGCCGTCGGCGCCGACGCCGCGATGGCGGTCGCAGACGGCGCGCGCGAGCGCGGCCCGATCGCGGGCGGCTTCGACGTCCCGCGCGTCCATCAGGATGAAATCGTTGCCGAAGGCGTGCGCCTTGACGAGCGGAAGCGGCCTCATTTGCGGCAGAACGCGAGCAGGTGCCAGCCGAAGCGGCGCACCAGGGACCGCGGCAGCGCGTTGAAGGTCCCGACGAAGACGGTGTTGAACAGCAGGCCTTTCCACCCGCCGTGCAGCCGCGACTTCACCGGAAAGCGCTCTTCGACGATCCGGACGTCGCGAAAGCCCTTCAGCAGGGCGCGGAACTCCGCGGCGCTGTACTTGCCGAGCACGGGCGCGTCCTCGTGCTCGAGCGGGACCTTCATCAGCTTCGACAGCGCGTTCAGCCACGACATGCGGTTGTAGACCTGGAAGATCGCCTCGCCGCCCGGCTTCAACACGCGCCGGCACTCGTCCACGAGCGCCTGCGGATCGCTGCGTGTACTGCACGACGCCGTGCGCGTAGACGAGATCGAAGGCGTCGGCGGCAAACGGCAGGTGCTCGCCGTCCGCTTCACGCAGGTCGGCCTGAAGCCCCTGCTGCGCGAAGTTCTGCCGCGCCAGCGCGATCGCCGACGACGGACAGGTCGACGCCGGAGACGATCGCGCCGCCCTTGGCGAACCGGGCGAGATCGGTGCCGGCGCCGCAGCCGACCTCGAGCACGCGGCGATCGCGGTACCCGTCGAAGTCCACGAGCCGCAGCAGGTGGTGGAGCTTCTCGAAGTGATACTGGTCGAGGTCGGCGAAGAACCCCGGAGACCCGACCGGGTGCGCCGTAATCTCGAGATCGTGAATGTGCCGGTTCCAGTAGTCGCGAACGTCAGCAGTTGTGGGGCCCGAATGTGACACGCCGCACTACTATAAGATAAAGCGTGTTGGCAGGGCTAAAGCCCTGCGCTACGACTACATATGCGCCCGCGCGATCTCGACACGACTCGAGTCCGGCCCCTACGATCTGCTGGTCGTCGGCGGGGGCATCTACGGGCTGGCCTGCGCGTACGACGCCGCGAGCCGCGGCCTCCGCGTCGCGCTGGTCGAAGCCGACGACTTCGGCAGCGGCGCGTCGTTCAACCATCAGAAGACGGCGCACGGGGGTCTGCGCTCGCTGGGATCCGGGCACCTCGGCGCGCGCACGGGAAGCGATCCGCGAGCGCCGGGCGCTCGCGCGCATCGCGCCCTGGCTGCTTCGGCCGCTCCCCTTCCTCGTCGGCACCTACCGCTCGGTCGTCAAGAACCGGCTCGCCCTGCGCGCCGCGTTCAAGCTGGACGCGTGGATCGGACGGCATCGCAACCGCGGCGTCGAGCCGGAGCTGCACCTGCCGGCGCCGCGGCTCGTCTCGAAGGCCGCGACGCTGAGCCTGTTTCGCCGGCATCCGGCCCGAGCGCCTCACGGGCGGCGCGCAGTGGTACGACTACCAGATGGTCGAAGGCGACCGGCTGACGCTGGCGTTTGCCGCCGCGGCCGATCGCGCCGGCGCCGATCTCGCCAACCACGCCGAAGCGATCGAAGCGATCCGCGACGAGGGCCGCATCGGCGGCATGCTCGTGCGCGACCGGCTGACGGGAAAGACGCTGCCCGTGCGCGCGCGCGTGACGCTCAACGCGGCCGGCGCGCGGGCGGGCGAGATCATGGCGATGCTCGGCGTGCGCAGGGCCTTCCCGCTTGCTGAAGGCCATGAACCTGGTCACGTCGAAGCCGGCGAGCGACATGGCGCTCGGCGCGCCGGCGCCCGGGGGCCGCATGCTGACGCTGGTCCCCTGGCGCGGCCGCGCGATTGTCGGAACCAGCCAGTCCGCCACGCTCGTCCAGCCGGGGGACACCGCGGTCACGGACGCGGAGCTGAACGCCTTCATCGCCGACGCGAACCACGCGTTCCCCGCGTTGAAGCTGTCGCGCGCGGACATCACGCTCGTTCACCGCGGCGTGGTTCCGGCCGTCCAGACGGCGGGCGGCCCGGAGCTGAAGCCCTCGCCCGAGATCCTCGACCACGCGTCCGACGGCGCCGCCGGGGCAATCACGGTCGTCGGCGTCAAGTACACGACCGCCCGCGCCCTCGCCGAGCGCGTCGACGCGCGTCGTCGCCACGCAGCCTCGGCAAGCGTGTGCGGCCGTCGCGGACCGCGACGACGACGCTGCCAGGGGCGGGGATTGCGGACCACGAAGCGCTGGCCATCGAGACCGCGCGCGACCTGCGGTTCGAGGTGGCGCTGCCGATGATCCGTCATTTGATCGCGCTGTACGCGGAGGCCGCCGCAGACATCATCCGGCTGATGCACGAGCGCGAGGACCTGCGCGCGCCGGTCGCGCCGACCGTCAAAACCGTGGGCGCCGAGGTCGTCTACGTCATCCGTTTCGAAATGGCCGTCCGCCTCACCGACATCGTCGTCCGTCGGACGGGGCTGGGCTCGGCCGCCGCGCCGCCCGGCGATGCCATCGCCGCGTGCGCCCGCATCGCCGCCGCGGAGCTCGGATGGGATCCGGCACGCACTGGCCGAAGAAATCGCCGCCGTCGGGCAGGTCTACGCCTTGCCCGGCGGTCCGGCTGTCGAGGAGCGTTTATGAACCCCAGTGGAACCACCGGCGCGGTCCTGCGCGGCCTGGAGATCGTCGGAGACCTGCTCGCGAGCGAGGACCTCACGATCCAGGGAAACTTCGACGGGCAGATCACGATGCCGGACCATCACCTGTCGATTGGCGCCGGGTCGTCCGTGAAAGGGAAGGTCGTCGCGCGGGCGGTGACGATCGGCGGCACGCTCGACGGCTCGATTCTCGCCCGCGAGCGCATCGAGCTCACGCCCACCGCGATCGTGCGCGCGCACCTCACGACCGCCAGGATCATGCTCGCCGACGGCGCGACGTTCCAGGGCACCATCGATCCCGAGCGGACCGAGGCCGCGATGGCGGTGGCGCGGTTTCGGGAGAAGAGGTCGACACGGATGGATTGCAGGAGATCAGGAGTAGAACAGGAGATCAGGAGATCAGGAGATTCGAATTCTTGCTCGAGATCTCCGCGGGACATGCCTAGAAAAAGGGCGGCGCCCCGGTGGCGCCGCCCTTTCCTTGAACCGTTACCCCTACCGGCGAGCGAAGCGAGCCGGCCCTTACCGCGAGCGAAGCGAGCGGCCCCTACCGCGAGCGAAGCGCGCCGGCCCTTACGCGCGAGCGAGCGAGCGCGCCTAGAAGTCGATCTTCCCCGAGAACTGCACCAGCCGGGCGTTGACGTTGGTGGCCGTGAGCCTGCCGAAATTCACGTTGTTCACGTCGATATCGTTGAGCGTGTAATTGACCGTGTTGAACAGGTTGAAGATGTCGGCACGGAACGTCACGCCGTAGCGGCTCGCGATTCGGAACCGCTTCGAGATCGACATGTCCGTCACGGCCTGGGACGGGCCGTCGAACTGCAGGATCTCCATCGAGCCCACCTGGCCGGCGCCAGGGTTGAAGAACACCTGGCCGTTGAATCCGGTTCCGGCCAGCGTGTCGGGCCCGACCGCCCGGCCCGTCGTGTCGATGACCTTCGGATCGATGAAGTACATGATGCCGTTGAGCTCGCGCACGCCGAACAGGTTCTTGACCTGGTCCGCGCTCAGCGACGTCACCGCCGTCTGCCGGTCGGAGCGTCCGACGCGGTTGAACGTGCCTCGAGTGGACACGATGGAGATCGGCGATCCGGTCTGCCACTTCACGATCGCGGAGGTTTGCCAGCCGCCGACGAAGGCGTCCAGCAGCCTGCTGCCGTTGAGCCAGCGCTTGCCGTTCCCGAACGGCAGCTCGACGATGACGCTCGAGTTGATGACGTGGCCGGTGTGGAAGAGCGATCGGCCTTCGTCGAGCTCAGGCCGCGCGTTGTCGAGGAACGCCTCGATGCGTGACTGGCTCGTGCCGACGGCATCCGCGCGGGTTTCACTCCACGTGTAGTTGATCTGCCCGGCGATGCCCTGCCGGAACTGCCGGCGGAGCTCGAGCTGCAGCGCGTTGTAGTTCTGGTACGAGCCGTTGGTCACGAACTCCGACGCGTAGATGCCGGGGTTCGGCAGAAACGCGGCATTGGAGCCCGCGACCCGGTTGGTGATGTAGAAGTCTGCCAGGCGCGCCGGCTCGTTCTGCTGGATAGCGGATCGGGCGGTCGCATTCGTCGTTCCGAACTGCGGCAGCACGGTCAGCGGCTGGCTGCCGGGGCCGGTGTAGGCCGGATCGAACACGCCGCGTGGCCGCCAGCGAGAGGTACCCATTCTGCCGCCCGCGCGCGAAGTCCTGCAGGAACGCCCCGCCCATTGCGCCGACCGTGTTCATCTGGTTCAGATCGATGCCGCGGAAGATGTTCCGGCCGAAGGTGCCGACGTACCGCGCCTCGACCGCCATGTTCCACATGATCTCGCGGGAGATGCCGGCGCTGACCTGATGGACGTGCGGCTGCTGGATGCTCTCGTCCACGCCCCGGATCGTGCCCGTCGCGCTCAGGGCCAGCTGATCGGCCAGCGTGCGCGTGGACTTGAACGCCGGAATCTGGATCGCCGGCACGGCGCTGAACTTCGCATAGAGCCCGCTCGGCGCGACGGCCGTCGAGAGGCCGGCGTTGCCGCCGAGCACGTTGGTGCCGACCGTGACGGTCTCTTCGTTGACGAACGCGAGCGAGTAGCCCGCACGGACGGCGGTCCTGCCGTCCTTGAACGGATCCCACGAGAAGCCGACCGTCGGACCGAAGTTGTTCAGATCCTTGTTGTACATGTCGCCGTTCATGAACGTGACCGTCGCGTTCGGATCGAGCATCGTCTCGCGCATCGAACGGCCGTTGAGGACCGGCAGGAAGCCGAGGTCGTCGTCTTCCCGCAACGGGCTGAAGTACTCCCACTTGATGCCGGCGCGCATCGTCAGGTTCGGCTTCCAGCGCCAGTTGTCCTGCAGGAACGCCGCGACGTTGTTCAGGCTGTAGTTGCGGTTGTTCGGAATGCCGGCCACGAACCCGGAGGTCTGGTTCTCCACCTGCAGCGTCTGCGTCATCGAGGTGATGGTGCCGGTGAGGAACGCCAGGAGATTATTGGCCGTGGTCAGGTCCGCGCCGCTGATGCCCGGCAGCTGCGTCTGCGTGAGCTGCGCCGTCGTCGGAGCGGCCGGGCTGAACCCGAACGTCAGCGCCGGGAAACGTCCGGCGAAGTTGTACGGGTTGACCTTGATCTTCTGCAGGCTGCCGCCGAACTGGAGCTGGTGGTCGCCGGCCACGTAGGACGCGTTGTTGATCACCTGATACGTCCTCGTGTCGCGCCCCTGCGGCTGGAAGCTCGGGCCGGTCTGCGTGTTGCTGGGCACCGGCGTCGAGAGGGCGGCGATGGAGGGGACGTTGAAGAGGATCCCGCTGCTGAAATCGACGTCGCTTTCGAAGGCGACCGGCGCCAGGTTGCCGCCGATCCGCAGCTCGTTCTGGAGCCGCGGCGTCGGCGCCCAGCGCCACGAGCCCACGAACCGCTTCGCCGTGGCCTCGGTGAACACCAGCGGCCGCGGCAGGCTGACGAGGTCGAGGTCGGTGCGATCGTCGGTCTCCTTGATGTAGCTGTAGACGAACTCGAAGCTGTTCTTCGAATTCAGCTGATAGTCGGCGCGGCCCACCCACTGGTCTCGATCGTTGAGGTCATCCTGCTGGAAGCGGTAACGGCCGGTGTTGAGGATCCGGTCGGCACGCGAGTCGCCGCTGTCGTAGCTGTTCACCTTGTCGGAACTTGGATAGAGCGACAGGATGTCCGACTGGATCTTCGCATCGACGGTCTGGCCCGTGAGCTGAAGCACGTTGGCCGACCGCACGGAGCCGTCGGTGGCCACGTATCGGAAGGTCCCCCTGAGGAGATCGGGATTGGCCGGGAATCGTGAAATTCTGCGCCGTCTGCGTGGACTGGCGGAACGCCTCGTAGTTGGCGTAGAAGAACAGCTTGCCGCGCTGAATCGGCCCGCCGACGCTGCCCCCGAACTGATTCCGGTTCAGGTACGACACCGGCACGACCGGGGTCGCCCGCTTGTTGAAGAACGAGTTCGCCGCAAATCGTGAGTGCCGGTTGTACTCGTAGACATTGCCCTTGAACGCGTTGGTGCCCGACGGCGTCACCATGCGCACCTGCGTCGCGCCGCCGGCGTTGTCGGCGCCCTGCACGGCAGAGGTGATCGAGAACTCACCGACGTTGTCGGTCGTCGGGCGGTTTGGGACGAAGTCCAGCGAGTTGGTCCTGATGAAGTTGTCCTGGATGTTGATGCCGTCCTGCGTCAGTTCCGTCCACGTCGGACGGCCGCCGTTGATCGCCGTGTTGGCGCGGTTCAGGATTCCGGCGACGCCGGCCTGCAGCTGGATCAGGGTGATGGGATTGCGGCCGTTGAGCGGGAGCGTCTCGATCTGCTTCTGGTCGATGGTCTGGCTGACCTCGGGCGTCGTGGTCGGCACCAGCGACGAGCCGGCCTCCACGCTGACCACCTCGCTCACATTGCCGAGCGCCAGCTTCGCCGTGATCGAGGTACTCCTGGCCGACCGCGATGGCTGATCCCGGTGAAGCTCGCGCTCTTGAAGCTCGGCAGCGAGACGTCGAGCTTGTAGGTACCCACGGGCACCTGCGGAAACAGGAACACGCCGGTCTCGTTGCTCACGGTGCTCTGCGTCTGACGCCGTGCCCTCGTTGGTGAGCGTCGCCGTCGCACCAGGCAGGACGGCGCCGGACGTATCGAATACGGTCCCGGCCAGCCGGCCGAGCGGGCTCTGAGCGGAGACTGATGCGGCGAGCATCAGTGCGAGTGCGAACGTGGCGGAAACCAGGGACCAGTTAGACCTACGGCTCTGCATGCGATCCTCCCATTCATCCAGGTACAAACAAGCAAAAATCAGGTACAAGCGAACCAGGCTGGGCCGAGGGCCCGTATTTCAGGGTCCGCGCGCCGATCAGCTTACACGAATGTAGGCCCAATCCGCGGGAATATCAAAGGCAAACTTGAAGTATTTGGCGCTGTGTCCGGGCAGACACGCCGGCGGCGACGTGGGATGACGGCCAAGGGCTAGGGGATGGTGAACCCCTTGAAGACCCAGGTCAACTCCGGCGGTGAAGCCGAAGCTGGGATCGTGGGAGGTCATGCCGACGATCAACCCGCCGTCGATCCGCACGGTCGATCGGTGAACCGGCCGCCGAGCCGCATCGCGCCGCGGCTCTCGAGTCCGGCCGGCGGGTCGCCGTCGCGGGTATCGAGCCGGCCGTTGATCTCGCCGACGATCTCGAGCCCCTGCCGCACCGCGCGCGCCACCGACAGGCCGTAGGTCAGCACGTCGTTCTGGCTATCGCCGCGCACCGGGTCGGCGAGGATGCCGAGACCGACGTTGCCGACGAAGCGGATCGACTGGACGGTCTTGCCGAGCAGGCCGGCGACGAAAAAGTCGGTCGTATCGAGGCCGAGGCCGCTCTCGTTGCTGGCGTTGGGCAGGCGCGTCGCGAACCGCACGCCGAACGCCGGGCGGCCCGGGGTCTCCGACAGCAGCCGGATCTTCGTCGCCACGACGATGTCCTCGATCGCGCTCGTCTTGTCGCCGGTGAAGTCGAGCTGATCGGAGAGCGGAGCGTCCTGACGCGACGTGATGTTCAACCGGTTGTACAACCCGCCGTCGATCTGCAGCTCCGCGATCGAGCTGAGCCCGAAGCTCAACCCGAGGGTGGGAACCCGCAGCAGATCGCCCTTGAGGCCCGACACCGGGTAGGACACCTCGTACTGCTGGTCGAAGCCCCCCTCGAACAGCACCAGCCCGGAGCCGATCGTCTCCGGATCTTCGGTGACGAGCGGCCGCTGCTGCGCGCTCACACTGGTTGCGCCCACGATCATCAGGCCGCCAACGAGGGCGGCGGTTACGAGTCTGTGCATCGGTCGCAGTTTCCGGTCTCCAGGTCTCCGGTTTCCAGGTGTCAGCCTCCACTGCCGGTCTGCTGGGAAGCTGGCAGCTGGAAACTGGAAGCTACCTTCTCAGCGCAATCGGTACTGCTCCATCCGCGAGCGCCGCGTCGCGCAGCTCCGGCAGCGGATTCAGACGTTTGTCGAGCAGGTGACGGCTGGCGACGTTGCCGAGCGCGCGAATCATCGAGTTCTTGATTTCCGGGTGCTCGACCTCGAGCTGCGCGATGAGCCGCTTGACCCGCTGCCGCTGCAGGCTCAAATCGCCGCACGCCGGACAGCAGCAGCCGATGATCGGCAGCGCCTCGTCTTTCGCGTACGTCCGCGCTTCCGACTCCGTCACGTACACGAGCGGGCGGATGACGACGTGCTGGCCGTTGTCGGACACGAGCCGCGCGGGCATCGCCTTCAGGGCGCCGGCGAAAAAGAGGTTCAAGAGGAGGGTCTCGACGAAGTCGTCCAGGTGATGCCCGAGCGCAATCTTGGTTGCGCCGACCTCGGTGGCCAGGCGGTAGAGCACGCCCCGCCGCAGCCGCGCGCACAGCGAACACGGAGTGGCGCTCGGGTCGAGGAGATCCTCGATGACGCCGCCGATCCCGGTGTGCACGATTCGGCACTCCCACCCGCGCTGCTCGCACGTGCTCGAAATGAGGTCGTGCCGGTACCCGTCGTAGCCGGAGTCCACCGTGACGGCGACGAGCGAGAACGAGATCGGGGCGCGCTTGCGGAGGACGTCGAGGATGTTGATCAGCGCCCAGCTGTCCTTCCCCCCCGACAGCCCGACCATCACGCGGTCGCCATCCTCGATCAGGTTGAAGTCGGTGATCGCCTTGGTGACTTTCTTGGCCAGGCGTGTTTCGAGTGGGGTCTTGTAGGACATGGGTTCAACTCAACGACAGCCACAGATTTCGCGTTTATCCGGACGGCAGCCACAGCGTTTCAACACGGAGGCTCACGGAGGACACGGAGGCTCTAATTTCACCTTCCCGCACGCACTCGAGTCGCGCGAAGCGCGCCAGGTCATGCGAGACCGACGGGTGCAAGCCGGAATCAAAATCGCGCGAACGGCTTGCACCCGTCGGTCTCGCATGACCTGCAACGCCCGGCCTCGTGTGTCAGAAGGCCGGCGCTCGAGTGCGATGCCGCGGTGGACATCGGCATTTCGTGTTCTTGTTTCTTCGCGCCTGCCTGCAAAGAGCGATCCTGTCGAAATACGAACTCCAACCCAATCGCATCGCTCCCGGAGACTTCTCCGTGGCCTCCGTGGCCTCCGTGTTGGAAAGACAGGCGCTGCGTATAGTCTACGACGTCAGCACCCGCACCGTGGCCTCCCAATTCAGCTTCGACCCCGCGGCAAACGCGGCCGCGCCCATCCGTTCGGCGAGCGGCTCGTCGTCCATCACACGCCGCAGCGTGGCGGCCAGCGATTGCGGCGTCGGATCGCAGATGAAGCCGCTGACGCCGTCCTCGACGAGCTCGGCCGGCCCGCCGCTGTCGCGGCAGGTGACGACGGCCTTGCGCGCCGCGAAGGCTTCGGTGGTGACGAACCCGTAGTCCTCCTCGTACGGCGGGAAACAGACGGCGCGGCAGCGGGCGAGGTGGCCGAGCAGCTCCGCCTCGGTGATGCGGCCCGCGAGCGTCACGCGGTCCGCGAGGCCCAGCCGCGTGACGAGCGCTCCCAGCCGATCGCGCTCTTCCCCGTCACCCGCCAGGACGGCGCGGATCCCGGCGGCTTCGGGCTGACCGAGCGCCTGCACCAGCAGATCGGCGCGCTTCAGCGCGGTCAGCCGCGACACCAGGAACACGTAATCGCCGTACTCGTCGCAGCGATACGCTCGTTGTGGCGCCGGCGGATACAGCACGTCCGAGCGCAGCTCCGGCCACATCGCCAGCCGCTGCTGAATCGTGCGCGACTGCACGAACAGCCGGTTGACGTTGCGCGTCAGCAGGTAGCGATCCGCGGCGTGGATCGCCACACGGCGCACGCGCGCCTTCGCGAGTCCGGCCGGCCCCAGCCCGCCGCTGAACCGATCCCACAGATCGTAGTACTCGCGCATCGTGTGGTTGAGCCAGCAGACGTGCCTCGGATGCCGCACGGCGTAGCTCGGAAACCGCAGGCTGATCACCTGGTCGATCGGCGCCCCTTCGGCCGATCCGACGTCGGTCAGCCATGTGGCGAGATAGGCAGAGGCCTGGCGCCCGAAGCGGTTCTGCGGCGTGACGACGATCTCCGCGGCGTGTCCCGCCTCGCGCAGCGCCTGGACCAGCGACCGCGCGATCACCATGTGCCCGCCCTCGACCATCGGCGGGCTCGACGTCACGACCGCGATCCGGCTCATTCGACGAGCGTGGGCTTCACGCGCACTCCGAGGAACCGCGTGTCGGTCGGCGCCCCGTGGAAGATTGGGACGAACCCGGTGCTGCTCGACACCGACACCACCCACACAAACGCGCGCGCCTGGTACCAGAACCCGCGGTCGAGGGTGAAGGACACCTGCTGCGAGCTCTCGGCCGCGAGCGCAATGCGCTGCCGTCGCCCGCCGACGGATGCGTCAACGGTCGTGTCGAGCGGACCGGCGGTCAGCGTGAGCATGAGCCGCTTCATCGGCCGATCGACCTTCACCAGGAACTCCGCGCGCGCCTCCCCCTTGACCCAGAAGCTCTTGTCCTCCTCCCGGTCGAACGCGTTGTCGTCCAGGAAGTAGATCTGGAAGCCGGGATCCCTCAGGTCCGGATTGTCTCCGAACCAGATCCGCACCCGCGAGGTGTCGGTGTTGACCGGCAGGTCGTTGACCAGCGTCAGCTCCACGGGCAGCAAGCGCAACGGACCCGTCCTGGCGTACTCGCCCGGACGGAAGGACGCGACGAACGGGTTGAGGACCAGCTGCGCGGTGAACAGGCCGCCGACGAGCCAGGGAATGACGACGAGCCATGTGCGCGACAGCGGCGGCAGAAGAAACAGGAACACGCCGTAAGCGCCCATGAAATAGCGGTTGCCGACGGATCCGCCGCCGCCGAGCCACGTGTACGGCGTAGTGATGACGTAGAAGACGATCTGCCCCAACCCGGCCGCGAGGACGAGATACTGCCAGGCCGGACGCTTCCGCGGCGCGGCCAGGAACGCGGCGATCGCGAAGACCGCCGGGAAGAAATACGCGACGAGGCCGGCGTAGCGGCCGACGAAAACGTAGCCCAGGTTGTGCCAGAGGTTGGTCCAGAACACGCGCCGATCGAAAATGATGTCCGTCAACGCTTCGTCGCGCCCCATCAGCAACCCGACCTCGAAAGTCGACTTAGGCGGTCTGAAACGGGAACTCGAAGCTGAACGTCCGGCGGTAGCCTCCCTGGTAGTTCCACTCGCCGGAGATCGCCACGTTCGCCAGAAACAGTCCTCCCGCGAACAGTCCGAACATCACCCCGGCGGCCAGGAAGGTGCCCCATCGCCGCCTCCACGCCAGCCACACGAGGATCGGCAGGAACAGCAGCGCGTTCGGCACCTTCGAAAACGTGTCGATGCCGAGAATGATCGCCGCCACGACGTCGCTGGACGGCCGGAACAGCCAGCTCATGCCCGGCAGCGCGCGCTCGGGCGCCTCCACCTCTTTATAAAGCCAGCAGAAGTACGCCAGAAGACCGAGCGAGAAATTGAAGAGCTCGGGCGTGATCCAGACGAAATACACCGGCACGATCGACGCCATCACGAACCCGCCGGCCAGCGCCGCCGACGCCAGCGCGCTCATCCGGGCGTGCAGGAACAGGTAACTGCACCAGACGACGAGCGCCAGCAGGAGCGCGTGAAGGACGAGGAAGCCGTTCGTGCCGAACACGCGGACGAACGGCGCGGCGGCAAGCGGATAGATGAACGACTTCCCGTAGTAGTACCGCGATTGGTCGGGGTCCGGCTGCGTGCGCGTCCAGACGAACGGCGGGCGCAGCATCACGCCGGCTTCGATGATGTCGCGCCCCTGTTTCAGGAAGAGCCCGGAGGGTCCGCCGGGAAACTCGCGCCACACGCGGACGAGATCCTCGCGGCGATACTCGAGGTCGCCGTCCGTCGCGAGGCTGTACCCCATCATGTAGTAGGTCGCTTCGTCGCTCTGGATGCCGATGGCGGCTTTCGGGAAATCCACCGTCAACGCCAGCCCGCCGTACACGCCGAGCAGCGCGACGACCAGGAGGAGCCCCGGCCGCAGATCCAACCCGGCGACGGCCGTTCGGTCGCGGGTGGCGGTGTCGGCGTTCATACCGGGGCGTTGCCCGTCAGGAACGACAAGTCGGACACGAGCACGCCTTTTCTGTGCGTGGCTCGCGAGACCCGGTGCAGGATTTCGTAGAGCCGCTCCATCTTCCGGACGAACGCGGCGATGTCGAACTGGCGGCCGGTGACCGCGGCCGCCGCGCCGATGCTCGCGCGCGTCTCCGGCTCGTCGATGGTCCGGATGAGCCCGTCCGCGAGCGCGCGCGCGTCGCGCTTCGGCACGATGATCGCGTCGCGCCCATCGGTCAGCACGTCCAGCAGGCCGTCGGCGTCCGTCGCGACGATCGCCTTCCCCATCGCGAGCGCCTCGAACACGGTGAGCGGCGTGCCCTCCCACAGCGACGGAAAGACGCTCACGTCGAAGGCCGAGACCACGCGCGGGACATCGCGGGCGAACCCGGCGAACACGAAACGATCGCCGAGATTGAGCGCGTTCGCCTGCTGCTCGAGCCCCTCCCGCAGCGGGCCCTCGCCGACGACGAAGAAGCGCGCGTGCGGCCGTTGCGTCGAGCACCAGCCTGGCCGCCTCGACCAGATAGGTATTCCCTTTCGACTCGTGCAGCCGCGTCACCGTGCCGATCGCAAAGTCATCCGGCGCGATCCCGAGCTCCTCCCGCGCCGCGCGGACCTCGTCCGGCCGGCGCGCGCGCGGCTGAACTCCTCGAGCGGCACGCCGAGGTAGACGACCTTGACCTTCGCGGCCGGAATCCGCCGGGCGTTGATCACGAAGTCGGCCGTGCTCTGCGACACCGCGATCGCGATGTCGGTCGCCGGCTCCAGCGCCGCGTCCGCGATCTTCTGGAACCAGGGCGTGTCGGTCAGGTTGGCGTGCTCGTGCACGATGGTCGGCAGCCGCCGCATCGCGCCCGCGAGACGGCCGAACGTGGTCGCGCCGTACCCGTGCAGGTGGAGGATGTCGATGCGCTTGCGGTCGATGACCTTGAGGAGCGCGGGCAGCGTCGACGGATCGAACTTCGATTTCTGCAGGTAGGTGATGTCGACGCCGAACGACTCCAGCGTCTCTTCGGAGAGGTCTTTTTTCCGCAGGCTCACCAGCGAGACGTCGTAACGCTCCGGATCGAACCGCGGGATCATCCAGGCGAAGAGCCGCTTGACCCCGTGCATGCGCGAGCCTTCCCATCCGAGGTGGTCGCAGACCTGCAGCACGTTCAGTTTCACCGGGCCACCTGCCCCGGCGGGTCCTCGCGCCGGCCGACGATCTTCGCGGGGATGCCGGCCGCGATCGCACCTGCCGGCACGGCCTCGCGCACGAGCGCCGCGGCGCCGACGATCGCGCGGTCCCCGATCGTCACGCCGTCCAGGATCTTCGCGCCCGCGCCGAGCCACGCGCCCGCGCCGACGCTGACGCCGGCCGACCGGCGCGCCTGGGCCAGGACCGGCTGCGAGGGATCGGCGAAATCATGGTCGCCGCCGATGAGATAACAGTAGGCCGCCACGAGCGTGTCGTGGCCCACGCGCACGGTGCTCGCCGAAAAAATCTCGCAGTTGAACCCGATATTCACCCCGTCGTCCAGTTCGATGTCGCCGTTCTTGCAGGACAGGATGGTGTTGCGGCCGATGAACACTCGGCTGCCGATGGTAATGCCGCGGTTCGTGTCTCCCTTGGCGTCGAGCAGGCAATTGTCGTCAACCACGACGTCGTCGCCGATCCGGATCTTGTGCGGGTGGCGGAGCACGACGTTCTGCCCGAAGACCACGTTGCGGCCGCACGCGCCGAGCAGCGCCGGGTAGAGCGTCCGGCGCAGCACGAGCCCGGCCGCGCCCGGAACGCTCTGCGACGCGAGCGTGACGAGCTCGTGCCTGATGAGCGCGCCCCAGCCCGGGCGCCCGACGACGAGCGAGGCGTACTTCTCCCGCGCCGACTGACGCCGATCGAACAGCTGATCCTGCGCGCGCGGGATGTCACTCATCGGCAATGCGTAAGCATAGGACAAGAACGCGTCTCCGGTCTCTGGTCTCAGGTCTCAGGTCTCTGGTCTTGGGTGAACCCGAGCGGAGGTCAGAGCCACCCCTTCTCCCGGTACCACGCCAGCGTCCGTCGAATCCCTTCGTGCAGCCCGACTTCCGGCGCGTAGCCGAGCTCCGCGCGCGCGCGGCTGATGTCGAACGCGCGGCTCTTCGTGAAGAAGTCGACGCGCCGGCGGTAGATCGGCGGCTCGATGCCGAGCGGGGCGCAGACGGCTTCGCAGGCGGCGCCCGCGGCCCAGAACGGCCACACCGGGAGGTGCACGCGCGGCGGCGGCACGCGCGCTTCCTCCGCGATCCGCGCCGTCAGCTCGTTCAATGTCGTCACCTCTCCGCCCGCGAGGATGTAGGTGCGGCCGGCCGCGGCCGGCACGTTGGCGCACAGATGGAAGCCGTCCACCAGGTCGTCGATGTAGGTCAGGTGATAGTAGATGCGGCCGTCGCCGAGGATGACGAACCGGCGCCGCGCGACGCCGCGGAACAACTTGAGCAGCCGGCGATCGCCGGGCCCGTAGATCCCGCTCGGCCGCGCGATCACGACCTCGACGCCGGTCTGCGTCCGCGGCCTCGCGCGCGACCCGCTCCCCTTCGAGCTTCGTCTGCTGATAGATGTCGCCGGGCCTGAGCGGCGCGTCCTCGTTGGCCGGCGGATGCTCGACGTCGCCGTGGACGCCGACGGTGCTGCAGTGCACGACCCGCCGCGCGCCCGCCGACCGGGCCGCCTCGATCACCGTCCGCACGGCGGTGGCGTTCACCGCGCGGTAGTCCTCTTCACGAAGGGCCGCCTGCCGGTAGATCGCCGCGATGTGGTAGACGACGTCGACCCCCTCGGCGGCGCGCGCGATCGATGCCGGGTCGCGGAGATCTCCGCGAACCGGCTCGAGGCGGCCGGCTCCAGGTTTGTCGTCAGTATTGCCCGCCGGCAAGCCGGAGTCGTCCTCGGCGCGCCGGACGAGCGCGCGGACGTGGTCGCCGCGGGCCGCGAGGCGCGCGCGCGAGGTGTCCGCCCGTGAAGCCGGTCGCCCCGGTGACCAGGACGCGCAACGCTACGCCACGCCGGTCTCGAGCGGAGCGCCACGCTCCGCCACGACACTCACGGGCGCAGCGCAACGCTTCGCCACGACGGTCACGGGCGACCCGAGCAGCCGCGTGAGGCCGGCGCGCGCCAGCGCGCCTTCGATACGGCCGGTCGCCGCCGCCGAATTCAGCCGCTTGTGGAAGGCGATCGGCAGGACGAACTGGCGATGAGTGTCGGCGAGGCGAAAGCCGTTGGCCGCGAGCGCGCGAGCGGACGGCGCGGGCGCCGAAGACCCGGTACGCCTCGACGCTCCGGCCGAGGGCGTGCGCCGCGTGGCGCGCCGCGGCCTGGAGCGCCGCCGCGCTCGAGAGCGCCGGGTAGTCGAAGACCACGCGATCGCGCGAGACGCGGCACAGCTCGCGCAGCGACTGCGCGCCAGTCCGGCGTGTGCATGAGGACGCGCAGGCAGATCGCGGCGTCGAACGACCGATCCGCGAATGCCAGCCCGTGCGCGTCGCCGGCGGCGAACGTCACCCGGATCCCGGCCTCCTTCGCGCGGCGCTCGGCGACCTCGAGCATCTGCGCCGACGCGTCGACGCCCGTGACGATCGCGCCGCGGGCCGCCAGCGCGATCGCCGCACGGCCGGTGCCGGTCCCGACGTCGAGCACCGTACGGCCGGCGACCGGCGCGAGAAACCCCGCGATGACCTGTTCCTGTGTCTCGGCGATCAGGCGGCCGATGGGCCCGCTGAAGCGCAGCGCGTCGAACGCTTCCGCCATGGCGGAATCGGCGTAGACGGCGTAGCTGTAGTGATCGGCGCGCGGCTGGGGCGCGCCCGTCACGCACGCCTCCGGCAACCTGCGGTGTGGGCTTCCCCATCAGGTGCGCGCACGCCTCGCGCGTGCGCGTCAGGTACGCCTCGTAGCTGTACTTCGTCTCCGCCAGCAGCCGCGCCCCGTCCCCGACCGCGCGCGCCCGCTGCGGATCGCTCAACGCAACCAGGATACCCGCCGCGAATCCTTCCGGCGTCGCCGCGGTCAGGATCGCGACATCGTCGTTCAGCACCTGCGTATGGGTGAGCAGCCGGGTCGCGACGATCGGCCGGCCGGCGCGCAGGTACTGATAGATCTTCAGCGGCGTGTTCGTGCCGGTACTGCGCGGCGAGACGAGCACGTCGGCGGCATCGAGGAACATCGGGATCTCCTCGAAGGGACGCTGCCCGGCGAAGACCACCGCGTCGCCGAGACCGGCACGCTCGGCCTGCGCCCGCGCCGCGGCGATCTGATCGGGACGTCCGCCCGCCAGCACGAACCGTGCGTCCGCGCGGCGCTCGACGACCTGACGCGCGGCGTCGAACAGCAGGTCGAGCCCCTGGTAGACCTCGAACGTGCCGGTGTACAGAACGACCGGCGCCTCAGCCGACAGTCCGAGCTCGGCCCGGATCCGCGCGCCGGAACCGGCGATCGGCGTATCGCCGGATCCCGGGGCGTTCTCGATCAGCACCGCCGGCACGCCGGGCTCGATTCCGCGGACGACCTCCTCCAGGTGCGGGCAGATGACGACGACCACCCTCGATCGGCGGACGACGAAGCGCTCCATCCACGAAAAGGCGCCCCTGAGTGCGCGCGATTGGCTGAACGCGAAGTTCGTGAGCTGCTGCGGCAGGCTCGAGTGCATGTCGTACAGGTGCGGGATGCCGAGCACCCCGGCGATCAGCACGCCGATGAAGCTTCCCTCCTCGTGCGAGTGGACGGCGTCGTACCGATCGGCGAACGCGCGCCGCAGGGCCGTGACCGTGAGCAGCGTGAGATCGAGCGGGATCTTCGCGACGACGGACCGATCCGCGACCTCGTGCACGAAGGGCGGGCGCAGACAGCGGAACACGCGCAGACCCGGCAGCGACACGTCGCGGCCGAACGGATACGTGACGAGATCGACGGTATGGCCGAGCTCGAGCAGCGCACAGATGCGGTGGTACTCGCTGAACGGCGTGCCCCGGGGCTCGAAGAACGGCTCCGGCGCGATCATCAGGATTTTCACGATCTGGTCCCTGGAATTGTAGGAAACGCGCCGGGAAAGGTCAACGTAACTCTCGCCGTTTGCATGGGTTAACGCCGGGCAGCGCGACCGGAACGGCTGGCCCCTCGCCGGATCGGCATGCTAGACTTACCGTTTTGTTCATCGAACAGTGACCAGCGACAACGAACAGCCCGGCGGCACGCGGACGCGCACCGTGTTGATGTCGGCCCTCAAGGCGGCAGTCAGCGTCGCCCTTTTGTGGGTACTGTTTTCACGCGTCGATCTGGCCCGCCTGTGGAGCGTCGCCCGCAATGCGTCCGCGCTGTGGCTCGTCGCGGCGCTCGCCCTTTACCTGTCCGTGGTCCTGATCAGCACCTGGCGCTGGGGGCTGCTGCTGAAAGCGCAGGGACTCGATTTCACGTTCGGGCGGCTGATGTCCTCGTTCCTCGTCGCGACCTTCTTCAACAATTTTCTGCCCAGCAACATTGGCGGCGACGTCATCCGCATTGCCGACACGGCGCCCGCGGCCGGATCGAAGACGCTGGCGACGACGGTCGTCCTGATCGATCGCGGGATCGGCCTGCTCGGTCTGGTCCTCATGGCCGCGATCGGCGCCACGGCGGGAGGACGGTTCGCAGGCTCACCCGCGGGCGTGGGCGCCGGCATGCTCTGGGCGGGATTCGGTCTCGCGGCGATGATTGCGACGCCGGCGCTGCTGATGCCGGAGGCGTTCGTCAGGATGCTGCAGCCCCTGCGGATCGTGCACCGCGAGTGGGTCGACCGGCGGCTCGACAAGCTGAGTCTGGCGCTCGGACGATTTCGAGAGACTCCCGCCGCCCTCGCCGGATGCTTCGCGGGGGCAGTCGCCGTCCAGGCCGCGCTCGTCGCTTACTACCTCGCCATCGCCCACAGCATGCAGATCCCGATCGGCTTCGCGGAGCTGGCCGTCATCGTGCCGATCACGTTCATCGTGCAGATGCTGCCGGTGTCGCTGAACGGGTTCGGCGTCCGCGAGGCGACGTTCGGGTTCTACTTCAGCCGGCTCGGCCTGCCGCTCGAATCCGCGCTGCTGGTGTCGTTCATGGGCGCCGCGCTCATCATGCTCTTCTCGCTCTCCGGCGGCGTGGCGTACATGGCGCGCCGCTCGCACCCGGTTGAACGGATCTAAAGTTCTAGAGTTCTAAAGTTCGAGAGTTCGAGAGTTCGAAAGTTCGAAAGTTCGCGGTTAATCTACGGTCGCATGCCGAGTCCGAGTCTGCACGAACGACGGATCGTCCTCGCGCTCGTCCTCCTGCTGGTCGTTGCCCGCTCGGCGGTCTTCGTCTTCTGGCCCCAGTCGTTCTTCGATTCCGACCAGGCCGTCATGGGCCTGATGGCGAAGCACCTCAGCGAGCTGCGGGCGTTCCCCGTGTTCATGTACGGCCAGAGCTACATCCTGGGCGTCGAAGCCTGGATGGCGGCGCCGGTGTTCCTGCTGCTGGGCGTCTCGGTCACGACGCTGAAGCTCCCGCTCCTGGCGATCAACGTGGCGGTCGCGATCCTGCTCCTGAGAATCCTCGAACGCGAAGTCGGCCTAAGGCCGGCGTATGCGGGCGCCGCGAGCGTGTTCTTCATCCTCTGCCCGCCCGGCACAGCTGCGCAGCTCCTCCAGGCGAGCGGCGGCAACCTCGAGCCTTTTCTGTACGTCCTCTTGATCTGGCTCACGCGGCGCCGCCCGGGCTGGTGCGGGTTCATCTTCGGTCTCGGCTTTCTGCACCGCGAGTTCACCCTCTACGGGGTCGTCGCGCTTCTGGCGATCGAGGCGGCCGATCGCTCGCTCTTCACGCGTGACGGAATCCGGCGGCGTCTGACGATGCTGCGCGTCGCCGCCGAAGTGTGGCTCGTCGTCCAGGTGCTGCACTACTACTCGTCGGCCGCGGGACCCGGTACGACCGTCGCCATTCTGCAGACGCCGGCGAACAACCTTCTCGAGCTCTCGGCGCGGACGTGCGTCGGCGCCGGCCCGCTCGTCACCGGCATCAGCCGCATCGTCTCGCTGCACTGGCCGCAGCTCTTCGGAACGGTCGCTCAGCCGCTCGTGGACTTCGGGATCGACAGCGCTCAGCGCCAGGGGATGCGAGGCGCCGGAATCATCCTCGCGTCGGCGATGATCCTGGGCGCCGCACGAATCGCGGTACGCCTCGCGAAGGAGCGGCGATGGGATCGGCAGTACAGACTTCTGCGCCTACCTCGCCCTGACCGGTTTGCTCTCCGCGCTAGGCTACGCCGTGGGACGCTGCGGGGAAGTCGGCTTCACGGTGCGCTACGACCTGCTGTCGATCATCGGAGCCGTCGGGCTGAGCGCATGGTTTCTGCGCGCGGAACGCTCGCGCGCCGTCGTCGCCCTCTGGCTGGCGATGATCGGCGTCTGGACGCTCGTGGCGGCTGTGCCCCACGGACGCCTGCTGTCGGAGTATCTGCGGCATCCGCCGATCGGGGCCAAGGTCCTCATCGCCCGGCAGCTCGAAGCGCGCGGTATCCGCTATGGCACTGCGGACTACTGGATTGTGTACCACGTGACGTTCCTCGCGAGGGAACAGATCATCCTCGCGTCGTCGGACTTCGTGCGCATTCCGTCATACGTGCGGATCGTGAGCGAGCACACGGGCGAGGCGGTGCGAGTTTCGCGGCATCCGTCGACGGTGGACGGCCGTTAATGGCTGAGGTCTACCTCTGCCCGCACTGAAATTCTTCCCGCTCAGCTTGCGGGCGGCAAAGACGAGCCCCATAATAGAGCTGCGCTGATTCAGGGTCCTCTCGAATCGGTGCAACTTTCACACACAGAAGAACTTGTTGACCGGAGCGGGCTGATCTCGTATTCTGGGACTCTCCCAGCAGCTCATCTCCTACAGGCACAACCGTTTCGGGCCGATAGTCTGGTCCGCGCGTCTGCGTGCGCCCTGCAGTCTGAGGTACCACTATGAAACACATATCTGCCGTGGCGCTGCTGCCGGCGGTCCTGTCGTTTGCGCTCGCCGGGTGCGAGGCGCAGAAGAGCTCCACGCCCCTCAGCCCGTCGGTCGCCGGACCGATCGCGGGCGTGGATATCACACCCCCCAGGCTCGTCGAGCCCGGGCAGGGCTTCAAATACAAAGAATCGCAGCAGCCGATCCGGCTGATCATCGAGAACGCGAGCACGACCGGCGTCCGGCCGGTCACCTACATGTTCGAAGTGGCGAGCGACGCGGACTTCAATTCGAAAGTCTTTGCGCGCAACAACGTCCCTCCGGGCGATGGCGGCGGACCACCGTGCAGGTCGATCGCCTCGACATCGGTCGCGCGTACTTCTGGCGGGCCCGCGCCGAAGACGGCGCCAACTCGAGTCAGTTCTCCACGGCGCAGTTCGAAGTGCTCCCCAAGCCGGTGCTCACAGCGCCCGGCCTCGTGTCGCCCATCAACAACGAGCGCGTGGCCTCGAAGCAGCCGACGCTCACCGTGAACGCGTCCGAACGCAACAAGGCCGTCGGCGACCTCCGCTACGAGTTCCAGGTGGCGACCGACCAGGCCTTCGGCCAGCTCGTCTCGGCCGGCATCGTGCGACGAGATGGGCGGCCAGACGACGTTCACCCCGAACGGCGACCTCGCCGTCAACCAGCAACACTTCTGGCGCGTGCGTGCCAGCGACGGCGAGGCGACGAGCTCGTGGGCCCAGACGCAGACGTTCCGGACGCCGCTGGCGCCGACGCCGGGCCCCGGACCGGGTCCAGGACCGGGCAACGGCGGATCGTGCGCATCGAACAACGGCGACCAGATCGTGCGCTGTGTCGCCGCAAAATACCCGGAGAGGCTGGCCGCCGGCGTCAGCCTCGATCAGCGGATCGGGAACATGGAGTTCCTCCGCGACCGCGTCATCGAGGCGGGGATCTGCGGCGGGTTGGATCTCGCGTGGAACCAGAAGCGCGGCGTCGGCCCGCGCAGCATCGACGCGATCGCCTGGCGGCACGACGGCATCGACGACGTCGTCGACGTCGGCGCGGCGTACGACGATACCAGCCGGCCGCTGGGGCTGCAGTGGGGAATCGTCGCTCGGCCCTCCAGGGTACGAGCCGTATCCGCGGCCGAGCTGCAACTGAGCGACGCGAGAGACGTTGAAAAGCCCGATGCGCGAGAGCGCATCGGGCTTTTGTCGTTCAGGGGATCGACAGGGTGTTCGAGGTGTTCAGGCCAGGTGTTCCAGTCTCAGAAGCGGAGCCGCAGGCCGGCGCCGAACTGGAAGCCCCCGACCGTCAGCGACTCGGTCGTGCCGTCCAGCGTCACCGAGCCCATGGTGTAGCGCGCGAGGACGCCGGCGCCGAGCTTCGGGCGAATGAGGTACGTCATGTCGACGCCGACGTGGAAACCTGCCGAGGTTTTCTTGGAGTCGGCGGACTGGATGACGACCGTGGGTCCGGGCTCGGTCGCCGTCAGCCCGTTCGGGATGTCCTGCTTGATCATGAAGATACTCGGGCCGGCCGCAATCCCGACGTCGATCTTGTCGGTCACCGGCACCATCCACACGGCGCTGATGTGAATCGCGTTCTCGCTCAACTTCGTGTCCGGCAATGTCGAGGACACGGCACGCGGCTGATCGAAATGCAGCGGGTCCGGCACGCTGGCGTTGACCGGGATGTCGTTGCTGTCTCCGGAGTGCGAGAAGCCGAGCGCCACCACCAGGTTGCTCCACACCTTGTAGCCAGCGCTCACGTCGTAGAACCCTCCACCGCCAACCTTCGAGCTCGACGTTACCCGGCCCGGTTCGTCATACAAGGTGAAATCCGCCTGAGTCGCGAGGGTATCCGAGCCGGCCTCGACGCCACCGGTGACGGTTACGTAGCCTTTATCGGTCCATTTCATCTGAGCCGCGGCTGTCGAGCTGAACGTGATGCTTGCCGCCAACGCCATCACACCTACCGTAGTCGTACGCATGTCGCTCCTTCTCGAACGGCAGAGCTTCATCTCTGCAGTGGTGCCGCCGGTCGCGGCGAACCGCTCATCGTAACATGCAGGTCCAACAATCCAGTGAATTCCAGTGAATTCGGGCTGACAGCATGACACTTCTGTAGTATCCTTTTCGGGCCGCCCCAGCCGGTCAACACACTCTCTGGAGAATCGCTCAATGTACCAAAGCAAGAATGTATGGATACCTGTGGCTGCTTGCGTCCTCGCCCTGGCGGTCGCGTGCAGCAAGTCCTCCGAAGCGCCGATCGCGCCGTCTGGCGCCCAGCCGGGAGTTTCTGAGGCGGCCCCGGACGGCTCGACGCTGAAGGTCACGACGCCAGGGCCGCAATCTCCGGTCAACGGCCAGCAGCCGGACGGCACGCTCGTCCTCGTCACCACACCCTCGACCGGGAAGTTCGCGAATGCGGGCCCGCTCGACGTACCGCTTTCAGGTTTTCAATGCCGGCAACACCAACGTCTGCGAGGGCGTCGTCGCCGGCGGCGCCGGCAACGTGAGCTTCACGCCGTCGAACAGCGGCTGTCAGCTGGCCTTCGATACGCCGCACACCTGGAAGGTGCGCGCCGAATCGGGACCCTCGGCCGGCCCGTGGTCGCCCGCCGCGTCGTTCAGGTCATCGGTCGGCGGCTACATGCGCGGCAACGAGCTCTTCGACCCGCTGACCCGCGGCGCCAGCACGGTCATGACGGCGAGCCGCGGCGTCACGTGGCTGCCTGGCGTGGGCGTCCGCCTCGAGGACAAGGACAGCTACGTCGAGTACCGGCTGCCGCAGACGTGTGTCGACTGCGAGATGTCCGCGCTGATGACCAACATCGGCAACGGCAGCGAGGAGTGGAAGACGAAGGTCCTCAGCATGCTGCAAGGGAACAGCCTCAACATCACTGACAACCCGTATCGCGTCACGCTGGACAAGCGGACGACGTGGGCGGACCAGGGTAGCCGCATCCGGTTCACGATGTGTTCTCAGAAATTCGATCTCTCCGACGACTGCCCCGAGCCAAGAGGTGGACACCAGAACTGGAACCGAGCGGAGACCTATTTCTGGAATTTTGAATGGCGCAATGGGACGGCGCGCTTACGAGTCTATCGAGGCGGCAAGAATGGACAGCTGATAGAAGACCTGACCTCCGATTACGATGCGCCATATGCGCCGAATCCGCACCTCGTGCGACTCGGGTCGGTCGGCGGCCGCGCCGGCAGCGACACGAATCCGGGCACGATCATCTGGAACATCTGGGTGTCTCCAAATTCGCGTCCGAATCTGCCCGGCGACAAATAGACAGCGCCTGAGATCGCGCTTGACATCGTTTTGGAGGGGGAGGATCGCCCGGCGGTCCTCCCTTTTTTTCTCCCTCTCGCGTTTCTGTTTCCGCTATCGCACCGCCGGCGACCACATCGACTGGTCCCAGGTTACCGAGCGGCCGGGCGTCCAGCCGGGCGTCCATTCCGCCGTCACTCGTCCCTCGGTTCCAAACACCAGCAACCATGCCCGTGTGTCCTGGACGGCCACGTACGCACCGGCGAACGGCGCGCCCGTGACGGCGTGCACCGGCGAGCCCGCTTCCCCTGGCCGGAAGAGCTGAAGATCGGAAAGCGAGGCCGGCAGCAATTGCCACGCCTCCTGCCAGGCGTCGAAGCACTCCAGCTCTCGAGCTTGAGGCAGCGCGGCCTGCAGCCCGTCTTCGTAGTGGAACGTCGCGCCCAGGCCGATCATCCGCGACATCAGCGCCGCTGCACGAAACCGTTCGGGACTGTCGTCACGGCGGCCGGGCTGATAGCGCGGTCCGGCGCCGATCGGCTCGTCGTTGATCACCGGCTTCCCCGCCCGCGCAAGCAGCTCGCGTCCCGTCGACAGGTCGCGCACGTGGCCCCATCCCCGAGCGCCGCTCGACCTCGACGCGTGGATCGTCGCGTAGTCCCCGTCGGCGAGAAGCTCGGGAAACTCAGGCGCGCCCAAGGCGGTGACGACAGGGTCAGGCACCCGGCCGAGCAGCGATCGCAGGACGGCGTAGTCGCGCACCGCGGGCAACTGCGTTTGATGGTACGGCTCGTTCGCGATTTCGAGCAGCGCGTTGGGATGCTGCGCGCAGATGCGCCCGACGCGATCGACGTGCGCTGCCGGATCGATCGGATACGAGCCCGTGTCGGCCAGCGCGACCACCTCGACGTAGAGACCGTGCGAGGCGGCGCGTGTAAGGAACGCGTCGAGATGCGCCACGCCTCGATCCGGCGGCAGCTCGAACAGATGCTTCGCCATGGCCAGGACCCGCACGACCGTCAGGCCGCGCACCGACGCCCACGCCAGGTAGGCGTCAACGTCCTGGATTCGGCCTGCGGCTTCCATCTCCAGCAGCCGGAACGCCGTAATGCCTCTCCACTCGAACGGCGATCCATCGGCACGGACGAATCGGGTGCCGGTCACCTTCAGTGCCGCTGGACCGGCTGCGCCGCGTGACGCAGATGGCGAGCTCTGCGCCGCTGCCGGTGAAGTCGATTGGCGTGTTCGATCGCCGCAGCCGCCGAGCAGGATCACCAGCAGGAGCGCGGCCGCGACCGGCAGCACGGTCGAGGACGCCCGCCCGGCGCCGCTGCCCCCTACTACAGCTGATTTCAAAACCCGCGAGGTCCGGCTGAAGCCGGATGCCACCTCCGGTTTTGAAAGGCCGTTGCCCCCTACGCCTCTGCTTGTGACAAACGGCCGCGCGGGAATCTGTTGCATCAGTTATTGATTGTAGTGAGCCTGAGTCGATCCGCAAGGCGCCCTTGTCACCTCGAAGTGCCTTTGATACTTTCAGCCTGCATCCATGCCCAGCCCTGTTGGACACGCGCTTGCCGGTTACGCCATCGGCACGCTGATCGCCGGCGCTCCGGCCGGCGGACGGAGATCGGCGCTGGAGACGATCCCGGCGCGGGCGGCGCTCTTCGCCGGGCTGGCCTGTCTTCCGGACATCGATTTTCTCTTCCGCAGCCACAGCATGTACACGCACAGCGTCGGAGCTGTGATGATCGTGACCGCGCTGGCGGCGCTGCTGATTCGCAGTCCGCTCGCGCTCGTGGCGGCCTGCGCCGCCACGTACGGATCGCACCTGCTGCTCGACTGGGTCGGGCGCGATACGAATCCGCCGCTGGGCATCATGGCCCTCTGGCCGTTCAGCCGCGAGTACGATATGTCGCCGGTTTCGCTTCTCGAACCCGTGTCGCGACGATTCCAGTGGGAGTATTTCTGGAGCCACAATCTGAGAGTCGTGGGCTTCGAGGTCCTGCTGTTCGGCGCCATGGCAATGGCGGCGTACCTCTGGCGCGGGCGGACGCGTGGGGCCGGCGCGATCTGACAACCAGGTTCGCACTCGCTGTCACCGAGCCACGCCCCCACCCGCCTCCGGCCGCCTGGACCCCAGGTACAACAGCATCCCCGGAAGGTTTCCCGCGAATCCTGTCAGGATGATGAGCGTCGCGAGCGCCAACGATTGCGCGTCGGGCACGCCGCGCGGATGCAGGAGCCAGACGATCACACCCTGCGGAACCCCGAAGCCGCCAACCGACACCGGCAGCAGCAGGGCCAGCAGCCCGATGGGCATGAACAGAAGATAGTACCGGAACGGCACCGCAATCCCGAGCCCCACGCCGAGCAGCCACGCCTGGGCGATGCGGAGACACTGCACGGCGAGCGACAAACCCAGCACGAGGCCCATCATCCCCCGTCGTCCGCGGTAGCGGCCCACGGCATCTACGAGCCGCAGCAGCGCGCCGCCGGCCCGTCCGGCCAGCCATCGCGGGGGCACGATCGCGCGCAGCACGACATCCGCCCAGAGCATCGCGACCGAGCCGATGCAGACCAGCACCGCGACCACGATCACCGTCCGCTCGACCGCGCGATCGGGACCGCCGGTCCAGGCAATCGCGCCGACCGCGCCGAGCATGACGATCGACAGCAGTCCAATCAGGCGATCGACGGCCACCGACGCGACCGCCTCGCTGTTCTCATTGGTGCGGCGTCCCAGGCTCCAGGCGCGCATGGCCTCGGCGCCGACCCCGGCGAGCAGGAAGTTGCCCAGGAACGAGCTGACGAGGTAGATCCGCGTGGCCTCTTTGACCGGGATGTCCACGCCGCTGGATTTCAGGATCAACACCCATCGGGCCACCATGACCAGCCGATCGATGGCCACGAGGGTCATCACCGCGAGCAGCACGCCGGCCGGCACCCGCAGCATCGCGGCCGCCGCGTCGCCGATGTCGATCCATGTGGCGAGATAGACGAGAACGGCGGCTGTGACGAGCCAGCGAAAGAGGGGGGACCGAAACAGATCGCGGATCGCGGACGCCGTCAGCCTTCCTGACCCACGGGATGGAGCGAGGGATCGCGCCGTTTCTCGCGCGACGCGCGGAACAGGAACTTCACGTACGGCACCACCTGCTTCACGGCCGACACGTTCATCTGGCACGGGCTGAGGCACGTCGGGCACTTCTCGTCCTTGATCGTGTCGCGGTGCGCCTGGCTCGAGGCCCGGAAGTAGATCGCGGCGGCGTCCTCGTCGCGCACGTTGCCGACGACGTCGCTGTTCTCGCAGAAGAACAGATCGCCGTTCGGGTTGAGCATGATGCCCTGCGTCTGGAACGGGCACGGCGCCAGCCGGTGGTAGCCGTTGGCGATCATGTCGGCGTAGTGCATGTAGACGTAGTTCTGGCCGTCGAGCAGCGGGTCCATGCGGACGCGCTCGAGGAAGAACTGCCGCATCCGCTCCTCTTCCGGCCCGACCGGCTTGCAGGCGTCGGCGAGGTTCGCGTTGCCGAGCATCGGCTCGGTGAAGCGGACCATGTTGAACACGATGTCGAGCTTCTCCTTGCGCGCCCACGCGAGGATGTTGTCGGCGTCGTTCAGGTTCATCGAGAAGATCGTCGTCGAGATCCCGAAGTTGAACGGGACGCGCTTCTGCAGCTCCTGCATGGCGCGGATGGTCTTGAGCGCCTTGTCGAAGCCGCTCTTCACCTTCCGCACCTTGTTGTGCATCTCGCCGACGCCGTCGATCGAGACGCGCGTGCTGAAGATGATGCCGCGCTCCTGGCACAGCTCGGCGACCTTCGTCACCATCGGGATCGCCGCGGTGCGGCGTCAGCCCGGTGGTGTTGATGCCGAACTTGCGCAGCCTCGGCATGTTGTCGAGCATCACGCGCGAGATCTCGACCATGTCGTTCCGCGTCGTCGGCTCGCCGCCCGAGAGGTTGGCGATCTCGACGTTCTTCCAGAGGCTCGATTGGAAGGTCTTCTCGATCTCCTCGAGCGACATGTCGGACTTGCGGTCGCCGCGCTCCCAGTTGCTGCACATCTCGCAGCGGGCGTCGCAGACGAAGGTGCAGTGGAAGATCAGCGACCGTCGGGAGGATCGGCCGGTGCCTGCGCGACGTATGCGTTGATGAGGTCGCGCGGCGCGCTTGCCGCCGCCTTGAGGAGATACTTCGCCGCGTAGGTCTGCGCCATGGATCTACTGATTCTACGCTGTTTACGGTCGTTTGGCAAAGCCCGGCAGAGCTGGATTCAGCGGCGAGGAGTGGTCCGGCCGAAGCCGGACGCCACCGTGAGCCATGGTCCGGCTGAAGCCGGACGCCACGGATTCATTGTCGTCACCGCGCGGCTTTCTCGCGACGAACGTCAGCGTCTCGAACAGGTTCTTGCGGATCTTGAAGAGCAGCTCTTCCGTCCGCGTGTAGCGCGACAGCGCGTCGAGCCCGGGAATGTTGACGAGCAGCGCAGCGCCGGCCAGCAGGTCGCGCGCCGGACCGGTTGAGGTGCCGATGCTGCGCACGACGCGCTCGATCTCGAATCCGCCGTCATACAGGAGCTGCCTCACCCGGCGCTCGGTCGTCGGAAAGTTGTGGGTGTAGTCGATGTCCCAGAAGAACCCGCGCTCCTTCAGATAGTCGGGGACGACGATGAAGACGACGCCGCCCGGGTGCAGCACGCGAAGGGCTTCGGCCACGAAGGCGCGCGCCGCGTCGATGCCGGACATGTGCTCGAGGACCTGGTCCGCGTAGAGGACCTGGCAGCTGCCGTCGGCCGCCGGCACGGGCGGCGTCCAGGCCTGCACGACCTCGAGCCCCTCCGCGCGCAGGCGTTCCGCGAGCAGCGGGCTCGGCTCGATCGCCGAGTACTGCCACCCGGCCTGAATCGCGAGCGCGGCGAGCGTTCCCTGTCCCGGCCCGATCTCGAGCATCGGTCCCGGCGGTGACGGCATGCTGCGCGAGGATCGCCAGCCGCGCGCGCTCGATGCGCGTCCGCCGCGCCGAGCCCAGACCGGTCAGCTTCTTCTCCGAGAACGTGCGGTAGAACGTATCGGTCATCTCGCTTTCATCCGTTCCGATAGCGGAAAAACGTCCGCACGCCGATGAACCAGTCCCGCGCGCCGATCTTTTTTCCTTCTTCGCGGCTCCGCGGCGCGTAATGAATCGGGACTTCGACGATGCGCCGGCCGCGCGCGAGCAGGCGCGCAGTGATCTCGTGATCGAGCTCGAAGCCGCTGGTTTCCAGATCGATCGATTTGATGTCGGCCGTCCGGAAGAGCTTCAACGCCGTCACCGTGTCCGTCAGGTATGCGCCCGCGAAGACGAGCGCGGCCAGGCTCAGGCTCCGGCCGCCGAGATAGGCGGCCAGCGACTGGTTGGCGTGGCGTCCGTGCCCCATGTAACGGCTGCCGTACACGACGTCGCCGCGGCCCGCCAGCAGCGCCTGCAGCATCGGCACGTAGTCGTTCGGGTCGTACTCCAGGTCGGCGTCCTGGATGATCAGGTACTCGCCGGTGGCCAGCGCAATTCCCTCGCGCACCGCTTTCCCTTTCCCGGCGTTGACGGGCATGCGCTTCAGCGTGACGCCGGCCACGCCCGCCGCGATGTCGGCCGTCCGATCCTTCGAGCAGTCGTCCACGACGATGATTTGCTTGTCGACGCCGAGCGGCGCGAGGTCGACGGCGAGAATCTGCTGCAGGAGCGTCCCGATGAAGCGCTCTTCGTTGTACGCCGGCACGACGATGGACAGTGTGGGCACGATTCAACCGTGGCGAAAATACTCTTCGACCAGCGCGAGCTCTTCCGGCGTATTGATCCCGATGGCTTCCATCGGATCCTCGCTGGGGAACGTCGTGACGCGCTCCGTGCGCGCGAGCCACGGGATGAACGGCAGGAAGTTGCGCTCGCCGGTCGCGGCGCCGACCTCGAGCTCGCGGGCGTAAGCGGGAAGACGCTCGCGATAGGCGGACGCGGACATCGCGAAGAGTCCCATGTCGCTTTCGCCGTCTACCGGCATGGCGTCTCCTTCGCGGCGATGCAGCACGCGGGTAATCCGGCCGTCCTCGTCGCGCTCGAAATGAATATAAGGATGGCGGCGCGTCACAGTGGGCATCACGAGGGGGTCGGGCCGGTTGCCGCTCGTCAGCGCACCGAGCCGCTCGATCGTCCGCGGATGCACGGCGACCTGGTCGCACCACGTCACCCACACGCCGGCCGGCCCATGGCGTTCGACAATCGGCATCGCGCAGCAGGATCGCGTCCAGCATCCCGGTCGGCGACGGCTGGACGACGCAGTCGATGCGATCGTAGTCCGGACGGGCGGCGACATGTCGTTTCACGTCCGAGTCGAACGAGGGACCCACCACCACGACGACGCGATCGACGGCGGACCGGTACAAGTCGAGCAATCGATCGAGCATCGGCACGCCCGCCACCGGCACGAGGACCTTCGGAACGCTGGCGCCCAGGCGCGATCCGAGGCCGGCGGCGGGAATGACAAGCAATCGGGTCGACATTACCGCGCGGGGGGCAGCGGGCCGGACGGCTGCCCTTCCGGCCGAACGCCACGTTCCGCGGACGCCGCCGGCGGCCGCGGCGCCGAGAAGCGCCGCCAGACAATCGCGCCGAGCGCCTGCAACCCCTCGAGCGGGCTCGTGCGCTTGATCCGCTCGGGCGAGATCGGAAAGAACTTCACCGGAATCTCGAGGAGCTCCGCCTTCCTTCGCAGCAGTCCCGAGAGAAGAAGATGATTGGCCCGCTTGTGGCCCAGATCGATCGCCGGGTCGAAGGCGTCGGCGGCGCGGACGGCGCGCACCGCCGACAGCGTGTCGGAAATGTAGCGGCCATAGAACACCAGGTACGCCAGGCTGAGCACGTGGCTGCCCGCGTAGCTGATCGCCCCGAGAACCGCGTTCGGACGATAGCGCAGCCGGTACGACTCCTCGATGTCGCGGATCGACAAGCGCCGGCTGCCCCAGACCGCATCGAGCCGTCCGGCCGCGAGGTGCGACGCCAGGCCGACGACATCCTCCCCTCGATACATCCCGGAGGACTCGAACAGGATGACGTAGTCGAAGCCGCCCGCCCGGGCGCTTGCCGCGAACGTGCGATCGCCGCCGGGCAGCTGCGTCACCGCGAACGGCAGGCTGCCGATGAACCGGGCGTCGAGCGGCTCGGTGCCGCCGTAGAACACGGTCACGTCGAGGGGCAGCTGCTCGATGCCGCCGCGGATCATCTCGAGCAGCGTCTGCGCGACCTTGTTGATCGATCCCCCGTCGTGCAGGAGCACGGCGACCCGTTTCCGCCGCGCGCGGCTCAGAATCGATTCGATGAACGGCGCCAGCACGCGCGCCGCGTCGTGGCGGCCGGTGACGCCTTCTTCGTAATTGCCGATCCGCACGAGCCGCGGATCCTCGATCGATTCCAGCGGCCCCAGCGGCACGTACGGCGTCGCCGTATCCTCGCGTCCCGGGTCGTTGAGCAGGTAATGCGTGATCAGGCACGGCGTCGGCGCCGCGAGCCGGCCTTTTTCTTTGAGGTAGAAGACCGCGCGGTCGATGATGTCGACGGCGTTGCTGCCGGTAATCTCGGCGTCCGCCTGGATGTTCGTGATGAGCAGCTTGATCGCCGCCAGGTTCCCGGCAATCGCGGCGCTCAGCCCCGGGGTCAGGTACGACGGGAACAGGCTCGAGTGCTGCGTCCCGGGGGCGTAGATGATCAGATCGGCCGATGCGATCTTCGCGGCGAGCCGCGGGTTGATCGCGACAGCCGCGGCCCGCGCGTGCAAGCACGTCGCGGGCCCGCGCCGGCGCGCCATCGATCGCCAGGCGATCGTCGTTGCCCATCGGTCCGTCGACCAGAAAGATGTCGCGGATGCGGTTCGGACGAGTGGCGTCGACGATTTCCTCTTCGCTCGCCAGCAGGCGTCCGTCGGCATCGAGCCCGACCAGCCAGGCGTTGGTACCGTCGGTGACGTTCTCGATCAGCCCCTGCGGCAGGCCGCACAGCGCGGCGTATTCGTCCACGGTCCGGTTGAAATCGCGCCCGTGCTCGCAGGTAGATCCCGGCGAAGACGAGGTTCCCGAGGCTGCAGTCCGAGAAGTTGAACGGCCCGCCGGTCTCCGTCAGAAGGCCGGCAAACCGCGCCAGCGCCCCGGAGATGCGCGTGCGGACGCTCGGATCGAGCCGAGCATCATCGCCGGCCTCGACGGTCCGATCGCCGGCGATTGCCCCGAACACCCTCCGCGCGTCCTCTTCCGACGAGCCCGCCGGCAGACGCACATCGAGCAACTCGACGAGCGCGGGGCTGCACGACCGGAGCTCGGTGGCGAGCCTCGCGGCGTTCTTGCGGAAGTCCGACGGACCGAGGCTGTCGCGCAGGAACCGGCGCACTTCGCCCGTCGACGCCCCGTCGTCGTACCCGTTGATCGCAATCGTCAGGGAAATCGAGGGATGCGCGACGAGCTGGCGCGTGAGGACGCCGGCCCCCCGGCCGCCGGAAAAAAGGACGAGTCGGAGCGGCGCGCCCGCGCGCTGGCCGCCCCGGACGTCAGTCAAGGGCACCAACGGATTATGCCCCATGTCGGAAGGAGTCCTCCCCCGCCCGACGGCCGGCCCGGCGGTTTTCCTGTGTTATTCTGGATGTTCCTGGATGCGCAGACGTGAATTCCTCCTGGGCCTGACGGCGGCGACGATCCTGTCGGGCTGTGGATCAACGCCGCCGATACAGCCGGGGCCGATCCCGCCACCGCCGCCTCCAGACCCGCCGCCACCGCCTCCTCCACCCCCCGTGCCTGTGCTCGGGATCACGCGACTCCTGGCCTTCGGGGACAGCATGACGGACGGCACCGTCTCAGCCGCCCGTGCGTTCGGCGCGCTCACCGCGGGACTCCCGCGCTCGTATCCGTTCAAGCTGCAGACGCTCATGTCTCAGCGATACACGGAACAGTCGGTGACCGTGCTCAACGCCGGATTTGCCGGGAGGAGGGCGGACTGGGACAGCGATCGCCTCAAAGGCGCGCTGGCGGAGGCGAAGCCGGAACTGCTGCTGCTCTGGCACGGCGCCAACGACCTGCTGGCGCTCGACAGGACAACAGGGGCCGCGCTCGATGAGGGAATCGCCGCCGCGGCCGCGGCGGTGGAGGATCTCGTGCGCGACGGGACCGCGCGCGGCGCCCGGGTCATGCTCGCCACGCAGACGCCGGCGATCCGCGGTCTTCCGCGTGGGGGCTCCGCGCCGTATCTCCCCCAATTCAACGATCGATTGAAAGCGATGGCGGCGAGGAGAGGGGTCCAGATCGTGGATCTCTTCACCGAGGTGCCAGCCGCACTCGTCGGGCAGGACGGCCTTCACCTCACCGAAGAAGGATTTCAGCGCGTCGCCGAAGTCTTCCTGCTGGCGATCGAAGCGACCTACGAGCTGGCGCCCAACCCCACGGCGCGCTGACGCGCGCTATCTCGTGAGCTCGTAGACGTCGGTGTCTCCAAACGCGGCGGTGCGAAACTGCGCCACGCGGCGCAGGCCCGTCAGCCGCCCCAGCGCCTCGGCATCCTGCTCGAACCCTCCGTTGAGGTAATACGCGCTGTGCACGAGGAGGTACTTCGCCTCGCGGGCACGCAAGTAGTCGATCGACGCGGTGCTCGGGAAGTCGCGCATCCGATCCAGCAGTTCGAAGTACGAGGGCGGCGCAAACCCGCTGTAGCCATTCAGCAGCGGCTTCCAGTGAGCGGTCGAGTAATACATGTACGTCGGATCCTGGGGTCCGATGCGTCCCTCCAGCCCGCCAACCGGGTACTCGACGACAACTCCCGGGGGCGCGGCACGCAGCCACTCGTAGACCGCCGGGATGTTCGGCGGCAGCGTCCGCAGCACGAACGGCCGGTTCAGGGATTCCGCGATCACCATGACTGTCGCGATCGCCACGAAGGCGTACCGCAAGTGCGCCGAGCTGACTCGCGTCATCACCGACGCCACGCCAAGGCCCGCGAGGACCGACACGAACATCGCCGCCAGCATGCCGAACCTCGCGGGCACGCGAAGGCCCCGGTACGGCAGAAGATAGGCGTAGAACCACGGATACAGATGACCGTTCACGCCGAGCGAGGAATCGACGGCGACCGCAAGAGCCACCACGTAGGGTCCGGCGAGCGCCACGGGAGCCGCGAGGCCGGCAGCCGCAAGCCCCAGCGTCGTGAAGCCCGGAAACAACCGGCGCTCCGCCGGGCCAATCGAATCCCGGCGCCCGTAGACCAGGTTCTGCGGGTGCGCGCGGCGGTAGTCGCGGAGCTCCGCCGATCCGGCGATGAGCTCGCGCGGCGCACGCTCACCCACCACGTCGCGATTCCGCAGATACGCCGGCAGGAAAATCGCGATGACGGCGCCGGCAAGGAGTGCGGCGATCGCGAGCTGCGCGAGTGAGCGGCGGCCGGCCTGTCGCGAAAGCACCAGGAGAAGCAGCGTCAGCACCGGCAGCACGGTGACGAAATAGACGGTGTAGTAGACGCAGGACGCGAACTGGGCCGCGACCGTGAGCCCGAGCAGGACGGCCGGCTTCCAGCCGCGCGCACCGCCCGCGATCCTGTGTATCTGCAGCAGGGCCAGCGGCATCAGGTAGGTCTGCTGGAGCTGCACGGTCGGAAAGTGATCGGTGCGCAGCGGAGAGGTCGTGAAGATCACGGCCGAGACGACGGCGGGCCATGGCTGTCCGGTCACCTGACGGACGAGCGCGAACATCGTCAGGCCGCTGAGCGCGTATCCAGCCAGCAGGGTGAGGTTGTGCAGGGCTATCGGATTGAGGCCCAGCCAGCGCAGGGGCGCGACAAGGAGTGCAGGAAAGACGAGCGTCTCGGACAGCGCCAGCGTGCCGCGCTCCGGATAGAAGATGTTGGCGTCGAAGAGCGACGCCGGGCTGACGGGGAGGATGTGGGCCGTCCACGCGAGCGCCCAGGCATTGAGCAGCGGATCGCCGAAGTCGTTGACGCCGGTGCCGATCTGCCGCACCTGCGGGTAGGTGACGAGCGCGGCGAGCCCGACCAGGAGAGCGACGAGCGCGAGCGGCCTGAGCACCGGACGCGGAGCCATCGCGGTGATTATCGCTGCCCCGGCATCTGGCAGCCGCCGAAAACTGGTTCTAGAACTTGATTCGGCCGGAACGCCCGAACAGCGCACGTTGCATGGCGTTCAGGACCCGGTCGCCCGAGAAAGTACTCGTGCAAAGCCACCAACGCCCCTGTTCGTAGACATTCGTAGTCCAGCAATCGCCTTCCACCGTGTCGGTCTTGCCCAACGGGCAGTCCTTCGGCGAACAGCCAACCGGTTCGCTCGTGATGACCTGCGACGTGAAGCGACAGTACGTCCGGACTGTTGCTGTTGTCCGCGAGGGCGACCAGTCGACGGCTTTCGTCCGCAAGCTCGAGCTGAGAATCCGCAGATCGTGTCGATTGTCGCTGATATCTCGGAACTCCTCGGCCTTGCCCACGACGCAGGAATCGCTGAACTCACGAACGCACATCGAGGCAGGAATCGCGGAGTTGGCGAAGTCCGTCAGGAACCTCAGTGACAGCTCCGCCAATTCGAGCGGCGAGTCGTTGCACTCGCACGGCCGGGGAAGTCGCCGTGACAACGTTCGTCTGGCCGGACGCCTGCGGCATCCGGCGTGCCATAGGTTTCGGTCACTTTCAGCGTGACGGTGTAATCGTTCGGCGTCGACGTCCCCTTCGGGATGCGCCACCTCACGACGGGCCTTCGCCGGTGAAACGTCGCCCACATCCGACTTCCACTCAAAGCGCGAGCTGCTCGACGGGAGTCTCGGCGTCACTGACGGCTCGCGGTAACCGTAACCTCGTTGTCCACTTCGGTACGCGCTGGCGCTCACCGTGATCGACGCAATCGCGGCGGCGGATTGGGCGGAGGCGGGGGTGGCGGCGTGATCGGGCCCGGTCCGCTCGGCGGGGCTCCGCACGCGGCGATCAGCACAACGGACAACGCGCAGGCGGAGAGGGCGGCAAGGAATCGGCGTCCCACGCTACGACCTCTCGACCTCGACATCCGCCGGGGACAGCGTTTCGCGGACCTCGCGGATGACGTAGATCGGCTTGTTCTGCGACTCGTGATACGTCCGCGCCTGCATTTCCGCCAGCAGGCCGAGCGTCACGAGCTGCACGCCGGTGAAGACGAGCAGGATCCCGAACAGCAGAAGCGGCCGGTTGCCGATCGACTCGTAGCCGAAGAGGCGCTGATACGCCAGCCAGCCGCACACCGACGGTGCCGAGCAGGCCCATGATGAACCCGAGGAGCCCGAAGATGTGCAGCGGCCGCGTCGAGTAGCTGATCAGGAACTTGACGGTCAGCAGATCCAGCACGACGCGGATCGTGCGCGAGATGCCGTAGTTCGACGTGCCATGCCGCCTGGCGCGATGGTTGACGACCCGTTCCTCGATCGTGACGCCGATCTCGCTCGCGATGGCCGGCAGGAAGCGGTGCATCTCGCCGTAGAGCTTCATCGGCTTGACCACTTCGGCGCGGAACACCTTCAGCGAGCAGCCGTAGTCGTGCAGCTTCACGCCGGTCGAGAACGAGATGATGGCGTTGGCGATCATCGACGGCAGCCGCCGGCTGAAGAACGGATCCTTCCGGTTCTTGCGCCACCCGGCGACGATGTCCGGGCCGCGCTCGGCGATCTCGATCATCGCGGGAATGTCGCTCGGGTCGTTCTGCAGATCGCCATCGGACGTCACGATGAAACGTCCGCGGGCCAGCGCGAACCCGGCCGCAAACGCCGCGGTCTGCCCGAAGTTCCGGCGGAACTGGATCGACGCGCAGCCGCGGATCCTGACTCTGCAGCATCGCCAGCTGTGCAAACGTGTCGTCGGTGCTCCCGTCGTCTATCGCCAGGATCTCGTAGGGGCGTCCAAACGCCGTGAGCACGCCGGTGAGCTCACGGTAGAGCTCGGCGACGTTGGGCGACTCGTTCCGCATCGGGACGACGACGGAGATGTCAGGAATCATCTGATCAGCGATAAACGATTGATTATAAGGGTCTTGGAGCTATACGTCAACGCTCGCGCCGCGCGACCGCTTCCGGAGCCAGATCCAGGTCACACCGACGACGAGCACCACGGCGGCGAGCGTGTAGGCGACGGTTCGCGCATTCGACCTCAGGAAGGCGATCGCCGCCTCGCCGTACCACAGGGCCAGGAAGGCCTCCCCGAAGTAGCGGACGCCCTCGTCCGAGCGCGACGGCGACGAAGAACCGGAGCGGCGGCACACGCGCGACCCCGGCGGCGAACACGAAAATCTTGAATGGGACCGGCGGCGGCAGGATCGAGGGGATCGCGACGGCGAGGAGCCCGTACTTCTGAAAGAGGCGAAGCGCCCGATCGATGTGGTGACCGGCAAACCTCCTCCGGAGGAAGGCTTCGCCTCCCTTCCACGCGAGCCCGTACAGCACGAAGCACCCGGCAATCGATCCGAGTGTCGACAGCAGCGCGTAGTACAGGACGCGCTCCTTGTGCTGGATGACGAGTCCCATCAGCAGCAGGTCGACCACTTCCGGAAACGACAACAGCGACGAATCGAGGAACGCGATGAGGAAGAGACCGGGACCGCCCAGCGTAAGCGCGAAGCCCTTCACCCAGTTGACGACGCGCTCCATTCTGCTGAGTGTAAACTAGGTCTTGCCTGGTCACCACGAGCGTCCCATCGATCGAGCGCGGCGCCGCACGCGGCGTCGGCGCGCTGCCACCGCACGAACGCACCGCGCTTTTGATCGCCTCGGCGGCGCTGGCGGTGGGAACCGCGGCGGCTCTCTACTACGCGTCGGCCGGCCTCACGCTGAGCCACTACGACGCGCGTGCGCACCTCGTCGTGGCGCGCCGCATCATCGACAGCCTCACTCCCGGATGGCAGCAGGTCGGCGCGGTGTGGCTTCCGCTGCCGCACCTGCTTGAACATGTTGCCGGTGCAAATCGACGTGCTGTATCGGACCGGCGCGTCGGCGGTCGCCATCTCCGTGATCAGCACCGCGGTGACGGCGTGGGCGCTGTCGTCGTTGATCCTGCGCACCACCGGATCGACGAGCGGCGCGCTCGCCGCCGCCGTGCTGCTCGTCGGCAATCCGAACGTGCTCTACCTGCAGAGCACGCCGATGACCGAACCGCTGCTCTTCGCGACGACGGCCGCGGCGGTCGCGCTCACGGCCGCATGGATCGACTCGGGTGCGCGGCGCTGGCCGGCGAGCGCGGGCGTCGCGCTGGCGGCCGCGTGCCTCACGCGCTACGAAGCCTGGCCGATTGCGGCGGCGACGATCGCGATCGCCGGAGCGGTGCTGATGCGCCGCGGCGGGACCGTGCGGGATGCGCTCCGCGCCGCCGCCAGGCTCGCCGCGTGGCCGGCGGCGGCCGTCCTGCTGTTCCTGATCAACAGCCGGTGGACCGTCGGCGCCTGGTTCGTCAGCGGCGGCTTCTTCGTGCCCGAGAACACCGAGGCGCTGGGTCATCCGCTCGTGGCGTGGGCACAGGTGCGCGAGGGTCTCTACCGCCTCTCCGGCTCGGCGCTGGTCTGGCCGGCGTACGCGGGGGCGGCGCTCGTCATCTACGCGTTCGTGCGGTCCAGATCGCGTGCCTCCCTGGCGCTGGTCCTCGCGCTGGCCGGCGCGGCGGCGCTCCCCTGCTACGCGTACATGCAGGGCCATCCGTTTCGGATTCGCTACGACGTGCCGCTGGTCGCCGCGTGCGCCGCGCTGACCGGAGCGGGGATCGGCCTGCTGTGGTCGCGCGCCCGGCCGTTTGCGGCGGCGATCGTCGTCGCGGCGGCGCTGTTCCAGGCGCCTCCGCTGGATCGCGCGGCGCCGCTCATCGCCGAATCCCAGCGCGAGGCGGCCAACATGGCGGGACGCCGCGCCGTCACCGACTACCTCGTCACGCACCGCGACGACGCGGACCATCATGATGAGCATGGGCTCGCTCGGCCACTACATGCACGATCTCTCGGCCGCGGGGTTCCGCATCCAGGATTTCCTGCACGAGGGCAACGGCGACCTCTGGAACTTCGCGCTGCTCAAACCGGCGGGCGTCGCCGGCTGGATTGTGATCGAGGAGCGCGCGGAGGGAGGAGACTCGCTGTTCGTCCAGGCGCGGCGGCATCCGCGATTCCTCGACGGCTTCGAGCGGGTCGCGGAAGGGGGCGGGGTCGCGCTATACCGTGCGGTGAGATAGCGGAGGGGCCGGAGGCAACGGACTGCGCTTAATCACCGGCAATTCAACACGGAGAAACGGAGCAACGGAGAAACGGAGACAAAGACAATCTGTCTTGTCTCCGTTACTCCGTTGCTCCGTTGCTCCGCGTTAACGTGCGTTCCTAAGAAGTCCGTTCACTCCGTCAGCTCCGCTGTCTCGGCTGGCTCAGAACCGGAAGTGGAACGTCGCCGCCGCGTTCCAGCCGCCGAGATCGATCTTGTCGCCAAGCAGGCCGGTCTCATCGCGATCGGTATCGCCCTCTGCCCTCTGCCATCGAACCTCGCCGCCGATCGTAAAGGCATCGCCGATGGGAAACCGAATCCCGGCGAGGAACACCGGGCCGGCGGTCCACCCCTTGGCGACGTAGGTGTTGCGGAAAATCGAGTCGTCGCTGGTGTCGACGAACTCGCCACTCTCGCTGTACCGCCAGTTGAATGCGCCGATGCCCCCGCCGAAATACGGCGAGACGCCGTTGCGGCCGAGCGGGAGAAAGCGCACGGTCGCGGTCACCGGGACGACCTTGAGCTTGAGATCCTGTTCGATTTCCCCGCCGTTCGCGTTCTCCAGGTCGCGGTAGATGCTCGGCACGGTCTTCTGGTAATACCCGGCGCCAACGCCCGCCTCGAGGTACTTCCCGAGACCGACGAGCCACTCGCCGCCGATGGAGAAACCGTCGAAATCCTCGATGTCGAACAAGAGCGGCTGCACATCAGAAAGGTCCGCGACGAGCACGTCCCCCGCCACGCGCGAGTCCTCCCGAGTGACGAAGAACCCTCCGAGCGTCAGGCCGATCGACTGCCGCGTGTCCGGCCCGCTGACCCGCGTGATCTGCGCCTGCGCGACCGGTGGCGCGAAAATCGCGGCCGCGGCCATCGAGTCCGAGTCCATACCGCACAGCATGAAGCCCTATTCGTTTCATCATGAGAAGCTCCGTTTCGGGAGGCGCCGCCCACGTGCGGGGCCTGCCCAGTCACCCGGGAGGGAGCATGAACAGTGCCACGCTCCGGCCCGAAAACCCGCTGAGTCCGGCGGCCGATCCGCACGCCTTGTCTTACGCGGGGGTCAATTCGTCCACCGCGGGCGTACAAACGGGCCGGCGGGAGTGACGACAGCCCGTACCGTCTCAACACCCACCCAACCTGCTCCCCAACGTATGGGTTTAGCGCCTTGAACAGGAGGTCAGAGATCAGGAGATTGTCTTTCCTGGTTCCAGCCTAACAGGCGCCAAGAAATCAGAAATACAATAAAAACTCCTGAACTTCTGATCTCCTGTTCCCGACACGGTGAACACCAGGTTCCCTGTTCACGTGTGGGTGTAGCCCTGAATGACCTCGACCATGGCGTCGTGGATGAGGCCGTTGGTGGCCACGACGTTGCCGCTGCGCGAGCTGTAGGGACCGCCCGCCAGATCGGTGACGCGCCCGCCGGCTTCCTGCACGATCAGCGCCCCGCGGCGACGTCCCATGGGTGCAGCGCGTGCTCCCAGAATCCGTCGAGGCGCCCCGCGGCGACGTACGCGAGATCGATCGCGGCGGATCCGAGGCGGCGCACGGCCCGCGAGACGGTCAGGAACTTCGCCGAACAGACCCGACGAGCCCCTCGGCGTCGCGCTGCACGTTGTACGGAAAGCCGGTGCAGAGCAGTGAATCGATCAGCGTGGACGCGGACGAGACCCGCAGCGGCGTGCCGTTGAGCCACGCGCCATGGCCGCGCTCGGCCGTGAACAGTTCCTTGCGGGTCGGATCGTAAATCGCCGCCACGGCCGGCACGCCGTGATCTCGAGCGCGAGCGACGAGCAGAAGATCGGGAGCCCGTGCGCGAAGTTCGTGGTGCCGTCGACCGGATCGAACACCCAGCAGTACTCCGGGCGTCGCGTCGCGGTCGCGAACGGCCGAGAACTCCTCGCCGAGCACGACGTGATCGGGGAACCGCTCGGCAATCACCGCGCGGAACTCGCGCTCGACCTCGAGGTCGATCTCGGTGACGAGATCGATCGCCCCTTTCTTGTCGATGCGCATCGCCCGGCCGAAGTGCGCCATCTGGATCTCGCCGGCGCGGATGACCGACTCGACGGCGGTGGCGAGATAGACCGGCGGGAGCGCTCACGCGGGCGATCAGCGCACCACCGGTGCGCGCCAGCTTCTTCACCATGCGCACTTCCATCCCGCCTTCCGCGGCGCGGCGCAGCACGACGTCGTCCATGAAGCTGCGCATGAAGAAAATGCCCCGGCCGCTCGACTTCAGGATGTTCTCGGGGGCCAGCGGGTCGGCGACCTCGTCGGGGTCGAAGCCCTCACCCTGGTCGAGGACGCGGACGACGAGCTCGTGCGGATCGGCCGCCGGCGCGAAGGTGAACTCGACGGTCACGAGCTTGCCGTAATCTTCGCGGTTGCCGTGCTTGATGGCGTTGATCACCGACTCGCGCACGGCGACGCCGATCCAGTGGACCGTGTCCTCGTCGAGGCCGGCGAGCTGCCCGGCGCGGTCGCTGACGACCTGCACGAAGTCCACCATCTCGAAGTTGCTGTGGATCTGTAGACGGATGGTGCCGCCGCGTCTCAGCATGCAGGCACGCCGAGGCGAAGGATATGTGAAGGCGGACCAGGCGCGCCGAAGCGAGCGATTTGGGAATTCGCGAAGGCGGCCCCGCCGGCGCGGTTGCGGCCGGACGCACGCGAACGGATGGAAACAGCGGGCTGTAGGGGCACGCGAGTGAATAACATACTAAACCGGATCCCCCCAAGAGTGCGAATGCTATAGTTCGGTCCATGCTCCGCGCGCCAGCCGATTCGATCACCGTCCGGCCTGCGACACGCGCCGCGGGACGCGTCCGCGTGCCCGGCGACAAATCGATTTCGCATCGCTACGCGATGTTCGCCGCGCTGGCCGACGGCGAGTCTCACATCAGCGGCTACTCGCCCGGCGCGGACTGCGCGGCCACGCTCGGCTGCCTGCGGGGGCTGGGCGTCGCGATCCGCGCGGCGGGCCCGTCCGGCTGGGCCATCACGGGACGCGGCCTCGGCGGCCTGCGCGCGCCCGACGCGCCGCTCGACGCGGTCAATTCAGGGACCACGATTCGGCTCCTGGCCGGGATCCTCGCGGGACATGCGTTTCGGACGGTGATCGGCGGCGACGACTCGCTGCAGCGGCGGCCCATGCGCCGAATCATCGAGCCGCTCACGCGCATGGGCGCGCGAATCGACTCGACGGGCGGCCGCGCGCCGCTGACCATCGACGGCGGCGGCCTCCAGGGGATCGTGTATGAACCGGAGATGCCCAGCGCCCAGGTCAAGAGCGGCGTCCTGCTGGCGGGCCTGCATGCGTCCGGCCGCACCAGGGTCGTCGAGCCGGCGCCTACGCGGGATCATACGGAACGCGCGCTGGAAGCGTTCGGCGTCACCGTGATTCGCGACGGTCCGGCCGTCGAGGTCGCCGCGGGCCAGCGGCTCGAATCGCGCACCCTGTCGGTGCCGGGGGATATCTCCGGCGCGGCATTCTGGGCCGCGCTGGCCGGCGGCACGCCCGGGTCCGCCATCGAGATCGAGGGCGTAGGACTGAATCCGTCGCGCATCGCCGTGCTCGACGTGTTCGGACGCGCGGGCGCGGGCGTGACGTGGTCGGTCGATGACCACAGCGCGGGGGAACCGGTGGGGACCGTGCGGCTGTCGTTCGCGCGAGTGCAACAGCTTCGAGGTGGCGCCCGGCGACGTCCCCGGGGTGATCGACGAGATCCCGGCGCTCGCGGCGCTCGCGGCGATGATGCCCGAGGGGCGGACGTTCACGGTGCGCGGGGCCTCCGAGCTCCGCGTCAAGGAGAGCGACCGCATCTCGGCGCTGGCGCGAAGGATTTCGTGCGATGGGCGCGTCGGTCGAGGAATTCGACGACGGCTTCACGCTGGAAGCGCGGCCGCTCACCGGCGGTTCGGTGGACGCGGCCGGGGATCACCGGCTCGCCATGGCCTTCGCCATCGCGGCCACGCGCGCCGCGGCGCCGACGACCATCGCCGGCGCGTCCTCGGTTGACGTCTCGTATCCCGGGTTCTTCGACGAGCTCGCGCGTCTCACCCGGTGACGGCCGACAAGATCTACCTCGTCGGCTTCATGGCGGCCGGCAAGACCACCGTCGCGCGCACGCTCGCGGCGCGGCTGGGATGGCGCGCCGAGGACATCGACGAGCTCATCGAAGCCCGCGAGCGGCGGTCCGTCGCCGAGATCTTCGCGCGCAACGGCGAGCCGTACTTCCGGACGCTCGAGCGCGAGATCCTGCGGCTGGTCCTGCCGCTCCGCCACGCGGTCGTCGCGACGGGCGGCGGGACGTTCATGGATCCGGACAACCGGGCCGCCATCAACATGGACGGCGTCTCGATCTGGCTCGACGTGCCGCTCGAAGAGCTGGTGGCGCGGCTGCCGGCCGACGGCCGGCGCCCCATGGCGGCCGACCGGACACAGATGGAACGGCTGTTCGCGATGCGCCAGGCCGCGTACGCCAACGCCCGCGTGCGCATCGATGCCCGCGGCGCGCACGCGGAGGACGTCGCCGAGCGCATCATCGAGTCCCTCGAGGAACTGTGAATGGTGAACCGTGAGCGCGCCGCCACCCGCTGCGAACCGTCCGACGGACGGCCCGGGCCCGGTGCCGCCCGCTTCACGAGCCACCCTTCACGAGTGCAGGCGTCCGCGTGCGCTACCTGATCCTGTCCGACATCCACGCCAACACCGACGCGCTCGACTGCGTCCTCGCCGCGGCGCCCGCCGGCAGCTGGGACCGGGTCCTCGTGCTCGGCGACCTCGTCGGCTACGGAGCGGAGCCCAACGGCGTCGTCGATCGGATCCGCGCGCTCGAGCCGCTCGCGGTCATTCGCGGCAATCACGACAAGGCGGCATGCGGGCTCGAGGACGGCAGCTCCTTCAACAATATCGCCCGCCTCGCGGCGCAGTGGACGCTCGAAGCGCTCAGCGACAGCAATCGCGAGTACCTGCGCGCGCTTCCCGCCGGCCCGATGACGATCGACGAGGTGGTCGAGATCTGTCACGGTGCGCCCTTCGACGAAGACCACTACATCTTCGACGCCGACGATGCGGGCCGCGCGCTCGATGCGGCGACCCGCCCGCTCCTGCTGTTCGGGCACACGCACCTGCCGGTCGTCTTCCGGCGGGACGCGACGACGTTCGACGGCTTCGTGCCCGACGAAGGCGAGACGACGGTGCCGCTCACCGCGGGTGTCCGCTATCTGATCAACGTGGGATCGGTCGGCCAGCCGCGCGACAGCGACCCGCGGGCGGCGTTCGGGATTTACGATTCGGAGGAATTCTCGGTGCAGTTGCGGCGCGTTCCGTACCCCGTCGCCGCCGCGCAGCGCCGCATCCTCAATGCCGGGCTGCCGTCGAGCCTGGCCAACCGTCTCGCGGTGGGGAGATAGCGGAGGGTACGGAGGCAACGGACGACTCCGTTCGACAACAGCAGTAACACGGAGGAACGGAGTAACGGAGGAACGGAGAAAACAACTATTTGTGTTTCTCTGTTTCACTTCGTTAACTCTGTGATCAATTCAAGACTCCGTTGCTCCGTCATCCGTGCCCGTGATTAGAGCTCCGTGTTGCCTCCGTGAGCTCGAGCGCTCGGCCTTCCGCTTCTCCCTCTCTTCCCGTCTCCTCAGCTCCGCCGCGAACGCGTCCTGCGCGGCGCGCGAGCCCAGGATCCAGCCGATGACGACGCCCAGCACCAGCACCGCGGGGATGAAGATGAAGTGCGCCGACGTCATGTTGGAGAAGTTCAACGCGGCCCTCCGCCGGCCGGGATGCGGCGGCTGACCTCGGCCAGGTCCCGCTCGACGCGGCTGAGGCGCTGCCAGATCGACCACAAGTAGCCGAACACCGCAATCCACGCGATCGCGTACGCGCCCATCACGAGCGGCGCCGCCGGGAGCTGCTCCTGCGGCTTGAGCGTGTCGACCGGGACGAACCCGTCAGTCGCGGGGTTGGGCGGTTGTTGGGCGCGCACGGTCGAAGCTGTTGCCGCAAGAGCCATCACGCACAGAGCCGCGACGGCCAGCAGCCGCATGATCGCCCGTGTCTGGATCGCGAGCCCCGAGTCCCGAGTCCCGAGTCGTCGTTTCGTATCCATGATCGTTGTCATCGTCAGTCCTCGATGGAAAGGTACAGCGCTTCGAGCTCGGCTCGCCTGTTCTCGAGGCGCGTGCGCGCCGTGAGCATGAGCACATACAGTCCGACGAACGCCAGTGAGCACCACAGGAACGGGAATGCCCATGGAGGGCTTCAGCGTCGGCACCACGTTCGTCGTCGGGTGAATGGTCCGCCAGAGGTTCACCGACCAATAGACGAACGGGACGTTGGCCATGCCGAAGATCGCCACGACCGCGCTCAGCTTCTCGGACCCGGGGCCGCCGTATTTCCGCAGCAGGAGGTAGGCGACGTAGATGAGCTCCAGCACGAGCGCGGACGTCAGGCGCGCGTCCCACTGCCACCACACGCCCCAGGCCTTGCGGGCCCACAGCGGCCCCGTGATGAGCCCGATAATCCCGAAGAGCACCGTAATCTCCGCGGCCCCGACGGCGAGCCGGTCCGCGTCCTTGCTCCCCTTGAAGATCACGAACAGGCTCGCGATGCCGCAGACGAACGCGGAGCTGAACATGACAATCCACGACGGCACGTGGAAGTAGAAGATCTTCTGGACGAGCCCCATCGTCGATTCGTACGGCGCCGCGTTGATCATGAACGGCGCGTAGGCGAACATCGCCGCGACGAAGATCAGGGCAAAGGCAAAGAGCGTGTTCATGTCGGTCTCCGGTCTCGAGTCTCGGTCTCGGGTGTCTCTAGTCTCCAGTCTTTAGTCTTTGGTCTCGGAGTTGGAACAACCGGACCACCAGAGACCTGAGACCGCAGACCCGAGACTACTCCGTCATCGCCGGCTCGAACGTCCACAGCGCGATCGTGATGAAGACGACGTCGAAGACACACCAGCATCGACAGCCAGAGGCGCGCCATCGGCAGGTCGGCGTCGGCCTGCAGCAGCGCTCGCCGTTCCGCGCACGCCCGCGATGATCACGGGGATTGTAATCGGATACAGCAGAATCGGGAGCAGCACGTCCCGGCTGCGCGCGCGCACGAGCATCGCTGCGAACAGCGTGCCGACCGCCGCGAACCCCACCGTCCCCGCCGCGAGCAGCCCGGCCATGAGCAGCGGATGCGCGAACAGCCGGGCCTGGAACATCAGCGCCACGAGCGGCACGACGACGACCTCGACCGCCGCGAGCAGCAGCAGCACGCCGACCAGCTTGCCGACGTAGAGCGCCGGACGATCGACGGGCGCCATCAGCAGCGCCCGCAGCGTCTCGCTCTGGCGCTCCCGTTCGAAGGCGCGGCCGAGCGCGAGCGTGCCCGAGAACGCGATCGCGATCCAGAGAATGCCCGCCGCCGCGTCGCCGAGCGGCTGCCCCTCGCGCACGAACCCGAACGCGAAGACCAGCGCGCACGAGACCGCGAAGAACAGCGTCGTATACAGGATCTCGCGGCTCCGCACCTCGATGAGGAGGTCCTTGCGCGTGACGAGCCAGACGGTCCTGAAAAACATCGTCTACGCCCCGGCGCAGAGCCGGCGATACCGTTCGCGCAGCGAGCCCGTGCCGGGGGCGATCTGCGCCACTCTCCCTTTCTGCAGCACGAGCGCCCGGTCGACGAGGCCGTCGATGGTCTCGAGATCGTGCGTCGTCACGAGGACGATGCAGCCCGCGTCGCGCAACGCCCGGAGCCGATCGCGCAGCGCCCCGATGGCGGCGTCGTCCAGGCCGGTGAACGGCTCGTCGAGCAGGACGAGCCGCGGCTCGTGGAGGAGCGCGCGCTCCAGCGCGAGCCGCTGCCGCATGCCGCGCGAGAAGGTGGCGACCGGATCGTCGCGCTCGCCGAGACCGGCGCGCTCCAGGGCCGCCGCGACGCGCCCTTCGACGCCGGCCAGCCCGTAGATCCGCCCGAAAAACAGCAGGTTCTCCGCCGCGGAGAGCTCGGGGTAGATATAGAGATCGTGGCCGAGCACGCCGATGCGGCCGCGCAGCTCCGCTCCCGCGCCGCGGGCGGTGTGCTCGCCGTAGTGGACCGCGCCCGACGACGGGTCCAGCAGCGTCGCGGCAATCGAGAGCAGCGTGGACTTGCCGGCGCCGTTGGGGCCCAGCACCGCGACGAGCTCGCCGGCGTCGCAGCGGAACGACACGTCGTTGAGCACGCGCCGGCGGCCGAAATGGCGGGAGACGTCGGTGAAGCGCAGCGAAGTGAACTCCGGCGCCGGGCCACTACGCGGCCGCTTCCTCGTCCATCTCGGCGTACACCCGCTCGAGCGCCGACATGAGCTCACGCCGGCGCGCGGCGTACCGCTCCGGATCGATCGTGCGCTCGGTGTGTTGCTCCTCGATTGAGGCGAGCTCGGTGAAGAGCCGATCGCGCTTGGCCTCGAGACGCCGCCGCCGCTCGACGTGCGCCGCGGCCGGCGCGCCGGTCCGCAGGCTGGCCCACACGCCTCCCGCGAGAATGACGAGCGCCAGCGCGAGCGCGACGTTGCGCGGCCAGAGCGGCGCGTGCGGGAGCCCGCTGAACGTCAGCGAGATCGTGTCGCCCGCCTTCAGCGCCGGCCCCTTGCCGACGATGAAGGTCTGATCCTGCAGCGGCATGTCACGATGCTCGGCCATCTGCGGGGACTCGAGCTGCAGCGCCCCCACTTTCTGCGCCATCACGCTGAACTGGTCGAGCGCGATCGGCAGCGTCTGCTGGATCGTGAGGCGCCCCGCCTTGATCGGCACGGAGTAGCCGAACTGGACGAGCGTGGAACCTGGCGCGAACGGTCCCGCGACCGTCACGCGCTTGCCGGCGACGGTCACCTGCGCCGAGGAGCCCTCGAGCTTGCCGGCGCCCACGGCCGCCTGCGGCAGCTCGAACACGATCGGAGCGGGGGGCTGCACCGGATCCGGCGCGGCGTTGACGATCTCGAAGAGATTGAAGACGTTCAGCGCCTCGTTGCCCATCTCGATCACGAGGCGCGATCGATCGCCGAGCACGACGACGCCGGCCTTTGCCGGCCGCGGAGCGGGCGGCGGCGCACCGGCGGCGGGCTGCCCCGTCTGCGCGCTCGCCGCGACGAGCGCCACGCGAACACCGCCGGTGGCCGGCACGCTGAACTCCTGCGATGCCAGGCGCTCGCCGTCAACCGTGGTCGAGGCCGTGACGCGCGTGCCCGGACGCAGGCCCGTGAACTCGGCGCGCCCGCTGTCGTTGGTTCTCGCGGTCATCGGAGAGGAACCGCCCGACAGCTCCACGGGTTGATCGATCACCGGGTTGACCATCGAGCCGCGGACGACGCGGACCGTGACCGTGCCGACGGCGAGATCCGAGACCGGCAGCGGGATGCCCGACATCTGCTTCGCATCGGGCATCTCGGCCGGCGGTTGTTGCGCAAGAACGGGCTGGGCGTCAAATCGGCCGATGGAGAAGACCAGCGCAGAGATCGCGAACGCGGCGACGGCGCGCCTGATGCTCATCTCTCGAGCCTCGTGCCGCACCGCTTGCAGAATGAAGCGTCGGGATCGTTCGCCGTGCCGCAAGCCGCGCATCCGTCCACTACGGTGGCGTCCGGCTTCAGCTGGACGTCCGGCTTCAGCTCGGTGGTGTCCGGCTTCAGCCGGACGCGTTCGTCGGTCGGCGTCGACTTCGGTGGTGTCCGGCTTCAGCCGGACCTTGTCGTCGGTCGCGTCCGGCTTCAGCCGGGCTGCGGATTTCATCTTGACCCGCGCGCTCAGCTCGCGCTCGATCAGCGCGCGATAGCCCGACTCGCCGGCGTCGAGCTGTTTCATGAGCATCATCGCGCGCGCCCGCAGGCGGCCGCCGATCTCTTCGAAGTCCTTCGTCGAGAGCTTGCCCATCGCGCGATCGAACTCGAGCTCCTTGATCGAGCGGAGCACCAGGTTCTTCTCGAGCTCCAGCGTCGCGCGCAGGCGCTCGGACGGACGATCGCGCAGGCGGGACACGTCGCGAATGGCCAGCGGCGCCAGCATGCGATAGAGGCCGGCCGCGGCCGCGCCCGCGGCGCCGACGGTCAGGCTCATGAGAATCAGGTGTTCGGGCGTGGATCGCCGCGACATGACGACCGCCACGGTCGCGGCAGCCAGCGAGGCGAGCACGAAGAAATGCCACGGACGAAAGCCCTGGTCCGCGTCCCGATCCGAGACGGCCGCGTCCGGCTTCAGCCGGACCTTCTCAATCGAGGTCGCGGAGCTCATCGTCGAGCCTCGCGCGCAGGACAGGATCGTCGCCGGCGTCGTTCTGCGCGGGCGCGCCGGCCGCGCCGTCGCGGCGCGACCAGCGGAAGGCCACGAAGGCGATGCTGGCGGCGCCGGTCGCCCCGACCAGATAGGGGAAGAGCCAGGCGAGGCGGTTGAAGCCCTTGTCCACCGGCGCGGCAAGGATGGACTCGTCGCCGAAGTCCTTGATGAAGGCGGCGATCACCGCGTCGTGATCCTTGCCTTCGCTCAGCAACTTCCGGAGCTTCGCCGTCTGGGTTGCGTGCCCGTCGCAGTTCAGCATGCCGCAGTTGTTGAGCGGCCGGCGGCAGCCGCACGTGCAGAGGATCTCCCCCTCGAGCCGGCGCTCGAGGGCGCTTCTCGGCGTCGACGTCGACCGTCTGCGCCAGCACCGCCGCCGGGCCACAACAGCAACGACAGCAGGAGCATCGTCGTGGTCGCGGCCCCCTCGGGCACCTTGGCGGCCGCAAAGGCGAAGGCGCGCTCCGGCAGCACGGTCAGCGCGGTGCCGAGAGCCATCACCGCGAATCCAAACCAGATCCAGTTCACGAGCGGATTGACCGTGACCGCGTAGATTCCCGTCTGCTTGCCGATGTCGTACCCCGACAGCACGACGTACAGGTCCTCGGAGACGCGCGCGGCGGATCGCCACTTCGGTCGTCGGCTCTTCCTCGTGCTTGGCGAAGATACCACTTGGCCGGCGTCATCTCGCCGACCGGCTTGCCGTTGTCGAAGATGCTGACGTGCCCGGTAATCATCTGCTTCTGTGCGTCGCTGGTGACGCGCAGCGCGTCGTGCCGCACGGTGAAATGTCCCACCTGAATCTGCTGGCCCGGGCTTGAGCGTGGCCTGCTCTTCCTTCTTGAATCCTTCGCCGGCAAAGCCCAGGAAGATCAGCACGACACCGAGGTGCACGATGTAGCCGCCGTAGCGGCGCTGCGAGCGGCCGACCAGGCCGATCATCGCCGTGACGATGTCGGTGCCCGTGGCGCCCTGGCGGACCTGCGCGCCGCGAATGAATTCCTGGCTCGAGCGTTCCGACCACGAAGCCGCAGAGCGCGAAGCAGATGCCCGAGCTCCACACCCGCACGCCGGCGGCGTACAGCGCGACCGCGGTGACCAGCGCCGACCGTCGTCGGGCCAGAGGAACTGCTGCACGAGGTTCGACAGCGTCGACTTCCGCCACGCGAGCAGCGGGCCGATGCCGGTCAGCAGCAGCAGCATGAGCCCGATCGGCCGCATCCACTTGTTGAAGAACGGCGGGCCGACGGTCAGCCGTTCGCCTCTGAGCGCTTCGCTCAGCGTCGGGTACATCGTCGCGAAGAGGACGAAGAAGGCCGAGAACAGGAGGATCCAGTTGTTCGCGAGGAACGCGGCCTCCCGCGACATCCAGGAGTCGAGCGAGTGGCGCGCGCGCAGCATCGGCAGCCGGTAGATGACGAGCCCGAAGCTGAACGTCAGAATCGCGATCATGAAGATCGTGAACAGCAGCGCGAGCTCGCGATCCTCGCCGAACGCGTGGACCGACTGCACGACGCCCGAGCGCGTCATGAACGTGCCGAAGATCGTCAGGAAGAACGTCGTGATGACGAGCGTGACGTTCCACACGCGCAGCATCCCGCGGCGCTCCTGGACCATGAGCGAGTGCAGAAAGGCGGTCGCGGTGAACCACGGGAGCGCGGCGGCGTTCTCGACCGGATCCCACATCCAGAACCCGCCCCACCCGAGCTCCTCGTAGGCCCACAGCATGCCGAGCGTCAGCCCGAACGACAGGAACAGCCAGCCCATCATCGTCCAGCGCCGCACGGCGCGCAGCCACGAGTCGTCGAGGTGGCCGGTAATCAGCGCCGCGATGCCGAACGCGAAGGGGATCGTCATCGTCACGAACCCGATGTACAGCGACGGCGGGTGGATCGCCATGTAGAAGTTCTGGAGCAGCGGCGTCAGCCCCTTCCCTTCGCCGGGTCCCTGCGCGAGGAACGTGGAGAACGGGTTGTTGTGCACGACCATCAGGAAGATGAAGAACATCTCCACGGCGGCGATGACCGACACGACGTACGGGATGAGCTCGCGGTTGCGCTCGCGGTTCGTGTAGACCGCGATCGCGCCGAACGTGCCGCAGCAGGAACACCCAGAACATGATCGAGCCGTCGAGCCCGCCCCAGTACGACGCGATCTTGAACGGGAGCGGATCGCGCGGCGCTGGAATACCGCTGCACGTATTTGATTGCGTAGTTGTTGGTGACGAACGCGTGGATGATCACGGCCGACGCCATCGTCATCAGGGCGGAGACGAAGTAGAAGGCGCCGATCCCGCTTTCGACCAGCGCGCTGGGAGCGCCGGCGCGCGCCGGCGACGGAGGCCGCAATCGCATAGCGCGCAGCCGACGAAGGCCGGCAAGGAGCAGAAAACTCCCGAGTGTAGCCATGTAGGGGCTCGCTTGGTTCAACTGGGTCACGCTCACGCATCGAGCGCTAGCTGCCGGGCGCCCCGGCCTTTCCGGGCTCGTACTTCGACGGGCACTTCGCCATCACGCCGTTCGGGTCGACGGCAAACCCTGACGGCCCGAGGTGCCCGTTCAGCACGACTTCGGCGCCCCCCTTGAACGTGTCGGGGACGATCCCGGTGTAGCTCGCCTGGACGACGGCCCCGTTGCTCTGGACCTGGAACCGGTACTCGAGCGTGTCCGGCTTCTGCAGAATCGACTTGTCCACGACGTGTCCGTGGAGCTGCAGCTTCTTGCCGTGCCACGCGCCGGGATCCGCCATGACCTCGTCGACGTGCTTGTAGTACTCGAGTCCCGTCGCGCAGCGTTGAATAGAGGAGGCCTCCGAAGGCCAGCGTCAGCACCACGACGGTCGCGCCGATCTTGATAGGTTTTGATTTCATAAGGATTTGCGGGCACCTGCCCGGCACCAGAATACTGTCTCCGGGCGGACGGGTCAATCGGCGCGAGCCCGACAGGACCTAGCCGGCGGCGGGGTTCTTGAACGGTCAGGGTCCGCGTTCAACAGGCGGTAAACCGTCGCAATCGGAAGGCCGACGACGTTCGACCACGAGCCCTCGATCCAGTCGATGAACCGGGCGCCGCGCCCCTGGATCGCGTACGCGCCGGCCTTGCCGTCCGGCTCCCCGGAGGCGACGTACCAGGCGATCTCCGCGTCCGTCAGGCGCCGGAAATGGACCCGTGTCGTGACCGACTTCGGACGACTCGCCGCCCGGCGCGCGCACGACGACGGCCGTGTCAGGACCTGGTGAACGGCGTCCGACAGCCGCCTCAGCATCCGCTCCGCGTCGTGCGCGTCGCGTGGCTTTCCGAGCACCTCGCCTCCCGCGACGACGACCGTGTCGGCCGCGAGCACGACTCGGCCGTCTCCGTGCCTGCGCGCGACGGTCGACGGCCTTGTCCCGCGCGACGCGCAGGGCGTACGCGTCGCGGCTCTTCGGCGTCGAGGAGCGTCTCGTCGACGTCGGCCGGCGACACGTCGAACGCAAAGCCGGCCGAGGTCAGCAGCTCCGCCCGCCGGGGCGACGCCGACGCGAGGATCAGGCGCATGTGAACGTTGATAGTATCGGGACTCGGGATGCGGGACTCGGGATCGATCGGATCCCGGATCCCGAGTCGCCGAGTCCCGATGCGACCGCTCGATGATCCCAGTCCAAAGCATCCTGTCCACCACGCTGGTGGAGATTGTTCGCCGTCAGCCGGCGTCTAAAGAAGGAACGCCTTCGCGTGGCAGCTCGCCGTGGGCCCGGCGCTCGCGCGTGTCACCACGGTCGACCTGTCGGCGACGGCGTGCTGTCGGTCCGGGCCGTCGATCGCCGGTGGGTGCTCGAGATCGAGCGCGCGCGCGAGGCGGTGCTGCAGAAGATGCAGCACCTGCTCGGACCCGCAGAGGTCGACAGCGGCTGAAGATCGTCCGCGTCGACGACCGAGTCAGACCGAGTCCCGAGACCCGAGATCCAGTCCATGCGTGAATCCGTCATCCTGTCGCGCCGTCCGAACCCCTACCGGCAAGTTTCTCGGTGCGCTGAAGATCACTCACGGCGACCGAGCTCGGCGCGCTGCGTGGTCCGCGAAGCCGTGCGCGCGCGCCGGCATCGACCCGGCGCTCGTCGACGAGTGCATCATGGGGAACGTCGTCCAGGCGGGCAACGGGCAGAATCCGGCGCGCCAGGCCGCGCTCAACGGCGGGCTCGGCGACCGCGTCGCCGCCCTCACGATCAACAAGGTCTGCGGCTCCGGGCTGAAGGCGGTGATGCTCGCGGCGCAGGGCATCGCGACCGGCGACATCGACGTCGCCGTCGCGGGCGGCATGGAGTCGATGAGCAACTCGCCCGTACCTGCTGCCGCGCATCCGCGAAGGGCTGCGGATGGGCAACGGCACGCTCGTCGATTCGATGATCAACGACGGCCTGTGGTGCGCGTTCGAGCAGTGCCACATGGGCATGTCGGCGAGACGTCGTGGCGGAGACCTACGCGGTCGGCGCGCGCGGAACAGGACGCGTACGCCGCGGAGAGCCACCGCAAGGCGGCCGCGCGCGACGCGCGAAGGCTGGTTCGCCGACGAGATCCTGCCGATCAGCCATTCCGCAGAAGAAAGGCGATCCCGTCGTCGTCGATCGCGACGAGGCGATTCGCGAGGACACGACCGCCGAAGCGCTCGCCGCGCCTGAAGCCGGCGTTCAAGAAGGACGGCACCGTCACCGCCGGCAACGCGCCGGGCGTCAACGACGGCGCCGCGGCGCTCGTCGTGATGGCGGCCGACGAAGGCGCGCGCGCTCGGCCTCACGCCGCTCGCGCGCATCGTCGGGCAGGCGACGAGCGGTCTCGCGCCGAAGATGGTGCTGATGACGCCCGGTCGAGGCCGTGCGCAAGGTCGCGGCGAAGATCGGCTGGACGCTCGAGGACGTCGACCTCTTCGAGATCAACGAGGCGTTCTCGGTGCAGGCCGTCGCCGTCATGCGCGAGCTCGGCATCGATCCGGCGCGCGTCAACGTGCACGGCGGCGCGGTCGCGCTCGGCCATCCGATCGGCGCCAGCGGCGCGCGCGTCCTGACGACGCTGCTCTACGCGCTGAAGCGGCGCAGGCCTGAAGCGCGGCATCGCGACGCTGTGCCTCGGCGGCGGCAACGGCGTGGCGCTGGCGGTGGAACGAGAGTCGAGCTGCCGCAGCTTCCAGCTGTCCAGCGAGGCAACGGAGCATGATGGACATCAGGCGGATCGGCGTCGTCGGCGCCGGGACGATGGGCAACGGCATCGCCCAGGTGTTCGCGCAGGCGGGCTTCGACGTGCGGCTCGTGCGACGCGGCCGCGCCGGCGCTCGAGCGCGCGCGCGCGACGATCGAGAAGAGCCTCGGCGAAGTTCGTCGAGAAGGGCAAGCTGACGGCGGCCGATCGCGACGCCGCGCTCGGGCGGCTCTCGACCGGCACCGATGCTCGACGCGCTCGCCGACGCCGACTACGTCGTCGAAGCGATCGTCGAGGACGCGCGACGCGAAGCGCGACGCTCTTCGCGCGCCTCGACGCGACTGACGCGCCGGACGTCATCCTCGCGTCCAACACGTCGTCGATCTCCATCACCGCGCTGGGCGCGGCCACGACCAGCGCCCGGACAACGTGCTCGGCATGCACTTCATGAACCCGGTGCCGCTGATGACGCTCGTCGAGCTGATTCGCGGCCAGGCGACGTCGGCCGACTCGATGCAGACCGCGGCGCGCGCTGTGCGACGCGCCTCGGCAAGACGGCGGTCGAAGCCGCCGACTATCCGGGCTTCATCGCCAACCGCATCCTGATGCCGATGATCAACGAGGCGATCTTCGCGCTGATGGAAGGCGTCGGCACGCCCGAGGCGATCGACACCGTGATGAAGCTCGGCATGAACCATCCGATGGGGCCGCTGACGCTCGCCGACTTCATCGGCCTCGACGTCTGCCTCGCGATCCTCGAACGTGCTGCACGACGGCCTGGGCGATCCGAAGTACCGTCCCTGTCCGCTGCTGCGGCGGATGGTGGCGGCCGGGCACCTGGGGCGGAAGACCGGCCGCGGCTTCTACCAATACTGACCCGCACACGGGACCCCGCACACGGTAGCCTCAAATTCCGCGCACAGGTGTGCGACAACGGGACACGTACGCTCAGCCGCACGCCCGGCTGAGGTTGAAAATCCTTAGGGATTTTGCCATTTCCTACGGGCGTGTCCCTTGCAGCGCGGCGGGCATGTTGACTTCGACGGAGACGATCCCGGACCGGTTTGCCGTGGCGACGCCGGCCACGCCCGCGACCCCACGCTGCCGTTAACTGATGATTTGACGGCGGTAAGCGTCCCGGCCCTTCCGCGCGAACCGGCCATCAACTCGATGTTCCGGCGCATGTACGAGCTGAAGGCCTCGGACCTGCACCTCAGTGCGACCATGCCGCCGCTCATTCGCAAGGACGGCGAGATGCGCCCGCTGCACGACGCGGCCGGCGCCCTGTCGTCGGAGATGATCGTGCGGCTGCTCGGCGAGATCATGCCGTCGATCAACAAGGCGGAATACGAGGCGCGGCACGACTCCGACTTCGCGTACGAGATCACCGGGCTCGCCCGGTTCCGCGCCAACGTGTTCAAGGACCGCCACGGGATGGGCGCCGTCTTCCGCGTCATCCCGGCCGAGATCCTGACGGCCGAACAGCTCGGGCTGTCGCCGCACGTCCTCGCCCTGTGCCAGTCTGAAGAAGGGCCTGGTGCTCGTCACCGGGCCGACCGGCTCGGGGAAATCGACGACGCTCTGCGCGATGATCGACCACATCAACAAGACGCGCGCCGATCACATCATCACGATCGAAGACCCGATCGAGTTCGTGCACCACAACCAGAAGTGCCTGCTCAACCAGCGCGAAGTGCACACGCACACGCGGTCGTTCAAGGACGCGCTGCGCGCGGCGCTGCGCGAGGATCCGGACGTGATCCTGGTCGGCGAGCTGCGCGACCTCGAGACGATCGCCATCGCGATCGAGACCGCCGAGACGGGGCATCTGGTGTTCGGCACGCTGCACACGTCGACCGCGGCGTCGACGGTCGACCGCGTCATCGATCAGTTCCCGGCCGACCGCCAGTCGCAGATCCGCGTCATGCTGTCGGAATCGCTGCGCGGCGTCATCGCGCAGACGCTGTGCAAGAAGATCGGCGGCGGACGCATCGCGGCGCTCGAAATCCTGCTGACCAACGGCGCGATCAGCAACCTGATTCGCGAAGGCAAGACCTTCCAGATCCCATCGATGATGCAGGTCGGCCGCGCGCAGGGCATGATCGCGCTGAACGACGCGCTCGGGCGACCTGGTCAAGAAGGGGCTCATCACGGGCGACGAGGCGATGACCCGCTCGCTCGACAAGAACGCGATGACGACGATCCTCAAGCGCCAGCCGGGGGCCTAGGGGCCGCGCTGCCCTGACGCGTAGCGCACGGTCATAAGCGAGTCGACGGGCGGCGGACTTCGCACCCGCGGTAGGGGCGCGCTCGCTGCGCTCGCGCGTAGGGGCGGCTCGCTTCGCTCGCCGTAGGGGGCCTCGGCGCTTCGCGCCTCGGTTGCAGTTCCTGCCACTTCGACCCCGACATCCCATTGAAGTTTCTGCGATCAGCGCCGCCTGGGGGCGAAAGTCGGCACTTCCCGTAAGCTACTGACTCTCATTGACCTATCGCGCCTGCCTTCACAGATTTTCGCTTGACTTTCTCCCCGGCACAATCCTAGAATGCACCCGCTCAGGGTGCGAAGGATCCCGCCCTGACCTAGCCTGTCATGTTCGTACCGGATGATGACCCGGATGATGGTCGTCTGGGAGCTTCCCGACCACCGTAGATGTGGTTTCCGCCGTCAGGCGGAAGAAACGCGCAACGTCTGAATCAACCGTAGGAGCGTTATGCCGCCAGCAGTAGAAGACCGCAACGACCGCGAGCGCAGCAAAGCCATCGAGATGGCCGTCGGCCAGATCGAGAAGCAGTTCGGCAAGGGCTCGATCATGCGCCTCGGGCAGAAGGACGCCGGCTACACCGATCCCCGCCATCTCGACCGGGTCGGTCAGCCTCGACTACGCGCTCGGGCATCGGCGGCGTGCCGCGCGGCCGCGTCATCGAGATCTTCGGGCCGGAGTCGTCGGGCAAGACCACGCTGGCGCTGCAGATGATCGCGCAGGCGCAGAAGCTCGGCGGCATGGCGGCGTTCGTCGACGCCGAGCACGCGCTCGACGCGCAGTACGCCGTCAAGCTCGGGGTCGACCTCGAGAACCTGCTCGTCTCGCAGCCCGACAACGGCGAGCAGGCGCTCGAGATCGTCGAGGTGCTCGTCCGCTCCGGCGCGGTCGACGTCGTGGTCGTCGACTCGGTCGCCGCGCTGGTGCCGCGGGCCGAAATCGAAGGCGAGATGGGCGAAGCGCAGATGGGCCTGCAGGCGCGGCTGATGTCGCAGGCGCTGCGCAAGCTCACCGGCGTCGTCTCGAAGTCGAAGACCTGCCTGATCTTCATCAACCAGCTGCGCGAGAAGATCGGCGTCATGTTCGGCAATCCCGAAACGACGACCGGCGGCCGCGCGCTGAAGTTCTACGCCTCGGTCCGCATCGACATCCGCCGCATCGGCGCGATCAAGGACGGCGACCAGGTGGTCGGCGGCCGCACGCGCGTCAAGGTCGTCAAGAACAAGGTCGCCCCGCCCTTCCGCGAGGCGGAGTTCGACGTGATGTACGGCGAGGGCATCTCGAAGGAAGGGGACCTGCTCGACCTGGCGGTCGATCGCAAGATCGTCGACAAGAGCGGCACGTGGTTCGCGTTCGGCGGCGATCGCCTCGGCCAGGGGCGCGAGAACGTGAAGCAGTTCATGAAGGAGAACCCCGCCATCACGCGAGTCGATCGAGGATCGCGTGCGCCGGGAGCTGGGGCTGCTCCCGCCAGTAAAAGACGCGAAGGACGTGGAAGTCGCCGCCGTCTAGCGCGAGCGGTGCCCGGCGAGCACCAGGAGTGCGGGACGTAGCGCGCGATTTCAGTCGCGCACTACGTCCCCGATTTCTTCGATTCGAACGTCACCCGCAGCCGCGCGTGGCCGAGCGCGATTTCGTCCCCGGACTCGAGCCGCGTCCCGCGCGCGCCGGCCGGCACTTTGATCGTGCGCCCGTTGCGGATGATGCTCGTGCCGTGGGCGCTCTTGTCGTCCCAGAGCCGATAGGTCTGTCCGTCGGCGCCGAGCTCGATGTGCGCGTGCCGGCGCGACACGCTGCCGTTCACGTCCGCGCCGTCCTCTGAAAACGCCACGTGGTTCGTCCGGACCAGGTGCTGCCGCTTGTCGAGCACTTCGGATCGCCGGCCGATGTCGATGCGGCCGCCGCTGAACGCATAGGCGCGCTGGTCAGCGGCGCCTTTGATCACCGCGAGCTTGATCCGCTTCACCTCGGCGCCCGGCGCCTCCGGCGGCGCCGGTGGCGTTACCGGCGCGCGCGCCACCCGATCGAACGTCACGTGAAAGTCGCGCTGTCCCACTCCGTGGCCGCGCTGGCGTGCGTACACGATGTCGGCGCTCAGATCGGTCACCGCGCAGCCCGCCGAGCGGAGCCGCTCCGTCAGCCGCTCGCACAGCGACGGCGGGCCGTCGACGACCGCGGCGAACCGCGCGCGCTTCTCCTTCTCTGCCGGGGGCGCGACCACGTGGAGGACGATGCGGTTGAACGGGAACACCCGGCGGCCGCGGCCGATGTCCTGGATGTGCTGCTCCGCGCGGTCGAGGACCGCGTGCACGACTTCGAGAGGCGCCGGCTCGCTGCCGCCGATGAGCTCCGTGACCGCCGCGTCGACGGTCCGGGTGATTCTCCGTTCGAGCTTGCGCGCTTTGCCTGCGATGTCCATCGATGCTCCCTCACGCGGTACTCGTAGGCGCAGGGCTTTAGCCCTGCCCCGATCGACTCGCCTGAGCGGACCTGATCGATGCCTACCGCATCAAACCCACAGCCGCGGCGGCCGCGACGATCTCGCCGGCCGCCGGCGCGGCGCCCGCGCCGCCGTATCCGGCGTTTTCGAGCACGACCGCCACGGCAATCCTGCGCGAGGCGGGGCCGTACGGCGCGAACCCCACGAACCACGAGTGCGACGGCGCGCCGGCGACTTCGGCGGTGCCGGTCTTGCCCGCGATCGGCGTCGCGCTGCCGCGAAGACTGCGTCCGGTCCCGTCGAGCACCACGTCGCGCATGAAGCGGCCCAGCGTCCGCGCCGTCTCGGCCGGCAGGAACTCGTGCGCGGCCGGCGCGGGCGCCGTGCGACTCGAGCGCGCACGTCGCGGATGACGCCGTCGGCGGCGATCGCCGCCGTCAGCCGCGCCATCCGCAGCGGCGAGGCGACCACTTCCCCCTGGCCGTAGCCGATCTGCGGCAGCGTGTCGCGGATGCGCGGCCGCCGCGTTGTTGACGGCGAGCGGAATCTCCGCGCGCTGCGCCAGCGTCGAGCAGCGGCTTCGGGCCCGAGGCGGACGGCGAGCTGCGCGAAGTACGCGTTGCACGACACGACCAGCGCGCGGTGCAGGTCGATCGTTCCGTGCGGGTGCCGATCCATCACGTCGTCGCGAATCGGCCGCGCGTAGCCGGGCACCTGCGCGCCGACGCGATCGTCCGGGCAGGCGGCGCGCAGGTGAAGGTCTGCGCGCCGCCGCCGGAGTCGCGCCGCAGGGCGGCCGCGGCCGTCATCAGCTTGAACGTCGAGCCGGGCGGATACAGGCCGTAGCGCGCGCGATCGAGCAGCGCATCGACGTCCGTCTCGCCTGGCGTTCGCCGCCGTGCGGAGATCGGCGTCCGAGGGCCACGGGTAGCTGACGCTGGCCAGCAGATCGCCGGTGGCGGGATCGAGCACGACGGCGGCCGCGCGGCCGGACGACGATCGGCGTGCGTACTCGGCGAGGATCGCGGCGACGCGCACCTGAAGCCGCGCGTCGATCGTCAGCTGCAGCTCGCGCGGCTGGCCCATGACAGCGCGCGCACGGCCGGGTGATCCGGGTCGTGCCGATGCCGGAGGACCGGCACAGATCGCGGTAGTCGCGCCGCAGCGCCGTGCCCGGCGTGCCGTCGCCTCTCCGTCGATCGCGGACCGGCGTCTGATGATCGTCGAAGCCGCGCAGCCTGGCCTCGCTGTCGCGCTCGACGAACGACGTGTTCGTCGCGCTCCAGTTCGTGCGCGTGCCGGCGTCGCCGAGCAGGTGAAACGCGCGTCCGCCGAGCGGATAGCAGCGGGCGGTGGCGATCCGGACAGGCCGAGTCCAGCGACAGCCCGAGCCGCGCGTAGGCGGCCGCGCGGCTTGCGCAGCGCCTCGCGGTCGTCCGTGGCGAGCGGCAGCCCGTCGCGATCCACGATCGTCCCGCGCGGAATCCGGCGCGCCAGATCCAGGACGCGCGGGTTGTATTGATACCGGCGCATGCCGTCGGCCTGGACGCCGAGATGCGGCTTGACGCACGAGCTCGTCCGCGTTGCCCACCTGGACGCGCAGCCGCAACGATCAGCAGGACGATCGCGGCCAGCGCCGAGCGAGCCGCCGAGCCAGCGGACGCGGCGCGCGGAACACCTGCAGATCCGCCGGCGGGCGCGTTGTCCGAGCGGATGCGCGGCCAGCAGGCCGAGCGCCGCGAAGTTCGCGAGCATCGCCGAGCCGCCGAAGCTCAGGAACGGCGTCACGACGCCGGTGAGCGGGACGACGCCGAGCGTGCCGCGGCCATCAACAGCACCGGCACCGCGAGGAAGAGCGTCGAGCACCAGTCGCGAGGAAGAACGCGTAGTCGGTCGTGGCCCGGCGCGCGGTGGCGAGCGCGCGCGCGATCATCGCGACGTACAGGACGCCGACGGCCAGCAGCCCCGTCGAAGCCGAGCTCCTCGCCGACCGCCGCCAGCACGAGATCGGTGTGGCCGGCCGGCAGGTAGCGCGTGTCGCCGAGGCCGAGCCCGGTGCCGAAGAGCCCGCCGGTCGACATCGACCACAGCGCCTGCGCGATCTGGTCGCCGCCGCGGGCGACGTTGTCCCACGGCGACTGCCACATGCGCACGCGATCGGCGAGCGTCGTCGAGATCTCCAGCCGGTACCCGAGGAAGAAGCCGGCGGCCAGCAGCGCGACGCCGGCGAGCATCAGCCCGGCCGTGCCGCGGGCGATGCCGTACGCGGCGAGGAACACGACGGCCAGCATCAGCGCCGGCCCGAGATCTTTCTGGAGAAAGAACAGCGCCAGCGCCGCGCCGACGCCGACGACGACCGGCAGCGCATATCGCGCGCGCGGGACGTTGAGCCACGACGGCAGACGGAAGTCGCCGAGGCCGTCGCTGCGGACCGCGCGCAGGAGCTCCCAGTGGCGCGCGAAGTATCCGGCGAGAAAGAGCGCCAGCAGAATGCGGATCGCTTCGATCGGCTGGAACGGACCGAGATTCACCTTCGCGTTGCTGCCGGACGGTCCCGATCCGATTCCGGGGACGAGGAGCAGAAACGACAGCACGAACGCGCCGAGCAGCGGCAGATAGCTGAGGTTTCGCAGGCTGCCGGTTCGGAGGTTGAAAAACGACACCACGACGGCGACCGTCAGGCCCGCCACGACGCCCTGGGCGTAGCGCACGAACAGGAGCAGATCGCGCAGCGGATCCGGCCGGCTGACCATCGCGGCGAAGCCGACCGCCGTCAGCACGTGGGCGGCCGCGAGCAGCACGCGATCGCCGCGAAGCCCGCGCCACCGCCACGCCGCAAACACCGCGTGGAAGGCGACGAGATAGAGCGCGGCCCACAGTGAGCAGCAGGCGCCGGACCGCCGCGCGGTCCCGGACGATCAAGGACGGCTTGATCGCCGCAAGCTGCGCGGAGGTCAGCAGCGACACCGAGTCGCGGCGCTCGGTCCCCGCGGCCGCCGCGCGGGCGCGCTCGTCGCGCAGGCGATCGCGATACGCGGCTGCGCGTCGGCGGCGCGATCGATCGTGGCTTCCGGCACACGTACGCGGGCGATCGCGCCGACGTTGGGAACGGTCCGCGCGCGCGCCGTCGGCCTGCACGAGAAACGCCAACAGCTCCCGGGCGGCCAGCCGCCGATCGCCCGGCATCGGCAGCACCGGCTCGAAGACGGTCTCGAGGGTCCGCAGCGTCGGCGACGGTGTTCAGGTTGACGATCGGCGCCGCGATGTCGCCGCGTCCGCGAGGTCGCAAACGGCCCCCTGGTAGGCGGCGAACATCAGCAGCGACCGCCAGGACCGAGGCGCCGGCCAGCGCGAGATCGAGCGCGCGCGACGCTCCAGCCGGCGATGCGTGCGCGCGACGGACGTCGCGCTCCGCCGCGGTCGTGTACGTTATCGCCATGGGATGACTGCCCGCTGGCTCGTCCTTGCCGCTCTCGAGCTCCGACATGCGCACCTCAATCTGATCGAGCGCGCGCCGCGTGCGGCGCAGGTTGACGCGCGACGCCGGAGAAGCCCGGGACCCGCTCGTAGAGCGCGAGCGCCTGCCGGTACGCCTGCGTCGCGCGCTGCAGGTACTCGGCTTCCTGCGGCATGTCGGCAAGGCTGCCGCGCCGTCTGCCAGAGCGTGTCGCCACGCGCCCGGTAGCCGTCGCCGAGCTGCGCGGTCTCGCGATCGCCGGTCGAGTACCCGGACTTCTGCGCCTGCCGCATCGCGTCGGCCGCCGCGATCGATGTCCTCGAGCCCGTAGATGAACGTCCGCGCGAGGCCGAGGAACGGATCCGGCCAGTCCCGGCGCAGCTCCGCCGCCTCGCGGAACGCCGAGACCGCCTCGGTGAAATGCTGGTTCGCCGCGGCCGTGCGGCGGCGCAGCTTCTCCGCTTCTCCGTCGATCCGGTGCAGGTGCCCCTCGCAGTAGCGCAGCGACGCCTTCAGGCTCGTGTTGCCGGGCGACGAGGATGAGCGCCTGCTGCAGGTTCCTCTGCGCCGTCCGCCACTGACGCTCGCGCACGGTCGGCAGCGGCGCTGCGGTAGTTCGCGATGACCTGTTCGGCCAGCGCCTCGACCCGCGTTCTCCAGCGACGCGCTCGAGGCGCAGGACGCCGAGCCGCAGATAGCTGCGCCGCGACAGCCCGGCGTACTCGCTCCAGACGTCGTCCATGCGCGTCGAGGTCGCGCGTCATCGCGTTGGCAGCCGCGCGCCGGGCGCCGAAGCCGACGACGCAGCTCGTTGCACGCGAGGAGCAGCGCCGCGAGCATCAGGATCGTGCGGACGGGATGCGAGCGCGCCGGACGCGGCCGCTGCCGGCGCGGGCGCGGCGAGCGACGCGACGCCGGCGGCGGCGGCACGGCGCGCGACCGTCTGAGTGCGTGCGGCGCGTGGCTTCGGTATCGGCGCCAGTCGCCGGCGGATGCGTGCGGCGCGTCGGCGGCTTCGTCGATGCTCGCCGGGGAATCCCGCGCGCTTCCGCTTCTGTCGGCTGTCCGGATTGAACGAGCCGCAGGTCGGACAGCACCGCGGCGGCCGACTCGTAGCGGTCGCGCTGGTGCCGCGCGAGCAGCCGCGCGACCACGGCCTGCAGCGGCGCCGGGCACGGTGCCGCCAGCGGACGCCGCTGGTACCCGGCGCGAATCTGCTGCTCGAGACGCCGCGTGTCCAGCGCGTGGAACGGCGGCGTCGCCGCTCAGCAGCTCGTACAGAATCACGCCGAGCGCCCACAGGTCCGCGTGCGGCGTTCACGTCGGTCGATTCGAGCCGCTCCGGCGACATGTACGGCATGCTGCCGAAATCGTTGCGCGTGACCTTGCGGCTGAGCGACAGCGCCTTGGCGATCCCGAAGTCGAGGACCTTGATGTCGCCGGCCGGCGACAGCCGGACGTTGCGCGGCTTCAGATCGCCGTGCACGAGCGAGACGAAATCGCGACGCCGTCGATGGTGGTGTCGAACCGGTGCGCGGCTTCGAGGAAGCGGCAGAGCTCGCACGCGATCGCGGCGCGCCTCTGCCGGCGCGACCTTGCCGCGGCGATGACGTCGGAGAGATTCTCGCCCGTCGACGTACTCCATCGCGATGAAGTAGTACGGCGGATGCTCCCCGTCCTCGTACACGCGCGGCACGAGCGCCGCACGCCTCGGCGAGCCGCCCCTGCAGCTGCGCGCCCCACCGCTCCGCGTCGAGGATCTCCCGCCCCTCGCGGTCGTCGGTCATCGGACACGAGCTTCAGCGCGACCTTCCTGCGCGTGGCGCGTGTCCTCGGCGAGGAAGACGGTCGCCATGCCGCCGCGTCCGATCTCGCCGGACGATCTCGTACGGACCGACGCGCTGGAAGACCGTCGTCATCGCGGCCCTCTGCCGCGTGGACCCGCGGCTGGCGGACGCGCGGACTCGGCGCGGATGAACCAGTTGTCGCGCTGAGACGCGGCACGCCGTCGGGGCGCGCGGGGACGATGATCGACTCCGGCCGCACGCCCTGAAACGTGTTGGCGGTCAACTCGGGACGCGCATCCGCCTCGATGAGCATCGTGCCGGGCGCCCGCTCCGACGTGGCGTTGCGGGCGAACAGGTTGTGCGCGATGCGCGGCGACGCGCCCGCGCGGACCATGACGGCGGCGCCCGGATTGTCGTGCAGGTACGCCGGCCACCAGCGAGCCGCCGGACGCCGCCGGCGATACTCGATCGGCGGCCGTGTGCGCGCCCGTGATCTCGACGTCGGAGAGCGTCAGGTCGGAGTTGCGCACGAGTGACCCCGGTGCCGAGCGGCGTGGCGGCGTCGCCGATGATCCGGAACCCTGACAGCGCCGCGCCGGACACGTCGAAGGCGACCACCGCCGCGTCGGTTTCGGACGCGCCGCCCGGCAGCCGGATCGACGCGCCGCGCGGCACGCGGCTGACGATGCGGACGCCGTTCTTGAGCACGCAGCCGCTCGCGATATTCGCCAGGCTCGACGACGACTACGGTGCCCGCTGCCGCGCGCGCAAGCGCGGCGGCAATCGATTCCGCCGGGCGGCACCGCGATCGTCGTGGCGGCCGTCCGGGGCCCCGGCGCATCGTCGCACGGCTCGAACCTGTCGCGCACCGAGTACAGCGCGAGTGCCGACACCGCCAGCAGCGCCACGGTGAGCGCCCAGAGCATCCACCGCGGCGACCGGCGGTCCGCGAGACGCAGGAGTCTCGCGGCGGAGCGCGCGGCTTCAGCGACCGCGATGCGCTCGGGCGCCGGCGCGGCGCCGTGCGCCGCGTTCGGAGGTCGCGCGTCTCTTCGCCCTGTGTGAAGCGCGGTCCCTCGGCATAGACCACGGTGACGTTGTCCTTGCCGCCGGCGTCGTTGGCGGCGTCGATCAGCGCGCGGACGATCTCGTAGGGGTGGCCGGCGTAGTCGCTCGACGATCGCCTGAATCGCGGCCGACGGCGACGCAGATCGGTCAAGCCGTCGCTGCACAGCAGCAGCGCCGCATCCGGCTCGAACGGCACGTGGAGGATGTCGATGAACTGCGCGATCGTCCGGTTCGTGATGCTCCGAGCCCGACGTCGCGGTAGACCTCGTTGCGCCGCGGGTGCTGCATCGCGTCGGCCTCGGAGAGCTCTCCGGCATCCTCGCGCTCGCCGACCGGCGAATGATCGCGCGTGAGCTTGTCGATGCGGCCGCCGCCGCAGCTTGTAGAGCCGCGTGTCGCCGACGTGGCCGACCACGAGCCCGCCGTTGCCCACGACCGCGATCGTGAGGACGCACGCCATCCCCTGCCACTCGGGCCGCAGCGAGGCCAGCCGATGGACCTCGTTGTTGGCGATCGCGATCGCCTCGCGGACGCGGTCCTCGATCTCGCCCGTCTCGCGTTCGAGGCGCGTCGCGCAGCATCGCGAGCGCGGTCTCGGCCGCCTTCTCCCCGGCCGCCTGGCCGCCGACGCCGTCGACGACGATGAAGAGCCCGCGGACGGGATCGTAGTGAAAGCGATCCTCGTTGATCGGGCGCTGCAGCCCCGGATGGCTGTCGCCCGCCGCCCGCAAGGCGATGCTGACCTGCATGAGGGAATTATCCGCGATCGGCGACGGCGGCCCACACGAGCAGCACCGCCACGGCGACAATCGCGCCGAGCAGGACGAACCGGGTCCAGAGGAGCCGTCGTCATTGCCGGCCCAGGATCTCGAAATCGAGGTAGACGGTATCGGCGAGGCCGATCCGCGAGCCGGTGGTCAGTGGGCGTTTCGACGCCGTTCTCCTTCTTCGTGCCGTCCACCTCGTCGTAGCCCTTCGGCACGCGGCGGCCGTTCACGGTCGTGCCGAGCGTGCTCGAGATCGACGATGAAGAACGCGCCGCTCTGGGCGTCGCGCCGGATGCGCGCGTGCTCGCGGGAGACGTCGACGGAGGCGTCGATCCGCACGTCGGCCGGGTAGGCGATCCCGCCGCGTCCGATCGTCACGGAATCCCGCACCATGTCGAAGGTGTGCGCGCCGGCGTTGTCCGTCGTAGCGGAGGCGCGCGTGGGCGGCAGACGGCGCGGTCTGGGTGCGGCTGACCGTCTCCTCGCGCTTGGTGGTCTTGCTGTCCGACGTGGACCGTCGTGATCCGCCGCGTGCGCTGACCCGGCGCCGAGCTCGTCCGGGGCGGCGGGGAGCACGAGCTCCGAGTGGATCAGGATGTCGCCGAACTTCACGTCCCCGTCGGGATCGGGGAGGAAGTCGATCTGCCACTCGCGCCCGACGTTTTCGACCGGCGGCGCCTGGCCGGCAAGCGCGATCGAAATACTTCCGGTAGCCGGGGCGGCGGTTGAGCTTCTCCAGCTCCTCGGCGAGCGCCCGGACGGTCTGCTCCTGCAGCACCGGCACGATGCCCTCGATCCGCGCGAACTCGTCGGCGTGCAGGTACACGACGTAGCGGCTCGGCGCGAGCGTCGAGTACTTGAGCGGCTCCAGGTTGTTCCGCATGCTGGCGATGACGGCGTCGATCAGATCGCGCGCGGGACGCCGTGAGGGCTCAGCCTGGGCCTGGGTGGGATCGGATTGGGAAGCCATGGTCAGAGCCCGGAACAGGGTAGGGTCGCACGTTAGCGCCCGATGGCCGTTAGAGTCAATACGTGACACGGGCACAGTAAGTTGCGGGAAACGCAAGGGGAGTTCCCGCTTCCCGCGCCTCCGCGGCGTGTCGCTCGGCCGACCGACAAGGAGGCGGGCGCTTCCAGCTCCCCGCTTCCGCTCCCGACCCTTGTGGACCTCTCCGCGGGACTGTTATTATGAGGATTCCGTCAAACGCGCTCCCGCGTGCCGAGGTAGCTCAGTTGGTAGAGCACCGCACTGAAAATGCGGGTGTCCCCAGTTCAACTCTGGGCCTCGGCACCACTTACTTTCCCGCCGCCCAGTAGTACGCGCGCCCCTGATTCCAGTTGACCGCGAAGAACAGCTGCCCGTCTTTCGATCGATACCCGCGTGTGCCGGTCGCCGTGATGCGGTCGCCGTTCAGTTCCCCGCGCAGCACAATGGGCCACCACTCGATCCGCCCTGGAGCATCAGTGCGCAGTCCATCGAGGGAGACCTCTTCGGCGATCAGGAGCCGCGCGCAGCGAGTCGGCCTCCGCCGGCTGGAAGTTGACGATGCCCCACCGCTGGCGCGTGCCCGGCAGGTGCGCTTCCCGGAGGTCGTGGGAGCTCGGGGGCAGGCCGTCGGGAATCCAGCCCTGCGCGATGGCGCCGGCCTGACGCGCCTCGGCGAGCGTCGCGAACGAGTTGCTCTGCGAGTTGACGCCCGAGCACGCCGCCGCGAGCGCGACGAGCGCCACAGGTCTGAGGTACGACTTCATCACACCGGATCGTATCGCGGGAGACCGACCCACGCGCCGTACAACTCCGGCCGCCGGTGCTGCATGAACAGGCGGCGGGCGTGCGAGAGGGGGACCGCCGCTGAGGTCAATCTCCGTCACGAGCAGCGCCTCCTCCATCCGGGCCGCGCGCGCGATCACGACGCCGTCGGGGGCGCAGACGAACGACTCGCCGCCGAACGTCAAGCACTCCTCGCGCCCAACCCGGTTGCACAGCGCGACGAAGTATCCATTCTGGAACGCGGCGACCTGCATCTCGCCTTCGTACAGGCCCTCGGGCCACTCGTCGAGCGCACCCGCCTGCGGCACGACGACGAGCTCGGCGCCTCCGATCGCGAGCGCGCGCATGTATTCGGGGTAGTGACGGTCGTAGCAGATGGCGACGCCGATGGCTCCCGCCTTCGTGCGGTAGACAGGGGCGCCGGTGTCGCCCGGCGTGTAGTAGCCCTGCTCGTGGAAGCACGGGTAGTCGGTGATGTGGATCATCCGCGTGCGTCCGAGGAGCGATCCGTCGGCGTCGATGACCGGCGAGCAGTCGTAGGCACGCTCGCCATCGCGCTCGTACAGATTCAGGACGATGACGACCCCGAGCTCGCGTGCCTTCCGCGAGAACGCGTCGGTCAGCGGTCCGGGAACCGTCTCGGCGAGCCGCCACGGTTCCGGCGCGGCCGGATGCTGCGGATGGAATCGCTCGAAGGCGAGCTCGGCGAAGGCGACGACCGACGCGCCCGCGCGCGCCGCCCGCTCGAGGCCGCCAGCCCACGGCGCACGTTGTCCTGTTTGTCGGCGGTCGCCTCCTGCTGGACGAGCGCGATTTTCATCCGCGAATCATATGGCGTCTCGGGTCTCGGGTCTCAGGTCTTGGGTCTCAAGTGGACCAAAGACGACTGAAGACCTAGAGACCTGAGAGACCTGAGACCTGAGACCTGAGACCGACGCCCGGCCGCCTACGCCGCCTCCCACCGTCGCGCGAGCGTGCGGGCGGCGGCGAGGAACACCGCCGTCAACCCGCCGAGCACCAGCACCTGCGGCCAGAGCTGCCACACCGCCGCCTGCCGCCAGAACACCTTCAGGTAGCCGTCGAGCGCCCACGCGTTGAACGTCAGCAGACCCGAGCTTCTGCATGGTCTCGCTCATCAGAAACCGCGGGAACATGCTGCCGCCGAGCGCCGACATCGTCAGGATCAGAATCGTCGAGAAGCCGGAGAGCTGGGCGCGCGTGCGCGCCAGCGTCGCCAGCACGAGACCGAGCGCCGCCGCTGCCGACGCGGTCGCGGCCGTCATCACCACGAAGCCGGGCAGGTGCGAGAACAGCGGCAGCCCGAAGGCGACGCATGCCCCAGACGAACATGACCGTCAGCTGCGCGCATCCGATGAGCGCGAGAAAGCAGCCACTTGCCCGCCGAGCAGGCCGGTCATGCCGATGTTCGTCGAGAGCAGCCGCTCGAGCGTGCCGGACTCCACCTCGTCGAGCAGTGCGCTGCCGGCCCCGGCGACCGACGAGAAGAGCAGGAACATCACGCCGATCCCCGCCGCGTAGAACGAGACGAGCGAGCCGCGACGGTTGTCGGTCCTCATCACGTCGACCACTTCGACGCTGACGCCCATGCCGCCGGCCGCCGGCGGCGAGCCCGCGCTGGTCCGGCCTCCACCCTCGCGACAGAACGCGCGCGGGACCCCGGCTTACCCTGCGCCTTCAGCTGTGGCAGCCAGTTGTCGATCGCCGTTTTCTGCTGCGGCGTCATCGCGCCCGCGTACTGCTCGAACTGGCGAATCCCTCCCTGCATCATCAGGTCGGGCGCCGCCGTCATCGTCACCTTCTGCAGCAGCCCGAGCACCATCTGCGGCGCGATCCGGTCCGAGACGTCGGAGAGCAGCTGAATCGCCGGCCCGGAGCTGCCCGGCAAAGCCGTTCTTCGCGAACGCCTCCCCCATCCCTTTCGGAATCACCACGGCCACGGGCACGTCGCCGTTACGGACGAGGCGTTCCCCGGCCGCGCGATCGAGCGCCGGGCCGGCGCCCGTCTCGTCGTCGGTCGTCCGAACGCGGAGACCCGTCTCTTTGCGCAGCCCTTCGACGAGACGCGCGCTGAGCTCCGAGCGATCTTCATCCACGACGGCGACGCGGATGCGCGAGGTCGTCGTGTCTCCCTGGCCTCCGAACACCGTGGCGAAGATCGAGAAGAACAGGATCGGCAGCGCGAACACCAGCGCCAGTGCGACGCGATCGCGGCGGAGGTTCAGCCAGCCGATCCTCAGCAGCGTGCCCATTATTCGCGCAGCTCCCTTCCGGTCAGATGAATGAAGACGGCCTGCAGGCTCGGGCCGCGCACCTCGACGTCGTCGACCGATCGGCCCGCGCGGCGGATCCGGTCGAGCAGCGGCGGCAGCTCCAGCGCGACGTCGCGCATGCGCGCCTTGACCACGCGGGCGTCCGTCGCGTCGGCGGAGATGTCCCCGGCGCCGGCCGCGCAGATCCGCGGCCGCTTCGGCGGCGAGCGGTGCGTCCAGACGCAGCGTGACGAGGCGGTAGCGGCCGACCGTCTGATCGACGAGCTCCGACAGCGTGCCGCCGGCGATCACCTTGCCGTGATCGATGATGACCGTGCGCGAGCACCGCGCCTCCGCCTCTTCCAGATGATGCGTCGTGAGCAGCAGCGAGACGCCCGACTGCGCGAGGCCGGCGAGCATGTCGTAGATGCGGTCGCGGCTCTGCGGATCGACGCCGACCGTCGGCTCGTCGAGGAGCACGATCCGCGGACGGTGCAGCACGCCGCAGGCGATGTTCAACCGCCGCCGCATGCCGCCCGAGAACTGCTTGACCGGCTCCTCTGCGCGATCGGCGAGGCCCGTCTGCTCGAGCGCCCAGTCGACCTGCTTGGTCAGGTCCGCGCCCGAGAGCCCGTGCAGCGTGCCGAAGACCTCCAGGTTCTCGCGCGCCGTGAGGAGCGGATAGAGCGCGACCTCCTGCGGCACGATCCCGAGCTCGGGCGGCGTCCGGCGCCCGTCCGCAACTCCGATCGAAGGTCCGGATCTCTCCGCTGTCGAGACGCACGCGCCCGGCGACCGCGCGAATGAGCGTCGTCTTGCCGGCGCCGTTCGGGCCGAGCAGCGCCAGCAGTTCTCCCTGCCGCAGCTCGAAGCTCGCGCCGTCGAGCGCCACGACGGAGCCGAACTTCTTCCGGGCGTTGGTCACCGTGAGGACGTTCATGGATTCATCCTGGAACGCTGATACGCGCGCCTTCGAGCGCAGGTCCTTTAGACCTGCTTTCGAGCGCGCAGGCAGGCCTGAAGGCCTGCGCTACGTACTCGCGTGTAGCTTACGGCGCTTCATGAACAGGGTTCGGCAGTTTCGGTCAACGGCGGGTGGCCACCGGCAGACGGCGACTGTTCTCGCGGTAGTGGCGAGTCCACTCCGGGCATAGTGCCGGCCTATGTCTTTCGGGATATGACGTCGCCGCGGTGCGGTCGTATTGCAAGGCGTAACGCCACGGTCAACCCTTCTTTCGCTCGCCGTAAAGAGGCGCGCTCTCTCCGTAAGAACGCGATCGCCTTCCCCGGCAATCCCGTGTCAACGGCGTCGGATCTACTGGCACTCCACTTGCCTCGCGGCCCTGACGGCGTGTCGCTTTCGACGTAGTCAGTGTCGATGCGCGGCCGAGGAGGTGTTCGTGAAATTACGACTCGCAGCAAGCTCAACGTGCGCGCTCTTCATCGTCGCTCTCAGCGCGTCGGACGCGACAGCGCAATGGGTGTCGACCAACGGTCCAGCCGGCGCGCAGACCAATGCCTTCACCTTCCGCGATGGCGGCACGACTCTCCTGGCTGGGACCGGCGGGGGTGGCGTCTTCAGGGCAAACAGTCCTTACACGACCTGGACGCGCATGAACAACGGGCTGACCACGACGAACGTCCTCTCCATGGCCACCGGCGTCAACGAGTGGGGCTATGAGACTCTCCTGGCCGGTACGCAAGGCGGAGGGATCTTCGCGGCCTGGCCCAACGGAGCGAACTGGGGTTTCGGAAACTGGTCCGCATGGAATCGCGGGTTGCCCAACGGCGTCGTCCGGGCCGTGACCGCTGTTCCGGACCCGTATTTCGGGTACGGAATGGTGCTCTTTGCGGGCAACGATAGTGGCGTCTTCCGTTCCAACATCGGCGACGTCCGCATCGGCTGGGCACCCATCAACACCGGCCTGACCAACACGCTGGTCCGCGCCCTCGCGTACATTTTCGATGGCAGCGACGAAAACGACGGCATCGGCGCCAACGATCTCTTCGTCGGCACGAGCGGCGGCGGTGTGTTTCTCTCGACCGATGGCGTGCGCTGGTGGCCGAAGAACACCGGGCTGACGAACAAGAACGTTTCGGCGCTCGCGGGAAGCTCCACCTACGGAATGCTCTTCGCCGGAACCGTTGGCGGAGGCGTGTTTCGTTCGACCTACACCTGGGGAGGCTGGACGCGCGATCAACAACGGGCTGACGAACACCGACGTGCAGGCCCTCGTCGCCGCGGGCACAACCGTCTTTGCGGGAACCGCCGGCGGCGGCGTCTTCGTGTCCACCAACGACGGCCAGGGCCGCTGGACGGCCGTCAACAGCGGACTGCCGAATCTCGCCATCACCGCGCTCGCGACGGACGGCACGAATCTGTTCGTCGCGACCGGCGCCGGCGTCTTTCGGCGGCCGCTCGCAGAGATGATCAACCGATAGTGCGGAGGTCAGGAGATCAGGAGATCCTGATCTCTGTTCCTCCAGTCTCCGCCTTGTCCTTCAACCGCTTCTGGAGGGCCTTCGCGCCCGCCTTCGCGCGCCGCTTGTCGTCGATCTGCGCGCGCTGATCGAGCTGACGGGACTGGTGCGCCTGCTCCGCCTGCAGCTTGTGGTAGCTCTCGAAGCGGCCGCTCGATCAGCGTTCCCGCGTCGACCGCCGCGCGAACCGCGCACCCGGGCTCCTGCAGGTGCCGGCAGTCCCTGAACCGGCACGACGCGGCGAGCGCGTCGATGTCGTCGAACGAGCCGCTCATCCCGTCGCCGGTGTCCCAGAGCTGGAGCTCGCGCATCCCCGGCGTGTCGATCAGCACGCCGCCGCCCGGCAACAGCACCAGCTGACGGGCGGTGCTGGTGTGGCGGCCGCGGCTGTCCGACTCGCGCACGTCGTGGGTCCGCAGCAGATCGTGCCCGATCAGCCGGTTGACGATCGTGGACTTGCCGACGCCCGACGATCCGAGCAGCGCGCCGGTTTCTCCGTGCCCGAGATACTGCCGCAGCACGTCGAGGCTTTCGGGCACGCGGCACGAGACGGTGTGGACCGGCACGCCCGGCGCCGCCGCGCGCACGGCGGCCGCCATCTCCTCCGCATTGTGCCGCGACGTCGGCCTTGTTGAGCACGATCACGGGAGCGGCGCCGCTTTCGGAGGCCACCAGGAGATAGCGCTCGATGCGGCGCGGATTGAAATCGCCGTCGAGGCCCGCGACCAGAAACACCGTGTCGATGTTCGCCGCGACGACCTGCTCCTCGGTGACGTCGCCTGCCGCGCGCCGCGAGAAACGGCTGCGCCGCGGCAGCACGGCCAGGATGCGCGCGTCTCCGCCCTTCGCGGCGGGCTCGACGGCCACCCAGTCGCCCACGGCCGGAAAGTCCACGCGCGCGAAGGCGCGATGGCGCAGCCGGCCCGAGACGCGCGCCAGCACTTCCTCCTCGGCCGTCATCACACGGTAGATGTGCGTGTGCTCGAGGACGATGCGGCCGGGGACGAGGCGTTCGGCGGCATGGGGCGCGAAGGCGAGGTCGAGCGGGGCGTTCCATCCGAGCTGCGTGAGGTCGACCGTCATGCCATTACTTTACATTGCAAAGTTATCTGTGTTAGTCTCGACGACACGACGAAGGAGGCCGTTCCGATGCCGCGCCAGCCGATCGCTCTTGCCGCCGCGCTGCTGCTCGCCGCCGCCTGTGGCTGCGGCGGCCCCAGGCCCGAGCTCACGCCGCTCGCGAAGGCCGCGCGGCGCGGCGACACGGCCGCCATCCGATCCCTGGCCGCCGCCGGTCACAACGTCAACGCCCGCGATCCCGGGGGGAACCACTGGACGCCGCTGCTCCACGCTATCCACAAGGGGCAGCGGAGCGCAATCGACGCACTGCTCGCCGCCGGGGCCAACGTCCACGGCGCCTCACCGGGACAGCGCGTGGGGGCCGACGCCGCCGCGGGCCTCACGCCGCTCATGATGGCGGTCGGGAACGGTCAGGGCGACATCGTGCGCCGGCTGCTGGCCGCGGGCGCCGACCCGCGCGCCGATGGTCCGGCCATCTTCGCCGTCGCGGTCTCCGGCGGCGCGCTGACCGACATCGAGAACCCGCTGCTCGGCCGGTGCAATGTCGACGTCGTCCGCGCCCTCCTCGAGCGCGATCCGACGCTGCGCCTGCCGCGGAACGGCCGCGGCCATCTCGCGGTCCTGTTCGCCCGCCTCAACCACTGTGACGAGGTCATGCGGCTCGTGGCTACCAGGTCACAGTGACCGCTCGGAACGGGTCCGGCTGAAGCCGGACACTACCGGGATCCGCCCAAATCCGGCTAAAGCCGGATGCCACCGGGATCGGGCTGAGTCTTCAGCAGGCATCGCAGCACCTCGGCGACGCTCCACGCCTGGGCGATGCACCCGCGCGGCACGTACGGCTCTTCGGCGTCGAAGACTTCGCCGATCGACCCGACGCACGCTTCGCCGAGGTGCTGGTCGAAACCCTCGAGCAGACGCCGGGCGCCCGCGCGATCGCCGGGATGGAGTTTCAGCCACGCGTCCGACGAACGGACCGATGAGCCACGCCCACACGGTTCCCTGGTGGTACGCGGCGTCGCGGGCGCGGAGGTCGCCGTAGTACTTCGCCTTGTAGTCGGCATGGCCCGGCGCGAGCGACCGGAGCCCCACCGGTGTCAGGAGTCGATCGCGAACGATCTGCATCACCGGCTCCCACCGCGATCGATCGAGGACCGGGTGATCGAGCGAGATGGCAAACACCTGATTCGGCCGGCACGACGCATCGTCGCCGTTCTCGCCGTCCACGACATCGTAGAGATGGCCGTGCTCCGCGCTCCAGAAGCGCCGATTGAACGACTGGTGCGCGCGGTCGGCGCAGCCCGTCAGATCGAGGCCGCCCGCTCCTCCGGATTCCTTCGTCCATCCCTCGAGCAGGCGGAGCGCGTTGTACCAGAGCGCGTTGATCTCGACGGCCTTGCCGCGCCGCGGGGTCACGACCCAGTCGTCGACCTTGGCGTCCATCCACGTGAGCTGGTAGCCCGCTTCTCCCTGACGCAGCAACCCGTCCGCCGGATCGACGCCGATGCCGAACCGCGTGCCGGCGATGTGCTGGCGGACGATATCGGCGAACGTGGGCAGCAGCCGCTCGAGCGTCTCGGTGTCGCCGGTGGCGCGGACGTATCGCTCGACGGCGTGGAAGAACCAGAGCGTCGCGTCCGCGGTGTGATACAGCCCTTCGCGCGCGCCGTCCGGAAACATGTTCGGGATGAGGCCGTCCCGCACGTAGTGGGCGAACGTGCGGAGGATGTACTTGGCCTCGCGGTAGCGGCTGCGTGGACAGCGTCAGCCCTTCGAGGCTGATCATCGTGTCGCGGCCCCAGTCGGTGAACCAGTGATAGCCGGCGATCACGGTGCGCACTTCTTCGCCCGCGGCCCGGGCGCGCGCCGCTTCTTCCGCGCGTCCGGCCGGCGTGATGATGAACTGATCCGCCGCGAGCACCAGCTCCGGAATCAGCGCCCCGTCATCGGGCGCTGCCGCGACGCGGAGCAGGCCGCGGCGCCGTGCCTCCTCCGCCTCTGCCGCCGCCTCCGGCGTCAGCGCCTCGATCGTTTCCCACGGCTCGGTCGACGCGACGAGCGTGACCCCGCGATCGGCGCCGAGATCGGCGCGGAAGTATCCGGGGCTCCACAGCGATCCCACCGACTCGTATCCGCGGATCTTCTCCATGTGATACGGCACGCTCGCCCAGCCGATCTCGTCGAGCGTCAGGGCCGCGCGGTCGCCGTACAGGCGAAGCCGGAGCGGCGGCAGATCGGTCCCCGCCGACACTTCGTAGCGGTTCCCCACGGCCGAGACCGTGTACGACAGAAACGCCGACGAGTTCACGAGCGATTCGTACGGGCGAAAGTGGACCGACGGACGCAGCGACAGCCGGACGGGACCCTCGCCTCGCAGCAGACGGTAGGTGACGTGCACCGTGTTCTGGCCGTGCGGCATCAAGAGCCGCTTCTCGAGCGTCAGCCCGTCGATCTCGTACGTCCAGACCGGCAGGCCCAGCTCGAGCCTGAACTGCACCAGATGCTCGGTCCGATCGGCGGCGTTCGGGCCGGCCACTTCATCCTCGTCACCGAGCCACAACACGCGGCGGTCCGCCAGCCGGATCCGCTCGAGCAGATGGTTGAACATGACCATTCGCCCGATGGGCGCCGGCAACGATGCGATGAGCAGGCCGTGGTACCGGCGAGTGACCACGCCCGCGACGGTGCCGGACGCGTATCCGCCCAGGCCGTTCGTCACGAGCCACTCGCGCCTCGGTGTCGGGTCGGCGGAGGACGATCCCGCGGCCGATCAATGGTTCGCGTCAGGTCGTCTGCATGCGTGTCTGCGACGCGTCGGCCGTCGCCAGTCGAGCTCGCGGCGAGGTCTGCTCGCAGCGCGGCCTTGCCGCTGGCTTCGGCCAGCTCGCCGAAGCGAGAAGCATTGGAGTTCGCGGAGGCGGACGGCCCGAACAGCACGGCGGCGCCGCCGGGGATGTGCCAGTCGGCGTGGCGGCCGGCGGCGGTGTCCCGGTCGCGCCGTATCGCACGGACTCGCTGCTCCAGATCGCGGACCATTGTGCTCCCCGCGGCGGCGCGAGCAACGGTTCCGGCGCCGGCGATCAGATCCAGATCGCCACCGAGGTTGACGACCAGGAGCCGATCCTCCGCCTCGCCAAAGTATCGCAGCACGAACGCCTCTGGCGCGATGACCGCGCCGTCGACCCGGCGGGCACGGGCGATGACCGCGTCGGCGCGCCGAAGGCGGAGCAGATCGCGGTGGAACGCGTACGCCTCGGCATGCGTCTCGCGCTCGGAGAGATCCAGCTTGCACTTCTCGAACGTCGCTTCATCGACCGGCGACGGGAGCGCATCGGCGACCTCCGGATCCGACAGGCTGGGGAATTGCGCGAGGAACTCCCGGCGTCCCCGACGAATCGACTCCCGCAGCTCCGTCGCGATGATCCGCGAAAAACAGGAACGGCGCAGACGAGGCGAACTCCTGGCCCTGGAAGAGCATCGGCGTCGCCGGACCGAGCAGCGTCAGCGCGGTGAGCGCGCGGTGCCGGGCGGGCGACGACATCTGGTGGAGGCGCGGGCCGAACCCGGAGTTGGCCACCTGATCGTGATTCTCGATGTACGCGACGAACGCGTGCGGCGGCAGATCGAGTCCGGGCGAGCCGCGCGCCTGGCGTCTGCCAGTCGTACCACTGCCCTTGATACAGGTACCCGTACTTCGCGCACGAGATGAACTCCTGCGCCGAGCCCGTGTAGTCGGTGTAGTACGCCTCGCGTCTGCCCGTCAACGCGACCGACGCGCTGTGGTGATAGTCGTCGTTCCAGAGCGCATCGAGGCCGTACCCGCCCTGCGATCGGGCGCCGGACGAGCGTCGTGTCCTGCGGCTCGTTCTCGGCGAGGAGATAGATCCGCTTGTCTCCGCCCGCCTCGCGGGCCCGCTGCGAGATCGTCGCGATCACGTGCGGGCGCGAGGTGTCCTTGATGTCCTGCGTCGCGTCGAGCCTCAGCCCGTCGAAATGGAACTCGTCGATCCAGTAGCCGGCGTTCTCGACGAAGAACGCACGCGCCGCGGCGCGGCGCCTTCGAAGTTGATGGCCCGGCCCCAGTCGTTCGTGTAGCGATCGGTGAAGTAGTCCGGCGAGAACTCCGCGAGGTAATTGCCGTCGGGACCCAGGTGGTTGTACACGACGTCGAGGATGACGCCGAGGCCGGCGCGCGTGCGCGCGATCGACGAAGCGCGCGCAGATCGTCGGGCGTGCCGTAGAGCCGCGTCGGCGCGTAGAGATTCACGCCGTCGTAGCCCCAGCCGAAGCGGCCCGCGAAGTCGGCGACGGGCATCATCTCGATGACCGTGACGCCGAGATCGGCGAGCGCGGCGAGCTCGGCCGCCGCGGCGTCCCACGTGCCGGCTGGCGTGAACGTGCCGACGTGCAGCTCGTAGAGGACCTGGCCCTGTGGATCGATGCCGCTCCACGCCGCGTCCGTCCACGTGAACGTCGAGGCGTCGACGACAGCCGACGGACCGTGTGGGCCATCCGGCTGAAAGCGTGAGACCGGATCGGGCCGCAGCCGGTCTCCGTCGAGTCGATACCAGTAGCGCGTGCCCGGCACGCGCGCCGGCAACGATCCCGCGGAAGAAGCCGTCGGTCTCCGGTTCGAGTGGATGGATCGCGCCGCCGTCGATCGCAAAATCCATGCGACGACAGGCTGGCGCCCACACTCGCACCGAGGCGGTTCCGTCCGGTTGGGTTTCGACGCCGGCCGACAGGCGGCGTCGCGGAATGGCGAGCGACATGGGACCTTGTGCCGGCCCTCAGCGCTGCGCCCGCCGCCGCTCGCGACCGCTGAGCCGCGCAACCTCAGCCGTCAGCCGCGCGGGCTCGACCGGCTTGGGCAGCTCGCACTGCACTTCGGCCAGCCTGTGCCCCAGACGCTTATCGCTGCGTGCGAACGTCGTCAGCGCGAGCGCGGGGATGCGCCCGCCTTCCTCCGCGTCGAGCGATTGGATCTTGCCGATGAGCGCGTACGCGTCGTGATCGGGCGACGCGCTGTCGCTGACGAGCACGTCCGGGTGCCAGCCTTCGAGGGCCTCGAGCGCATCGGCGACGCTCCCCACGGTCCGCACTGTCGCGCCGCGCTGCTCGAGAACCGTCCGCAGCAGGTCGCGGCCTTCCGCGTCGTGATCGAGGACCAGCACGCGAAGATCGTCGAGAGGCGCCGACGTGAGGCCGTCGGCCAGCGACGCGGCCTTCGGCGCACGCGGTTCGAGCAGCTCGGCGGGCTGCAGAGGAAAGCGCGCCGTGAAGACCGCACCGGCGCCCCCATCGCGATTGCGCGCCTCGACCTCGCCGCCGTGCAGCTCGACCAGCTCGCGAACGAGCGCGAGGCCGACCCCGAGCCCGCCGGCCGCGCGCGTCGGCGACGGATCGGCCTGCGTGAAGCGATCGAAGATCCGTGGCAGGAACTCAGGGTCGATCCCCGTACCGCTGTCGGTGACCGTCAACCGCGCCTCTCCGCGCGACCCTTCGACGACGAGATCGATCGTCCCGCCGCGTGGGGTGAACTTGATCGCATTCGTGAGCAAGTGCCAGGCGATCTGACGCAGGCGGCTTCGTCGCCCAGGACGACCACCGGCGTGTCGGGCATCGAGACGTTGAGCACCACGCCCTTCGCCCGGGCCGCCGAGTCGACCGTCGCGATCGCCTGCTTCACCGCCTCGCCGAGCGTCGTGGGCCGGCTCTCGACCTGCAGTTCGCCCGTCAGCGCGTGCGAGACGTCGAGGAGATCTCGCGTGAGCTGCGCCTGGAGACGGACGTTGCGATCGATCGCCTCGAGGCCGCGAGACGACGTCTCCTGATCGAGCTTTCCGGTCCGCAGCAGGTAGACCCAGCCCAGCACGGCGTTGAGCGGTGTGCGCAGTTCGTGGGACACCGTCGCCGAGGAACTCGTCCTTCATCCGGTTCGCGGCTTCCCCGTCGCGCCGCGCCGCGTGGGCGACCCTCGCCTGACGCTCGGCGGAGCGCCGCGCCGCGCGCAACTCGGAGATGACGGCCGTCAGCAGGAGTCCCTGCACGACGAAGAGCGCGAGGTGCGTGGGGACCGCGGCGCCGCCGGCCTGTCCGGTGGCTTCGTACGCACCGAGCGCCGCGCCGAGCACCGTTGCGGCCAGCGCCGGCCCGGTTCCGGCGAACCACGCGCTCGCCATGACGGCCGTCCCCAGCAACAGAAACTTGCTGCCGTCGTCGATCGTCTCCCCGACGCGCGATCGATGGCGAACACGATGAAGATGGCGGCTGAGCGCGATGGCGAACCGCACGGGCGCCGACAGCGTCCGGAACGGATAAGCGTCTGCGGTTCCTCTCATGAATGGTTCAGCACTCCCGTGTCCCGCAGGCGGCAACCCCTGTCTGGCTGTTTCGCAACGCGCGTGCCACCAGCGCGGTGCGCCCGGGAAGCGAGGTCAGCGTGATGGGGAGTCGGCGGACCGCTCCGACGCCGCGAGGTCGGGCGACTCCACGGGTTCGGACTCGGGCTCGGCGAGGCCTGCGCTCTCGTCCGCCTCCACGACCACCCGCCGGCCGGCCCCAGCACCCCGTCGATCAGTCCGTAGTCCTGCGCCTTTGACGCGTCGAGGTAGAAGTCGGTGCGTTTGGTGTCGCGGATGATCTGCCGCAGCGGCTTGCCCGATCGCTCGGAGAGAATCCGGTAAATCTGATTCTGCATCTGCTTGAGACGGTCGAGGTGCTGTGCCGCCGCCGTCGTCGACTGCCATCCGGCCCACTTGGCCGGCTCGTGAATCATGATCCAGGAGTGCGGGAAACACAGGCGGCGCCCGGGCTCGCGGCCTGGAGCACGACGGACCCCATCGAGTACGCCATCCCCTGCACGATGATGGTGATCTCGATGCCCTTGGAGACCAGGTGCCGTATCGAGTCGTGGAGCGCCAGCCCGTCGGTGACGTTGCCTCCGGCGCTGTTGATGTAGAGCGTGATCGGCTTGCTGCTGTCGTTGGCGAGCTCGCGCAGCCGCTCGATGGCGCTCTCGCCGTGTCCTTCTCGATGTCACCGATGAGGTAGATGTCGCGAAGGCGATCGGACTGCTCCTTGCGGACAATCGCCTTCACCTTGTCGATCAGCTCGCGTGAGCAGACGATCGGTAATTTCGCTCATACGCCTGTGGCGTTCGCACGCCTCGTGCCGGTTGAAGACAGCTCAGCCGCAGAATCAGTTCTGGCGCTTTTTGGGCGCGGTTTTGGCCGGAACCCGCTTCGCGACGGGAATGACGAATTTCTCCGCGGTATGGGTGTCCGAGAAACTGACCACTTTGACGTCAACAAGGCCAGCCTGTTTGCCAGCCGCCATCACGGCCGACTCGCTGACGCTCCCGCTTTCCCTTCGGCCGCACGACCCAGATGGCGCCGTTCGGCTTGATAGCCAGGCGCAGCCGCTCGAGGCGATTCAGCGCCGCGCGGCGCTCGGCGCCGAGAAATACCACGTCCGCCCCGGCCGACGGCGCTTTCGTGACGATCTCTGACGTCCCGGCGCTCCAGCTCGGCCCGAAACGCCGGGTCGGACATCCCCGCGAGCAGGACCGTCAGGCCCGGCTTGAGACCGAGCTTATCGGCGCGTGACGGAGGATTCGATTATCTTGTCGGCCCACCTGGCGGCCTGCGCGCCGAGCTCGAACGTCGCGGTCCGCGCGCCGAACCGGATCGCGAGCGAGCCGCCGGCCGCGCTCGCCGACTGAATCTCCTTGAGCGGGATCGCGAGGCGGAACGGCCCGCGAAAAATCAGATCGTGCTGCTCGAGCAGCGCCGTGCCGCGAGTGGCGCGGCCGTCCAGGTGCAGCGTGCACGCGGCGTCGGCACCCATGTGAACCTCCGTAGCAGGGCGGTGTCAGTCATGAACGTGAATCGCGCCGGGTCAGCGTCCATGAATCGTGAACGATCGGCGGTCAGTCACGCCTGACCCCGTGCCTGACTTCACGTCGCGAGCTGGTCACGCTTCAGCGGAGCCGAACCTCTTCTCGAGCGCCGTCATGTAGGCCGCGATCGTCCCCTCGTAGCCGAAGACGAACCGCGCCATGAATCGAAACAGCGGATTGTAGATCTCACCGTGCTCGGTGATGGTCAACCGGGACCCGGCAGGGTCTGGCACGATCTCGTAGGTCCACGTGCCGCCGAACGGCAGCTTGGGATCCGCGATCCGCAGCGACCAGCAGCCGCGGCGGCTCCATGCGCTCGGTCGCCAGCGTCATCCGTCCCGACGTGCCGTTTTCAATCCAGACCGGCCGACCGTCGCGATCCGGCAGCCGCTCGATCTTCTTGACGTCGCTTCGCCAGGACGGGAACGCGTCGATCGTGGTGATCGCCGCCCACACCTCGTCGGGCGGAACGGGGAACGTGCGCTGGCGCGACCCGACATGGGCGCGCGGCAGCTGCGAGCCGACGAGTGCCGCCAAGGCCACGACAGCGGCAAGCGCGAGCACGACAATGAGAGCGATCGTGGTCCATTTCATGGCGTAGGTCTCAGGTCTCGGCGAGCGGCTCGGGTCGCGGGTCGCTGGTCGCTGGTCGGTCTCTGGTCTGCCTGCCTCGCGGCCTGCCGTCCTGCCGGCGAAGCGAGCCGCCCCTACCGCGAGGCGCGCCAGCCAGCCGAGGCCCCCCTTTTAACAGATTCCCGTAAATTGTTCTAAACCAGTGATTGCTCAGTTACGTCCAATTGCACGTTATTCGGGCGCCACACCCGTCTAAGCTCACGGCCTCTCATAAGGTCACCAGTTTTTCACGTCGGACCAATTGCCCGTTTGTGGGACGGAAGCGGTCCGGATCCGGTCATCGCGGCGGCAGGCCCTTCGGGATAGTCAGACGTAAGCGACTGTGATACAGTCACTTACCAGAGAGCCGCCGCTGGCACTCGGTTTGGAGTCTGGACTGACGGCGGGGTCTCCTTCTCTCCCCGCATTTCAGGACAGAGGCAATCAATGGTCGACATTGCACGTTCAGCGGACGTCATCAAGAAAAAGAAGATTCGCCGGGCCCTCTACGGGGCCGCGGCCCTCATCGTCATCGTCCTCATCACGGTCGGTGTCTCGCAGCTCAAGCCGGCGGCGCCGTCGGTCGAACGCGCGACCGTCTGGATCGACACGGTGAAGCGCGGCCCGATGCTGCGAAAGGTGCGCGGCTCCGGCACGCTCGTGCCCGAAGAAATCCGCTGGATTCCGGCGACCACGCAGGGCCGGGTCGAGCGGATCGTCCTTCGAGCGGGCGCGACCGTGACGCCCACCAGCGTCATCCTCGAGCTCAGCAACCCGGAACTGGAGCAGTCGGTCCGCGACGCGCGGCTGGGCTACCAGTCGGCACAGGCCGCGTATCAGAACCGCAAGGCCGAGCTCGAAAGCAACCTCCTGGCGCAGCAGTCGACCGTCGCCGGCATCGAGGCCAACTTAAACAACGCCGCGATGGACCTGGAAGCCAACGAACAACTCCTCAAGGACGGCCTCGTCGTCGGAGTTGACCGTCAAGGTCAAGCGGTCGCAGGTGGAAGAGCTGAAGAACCGCTCTCGCCGTCGAGCAGAAGCGGCTCGAAGATGACCCGCGACGGCATCGCCTCGCAGCTCGGACCGCAGGCCGCTGACGTCGATCAGCGCCGGGCCGCGGTCGAACTGCGCGAGCGGCAACTCGACGATCTCAAGGTCAAGGCCGGCATGCCGGGCGTGCTCCAGTGCGTGTGCATCAGCCCGACCGTACAGGTCGAAGTCGGCGCGCAGGTCGGACCCGGCACCAACCTCGCCCGCGTGGCCAATCCGAGTACTCTGAAAGCCGAGCTGCGCATCGCGGAGACGCAGACGAGAGACATCCGGATCGGTCAGTATCGCCGAAGTCGACACGCGCAACGGCCGCGTCAAGGGGAAGGTCGGCCGCATCGACCCCGCGGCGCAGGGCGGCACCGTCGGCGTCGACATCATTCTCGAAGGCGCGCTGCCGCCCGGCTCACGGCCCGACTTGAGCGTCGACGGCGAGATCCAGCTCGAGCGGCTCGACAACGTCATCTACGTGGGCCGCCCGGCGTTCGGTCAGGAGAACAGCACGGTCGGCCTGTTCAAGCTGAACATCGAGACCGGCGAAGCGAACCGCACAAACGTGAAGCTCGGACGCAGCTCCGTGAACCAGATCGAAGTCATCGAGGGGCTGCAGCCCGGCGATCAGGTGATTCTCTCGGACATGTCCGCGCAGGACTCATTCGATCGCATTCGAATCAGCGGCTAAGGCCGGGTCCAGCCGCGGCTGGGAACCGGGAGCTCGACAACACTTCGGAACCGTCACAAAGGAGTCACGATGAACACGCCCGCGCCCACGCTGATCCATCTCGACGGGGTCACCAAGGTCTTCTTCACCGACGAGGTCGAGACGCACGCGCTCGCCGGCATCCACCTGGAGATCAAGAGCGGCGAGTACATCGCGATCGCCGGGCCGTCGGGCTGCGGCAAGTCGACGCTGCTGTCGATCCTCGGCCTGCTCGACTCGCCGACCGAGGGCAAGTACGTCCTGAACGGCAAGTCGGTCGCCGACCTGCCGCTCTCCGAGCGCGCGCGGGTCCGCAATCGCGAGATCGGGTTCATCTTCCAGAGCTTCAACCTGATTGGCGATCTCAACGTGTACGAGAACGTCGAGCTGCCGCTCACCTATCGCGGCATGAAGTCGGCCGAGCGCAAGGAGCGCGTGATGGCCGCGCTCGAGAAGGTCGGCATGGCGCACCGCGCCAAGCACCTCCCCAGCCAGCTCTCGGGCGGTCAGCAGCAGCGCGTCGCGGTCGCCCGCGCGGTCGCCGGCGCGCCGTCGATCCTGCTGGCCGACGAGCCGACGGGAAACCTCGACTCCAAGAACGGCGAGGCGGTCATGGAGCTCCTCCGCGAGCTGCACCGCGAAGGGGCGACGATCTGCATGGTCACGCACGACCCGCGCTACGCGCGTCACGCGGACCGCTCCATTCACCTGTTCGACGGGCGCGTCGTCGAGGAGGATGGCAGCAAGCACCGCGGCGAGAAGGAGCTCGAAGAGAGCGGCTTCGACGTCTCGCACTGAAGGAGCCAGCTTCCAGCTGCCCAGCTTCCAGCTCCCAGCGCTGTTCGCCCTGGACTAGCTGGCAACGGGCAGCTGGCACGGTAGCTGGAAGCTGACAACCCATGCTGATCACCGACCACCTTCGCAACCAGCGCAGCGACGCCCCGGACACCGTCCGCCACGCGGTTCGCCCGAGCGAGCCGCGCGTGCTCATCGCGGACGATCAGCCGGACGTGCTCGAAGCGCTGCGCCTGTTGCTGAAGGCCGAGGGCTTCCAGCTCGAGACGGCGTCGTCGCCCGCGGGCGTGCTGGCGGCCGTCGAGGCGCGCGAGTTCGACGTGGCCCTGATCGATCTCAACTACGCGCGCGACACGACCTCCGGCGAGGAGGGGCTCAACCTGCTGTCGCGCAGCCAGGGCATCGATCCGACGCTGCCGGTGGTGGTGATGACGGCGTGGGGCAGCGTGGAAGTGGCGGTCGAGGCCATGCGCCGCGGCGCCCGCGACTTCATTCAGAAGCCGTGGGACAACGCGCGGCTGCTCTCGATCATCCGTACCCAGATCGAGCTCAGTCAGGCGCTCCGGAAGGGCCAGCGCCTCGAAGCGGAGAACTCGCTGCTTCGCGGCGAAGGCCTGCCGAAGCTGATGGCCGAGTCGCAGGCGATGCAGTCCGTGCTGCAGGTGATCGCGCGCGTCGGGACCGTCGGACGCGAACGTCCTCATCCTCGGCGAGAACGGCACCGGCAAGGGGGTCGTCGCGCGCGCGCTGCACGCGGTCTCGAGCCGCGCGTCGCGCCCGATGGTGATCGTGAACTCCGGCGGCGTCTCGGAAGGGGTCTTCGAAAGCGAGCTCTTCGGCCACGTGCGCGGCGCCTTCACCGACGCGAAGGCGGATCGGGTCGGCCGCTTCGAGCTGGCCGATCAGGGCACGCTGTTTCTCGACGAGATCGCGAACGTGCCGATGAGCCAGCAGGCCAAGCTGCTGCGCGTCATCGAGACCGGCGAGTTCGAGCGGCTCGGCTCCTCACGGACGCGGCGCGTCGACACGCGGATCATCTCCGCGACCAACGCGAACCTCACCGAGGAAGTGGCGGCCGGCCGGTTCCGGCAGGACCTGCTCTTCCGGCTGAACACCATCGAGATCCAGCTGCCGTCGCTGCGCGATCGCCGCGAGGATCTGCCGCTGCTCGCGCAGCACTTCCTCCGTCAGCACGCGCAGCGGTATCGAAAGCGCCTCACCGGCTTCGAGAGCGCCGCGATGCAGATCCTGCTCGAGCACCCGTGGCCGGGCAACGTCCGCGAGCTCGATCACGCGATCGAACGGGCGGTCCTGATGGCGCCTGGTCCGCTCGTCAAACCGGCCGATCTCGGCCTGCGCGCCGGACGGGACGGAGGCGGACGCCTCGAGGACATGAGCCTCGAGGAAGTCGAGTGCTTCCTCATCAAGAAGGCGATGACCCGCTTCGACGGCAACGTCAGCCAGGCCGCCAAGGCGCTCGGGCTGAGCCGGAGCGCCCTCTATCGACGCCTCCAGCGCTACGGGCTCTGAATCCCTAAGCCAATCCTAGCCCGCTCGCCGAATCTCCAGTCCCGAATCCCGGGATCACCAATCCGGCTCGGCAACGGGTCGGACACGGCAAAAGGGAAAGAGTAAGATCCTCCCTTTAGATGAGTCCCGTACGCCCGCGTGAGCCGCGTCTCAGCCACGACCGACGCATCCTCCTGATGGCGTTCGCCTCGGCGCTGCCCGGAGCCGCCATCTCCCTCATCTTCCTCTGGACCGGCGACTACAGCCCCAAGGTCCAGTGGACGCTCACGGTCCTCATCACGACCTTCTGCCTGGGCTTCGCGTTTGCGCTGCGCGAGCGCGTCGTGCTGCCGCTCCAGACCCTCTCCAACCTGCTGGCGGCCCTCGGGGAGGGGGACTTCTCCATCCGGGCCCGCGGCGCGCACGGCGGCGACCCGCTGGGCGAGGTGATGATCGAGGTGAACGCGCTCGTCGAGACGCTGCGCCATCAGCGGCTGGACGCGCTCGAGGCGACGACGCTCCTGCGCAAGGTGATGGCGGAGATCGACGTCGCGGTGTTCACGTTCGACGAGGAACACGAGCTCAAGTTCGTCAACCGCGCCGGGGCGCGGCTTCTGAGCCAGCCGTCGGAGCGGCTGCTCGGACGTCGCGCCGAGGAGCTCGATCTCGCGGACTGCCTGGGCGGCGAAGCGCCGCGCGTCATCAACACCGTGTTCCCCGGCGGCGTCGGGCGCTGGGAAATCCGCCGCAGCCAGTTCCGCCAGGGCGGACGCCCGCACGAGCTGCTCGTGCTCTCCGATCTGAGCCAGCCGCTTCGCGAAGAGGAACGGCAGGCGTGGCAGCGGCTGATCCGCGTCATCGGGCACGAGATGAACAACTCGCTGGCGCCGATCAAGTCGATCGCCGGCAGCCTGGCGACGATCATCGAACGCGAGCCGCCGCCGAGCGACTGGCGCGACGACGTGCAGCGCGGCCTTGGCGTGATCGCGTCGCGGTCCGAGGCGTTGAGCCGGTTCATGAACGCCTACGCGCGTCTGGCGAAGCTGCCCCTGCCCAAGCTCGCGCCGCTCGACGTCGGCGCGTTCGTCGACCGCGTCGTCACGCTGGAAAAGGCGCACCACATCCGCGTCGCGCAAGGCCCGCGGCTGACCATTCAGGGGGACGGCGATCAGCTCGAGCAACTGCTGATCAACCTGATCCGCAATGCCGTCGATGCGGCGCGCGAAACCGGCGGCGGCGTCACCGTCGGCTGGCAACGCCTGCCGGGCTCGGTGCCGCCGACGATGGAGCTGTGGGTCGAAGACGAAGGCCCCGGCATCTCGAACACCGGCAATCTCTTCGTGCCGTTTTTCACGACGAAACCTGGAGGGTCAGGCATCGGGCTCGTGCTGAGCCGTCAGATCGCGGAGGCCCACGGCGGGAGCCTCGTGCTGGACAACCGCGAAGACCGTCAGGGGTGCCGGGCGAGCCTGCGGATTCCGCTGCACGCGCTCGCGCAGCTCAGGGCCGAGAGCCTGGCGCAGGCGTAACGTCACTCGAAGCCATGAAACGTTTGTTGTCATCACGGGTCCTGATCCTCATCGTCGCGACGCTGAGTGTGTGTGGTTGCCGCACCCACGGTCAGGCCGAGTCGCTGGCCGAGCGCGGCGGTCCCGGAGTATCGCGCGTTCGGGCGCCCGCAGCGCGTAACGATACGCGGCTACGATGGGGACGCGATGGAACCGTTCATCACGAAGGATGGGCGGTGGCTGTTGTTCAACAACAGGAACGATCCACGCATCAACACCAACCTGCACTTCGCCGGCCGCGTTGACGACCTGACCTTCACCTACCAGGGCGAGATCAAGGGGGTCAACACGGCGGCGCTCGAAGGCGTGCCGAGCGTCGATCGCCTCGGCAATCTCTTCTTCATATCCACTCGCAGCTACAAGGAGACGCTTTCGACGCTCTATCTGGGACGCTGGAATGACGGCGAGGCGTCCGGCGTTCAGCTGGTGGCGGGCATTTCGCAACGTCAGCCGGGGATGGTGACATTCGACGCCGAGATCGCCGGCGATGGCAAGACCCTCTTCATCGTGGACGGCCGGTTTACCGGAGGCCAGGTTCCGGAAACCGCCGACATCGCGATCGCGACTCGCGACGGAGCGATCTTTCAGCGCCTGCCGCCCGATAGCGACATCCTGAAGAGCGTCAATACCGCGGCGCTGGAGTTCGCACCCGCGATTTCGGAGGATCTGCTCGAACTGTTCTTCACGCGCTTCAACCGATCGGACGGGTCGACTACGACCGCGATCCTGCGGGCTGCACGCGCAAGCACCAACGCATCGTTTGGAATACCGGAGCAGCTCTCATCCATCTCAGGATTCGTCGAGGCGCCGGCGCTGTCGGGTGACGGGCGATCGCTCTACTACCACAAGCAAGAAGGCAAACGCTTCATCATTCTCCGTGTGGCAAGGTGAGCGCTTGAACGTGACCACCACCGACGACAAGACCAGCCGTGCGCTCGCGCCGGGAGTGGTGGATATCCATCCCCGCGGCCGTTCGTGCCGTCATCCTCGGATTCGTGGTCCTCGTGATCGGCAGCTCGGTGAGCGGTGCGCTCATGCTCGCCAACCTGATGCTGGCGCCGACGCTGCCCTTGTTCTTCCCCGCTACCGTTCTCTGGCTCTGGCTGTTCTGGCGCTACGTCAGGGGAGATGGCTGGCCACGAAGCACCTCGGCGCGGCGTCGCGAGCTGCTGCGTGTGCGGAAGCTCTCGCCGCGTGCGTGGGGATGGGCGCTCGTCGCGGGCGGGCTCGGCGTCGCGGCGGTGATGGGAATCGCCTTCATGACCTATCGGTTCGCGGCGCTGCCGGAAGCGGCCTACCGTGCGCTGTTCGACGTGTCCGCCCTCCCGCTCTGGACTCTCGTTTCGGTGTTTGCCGTCAATCGCGCTGACCGCGGCCGTGGTCGAGGAGGCCGCGTTCCGTGGCTACATGCTCTCCGGCATTGAGCGCCGGCATGGGTGGACGGCCGGAATCGCTCTGGTGACGATCGTGTTCTACGTCGCTCACCTGAGCCATGCCTATGCGACGCTGGCCTTCGTGCCGTTCTTTCTTGCGCATGGGCTGATCCTGGGACTGCTGGTGTTCTACACGCGTTCCATCGTGCCAGGCATCATCCTGCACGCTGTTTCCGATTTCATCGTGATTCCGATGCAGTACGGCGTCATTCCGTCTGCGGGACAGTGGGCGTTTGTCTGGCAAGGCTGGCTCTCGCTCTCGGCCGGAGCCGCCGCGATTCCAGCGTTCCGGCAGCTTGCGAAGGTCACGGAGGTTTCTCGAAAGGAATAGCGAGAATCATCTAGAATCGCTTCCATGGCACAACTCCACAACCGCGTGCAATCGGAGGAACCGGACGACGAAGCGGACGCCAGGATGGGGTTCCTGGATCACCTCGACGAGCTGAGGGCGCGGCTCATCAAATCGTGCATCGCGCTCGGCGCCGGCATGGTGTTCGCCTTCTTCTTTGTCGACCGATTGCCGCTTTCCTGCTGGCGCGACCACTCGGGTCCTTCCGCCCGGCACCGAGCTGATCGCGACCCGGTGGGGAGAGACGTTCTCGTTCTACCTCAACGTCGCGCTCATCTCCGGGGCCGTGCTGGCGGCGCCGTTCGTGTCGTACCAGGTCTGGCGATTCATTGCGCCAGGCCTGTACTCGAACGAGCGGAAATACGTCGTCCCATTCGTTCTATTGGCCGTGGCGGGCACGATCTGCGGAGCCCTGTTCTGCCACTACGTGCTGTTTCCAGGGACCATGAACTTCTTCGCCAAATTCAGCGCGCCGCGGGTGCAGTTCATGCCGCGCCTCGAAGACACGTTCGATCAGTACCTGAAGATGCTTCTCGCCATGGTCGCTCGTGTTTCAGCTGCCCCCGATCGTCTTCGTTCTCGCGAAGACGCGTCTCGTGACGGCACGGTTCCTGTGGCGCAACATCAAGTACGCGATTCTGATCATTTTCATCCTGGCCGCGGTGCTCACGGCGTCGGCCGACCCGTGGAACCAGACGGTGTTCGCGGCGCCGATGATCGCGCTCTACCTGTTCAGCATTGGCATCGCCTGGCTCGGCGGAGCCGAAGCGTGAGCCCCCATCGGTGAATCGAAACGGTTCCGCTCAGCTTCGGCTGGTGTTTGCCGCGACCGTTCTCGAACAGGCCACGAGACACTCGAGGCACTCACGTGCGGACCGGTCGCGGACGTGGGGTCGGCCAGGCTAAGGGACCCGGGTCAGGAGGTGTGCGGTGAATGAAGCGATCGTTCTCAGCGTTTTGATCGTGATCGGCACCACGCTTCTGTCCGTCAAGTTGTCCGCGCTGGAACAACGGTTGAATCGGCTGTCCCGGCTGGATGCGAAGGTCGACGCGCTGTTGAAGCATGCCGGCGTTCGATTCGACGAGTATCAGGACGTACCGGCAGACGTGCGGGAGGCGCTGGACCGCGGCGAAACGATTCTCGCGATCAAGCGCTTTCGGATCGCGACAGGCGCGGGGCTGAAAGAGTCGAAGGAGTTCGTGGACGAAGTCCGTCGGAGAAAGGCCGTGGCGCGCTGACTCCTTCGTGCTGCTGGCGGCGATCCGATCCGATCATTGGATCTCCCCGCTCCTTCCATTGACATGTTCCTTGGGCATCGGCCTTCTCCTCCTGAGATCCAGGCATTCATCGCCGCCTCGCGCGAGCTGCCGCTCTCCTACGAGCCGGTCGGCCTGGCGAGGCAGGATGCCGCCGGGTTCACCCTCGACGCGGAGGAGGCAGTCGTCGGCCACGGTCAGGCCGCATTCGAGCGGGCAAAAGTCGCGTTGAGCGAGTGGAGACACTTCGAATCTGGGGTGGGTCGAGGTGTTCCCGGCGTCGGCGGGGATTGCGCCCGGCACGGTTGTCGTCGTCCTCGTCTGGCATCTGGGTTTCTGGTCGCTCAATGGGTGTCGCGTGGTGTATTCCATCGCCGGCGACGACCCACCTGAGGCCGGGTTTGGGTACGGCACGCTGACCAATCACGCAGAGAGCGGAGAGGAGATCTTCAAGGTATCGCTGCGTCCGCGCACCGGCGAGGTGACGTATGGCATTCGCGCCGCCTCGAGACCGCGCGCGTTGCCTGCCAGACTCGGCTATCCTGTGACGCGTTCGCTCCAGGCGCGTTTCCGGCGAGATTCGGCAGCCGCCATGGCTCGGGCGATTGCCACCTGAACGGACATCACAGGCCCGAGCCGCTAACTCAAAGCGATTCACGACATGTTGACACGGCTGTTCGAGGGACCCATTGACCAACAGGCAGTGCTGCTCGCTGTCGCGCTGACGATCGTCGTCGCGTGGATTGCGGCACGGCTTGTCCGGCGTCTGGCCGGTGCGGGACTGCACGCGCTCGGGCGCGATTCGCCTGCGGCGTCGGGCGCGCACGTGCGCGGATCGCTCCGGCTGCTGGGCCTCGCGACGTTCCTGCTCGTCTTCGGCGTCCTGCTGTTCCCCGCATTTCAGATCGCCGGCCTGCGCCCGAGGACCGGCATCGCCCTGCGCAGCCTCGCCGAGTGGATGTTCGGACGGGGCCTGCATGTGGTCCTCATCGTGATCCTGGCGTATGCCTTCGTGCGCATGGCGGCCCTGCTGGCGCTTCGGTTCGAGCACGACATGACCGTGGGCACGGGCCTCGACGCGATCGAGCGCGGCAAGCGGGCCCGCACGCTCAGCGCCGTAGTCCAGAACTTCGCGAAGGTGCTCATCATCGGGATCGCGGCGCTGATGGTGCTCAAGGAGTTCCAGCTCGATATCACGCCGATTCTGACCGGCGCCGGCATCGTCGGGCTGGCCGTGGGGTTCGGCGCGCAGACGCTCGTGCGCGACATCATCAGCGGCTTCTTCCTGATCCTCGAGAACCAGGTGCGCGTCGGCGACGAGGCCGCGATCAACGGCACGCCGGGGCTGGTGGAGGCGATCAACCTGCGGACGATCGTGCTGAGGGACATCGAGGGGACCGTCCACGTCTTCCCGAACGGCGCCATCAACACGCTGGCGAACCGCAGCAAGGATTTCTCCTACTACGTGATCGATCTGGCCGTTTCGTACTACGACGATTCCGATCTCGTGGCGGACGTGCTGCGCGAGATCGGCGCGGAACTGCAGAAGGATCCCGGTACTGGGCTCGTCAATCCTGGAACCGATCGAGATCCTCGGGATCGACGCGTTCGGCGAGTGGTCGGCCCGATTGAAGGCGCGCATCAAGACCGCGCCGTTGCGACAGTGGCAAGTCGGCCGCGAGCTGCGGCGCCGCATCAACAAAGCGTTCCGGCAACGCGGCTTCGGCATTCCGTTCCCCGTGCCCGCAACCGCCGTGCAGCCTGGACAGAGCACTTCCCTGCCTGCCCTGAGCGAGCCGGAATCCCCGGGCGAGTCGAAGGGCCGCCCTGAGCGAGCCGGAGTCCCCGGGCGAGTCGAAGGGCCCTGAGCGAGCCGGAGTCGTAGCGCCCAGCGGCGGTCGTAGCCGGTCCTGCACCAGCCTTCAATAGCCGGCCGGCGCGGAGGAGGCCGGCTTCTGCCCTCTCGACTCCTGCACGATCTTGACGCCGGCGCTGGCGCCGACCCGGGTCGCGCCGGCCGCGACCATCGCCTTCAGGCCCTCGAGATCCCGCACGCCGCCGGCGGCCTTCACGCCCATGTCCGCACCCACCACCCGGCGCATCAGGGCGACGTCCGCGGCGGTCGCGCCCCCGGCTGCGAAGCCGGTGGACGTCTTGACGAAATCCGCACCGGCCGCTTTCGACAGCGAGCAGGCGGTGATCTTCTCTTCGTCGGTGAGGAGCGCGGCCTCGATGATGACCTTGCTGATCGCGCCGCCCTCCCGGCAGGGCCGGACCACCGCGTCGATGTCACACTCCACCGTGCGAAGATCGCCGGACTTCAACGCGCCGATGTTGATGACCATGTCGATCTCGGTCGCGCCGTCGAAGATGGCCCGCCGCGTCTCGTAGGCCTTGACGTCCGGAGTCGTCGCGCCCAGGGGAAAGCCGACGACGGAGCACACGCCGACGCTGCTGCCGCGCAGGAGCGCCGCGGCGGTGGCGACCCAGGCGGGGTTCACGCACACCGTCGCGAAGTGGAACTCCGCCGCTTCCCGGCAGAGCTTCTCGATCTCCGCTCGGGTCGCATCCGGCTTCAGCAGGGTGTGATCGATCATCGTCGAGACGCTGCCCGCCGCTCCGCCGGTCGCGTGCATCCCGAGCCGGCTCGCGCCGGCATCGATGACGCCGCGCAGCCTGTCGGGACAACAGTCGAACAGGACGGAGTGGCAGCCGCATCGCGACGGCCCGGCGCGTCTCGGCGCCTGCGCGGCCACCACTTCCTCGGTGATGAGGTCGATGAGCCGTTGGAGATCCTGGGGTGTCAGCACCGTGGGAGTCTTTGGTCTCGGGTCTCTCGTCTTGGGTGTCTTCGGTCTTTGGTCTTCAGTCGCGCCCGAAACGCTCTTCGAGCTGGCGGATCTTCAGCAGCCGCCGGATGTAGCGCGCCTCGCGCATCGGCGTCCCCATCCAGACGTCCAGGATCCTGAGGGCCGCACCGGGACCGTCGAGCAGCGACGACCCCAGCGCGATCACGTTTGCGCCGTTGTGCTCGCGCGAATAGCGGGCGATGGTCTCGTTCGGGCACATCGCCGCCCGGATCCCGCGCACTTTGTTGGCCGCGATCGCCGATCCGATGCCCGCCCCGTCGATGACGATGCCGGCATCCGCTTCTCCCCGCGCGACGCTTCGTGCCACTCCGCCGGCGACGTCCGGATAGTCTACCGGGTCGGTCTTGTCGGTGCCCAGATCGAGGACGGCGACGCCGCGGCCCCGCAAATGGGCGACGATCGCGCGTTTCAGGCCCACGCCCGTGTGGTCGTTGCCAATCGTCACCCGGCGGATCTCCGCCACGGGCGCCAGGTCGGATGGCAGCGACCAATCCGCCGATCCGGCCGGTATGACGGTGACGCGGCGTGCGGCCAGCGTGTCCTTTGCCAGCGGTGTGACGTGGCCGCCGGACGACAGCTCCACGGTGGCGCCGATGTCCAGCGACCGGGCGTCCGTCTCGGTGATGATGTCGAATCGCTTCATTCAGCTGTCCTTGCCTAAGGCGGAGTCACGAGGTCAAATATGAACCGACTGTGGCTTCCACTTCAGGTGGAAGTGGAACACTGAGTTACGGATTGTCGAGCACGGCGATGTACGCCAGGTTTCGATACTTCTCGGCGTAGTCCAGCCCGTAGCCGACGACGAACTTGTCTTCGATGGTAAAGCCGACGTACTCCACCGCGACGTCAACGACCCGGCGCGACGGCTTGCTCAGCAGGCAGGCCGTGCGCAGCGTTTTCGGCGACCGCGCGCGCAGGATGTCCTGGAGGTAGGTCAGCGTCAGCCCGGTGTCGACGATGTCCTCGATGATGATCGTGTGGCGTCCCTCGAGGCCGCTGTCGAGGTCCTTCAGCATGCGGACCTCTCCCGAGGACTTGGTGCCCTTGCCGTAGCTCGAGACCGCGATGAAATCGAGCGTCACGTGCGGACCCATGGCCCGGACGAGGTCCGACATGAAGACGAACCCGCCCTTCAGCACGCAGACGAAATGGATGTTCTCGCCCGCGGGATAGTCGCGCTCGATCTCGCCCGCGAGCTCGCGCACCCGGGCCTGGATCGTCTCCGCATCCAGAAGTACGTTCATTTCGTGACCGCCGCCCTGACCCTGCCGGCCATCGCGCGCGACTCGCGGAGCACGTCTCCCTCGTTCAGCGTCAGCACCTTCCGGTCGCGCATCAACACCCGTCCGTTCACAATCGTCGTCGTCACATCGTCGCCCCGCGTCACGTAGACCAGATGAGAGAACGGATCGTACATCGGAGTCTGCCGCGCCCCGGCCATCGACACGGCAATCAGATCCGCCCGCTTGCCGGGCTCGAGCGATCCGATCTCCGCGTCCATGCCGAGGGCGCGGGCCCCTTCGATCGTCGCCATCTGGAGCGCCGTCCGCGCGGACAGCGCACGCGGGTCCATCGTCTGCAGCTTGGCAAGAAACGCCGCCTGGCGCATCGCCTCGAACATGTCGAGGTCGTTGTTGCTCGCCGCGCCATCGGTCCCCAGTCCTACGGCGATGCCGGCCTGGCGCATGGCGACGACCTTGGCCGCACCGCTCGCGAGCTTCATGTTGCTTTCCGGATTGTGCGCCACGCCGACGTGCCGCCGCGCGAGCAGGCTCATGTCAGCGGGCGACAGCCAGACGCCGTGGGCGGCCAGCGTTCGCGGACCCCAGAAGCCGATGGACTCGAGGTATCGCACCGGCGTCGCGTTGTGCCGCGTCCGCGCGGTGGCGATTTCGTCCGACGTCTCCGCGAGGTGGATGATGACAGGGGCGCGCGTGCGATCGGCCAGCGCGCGAATGGCCTTGAGCGTGGCCGCGTCGAGCGTGTACATCGAGTGCGGCGCGAGCGCCGCCACAATCAGATCGTCGCCTTCGAACGCCTTGATGAACGCCTCCGCGCGCGCGACCCCTTCGGCGGGAGTCTTCGCATCGGGGGACGGAAACTGGATGATCGTCTCGCCGAGGACGCCCCGCAGGCCGGCTTCCTTCGTGACCCTGGCGATCTCCTCTTCGAAGTAATACATGTCCGTGTACGTCGTGGTACCGGACTGAATCATCTCGAGCGCCGCCAGCCGCGTACCCGCCCGCACGAATTCGGGCGTGACGGTCTTCGCCTCGGCCGGGAAGATATACTTCTCCAGCCACTCCTTCAACGCCAGGTCGTCGGCCAGGCCTCGATAGAGCACCATCGGCGCGTGCGTATGCGTGTTGATGAGGCCGGGGAGCACCACCTGGCCGGACAGGTCGACGGTCTCGCGAGCCGAGAACCTCGAGCCGATCGCATCGGGCGTGTCGATGCCAACGATGTCCCGGCCGTCGATCGCGAGGGCGCCAGGCGACAGCACGCGCCCCGCCCGGTCCATCGTGACGACCGTTCCACCGGTCACGACGAGCGACACGGCACGCCGTTCGGCCTGCGGCAGCAGGATGGACCCTGCGGCGATCGCACACGCACACACGCGCAAGAGCATGAGCGGGGAATTCTATCAGCTTCCCGCGCCTCGCGCCAGCTGCCCGCTTCCCGCTGCCCGCCATAGCTTGTCGCTCGCCTATCGTGCGACAAGCGACGGCGGGCGCTTCCCGCTTCGCGACCAGCTCTGTCAGCATTATTTAGTTGCGCGTGGGGCCCCACCCCCACGCGCTCGCGCTGCGGCGCTCGGAAGACCTCGCTATCCTCGCGCGGGCCGCAGGCGCTTCTCCTGCCTCCTGTCTCCTGCCTCCTGTATAGTGAACCCGTGCCGCTGCACCTCGTACCGCATCCTCTCGTTCATGACGCGCTCGCGACGCTGCGGGATGCGGCCACGCCGCCCGAGCTCTTTCGCCGGATGGCCGTCCGGATCAGCCTGCTGCTGGCGGCTGAGGCGACGCGCGACGTTCCGAGCATCCCGACCACGGTCGGGACGCCGCTCGGGCCGGCAGCGGGACGCCGGATCACCCGCGACGTCGTCGTCGTCCCGGTCCTGCGCGCGGGTCTGGGGATGCTGGACGCGATCCTCGAGCTCATCCCCACCGCGCGCGTGGGGCACATCGGCCTCCAGCGCGACGAGCTGACCGCGGTCGCGTCGCGGTACTACTCGAAGCTGCCGGCGGATCTGAGCCACAGCTTCGTCCTGATGATCGATCCCATGCTCGCGACCGGGGGCAGTGCGGTCGCCGCGCTGGATCTGCTCCGCCAGGCGGGGGCCCGCGACGTCCGCATGATCTGCATCGTCGCGGCGCCGGAAGGGATCGCGCTCGTCGAGCAGCATCACCCCGACGTCACGATTTTCACGCCGGTGGTCGATGAGGGACTGAACGCCCACAAGTTCATCGTCCCGGGACTCGGCGATTTCGGCGATCGGCTCTACGGAACGGCCTGAGCCGGCCCGACTCGCTGAACGCCCGGCGCCAGCTCTAGCGAGGCTGCGCCTCAGACCAGAGAGGCTCCGCCTCGCTAGGTGGCATTGTTTACTGGCGCCGTCTTGATCCCGAAAACTTGACTCAACTGGTGGAAGTCTTCGGGACTCAAGTCGGCTAGGGCGCCTGTGCGCCGCGGAGAGCGGCGCGCGACCAAGTTCCCGAAAAAACCGGTTCCATGTCACTGATTTCGGTGCGCCGGCGGTGGGAAGGCGAGCGCCTGAGCTACAATCCCGGCATGTAGCGCTGCACGGCTCGAGCGGAGCGATTATGAAGCAGACAAGCGAACCGGCGCCCGCAGAACGCCGCGGGCAGCGCCGCGTGGCGGACGAAAAGTGGCGCACCGCCCTGACGAGCATCGAGCCGAACAAGATCCTGCTGCGCGGCTATCCGCTCGACGAGGTCATGGGCCGGCTGACGTTCGGGGAGACCATCTACCTGCTGCTGATGGGCGACTGTCCGACGCCGGGCATCGGCCGCCTGATGGAAGCGATGCTGGTGTCGTTCATCGATCACGGCGCCACGCCGCCCTCGACGCTGGCCGCGCGACAACACCGCCACGACGGGAGCGCCGCTGCGCGCGTGCGTCGCCGCGGGCGTGCTCGGGTTCGGCCGCTATCATGGCGGCGACATCGAGAGCTGCATGCAGTTTCTGGACAGCGGCCTGGAGATCGTGCGCAAGGGGGCGTCGTATCGGGATGCGGCGGCCCAGATTGTCGATCGCTGGCTGGAAACCGGCGATGCCATCCCAGGCTTCGGCCATCGCTTTCACACACGCGATCCGCGCGCGACCCGCCTGTTTCAGATGGCGTTGGAACTGGAAGTCGAAGGCGGGCACATCTCGATGATCCGCGCGGTCGACATGCTGCTCGGTACCCGTAAGACGCCTGATGAGTCGCCGCTCCCCATCAACATCGACGGCGCCATCGCGGCGCTCTGCGGCGACCTCGGCATGCCTCCGGCCATCGCCAACGCGCTCTTCATCATTTCACGGGTGCCGGGCATCAGCGCCCAGGCGCAGGAAGAACAGGAACGCCAGCAGCCGATGCGCCAGATCGATCCGAAGAACCACGTCTACGACGGCCCGTCGGAGCGGAGGCTGCCGGAGCGGAGGAAGTAAAGTTCTACGTACACTTCGACTGCGACGGATCCACGCGGTCGATCCAGGCGAGGATGCCGCCTTTCAGATTGCGCACGCGGGTAAAGCCGCGTTCCTGAAGCAGCGCCACGGCCTTGGCGCTTCGGCCCCCCATCTTGCAGTGAACGACCATGTCGCGATCGCGATCCAGCTCACCCGTACGCTGCGCGAGCTCGCCGAGGGGGATCAGCTTCGAGCCGGCGATCTTGCAGATCTGGTACTCGTTGGGCTCGCGGACGTCGAGCACGAACACGTTCTCTCCTCGATCCAGCTGCTTCTTCAGCTCTTCCACCGTCACTTCCGGGAGACCTGCCGCCGCGGACTGCGCCTGCGGGGGCGTGATGCCGCAGAACGCGTCGTAGTCCACGAGCGCCTTGATCGTCGGATGATCGCCGCAGACGGGGCATTCGGGATCGCGCCGCAGCTTCAGCTCGCGAAAGCGCATCTGCAGCGCGTCGTACAGCAGCAGGCGTCCGATGAGCGGCTGGCCGGCGCCGATAATCAACTTGATCGCTTCGGTCGCCTGGATGATGCCGATCACGCCGGGCAGCACGCCGAGCACGCCACCCTCCGCGCAGCTCGGAACGAGCCCGGGCGGCGGCGGCTCCGGGTAGAGGCAGCGATAGCACGGCCCCCCCTTGACGGCGAACACCGAGGCCTGGCCGTCGAACCGGAAAATGCTCCCGTAGGCGTTCGGCTTGCCGAGCAGCACGCAGGCGTCGTTGACGAGATAGCGCGTTTGAAAATTGTCCGTGCCGTCGAGCACGACGTCGTAATCGCGGAGGATGTCGAGCGCGTTCTTCGACGTCAGCGCGGTCTCGTGCGTGACGACCTTGACGCCGGGATTCAGCGACGCAATCCGCTCGCCCGACGCTTCGAGCTTCCGCCGCCCGACGTCCGCCGTGCCGTAGATGATCTGGCGGTGGAGGTTGCTCGCGTCGACGGTGTCGAAGTCGATGATGCCGAGCGTGCCGATGCCCGCCGCGGCCAGATACATGGCGGCCGGCGAGCCGAGCCCGCCCGCGCCGACGCAGACCACGCTCCCCGCCTTGAGCTTGCGCTGCCCGTCCATCCCGACTTCCGGCATGATGAGGTGCCGGCTGTAGCGCTGGACTTCCTCGCGCGTCAGCTCCGGCGCCTCGTGCACGGCCGCATCCGACCCGCCCGCCACCGACGGGACGATGCTGATGGTGTCGCCCGCCTTGAGCGCGGTCTTCTCGCGATCGAGATGGCGGATGTCCTCGTCGTTGACGTACACGTTGACGAAGCTGCGCAGCTTGCCGTCGTCGTTGTACAGGTGACGGCGGAGATCGCCGTATTTCCCGACCAGCGCCTGGAGCAACTCTCCAACGGTGCCGCCGTCGATTTCCACGACATCCTGCCTGTCGGCGAAGGGCCGAAGCGGTGTCGGGATCAGAATCCGATGAGCCATGTCATGTCCTCAATAAAAAACTGCTGTTCGTTCATCCCCTCGGCAGCGCGACAGCGTTCTCGGTTTCGGACCGAAGGAACTCCTCGAACGCCTCCAGCGAGCGCCCGATCTCCACGCGAGGCGCCACCCGCGTCGCAATGGTCTCGGCCGCGGTCTTGTAGCCGTTGCCGGTGATGCAGACGACCACCGACTCGTCTGACGGAATCACGCCGGAGCGCACCAGGCTGACGGCGCCGGCGAGCGTCGCTCCGCCGGCCGGCTCGGTGAAGATGCCTTCCGTCTCGGCCAGAAGCTCCATGGCCTGCAGAATCTCTTCGTCGCTCGACGCGACGCCCGTGCCCCCGGTCGCCTTGACCGTCTTGACCACCTGGAACCCGTCCGCGGGGTTGCCGATCGCGATCGACTTGGCGATCGTCGCGGGCTTGACCGGCTCGGGGAACTCGAGCCCATCGTGCAGCGCGCGAACGACCGGCGCGCAGCCGGCCGCCTGCGCGGCATGGATGCGCGGCAGCTCCCCCTTCACCAGGCCGATCTCGCGCAGCTCGCGGAACCCGCGCACGATCCTCGGCAGGAGCGTCCCGCCGGCCACCGGCGACACCAGGTGCTGCGGGAACCGCCAGCCGAGCTGCTCGACGACCTCGAAGCCGACGGTCTTCGCGCCTTCGGCGTAGTAGGCGCGGAGGTTGATGTTCGCGAACCCCCAGCCGAACTTGTCCGCAATCTGCGTACACAACCGGTTCACGTCGTCGTAGTTGCCGCGAACGCCGACGACGTGCGGCCGGAAGATAGCGGACCCGAGGACCTTCCCGAGCTCGAGGTCGTGAGGAATGAACACGTAGCACTCGAGCCCGAGGCGCGCCGCATGGGCGGAGACGCTGTTGGCGAGGTTCCCGGTCGAGGCGGCGCCGAACACCTTGAAGCCGAGCTCGACCGCGCGCGTCGCCGCCATCGAGACGACGCGATCCTTGTACGACAGCGTCGGGTGGTTCACGGAATCATCTTTAATGTACAGCTCCCGCAGACCCAGCTTCCGCGCGAGCCGATCGGCGCGCACGAGCGGCGTGCACCCGGTGTGGAAGCCCGTCCGCGGCTCGCCGACGATGGGCAGAAGCTCGCGGAACCGCCAGACGTTCTGCGGCCGCTTCTCGATCACCTCACGCGTGAGCGCCTCGCGCACGCCTGCGTAGTCATACACCACCTCGAGCGGCCCGAGGCATTGATCGCAGACCCACAGCGCCTCGGCGGGGTACTTCGCCCCGCACAAGTGGCACTGCAGCCCGGTCATGAACGTCATGCATCACCTTCCCGATGTACTTTCACTGTCCTCACCGTGCATGGTATCCGCTCTTTGGCGTAGACCTGCGCGATTAGCTTCTCGACGCCCGCGGCGTTGCCGGAGGCGAACGTGGCGACCGACGGCCCGGCGCCGCTGAGGCAGATGCCAATCACATCAGGATGCCGCAGCGCGAGCAACCGGCGCAACCCCGGAACCAGCCGCTGCCGGTAGGGCTGATGGGCCCGGTCGCGCAGCCCTTCCCGCATGTCCGCCACCCGGCCCGAGTGCAGGGCGCCGAGAAGGAGGGCGACACGCTGAACGTTGAACACCGCGTCGGCGAGCGGCAGCGCCTTCGGCAGCGCGCGGCGCGAGACCGAGGTCGCCAGCTCGACTTCCGGCGTGGCCACGATGACCCGCCATCCGGCCGGCCAGGGCCACTGCGCGACCGCGATCGTACCATCGTCGCGCCCGCAGCAGCTCGTGACGCCGCCGAAGAGCGCCGCGGCCGCGTTGTCCGGATGCCCTTCAATCTTCGACGCCGCCGCGAGGATTTCGTCCCCCGACCGGGGGCCGTCGAGCATCTCACGCAGCCGCAGCCCCGCGATGGTCGCCGCTGCGCTGCTCCCGAGCCCGGCGCGCTTCGGGATGTCGCTCTGAATCTCAACCTCGAGCGATGCGGTGCGCCGGCGTGCGGGCTCGAGCGCCGCGAACGCGCGTTGAATGCGGTTCGGTCCGCCGAGCGGTCCGTCGAGGAAGCGGCATGCCAGGGTACCGCGGCCGTCTTCGATGATGGCCGTCACTCTGACGCGGAGATACAGGCCAACCGCAAGACCCAGTGTGTCGAGCCCCGGCCCGAGGTTGGCGATCGATGCGGGTACTACAATGTCACACGGCCGCTTCACGCGCTGCATTCCCCGTCCATCACCTCCGGATTGAACGCGTGATCCTCGCCGGGATCCACGAAGTCCGCCGGGAGCGCGTCTTCCGCGGTCATGCGCTCGAGATCGGCGATCGCGGCGCGCGCGCGCGCCGGCTCGATGCGGTTGAAGAACGCCGGGGCCGTTTCTCCAGGCGTGCGCTCCTCTTCATAGAGCCGGACCATCCGCTCCACGGCGTCCGGCACGCGGCGCGCCGGAATCTTCGCGGTCAGGCGGCCGAAGGTGGCGCCGTCCGGTCCGGATCCGCCGCCGAGCGTCATGAAGTACTGCGGCACGACGCGATCGCCCAGCCTGCGGATGCTGCCCTGGAACCCGATCGTCGCGACGTGGTTCTGACCGCAGCCGTTGGGACAGCCGCTGATCTTGATCCGGACGCTGGCCGCCGAGCGCACGGCCGCGGGCCGCTCCCGCAGGTTGATTTCGATGAGGCGTCCCAGGCCGCGCGACTGTGTCACCGCCAGCCGGCAGGACTCGGCCCCCGGGCAACTGGTCACATCGGCGATCGTGCCGGCGCCCGGCAACCCGAGGCCGGCGGCGGCGAGCCGGCGATAGAGGCCCGGGACCTGGCCGCTTCGGACGTATCGCAGCACCAGGTTCTGATCGACCGTGACACGCACGGTGCCGTCGCCGTACGCCCGCGCGAGCAACGCGAGCACGCGCATCTGCCCGGCCGTGACGTCGCCGAGCGTCAGCGTCACGGTCACGAGCGAGTACTCGCTCTGCTTCTGCGGCTGCAGGTTCGTGCGCAGCCATTCGGTCCGCTCACGGCCCGGCCCCCCATCCTGCGGCTGAACGTCCGGCACGATGCCGGGACCGCGCACGGGGGCCGCGTGCAGCAGCGCGGAGATCTCCGCCAGCGAGGGCGGGTCCGTCCGATCCAGCGTGGGTGGCGCTTCGCCGGGAGGCTGCTCGGGATCGAACGGCAGCTCCGCGGCGCCGGAGGCTCGAACGTCCGCCAGCTCGTGCTGGAACGCGGCGAACCATTTGTCCCAGCCCATCGTCTTCAGCAGGAACTTCAGCCGGTTCCGCTGCTTGTGCTCGTAGTCGCCATACCGGTGGAACACGCGGACGACGGCCTCGGCCACCATCAGGATGTCGGAGGCCGGCAGGAACTCGAAGAGCGACGCGCCGGTTCGGCACATGATCGCGGTGCCCCCCGCCACCGCGACCTTGAATCCGCGCCGCCCCGAGCCGTCCGGCGCGAGCGCGGCGCGCCACCCGATGTCGTTGATGGCGGTGAAGGCGTGATCTTCGGACGGGCAGCCTTCGAACGCGATCTTGAACTTGCGCGGCAGCGAGGAGCTGAGCGGGTGCCGCAGCAGGTAGCGCGTCATCGCTTCGGCATACGGCGTGACGTCGAACACCTCGTCGCGCGCGACGCCCGCGTACGGGCACGCCGTGATGTTCCGGACGGAGTTGCCGCACGCCTCGCGCGTGGTCATGCCGGCCTCGGCGAGCCGCCGCATCGCCGGCTCCATGTCGTGCAGCGGCACGAAGTGCAGCTGCACGTTCTGCCGCGTGGAAATGTGCCCGAACCCGCGCGAGTGCCGCTCGCTCACGTCCGCCAGCACTTCGAGCTGCGCCGCGTCGAGGATACCCTGGGGGATCTTGATGCGGAGCATCTGGTAGTCGGCGTCCTGCCGCTGACTGTAGGTGCCGCGCAGCAGCCGGAACTTCCGCCATTCGTCCGGCGTGATCTCGCCGCGCTCGAACTTGCCGAGCATCGCCACGAACGAATCGATGTCGGCCGTGTCGGCGAACGACAGCCGTGTGGGTCCGAACGTGCGCGGATCTTCTGCAGGCACCATGGTTATCTCGACTGGCGGCGGGCGTCTGTCGTGCCGTCCGCGGAAAGCGGGTCTTCGGATAGTTCCGTCGAGAGCAGGCCGGCGAGGCCGGCGACCGCTCCGACGACGATGATCCCCGGCAAGTCTCCGTCATCAACGGGGAGAATGTCTGCGCCGAGCGTGTCGAGCGTCCCATGCCATTGCCCGGATCCGGGCCGCGAGACGCCGAGCAGCACGGCGGCCGGCGTCCCGGGCGCCCATCCGGCGGCGCGCAGTTCCCGGGCGATCCCGACGCGATTGGCCATGCCCATCATCACGACGATCGTGGCGCTGCCCGGTGCGAGGGAGCGCAGGATCGGCCCGTACGCGGTTTCGGCGTGACCGGAGACCACCAGGAACGCGGACGCGAGCCCGCGATGCGTGACCGGGATCCCCGCGAGCATCGGCGCGGCAATCGCGCTGGAGATCCCGGGAACGATCTCGCAGGGAATGCCGGCCGCGGCGAGCGCGAGCGCCTCTTCCCCGCCGCGGCCGAAGACGAACGGATCGCCGCACTTCAGACGTACGATTCGACGGCCACGGCGCGCCTCGCGAATCATCAGCCGGTTGATCGCGTCCTGCCGAATCGCCGGACGTCCGGCGCGCTTGCCCACGAAGAACCGCTGCGCGCGCGCGGCGTAGCTCAGCGCCGCGGTCTCGACGAGCGCGTCGTAGAGCACGAGGTCCGCCTCGCCGAGCCGCCGCACCGCCTTGAGCGTGAGGAGCTCCGGATCACCGGGGCCGGCGCCGACGAGCGAGACGAAGCCCGTCACTTCACTGGCTCCGCATGGGTTGCCGGCGCGGCCCGGCCGGCGCGATCGCCCGGGCCCGCGGCATGCGCCGCGGCGCGCGCCGCCGACTGCCGTGCTTCGTACAACGAGTTCAGCGCTTCGAGCAGCTCGGGACGGCGCGCGTCCATCGGGACCTGACGGGCACGCCACGACGGCCGGAGCTCGCGCGCGCGGAGGCTCCACGTCTCGAGATCCGCCGGCAGCACCGCGTCGATCGCCTCGCGGAGCAGGCCCGCGAGCGCCGGAGCGGCCCCCTCGGTGGAAATCCCGATCACCACGCCGCCGCGGCGCACGACTCCCCCCAGATACACGCTGGCGTTCTCGGGGTCGTCAACCGCGTTCACGAACACCTGGCGCTTCTCCCCTTCCTGGGCGACCTGGCGATTCACCTCCGGAGGCGCAGCGGCGACCACGAACCAGGCGCCGTCGAGATCCGCGGGAGTGAACGCCCGGCGCTCGATGGCGACGCCGGCCGACCGGATGGCCTCGCAGACCTCCGGCGCCACGACCGTGATCTCGGCGCCGGCCGCCTGAAGGGCCGCCAGCTTCGAGGCCGCCACGGGTCCGCCGCCGACGACCACGACCCGGCGGCCGGCCAGCTTCAGGAACGCGGGGAACAGGGCGATGGCAGCATCTCCTTTGTTAACGCGCGTGGGGCCCCACCCCCACACGCTTGCGGCTCGACTCGCTGCGCTCGCTCGCCGCGGCCGCAGGCGCTCAAAAACAAAAACCCGGGAAGTGTTGACCTCCCGGGCTTCGTTGGCGTCTCGATGCGTTGGACTGATGTCAGCTCAACGCGGTAGACCGAAGGCAGGGAAGCCCTGGGCACTGCACATACAGCAGCGGCAACAAGTACAAGCGCAGGGATTCCCAGCGAACATTCAGATATTTATAGCGTTTCGCAGCCCGCCAAGTCAAGCCGGGAACAGGAGATCAGGAGATCAGGAGAGGCCCTCCTGACCTCCTGGTCTCCTGTTTAACCCGCCAGCGTCGCGAGGACCGGGAGCGCCACGGGCGGAAGACCGTGGAAGTCGAAGGCCGACATTTCCCTGATCGCCCGGTCAATCGCCGACGCGGGGGCGGCGTTGAGGCTGACGACAAACGGCCGCCTGCCCTCGGGGAAGCCGGGCTGCTGCAGGATGGCGTCGATGTTGATGCCGTGCCGCGCGAACACGGTCGCCAGCGCCGCGATGATCCCGGGGCGATCCGCCACGGTGAACCGGACGTAGTGGGGGCTGACGAATTCGGGCGACACCTGGGCGCGCCCGGCCGGCGCGCGCGCGGCAAAAGGCGCCCCTTCGCGGGCGATCGCCAGCAGATCGGAGACGACCGCGACAGCCGTCGGCTCCCCCCCGGCGCCAAGCCCGCCGAACGTGGTCTCCCCCCCGTATTGCCCCCGCGCCATCACGAGGTTCTCGCTGCCCCGGACACGGGCCAGAGGCGAGCCGAGCGGCACGAGCGCAGGCCCGACCGCCCCGAGGAGCACGTGCGGATCGGCGGTGCGCTCGGCCCACGAAATCTGGCGGATCGTGCAGCCGATCTGCTCCGCGTAGAGAAAGTCCACGGCGTCGATCACGTCGATCGGCCGCGCGTGAATGGCGTTCGCCGGGACGTGCGCGCGCAGCGCCACGTGCGCGAGGATCGCCAGCTTCGCCTGCGCGTCGATGCCCTCGATGTCCTGTGACGGATCCGCTTCGGCCAGCCCGAGCGCCTGCGCCTCCGAGAGCGCAACCTGAAACCCGACGCGATCGCGCTCCATGCGGCTCAGGATGTAGTTGCACGTGCCGTTCAGGATGCCGGCCACGCGCGTGAGCGTGTCGCCCGCGAGGCCGTGTTCGATCGCGCGGACGACCGGCACGCCGCCCGCGACCGCCGCCTCGAACCTGACGTGGCGGCCCGAGCGCCCGGCGGCCTCGAGCAGCTCGGGACCGGCGTACGCGATGACCTGTTTGTTGGCGGTGACGACCGACTTCCCCGCCGCGAGCGCGCGTCGGATCCACTCTTCCGCCGGCGACCGCCCGCCGATCAACTCGACGAGCACGTCGACATCGTCGGCCAGCGCGTCCTCGATGTCCTCGGTCCAGCGGACCGAGGGGTCGATCCAGTCCACACGCTTGCGCTGGACGTCGCGATTGCAGACGACCGCCAGCTGCAGCTCCGTGGTCCCCAGGTGGTGCAGCAGGTGCGCGACCGCGCGGCCGACCGTTCCGAACCCGGCGATGGCGACGCGGCAGGGACGCCCCGAGGCCGCACGATGTTCGCGTGGGCTCATCGCTCGACCACGGAACCGGAGTTCGCCGCGGACGGGTCAGTCGTAGTTCTCAGCACGATGGTATCTCCTGATGATCTGACGATTGGCGCTGTCAGCATTATTTACTAGCTCGCGGGGCCCCACGCCCACTCGCCGCGCTCAACGCTCGGAGACTCGCCCTCCGCGCGGGGGCGCGTCAAGAGGCAAAGCTCAACTCTATTAGCCATTATTATGAAGATGAAAACATTATAAATTTGACTTCAGTGCGCCGCCGCCGCACCATAGCTGCATGCACGGCTCCACCCGTTTCGCCTCGAACCTGACGCTCGAGGTGGCGTCCGGGGCCATTCGCGTCGCCGGCGGAACGGACGTCATCGGCCGGCTGCTCGGCCGGTGGCTCGGGGGATAGCGCGCAGGCGCATCTCGGATGAGCCAGGGCCGTCACTCCGAACCCGGGGACGGCCTTTTGCTTTTGTGACGGATCACCTTCTAAAGTTCGAGAGTTCGAAAGTTCCCGAAGGAACGAGGTCAGCGTGCGAGTCGCGTATCAGGGAGAGCCCGGCGCATTCAGCGAAGCGGCCGTGCTCCGCCTGCTGCCCGCCGCCGAGCCCCGCCCGTACCCGACCTTCGACGAGGTGTTCGACGCCGTCCATGCCGGGGACGTCAGCCTCGGCGTCGTCCCGGTCGAGAACTCGATCGGCGGCTCGATCCACCGCAACTACGACCTGCTCGTCGAGCGCGAGCTCTCGATCGTCGGCGAAGTCCAGGTGCCGGTCGTGCACCAGCTGCTCGCGGTCCCGGGTGTCCGGCTCGAGGAGATCCGGCGGGTCCTGTCGCACCCGCAGGCGCTGGCGCAGTGCGCGCGGTTCCTGCGCGGCCTCGATGGCGTCGAGGCGATCGCGACCTACGACACGGCGGGGAGCGCGAAGATGGTCCGCGACGAGCAGCGGCGCGACACGGCGGCCATCGCCTCGGCCCGCGCCGGCGAGCTGTTCGGGCTCGAGGCGGTGCGGGCGGGCATTCAGGACTTCGACGACAACATCACGCGGTTCCTCGCCATCAGCCGTCAGCCGCACGCCGCTCGCGCCCCCCGACAAGACCTCCGTCGTGTTCACGCTGCACAACGAGCCTGGCGCGCTCTTCAAGGCGCTGAGCGTGTTCGCGCTGCGCGGCATCGACCTGTCGAAGCTCGAGTCGAGGCCCGTCGCGGGCCGCCCGTGGGAATACCTCTTCTACGTCGACGTCGTCGCGGCCCGCGAGGATCCGCAGTGCACCCGCGCCATGCTGCACCTCGCGGAGTTCGCCGCGTCGCTGCGCACGCTCGGGTCGTATCCGCGGTGGCGCAAGGCGGAGACCGGTGGGGAAACGGCCGCGGGGCCGCGATCAGAGGACGCGGCGCACGAGGTCGGCGCGCGGCGCTTCGGACGTTCCGCAGGAGGGCGCGCATCGTGGCTGACGGCACCGTACGACCGCTGAAATGGCAGAGCGGCGGCATCACCGACGGACCCAGCCGCGCGGCCGCGCGCGCGATGCTGTTCGCCTCCGGCTTTTCGCGGAAGGACCTGGCGGGGCCGGTCGTCGGCGTCGCGAACACCTGGATCGAAATCGGTCCGTGCAACTTCCACCTGCGCGAGCTGGCCGTGTCGGTGAAGGACGGCATCCGCGCGGCGGGCGGCACGCCGATGGAATTCAACACGGTGTCGATCTCCGACGGCATCACGATGGGCTCGGCCGGCATGCGCACCTCGCTCGTCAGCCGCGAAGTGATCGCCGACTCGATCGAGCTCGTGACGCGCGGCAACCTGTTCGACGCGCTCGTCATCCTGGTCGGCTGCGACAAGACCATCCCCGGGGCCGCGATGGCGCTCGCACGGCTCGACATCCCCGGGCTGATTCTCTACGGCGGGTCCATCGCCCCCGGACGGTTCCAGGGCCGCGACGTCACGATCCAGGACGTGTTCGAGGCGGTCGGCGCGCATGCGGCCGGCAAGATGTCCGACGCGGACTTGTGCGAGATCGAGGACTCGGCGTGCCCCGGGGCCGGCGCCTGCGGCGGCCAGTTCACGGCGAACACCATGGCGACCGCCTGTGAGTTCCTGGGCATCGCACCGATGGGAAGCGGCGACGTTCCCGCAACGGACGACGACAAGAAACCGACGGCGGAGCGGGCGGGCGAGCTCGTGATGGACGTCCTCAAGCGCGGGGTGCGACCGTCCCAGCTCATCACGCGCGAGGCGCTCGAGAACGCGATCGCCGCGGTGGCGGCGACGGGCGGATCCACCAACGCGGTGCTCCACCTGATGGCCATCGCGCGCGAGGCCGGCGTGCCGCTCGGCCTCGAGGACTTCGATCGCATCAGCTCGCGCACGCCGCTCCTGGCGGACCTGAAGCCGGGCGGACGTTTCGTCGCCGTCGATCTGCACAACGCGGGGGGCACCCGCCTGGTGGCGCAGCGGCTGCAGGCCGCCGGCGCGCTTCACGCCGACGCGATGACGGTCACGGGCCGGACGATCGGACAGGAAGCGGCGGCCGCGGTCGAGACGCCGGGACAGGAAGTGGTGCGCCCGTTGTCCGCGCCGCTGAAGGCGACCGGCGGCCTCGTCATCCTCCGCGGCAATCTCGCGCCCGACGGCTGCGTGGTCAAGGTCGCCGGGCACGACTTCGGCACGTACCGCGGGCCGGCGCGCGTGTTCGAGGGAGAGGAAGCGGCCTTCGAAGCGGTGCAGGCGGGACGCATTCGCGCCGGGGACGTCGTCGTGATCCGGCACGAAGGGCCGAAGGGCGGGCCGGGGATGCGGGAGATGCTCGGCGTCACGGCGGCCATTGTCGGCGCGGGACTGGGCGACTCGGTCGCGCTCGTCACCGACGGCCGGTTCTCCGGTGCGACGCACGGCTTGATGGCCGGGCACGTGGCCCCGGAGGCGGCAGCGGGCGGCCCGATCGCCGCCGTCCGCGACGGCGACATCATCAACTTCGACCTCCCGGCGCGGACGCTCCAGGTCGATCTCAGCGATGCCGAGATCGCCGCGCGGCTGAAGCACTGGCGGCCGCTCCCGCCACGCTACGCCTCGGGTGTGATGGCAAAATACGCCCGGCTCGTCTCGTCAGCGGCCGAGGGCGCGGTCACGACGGCTTCGAATGACGGCTCGTCGTTCGCGATCCGTTCGGCGCCCGAGCGAACTGAACCGAGAATCGAGCATCGGACCGACGAACCGAGAACCAAGAACCGAGAACCGAGAACAAATGAAACTGACAGGCGCACAGATCCTCTGGGAATGTCTGGTACGCGAAGGGGTCACCGACGTGTTCGGGTACCCCGGCGGCGCCATCCTTCCGGCGTACGACGCGATGCTCGACTACCCGATTCGCCACATCCTCGTGCGGCACGAGCAGGGGGCGACCCACATGGCCGACGGCTACGCGCGCGCCAGCGGCGGCGTCGGCGTCGCGATTGCGACCTCCGGGCCGGGCGCGACGAACATGGTCACGGGGATTGCCACGGCGATGATGGACTCCTCCCCCATCGTCTGCATCACCGGCCAGGTCGGCAGCCGGCTGATCGGGAGCGACGCGTTCCAGGAGATCGACATCACCGGCATCACGCTGCCGATCACGAAGCACAACTACCTCGTGACCCGCGCCGAGGACGTCGCGCGCGCGGTGCGCGAAGCCTTCGTGATTGCCAAGTCCGGCCGGCCCGGCCCGGTGCTGATCGACATCACCAAGGACGCGCAGCAGGCGTCGTGCGAGTTCGACTGGGAGGGAGCGGCGCCGAGCGTGCCGGGCTGGCGATCGAGGCCCGAGGCGCCCGCCTCGGCGATTGCGCGGGCGGCCGCGCTCCTCAACGAGGCGCAGCGGCCGGTCATCCTCGCCGGGCACGGCGTGATGATTTCGGGGGCGATGGATCAGCTGAAGTCGCTCGCCGAGCGCGGACAGATTCCGGTCGCGATGACGCTGCTCGGGATCGGCTGCCTGCCGGCGTCGCATGCGCTCAACTTCGGCATGATGGGCATGCACGGCGAGGCGTGGGTCAACCACGCGATCCAGGAGGCGGATCTCCTGATCGCCGCCGGGATGCGCTTCGACGACCGCGTCACCGGCAACCTCAAGACGTACGCGCCGAACGCGCGCAAGATCCACATCGAGATCGATCCGTCGGAGATCAACAAGAACGTCCCCGTCGACGTCGCGCTCATCGGCGACCTGCGCGACGTGCTGACGCGGCTCCTGCCGTCGGTCGCGGAGGGCAACCGCGAGCCCTGGCTGCGGCACATCGACAGCATCAAGGGAGATGCCGCCGTGCGCGACATCCAGTCGCTCCCCGACGACGGGCATCTGTATGCGGCGCACGTCATCAACGATCTGTGGCGGGCGACGCGCGCGCGCGACACGATCGTGGTCACCGACGTCGGCCAGCACCAGATGTGGGAAGCGCAGTACTACCATCACGAGGCGCCGCGGTCGCTCATCACCTCGGGCGGCCTCGGCACCATGGGCTTCGCCGTGCCGGCCGCGATCGGCGCCAAGCGCGCGCGGCCCGAAGCGGACGTCTGGGCCGTCGTCGGCGACGGCGGGTTCCAGATGACCATGTGCGAGCTGGCGACCGCCGTGCAGGACGGCATCGACATCAAGGTCGCGATCATCAACAACGGCTACCTGGGCATGGTCCGTCAGTGGCAGGAGTTCTTCTACGAGCGGCGCTACGCGGCGACGCCGCTGTCGGGCCCTGACTTCGTCAAGCTCGCGGAGTCGTTCGGGGTCCGCGGCATCGGCGTGACGCAGCGCTCGGGCGTGCTGCCCGCGGTGGCCGAGGCGCGCGCCCACGCCGGGCCGGTCGTCGTCGATTTCAAGGTGGAACAGGAAGACACCGTCTATCCGATGGTCCCGGCGGGAGGGGACCTGCACGCGATGATCCGCAGGCCGAACCCCATCGTCGAAACGGCCGCGGACGTCTAAGAGATCACAACCATGATCATGCATACCTTTTCCGTCTACGTCGAGGATCAGCCGGGCGCGCTGAACCGCGTCGCGTCGCTGTTCCGGCGGCGCGGATTCAACATCGTCTCGCTCGCGGTCGGCCACAGCGAAACGCCCGGCGTGTCGCGCATGACCATCGTCGTGCAGACCGACGCCGGCGGCGCGCACCGGATTGAAGCGCACCTGTACAAACTGATCCACGTCATCCGCGTGGAAGACATCACCGAGCGGCCGGCCGTGATCCGCGATCTGGCGCTCATCAAGGTGAGCGCCGACCCGACCAGCCGGCCGCCCATCATGCAGCTCGCCGAGGTGTTCGGGGCCCGCGTGGTCGACGTCGCGCCGGCGTCGCTCGTGATCGAGATGGCGGGATCCGAGGCGAAGATCGACGGCCTGCTCGACGTCCTCCGTCCGTACGGCGTGCTCGAGATGGTCCGCACCGGCCGCGTCGCGATGTCGCGCGGCGAGGGCAGCCGCCCGACGGGCGCCGGCCCGACGGCGCTGCCTGAAACCGAGGCGGGCGTCTCCTATTCCGTGTAGGTCTCGAGGTCTCAGGTCTCAGGTCTTCGGGTCTTTGGTGTCTTTGGTCTCAAGACTCGAGACCCGAGACACCTGAGACCCGAGACCAGAGACCCCTGAGACCTGAGACCCGAGACCTGAGACCCAAGACCTGAGACCCATCCCGAGACTCGAGACCCGAGACTCCTGACACGACACAGAAAGAGGTTCTCCAGTGCCGAAGATCTACTACGACGCCGACGCCGATCTGTCGCTGCTCCGCAACCGCAAGGTCGCGATCCTCGGTTACGGATCGCAGGGGCATGCGCACGCGCTGAACCTGAAAGACAGCGGCGTGGACGTGCGCGTCGGGCTGCACGCCGGGAGCGCCTCGCGCAAGAAGGCCGAGGCCGAGGGGCTGACGGTCCTCGAGCCGGCCGCGGCGGCCGAGTGGGCGGACGTGATCATGGTCCTCGTGCCGGACACCGTGGCGGCATCGCTCTATCGTGACGCGATTCGCCCGAACCTCAAGGCCGGCAACACCCTGATGTTCGCGCACGGCTTCAACGTGCGGTTCGGGACGCTCGATCTGCCGACGGACATCGACGTGTCGATGATTGCCCCGAAGTCGCCGGGCCACCGGGTCCGCGAGCTGTATCAGGAAGGCGCGGGCACGCCGGCGCTGCTGGCCGTGCACCAGGACGCGAGCGGCAAGGCGCGCGATCTCGCGCTGGCGTACGGGAAAGGGATCGGGGTCACCCGCGCGGGCGTCATCGAGACCACGTTCGCCGAGGAAACCGAAACCGATCTCTTCGGCGAGCAGGCGGTCCTGTGCGGCGGCGTCAGCGCCCTGGTCAAGGCCGGCTTCGACACGCTGGTGGACGCCGGCTATCAGCCCGAGATCGCGTACTTCGAGTGCATGCACGAGCTGAAGCTGATCGTGGATCTCATGTATCAGGGCGGGCTGAACTACATGCGGTACTCCGTCAGCGACACGGCCGAGCACGGCGACTACACCGGCGGGCCGCGCATCGTCACCGAGGAGACGCGCCAGGAGATGCGCCGCATGCTGACCGAGATCCAGAACGGCACGTACGCGAAGAACTGGATCGAAGAGGACCGCAAGGGACGGCCGTGGTTCAACGAGACGCGCGAGCGCGAGCAGCACCATCGGATCGAAGAGGTGGGCGCACGGCTGCGGGCGCTGATGCCGTTCCTCAAGCCGGTGAAGTACCGTCAGCCGGCGAAAGTTTGACGCGTCCGATGCAATGGATCTGAGGCAGCTCGAAATCCTGCGGGCGATCGCCGAAAGCGGCTCCTTTACCGCGGCCGGCGCTCGCCTGCACGTCTCCCAGTCGGCCATCAGCCGGCAGATTCTGCTGCTCGAGGAAGAGTTCAAGGAACCGCTGTTCATCCGGTTCGGGCGGCGCATCCAGATCACGCCGATCGGCGAGACCCTGCTCCAGTTGAGCCACCGGGTGTTCGCGGACATCCGCGATACCTGCGCGGGCATCCTCGACACCAAGAAGACGCTGACGGGCACGCTGCGGCTCGTCGGCGGCATGACGGTGTGCCTCTACGTCTTTCCGACGCTGCTCAAGGAATTCCGCCGGCACCATCCGGACGTCGACATCAAGGTCCTGACCGGCGGCACGCCGCGGCTCACGCGCAAGCTGCGCTCGGGCGCGGCCGATCTCGGCCTGATGACGCTGCCGATCGACGACCCGACGCTCACGACCGTGCCGGTCATCCGCGAGGAGCTCCTGCTCGCCGTTCCGCGCGGCCACAAGCTGGCCGGCGGCCGATCGATTCCGCCGGCGGCGCTCGTCCGGCAGCCGTTCATCCTGTTCGAGAGCGGATCGAACACGCGCCGCGTGCTCGAGGAGTTCTTCGTCCGCAACGCCATCAAGCCGCGGATCGTCGCCGAGACGGAGAACGTCGAGATCATCAAGTCGATGGTCGCGGCCGGGCTGGGGGTCAGCATCCTGCCGTTCCAGTCGGTGGCGCGAGAGACGCGCGGCGGCAGCCTGTCGGTGTCGCGGATCGACGGACACACGCTCGTGCGCGAGACCGGGTGGGTGCACCTGCGGTCCGACCGCGTGCCGCGCATGGTCCGCGAGATGATGGATACGCTGACACGTATCCTGCCGAGGCTGAAGCTGGCGCCTCCCGCGCCGGTCCATCGCTCCGCGAAGGACCGCAACCCGGCGCTCGCCCAGTCGGGCTAGGTCTTCATGATCTTGCGGCCGGCCTTGCGCTTGGCGACCGGACCTTTTCCGCCCTTCCGCTTCGCCGCGCGCTTCTTCGCCGCAGTCATCCGGCCGCCTCTGGTTTTCTTCATCTGAACACTCCTCCTTCTTCCGGATTCGAGACGCCTGAGCTTCACGGCGCCCACTGGCGAGTGCAACTTCTTACGCGAGGCGAGGTGTTGTCAAGCGAAACCATACTCTCGGGCGCACGAGCCGCGACTCTGCAGCCGGCTTCGCGGGCGAGGGCACGCGTTGTGCTCATCGACGGACAGCGCATCGCAGCAGCGGCAGAATGGAGTGAGAGTGACAACAGTTTTCGCCACGATGGTACAGGATTCGTCAGCGCTCACATCGCAGCCGGGCTCTGCGCTGTTCGCCCTCGCAACCATACTCACCGGGCTCATCCTGTGGCGTTGGATCAAGTGGAGCGGGGCGAACGGCTCACTCCAGCCTGCCACAGTCCCGCAAAAGTAACCGGTCTCTGAACTGGGGCCGCGACGACAACAAAAACGGCCCCACGCGCGGGGCCGCTTTGCCGAAACGAGTTCCGATTGGTGACAACCTCCGCGAGACGAAGGTTAACTTGCCAACCGTAGCTCGATGCGTCGCTCATGGGGCAATCGCGTGCAGCGAAGGTTGGTGGGCGCTGCTGGAATCGAACCAGCGACCCCCGCCGTGTGAAGGCGATGCTCTACCGCTGAGCCAAGCGCCCCAACTGAAGGAACAGCAGCAGTCTATCCGATTCTCCATTTTCCAGGCAACCGGTCTGCGTGGGAATTGGCGTGCCTTGTTTGCCATTTCCAGGCTTGCGGCCAGGCCGCGCGACGTCGTCCCTCCCGACACCGCGCGGCGCTGTGGCCTGTCCTGAGCGAGCGTACTGGATTGGGCGAGTCGAAGGGCTGGCAGGACTTATTTGAGCAGCCTCAGGTAGGCAACCATGTCCTTCTGGTCCCGGGGAGTCAAATGGAGATCGAAGGTCTCCGCGAACATGTTCGTGTAGAACGCCGCGAGCTCCTCGAGGGTCTTTGCGTGATTGTCGTGGAAATACGGAGCCGTCTCTTTCACGCCCCAGAGCGACGGAATCTTGAAGAAATTGACGAAGAACGCGGGGTGGCGTACGGATACCGGGGGCAACTCCGCGGGCCTAGGATTCGTGAGGACAAGGCCCGGATCGGGTGTGACGACCGAGCGCACGTCACCGAAACCATTGTCGATCAGAAAAGTACGAACCGGCAGGTTCAGAAGGTTCCGCTCACTGACGCCGATGTTGGCGATCCGCGAACCGGGCCGCCCACCAACCACGGCCGCGCCGATTTGGCCGATGTGATTCAGCATCGGGCCGGTGTGGCACAAGGCACAGATGCCCTGGGTCGATCCCGGCTGGAACGGCGCCTCGACGAACATCAGTCGGCCACGCTTCTGCGAGGCCGTCTTCCCCGGCGGCAGCACGGGCGGTGGTCCACCGTTCGCAAAATCTTCCAGCTCGTCGGACGAGAAGAACCGGCTGTTGGTGCGCTGAAACTCGGCGATCTGCTCCAACTCTTCCTGTGCAGGCTCCACCGTGTTCTGCGCGTGATCGTGGATCGCGTCGAGCGCCTGGGCCTCCAGAGTGAGCGCGCGCAGGTCGTACATGAGCGCCGGATCCAGCGCCGGCGTGTTGAGAGTGCCGGGAATGCCGCGAAGCAGGACCACGCTGGTCGCCCAAGGTTCTTCTGCGATTCTGATGTTGGGAGGCAGTGGACGCACCACGCGGATGGTCGCGTGTTCCGTGATTCTCGAAGTGCCGTAAACGCCGTCGTCGAGGCCATCGTGGAGGAAGAGCGGGTCATTCGGATCGTCCCGCAGACGTTCCTGCACCTCCGCCGGGGAAACCGTCCCGGTCCTCCTGCTGTGGCAGGTTTCACACGTCCGCCCGTTCCCCCCGAACGTCTCGTTCCGGAACAAGCGTCTGCCCTCGTTGCGCCTGGTCATCGACGCCGAGCCGCCCTGGCTGGCAAGCGCTTTCGCTGTCTGATCCCCGGTGCCGCCCGCGTCCTTTCCACCGACGATGACGTTCCCGATTGGCGCGATCATCAGCAAGGTCGTGCCCGCGAGAATCAGCGTGTTCTTGATCTTGATCATGGCGTCCCTCACTCGTTATGGGCGCCTCGAATCGCACATGCCAGCGGCCTTCGGCGCCTTTCCTGGCGTCAAGATGCGGGCGGTGCGGTGCGACTTCAATGACGGGCCGGTGAAAACGACAGCCAATCGAGGTGACGCCGTAAGGCGCGTGCCATCACGCGGATACGGCTCGAGGTAACCGCGGGTGGTAGAATCCCGACGCTTCATTCGAGTGGTCTGACGACCGGAGGTCCGGTATGAACGCTCCGCTGGATGGCCCCGTCGGCTTCGGAGACTTTCAACTGGATCCGCGCACGGGCGAGCTGCGGAAGGCAGGCGTCAGGATTAGTCTCCCCGAGCAGCCCTTTCAGGTGCTCAAGGCTCTTCTCGATCGCCCGGGCGACCTCGTGACCCGCGAGGAGCTGCGGCAGCGGCTGTGGCCGGGAGACACCTTCGTCGACTTCGAGCACGGACTGAACGCCGCGGTCCGGCGCCTGCGTGACGCGCTCGGGGACTCGGCCGATCTGCCGCGGTTCGTCGAGACCCTGCCCCGCCGCGGCTACAGATTCATCGCGCCGGTGACGGGGCTGCCGGCAGGAGACGAACCCGCGGAGCCCCGCCCGGTTATCGAGGACCAACGCGGCGGAGTCGCGAACGCCGGGCCAGAAACGTGCGCCCTGGCGACTGACGCGAGCCTGGGGCGCGGTGCTGGTCGCGGCGATCGCTCTGGTGTCAGCCGGAATCCTGTGGAAATCCGGATACCTGTCCTGGCCGCCGGCGGCGTCTCACCCCATTTCACCATCCGGGCGATTCATGCTGGCAGTGCTCCCCTTCGAGAACCTCACCGGCGATCCGGACCAGGAGCACATCGGCGACGGGATGACCGAAGAACTGATCGCGCAGTTGAGCAGGATGGATCCGTCGCGCCTCGGGGTCATCGCCCGGACGTCGGCGATGCAGTTCAAGAAAACCACGAAGCGAACCGACCGGATTGGTTCCGAGCTGGGCGTGGCGTACCTGGTCGAGGGGAGCGTCCGGACGGCCGGGAACCGCATCCGCATCGCCGTGCAACTGATAGAAGCCCGGAGCGAGAGTCACCTTTGGGCGGAACAGTATGAGCAGTGATGCGAAGAACTTGCTGACGCTTCAGCGCGAAGTCGCGGAGGCCGTGACCCGTCAGATTACGACGAGCCTCGGCGTCACGCGTTCGAACGTCAACGCCGATGCCCGTCGGCATTCGACGATCGCCGAAGCCTACGAGCACTATCTACGCGGACGTCATCATTGGGCGAAGGACACCGCCGAGGGACACAAGAAAGCAAAAGAGCATTTTCGCGGCGCTCTCGACCTGGATCCTCCTACGCGCTCGCCTACAGCGGCCTGGCCGATACCTACATGTTGCTGGGTAGCGATGGCTTCCTGCCGATGAGTGAGGCATACCCGCTCGCCAGAGCCGCCGCGCTGAAAGCACTCGAGCTCGACGACACGCTCGGGGAAGCGCACAACTCCGTGGCGTCGATCAATTTCGACTACTACTGGGATTTTGCCGAAGCCGAGCGCCATTTCAGGCGCGCCATCGACTTGAACCCGAACTACGAGCCGGCCCTCCGTAACTATTCCTTCTTTCTCGCCAGCATGGGGAAGCCCGAGGACGCGCTCGCGTTCGCCGAGCGCGGGCGTCGTCTCAACCCGGTGTCGCCGGGGGCCCAGTTGAACGTCGGGTTGATTCGTCTACTTCGCCCGTCGCTACGACGAGGCCATCGCCGCGTTCGAAGAAACGCTCGAGCTCGCTCCGGACTTCGGTGTCGCCCATGTCATGTTGGGGCGAGTCTACGTCGCCAAGGGCATGCCCGACCGAGCCGTCGAGGAACTGAAGCGCGCCCAGGCACTCCTCGGTCCTCGCCCTGACGTCACGACCCCCTACGCCTGGGCCCTCGCCAGGTCTGGACGCCGGCGCGAGGCGCTTGCCATGCTGGACGAGTTGCGGCGCATCTCGAAGCCGCGGGACCCCGCGCCCTTTCGCATCGCGATGGTGCACATCGGCCTCGGAGAGACGGATCGAGCGTTCGAATGGCTTCAGAAGGCCCTCGAGGCGCGGGACTGGCAGATGAGCCTGCTCAAGGTCGAACCGACGTTCGATGGCTTGCGGTCCGATCCGCGCTTTGCTGCGCTGGTCGAGCGCGTCGGCCTCCCACGATAGTCGAGCGTCCGAGCGTTTGAGAATCGAGATCGAGGCCGGGTGCGGGTGAGCTCAGTACCGCCCGAGGAACAGCCGCCGCGCCGCGGCGGACAGGATGGGCGCCACCCAGCCGAACCCGCGGAACTGGCCCATGTAGGCCAGCATCTCCTTGACCATGTAGCCGCGATCGGCCAGCGGGAACTTCATGATGGCGGCCTTCAGGTCGGCCTCGTGCGGCATGTCGAAGACGACCTTCAGCGGGTTCCATTGGTCGACGGTCCGCATCCGCTCGCTCTGGACGAGGTGGTCGTAGACGGCATTCGCGTCCCGGTTGCGCGTGAACGATTCGACGATGGATTCGCCCGCGATGGCGCCGCTGTGCATCGCGCACGACATGCCCTCCGCCATCATGTTCAGGAACCCGGCGGCCTGGCCGGCGACGAGCACCCGCCGCTCGCCGAACACGAAATTGTTCGTCAGCGACATCCCGAAGTTCTCGATGCAGCCCTCCTTCGACACTTCCCCGCGAATATGCAGCCCATGCTGCTTCTCCAGGTACTCGATCGCCGTCGCGTGACCCTTCGGCCACGCGTCGCCGTGCTTGCCGGTGTAGCCGACGATCTGCGACCCGTTCTCGGCGTGCGTCCACGTGTAGTAGCCGAGCTTCGAGTTGATCGTGAAGTGGAACCACTGGGGATCGAGGCTCAGATCGGCGTCGTAGTACTTCTGACCGACGACGAACCAGGGGATGCTGTCGCGAAATGCCGGATACAGCTTCGCGACGACGTCGGACCGCGGACCGTCGGCGGCAATGACGTACTTCGCCCGGTAGACGACCTCTTCCCCGTCCGCGCCGGCGCGCCGCGCTTTCACGAGGACGTCGTGCGGGCGCGTCTCGAGGCCGCGGAACTCGGTCCGCTCGTGGAGCTCGGCCCGGCTCGCCTTCACGACGTGGTGGTCGGCGTGCTTGCGGTAGATGTGCGGGGTCGGTCCGGGAATGAACGGCATCGGCAGCTGCAGGCCGTTGCGGAAGAGAAAATTGACGCCGGTGATCCACTTGGGCACGTGGAACGCCTCGTCGGGCGGCTCGCCGAAGTTCTGGCGGAGGAACGAGTAGCCGCGCGGCGAGAGGATGCCGGAGCAGATCTTGTGCCGCGGCAGCGTCTTGCGCTCCAGGATGATCGTGCGAAAGCCGGCATCGACCGTGCGCTTGGCCGCCGCGGCGCCCGCGAGGCTCGCGCCGACAATGAGGACGTCGACATCGGTCTGGACTTCGGTCACCGCAGACACTCCGTGATGAAGCGCGTGTCGCGGCCCGAGTAGGCCTTGAACGCGAGGTAGTCGGCGGGCGAGCACGTCACGATTCGCTCCGCCCGCGAATGCGCCAGGAGGCGCGCGACGGCGGCGGGAATGTCGCGCGCACGGTCGCCGGAGAGGCCCTGGACCGATCCCGCGGACGTCGATCGGGCCAGGCGGTTCAGATCGAAGTTCATGTCGCAGTCGAAGCGGCGGCGGAGCGCGTCGTAGAGCGGATACATGCGCGCGTGATCGCGATTCACGAGCCGGTGCGGCGCGTAGTAGTAGAAGGGCGGCTCGAGATCGAACAGCTCGAGATGCTGCATGGCCAGTGCGCCGAGGAACTCGGCGTCGTACTGCTCGAGGCAGATCGGATCGGCGACGACGCCCGCCGTGACCCTGGACGGCAACGCTCGTCCGGCCTCCACCTCGAGCGACCCGCAGCACGCGCCGGACGCCGTGTCGGCAGCGTCCGACGATCGGCCAATCCGGCCAAGGAACTCGCGGATGGACGGGATCAGGTGCGGAGCCCGCTCGCGGATCGTGCAGCCAAGTACCAGAGGTGGGTTCAAAACCGCCCTGGTCCGGCTGAAGCCGGACGCCACCGACGGTTCTGAAGCCGTCACGGTCCGGCTAAAGCCGGACGCCACCGAAGCCAGCTCACGTCTAGGCTCAGCACGATCTCGACGTTGTGGACGTCGTTCGGACAGATGGCGTCGCAGTAGCCGCAGAGCGTGCAGGCCCAGATCGATTCGACCATCTCGGGCGCGGCGAGCCCCGCCTGGAGTCCCTTGTTGCGGCCGCGCGCCGTCAGCACGTCGAATCCCGTCTCCTCGTACGCCGGGCACCCGAGGATGCACAACCCGCAGCCGATGCAGTCGGCGAAGTTCAGGTCGCTCATGCGGCCGCCGGCGAATCGAAGATCACGTCGGGGTTGAGGATGAAGCGCGGGATCGAGCTGCAGCTTCATGGCGCGGTGGCGATCCACCACCTCGTCGCCGAACATGCGCCGGATGTACGGCTTCATCGTTCCGCCGAAGCGGTAGTAGCTGCCGCCCAGCTCCAGGCCCACGTCGTAGATCGCGTTCTTGAACCGCTGGTAGTGATCGGGCGAGTAGTCCTTCCCTTCGAGCAGCGGCGAGAACTCGATGCCGCAGACGTGCGCGTCGCCGGTGGCGGGAATGGCGCTCATCTCGTAGCGCGGGCGATTGCCGAACTTGCGGATCATCACGGCATAGAGCGTGAAGTACGGGAAGTAGCGCTTGCACACGTCGATGCCGCGCCGGGCGGCGGTCTCGAAGTTCGACATCGTGATCGCGAGATCCGGGATGACCACCCGTCGTCCGCCCCACTGGCGCCAGATCAGGCGGCTGAAGACCACCGCGCGATCGTGCACGAGCCCGTCCCGGACGAAGAGCGGATCGTGCAGCGCCGGCAGGAGCTCCGCCTGACGCCGCCTCAGAAAACCGGCGTCGCGCCAGCGCCAGGGACGCACGGCGAAGCGGCAGGCGACCGTCGCCATGGTCCGCCGCTCCGAGATGTGCCGCAGCGGAAAGTCTTCCGGCTCGCCCTCGAAGCCCAGGATGAGCGCCACGACGTCGTCGCGCAGGGTCAGAATGGCGCAGGCTTCCACGGCGTCCTGCTCGACGAGGTGCATCATGTCGGCGAGCGCGACGCCGACATCGGTGTACAGGAAGTGGCGCACCGTCATCGGACGGTACGGGCGCACTTTGATCCGCGCTTTCGTGATGACGCCGAACTGCCCGTAGCCAAGGAGGACGCGCTCCAGGTACTCGTCGCCTTCCTTCACGCGCACGATCTCGCCGGTCGGCGTGACGACCTCGAGCTCCACCGCCTGATCCGCGGCGCAGCCGTGGCGCGGCGAGTTCACGTCGATGCCGCCGACACCGAGCGTCCCGCCGACGGTGGACAGCAGGTTGAGCGGCGCGCTCGTGTAGTCGAGGCCCAGCGGCCGCAGCGCCGCGGCGACCTCGAACCACGTCATGCCGGCTTCGACCCACGCGGTCCCGCCGCTGCAGTCGATCAACCGGTTCATGCCCTTCACATCGAGCAGGATGCCGGCGCCGCTGACGGACTCCCCCTCGGTGGTCAGCCCGCCGCCGCGACACGTCACCGGAATGCGGTCGTGCTGCGCGAGCCGGAGCGCGTCGGCGACGTCCTCGGGGCAGCGGGCATGGACGACGGCGTCGGGGAAGCCGTAGACAATCTGGCCGCCGTCGGTCCTGTAGCAGGCGCGCGCGGCGCGATCGGTTCGAAGGAGCACACGACGAGTGTAGGCAGCGCGGGAGGGCTCCGTCTGTGCCGAACAGCACAGCGGCCACCAGCCTTGCGGCGCTCCGCAAGATCCTGGTTCTGACGGCGGCCAGACTCACATGGCTGGCCGCCCCGTTCAACACCATCCGTCGACCAGCTACAATACAAACTGGAGGAAACGATGGCAGGTGCGTTGAGCATGCGATCCGGCAACCCGGCGCTGACGGCTGACACGTTCGCGAAGTACCGGGCCGTCCCGGGCGCGGAGCAGATGACGCTCGGGGGAACCGTCAACAAGACGGGCCTGTCGCTGGTCATTCTGCTGGTGGCGGCCAGTTACATCTGGACCCGCGGCGCCGCCGATCCAAGCCTTGGGGCGTGGACCATGGTTTCAGTCACTGGCGGGGTTCGTCGTCGCCATGGTCACGGTCTTCAAGCAGACGTGGGCCCCGTACACGACGCCGATCTACGCGGCACTCGAAGGTGTCGCGCTCGGCGGGATCTCGGTGGTGTTCGAGTCCAGGTATCCGGGGATCGTGAGCCAGGCGGTGTTCCTGACTTTCGGGACGCTCGGCGCGCTGCTCGTGGCCTATCGGACCGGCGTGATCCGGGCCACGGAGAACTTCAAGCTCGGCGTGGTGGCGGCGACGGGCGGGATTGCGCTGCTCTATCTTGTGAGCTTCGTGCTCGGCTTCTTCGGGATCAGCGTGCCGCTGATTCACTCGAGCGGGACGTTCGGGATCCTGTTCAGCCTGTTCGTCGTGGTCATCGCCGCCCTGAACCTCGTCCTGGATTTCGACTTCATCGAACAGGGCGTGGAGCGCGGCGCACCCAAGCACATGGAGTGGTACGGCGCGTTCGGGCTGCTCGTGACGCTGGTGTGGCTGTACCTGGAAATCCTGCACCTGCTGGCCAAGCTGCAGTCCCGGCAGCGCTAGCGCTCGGTTCGTCGTGCAGCTACGAGCCGGGCTTGGCTTTCTGCTTGGCTTGCGCGAGCAGCAGCGAGAGCATCTTCGCGTAGCGTTCGTCGGCGTCGGTGTACGCCTTCGTGTAGTCCGCTTCGCTCATCTTCGCCTTCTTCCACTCGCCGTCGAAGGCAGTCGACTTGGTCCCCTCGTCCCACATGTCCGCCCCGTTGTCGCCATCCGGGCGCGAGGCGAGGCCGTCGGCCCGATGGTCCTGGACGAAAACCTTGCTCCCCGGGACCGACGCGGAGTGCAGATCCATGTAGAGGCCGCGGTAATCGCGCGCGTTGAGCTTCTCCACCAGCAGCGCCGGAGCGGAGTACTTCGCGGACACGACCAGGAGCTGGGTGCCCGGGATGTAGAGCGCGGCGACGAACGCGTCCGGGGCCGCCGGATCGGCGGCGGCGATGCCATCGAGCTTCGCGGCTTCGAGCACCTGCGTGAGCTCCTTGGCGCCGGCCGCGGACTTGGAGTCCTGTGCGGCGGCCAGCACGGTGAGGCACGCCGCGGCAGCGGCGGCGGCCAGGACGGGACGAACAACAATGCGCCTCGTGAATTGCATGGGGCGGACCCTCGGAAAATGGACTGTTGAGGTCCACTTGTAGCACGCCCCCCATCGCCCGTAAAGGGGTCTTTGGGCTGGCGCCGTCGCTTTTTACCCGATGAACAGGGGGTCTTCCTCGTCGGCCTGCCGGCCGTGGCGGGGGTGGAGCTCGCGCAGGCCGCGGAGAGCGCCAAATCCCGCTTTGATGGCGGCGACGACCGCCATGCCCTCACGGGCGGGCTTGACGATGGCCTCCTGCAGGAGCGCCGCGGTTTCCTCGACACGGCGGGAGAGATCCGTCACGACCCGGTCAACTTTCTGGGCCTGGGCCGTGGCCAGCACGAGCGTGCGCGAGGCCTCTTCGGCCATCGCGTTCGCCTTGAGGATGAGGGGCCGGATGTCCCGCTGGACCGACGTGATCGCCTCCTGCGCCTGGCGCGCGAGGCGCAGCGCGGCGATGATGGCGCCGATCTGGACGAGCGCCATGATGAGCGTCGCGAAGGCAATGACGCCCAGGAACACGCCGGACCAGCCGCCCGTCACAGGTTCTCCCCGCCTCCCGTCGCAGAACCGCCGCTGCGTGCCTGCTCGTACGCCTCCCGGCCGCGATCGATGGCGGAGCTCAGCGTTTCCTTCTGCCGGTTGACGAAGTCGCGCCCCTGGCGGGCCGCTTCATTCGCACGCTCGCGTCCCTCACGCGCTTTCTCCGCGAGCACGCGCCGGGTCTCTTCGCCGCTGGCCGGCGCCATGAGCAGCGCCACCGCCGCGCCGGTGACCGCCCCGAGCACGAACGCTATGACGACCGTCGCCGCCGCGTCATCTGATCTGGACATGTTGTGGTCTCCTCTGCCGCTCAGAAAATACTCACCCGGACGTTCAGGTACTTCTTGGGATCCTTCTTGATCTCGGCGATCAGCCCCTTCATTTCGCTCGCCGCGCCGTTCATGTTCTCATATAACTGCTTGTTCTGCAGGAACTGCCCTGCCGAGCCTTCCCCCTTCTCGAGGTTGGCGGCCAGCTTCTCGATCCGGCCGGCCAGCGAGTTGAAGCGATCGTACAGCTCCCGCTCGGTCAGGAGCTTGCCGGCGGTTCCCTCTCCACGCTGCAGGCGCGCGGTAATCTGTTCCATGCTGTTGCCGGTCGGCGGTCAGCGACTTCGCGAACTGCTCGTCCTTCATCAGCTTGCCCGAGGCTGCCCTCGCCGGCATTGATCCGGCGGGTCATCTCCTGGAGGTTGGCGAGCGCCGCGTTCGCGCGGCGGTACGCGGTGGGATCGTTGATCAACAGGCCGGCCGTGCCGCGGCCCCGGTTGATCGTGTTGGCCACTTCCTGCGCCGCGGCCACGAACGCGTTCATCTCCTTGTACATCTGGTCGTCGGTGAACAGCCGGCCCATCGTGCCCTTGCCGGCGCGGATGTCCTTGATGAGCGCGGTCGCCTCCTCGAGGCCCTGAGACGCGTTCTCGGCGACCTCGGCGAACTGCCCCGGGGTCCTGGCGCTCTGGATGAAGTCGCCATCCTTGAGCGGCGTCCCCTCCATCGCGGGGCTGATCTCGATGATCGGCTCGCCGAGCAGGCTGAGCGATCCGATCGACGCGCGCGACTGGTCGGTGATCCGCGTCTTGTTCTCCTCGTTCACCTCCAGGGTGATCTGCACCTCCGCGCCCGCGAAGTCGACGCTGGTGACCTTGCCGACGTCGACCCCCGCGACCCGGACGACCGCCCCGTCCTTGAGGCCCTGGGCGCTCCGGAACTTCGTCTTGAGCTCGTAGCGTTCCCAGGCGAACCCTCCCTGCCCGCCGACCGCGAAGGACGATCATCACCGCGAGGACGATCGCGGAGACCGCGAGGATGCCAATCTTCAGTTCCGACCAGGCTAACGAGCGTGTGCGGGGCATGTACAGGTCCTTGTTGTGCGTTGGTCGCGAGCTACGACAGGAATGCCTCGATATACGGGTCCTTGGTGGCCGCCTCGCGGAGCTCCGACGCGTTCCCTTCGAACGCGATCCGGCCGTCCTTGAGCATGATGAACTCCGCCTCGTCCGCCTTCTTCGGCGGCGACTTGTCGAACCGCAGCTCACCGTTCTGGCGGATCGCCATGTGCTCGGCGACATAGAACGCGTCGCGGAGCTGGTGCGTCACGACGATGGAGCTGACGCCCTCGAGGTCGCGGAGCTTCATGATCTCCTCGTCGATGGTCACGGCCGTGATCGGATCGAGGCCGGTCGTCGGCTCGTCGTAGAGCAGAATCCGCGGCTTCGCGGTCATCGCGCGGGCGATGGCGACCCGGCGCCGCTGACCGCCCGAGAGCTCCGACGGCATGCGGTTGATGAACTCCGACGAGGCCCACGAAGCCGAGCACTTCCTTGACCCTCGCATCCACCTCGTCGAGCGGCGTGTCGGACTCCTCGAAGAGCTTGTAGCCGACGTTTTCGCGCACGGTCAGCGAATCGAACAGGGCCCCTTCCTGAAACACCATGCCCAGGTCGGCGCGGACCTTCATCAGGTCGTCTTCCTTCATGTTGTCGACGCGCTCCCCGTTCACGAAGATCTGGCCCGCGTCCGGCTTCAGGAGCCCGAGGATCAGCCGCAGGATCGTCGACTTCCCGGCGCCGCTCGCGCCGAGGAAGATCTTCGTGTGCCCCGCCCGGAGGGTGAACGAGACGCTGCGGAGGATCTCCTTGTCGTCGAACGCCAGCGACACCGCGTCGAACACGATGATCGGCCCGCCGTGGGCCATCGCTTCCTCGAGCAGCGGTGAGCGCCGTACGGGTTCGACGGCCATCAGTACATCAGCGCGATGAGCAGCTTCGTGACGAAGAAATCGACGGCAATCACCGCCACCGAGCTGGCGACGACGGCGTTCGTCGTGGCGCGCCCGACGCCCTGCGTGCCGCCGCTGGTCCGCATCCCGACATGGCAGCCGATGCTCGCGATGGCGAACCCGATGAAGAACGGCTTGATGAGACCCATCCACACGTCCTGAATGTAGAGCCCCAGCACCACGCTGTTCCAGTAGACGCTGGACGGGACCTTGAGCTGCGTGACGGTCACGATCCAGGCGCCGACCATGCCGACGCCGCTGGCGACGACCGTCAGGAGCGGCACCATGAGGAGCCCGGCCAGGATGCGCGGCAGCACCAGCTTCCGGATGGGGTCGGTGCCGAGCGCCCGCAGCGCGGCGATCTGCTCGGTCACCATCATCGAGCCGAGCTCGGCGGCAATGCCTGACCCGACGCGCCCCGCCACCATCAGCCCGGTCAGGACCGGCCCGAGCTCCTTGACCATCGACGCGCTGACCAGGCGTCCGACCATCGAGCGCGCGCCGAACTGATCGAGGGTGATGCCCGACTGGAGCGCGAGCACCATGCCGGTGAACATCCCGGTCAAGAGCACGACGGTCAGCGACCCGACCCCGACGGCTTCGAACTGCTCGATGACGTCACGCAGGTAGAACGGCCGCGTCACCATCGCGCGGCCGGCCTTGCCGAGCATGATGGTGTACTCCTGCATTTCGATCAGCGCGCTCTTGAGCCAGCTGTCGAGCCACGGCAGCATCAGCGGCGGCTCCCGGCGAGGCCGAGCTCGCGGGTCCGCAGCTGCTTGATGCGGTCGCGCAGCGCGGCCGCCTTCTCGAATTCCAGGTTCGCGGCCGCCGCCTTCATCTGGGTCTGCAGCGCCGCCAGGTGGGCCTCGAGCTCCGCATGGGTCCGGAACGGCTCCCCCTCCTCGCCCTTGGAGACCGTCACGTAGTCGCGCTCGTACACGCTCGTCATCACGTCGTCGATGCTCTTCACGATCGAGGCCGGGGTGATGCCGTGCTCCTCGTTGTAGGCTTCCTGGATCTTCCGGCGCCGATCGGTTTCGCCGATCGCCTGCTTCATCGAGTCGGTCATCCGATCGGCATACATGATCGCCCGGCCGTTGACGTTGCGCGCCGCGCGGCCGACGGTCTGAATCAGCGATCCGCCCGAGCGCAAGAACCCTTCCTTGTCGGCATCCAGAATCGCGACGAGCGACACCTCCGGGAGGTCGAGCCCCTCCCGCAGCAGGTTGATGCCGACGAGCACGTCGAACTCCCCGCGGCGGAGGTCGCGCAGGATCTCGATCCGCTCCAGCGTGTCGATGTCGGAGTGGAGGTAGCGGACCTTCACGCCGAGCTCCTGATAGTACTGCGTCAGGTCTTCGGCCATCCGCTTGGTCAGCGTCGTCACGAGCACGCGCTCGCTGCCGCGCGGCGCGCTCGCGGATCTCGGCCAGCAGGTCGTCGACCTGCCCGCGCACCGGCCGCACTTCGATCGGGCGGATCGACGAGCCCGGTCGGCCGGATGATCTGTTCCACGACGGCGCCGCCGGCCCGCCGCAGCTCGTAGGGCCCCGGCGTCGCGGACACGAACACCAACTGGTTCACCCGGCCCTCCCACTCCTCGAAGTTGAGCGGCCGGTTGTCGAGCGCCGACGGCAGCCGGAACCCGTAGGCGACGAGGACCTCCTTGCGCGATCGGTCGCCGTGATACATCCCGCGCACCTGCGGCACCGACTGGTGGCTCTCGTCGACGATGATGAGCGCGTCGGACGGCAGGTAGTCGAGCAGCGTCGGCGGCGGCTGCCCGGGCGCCCGGCCCGTCAGGTGCCGCGCGTAGTTCTCGATCCCGTGGCAGTAGCCAATCTCCTTGATCATCTCGAGATCGAACATCGTCCGCTGATGGAGGCGGTGCGCCTCGAGGACCTTGCCCTCGGACTCGAGCTGGGTGCGGTACCAGCCGAGCTCCGCCTTGATGCTCTCGACCGCCGCCTTGGTGCGATCCCGCGACGTCACGAAGTGCGTCTTCGGGTAGATGGCGATCTTGTCGTGCCGCCGGAGCGTCTTGCCGGTGAGCGGATCGAACGTGATCAGCTCGTCGACCTCGTCGCCGAACAGCTCGATGCGCAGCGCCGTGTCCTCGTACGACGGCTGGACCTCGACGATGTCGCCGCGCACGCGGAAGACGCCGCGGGCGAACTCGTGGTCGTTGCGCTCGTACTGGATTTCGACGAGCTTGCGGAGAATCTGCTCGCGCTCGATCCGCTGGCCCCGCTCGAGCGGCAGCATCATCCCGTAATAGGCCTCGGGCGAACCGAGGCCGTAGATGCATGAGACGCTCGCGACGATGATGACGTCCCGGCGCTCGAACAGCGAGCGGGTCGCCGACAGGCGCATCCGGTCGATCTCGTCGTTGATCGTCGCTTCCTTCTCGATATACGAGTCGGTGGTCGGGACGTAGGCCTCGGGCTGGTAGTAGTCGTAATAGCTGACGAAGTATTCGACGGCGTTTTCGGGGAAAAACCGCCGGAATTCCTGGTACAGCTGGGCCGCCAGGGTCTTGTTGTGCGCCATGACCAGCGTCGGCCGGTTCACCCGGGCGACGCACTGGGCCATCGTGAACGTCTTGCCCGAGCCGGTCACGCCGAGCAGCACCTGCGCCGGATCGCCGCGTTTCAGCCCCTCGACGAGCTCATCGATGGCGCGGGCCTGGTCGCCGAGGAGCTCGAAGTCGGTCACGAGCTTGAACTGGTCGTACTTGGAGGACATGACGATCTGAAAAGCGTACCACAGGTGAGATAGCGGAGGGGACGGAGATACCGGAGTTCGGCCGGGCGGCCAAAACACGGAGCGAACGGAGCAAGTCGGAGCCGAACGTGAAGTCTGGAACGTTCTGAACTCTGCCGCTAGCTCCCCTTGAGGGGCGCGAAATAGCCGTCGCGGGTGCGGAGGCGGGCCCCCTTGAGGTCGGGGCGCTTGAGACGGATGTCCACGTCGCGCCAGGCGCCGTTTTCGCGAACGTCGGTCGACGTGTAGGCGAGGCTGTAGCGCGCGGCGATCTCGCGCTCGATCTTTTCGTACATCTTCTCGACTTCCTTGAGGCTCGTCGGGAACAGGGCCTGACCGCCGGTCATCGTCGCGAAGCGCTCGAGCTGCTGGCGCTGCGACGTTCGCGACGACTGGGACTGGTGCTCCAGGTAGCCGAGCACGTAGACCGTCACGTCGGACGCGCGGAGGAGATCGAGGACGTCGCTGTGGTTGAGCGCGCTGCGCGTGTCGCCGCCGTCGGTGTACATGATCAGGATCTTCTGACCGTCCTGCATGCCGGCGCCGTTCAGGTAGACGCCGAGCGCGTCGTAGAACGCCGTGTAGCCGTCGGGCTTGCGGGCCCGGATGCGCTCGATGAGCCGGGGATAGTCGCTCGCGGCGTAGCGCGCGACGCGGACTTCGGTGTCGAAATCGACGAGCGTGATGTCGACCGCACGCTCCATGGTGTTGAGGAACTTGATCGCGGCCGTGCGGGCGTCCTTGATGTCCTCCCCCATGCTGCCGCTCGTGTCGAGCAGGAACCCGATGTGCAGCGGCGGCGCGTCCTCGGGATCGCCTGCGGCGAAAAACTTGATGACCTGCGGCTTGCCCGCCTCCTTGATCTCGAAGTCGTCTGCCGTGAGGCCGGTGATCGGCGTGCCGCTCTTGTCGGTGACGACGACGGCGAAGTGGACGAGGTTGACCTCGGTCCGGAACGTCTTCTGCCCGGCGACGAGGGCCGTCGATGCCGCCACGGTCAAGGAGAGCACCAGCCGTGTCATGGGGGACCTCTTGGGCTTCGAACTCTAGGAACTTTAGAACTTTAGACAGACCTTCAAAACACTTTGTAGCCGCTGACTCTGATCACCTGCGTGCCGCGGCTGCCGTCCGCGTTGATCCCGCGGAAGCCGTAGCCCCACTCGAGCGCGACGAGCGTGCCGAACGGGGCCGGCGCTTCGAGCGCGCCGCCGACCCCGGTGTAGTTGCGCATCGCCGTGTCCGAACCCCGGATCGTGCACCAGCGACGTGTCGAAAAAGCCGTCGACGCGCAGCAGGCCGCCGGCCGCCCAGGCGACCGCGGTGCGCAGGACGCGCGCCGCGGTCGTAGCGGATCAGCGCCGAGGGATACCCGCGCAGCCGGTTGTCGAAGGTGCCGAACGAATACCGGCTGAAGCGATCGAGATCGTGGCCGGAGACCCAGGATCCCTCCACGCGGCCGGCCAGGCGCGGCGACAACACCGCGGACCGCACGAGGGACGCGCCGTAGCGCTGAAAGTCGCGATGCGCCGGATCGTATTCGCCGGATCCCGCGAAGCCCCAGGCCTGCCAGCCGGTGCGCAGCGCCGGGTTCCACCAGACCGACGCGTTCCATCCGTCGCGCTGCGCATCGAGCGCCAGGCGCGCGCCGTGCACGATCTGGTCCGCCGGCACGACGAACGCGGGCGCGGTGGCGTCGCCAGCTGCCAGGTGAGTGTAGTCCAGGTCGTAACCGATGCGCACCGAGATCCGCGGGGTCAGCGGTCTCAGCAGCCACACGGCGGCCTGTGCGGGCCGCTGCCGGACATTTTCGTCGTTACCGCTCGCGGCCGTTGACGAAGGAGCGATCGTTATAAGAAGACGCGATGCCGAACGCGCGCCCGGCGAGCTGCCACCGGCTCCCGCCGAGCGACGGCACCGCGAAGGCCAGCTGGCCGTAGGTGCCGCCGAAAAACGCGTTCAGCTGCGTGCCGGTTCCAAACAGGTTGAAGTCCACGTAGCTGAACCCGGCGAACGGCAGCGGCACCGAGATGTTGGGATCGACGATGACGCCCGCCGCCAGCGTGCGGACGCGGCTCGCGCGTCCGGTGACAGCGGGCTCCGGCGGCGCGGCTGCTCCGCCCGAGGCGCGCTCCCGGCGCAGGTACCGATAGCCCTGCGGCGTGTCGCGCAGCATCACCGCGTCCGACGCGTAGGCCGCCTGCCGCCGCGCCAGAAAGTCGGGCGGGTTGATCGCGTGGGTCGCCATCGACAGCACGCGATGGATCGGCGTGCGGTGCGCCGCCCCTTCGTACATCTGGCGCACGTCCGAACGCGCGAGCAGCCAGATCCCGTCGCGCTCTTCGCGAAACTCGTCGACCTGCTCGGACGCGACGATCGGCCCGCGCAGTCCGGTCTGCGCGGCCGCCGCCTTCACCATCGCGAAACTGTCCGCGGCAATCCAGGCGCGGCCGCGAAAGAGCGGCGCCGCGCGGTCGATTGGATCGAACGCGACGACGTAGCAGGGCGTGCCGCCGATTCGGTCGCGTCCGGCGAGCCGGTAGCGATAGACGCCCGTCAGCGTGATGGCGAGCGGCGGAGACGCGACGCGTTCCGGCTCGATGATCGGCAGCCGCGGCACGCTCCCGCCCCTGAACTCGATGCCGTTGACGCGCACCGCGCGCTGCTCGAGCTCGGTGACGCCGGCCGACGCGTACATGACCGTCTCCGAGCTGATGACCAACGGCGCCGGAAACCCGGGGGCCTCGAACGACAGCGTCAGCGTGCCCGTGGAGATCAGGTCGCGAACCGCGGCGGCCTGGCGCGCGGCCGCGGCCTGATGGCGCGCGACGATCTCTTCGACCGTGAGCTCCCGCGCGCCCACGACCTGGACCCCTTCCGCGAAGCGATCCTGCGCGCCGGCGACCGGCACGCGCACGATCGCGTCCCCGGTTGCCAACGTCACCCGCTCGACGCCCGGCGCGGACGGCGTCACGGTCAGCGCCGCGTCCGGCGGACAGGCGCGAGCGAGCGCGACGGTCTCGAGCGTCTCCGGATTCAGGTACGCGGCAGCCGGCACGCCGCCGCACGCAACCTTCACCGAGGACGATTCCACGAGGCCGCGCGGCAGGAGCGCCGCGGCGCGCGCGAGATCGGCGACGAGCGCCGCCGCGACGCCGGCGTCAGCCGGCATCGGCCAGAGCCATCGATCGACGCCCGCCGCTCGAGCTGCGAGCAGTGCCGCCGCGACCGATTCCGGCGCTCCGGGCGCGCCGGCGAACCGCTGCCAGACTTCGTGCCCCCGCCGGTCCGATGCCGGGGGCCCGTTCCACACGATGAAGTCCACGTACGGACCCAGGTCGTTGGCCAGCAGCGCCGAGACGACGGCGGGCGGGCCGGCGATGCCGAGGGAGATCTCGCCCGCGGCCCGCGCCCGCGCGGCGGTCAGTCGCAGCTTCACGGCGTACGCGAGCGCCTCCACGTCCGCCTGAGGTGCGTCGCCGAGATCGATCAGGAGACGCGCGATTTTCGCGACGAGCTCCGGCGCAAGCGCGTCAGGTGGGACTCCGGCGACCGCAAGGCCGGCGCGTCCGCCTTTCCGCGCGATTTCACCGAGGCCCTCGAGCGCCGCGGCTTCGTCCCCGGCAACGACCCGGACCAGCACGTCCAGGCCGCCGAGGGCGTCGGGCAGCCCCACGGCCTGTCCCGGGGTCACGCTGACGGCCAGGCACGCCGCGCAGGGGGCTTCCTGCGCAGCCGCGACGCCGCACGCCGACACCAGGATCGACGACGATCGCCGTCGTCCACGCGCGCATCTGTGACGGGATGGTACCACGGCGTATAATTGTGGTTTGGCCATGATCCCGAGGCGGCTCTGACATGCGGGTCTTCGCAATCTGCCAGGACGAGCTCGTCATCCGATCGCTCGACGCCGTGCTGCTGCCAAGCTTCGAGGTCAACTTCCTCGTCGAAAGCCGCCCGCTCGCCAGGCGGCTGCACGACGCGGGGATCGAGGCCATCGCCGGGGATCCGCGGCGCTGCGACACCTACCTCAAAGCCGACCTCTCCCCCAGCACCTGTTTCATCGTCGAAGACAACGGCCGGAAGAGCGTCAAGAAGGTGCTGTCGGCGATCCGCGACGCCGGGGGGACGCTCGTCTACGTGCTGCACACGACGGCGGTGGCCGGCAAGGGCGCCGAGAGCGCGCGGGCGGAGTTTCCGGACGTCACGCATCTCGACCTGCCGGAACTGATTCGGCCCACGCTCGTCACCGAGCTCAGCCGCTCGATGACGCGGGCGCGCGTGCAGCAGTACCAGCGGTACTTCGCGGATGCCGACCGGGTCCTGATCCTCCTGCACAACGATCCGGACCCCGACGCGCTGGCGAGCGGGCTGGCGCTGCGCAACCTGCTGCGCCGGACCAAGACGACGGCGATCATCGGAGCGGTGCAGGGCGTCACGCGCCCCGAGAACCTGCGCATGGCCAACATGCTCGACATCCACGTCGAGCAGATCACGCCCGCTTCGTTCCACGAGTTCGAGCGCATCGCGACCGTCGACGTCCAGCCGCACTACTTCGGGGGCATGCTCGAGCGCGTCGACCTCGTCGTCGATCACCACCCCGAGCAGACCGGCTACAGCGCGGTCTACAAGGACATCCGCGCCGACTACGGATCGACCTCCACGATTCTGGTCGAGCACCTGCGCGCGGTCGACGTGAACATCTCCGAGCGCACCGCGACGGCGATGCTGTACGCGATCAAGTCGGACACGCTGTTCTTCGCGCGGCACACGAACCGGGTGGATCTCGAGGCGTTCACGTTCCTCTACCCGCTGGCCGACGCCGCGCTGATCCGGAAGATGGAAGGGGCGGAAATCACGCTCGAGCGGCTGGAGTACGTGACGCGCGCGAGCCAGGGCGGCATCATGCGGGACCAGGTCTTCTGCGCGTTCCTGGGCGAAGCGCCGCGCGAGGACTTCATCCCCTACACGGCGGACTTCTTCCTCCAGCTCGAGGACGTGAAGTGGACCATCATCGCGGGGATCGTGAACGGCTCGCTGATCGTGAGCGTCCGCAACCTCGGGTACTCACGAAACGCCGGCGAGTTCGTGAAGCGGTGGTTTGCCGACATCGGCAGCGCGGGAGGCCACCGCGCGATGGCCAAGGCGGTCGTGCCGATCGAGAAGTTCCGCGACAAGTTCGGCGATCTGCAGGGGCCCGCGATCACCGCCCGCATCGCCGAGATGGCCGAGGTCTTCCTGCACGAGCCGGCGACCGAGAAGAAGAAGGAGACGGTCGCGAAGTAGGTTCCCAGGGTTCCACGGGGTTCCCGGGTTCCGCAGGGTTCTGTTCCACGGGGTTCCAGGTTCTAGGTTCAGTTCCGCAGGTTCGGTTCCGCGAGGTTCCGCAGCGGACCAGCTGAACCTGAACCCTGAACCCTGTGAACCTGCGAACAGAACCCTGTAGAACCCCGTGGAACCCAGTGGAACCCTGTGGAACCTCTACCGAGCGCCTGATCCAGATCCGCGATCAGGTCCTCCGCGTCTTCCAACCCCACCGACAGCCGCGCCATGCTGTGCGTGACGCCGGCGCGCTTCAGCTCCTCTTCGGTGTGGCCCCACTGCGACGTGAGGACCGGCAGGCTGCAGAGGCTCTCGACGCCGCCGAGGCTGGCCGCGCGCTTGAACACCTGCAGGCGATCGAAGAACCGCGCCGCACGCTCGTAGCCGCCGCCGACATCCACGCACACCATCCCGCCGAACCCCCGCATCTGCTTCCTGGCAATGGCGTGATCGGGATGCTGCTCGAGGCCCGGATAGTAGACGGTGTGCGACGCGGCGGTCCTGCGCGAGCCAGCGCGCGACCGCCATCGCATTGGCGTTGTGCCGCTCCATCCGCACCGACAGCGTCTTCAGTCCGCGGCCGAGCGCGTACGCGGCATACGGGTCGAGGACCGTCCCGAGCCGCTTGCGCGCCTCGAGAATCGGATCGATCAGCCGGGACGGCCCGGCCAGCGCGCCGGCGGTCACGTCGCTGTGGCCGTTGAGGTATTTCGTCGCGCTGTGCATGACGAGATCGATGCCGAGCGCGAGCGGCTGCTGGTTGATCGGGCTCGCGAACGTGTTGTCGATGACCGAGATCACCCCGCGGGCCTGGCAGGCGCGGCCCACCGCCGCGATGTCGACGCAGCGCAGTGTCGGGTTGATCGGCGACTCGAACCAGACGAGCCTGGTCGCGTCGGAAATCATCGCCTCCGGCTTCGACAGCTCCTCGAGCGAGACGAACCGCGGCCGGATGCCGAACTTCGGCAGCAGGTCCGCGAGCAGGTGCAGCGTGCCGCCGTAGATCGCGGAGCTGCAGACAATCTCGTCTCCGGACGCAGCAGAGCGCCATCAGCGCGGTCGTCGTCGCCGCCTGCCCGCTCGACAGCACGAGCGCGGCCTCGGCCCCTTCGACGACGGCGATCGTGTGCTCGACGGCGGCCACCGTCGGGTTCGAGTAGCGCGAGTAGAGAAACTTCGACGACTTCCCTTCGTTGTAGGCCTGCACCTCGGCGGCGTTCTCGAAGACGAACGTCGTCGTCTCGTAGATCGGCGTCGTCAGGGGGCTGACGTCGCCGCTGACGACGCCGGGACGGATCAATTCGGTGGCTGGTTTCATGGTTGAAGTCGCAGTTAAAGGTTCGCAAGCTCTGCATGGTCTGGTCTAGTTCGGATGTCCTCTGAACGTTTACGCAATCTGAGTTAGAACTTTAGCGTTTCATGCCCGTGGTCCATTCGCGCTTTGGACCGTCACGATGCGCTCGCCGCCGGCCCCGACGATCGGCTCGATGAACTGACGGTAGGCGTCCTCGTATCCGCGATCGGTCAGCTCGGCCAGCGAGTGCGTCCGGTCGGATCGCTCGTCGTACACGCCCGAGAAATCCAGCGGGCCGAGCGGGTTGTGGCCGGGACGGACGACGAACAGGCCGGCGAATCGTCCGCCGAACTGCTCGAGCGCGTCGCGGAGGCCGGCGGTTTCGAACGCCGCAAGCTGCTCGCCGGCGCGACCGCGGAGATCGGCGCGTCCGGCGCTGAGCTCGTGCGCGCGGGCCGGCGGGGCGGAGGACTGACGAGAATCACCTGTTCCGCCCCGGCGATCCCCACCTCCTCGAGCAGCCTGGCGATCGCGCCGGGGCGATCGCACAGCCGGTGCGTTTCCCCGCGCCACGGTCCCTCGGCGGAAAACGTCGTCAGGTGCGGTTCGGTGGCGACCGGCAGGGCGAGCGCCGCCGCGAGCGCGTCGAGCGCGTGCTCGCGCGCGACGCCGCTCAAATCGAACATCTCGATCGCGCGGCCGGCGCTGTCCGCGGCGCCGGGCCGTCCGAAAAACCGCTGCCGGTGGGCGGTCCCCAGCAGCGCGAAGACGAAATCGCGCCGCACGTCCATGTCGTGCACGATGACGAGCAGCTCTCGAAACCCGGGCTGTCCCAGATTCTCCGACAGCAGTTCGACGTATCGGCGGGCGAGCTCACCCGCCGGAGGGGCCGCCAGCGGCGCCGCGCCGCGAATCAGGTTCCACAACTCCGTCAGGCTGCGATCGACGACGGCGGCGGCGGAGAGCGGCGAGCCGAGAAGGCGCCACATCATGCCGTAGCGGGTCCGGCGTCTCGCGCGCGCGCGGAGCCCCGACGCGATCAGCCCGACTGCCAGCGCCGCCAGCCCGATGAGGATCGCAAACAACACCAGGCGCGGAATGACTGTCGGGAGCGACGCCGGCGCAAAGAGCGTGTCGATCCAGTCGCCGAAGGCGGCGCGCAGCGCGTCGCCCGGCCCTTCGAGACCGACGAGCGTCATCAGCAGACCCGAGGACGCCGACGACGACTGCGGCGGCGACGAGCGCGAGCGGAATCGCCAGCACGGCGGCCGCGGCCGCGAGCGCCCAGCCGGCGGCCCGCAGCGGCGCGCGCCATTGATAGAACCTGGCGGCCGAGCGCGACTTCCACAACCCGGACGCCTCCCAGAGCCTGGCCCCGCCGTCGACCGCGGCGAAGAGCGCGCCGATCGCGCCGGCGCCGCGGCCGGCGACGAGATCGATCTTGACCCCCGCTTCGTGCAGGGCGCGAAGGACGCCGGCGTGGTAGGCGCCGGCCGTGCCCGAACCGGTCAGCACGACGCGCCGTGCGGAGCCGCGTCGAGTACTGCCGATCCGGCGAGTCAGGAGTGATCACGATGCGTGAGAACTGTCTAAAGCGTTCTAAGCAGTTCGAACTTTGAACTTTAGATGTCGTCGTGGATGGTGACCAGCTTCACGAGCTCGAACGTGCGGCTGCCGTTCGGGGCCGTCACGTTGACCTCGTCCCCTTCTTCCTTGCCGAGCAGCGCGCGGCCGATGGGAGACGCGGTGGAGATCATGCCGTGCTCGACGTCGGCGTCCTCCGGCATGACGAGCTGATAGACGATCGTCTGCCCGTTCGACTCCTTGAGGTGCACGGACGATCCGAAGCCGACCTTGTCGTGCGGAATGCGCTCCAGGTTCATCAGCGAAATCTCGCTGACGCGCTTCTGGAGCATGCTGATGCGCGACTCGACCAGCCGCTGCCGTTCCTTGGCCGCCTGGTACTCGGCGTTCTCGCGGAGGTCGCCGAGCTCGCGCGCGCGCTTGATTTCCTTCGGCAGCTCGGTCTTCAGCTCCTTGTCGAGCGCGTGGATCTCGTCCTCGAACTTCTTGAGCAGACGGGCCTTCATTCGGAGAATGGTAGCAGAATACCGGACGGATCGCCGATCGGCATTTGCGGCCGCGGGCTACAATCGAACCGGCTTTCATGGAGCGCATTTCGAGCCGGCAGAACCCCATCGTGAAGCGATTCCGCGAGACTGGCCCGCGCCGGGGGCGGCGAATGGATGCTGCTCGACGGCGAGCACTTGCTCGAGGAGGCGCTGGCCTCCGGCGTGCGCATCGACGTCGCGGCATTCGGCAACGGGCTGCCGGAAGGGCGCCTGGCGGCGCTCGCCGCCAGGCTCGCGCGCGCCGGGACGACCACGATCGCCGTCACCGATCCCGTGCTCGCCGTGATGAGCCCCGTGCGTCAGCCGTCCGGCGTCGTCGCCATCGCCGAGCGCAGGCCGGTCACACTTGACGACGTGCTCGAGCGCAAGCCGCTCGGCCATGGTCGCTCGGGCAAAGTCCGGCCTGAAGCCGGACGCCACGAACCGATGGTCCTGATGTTGAATCAGGTGCAGGATCCCGGCAACGTCGGCGCCATCATCCGTGCGGCCGAAGCCTGCGGCGCCACCGGCGTCGTCGCCGGCGAAGGCACGGCGAATCCGTTCGGGTGGAAGGCGCTGCGCGGCGCGATGGGCAGCACGTTCCGTCTGCCCGTCGCGTCCGGACGAACGCTCGCCGATGCGGTCGGCTCCGCGCGCGCCGCGGGGCTGCGCGTGTTCGCAACGGCGGCGCGCGACGGCACGCCGCTCGCGGCCTGCGACCTGCGCGGCCCGTCCGCGATCCTGTTCGGCGGCGAAGGCGCCGGCCTGCCACAGGATCTGCTGGACGCGTCCGACGAGCGCCTGACAATCCCCATGCGGCCGCCGGTCGAATCGTTGAACGTCGCCATCGCGGCGGCGCTCGTCTTGTATGAGGCCGCGCGACAGCGGCGCGAGTCACTGTAGACAATCATGTCTTTATTTGACGAGGAGCCGGCTGCCGTCCCGGCGTCGAGCGCCCCGGCTCCGCTCGCGGAGCGGATGCGGCCGCGGACCCTGGACGAGTTCGTCGGGCAGGAGGCGCTCATCGGCCCTGGGCGTCCGCTGCGCCGCGCGATCGAGCAGGATCGCCTGCAGTCGATCATCCTCTGGGGCCCGCCCGGCACCGGCAAGACGACGCTCGCGCGCCTGATCGCGAACGTCACCCGCGCCCACTTCATCTCGTTCAGCGCGGTGCTCTCCGGCATCAAGGAGATTCGCGCCGTCATGGCCGAAGCGGAGGAGGCGCGGCGGCGCCTGGGCCGCCGGACGATCCTCTTCATCGACGAGATCCACCGCTTCAACAAATCGCAGCAGGACGCCTTCCTCCCGCGCGTCGAGGCGGGCGACATCGTCCTCATCGGCGCGACGACGGAGAACCCGTCGTTCGAAGTGAACTCGGCGCTCCTCTCGCGATCGAAGGTCTACGTGCTGAAGGCGCTCGGCGCCCCGCAGATCGTGACGATCATGCGGCGGGCGCTCGAGGATCGGGAGCGCGGGCTCGGCGCGCTCGCGATCGGCGCCGACGACGAGGCGCTGTCCGGCCTGGCGCGATACGCGAACGGCGACGCGCGGATCGCGCTGAACATGCTGGAGACCGCGGCCGCCTCCGCCGGGGCCGGCGGGCGAATCGACGTCCCCCTCGTCGCCGATCTCGCGCAGAACCGGGCGCTGCTCTACGACAAGAGCGGCGAAGAGCACTACAACCTCATCTCCGCCTTGCACAAGTCGATGCGCAACAGCGATCCCGACGCGACCGTCTACTGGCTCGCCCGGATGGTCGAGTCGGGAGAAGATCCCCTCTACATCGCGCGGCGTCTCGTGCGCTTCGCGTCGGAAGACATCGGCAACGCGGATCCGCGCGCGCTGACGACCGCCATCGCGGCCAAGGATGCCGTCCACTTCCTCGGAATGCCGGAGGGCAACACCGCGCTGGCGCAGGCGGCGATCTACATGGCCGTGGCCGCCAAGAGCAACGCCGTCTACCGCGCCTACCTCGAAGCCGCCGAAGCCGCGTCACAGGAAGTCGCGGAGCCGGTTCCCCTGCACCTGCGGAACGCTCCGACCAAACTGATGAAGGATCTCGAGTACGGGAAGGGCTACCGCTACGCGCACGACGAGCCCGAGGGGATTGCGGCGGACATGGAGTGCCTGCCTCCGGCGCACGCCGGAAGACGCTTCTACGAGCCCACCGAGCGCGGGCTCGAGGCGGAGATCAAGAAACGACTGGAAGGACTGAGGAAGAAACGAGAATAGCAGTCCGGCTAAAGCCGGACGCCACGGACGGATCCACGGACGGCTTGAATCGGTGGCGTCCGGCTTTAGCCGGACCCTATCGAACCTTCCGCAACATCTCCGCGCGCAGCGGGAGGATGAACGAAAAGCGATAGTCCCCCTGCATCCTCCCGACGGGAATCCCCACCAGCTCGCCGTGGCGATTGAGGACGCCGCCGCCGGACACGCCCGGGTGGCCATCGGTCAGGCAGGTCACCAGGTTCGCCGGGGTGCGCTGGCCGACGTATCCGGTCGAGAGGATGATCCCCTTCGAATAGTCGTTGCCCAGCCGGAAGATCGGGTCCGCGAAGTCGAACGCGTATTTCAGGTTCAGCGTGAGCGGCGGCAGATCGATCGGCTCCTTCACCTTCACGATCGCCCAGTCGCCCGGATCGACTTCCGCGCGCGCGTCGCCGAAGTCCACGACGCGGGCGACGATCGCGCGCCCCTTGTAGGTGAGCTTGACGGTCTCGATTCGCCGCGGGTCCGTCAGCCCCTCCTGCCCGAGCGCCACGACCGCGTGCTTGACGGTAATGAAGTAGCCGTTGCCCAGGTAGCCGGCCGTCCCGTAGTTGCTCGCCCCTTTGTCGTCGTACGAGTTGAGCTCGACGAAGCTGTTCCGGCGATCCCGCAGGAGCGTGAGCGGCAGCAGCCCCATCTCCGCCGACAGCTCGCGTTTCACGTCGGCCACGATTGCGGCCCGGCTCTCGTCGTCCATCATCGAGACGGCAGACGATTTCAAGCGGCCGGCGGTACCGGCGGTCGCCAGGGGGTCGCCCTGGCGCAGCAGGTCGATTTCCGCGCGCATCGCCGCAAGCCGCAGCTCGCTGCTGGCGTTCTGGCGGGCCGCCAGGTAGTTGCTGACCCCAAGGAAGATGATGGCGCAGATGATCGCGAGGAATGCCGGGACGGCGCGCCGTGTAGACATGGGTACCCCAAGTTCGGAAGCTAAACCGCCCCGCGATCGCGGAACTTACAGCTTTGCGAGCCCCGGTCATCGGGGCTGGCCTTTTCGCTTGGACTTACTTAAAAAGACGACTTACAGGGATGAGTCAACTGTAAGGCCTTGGGACGGCAGAGTCAAGCGCAAATCTTACACTATCAACGACTTATGGCTCGGCAGTTCCCTTGATAACGGAGAGACCGAGGGGGACGGAGCAAACGGAGGGAGGAAACGGAGAAGCCGAGGGGACGACCCGCCGTCACGGTGCCGAGACGCAGGCCTTCGTCCGCCGCGGCTGCCGAGCTGCACGACCCGGATTGGCATGGGACGCCGCCCCCTCAATGGCAGATGGGCGGAGCTACTTTCTGAATCTTGTACTCGGTCCCGCGCGGCAGATTCGGCTTGAGGCCCCTCGCGGCCGGCGTTCTCGACCTCGGGCTTCACCAGAATGTTCGGATCGACACCGGGATCCGCCTGCACGACGGTCATTCCACAGACCACTCTCGGCGGCGTCACGACGACGCCTTGGGGCAGGAGCTCGGTCGGTTTCGGATCTCTCCGCTCCGCATCGGGCTTCTGCGCGTCCGGTGCGATGAAGAGTCTCGCGTAGGGCTTTTTCCCGGACCATGCCCTGTTCGCGCCGCCAGATCCCTTGCCCTCGGGAAACTGTGCGAGGGCGCTCAAAGGAATTGCGGCAATGACCACCGCGATGACAAGCGCGACTCGGTTCATGACCTTCTCCTGACCGCTGAAACTACCCGGCACGACGACGTCCTCTGTCCTGATCGCACGCTCAACGTTGCGCGGCCCAGCGAATCGCCCCGGCGAGCTGCCGCTGGAAGCGCGTGTCCCGCCACGTCTCGGCGAAGTGGCCGAGCGCGTTGTAGTACGCGCGACCTGCTCCATACGAGTGCGCCCAGGCGAGCGGATAATCGCCCGAGGCTCCGACCGAAGCCGGATCGAGCCGCAGCAGCACCTGGACGGGCGGGCGCGGGTTCTCCCGGAACGTGTAGAACTCCTCCATCAGCCCGAACCGCTCGCCGAGACCCGCGGTCGCCGGGTGCGACGGGTCCTCGACAACAACGGTGCCCTGCCGCGTCCAGGGGTGCTCCTTGAAATACGCGCCGACGAGGCGCCCGTAGTCGGGCCACTCGTACAGCGTATCGCTGGCGCTGTGCACACCCAGATAACCCTTGCCGCCCGACACGAAGCCGACGATCGCGGCCTTCTGCTCGGCTGTGAATGCCAGCTCGCCGCTCGTCAGCGCGAAGAAGACGACATCGTAGCTGCTGAGCGAGGACGACGTCAGCGACGAGAGGTCCTCGGTCGCCGTGACGGTGAACCCTCCCCCGTGGCCGCGAGGCCGGCCATGACGTCGCGGGCAACGGGTATCGAGTCGTGACGGAAGCCCGCGGTCGCCGTCAGCATGAGCACGCGGATCGGCGCTGGCCCGGAAGCAACGGCATTCCCAGGCGCAGTCGCAGTCGCCGGCTGGCCGGACGAACAGGCCGCGAGCAGCAGAGCAGCGCCCCCCAGGAGGAAACCCGTCCGCATATCGGAGATCTTAACCCCAAGCCTGGCGGAACCGGCTCGTGGAGCCACGCGAACGAGGCGCCGCCGCGCGTGCGAAGAGGGCGCTCGGCAGGCCGACGCCCACGGCGTGAATCAAGAGGCCGTTGACGAGCACCGGCCACGGCGGCGAGGCGCCGCTCCCACCGGCCGCCGAGAGCGGCACGACGATCAGGTTCATCACGAAGTAGACGGCCACTCCGTAGAGAAGGCCGAAGATCACGGGCCTGTCCGTCAGGATCCGCACCCGCCGGCTCACGACGTAGTAGGTCGTCACAACGGCGAAGGCAATGAAGAAGTGGAGGCACGCGCCGAGCGCGGCCGTGCCGAGGCCCCCTTGGAAAGCCGCCGCCCGGCCGAGCAGCCCGGCGGCAATGCTCTGGAAGATCCGAATCGGCGGGACGGCGGACCTCAGGCCGAAGAACACGACGGCATCGAGCGCGTCGAGCACGCCGACGACCAGCGTGCCCAGGACAATCGCCCGCGCCGGGCTCAACGTTCTCATCGTCATGCCCTCTCGAGCCGCCGCGGCCGCGTCACAGCGCCACGTCAGGCGCCCGCTCGTACGCCGCGCCGATGCGGCACAGCTGCTCCAGCGTCTCCGCAAAGAGCTCGTAGAGGAGCTTCAGGCGCTCGACGTCCTTGATGATGCCCACCACGGTGAAGGACAGCTCGTCGACCCCTTCGGGAAAGGTGGGACCGAACCATCCCTCGTCATCCTTGACCTCGAACTTGATGTCTTTCTGCGCCGCGATCAGCTCGCGGATCTTCGGATTCGAAAAGAGCGCCCGCACCCGGCCCTCGTCGGTGCCCTTGATGATGAAATCCTCGTCGAACTGATCGTCCGCGACCTCGATGTCCTGCATGCCGAGCAGCTTCCCGACTCCGCTGAAGATGCTCTTGCGATACACCTTGAAGCGAAAGCCGTCCGCGTTCACGTAGGGCGCCCGCATCCGCGTGTACACGATGGTGACTTTTCCGGTCGAGACGGTATACGAGTCGAGCGTCACCTTCCATTCGCCGTGCGTGACCTCGACCTTGTCCCCCTTCCAGAACCCTCCATCTTTGTACTGTGCACCCACCTCGGTGCTCAGCTGCGTCCAGATCTCTTTCCTGCTCGGGCCGAACACGCGACGTAACACACCCATGCCGTTCCTCCTGCCGCCCGGCTACTTCACCGGCCACCGCGCCGACTCGGTTCGTGCGGTCTTGAGAGACATTTCCATCTTGCCGACGACGTCCGGATGCGCGGCGGCGACGTCACGCTGTTCGCCGGGATCGGCCTCGAGGTCGTACAGCTCCAGCGCGGCTCCGGTCTTCAGCCGCACGGCCTTCCAGCGGCCCATCCGCATGGCCTGCTGAAAGCCGCGCTCGTGAAACTCCCAGTACAAGAAAGGATGCGACGGCTGCCGTTCGCCGCGCAGCGCGCGGCGCATCGACATCCCGTCCAGGCCCGCCGGGGTTTTCGCGCGCGCGAGATCGGCGAGCGTCGGCAGGACGTCCCAGTGCGCCCAGACCTGATCGCTGACGCGGCCGGCGGGAATCGTGCCGGTCCAGCGCGCGATGTTCGGCACGCGGATGCCTCCCTCGTAGAGGTCCCGCTTGATGCCGCGCAGCGGACCCGAGCTCTTGAAGAACGCCGGGTCGGCGCCCCCTTCGCGGTGCGGGCCGTTGTCGCTGGTGAACATCACCAGCGTCTGGCGATCGATGCCCCGCGTGCCAAGCCGATCGACCAGCCGCCCGATATCCCGGTCCATGCGGGCGATCATCGCGGCGAACGCCGCGCGCGGCGCGGGCTGCGAGCGGTAGCCGAGTGACGCGACCTCCGGGCTCGCGCCGGTCTGCCGCCCGTCTGCCGCCGCATTCACGAACGGCGTTTCCGGAAACCGGCCGCGGAAGGGCTCGAAGGAGTCGTCCGGGACGCGGAGCTCCGCGTGAGGCACGGTGTAATTCAAGTACACGAAGAAGGGGCGGGGATCGGAGCGCTCGATGAAGGCCTCCGCTTCCTTCGTGAAGAGATCGTTGGTGTAGTCCTTCTCGAGATCGACAGCCACCCGCTCGCCGTTGCGCCACAGGTGATCGGTGAATTGCCGGTGGGCGTGGCGCTGGTCGCTGGGCCCGAAGGCGTACTCGAAGCCCTGCCGATTGGGCTCGCCGTTGGTGCCGGGCTGACCGAGTCCCCACTTGCCGATGAGGGCGGTGCGGTAGCCGGCGTCGCGAAGCACTTCCGCGATCGTCACTTCCTCCGGCCGCAGCGGCGTGTCGCCTTCGGGGAGCGCGCCGTTTCCCCGGATCCACCCGTGGCCGGTGTGCATCCCGGTCATGAGGGAGGCCCGCGACGGCGCACACACCGTGCTGCCGGCATAGTACTGCGTGAACCGCATGCCTTCGCGCGCGAGACGATCGAGCGCGGGCGTCTTGAACTGGGCCTGCCCGTACGCGCTCAAATCGCCATAGCCCAGATCGTCCGCCTGGATCAGCAGGATGTTCGGCGGCGGTTGCGGCTGCGCGCGCTGCGCGGCGGAACCGGCGATCAGCACGGGCAGGAGCAGGACGACGGCCATCAGCGGTCTAGTCATCAGTCCTTCACAACGGCCATGGTCCGGCTGAAGCCGGACGCTACCGAAGCGAACGTCACAAGTTGAGTTGTCAGACGAGCCGCGAGTCGTATCCCATCTCGACCAGCTCGTCGTACGCCTGCCACACGTCGTCGGGAATGTCCTGGTGGATCTGAAAGCCCTTCGCCGGGTAGAGCTTGATCCGCTGCAGATCGCCCACCATGATGCTGATCACGTCGTCGGTCGTCAGCGCCTCGTTGGAGTACTTGCCCAGGTACTCGTCGAGCGACACTTTCGGCGAGGTGACGAGCACGTCTTTCTCGGGCCACACTTTTCGGAAGGTGGCGTAGCTCCGGCGCTCCATGTACGGCTTCTGCACGACGATGAACCTCGCCGGGTCGAGCTGCCGCTCGGCCAGGAGCTGCCTGGTGAACAGCACGTTCTCCCCGGTGTTCGTCGAGCGGTTCTCGATGACGATGTCCTGGCGCGGGACGCCCATCGCGGCGGCGATCTCCGCGAACTGATCCGCTTCCGGCTCCTGCCAGAGATGCCGCGTGATGGACCCGAGGCCGCCCGAGAAGATGAGCAGCGGGGCCCAGCCCTCGAGGTACAGACGGGCGCCCGTTTCGGCGACCGCCTTGTCATGGCTGCACAGCACCAGGATCGCGTCACTCTTCGCGAGACGGTGATTCAGCTGATGGTAGTCCCAGACTCTCTCGACCAGTGTGCGCAAGCGATGATTCATCGGGTCTGTGATAACCGGACTGGTGTCACGGCTGTCGCGCGGTGCCGGATGGCGCGCAGCCACATTCTGCGGATGATCGCGCTTCCGGGATAAATGACCCGCCAGTATGCCGCAAATCGGCGCCGCGCCGCGGGGCTATTGGCAAAGACGCGGGTCTCCGTGGAGACGAGCGAGCCGTTCGGCCCGTCGGGCGTGACGAGAAAATTCATGGACGCCAGCGCGAACCCGGGAGGCAGGGTCCTTTGAAAGACCTGCGGCGTCAGGCGCCCACGCGTGCCGCGGCGGCGCCGCCACCACCGCCCCGATGACCAGCTCTCTCGGGGCGTCGTCGGCCAGACGCACGAACCCGCCCCGCAGGGCCACGTCGATCAACGGCTCACTACCGCCGGCGTTGAGGATGCTCCGCGGAAGCGCCCGGCCGCCGCGGCGGATCCACGTCAACGTGCGAAAGAGCGCGATCTCGTCAGCCGTCACCCCCCTGATGGCCTCGAACACGCGCGCCGGAGGGGCGGCGATCCGGATCGTGTGGACCTCGTTGAACTGCCAGGCGGGAGCGAACTCGTCGAGGTGTGTGTCCACGCGGGCGATTCGCGACTCGGGCGCCGGAAGAACGAACCCGAGGCCGCCGATCGTCACTCCTGCCAGAGCCACCATCGCGGCGCGACGCCGGGTCCCCATCCGCAGCCGGCGGATCGGTTTGAGAACGCACAGCGCTCCGGCGACGGCGACGATCAGTCCGAGGTACACGACTGCGGAGGCAAACATTTCAGCTTCCCGCTTCCAGCTTCCGCTTCCAGCTACCCGCGGCCCACGAACGGCATCTTCGTCGCCATCACGGTCATGAACTGCACGTTGGCGTCCAGGGGAAGGCTCGCCATGTACACCACCGCGCGCGCGACGTGATCGAGATCGAGGAGCGGCTCGGCGGCGGTCTGGCCGTTGGCTTGAGGCACGCCCTGCGCCATTCTCGCGGCCATCTCGGTCGCGGCGTTCCCGATGTCGATCTGGCCGCAGGCGATGTCGTGCTTCCGGCCGTCGAGCGACGTCGATTTGGTCAGGCCGGTCATCGCGTGCTTGGTCGCGGTGTACGGCGCCGAGTCGGGCCGCGGCGCGTACGCCGAGATCGAGCCGTTGTTGATGATGCGTCCCCCTTTCGGGGTTCTGGCGCTTCATCAGCCTGTATCGCCTGCTGCGTGCAAAGAAAGGCGCCGGTCAGATTGGTGTCGACGACAGCTCTCCACTGCTCCACGCGCGAGCTCCTCGAGCGGCACGCCCGGGACGTTGACGCCGGCGTTGTTGAACAGGAGGTCCAGCCGGCCGAAGGCGTCCGACGTCTTCGCGAAGAGCGCACGGACCGACTCGGCGTCGCGGACGTCGGTCGGGACGCTCAGTGTCCGCCCTCCGCCCGGGCTCAATTGGCCGGCGGTCTCGTCCAGCGGGCCGGCGCGGCGTCCGGCAAGCACGACGGCGTATCCTTCTTTAACGAGCGCGATCGCCACGGCCTTCCCGATTCCGCTGCCCGCCCCTGTGACGAGGGCAACTCTTGGCGCCGCGGTGGGATGAGTAGTCATAACGGGATCTCCGATTGGTCGAGTCAACTTAGCACTTCTTGCGATCGCAGCTCGACCGTTGCCAGGATCGACCAACCTAAGTATTTATAGATCAACAAGTTCTGGACATCCAAACCTGATGGCAGCCGGTCCACGGGTGCCCCGGCAGCTCCCTGGAAGCCGGACGACCTCGGCTCCCAAACCGGCGCCGCGTCGCGACTTGCCAAAACCGCTCAGGTTGCTTAACCTGTCAGGCTGCTGCCCAGCACAATTTCACCCCACCGCGGCGGGGACCCCGGATAGTTGAACGGCATCAGACCGCGAAGCCGTCTGTCCGACCGCTTCGGGGACTGGCATGCCATGGAGGATCGAGTTTGCGTCGATACCTGACGTACGGCGCGGAGCGGCCGTCGTCACCAGAGGAGCCAGACCGCCGGGAGCGGTCGCTCGCCATCGCGCGGGTCTTTCTGGCGGCCTCGGTCTTCATTGCAGCCTTCTTCACCCCGTCAGCCTCGTCGGAATCGCTGAGGTCTCTCCTCTTCGCCGGCTATGTCATCTTCGCGGTGGCGGTCGTCATCCTCCTCCGCACCAGGGGCGGAGGGCGCTACCCGGATGACGGTCGTCGTCCACGCGATCGACCTCTCGGCCGCTGCCGGTGGAACGGTGCTGACCGGCGCCGGAAGCCCATTCCTGTTGATGGTCCTCTTTCCGCTGATCGCCGCCGCACATCGCTGGGGTTTTCGTGCGACGATGGCCACCGCGGCGGGTGTCGTCGCGCTTCTGGCGACGCACACGGCGCTGGTCACGATGGGGCCCGGCGCGGCCGCCGGGCCGGCCGAATCCGGCGGGTTGAGACTCTTCGGCATCCGCGCCGCCCTCGTGCTGGTGGCCGGTGTGGTTCTTGGGTACGTCACGCAGACGGAGAAACGGATTCGGGCGGAAGGAGCCTCAATCGCCTCCATCGTGAGCCGCGTCGAGCTGCGATCGGGCCTGTCGAAGGCCATGGCGCTCGTGTGCGACGCGATCGTCCGGCTGTACGATGCGAACCGGGCGCTCCTGGTGATTCACGAAATCGGCAGCGATCGGGTCTGGCTGTGGGAAGGCGCGCGGCTCATCGCCGGCTCGAGCGCGCCGCTCCGCATCACGGCGCTCGATTCGGGGAGCGTCGCGACGTATCTCTTCGCCCCGGCCGCGACCGCGTGGCACGCCGTCCGGCGCCGCGACGATCGGCTCGATGTCGTGGCGCTCGATCCGGATGGCGCGCGAAGCGGCCAGCCGCCGCCCGACCTTCCGGACCGATTCCTGGCGGCCGTCGGCCCGTTTCACCAGATGATGGCGATTGGCGTCGAGATACCGGGCGAGTTGACTGGGCGTTTCTTTCTGATCGATTCTCAGTGGGATGGGGATCGCGAGAGCGGGCTGGCCTTCGCTCAGCGCATCGTGCGGCAGGTCCAGCCGGCGCTTTACAACTTGTACCTTCTGCACCGCCTCCGGTCGCGCAGCGCCGCCATCGAACGGGCCCGGATTGGACGCGAGCTCCACGACGGGATCATCCAGAGCGTGCTGGGCGTGCAGATCCAGTTGCACGCGTTGAGCGTGCCGGCCGCGACGACCTCGCGGGCGCTGGCGAGCGAGCTCAACCGGCTGGGCACGATCCTCCGCGATGAAGTGGTGGGCCTGCGCGACCTCATCCAACGGATGAAGCCGCTCGACATTACGCCCGATCAGCTGATGAACACCATCGCCGACACCGTCCAGCGCTTCGAGCGCGAGACCGGGATCACGGCGCGGTTCATCACGCCGTTCGATCGGATCGATCTCCCGCCGCGCGCCTGCGGGGAAGTGGCGCGCGTCGTTCAGGAGGCGCTCGTCAACGTGCGGAAACACAGCGGCGCGCGCAACGTGTTCGTCCGGCTGGCGGTCGCCGACGGCGTGTGCCGCCTGGCGATCGACGACGACGGGCGCGGGTTTCCGTTTGCGGGCCGGCTGTCGCCGGCCGATCAGGAGCACACCCGCCAGGGTCCCGTGGTCATCAAAGAGCGCGTCCGGCTGCTCGGCGGCGAGTTGACCGTGGAATCGGATCCCGGCCGTGGGGCCCGGCTCGAGATTTCTTTCCCCGTAGCCACCCATGCCATCCACGGATAAGCCCGAAACTGCCCATCCGCATCGTCATTGCCGACGATCATCCCATTTTCCGCGAAGGGCTGATCAAGCTGCTCGAGACCAGGCCGGACCTGCAAGGTCGTCGGCGCGGCCAACGACGGCGACGAAGCGCTGCCGCTCGTCGAGAAGCTGCAGCCGGACCTGCTGCTGCTGGATCTCGCGATGCCGCGAATCGGCGGGCTGCTGGCGTTGCGCGAGCTGAAGGACCTGAAGACCACGACCCGGATCCTGCTGCTGACGGCGGCCATCGAACAGACCGACATCGTGACGGCGTTTCAGCTCGGCGCGCAGGGGGTCGTGCTGAAGGACACCGGCGAGCGACGTCCTGTTCAAGAGCATTCAGGCCGTGATGTCGGGCCGGTACTGGGTGGGGCGCAAGCCGGTCGCCGATCTGGCGACCACCCTGCGTGAAATTTCCGCCAACTCCCCCGCTCCCACGCGCAAGCATTTCGGGCTCACGCCGCGGGAGCTGGAGATCATCAGCCTGATTCTCGGCGGCCTGTCGAACGGCGACATCGCCACCAAGTTCTCCATCAGCGAGAAGACGGTCAAGCACCACCTGACCAACATCTTCGACAAGCTGGGCGTGTCGAACCGGCTCGAGCTCGCGCTCTTCGCGCTGCACCACAAACTCGAGCCGGCGGCCGCGCCGGCCAGCCCCGACGCGGGCCGGCCCGGCGATCCCGTCTAGCATCGCGACTCTCTTACCGGCCGCGATCCCAGTCCGATCCCAGCCCCAGTCCCAGTCGTGATCGTCCCGGTCGTGATGATCGTACCGGTCGTCGTCGTCGCGGTCGTGGTCACGATGGTGGCCGTCGTGCCTGCCGTTGCAGTAGTCAATCTTCACGAGCGCGCGGTCGCTGTCGACCGTGCCGTCGTTCACGACGTACCGGAACGTCACGTCGATGCGCTTGCCGCCCGACGGCGGGGTGTAGACGAACCTGCCGGTCTTCGGGTCGACCGTCACTCTTCCCGCGCGCCGGTCCCCTGACGATCCGGAACCGCAGCGTATCGCCGTCCACGTCGGTGCCCCGCAGGAACCCTGACACCGGACCCGAGCCGGACTTCTGAACGGTGAAGTCCTTCGCCTCCGGCGCATCGTTCACGGGCTTGACCGTGATGCTGACCTTGGCCAGGTTGCTGTCGGCCTTGCCGTCCGAGACCCTGAACGTGAAGCTGTCGGGCCCGTTGTAGTTGGCATCCGGCCGGTACTTCAGGTTCGGCGCCTCGCCGGTCAGATCGCCGTGCTTCGGACCGGAGACGATCTTGTACTTGAGCGACTTCCCTTCGGGGTCGTCGCCCTCGAGCGTGATCGATGACCCTGGTGTCCTCGTTGGTCTGCACCGACTTGTTCTCCGCCACGGGCGGCTGGTTCGTCTTCGAGGTGACCGTGATGCTCACCGTCGCCACGTTGCTGTCCACGACGCCGTCGTTGGCCACGAACGTGAAGCTGTCGGAGCCCGTGAAGCCGCTCCTCGGCGTGTAGGTCCGGTTCGGCCCCGTGCCGGTCAGCGTGCCGTTGGACGGGCTGCGCACGATCCGGTAGGTGAGCGCGTTCCCGTCCGCGTCGTCGGCCTCCAGCGTGATCGACACGGCCTGGCCGCTCTTCGTCGTCACGCTGTCGCTCTCGCGCCACCGGCGCGTCGTTGACGGCGTTGACGAGCGATGGACACGGTCGCCGCGTTCGAGTCGTCGCTGCCGTCGTTGGCCTCGTAGCTGAAGCTGTCGGCCCCGCTGAAGTTCGCCGCCGGCGTGTAGCTGAAGCTGCCGTTCGGCGTTCAGCGTCAGCGTGCCGTGGGCTCGGACCGCTGATGAGCACCGCCTGCAGCGGGCCCCCGTCGATGTCGGTATCGTTGCCGAGCACGCCGGGCGCCGCGACGTTCAGCACCTGGTCTTCGTTGGTGCTGTAGCTGTTGTTGACGGCCACGGGCGCGTCGTTCTCGGCGTCGATGACAACCGTCACCGTCGCCACGTTCGAATCAGCGGCGCCGTCGCTCGCCTTGTAGCGGAAGCTGTCGGCGCCGTTGAAGTTCGCCGCCGGCGTGTACCGGAAGCTGCCGTCCGGATTCAGCGTCGCCGTGCCGTGGCTCGGACCGCTGACGAGCACCGCGTTCAGCGTGCCGCCATCGGCATCCGTGTCGTTGGCGAGCACGGCGATCGTGACCGCCTGGTCCTCGACCGTCGTCGCCGAGTCGTTCACGGCGACCGGCGCGTTGTTGACGTTCGTGACCGTCACGCTGACGGTTGCCGTCGCGGAGCCTCCCTGGCCATCGCTGATCGTGTAGGAGAAGCTGTCCCCGCCGCTGTAGTTCGCCGCCGGCGAATACGTGATCGTGCCGCCGGCGTTGATCGCGGCCGTGCCGTGAGCGGGCGTCGTGACGCTCGCCACCGACAGCGTGTCGCCGTCCGCGTCAGTGTCGTTCGACAGGACGGCGATCGTGACGGCCGTGTTCTCCGCCGTCGTCGCCGAGTCGTTGACCGCGACCGGCGCGTCGTTCACGCTCGTGACCGTCATCGTCACCGTCGCGACGTTCGAGGCCGCCGCGCCGTCGCTCGCCGTGTAGGTGAAGCTGTCCGTCGCCGTTGAAGTTCGCGGTCGGGCGTGTAGGTGAAGCGTGCCGTCCGCGTGCCAGCGTCAGCCGTGCCGTGGGCCGGGCTCGCACCGAGGGTCGCCGTCAGCGTCGTCGCCGTCGGCGTCCGTGTCGTTGGCCGAGCACGTTGCCGCTGACCGCCGTGTCCTCGTCGGTCGTCGCCGCGTCGTTGACCGCCACCGGCGCGTCGTTCACGCCCGTGACCGTGATCGTCACCGTCGCGACGTTCGAGGCCGCCGTGCCGTCGCTCGCCGTGTAGGTGAAGCTGTCGGTCCCGTTGAAGTTCGCGTTCGGCGTGTAGGTGAAGCGTGCCGTCCGCGTTCAGCGTCACCGTGCCGTGCGCCGGGCTCGCGCCGAGGGTCGCCGTCAGCGTCGTCGCCGTCGACGTCCGTGTCGTTGGCGAGCACGTCGCCGCTGACCGCCGTGTCTTCCGTCGGTCGTCGCCGCGTCGTTGACCGCCACCGGCGCGTCGTTCACGCCCGTGACCGTGATCGTCACCGTCGCGACGTTCGAGGCGGCCGCGCCGTCGCTCGCCGTGTAGGTGAAGCTGTCGGTCCCGTTGAAGTCCGCGTTCGGCGTGTAGGTGAAGCGTGCCGTCCGCGGTCAGCGTCACCGTGCCGTTCGCCGGGCTCGCGCCCAGGGTCGCCGTCAGCGTCGTGCCGGCGTCGACGTCCGTGTCGTTGGCCGAGCACGTTGCCGCTGACCGCCGTGTCTTCCGTCGGTCGTCGCCGCGTCGTTCGACCGCCACCGGCGCGTCGTTCACGCCCGTGACCGTGATCGTCACCGTCGCGACGTTCGAGGCGGCCGCGCCGTCGCTCGCCGTGTAGGTGAAGCTGTCGGTCGCCGTTGAAGTTCGCGTTCGGCGTGTAGGTGAAGCTGCCGTCCGCGGTCAGCGCCACCGTGCCGTTGCGCCGGGCTCGCGACCAGGGTCGCCGTCAGCGTCGTGCCGGCGTCGACGTCCGTGTCGTTGGCCGAGCACGTTGCCGCTGACCGCCGTGTCTTCCGTCGGTCGTCGCCGCGTCGTTGACCGCCACCGGCGCGTCGTTCACGCGCGTGACCGTGATCGTCACCGTCGCGACGTTCGAGTCGGCCGCGCCGTCGCTCGCCGTGTAGGTGAAGCTGTCGGTCGCCGTTGAAGTCCGCGTTCGGCGTGTAGGTGAAGCTGCCGTCCGCGTTCAGCGTCACCGTGCCGTTCGCCGGGCTCGCGCCCAGGGTCGCCGTCAGCGTCGTGCCGGCGTCGACGTCGCGTGTCGTTGGCCGAGCACGTTGCCGCTGACCGCCGTGTCTTCGTCGGTCGTCGCCGCGTCGTTGACCGCCACCGGCGCGTCGTTCACGCCCGTGACCGTGATCGTCACCGTCGCGACGTTCGAGGCGGCCGCGCCGTCGCTCGCCGTGTAGGTGAAGCTGTCGGTGCCGTTGAAGTCCGCGTTCGGCGTGTAGGTGAAGCTGCCGTCCGCGGTCAGCGTCACCGTGCCGTTCGCCGGGCTCGCGACCAGGGTCGCCGTCAGCGTCGTGCCGGCGTCGACGTCCGTGTCGTTGGCCGAGCACGTTGACCGCTGACCGCCGTGTCTTCGTCGGTCGTCGCCGCGTCGTTGACCGCCACCGGCGCGTCGTTCACGCGCGTGACCGTGATCGTCACCGTCGCGACGTTCGAGGCGGCCGTGCCGTCGCTCGCCGTGTAGGTGAAGCTGTCGGTGCCGTTGAAGTTCGCGTTCGGCGTGTAGGTGAAGCTGCCGTCCGCGGTCAGCGTCACCGTGCCGTTCGCCGGGCTCGCGCCCAGGGTCGCCGTCAGCGTCGTGCCGGCGTCGACGTCCGTGTCGTTGGCCGAGCACGTTGCCGCTGACCGCCGTGTCTTCGGCGGTCGTCGCCGCGTCGTTGACCGCCACCGGCGCGTCGTTCACGCGCCGTCGACCGTGATCGTCACCGTCGCGACGTTCGAGACGGCCGTGCCGTCGCTCGCCGTGTAGGTGAAGCTGTCCGTGCCGTTGAAGTTCGGCGTTCGGCGTGTAGGTGAAGCTGCCGTCCGCGGTCAGCGTCAGCGTGCCGTTCGCCGGGCCGCGCACCAGGGCCGCCGTCAGCGTCGTGCCGGCGTCGACGTCCGTGTCGTTGCGCGAGGACGTTGACCGCTGACCGCCGTGTCTTCGTCGGTCGTCGCCGCTGTCGTTGACCGCCACCGGCGCGTCGTTGACGCCGCGTGACCGTGATCGTCACCGTCGCGACGTTCGAGGCGGCCGCGCCGTCGCTCGCCGTGTAGGTGAAGCTGTCGGTGCCGTTGAAGTCCGCGTTCGGCGTGTAGGTGAAGCTGCCGTCCGCGGTCAGCGTCACGCGTGCCGTTCGCCGGGCTCGCGCCCAGGGCCGCCGTCAGCGTCGTGCCGGCGTCGACGTCCGTGTCGTTGGCCGAGCACGTTGCCGCTGACCGCCGTGTCTTCGTCGGTCGTCGCCGTGTCGTTGACCGCCACCGGCGCGTCGTTCACGCGCGTCGACCGTGATCGTCACCGTCGCGACGTTCGAGGCGGCCGTGCCGTCGCTCGCCGTGTAGGTGAAGCTGTCGGTGCCGTTGAAGTCCGCGTTCGGCGTGTAGGTGAAGCTGCCGTCCGCGGCCAGCGCCACCGTGCCGTGCGTCGGGCTCGCACCGAGGGTCGCCGTCAGCGTCGTGCCGGCGTCAGCGTCGGTGTCGTTGGTCGAGCACGTTGCCGCTGACCGGCCGTGTCTTCGCGCAGTCGTCGCCGAGTCGTTCACCGCCACGGGCGCGGTGTTCGCGGGCGCCGCGGTCGTGAAGCTCCACACCGGCCCGGTCGTCGTCGACCTGCCGTCGTTGACCGTGACGTACCACTCGTACTCGGCGCTGGCCGCGAGCCCGCTCCACATCGCCGTGGTGCTCGAGCCGGACGGGACGTCGGTGTTCGTCGCGATGACCTGGAACGGCGTCGTCAGGTTGTAGTCGAGCACGAACTGGCTGCTGGCGTCGGTCTCGAACTCACCCGCGCCGCCGTTGCGCGTCGGCGAGTACGTGTAGGCGTAGATCTTGTTCTCCGACGGCTTGAACGTGTAGTACCGCAGCCAGCCGTCGCCGCCGTTCGCGCGGCTCTGGTAGTCCGTCAGCACCTGGTGCACCGGCTGCCCGCAGTTGTTCAGGTCGGTGCGCCGGCCCTCGCCGGGGTAGTGGCCGTTGATCACCATGAACACGTTGCAGTTCGGCTTGATGAGGTGCTGCCACACGTCTTCGGCCGACGTGCCGTTGGTGCGGCCGAACTGCGTCGCCGTCGGGCGCGCGCTCGACGTGTTCAGGAACGCGTGCGTGCTGAGAATCACGCGACGGTTCGGGTACCGCTTGATGATCTTGTCCGCCCACGTCGACGGCGTAGCTCGGCCAGTCGGTCTCGATGTGGATGATCAGGAAGTCGAGCCCGCCCGCGGAGAAGAGCTCGTAGTTGTCCTTGTTCAGCCGGTTGGATCTCCCCCGCTTCCGCCCCGAGGTAGCCGCCGTACCACGGCTGCCCGAGGAACCGCGACGGCGGGAAGAACTGGTCGTAGAAGTTCGCCACGCCGCTGGGATACTGATCGTGGTTCCCGGGCGACATGCCGAAGGGGACGCCGTTCGCCTCGAGCACCTGCATGCTCGTGTCGGCGCGCTGCCACTCGACGATGAACTGGTCCTGGTGCTCGGTGATGTCGCCGAGGTGCGAGGCGAACGCGATGTTCAGCGGCGCCCGGTTGTTGACGATCCAGTTCGTCTGGGCCGTGAAGGTCGCCGCGCGACGCCGGATCGTCGACGTAATGCTGCGTGTCGGGAATCGCCACGAACGTGAAGTCGGGACCGGCGACGGCCTTGCGGCGGCCGAAGTACGTCACGGTCAGCGGATCGGCATCGCTGTCGGAGACCGACACGTCGAGCGTCGCCGGCGACGCGACGCCGGTCGCGTCGTTGGCCGGCGCATTCAGGATCGGCGCATCGGGCGCATGGTTGACGGTCGTGAACGTCACGCCCGGCACCCAGGTGAACGTGCCGCTCAGCACGCCGTTGTTGCCGTTGCCGCTGCTGTCGGCGACAGCCGTCCCGGCGCCGCCGGCTCCCTCGTTGAAGCCCCAGCGTCCGAGCAGGCCCGGCGCCGACAGGATCTCTCCGGACATGCCGTCCTGGATCTGCTGCAGCGTGCGCGCGCCGCTCCAGATCCGGACCTCGTCCATGACGCCGTTGAAGAAGCCCTGCGTCTGCCGCTCGCCGACGTCCGCCGGTGACCGAGCGCCGTGCCGATCGCGGCGTGCTGAATGCTGTCGGCGCGCGGCGTGAAGGCGCCGACGACGAGCTGCGCCGTCGAGGATGCCGTCCAGTACAGACGCCAGGTGGTGCCGTCGTACGTCGCGGCCACGTGGTGCCACACGCCGTTGGCAGGAATCGGCGTCGTGCCCGTGACCGGGTGGTTGAGGCCCGGTCGCCGATGTCTTCGAAGTCCGCCGCGAGCACGTTGTCGGACTGGCGGATTCCGAGGAAGTAGTTCATGTCGAGGTTGCTGCCGTCGGACTGCGCCATGCCCTTGGTCACGATCGGAATCGCCGTGATCCCGCCGCTGCCCGTGCTCGTCGCGACGCCCGCGCCTTCGCGCTTGATCCACGCTTCGAGCGTGAAGGTCGCCGCGCCGAGGCCTGGCGCCTGTCCGAGGGCCACGAACGCGTTCGTCCCGCCGAAGTCGACGGCATATTTCGGCGTCAGCGCCGGATCGGCCACGCCGGTCGCCACGACGGTCAGGGAGTCCGTTCCGGAGGCTTCGCCGTCGCTGGCCGTGAGCGTGAGCACGTAGGTGCCGACCGCGGAGAAGCTCGCAGTCGTGGTCAGCGACGCGGGATTGCCGAATGCCGACGGCGCCGGGCCCGCTGGTCTTGGCTCCACTGCACGGGACCGACGGTCGGACCGTCCGGGTCGACGACGGAGCCGGAGAGAGTGGCGGTCGCGGGCAACGTCACCGTCTGATCGGCGCCGGCAAAAACCACGGGCGCCAGGTTGACCGGCGCGGGGCTCAGCGTGTTGTCACCGCGGGGCGCCCAGCTCCAGCCCGTGCCCGCAGCGTCGCCTGAGTCAGGCCGGCGTGCTGGACAGCGGTGGACCGAAGGGCAGATGGCCGGTCGAGTCGACGACGCGGCCGCAGCAGTCGTTGAAGCTCCAGCGCGCCAGGAGCCCGGGCGCAGTCGGCGATCTCCGCGATTGACCGTCGCGGCGATCTGCGCGGCGCTGCGCGCGTAGTTCCAGATGCGCGTTTCGTCGAGCGACCCGGCGAAGAACCCGGCCGCCGCGCCCGTCGAGGTCAGCGCCGATGCCGAGCGCCGCGTGCTGAATGCTGTCGGCGCGCGGCGGCTGCCCGACGAACACGCGGCAGGCCGTCCGGCAGGCCGTTCAGGTACAGCTGCAGGTTCGTGCCGTCGTAGGTCACCGCCGCGTGATACCAGGTGCCCATGGCGATCGGCGTCGTACCCGCTGATCGGATGGTTGCCGCGCCGGGGATTGCGCCCGTCGGCGCCTTCTTCGAAGTCGGCCGCGACGCGTACGCCGGTCGGTGTTGATGCCGAGGAAGTAGTTCATGTCGACGTTGCTGTTCTCGCCTTCGCCGCGTCCTTTGGTCACGAGCGGAGCACCGCCGTGAGGCCGCCGGTGCCGGTGCTCGTCGTCACGCCGGCGCGCCTCGCGCTTGAACCAGGTCTCGACCGTGAACGTGCGACGCGCCGAGCGTGGACGGTCGCCGGGCCGAAGCGTGACGTAGTCGCCGCGACGTGCCGGTCAGGCGCAGCACGTCGTTCCCGGGCACCAGCGCCGACGCGTAGCCCGAGCCGCCCGCGACCCAGACCGGCGGAGTCGCCGGCGAGGTCGGACACCAGCGTCCCGTTGGGCACGCCCGGCAGTGTTGGCGGCCGTCGTCCCGGATCCCTCGTCGAGGCCCCAGCGGCCGATCAGGTTGGCCCGCCGCCAGCAGCGGCTCGTCCATCGTGTCGACGATCGCCGCCTGGCTGCGCGCGACGTTCCAGATGCGCGCTTCGTCGATCAGCCCTTTGAAGAACGCCACGCGCTGCGCCGCTCGAGTCCGACGGTCAGCGCCGTGCCGAGCGCCGCGTGCTGGATGCTGTCGAACGCGGGGCAGTGAACGCGCCGACGAGCCAGTCGTCGACTTCGAGCTCGCCGTTCAGATACAGGCGCCACGTCGTCCCGTCGTAGGTCGCCGCGGCGTGATACCAGATGTTGTCGCAGATGGCCGTCCGGCCCAGCGACCGGATGGTTCACGCCGTTGGCCGTGTCCTCGAAATCGGCCGCCAGCACGCGCCTGGGCCGCGTCGATGCCCAGGAAGTAGTTCATGTCGATGTTGGCTGGTGTCTCGGCCTCCGCCATGCCCTTGGTCAGCAGGGGCACTGCCGACGTCAGCCCCCGCTGCCGGTCCTCGTGGCGACACCCGCTCCCGTGCGCATGAACCAGAGCTCGAGCGTAAAGGTCTGCGCCCCGAGCGTCGGCGCCGCGCCGAACGTCACGCGATCATCGACCCCGTCGAACTGCAGCGCAAACTCCGGCGCGGCGTTGAGCGACAGCAAACCCGATATGCCAGGAACAAACTGGATAAGAAGGCAGGCGGCCACTACTACTGCGTACTTGCTGACGCGTCGCATTCAGGCGCTCCTAGCGGGGGTCGGATCGGGGGGAGCCGGCCGATCGAATCCCGCAGATTTTTAAGAAGACAGATTCTGGGTTCAGTAAGGATAGGTTGGGGCGCCGGCGCGGAGAATGAACCCAAGGTCGGGTTGTGGATCAGACCAAGGTCCCATGACGACCGTGTAACTGCCCTGTAACGATGCCGAGGCGACACGAGCGACGCGGGGGCGTGCCCCCCGGTGTCGCTCGTGTCATACCAGCTACCGGATTTGAATGTCGATCCGTGGCGGTGTTCGAGTTCGCCTTGCCGTCGTTCGCCCTGAACCTGAACGAATCCGTCCCGGTCTTCCCGGGGGACGGCATGTAGGTGAACGCGCCCGTCGCCGGATTCACCGACACGGTGCCCTTCGTCGGCTGCGTGCGTGACCGCGTAGGTCAGCGGGTTGCCGTCGACATCGGCTCGCCACCAGCTGCCCGATGAACGGCGTGTTGCCCGGCGTCGTGTAGTCCGCGCGCCTGCGCCACCGGAGCGTCGTTCACCGGCGTCACCGTCAGGCTGACCGTCGCGACGTTGCTGGTGAGGCCGTGTCGTCGGTGACGCTGAACGTGAAGCTGTCCGGACCGTTGTAGTTCGGGTTCGGATCGTAGGTCACGAGACGGCAGCGTGCCGATCAGCACGCCGTGCGCCGGCGGTGTCACGATCGTGAAGGTGAGCGAGCTCGCCGTCCGCGTCAGTCGCCGTCAGCGTCATCGCCTTGCGCGGTCCTCGATGAGCGTCTTCGCCTGGCTGTTCGCGACCGGCGCATCGTCGACCGCATTGACCGTCAGGGTCACGGTCGCGAAGTTCGTCAGTCCGGCGCCGTCGCGCGGCCCGGTAGACGAACTGTGTCGGGCCCGTCGTAGTTGGCGGTCGGGCGTGTAGATGAAGCCGCCGTCGGCGTTGAGCGCCAGCGTGCCGTGGCTGGGGCCAGACACCCTGACGGCCGTCAGCGCGCGCGCTGTCGATGTCCGTGTCGTTGGCGAGCACGCCCGGGGCCCGCAATCGTGAGCGGCGTGTCCTCGTTCGTGCTGTAGCTCTCGTCGCGGCCGCGAGGTGGATCGTTGACGGGCTTGACGGTGATGGTGACCGTCGCGACGTTCGACAGCATCGTGCCGTCGTGCGCCTGATACGTGAAGCTGTCGGTTCCGTTGAAGTTGGGGTCGGGCGTGTAGCTGAAGCTGCCGTCCGGGTTCAGCACCAGCGTGCCGTGGCTCACGCCGCTCACCAGTATCGGCGGTCAACGCCGTGGCGTTGTCGCCGTCACTGATCGTTCGCCAGCACGCCTGGCGCCGCGACGCTCAACCGAGATGTCCTCGTTCTTGCTATAGCTGTTGTCGACCGCCATCGGTGCATCGACGACCGCCGAGATCGCAATCGCGACCGTCACGACGTTCGAGTCGGCCGTGCCGTCGTTCACCTGGTAGGTGAAGCTGTCGGCGCCGTTGTAGTTGGCCGCCGGCGTGTAGCTGAAGCTGCCGTCGGCATTCAGCGCCAGCGTGCCGTGTCTCGGACCCCTCACCAGGACCGCGGTCAGCGAGTCGCCGTCCGCGTCGGTGTCGTTGCCGATCACTCCAGGGCCGTCGACGACGAGCGGCGTGTCCTCGGCGGTGCTGAAGCTGTCGGCGGTCGCGACCGGCACGTCGTTCACGGCGTTGACCGTGATGGTGACCGTGACGACGCCCGAGTCGCGCCGACCCGTCGCTCGCCCTGTAGGTGAAGCTGTCGGCGCCGTTGTAGTTCCGGCGCCGGCGTATAGGTGAAGCTGCCGTCGGCGTTGAACGTCAGGGCTGCCGTGGCTGGTGCCGGCCACGAGCGTCGCGGTGAGCGCCTGGCCCTCCGCGTCGATGTCGTTCGCGAGAACGCCCGGCGCCGGCACGGTCAGGACCGTCTCCTCCGTCGTGCTGAAGGTGTCGTCGGCCGCCGCCGGCGCATCGTTGACCGGCGTGACCAGGATCGAGACGGTCGCGACGTTCGACAGCTCGGTCGCCGTCGGTCGCCTGGTAGGTGAACGTGTCCGTTCCGTGGAAATCGGCTGCCGGCGTGTAGCTGAAGCTGCCGTCCGGATTCAGCGTCAGCGTGCCGTGCGCCACGCCGCTCACGAGCACGGCGCTCAGGCTGCGTGCCGTCCGCGTCGGTGTCGTTGGCGAGCACGCCCGGGACGGAGACCGTCAGCGCCGTGTCCTCGTTGGTGCGTGAAGCTGTCGTCGCCGGCGACGGGCGCGTCGTTCACGGCGGTCAGCGTGATCGTCACCGTGGCGGCGGTCGAATCCGCCGAGCCGTCGTTGGCCTTGTAGGTGAAGCTGTCGGTGCCGTTGGAGTTCGAGGCCGGCGTGTAGGTGAAGCTGCCGTCCGCGTTCAACGCCAGCGTGCCGTTGGTCGGGACCGCTGACCAGAACCGCCGTGCAGCGCGCCGCCATCGGCGTCGCTGTCGTTTGCCAGGACGCCGGCGCCGCCGCGCTGAGCGCCGTGTCCTCGTTCGTGCTGTAGGCGTCGTTCGCGGCCACCGGCACGTCGTTCACCGAGTTGATCGTCAGCGCGACCGGTCGCCTCCGCCGAATCGGCCACGCCGTCATTCGCGCGGTAGGTGAAGCTGTCGGCGCCGTGGTAGTTGGCGTCCGGCGTGTAGATGAAGCTCCCGTCGGCGTTGAACGTCAGGCGCCGTGCGCCGGGCCGGTCACGAGCATCGCGCTCAGGCTGTCGCCCTCGACGTCGCTGTCGTTGCCGAGCACGCCGGGGTCCGCCACGATGCAGCGTGCCGTCTTCGTCGAGGCTGTAGCTGTCGCCGCCAGCGACGGGCGCGTCGTTGACCGCCTGCACCGTGATCGTGACCGTCACGACACCGGACTCCGCGGCGCCGTCGCTCGCTTTGTAGGTGAAGCTGTCGGTCCCGTTGAAGTTCGCCGCCGGCGCATACGTGATGCTCCCGTCCGCCTCCACCGTCAGCGCTGCCGTTCGCCGGCCCGCTGACGACGATCGGCGTGAGCGACGCGCTGTCGCCGTCGCTGTCGTTGGCGAGCACCGCGATCGCGACCGGCGTGTCTTCGCTGGTCGTCGCCGTATCGTCGGCCGCCACCGGCGCGTCGTTGACGTCCGTGACCGTCACGCTGACGGCCGCCGTCGCGCTCCCGCCCTGGCCGTCGCTGATCGTGTAGCTGAAGCTGTCGGCGCCGCTGAAGTTGGCCGCCGGCGTGTAGCTGATCGTCCCGTCCGCGTTCGCGGCCGCGGTGCCGTGCGCCGGGCGTGCTCACCGCTGAGAGCGTCAGCGCGTCGCCGTCGGCGTCGCTGTCGTTGCCGAGCACGGCGATCGTCGCCGCGGCGTCCTCAGTCGTCGCCGCGAGGTCGTCCACCGCCGCCGGGGCCTGATTGACGCTGGTAAACGGCGCGCCCTCCACCCACGACCACGCCGATCCGACGACCGTCCCGTTGACGGCTCCGGCGCTGTTGCCGACGCTCGTCCCGACGCCTTCGTTCAGGCCCCACCGTCCGAGCAGTCCCGGCGTCGGCAGCCCGATCTCGAGCAGCCGGCCGCGGCTGATCTGCTGCAGGCGACCGCGCGTAGTTCCAGATGCGCGCCTCGTCCAGCACGCCGTTGAAGAAGCCCTGCGGCTGGCTGCCCACGCCGCCGGTCGAATTCAGCGCCGTGCCGAGCGCCGCGTGCTGAATGCTGTCGGAGCGCGGCGTGAACGCCCCGACGACCAGCTCGCGGTCGAGCTGTCCGTCGAGATAGAGCCGCCACGTCGTGCCGTCGTAGCGTCACCGCGGCGTGATGCCACTCCGGCCGCCGCGACGACGGGGGTGACGCCGGCGACGGGATGGTTCCCTCCGGTGGCCGTGTCCTCGAAGTCGGCGACCAGCACGCCGTCCGACTGCCGGATGCCGAGGAAGTAGTTCATGTCCCGGTTGTTGCCGTCGTCGACTTCCGCCATCCCCTTCGTGACCAGCGGAATCGCGATCACGCCGCCGGTGCCCGGTGTTGGTCGCGATGCCCGCGCCGTCGCGCCGGAACCAGGTCTCGATCGTGAACCGCGACGCGCCCAGGCTCGGCGCCGGGCCGAGCGTCACGAACGCGTTCGTGCCGCCGAAGTCGATCGCCTTGTTCGCCGGATTCGCATTGACCGTGACCGTCACGGTGTCGCTCCCGCTGAGCAGGCCGTCGCTCGCGCTGAGCCGCAGCACGTAGCTGCCCTGCATCGAGAACGTCGCGTCCGTCGCCGACGCCGCCGCGTTGGCGAACGTCACCGTCCCCGGGCCGCTGACCTTGCTCCACGCCGTCGTCAGCGATCCCGCCGGCTACCCGTCGTCGGTCGCCGTCCCGGAGAGCGCGCGTCACGTTGGTCGGCAGCGTGATCGTCTGGTTGGCGCCGGCTTCGACCACCGGCGCCAGTATTGACGACGCCGGTCACCTCGATCGTGACGGTCGTCGGTAGCGGACAGCTCGCCGTCGTCGGCCCTGAGTTGCAGGACGTAGGTGCCGAGCGCCGTGAAGTCGACCGTCGTGATCGCCGCCGTCGGCGTGCCGAAGATCGCGACGTCCCGGGGCCGCTCACCTGGCTCCACAGCGTCGTCACCACCGTGCCCGAACGGCCGTCGTCGGTCGCCGATCCCGACCAGCGTCCCGACGACCGGCAGCGTCACGGTCTGATCGGCACCCGCATCGACGGCCGGCGCCGCATTGAGCGCGCCCGGCATGTGCGCGCCGCTCACCCAGCTCCAGTTCGAGCCGACAATCGTGCCGGTGACCGCGCCGACGCTGCTCGCCACGCTGGTCCCGGTTCCTTCATTGAGGCCAAAGCGGCCGAGCAGGCCGCTCGCGGCGGGAATCTCGCGGTTCGTGCCGCTCAGAATCTGCGCCGGCGACCGCGCGTAGTTCCAGATCCGCACTTCGTCGATCGACGCCGTTGAAGCAGCCCGGCGTCTGCGCCGCCGTCACGCCGCCCGTCGAATTGAGCGCGGTGCCGATCGCCGCATGCTGAATGCTGTCGAAGCGCGGCGTGAACGCCCCGACCGACAGCGTCGCGTCGAGCGTCGCCGTCCACGTACAACTGCCACGTCGTGCCGTCGTAGGTGGCCGCCACGTGATGCCACGATCCGTCGGCCGGAATCGCCGCCGTGCCGTTGACCGGGTGATTCCCGCCCGTGGCCGTGTCTTCGAAGTCGGCCGCCAGCTTCCCGGTCGCCGGCGCTGATGCCCAGGAAGTAGTTCATGTCGACGGTGCTGCCCTCGGTCTCCGCCATCCCCTTCGTGACGAGCGGAACGGCCGTGACGCCGCCGATGCCGGACAGACGTCGCCACGCCCGTGCCGTCGCGCCGGATCCACGCCTCGAGCGTGAACGTCGAGGCGCCGAGCTGCGGCGCCGGACCGAACGTCACATAGGCGTTGGTCCCGCCCAGCTGCAGCGCCGTGTTGATCGCCGGCGCCACGCCGTTGACCACAATCGTCACCGTGTCGCTGGTCGAGAGCTCGCCGTCGCTGGCCGTGAGCGTCAGCACGTAGGTGCCCGTCGTCGAGAAGGTCACGTTCGAGCCCGGCGCCGTCGGCATCGCCGAAGGTCACGACGCCCGGGCCGCTCGTCTTGCTCCACTGAATCGCGAGCGGCGTGCCCGTGTCGACGCCGTCGTCGTTCACGACGCCGCTGAGCGAGCCGACCGCGGGTAGCGTCACCGTGCTGATCCGGGCCCGCATCGACCGTCGGCGCCGCGTTGATCGTCGTCGACAGGGCCGGCGTGCCCCGCGGCACCCAGCCCCAGCCCGCGCCCTGCAGCGTCCCGAACGGGCAGGTGTCCGGTCGAGTCCGCGACGCGCCCGCAGCAGTCGTTGAAGCTCCACCGCGCCAGCAGCCCGGTCGCCGGCGGGGATCTCGCGATTCGCGCCGGCCGCCATCTGCGCCGCGCTGCGCGCGTAATTCCAGATGCGCGTTTCATCCAGCAAACCGGCAAAGGAGCCGGACGCGACGCCCGTCGAGTTCAGCGCCGTGCCCAGCGCCGCAGGCTGAATGCTGTCGGCCCGCGGCGGCTGTCCCGACGACCACCGGCGCACCGTCCGGCACGCCGTTCAGATACAGCTGCAGCGTCGTGCCGTCGTAGGTCACGGCCGCGTGATACCACGTGCCCATCAGGATCTCGGTCGACCCGCTGATCGGGTGGTTGAGGCCCGGGCTCGCGCCCGCCGCGCCTTCTTCGAAGTCGGCCGCGAGCACGCGGGGTCGATCCGCGGTGTTGATGCCCAGGAAGTAATTGAAGTCGACGTTGCTCGCCTCGGCCTCGCCGCGGCCCTTGGTGACCAGCGGGAGACCGCGGTCAGGCCGTTCGTGCCGGTGCCGATCGCCGTGCCGGCGCCTTCGCGCTTGAACCAGGTCTCGACGGTGAACCGCGACGCCCCGAGCGCCGGGCTCGCCGCACCAAAAGTGACGTAGTCCCCGGCGGCCGTCAGGCGCAGCGCGTCGTTGCCCGGCACCAGCCCCGTCACGTAGCTCGAGACGCCGGTGTCCCACGCGGGCGGCCCCGGCGAGCGGCAGCAGCGATCCGATCGGGCCACCCGGCGGTGTTGGCAGCCGTCGTCCCGGTGCCGTCGTCGAGCCCCCAGCGGCCGATCAGGTTGGCCGCGGCCGCGCACGGGCTCGTCCATCGTGTCCGACGATCGCCGCCTGGCTGCGCGCCACGTTCCAGATGCGCGCTTCGTCGATCAGGCCCTTGAAGAAACCCTGCGCCGCGCCCGTCGAGGTCATCGCCGTCGCGAGCCCCGCGTGCTGAATGCTGTCGAAGCGCGGCATGCGCTGAACGCGGTCGGCCGACCACCATCGCTCGCTTCGAGCTCGCCGTTCAGGAACAGCCGCCACGTCGTCCCGTCGTAGGTGGCCGCCGCGTGATACCAGATGTTGTCGCAGATGGCCGTCCGGCCCGAACCGGGATGGTTGCCGCCGTTGATCGTGTCCTCGAAGTCGGCCGCCAGCACGCGCTGTCCGCTGTCGATTCCGAGGAAGTAGTTCATGTCGACGTTGCTGCTCTCGGCCTCGCCGCGTCCCTTGGTCAGCAGCGGAATCGCCGACGTCACGCCCCCCGTCGCCGCTCGTGGTCGTCGTCGTCCCGGCTCCCGTCTTCTTGAACCACAGCTCCAGCGTGAAGGTCTGCGCGCCGAGCCCGAGGTGCCTGCCCGAACGTCACCCGGTCATCGACCCCGTCGAACTGGAGCGCAAACTCCGGCGCGGCGCTGACCGACAGCAAGCCCAATCCACGAGGAACAAAGGGCATCAGAAGGCAGACGGCCACTACCACTGCGTACTTGCTGGCGCGTCGCATCATGCGCTCCTTGCGGATCGGCGGGTCCTGGGCGGGTCAGGGATTGTACGGAGGATATGGGGGGGGCTTGCCGGTGGGTATGAACCGAAGGTCTGGCGGCGACTCCGACCAAGGTCCCATGAGCAGACCGGAGCGCGTGCGAGGCGGGGCGATACTCCCCGGCCCGCACGCGCTCCAACCCGCTACTGGATCTGGATGTCGACCCGAGCCGGGCTCGAGTTGGTCGTCCCGTCGTTGACCCGGAACTGGAAGAAGTCCGCCCCGGTCTTACCAGCCGCCGGCTTGTAAGTGAACATGCCCGTCGCCGCATTCAGCGTCAACGTGCCCTTGGTCGGCTGCGTCGTAATCGCGTAGGTCAGGGCGTTGCCGTCCACGTCCGTCGCGCCCGCCTGCCGGGTGATCGCGATGTTGCGCGGCGTGGAGTACCTGGCCGCCAACGCGACCGGCGCGTCGTTGACCGGCGCCACCGTGATGCTCACGGTCGCGGTGTTGCTCACCAGCGACCCGTCGCTCGCCCGGAACTTGAAGCTGTCCGGACCGTTGTAGTTGGCCGCCGGCCGGTAGGTCACGTTCGGCAGCGTGCCGGTCAGCGTGCCGTGCGCCGGGGGCGTCACGATCGCAGAAGGTCAGCGTTGTTGCCGTCGGCGTCGCTCGCCGACAGGACCGACCTGCTTGACCGTGTCTTCGTTGAGCGACACGGACTGGTTGTTGGCGACGGGCGCATCCGCGACCGCCTTCACGGTCAGCACCACCACCGCCAGGTTCGAGTCGGACGCCGTCGTCCGGCCCTGTAGATGAAGAGGTCGGGGCCGTTGTAGTTGGCGATCGGCGTATAGGTGAAGCTGCCGTTGGCATTCAACGTCAGTGTGCCGCGCAGCGGGTTCGTGACCTTCGACGCCGTCAGGTTCGGGCTGTCGACGTCGACGTCGTTCGCCAGCAGGCCCGGGGCCGCGATGGTCAGCGTGCTGTCCTCGTTGAGCGTGTAGTTGTCGCTCACCGCCATCGGCGCGTCGTTGGCCGCGCTGATGGTGATCGTCACCGTCGCGATGTTCGAGCTTCGTCGTGCCGGCGGTCGCCCGATAGGTGAAGCTGTCGATCCCGGTGAAGTTCGCGGCGGGCGTGTAGCTGAAGCCGCCGTTCGGGTTGAGGCTCAGCGTCCCGCGGCTCACGCCGCTGACCAGGACGGCCGTCATCGGGCTGCCATCCGGATGGGTGTCGTTGGCGAGCACCCCGGGCGCGGCGACGACCAGCGTCTGGTCTTCGCTCGTGCTGTAGCTGTTGTCGCCGGCCACCGGCGTCGTCGTCCACGGGGGTCACGTTCAGCGTGACCGTCGCGACGTTGGAGTCGGCGGTGCCGTCGTTCAGCTTGTAGGTGAAGCTGTCGGGCCCGCTGTACTCCGCGGCAGGCGTGTAGACGAAGCTGCCGTCGGCGCTGAGCGCGAGCGTGCCGTGGATCGGGCATCGACACGACGCTGGCGGCGAGCGGGTCGCCGTCGATGTCGGTGTCGTTGCCGGTGACGCCCGGAGCGGCCACGACCAGCGGCACGTCTTCCGCGGTCGTGTAGCTGTCGGCGTTCGCGAACGACACGTCGTTCACCGCGTTCACCGTGAGCGCGACGGTGGCGACCGGCGAGTCGGTCGATCCGTCGTTGGCCTTGTAGGTGAAGCTGTCGGCGCCCCTGTAGTCGCCCGCCGGCGTGTAGACGAAGCCGCCGTCCGGCCCCAGGACACCGTGCCGTGCGACGGACCGGTGACCAGGATGGCCGTGAGCGCGTCGCTGTCGGCGTCGGTGTCGTTCGCCAGGACGCCCGCGGCCGGCACGTCGAGCACGGTGTCTTCGTCCGTGCTGAAGTGATCGTCGACCGCGGCCGGCGTGTCGGCCACGCCGTTGATCGTGATGGAGACGGTCGCCACGCCGGAGATCCACGGCCGCCGGCGCTCACCTTGTAGGTGAAGCTGTCGGAACCGTCGTAGTTGGCCGTCGGCGTGTACTGGAAGCTGCCGTCGCTGTTCAGCGTGAGCGTGCCATGGCTCACCCCGCTCACGAGCACCGCGCTCAGGCTGCTGCCTTCCGCGTCGCTGTCGTTGGCGAGCACCCCGGGCACGGACACGTTGAGGCTGACGTCCTCGTTGATCGTGAACGTATCGTTGCTGGCAACCGGCGCGTCGTCCACGGCGTTCACCGTAATGGCCACGGTCGCGGCGCCTGAATCAGCCGAGCCGTCGTTGGCCTTGTAGGTAAAGCTGTCGGCGCCGTTGAAGTTCGAGGCCGGCGTGTAGGTGAAGCTGCCGTCGGCGTTCAACGCCAGCGTGCCGTTCGCCGGGCCGCTGACCAGCACCGCCGTCAGCGCCGCCGCCGTCGACGTCGCTGTCGTTGCCGAGGAGCCCGGCCGCCGCGATGACGAGCGCCGTGTCCTCGTCGGTGGTGTAGGCGTCGCCGCTCGCGACCGGTGCGTCGTTCACCGGGTTGATCGTCAGAGTGACCGTCGCTTCCGCGGAATCGGCCACGCCGTCATTCGCGCGATAGGTGAAGCTGTCGGCGCCGTGGTAGTTGGCGTCCGGCGTGTAGCTGAAGCTCCCGTCGGCGTTGAGCGTCAGCGCGCCGTGCGCCGGACCGGTCGCGACCATCGCGGTCAGGCTGTCGCCGTCGGCGTCGCTGTCGTTGCCGAGCACGCCGGGGTCGTGCCACGACGAGCGAGCCGTCTTCGTCGAGGCTGTAGCTGTCGGCGCCGGCCGTCGGCGCGTCGTTGACCGCCTGCACCGTGATCGTGACCGTCACGACACCCGACTCCGCGGCGCCGTCGCTCGCTTTGTAGGTGAAGCTGTCGGTGCCGTTGAAGTTCGCCGCCGGGGCATACGTGATGCTCCCGTCCGCCTGCACCGTCGCGCTGCCGTTCGCAGGCCCGCTGACGACGATCGGCGTGAGCGTCGCGCTGTCGCCGTCGCTGTCGTTGGCGAGCACCGCGATCGCGACCGGCGTGTCTTCGCTGGTCGACGCCGCGTCGGCGCGCCGCCACCGGCGCGTCGTTGACGTCCGTCACCGTCACGCTGACGACCGCCGTCGCGCTGCCGCCCTGGCCGTCGCTGATCGTGTAGCTGAAGCTGTCGGTGCCGCTGTAGTTGGCCGCCGGCGTGTAGCTGATCGTCCCGTCCGCGTTCGCGGCCGCGGTGCCGTGCGCCGGGCTGCTCACCGAGGCGATCGTCAGCGCGTCGCCGTCGGCGTCGCTGTCGTTGCCGAGCACGGCGATCGTCGCCGCGACTTCCTCGGCGGTCGCCGCCAGGTCGTCCACCGCCGCCGGGGCCTGATTGGCGCCGGTAAACGGCGCGCCCTCCATCCACGACCAGGCCGATCCGACCACCGTCCCGGTGGCGCTGCCGGCGCTGTTGCCGACGCCCGTCCCGACGCCTTCGTTCATGCCCCACCGTCCGAGCAGTCCCGGCGTCGGCAGCCCGATCTCGAGCAGCCGGCCGCGGTTGATCTGCTGCGGCGTCCGCGCGTAGTTCCAGATGCGTGACTCGTCCAGCACGCCGTTGAAGAAGCCCTGCGGCTGGCTGCCCACGCCGCCGGTCGAATTCAGCGCCCCGCCGAGCGCCGCGTGCTGAATGCTGTCGAAGCGCGGCGTGAACGCCCCGACGACCAGCTCGCGCTCGAGCTGCCCGTCGAGATAGAGGCGCCACGTCGTGCCGTCGTAGGTCGCCGCGGCATGGTGCCACTCCGGTCCGGCGACGATCGGCGTCGTGCCGGCCACGACGTGGTTCCCGCCGGTCGCCGTGTCCTCGAAGTCGGCGACCAGCACGCCATCCGACTGCCGGATGCCGAGGAAGTAGTTCATGTCCCGGTTGTTGACGTCGTCGACTTCCGCCATCCCCTTCGTGACCAGCGGAATCGCGGTCACGCCGCCCGTCCCGGTGAAGGTCGCCACGCCCGCGCCGTCGCGGCGGAACCAGGTCTCGATCGTGAACCGCGACGCGCCCAGGCCCGGCGCCGGGCCCAGCGTCACGAACGCGTTCGTGCCGCCGAAGTCGATCGCCTTGTTCGCCGGATCCGCGTTGACCGTGACCGTCACGGTGTCGCTCCCGCTCAACAAGCCGTCGCTCGCCGCTGAGCCGCAGCACGTAGACGCCCTGCATCGAGAACGTCGCGTCCGTCGCCGACGCCGCCGCGTTGCGCGAAGGTCACCGTCCCCGGCCCGCTGACCTTGCTCCACGCCGCCGTCAGCGATCCCGCCGGCTGCTCGTCGTCGATCGCGCGTCCCGGACAGCGCCGTCACGTTGATCGGCAGCGTGATCGTCTGGTTCGCACCGGCTTCGACCACCGGCGCCAGTATTGACGACGCCGCTCACCGTCGATCGTGACGTCGTCGGTGGCGGACAGCTCGCCGTCGTCGGCCGTGAGTCGCAGAACGTAGGTGCCGAGCGCCGGGAAATCGACCGTCGTGACGGCGGAGGCCGGCGCGGTGACGACCGCGACACCCGGGCCGCTCACCTGGCTCCACAACGTCGTCACCAGCGCGCCCGAACGACCGTCGTCGGTCGCCGACCCGATCAGCATCCCGACGCCGGAAGCGTGACGGTCTGATCCGGACCCGCCTCGACTTCCGGCGCCGCATTGAGCGCCGCCCGCCATGCGCCGCGCCGCTCACCCAGCTCCAGTTCGATCCGACAATCGTGCCGGTGACCGGGCCGACGCTGCTCGCCACGCCGGTCCCGGTTCCTTCGTTGAGACCAAAGCGGCCGAGCAGGCCGCTCGCGGCGAGAATCTCGCGGTTCGTGCCGCTCAGAATCTGCGCCGGCGTCCGCGCGTAGTTCCAGATTCGCACTTCGTCCAGCACGCCGTGGAAGCGGCCGGCGGTCTGCCCCGACGTCACGGCGCCCGTCGAATTGAGCGCCGTGCCGATCGCGGCATGCTGAATGCTGTCGAACCGCGGCGTGAACGCCCCGACCGACAGCGTCGCGTCGATGGTGCCGTCGAGATACAACTGCCAGGTCGTGCCGTCGTAGGTGGCCGCCACGTGGTGCCACGAGCCGTCCGCCGGAATCGCCGCCGTGCCGTTGATCGGGTGATTCCCGCCTGTGGCCGTGTCTTCGAAGTCGGCCGCCAGCCTCCCGGTCGCCGCGCTGATGCCCAGGAAGTAATTCATGTCGACGGTGCTGCCCTCGACTTCCGCCATCCCCTTGGTGATGAGCGGAACCGCCGTGACGCCGCCGGTGCCGGTGAAGGTCGCCACGCCCGCGCCGTCGCGCCGGATCCACGCCTTCGAGCGTGAACGTCGAGGCGCCGAGCTGCCGGCGCCGGTCCGAACGTCGCATACGCGTTGGTCCCGCCGAGCTGCAGCGCCGTGTTGAGCGTGGGCGCCACGCCGTTCACGACCACCGTGACGGCGTCGCTGGTCGAGAACTCGCCGTCGTTGGCGGTGAGCGTCAGCACGTAGGTGCCCGTCGCCGAGAAGCTCACGTTCGAGCCGGGCGCCGACGGATCGGCGAAGGTCGCCACTCCCGGTCCGCTCGTCTGGCTCCACTGAATCGCCAGCGCCGTGCCCGTGTTGACGCCGTCGTCGTTCACCACGCCGGCGAGCGAGCCGACGGCGGGCAGCGTCACCGTGCGATCCGTCCCGGCATCAACTGTCGGCGCCGGTGTTGATGTCCGTCGACAGCGCCGGCGTGCCCCGCGGCACCCAGCCCCAGCCCATGCCCATCAGCGTCCCGAACGGGAGATGGCCCGTCGAGTCCGACCACGCGCCCGCAGCAGTCGTTGAAGCTCCACCGCGCCAGCAGCCCGGTGCCCGCGGGAATCTCGCGATTGGCGCCGGCCGCCATCTGCGCCGGGGTGCGCGCGTAGTTCCAGATGCGCGTTTCATCCAGCAGTCCGGCAAAGAAGCCGGCCGCCGCGCCCGTCGAGTTCAGCGCCGTGCCGAGCGCCGCGTGCTGAATGCTGTCGGCGCGCGGCGGCTGCCCGACGACGACCGGCGCGCCGTCCGGCACGCCGTTCACATACAGCTGCAGCGTCGTGCCGTCGTAGGTCACGGCCGCGTGATACCACGTGTTCATCAGGATCTCGGTCGCGCCGCTGATCGGGTGATTCAGGCCGGGGCTCGCGCCCGTCGCGCCTTCTTCGAAGTCCGCCGCGATCACGGCCGTGGCGCCAGCGGTGTTGATGCCGAGGAAATAGTTGAAGTCGACGTTGCTCCCCTCGGCCTCGCCGCGGCCCTTGGTGACCAGCGGGACGATCTGCGGTCAGGCCGTTCGTGCCGGTGCCGATTGCCGTGCCCGCGGCTTCGCGCTTGAACCAGGTCTCGACCGTGAACCGCGACGCGCCGAGCGTCGAGCGTCGCCGCGCCGAAGGTGACGTAATCCCCCGCCGCCGACAGGCGCAGCGCGTCGTTGCCGGGCACGAGTCCCGTCACGAAGCCCGAGCCGCCGCGTGACCCATACCGGAAGGCGCAAGCGGCACAGTGGACGCGAGCGTCCCATTGGGCACGCCGGCGCTGTTGAGCGCCGTCGTGCCGGCGCCGTCATCGAGTCCCCAGCGGCCGACCAGGTTCGCCTGCGGCGCGAACGAGCGCCTCGTCCATCGTGTCGACGATCGCCGCTCTGGCTGCGCGCGATGTTCCAGATGCGCGCTTCGTCGATCAGGCCCTTGAAGAACCCCTGCGCGGCGCCCGTCGAGGTCATCGCCGTCGCGAGCGCCGCGTGCTGAATGCTGTCGAAGCGCGGCACGAGCTGTCGCGCTGGTCGTGCCGACCGTCACCATCGCGTCGAGCTCGCCGTTCAGGATACAGCCGCCACGTCGTCCCGTCGTAGGTGGCCGCCGCGTGATACCAGATGTTGTCGCAGATGGCCGTCCGGCCGAGGATCGGATGGTTGCCGCCGTTGAACATGTCCTCGAAGTCGGCCGCCAGCACCCGCTTGCCGCTGTCGATTCCCGAGGAAGTAGTTCATGTCGACGTTGCTGGTTCGTCGGCCTCGCCGCGTCCCTTCGTCAGCAACGGGATCGCCGACGGGTCCACGCCTCCCGTGCGCGCTCGTGGTCGTCGTCGTGCCGGCGCCCGTCTTCTTGAACCACAGCTCCAGCGTGAAGGTCTGGGCGCCGAGCCCGGTGAGCCCTGGTGCCGAGCCGAACGTCACGCGATCGTCGACCCCGTCGAACTGCAGCGCGAACTCCGGCGCAGCGCTGACTCGCGACGATGGCGAGGAGACCAGCAGCGCGAAGACCAGGCAGATGAGGACGCTGACGGAACCGAATACTTCCTGGGACGCATGAGTATCTCCGTCGAGCTGAACTTTCAGCTCTCTGAAACTTCGCTACCAAAGCAGCTTACTGGGTGAGCTTGTGCAGCATAGCGGCCGGTCGGCGACGGGAGAATCAATCGATGGTCGAGCGAGGATGAGACCAAGGTCTCAGTAGGCGCATGAGCGGGATCGAGTGTGCGGGGCCGCTCACTCGAGAAAGACGCTCGAGCGATTACGGTATTGGTGTGGTGACCGAATGTGAGCCGGATTCGAGCCGGAACGCGGCAGCCGGCTCAGCCGGGCCCGCAGGGTCCGCGACAGCTAGCGACGGGGGCCTCGGCGATGGCGCGCTCCGTCCGCACGCGCGCCGAGCGGCGTGTCAGCCGCCTATCGCCGGCGCCAACCTGCACCGTCGCTTCGTTCCCCTGCGTCTGCGTGTCGTAGACGGTGTAGGTGAAGCTGTCGGATCCCGGGCTGCCGGGGTTTGCCACGTACGTGAACTGGCCCGTCATCGGATCGAAGGTGACGGTGCCGTGCGCCGGTTCAGAGGTGACCCAGTAGAACACCCAGTCACCTTCCGGGTCGATGGCCTCGCAGCTGCCCGTCGACCGATCCGTCCGGCCCGACCTCGACCTGAATCGGGCTCACGACGGGCGAATCGTTCACGCCCCAGATCCAGAGATCGACGCTCGCGAGGTTGCTGTTGTTCGAGCCCGTCGCTGGCGCGGAACGTAAACCTGTCCTCGCCCTCGAAGTCGGGGTCCGGCGTGTAGACCAGGTTCGGCAGCGTTCCCGAGAGCGTCCCGTGCGTCGGCGGCGTGACGATCGTGAACGTGAGCGGGTCGCCCTCGGGATCGCCGGCGCTCAACGTGATCTCCACCGTCGTGTCCTCGTCGATGATCATCCACTGGTCTTCGGCTTCCGGCGCACGGCCCGCCGCCCGCACGTCGAGCTGCACCGTCGCGGCCGGGCTGTTCACCGTCGCGTCGCGGGCGATGAACGTGAAGCTGTCCGTGCCCACGTAGCCGGTCGCTGGCGTGTAGAACAGGTTCGGCGCCGTTCCGCTGAGCGTGCCGTGTGCAGGACCCGCCGACACGCTATACGTCAGCGTGTCGCCATCCACGTCGTGAGCGCTGAGCGCGATCGGGGCCGGCGTGCCCGCCCGAACGATCACGGACTGATCGTCGGCCGACGGCGCGTCGTTCACGCGGCACCACGGTGATGGTGACGAGCGCCGGGCCGGAATCGGCCGAGCCGTCGTTCGCCTTGTAGCTGAAGCTGTCGGCGCCGCTGGCATTCGCCGCCGGCGTGTAGGTGATCGCCGTCCGGGTTGAGCGTGGCCGTGCCGTGGCCGGCGCCTGCACGAGGATGACCGTCAGGCTGTCGCCCTCCAGGTCGCTGTCGTTGGCCAGCACCGCGAGACCGCCACCGCCGTGTCCTCGGCCGTCGTCGCCGCGTCGTCGACCGCGACGGGCGCGTCGTTCGTCGGCGTGACCGTCACGCTGACCGTCGCCGTGGCCGTCGCCGCCGTGGCCGTCGCCGATCGTGTAGGTGAAGCTGTCGGCGCCGTTGTAGTTCGCCGCCGGCGTGTAGGTAATCGTCCCGTCGGCGTTACCGGCTGCGGCCGTGCCGTGCGCCGGCGCGCTGACGCGCGTCACCGACAGCGTGTCGCCGTCGAGGTCGCTGTCGTTCGCCAGCACCGCGATGACTGACCGCCGTGTCCTCCGCCGTCGTCGCCGCGTCGTCGACCGCCACCGGGCCGTCGTTCGACGCGCGTGACCGTCACGGTGACCGTCGCCGTCGCGCGTGCCGCCGTTCGCCGTCGCCGATCGTGTAGGCTGAAGCTGTCCGCGCCGTGGTAGTTCGCCGCCGGCGTGTAGGTGATCGTCCCGTCCGCGTTGACCGTGGCCGTGCCGTGCGCCGGCGCGGTCGACGCGCGTCACCGACAGCGTGTCGCCGTCCAGGTCGCTGTCGTTCGTCAGCACCGCGATGCTGACCGCCGTGTCCTCCGCCGTCGTCGCCGCGTCGTCGACCGCCACCGGGCCGTCGTTCGACGCGCGTCACCGTCACGCTGACCGTCGCCGTCGCGCTGCCGCCGTTGCCGTCGCCGATCGTGTAGCTGAAGCTGTCCGGCGCCGTGGTAGTTCGCCGCCGGCGTGTAGGTGATCGTCCCGTCCGGCGTTGACCGTCGCCGTGCCGTGCGCCGGCGTGCTGACGCCGCGTCACCGACAGCGTGTCGCCGTCGAGGTCGGTGTCGTTGGTCAGGACCGCGATCGTCGACCGCCGTGTCCTCCGCCGTCGTCGCCGCGTCGTCGACCGCCACCGGGCCGTCGTTCGTCGCGCGTGACCGTCACGCTGACCGTCGCCGTCGCGCGTGCCGCCGTTGCCGTCGCCGATCGTGTAGGTGAAGCTGTCCGGCGCCGTGGTAGTTCGCCGCCGGCGTGTAGGTGATCGTCCCGTCGGCGTTGACCGTGGCCGTGCCGTGCGCCGGCGCGCGTCGACGCGCGTCACCGACAGCGTGTCGCCGTCGAGGTCGCTGTCGTTCGTCAGGACCGCGATCGCTGACCGCCGTGTCCTCCGCCGTCGTCGCCGCGTCGTCGACCGCCACCGGGCCGTCGTTCGTCGGCGTCACCGTCACGCTGACCGTCGCCGTCGCGCGTGCCGCCGTTGCCGTCGCCGATCGTGTAGCTGAAGCTGTCGGCGCCGTGGTAGTTCGCCGCCGGCGTGTAGGTGATCGTCCCGTCCGGCGTTGACCGTCGCCGTGCCGTGCGCCGGCGCGCTGACGCCGCGCTCACCGACAGCGTGTCGCCGTCGAGGTCGCTGTCGTTCGTCAGGACCGCGATGCTGACCGCCGTGTCCTCCGCCGTCGTCGCCGCGTCGTCGACCGCGACCGGGCCGTCGTTCGTCGCGCGTCACCGTCACGCTGACCGTCGCCGTCGCGCTGCCGCCGTTGCCGTCGCCGATCGTGTAGCTGAAGCTGTCCGCGCCGTTGTAGTTCGCCGCCGGCGTGTAGGTGATCGTCCCGTCCGGCGTTGACCGTCGCCGTGCCGTGCGCCGGCGCGCGTCGCCGCGCTCACCGACAGCGTGTCGCCGTCGAGGTCGCTGTCGTTCGTCAGGACCGCGACGCTGACCGCCGTGTCCTCCGCCGTCGTCGCCGCGTCGTCGACCGCGACCGGGCCGTCGTTCGTCGGCCGTCACCGTCACGGTGACCGTCGCCGTCGCGCTGCCGCCGTTGCCGTCGCCGATCGTGTAGCTGAAGCTGTCCGCGCCGTGGTAGTTCGCCGCCGGCGCGTAGGTGATCGTCCCGTCCGGCGTTGACCGTCGCCGTGCCGTGCGCCGGCGCGCGTCGCCGCGCTCACCGTCAGCGTGTCGCCGTCGAGGTCGCTGTCGTTCGTCAGGACCGCGACGCTGACCGCCGTGTCCTCCGCCGTCGTCGCCGCGTCGTCGACCGCCACCGGGCCGTCGTTCGTCGGCGTCACCGTCACGGTGACCGTCGCCGTCGCGCGTGCCGCCGTTGCCGTCGCCGATCGTGTAGCTGAAGCTGTCCGCGCCGTGGTAGTTCGCCGCCGGCGTGTAGGTGATCGTCCCGTCCGGCGTTGACCGTCGGCCGTGCCGTGCGCCGGCGCCGTCGCCGCGCTCACCGTCAGCGTGTCGCCGTCGAGGTCGGTGTCGTTCGTCAGGACCGCGATGCTGACCGCCGTGTCCTCCGCCGTCGTCGCCGCGTCGTCGACCGCGACCGGGCCGTCGTTCGTCGGCGTCACCGTCACGCTGACCGTCGCCGTCGCGCTGCCGCCGTTCCCGTCGCCGATCGTGTAGCTGAAGCTGTCCGCGCCGTGGTAGTTCGCCGCCGGCGTGTAGGTGATCGTCCCGTCCGGCGTTGACCGTGGCCGTGCCGTGCGCCGGCGCCGTCGACCGCGCTCACCGTCAGCGTGTCGCCGTCGAGGTCGGTGTCGTTCGTCAGGACCGCGACGCTGACCGCCGTGTCCTCCGCCGTCGTCGCCGCGTCGTCGACCGCGACCGGGCCGTCGTTCGTCGGCGTCACCGTCACGGTGACCGTCGCCGTCGCCGTGCCGCCGTTGCCGTCGCCGATCGTGTAGCTGAAGCTGTCCGCGCCGTGGTAGTTCGCCGCCGGCGTGTAGGTGATCGTCCCGTCGGCGTTGACCGTCGCCGTGCCGTGCGCCGGCGCCGTCGCCGCGCTCACCGTCAGCGTGTCGCCGTCGAGGTCGCTGTCGTTCGGCAGGACCGCGACGCTGACCGCCGTGTCCTCCGCCGTCGTCGCCGCGTCGTCGACCGCCACCGGGCCGTCGTTCGTCGGCGTCACCGTCACGGTGACCGTCGCCGTCGCGCTGCCGCCGTTCCCGTCGCCGATCGTGTAGCTGAAGCTGTCCGCGCCGTGGTAGTTCGCCGCCGGCGTGTAGGTGATCGTCCCGTCCGCGTTGACCGTCGCCGTGCCGTGCGCCGGCGCGCGTCGCCGAGCTCACCGTCAGCGTGTCGCCGTCCAGGTCGCTGTCGTTCGTCAGGACCGCGACGTCGACCGCCGTGTCCTCCGCCGTCGTCGCCGCGTCGTCGACCGCCACCGGGCCGTCGTTCGTCGGCGTCACCGTCACGCGTGACCGTCGCCGTCGCCGTGCCGCCGTTGCCGTCGCCGATCGTGTAGCTGAAGCTGTCCGCGCCGTGGTAGTTCGCCGCCGGCGCGTAGGTGATCGTCCCGTCCGCGATTGACCGTCGCCGTGCCGTGCGCCGGCGCGCGTCGCCGCGCTCACCGTCAGCGTGTCGCCGTCGAGGTCGCTGTCGTTCGGCAGGACCGCGATCGTTGACCGCCGTGTCCTCCGCCGTCGTCGCCGCGTCGTCGACCGCCACCGGGCCGTCGTTCGTCGGCGTCACCGTCACGCGTGACCGTCGCCGTCGCGCGTGCCGCCGTTGCCGTCGCCGATCGTGTAGCTGAAGCTGTCCGCGCCGTGGTAGTTCGCCGCCGGCGTGTAGGTGATCGTCCCGTCCGGCGTTGACCGTGGCCGTGCCGTGCGCCGGCGCCGTCGCCGCGCTCACCGTCAGCGTGTCGCCGTCGAGGTCGCTGTCGTTCGTCAGGACCGCGATGCTGACCGCCGTGTCCTCCGCCGTCGTCGCCGCGTCGTCGACCGCGACCGGGCCGTCGTTCGTCGGCGTCACCGTCACGCTGACCGTCGCCGTCGCCGTGCCGCCGTTCCCGTCGCCGATCGTGTAGCTGAAGCTGTCCGCGCCGTGGTAGTTCGCCGCCGGCGTGTAGGTGATCGTCCCGTCGGCGTTGACCGTGGCCGTGCCGTGCGCCGGCGCCGTCGACCGCGCTCACCGTCAGCGTGTCGCCGTCCAGGTCGCTGTCGTTCGTCAGGACCGCGATGCTGACCGCCGTGTCCTCCGCCGTCGTCGCCGCGTCGTTGACCGCCACCGGGCCGTCGTTCGTCGGCGTCACCGTCACGCTGACCGTCGCCGTCGCCTGCCGCCGTTCCCGTCGCCGATCGTGTAGCTGAAGCTGTCCGCGCCGTGGTAGTTCGCCGCCGGCGTGTAGGTAATCGTCCCGTCCGGCGTTGACCGTGGCCGTGCCGTGCGCCGGCGCCGTCGCCGCGCTCACCGTCAGCGTGTCGCCGTCGAGGTCGTGTCGTTCGGCAGCACCGCGATGGTGACCGCCGTGTCCTCCGCCGTCGTCGCCGCGTCGTTGACCGCCACCGGGCCGTCGTTCGTCGGCGTCACCGTCACGCTGACCGTCGCCGTCGCGCTGCCGCCGTTCCCGTCGCCGATCGTGTAGCTGAAGCTGTCCGCGCCGTGGTAGTTCGCCGCCGGCGTGTAGGTGATCGTCCCGTCCGGCGTTGACCGTGGCCGTGCCGTGCGCCGGCGCCGTCGCCGCGCTCACCGTCAGCGTGTCGCCGTCCAGGTCGCTGTCGTTCGTCAGGACCGCGATGCTGACCGCCGTGTCCTCCGCCGTCGTCGCCGCGTCGTCGACCGCGACCGGGCCGTCGTTCGTCGGCGTCACCGTCACGGTGACCGTCGCCGTCGCCGTGCCGCCGTTCCCGTCGCCGATCGTGTAGCTGAAGCTGTCCGCGCCGTGGTAGTTCGCCGCCGGCGCGTAGGTGATCGTCCCGTCCGGCGTTGACCGTCGCCGTGCCGTGCGCCGGCGCCGTCGCCGCGCTCACCGTCAGCGTGTCGCCGTCGAGGTCGCTGTCGTTCGGCAGCACCGCGACGCTGACCGCCGTGTCCTCCGCCGTCGTCGCCGCGTCGTCGACCGCCACCGGGCCGTCGTTCGTCGGCGTCACCGTCACGCTGACCGTCGCCGTCGCGCGTGCCGCCGTTGCCGTCGCCGATCGTGTAGCTGAAGCTGTCCGCGCCGTGGTAGTTCGCCGCCGGCGCGTAGGTGATCGTCCCGTCCGGCGTTGACCGTCGCCGTGCCGTGCGCCGGCGCCGTCGCCGCGCTCACCGTCAGCGTGTCGCCGTCGAGGTCGGTGTCGTTCGTCAGCACCGCGATGCTGACCGCCGTGTCCTCCGCCGTCGTCGCCGCGTCGTCGACCGCCACCGGGCCGTCGTTCGTCGGCGTCACCGTCACGGTGACCGTCGCCGTCGCCGTGCCGCCGTTGCCGTCGCCGATCGTGTAGCTGAAGCTGTCCGCGCCGTGGTAGCCGCCGCCGGCGCGTAGGTAATCGTCCCGTCCGGGTTGACCGTGGCCGTCCCATGCCCCCGGCCACGGTCACCAAGCTGACCAGGGGGCCCGCCTGCAAGACAGGTGGCCGCAGGCAGGGGTAGGGGAGGGCAGGGAAAGGCTGCAGCTACACACAGGAAGGAAGAGGCAGAGGCCAGGCCCAGGGTAAGGCCCAACCACCACCAGGCAGGGACAGGGAAGGGAAGGGAAGGGGAAGGAGGGAAGGAGAGAGAGAGAGAAAGAAAGAGAGAGAAAGAAAGAAAGAAAGAAAGAAAGAAAGAAAGAAAAAAAAAAAAAAAAAAAAAAAAAAAAAAAAAAAAAAAAAAAAAAAAAAAAAAAAAAAAAAAAATTAAAAATTTTTTTTTTTAGGAATGGAATGGAATGGAATGGAATGGAATGGAATGGAATGGAATGGAATGGAATGGAATGGAATGGAATGGAATGGAATGGAATGGAATGGAATGGAATGTAATTTTTTTATTTTTTTTTTTAAAAA
>CAWGAS010000003.1:0-299851 GCA_963820645.1 uncultured Acidobacteriota bacterium | reverse complement strand
CGGCGCCGCGGCGATTCAGCTCGCACTGGCGCTCGCGCTGGCGCCATCCCTGGCCTGGCTGCTCGGGATCACCTGGCTGTACCTCGCGTTGATGACGCGCGAGTTCTTCGCGGCGCGGTGGCTGAAGCGACACCCGATCGTCTACATGACGTCGCACATGCTGATTCTTCCGCTGGTCGATCTCTACGCCACCGCGTGCGACTGGTGGGTCGCCGGCCTTCGTCAGCCGCCACCCGGCTTGTACTGGTTTCTCGTCGTCAGCTACTTGAATGGACTGGTGATCGAGATCGGACGAAAAACGCGCGCGCCGGCGGACGAGGAACACGGCGTCGAGACCTATAGCGCGCTCTGGGGCACGAACGGCGCGGTCGGCGCGTGGCTCCTGGCGGTGCTGATCACGGCCTTCGCCGCGTGGCGGGCGGCCGCGCGCATCGGCACCGACGTGCCGATGCTGGTGCTGCTCGCGGCGCTCGTGGGCGCATGCATCGCCGTGGCCGCTCGCGTCGTTCGCCGGCCCACGCCCGGAAGCGGAAAGTCGATCGAGCGGATGTCCGGAGCCTGGACCGTGCTGATGTACCTCGGTCTCGGCGCCGCGCCGCTGGCGTACAAACTGTGGCGGTGAGCAGCTGGATTCTCGGGGCGGCGGAGGCGGTCGAGTCGCCGCACGCCGGCGGCAAGGCCAGGGCCCTCGCTCGAGCGGAACGCGCCGGACTCCCGGTGCCGCCATGGTTCGCGTTGTCCGCCGGCGCGTTCGTCGAGAGCCTCACGCCGGAACAGCGGACCGCGCTCGAAACCGCCACCGACGCCACCGCTCTCGGACGCGTGCTCGACACCGTTTCGCCGGCGCCTGCCATCGTCGCCGCGGTCTCGGAGGCGGTGCGTCAGCTCTCGCCGGCCGGCGAGCTCGTGGCCGTCCGATCGTCGGCCAGCGACGAGGACGGCACCGAGCATTCGTTTGCCGGTCAGCTCGAAAGCTTCCTCAATGTGCCGCCGGACCACGTCCCGGAGAAGGTGCGTGCGGTGTGGCAGTCGGGATTCACCGATCGGATTCTCGCGTACCGGCGCGAGCATGGCCTGCCGCTGCTGCCGCACGCCCCGGCGGTGCTGATCCAGCGCATGGTCTCGCCGCGCGCCGCCGGTGTGGCGTTCGGCGCCGATCCGGTTTCGGGGCGTCGCGGCGTGGCCGTGGTGAGCGCCGTGCCGGGCCTCGGCTCCGCGGTCGTCTCGGGCGAGGCGGACGCCGACACGTGGCTGGTCGATCGCGCGGGCCGGATCGTCGAGCGGCGCATCGTGACCAAGCATCGCATGCACGTGGCCGACTCCGCGTCGCCGGGCGGCGTTCGGACGGCGGACGTTCCGGCCCCGCTTGCGGAGCAGCCGGCGCTGGCCGACGCGGACGTTCAGGATGTCGCGGCGCTGGCCAGGGCCGCGGGACGGCACTTCGGCAGGCCGCAGGACATCGAATGGGCGATCGCCGATCGGCTCCTCCTCCTGCAGTCGCGCCCGATCACGTCGATGCGCGCGATGGCGGACCCCGACGCCAGCCTCACCATCTGGGACAACAGCAACATCGTCGAAAGCTACAGCGGCGTCACGACGCCGCTGACGTTTTCGTTCGCGCGGGAGATCTACGAAGTACGTGTATCGGCAGTTCTGCCGGATGATGAGCGTTCCCGAGCGGGTGATCGCCGGACAGGAGGCGACCTTCCAGAACATGCTCGGCCTGGTTCGCGGCCGGCTTTTCTACAACCTTCTGAGCTGGTATCGCGTGCTCGCCATGCTGCCCGGCTACCAGGTGAACCGGCGGTTCATGGAACAGATGATGGGAGTGAAGGAGGCGCTGCCCGACGCCCTGGCCGGCGGGATCGCGAGCGAGATCAGTCGAGGCCGCGCCCTCGACGCGTTGTATGCGATCCGCACGGCCGGCGGCCTCGTCGCGAATCACCTGACGCTCAATCGCCGGATCGACGCCTTCTACGAACGGCTCGATCGCGCGCTGGCGCCGCCGGCGCCGCCGCTGGAAGATCGGCGTATCGACGAGCTGGTCGCACATTACCGCGACCTGCGAGCCCGGCTGCTTCTCAGCTGGGATGCGCCGCTCGTCAACGATTTCTTCGCGATGATCTTCTACGGCCTGCTGCGCAGCCTGGTGATCCGCTGGTGCGGAGACCCCGGGGGCACGCTGCAGAACGATCTGATCGGCGGTGAAGGGGGCATCGTCAGCGCGGAGCCCGCCGTTCGCATGCAGCGGCTCGCCCGCCTCGCCGGCGGGCACGGCGAGCTGATCCTGCGGCTGACTCGCGGCACTGCCGAAGAGATCCAGGCCGCGCTGGCCGGCCACCAGGAATTTGTCGAGCAGTACCAACGAGTACCTGGCGAAGTTCGGCGACCGGACCGTCAACGAGCTGAAGCTCGAAAGCGCCACGCTGCACGACGATCCGCTTCCGCTGTTTCGCGCTGTCGGCTCGCTCGCGCAACAGCGTGCCGCGGCCGGCGGGACCAACCTTTCCGAGGCGTCCGGTTCGGCGGCCGATCGGCTCCGGATCGAATCGAAGCGGCGCGTCCGGGAGACCCTGGCCGCGCATCCCCTGCGGCGCGTGGTCTTCGGGTGGGTCCTTCGGCACGCACAGCGGCGGGTTCGCGATCGCGAAAACCTGCGGCTCCAGCGCACCCGGCTTTTCGGCCGCGTCCGCCGCATCTTCATCGAGATTGGCCGGCGGCTCCACGCGCTCGATCTGCTCGATGACGCGCGTGACGTTTTCTATCTCGAAGTCGGCGAGGTGCTGGCTTTTGCCGAGGGCCGCGCCACGACGACCGACCTCCGCGGCCTCGCGGCGCTGCGCAAGCGCGAGTTCCGGGGATATGCGGACGGTCCGCCGCCGGACGATCGGTTCGAGACTCGCGGACCGGTGTACCACGGCCACGATTTTCGACACGCGGGGGGCCCCGGCGTGCAGTCAGGGGACGAGCGGAAAGGCCTCGGTTGCTCGCCCGGCATCGTTCGCGGACCGGTGCGCGTCGTGACCGATCCGACGACAGCGGATCTCGAGCAGCGCGCGATCCTGGTCGCGGAGCACACCGACCCTGGATGGATCATGGTGTTCCCCGCGGCGCGAGGCCTGCTCGTCGAACGCGGCAGCCTGCTCTCCCATGCGGCCATCGTCGCGCGCGAGCTGGGGATTCCCGCCATCGTGTCGCTCCCGGGCGTCACGCGCTGGCTGAAGGACGGTGATTCGGTGGAGATGGACGGCAGCACCGGCATCGTTCGGCGCATTTCACCGCCGGAAGGGAGCGATGCGTAGCGAAGCGGCCACGCGCGCCGATTTCAGCGCCATCCGCTACGCGCAGGTCTGGGAGGACGCCGACGTCCTGCTGGCCGGCCTCGACATCCAGCCGGGTGATGTCTGCGTCTCGATCGCGTCGGCCGGCGACAACGCCCTGGCGCTGTTGACGAAGGACCCCTCGCGCGTGATTGCGCTGGATCTGAGCCCGGCGCAATTGTCCTGCCTCGAGCTTCGGGTCGCTGCCTACAAGACACTGACGCACCCGGAACTGCTGGAGCTCGTGGGATCGCGCCCATCGACGCGCCGCGCGGAGCTGTTCGATCGCTGCCGGCCGGCGCTCGGCGCGGCCGCGCGCGAGTTCTGGGATCGGCAACGGACCGCCATCGAGCACGGCATCGGCAGCCTCGGTAAGTTCGAGCGGTACTTCGCGCTGTTTCGCAATCGTGTTCTGCCTCTCGTACACAGCCGGCCGACCGTCCTCGGGCTTCTGGAGCCGAGGACCCCCGAAGAGCGGCGGCGCTTTTACGAGGAGCAGTGGGACACCTGGCGCTGGCGCCTGCTCTTCCGGATGTTCTTCTCGCGGACCGTGATGGGACGCCTTGGACGGGATCCGGAGTTCTTCCGCTACGTCGACATCGATGTCGCCGCGTCCATCCTGGATCGGACCAGGCACGCGTTGAGCGTCCTGGATCCGGCGGAGAATCCGTACGTCCACTGGATTCTCACCGGCACTCACGGCGCCGCGCTCCCCTGTGCGCTTCGCGCCGGGCATTTCGAGACGATCCGCGATCGCGTGGATCGACTGGAATGGCACTGTCAGTCGGTCGAAGCGTTCCTGGAACGATCGCCCGGGCGCACTCTGGATCGATTCAATCTGAGCGACGTGTTCGAGTACGTGTCCGTCGAGCACTACCATGCCATGCTCGAGGCGATCGTCCGCCGCAGCCGTCCCGGTGCGCGGCTCGCCTACTGGAACATGCTGGCGCCGCGGCGGCGGCCCGACTACTTGAGCGATCGCCTGCGGCCGCTCGACGACATCGCGGGCCGGCTTCATCTGATCGATCGGGCGTTCTTCTACAGCGCCTTCCGCGTGGAGGAAGTGCTGTGACGAGCGTGATGCCTGCGCTCGTTGGCAATACCTGGGCCGCCATGGCGATCGCGCTCGGCGCCTTCCTGCTCTTGTTTGGCGGCCTCCAGGTCTATGCTCGCGCAACCGGCGCCCGCCCGGAGACGACGCGGAAGATGTTTCACACGGGATCCGGCGTGCTCACGCTGGCATTTCCATTTCTGTTTCACCAGACGTGGCCGGTCCTGGTGCTGACCGGCGCCAGCGCGCTCCTCGTCGCCGCTGTCAAGTTCGTGCCGGCGCTGCGCGATCGGTTCGGGCGCGTCGCGAACCGTGTGGAACGGACGACGCTGGGCGAGGTGTATTTTCCGATCTCTGTCGGGCTGCTGTTCTGGCTCACGCGCGGGTCGGACCCGCTGCTGTTCGTCATTCCAGTGCTGATGCTGACGTTTGCCGACGCGACGTGCGCGCTCGTCGGCGCCCGGTACGGAATGACCCGCTACCTGGGCGCCAGCAAGAGCCTCGAAGGATCGGTCGCGTTCGTCGCCATCGCCTTCCTCTGCGTCCATGTGCCGCTGCTGTTGTGGAGCGACGTGGGCCGCGCCGAATCGCTGCTGATCGCGGCGACGATGGCGCTGCTCGTGATGCTGCTCGAAGGGAGCGCCTGGCGGGGTCTCGACAACCTGTTCATTCCGATCGGCGGCTATTTCCTCTTGCGCGCGTACCTTTCCCTCGACGCCGCCGCGCTGCTGCCCCGCCTGCTGGTCACCGTCGCGCTCGTGCTCCTCATCGTCCTCGCGCGTGAACGGACGACGCTCGCAGACGACTCGCTGGTGGCGGGCGCGTTTCTCTGCTATGTGGCGTGGGCCCTCATGGGATGGCACTGGCTCGTCGGGCCGCTGGCCATCGTGGTCGGCTACCGGTGGCTGTCGCCGCCGACGCCGGACAACAGCCGCCGGATGCACGACGTGCCCGCCGTCCTTTCGGTGTGGGCGGCTGCCATCGGCTGGCTGACGCTCGCGCGCACGAGCGGTGGCGAGGCGATGCTGTTTCCGTATACCGTCGTGTTCGGCGCGCACCTGGCGATGTTCGGGACGACGCGCCTCGGGTCTCAGTTTCCGGAGAAGCCGCTGCCGTTGCTCTTCTGGCGGGCCGTCGTGACCGGCTGGGCAATCGTGATGGTGCCGTATGTGCTCGTCACCGACGCCGCCGGCTCCAACCTGGCGGCTGTGCTCGGCGCGATCGCCGGGATCGCGATTGGCACGGTGGCGTTCGTCCGCACCTTGCCCGCCGTAGCCCTCAGCCCAGCCCTCGGGGCGAAGGTGGGCGAACCTTCCATTCGTGACGCGCCTCAGACCGCGCGGCGATGGCTGTATCAGGCGTGCGCCGCGGGCCTTGCCTCGGCCGTTGCCTGGGGGATCGTCGTGGTTGCGTCGCGGTGGATGACCCCATGACCCACGAGTTCGTGACGCTGTCGGCGCAGGACCCGGATCCCGCGGTGACGTGCGATCGCGGCGTGTCGCTCGTGCCGGCGGCCGAGCGCCGGCTGCACTCCCCCGATGCCACGCTGTTGTCGCTCGACGGCGGCTCGCTCGTGGCGCGATGCTCCTGCTGGTGGACCGGCACGGCGCGGCAGGACGGCCGCCACGTCGGCGTGATCGGCCACTACGCGGCCGCCGACGAGGTCTCGGCTCGCGCGCTGCTCTCACAGGCGTGCGGCCTGCTCGCCTCCAGCGGCGCGGCGACCGTTGTCGGTCCGATGGACGGCACGACCTGGCGCCGCTACCGCCTCATCGTCGATCGCGGCGTCGAGCCGCCGTTCTTTCTCGAGCCCGACAACCCGGACGAGTGGCCAGGACATTGGGTGCGCGCGGGTTTTGCGCCGCTGGCGACCTACACATCCGCACTGAACGACAACCTGGATTTCGAGGATCCGCGCACCGCCGCCACGCTCGACCGTCTGGGCAAGGCCGGAATCACCATCCGGACGCTCGACACGCCGCGCGCCGATACCGAGTTGCAGCGGATCTTCAAGCTCTCGCTCTCTGCGTTCAGTCGAAACGTCCTCTACACGCCGATTGCGGAGGCGGAATTCCTGGCGCAGTACCACGCGGTGCTTCCGCACGTCCGCCCGGAACTGGTGCTCCTCGCAGAGAAGGAGGACGCTCTGGTGGGATTCATGTTCGCGATCCCGGACCTCCTGCAGGCGCGTCGCGGCGTGCCGATCGACACGGTCATCCTCAAGACCATCGCGGTCGATCCGGCCGTGAGCGGCATGGGTCTCGGCGGGGCGCTGATGGACATCGTGCAGCGCAGCGCGCGAGACCTGGGCTTTCGACGCGCGATCCACGCGTTGATCCACGAGACGAACGTCTCGCGCGCGATCAGCGGCCGCTCCGCGCGGACGATCAGGCGTTATGCGCTCTTTTCGAGACAGCTGTGAACATCGCCGGCGTTCTCGAGGAGCAGGCCCGGCGCTTCGGCGATCGTGACGCCATCGTCGAGCGGCGGCGCCGCATCACCTTCCGCGAGCTCGATCGCGCCGCCGGGTCGGCGGCCGGCGATCTGGCGCGCGCCGGCGTCCGGCCGGGCATGCGAGCGCTCGTCTTCAGCCCGATGTCGATCGCGCTCTACACGACGATGATCGCGTTGTTCCGGCTACGGGCGACGGCGGTGTTCGTCGATCCATCGGCCGGGCGCGAGCGGCTCAATCGCTGCGTCGCCCGCGTCCGCCCCGACGCCTTCGTCGCCGTGCCCCGGGCTCACTGGCTTCGCCTGACATCCCCGGCGATTCGCGCCATTCCCATCAAGGCCGCCATCGGCGGCGGGGTGCCGGGCGCCGCGGCGATTGCGCGCCGCGTCTCGGATGGGGCCGGCGGCGTCGAGCCCTGCGATCCCGACATGCCGGCGATCATCACCTTCACGAGCGGGTCGACGGGCGAGCCCAAGGCCGCCGTCCGCACGCACGGGTTCCTGATCGCGCAGCACCGTGCGCTCGTCGAGAGCCTCGAGCTCGCGCCCGGGGAAACCGACCTGTGCACCCTGCCGATCTTTCTGCTGGCGAACCTCGCCTCCGGCGTGACGAGTGTCATTCCCGATGCCGATCTCAGGGCGCCGGGCGCGATCGATCCGGCGCCGGTCGACGCGCAGATCCGCGCCATGCGGCCGACCCGCACCGTGGCCTCGCCGGCGTTCATGGCGAGGCTCATCGATCACGCCGTTCGCCATGGCGGGCACCTCGACACGTTTCGCCGCATCTACACCGGAGGGGCGCCGGTCTTTCCGGAGATGCTGGACGGCGATTGCCGCCGTGGCGCCGAACGCGTCGGTTGTCGCCGTCTACGGTTCGACGGAGGCCGAGCCGATCGCGAAGATCGATCGGCGGGACATCAGCGCCGACGATCGCGCCGCGATGACGCGGGGCGCCGGGCTCCTCGCGGGCCGGCCGGTCTCTTCCATCCAGCTTCGCATCCTGCCCGATCGATGGGGGACGCCGGTTGGTCCGTGGACCGTCGCCGATCTCGAACGCGACACGCTCGGACCAGACGAGGTCGGCGAAATCGTCGTCACCGGCGAGCACGTGCTGTCCGGGTATCTCGATGGACACGGCGACGAGGAAACGAAGATCGCGGTTGGCGAGCACGTCTGGCATCGCACCGGCGATGCGGGCTATCTCGATGCGCAGGGGCGCCTCTGGCTGCTCGGACGCTGTTCGTCGAAGGCGAACGACAGCGCCGGCGTCCTGTACCCGTTGGCCGTCGAGTGCGCGGCCGGCGCAGTGGCCGGCGTCGGCCGGACGGCGTTCGTGATGCATCGCGGTCGGCGGATTCTCGCCGTGGAGGTCCACGGAGACGCCGCGGCCGTGCGAGCCGAGCTCATGGACCGTCTCGCCTGGACCAGAGTGGCGGACATCGTGATCGTCCCGCGGATTCCCGTCGATCGCCGCCACAACGCCAAGGTGGACTACCCGGCGTTGGTGGAAATGCTCGATCGTGCGGGCTGACCGGATATCTCCTGACCGGCCACGGACCGGTCTCCGGATTTGCCCGGCCGAGGCTCGTGCGCGTTCAGCTTGCCCCGACAGCACCGCGACGGTTCAGCGCACTAAGCCGATCGCTTCGCCCGGTTGCAGCAGCCGAAGTGCGACGAGATTCTGCGGCGCGAGAGGCGCCGCTCCTCCGACGCGGTCGCGAATTCTGCGAGGCCCTCGACCACGCGCAAACCGGACGCACTGGACGCCCTGTTGAACGCCGAGCTGGGCAACCGTGAGGAAGGCGCTGAAGCGTTCCTCCGCCATCGTGGCGCACGCGTTCGCTGTGCCCGCCCGGGGCGACGGCCGAACGTGGATCGTGCGGCGCCGACAGAACCGCTGAAGGCGCTGTCTCGCCGCAAGCGCTCGGCCATCTCCGCATGCCTCACCGATGGCGCATCTGGCGTTCGGCTAGCCCCAGCCGGAGCGGGCGTCGGAAGGCCAGCGCCGGAAGCGCATTTTCCGGGCGTAGGCCGAGGCGCCGCGGTCGGTGTGGCTTCGCGGCCCTCACCGGCGGCGGGCTACTTCTCGATCAGGATCTTCCCGCGCAGCAGGCTGTCGAGCGTGTCGTTCAGCTCGCGCGCGTTGGCGGCGGCGAGCACCAGGCCGCCGGCCTCGCGGACCTTGGCGAACTTGCTCGCCTCGATGTCGAAGGCGACGAAGTAGATCGACGGCCGCTCGGCCTCGGGCCGGCGGCCGATCGCGGCCGCGACGCGCTCGGGCGCGAAGCCGTCGGTGTTCTCGCCGTCGGTGACGACGAGCAGGTGGCGGCGCGTGAGCCCGGTGGCGTCGAGCGCGCGCTTGGCGGTGATCATCGCGTTGCCGATCGGCGTGCCGCCCTCGGGCCGCATCGCGTCGAGCGCCGATTCGGCGCGCGCGCGATCGGGCGGCGCCCATCGGCAGGATCGGCCGGCAGTCGGGCTCGCCGTTGCGCTCGCTGAACTCGTAGATCCCGAGCAGCACCGGCTCGTCGGGATGGTCGTCCGCGTAGCGCGCGAACTGATCGACCAGATCGCGGGCGGCGCGCCGCGCGATCTCGATCTTGGCCTCCTGCCGTCCGCCTTCGCCGGGCACGTTGCCTTTCATGCTGCCGGAGACGTCGATCAGGATCGCGGCCGCGAGCCCTTCGCGCGCCGCCGGCGCCGACGCCGGCGCGAGCTGCTCGTCGATGCGGCGATCCGTGCGGCTGCCGGCCGCGCCGCCGTCGTCGCGATCTTCGTTCGCCGCGGTCGCGCGTGCAGACGGCGACCAGCAGGCCGGCCAGCGAACAGCAGCACCGCCGCGCGGCGCACCTTCACGCCGCGGCTCCCTTCACGACGCCGTCGCGCGCGGCGATGCGGCGCGCCACCGCGGCGCCCGAGTTGAGCGCGCCTTCCATGTAGCCCATGAACGCGTAGCTCGTGTACTCGCCGGCGAAGTGCAGCCGGCCGATGCCCGTCGCGCAGCGTCGGACCCTGCGCGGTGACCTGGCCCGGCGCCGGGAACGAGTACGACGCCTTCGACCCAGGCATCGGACGGCCAGTCCATGAAGCGCGCGCTGCACGAAGCTCGGGCGGATGCCGCGGTAGACCTTCTCGAGCTCGGCCAGGTAGTTCTCGATCCGTCGCGCGGCCCCATTCGCGGCACTGATCGGCGGCCGGCCCGCCCGAGAACGCGACCATCGCCGCGCCGGCGCCCGGCTGCCCGTCGGTGCGCGTGCCACGTCATGTTGACCGGACCGTCGCTCAGCAGCTCGGGCGCGAGCTCGGCGCGCGCGCCAGAACGTGCCCTTGACGCCGATCAGGCACTTGACGTTCGTGCCCATCTGCGGCGCGAGCGCCGGCGGGCAGCAGCGGATCGAACGCGATCTGGTTCCACGACCGGCGGCGGCGCCGTGAGAATCACGTGATCGGCCTCGAGCACCTTGCCGCTCGCGAGCGTCACGCGCACGCCGCGATCGGTGACGGCGATCGGAACCGCACGGGCGTCCGCGTCAGCACGCGCGCGGCGCCGATCGCGGTCGACCAGCTTCGTGCGCGAGCTGCTGGTTGCCGCCCTTGCAGCGATACACCTCGCGCTCGGTCCAGTACTTCTCGAGGCCGCCGCCCTTCACCATCGCCAGGTTGCCGAGATAGCTCTGCCACTCGGTGACGACGCCGTTGTCGGCCGTCATCATGCGCGTGCAGCCCGACTTGCAGAGCGGCGAGGCGTCGAGCCCGTCGATCCACGACGCCAGCGTGCGGCGGTCGAGCGCCGCGGCGTCGGCCGCGGTCCACGGCTCGGTCGGCGTCCACCTTCGCGGCGTCGGCGTTCGAGCGTCTGCGAACGCCTTCTCCATCTCCTCCCAGAGCGCTTCGGACTCGTCGGCGGACAGGCGCTTGCCGTTCAGCACGATCGGCGAACTCGAGGTCCTCTTCGGTGACGTCGAGGAACTCGAGCTTGAACTGCTTCGCGTAGCCGACCCACGTCGGGTGGTTCGAGCCGATCAGCTCGCCGCCGCCCTCGACGTTCTTGCCGGGCACGAGGTCGCGAGAAGCTGATGACGCGGCCGCCGACGCGGTTGCGCGCCTCGACGACGGTGACGTCGTAGCCGGCGCGCGACAGCTCGTAGCGCCGCCGCCAGGCCGCTGAAGCCGGCGCCGATGACGACGACGCGCCCGGCGCGCGGCTGCGCGGACAGGCCGAACCGATCGCTCAGCAGCAGCGCGGCCGCCGCGGCGAGCGACCGCTGCATCATCTCGCGGCGGGTGATGCCGTCAGGCTTGCCGTAGCGGCGATGGAGCTGCGAGTAGAGAGTTGGCATGGTGATTAACTGCATACGAAGCTGACACGGTCGGTGCGCTCGCGATGTCCGCCTGGCGGACGCCGATCTACTCGATCGTGAACCACTGCACTTCGACGCGGCGGTTCTGCGTCCGAGTCGGTGCCCGCCGGCTCTTCCCAGCCGCGGCCGACGACGTCGAGGCGCTTCGGATCGACCTGGTAGCGCTCGATCAGCAGCCGCCGGATCTCGGCCGCGCGGTTCTTGCTCAGCTCCATCGCGCGCAGCGCCTGCGTGCGGACGAACGCCTCGCCGCCCTGCTTGCGGAACTCCGCGACCAGCGCGTTGTCGACGTGGCCGCGCAGCAGCATCGTCGAGCCCGGGCTGACCTGCAGCAGCTTCTTGATCGCCTCGAGGTTCTTGATGTTCTCCTGGTTCGCCATGTCGAGCGTCGACGAGTTCGGCTCGAACAGGAACCGGATGTCCTTGCTCAGCAGCGGATTGGTCTCGACCGACGTCGCCGCCGCCGGTGCGGATCGGCGCGATCGCGACCTTCTGGTCCTTGAACAGCCCGGCCTTCTCGAGCGCCTGCGAGCGTGCTTCGGGTCGACGAAGCGGCTCGGCGTCGGGCGGATCCTTGATCAGGTCGCTGCCGTAGGCGAGCACCGCCGACTGGTAGATGCCGCCGAAGCTGCCGGCCGCGTCGATCGCGCCGGAGAAGAACGCGAGGTTCTCCGGGCAGGTTCGACAGGTGCACCTTGGCCAGCTCCGCCTTCGTGTCGTCGCGCGTCCACTTGAACGCGCGGCCGATCGACGTCGAGGTGCGCGTCGGGCCGATCGCGCACCATGCGGTTGCCTTCGAGCAGCCCCTGCACGAGCCCTGCGACGATCTTCGGGTGCTGCTCGGCGAAGCCGCGGTGCACGATCAGCACGTCGGCGACGATCAGCAGGTTGCGGTTGGTCGTCAGGACGTGCGCCTTGCCGCCGCTGCCGTCGACGACCTCGGAGACCTTCGGCTCCCACGTCACGCACCCGGCGAGCCGGTTCTTGCCGGACTTCAGGTCGGCCAGGAACAGATCGCCGGCGCCGAAGCCGTCCTCGGTGTAGACCAGGTTGAGGCGATCGGGATGCGGCGTCGCGTCGAGGCTGCCGAGCGTGTTGATCGCGAGGCCGGCTTCCTGCGCGAGGTAGCGGATGAAGAAGTCGACCTCGGTGAACTGCGCGGTCGCGATCGTCTTGCCCTTGAGCTGCGTTGATCCGCTTGATGTCGCTGCGGACGACGAGGCCGTCGGCGCCGCGCGAGAAGCCGATCTGCGCCGGCACGACGGCGTGGAACTGCCGGCCGTAGGCGGCGAGCACGTCGACGGTCGTCACCGAGCGCGGCGATCTTGCCCTCGTTCAGCTCGGACCAGTTCTCGTCCTCGCTGACCGTCAGCTTCACCTTGAAGCCGTGGTTCTTGAAGAACACCGAGTTCTCGGTCGGCTCGAGGCCGCCGTTGGCGGCGATCAGCCCGGCGTAGCCGGCGTACTCGCTGATCTCGATCGGGACGATGTTGTCCTTGAGCTGGAACGGCGCCGGCGGCGAGAGCGTCGGCACCTCGACCTTGACCTCGGCGACCGCGGCGCGCCGCCGGGCGTTTCGGCTGGGCTCCGTGGTCGTCGACCGCCGGACCGGCGATCCGCCCGCGCAGGACGCAGGTACGCGCCGAGCGCGATCAGGCCGGCGACGAGCACGAGCGAGATCGAGCTTGCCGAGCGCGGTGAACCGCGGGGTGCTCGCTCATTGCTCGGGCCCGATCTCCTTGACCGACGGACGGCGGCTCGCCTTCAGCGGCGGGCGTCGCCTGGATGCCCTGGCTCGCGAGGAACTCGGCGAGCGCGTTCTGCTCGAGCGCCTTGCGCTCGTTCTCCTTCTCCTTGATCTGCGTCCATGTCGACCATGTCCCTGCGCGACGCGCGCCTTGCCGGCCGACACTTCGTAGCGCTTCTGCAGGATCTCCTCGACGGTCTTCATCGTGTCGCCGAGATCGCCGACCTTGAAGGCGACGTGCTCGAGAGCGCGGCGGCGGCTTCGGCCTGCGCTTCCTTGATCTTCACCTGCGACAGCTGCTTCTCGAGGCGGCGGACCTTGTCCTCGAACTCGCGCTGCGCGACCTTCGCCTGGCGCAGGTTCGCCTGGTAGGCCTCCTCGGTCTCCTTGCAGCTCCTGCGGTGTCGGTCGTCGAGATCGGCCTTCAGCTCCTGCAGCTCGCGCGCGAGCGTGCCGGCCAGCTCCAGGTTGCCGGCGCGGTGGTTGGCGAGGATGCGGCGCTCGAGCTCCTGCGCGCGCGCCGGCCTTCACCTTCACCTGGCCCTTCAGCCGCTCGGCGACGCCGGCCATCCTGGCGAGCGCCAGGTTGTACTGCGTCATCTTCGTGGCGGAACTCCTGGCGCGCCGCTTCCATCAGCGCCTCGGGGTTCGCTTCTTCGATGCCGCTGATGAACAGCCCGAGAAAGCCGCGGAACAGCCGGCCGATGCGCGCAAACATTATGGGCGTCTCCTTGAAAGAGCTGAGTGTCCGTACACCGCGTCGGCGTACGGCTTACACGAACCGCCGGAGCGCGTCGATCCGCGTCTCGAGCTCCTCCGGCGTCAGCTCGCGGAAGCGCGGCGGCAGGAAGCGCGCGTCGGTGCACTCCTTCACCGCGACCAGATCCATGTATTCGAGCTTGCGGGTGTGCGGGCTCGGGCGCACTTCGCTGAGAACGCCGGCGAGGAGGTCGCGGAGCGGCCGCCGCGGCTCCGCGCTCAGTTCGTGGACGCCTCAAGCGCGCGGACGAGCACGCCTTCCAGCTCGTTCCCGCCGAGCCCGGCGCTGTCGGTCGAGCGGCGGCAGATCCGCCGGCGGTCAGCGGAAACTTCAGCTTCCGCGCGATCGCGAGCAGCAGCGCCTGCCGCTCCTCCGGCGTCTCCGGCGGGAAGAGCGGGATGTGCACGTCGAGCCGGCCCTGGCGCTTCAGGTCGACCTCGAGCAGGTCCGGCCGCGACGTCGCGAACACCCAGATGATGCGGCCGCGGTTGCGCGTGTCCGACATCTCCTTCGCGAGCATCGAGTAGACGCGGCCGGACAGCCCGCTGTCGCCGTCGCCGCCCTCGCGCGTGCCGGCCGCCTGATCGGCCTCGTCGACGAAGACGACGACCTGGCCGAGCGCGCGCAGCACGGCGAAGATCTTCTCGAGGTTCGACTCGGTCGCGCCGACCCAGCGATCGCGGAAGTTCTTGAAGCACGACGCACGGGATGCCGAGCTCGCCCGCCCAGCACTGCACGAGGAACGTCTTGCCGGTGCCGATGCGGCCGGCGATCAGGTAGCCCATCGGCAGCGCGTGCAGCGCGCCGCGCCGCAGCAGCGTCGTGTCCTCGCGCAGCCACGCCTTCACCGCGTCGTGCCCGGCGACGTGGTCGAGCGTGAACGGCGACTCGACGAACTCGAGCAGCCCCTGGCACTCGCGCTCGATCAGGTCCTTCTTGATCTGCGAGAGCCACGCGGCGGTGATCGTGCGTCCGTTGCGCAGCGCGAGCGCGATCGCCGTCCGCGCGCCGACGCGGCTCAGGCCGGTGAGCCGCGCGCCGAGCGTCTCGAGCGGCACGTCCGACTTGCGCGGCGAGCTCCGGGAACTGCGCCGGTCGCGAGCGCCTGCACGTACGCCGCATCTCCGCCTCGTTCGGCAGCGGCAGGTGGAGCGCCGCCGCGTGCGGGTTCTCGACGACGAGCTCGTTCAGGTCGTGCAGCCCTTCGCTGATCGAGCACGGTGACGATGTTCGACTGCAGGATGGCCGGATCGTTGGCCCAGCCGAGCACCTTGACGATGTTGGCCGCGAACGGCGCCGCCGAGCTGCAGCGCGTCGCCGCGCGGCACGACGAACTCGGCGAACTCGATGACGACCGCGATCGCGCGCGCGGCGCCTTGCCGCGCGGCTCGCCGAGCGCCTGCAGGTTCAGCGTGCGCAGCAGGTAGCGATCGATCAGCTCGAGCGCGGAGCCGGGCTCGCGCAGGAGCGTCAGCGAATTCGACTTCGCGGCCGAGCGCCTGCTGCAGCCAGTCGCCCCAGTCCTCGGCGCCGCGCGTCGCGCGCACGCCGCGGCTGCGGTCGTAGTGCAGCACGACGTCGTAGCTGGCGAACATCACCTCGTCGAGGAATGCCGGCAGCGACAGCAGGCGATCCGCCCGACGGCACGACGTCGAAGACGTTGCCGTGCAGGAGGAACTGCGCGGCCGAGCCGGAGCGGAACAGGTCGCGCATCTCCGTCGCCCAGCGCGGGCAGCTCCGCTCATTGACTCTCCTGCGCGCGGGCGTCGACCGTCAGCGGCGGCGGCTCGGTCAGCAGATCGTCCATCGCGCCGTACACCTGCTGCTGATCGCGGATCCACTGGCGCCGTCCCGCCGAGCGTCGCGGCGATCTCGTCGATGCGCTGCGACAGCGACTTCGGGATCGGTCGAGAGCGCCGCCTGCTCGCGGATCAGCTCGACCTGCTCCTCGATGCGCGTCAGCTCGGCGTCGATGAACGCGAGCTTCCGCTCCGCCTCGCCGCGCTGCTCGATGCGCTGGCCGAGGATCTCGATCTGCCCCGACAGGCTGCGGCGCAGATCCGCCGCCAGCGACTCGTCGCCCGCCTGGCGCTCCAGCGCCGCCACTTGCTTCTCGAGAGCGGCGCCGTCGTCGCCCTCGCCGAGCACGGTCACGATCGTGCCGGCGCGCCACCAGCAGCCGCAGGAACATCCACGAGAGGCGGCCGAGGCTGTCGGCCTGCGCCTCGAGGCCGTGCGGCACGTCGGCGCCGCTGTTCGTCTGCAGGTCGATGATCGACCGGCAGCGCTCCGCAGCGCCTCGTACCGCTCGCGATCGTTGTCGGTCGAGCCGGCCGAGCAGGCCGCGCGATCCGGCCGTTCCACTCGTCGCGGGCGGCCGACAGCGGCCGCGACGAGACCACGCGCTGAAAGCGGGGGTTGGTGGCGAGCGTGAGCAGGTAGCCGAGCTCGAGGCCGGCGCCGAGCACCCAGAACCCGGGGTTGGCGAGCCCGAGCAGGCCGAAGGCCGCCAGCCCGACCCAGTTCGGCGCGACGAACATGCCGAACGGCCGGGCGTTGAACGCGGCGGTCAGGTAGTCCAGGAAACCGGTTTTCTGGGCCATCAGCTATTTGGACGATTGTTGATCGGAATCTACTCCGATTCGAGGTCCGGAGCTCAGGGTCCAGGTCTCAGGTCCCAGCGTCTTCCGGGTCTTTGCGTCCTCCGTCCGGTCCGGAGACTCCGGATCCTACGACCGGTCCTCCAGCGCCACCCAGCGTGCGAGCGCCGCCTCCAGCTCCGGGCCGATCGCGTCGATGCGCGCCAGGACGGCGCGGATGTGGTCGGCGGACGCCTTGTAGAACGCCGCGGACGCCGACTCGTGCTGCAGGCGCTCCCGCTCGGCCTCGAGCGCCTCGATGTGCGCCGGCAGCGACTCGAGCTCGCGGCGTTCCTTGAAGGACAGTTTCCGCTTCGGGTCGGGATCCGGGATGCTCGGGATCCGACTCCCGGATCTCCGGGACTCGACCGATCCCGTCGTCGATCGCGGATCCCGAATCCCGGATCCCGAGTCCCGAGTCCCGGCGCTGTCGGAGGTAATCCTCGTACCCGCCGACGTACTCGACGATCCGGCCGTCGCCTTCGAAGGCGAGCGTGCTCGTCACGATGTTGTCCAGGAACGTCCGGTCGTGGCTGACGAGCAGCACGGTGCCGTCGAAGGCGCCGACCAGCTCTTCGAGCAGCTCCAGCGTCTCGATGTCCAGATCGTTGGTCGGCTCGTCGAGCACCAGCACGTTGGCGGGCCGCGCGAACAGGCGCGCCAGCATGCAGGCGGTTCCGCTCCCCTCCCGAGAGCAGCTTCACCGGCGACTGCGCGCGCTCGCGTGGAAACAGGAAATCGGCCAGGTAGCCGATGACGTGCCGCGACTCGCCGTTGACGACGACGGTGTCGTTGCCGTTGTTGACGGTGTCGGCGACGGTCCGCTCGGGATCGAGCTCCTCGCGCTGCTGATCGAAGTACGCAATCTGCAGACGCGTGCCCTGGCGCACCTCCCCCGCGTCGGGCGCCAGCGTCCCCACGAGCAGCCGCAGCAGCGTCGTCTTGCCCGACCCGTTCGGGCCGATGAGGCCGATGCGATCGCCGCGGAGGATCCGCTGCGAGAAGTCGCGAACCACGGGGCTGCCGCCGAGCGCCTTGCTGACGCGATCGGCCTCGAACACGAGCTTGCCCGAGGTGTCGGTCGCGTCGATCGCCATCCGCACCATCCCGCTCTGCGCCCGCCAGGCGGCGCGCTGCTCGCGCAGCGCCATGAGGTCGCGCACGCGCCCTTCGTTGCGGGTGCGCCGCGCCTTCACCCCCTGCCGCAGCCACGCTTCCTCCTTCTCGAGCTTCTTGTCGAGGCGATGCGAGCGCGCCGGCCTCGGCGCCGAGCGCCGCCGCCTTCTTCTCGAGGTACTGCGCGTAGCTGCCGGGCCAGGACGTCAGCGTCCCGCGATCGAGCTCGACGATCCGCGTGGCCAGCGTCGACAGGAACGCGCGGTCGTGCGTCACGAACAGCAGCGCGCCGGCAAACCCGCGCAGATGGTCCTCGAGCCACTGGATGGCGTCGATGTCGAGATGGTTCGTCGGCTCGTCGAGGAGCAGCAGATCCGGATCCGAGACGAGCGCTTTCCCGAGCAGCGCCCGCCGCCGCCACCCGCCCGAGAGCTCCTGCATCGGCCGGTCGGCCGGGAGCGACAGCCGCGACAGGACGATCTCGACTCGCTGCTCGAGCCGCCACCCGTCCCGCTCCTCGAGCTCGTGCTGCAACTCTCCCAGGCGCGCCGAGCGCCGCGGCGTCCTCGGTCTCGGCGACCCGCATCGCCACGCGATGGTAGTCGGCGACGAGCGCGCCGAGCGTGCCAAGCCCGTCCGCCACCTCGTCGAAGACCGACGCGGTCGCCGGCGCCCGGCACGTCCTGCTCGAGCCGGGCGATCCGCAGGCCCGGCGCGCGCCAGACGGCGCCCGCGTCCGGAGGAGCTTCTCCCGAGACCACCTTCAGCAGGCTCGACTTCCCGGTCGCCGTTCCGGCCGATCAGCGCGATGCGCTCGCCGGCCTCCACGCGAAGATCGGCCGCCTCGAAAAGCGGCAGATGGCCGTAAGCCAGGGACACGGAATCGAGAGTCAGAAGAGGCACTGGGAATGATTGATTGGCGATTGCTGTAGCGCAGGGTCGCGAAGCAGAATAAGGATCAGGCATTACTATCGTGTAAACAGTTACGGATACAGGAGGTCCGATGAAAACGCTGGTTCTCGGGGTAATCATCTGCGCGGCGATCGCACTGCCGGGCCCGATTGAGAACGAGGCGAAGCTCGGCAAGGGGGTCGCGCTGAAGAAGGCGACGCCAATCGAGTCGTTGACGGCCACGCCGAAGGAGTTCGTCGGCAAGACGGTCCGCGTGGACGGCGTCGCCACGGCCGTGTGCGCCATGATGGGCTGCTGGATGGCGGTCGCGGTCGACGGAACGGACCCCGCGAGCCCGACGGTCAGGCTGAAGGTCGAGGACGGCGTCATCGTGTTCCCGATGAGCGCCAAGGGCAAGAAGGTCTCCGCCGAAGGGGTGTTCGAGGCCGTCGGGTCCAACGACATGGAGGCCAAGGAAGCCGCCGGCGAGCACGGGAAGCAGGATCCGAACGCGTCGACTCAGTACCAGATCAAGGCCACGGGCGCGCTCATCAAGTAAGCGGGAAGCTGGAAGCTGGAACTGGAAGCTGGAAGCCGGTAGCTGGGCGGTTCTGGAGCCGCCCTACAGCAGCCGCTTCGCGAGCACCGCCCAGACCGCGTGCGCCAGGCGCCGGCGATCGTGGCGCGCGATCTCGCCGCACCAGAACTCGCCGGTGACGACCTCGCAGGAGGCCGGCACGTCGCCGAGCGGGAGCGGCTGCTTGTGCTCGGCGCGGTAGCGCGCCAGCGTGTCGTCGGACGGGGACGCGGTGTTGACGAGCACGACGTCGATCGGGCGGCCGATCGCGTGGCTCATCTGCCACACCGCCTCCCCCGCCGTGAAGTGCCACATCCCGCGTCCCTCGGTGAGCAGGTTGGTCACGAGGATGACCGGTCCCTTCACCTGCTGGATCGCCTCCGGGGCGCCTTTCACGAGGAAGATCGGCATCAGGCTCGTGTAGAAGCTCCCCGGGCCGATGATCGCGGCATCGAACCGGGGGATCGCCGCCGCGACCGTGTCGTGCAGCCGCACCTCCGGATCGAGCCACAGGCGCTTGATGGCATTGCCGGCCGTCTGCCCCGCATCGACTTCGACTTCCCCGCTCGTCTGCGTGCCGTCGCCGTACTCCGCGCAGAGCCGCGCCTGCTCGACGCTGACCGGCCACACGCGTCCGGCGCAGCCGAGCAGGGCGCGGAGCCCGTCGACCGCGGCGAGGAAATCGCCGCTGTACTGCTCCATCATCGACAGCAGCAGGTTGCCGCCGGTGTGCCCGCGCAGCCGCGCGTGCTCGAGCATCGGCAGCCTGGCCAGGAGCACGCGCCGCGCCTCGCGCTCGTTGCGCGCCAGCGCCAGCGCGCACTTCAGCACGTCCCCCGGCGGCAGCACGCCCAGCTCGTCGCGCAGCTGGCCCGAGCTCCCGCCGCTGTCGAACATCGTGACGACGGCGTTGAGCGTCAGCCAGGGATTCGACTTCAGCCCGCCGAGCAGGCTCGGCAGGCCCGTGCCGCCGCCGAAACACCCGACGTTCAGCCGCCGCAGCTCCATGAACCGCTGATTATCCCACGCCAGGGGGTCAGGTCATGAATCATGAACGAATCCCGGGACGTCGTTCATGATTCATGACCTGACCCCCGCAGACGGCCCGTAGCAGATAATGGAGGACTATGGAATCTCGTTCGCTCTCCGCAGAAGAACGCACGGCGCTCGACGGGCTGGCCGCCGATCTGAAGCGGGTCTTCGGATCGCGCCTGCACTCCGTCGTCGCCTACGGCCTGAACGCCCCCGCCGCGCCGCCCCGGTTCGTTCACACGCTGGCTCTCGTCGAGCGCCTCGCGTTCGACGACCTGGCCGCGTGCGTGCCGCTCGCCGCGGGCTGGCGCCGTCGATCGCTGTCGGTCCCGCTCATCCTCGAGCGCGAAGAGTTCCTCCGGACGCTCGACGTGTTTCCGCTCGAGTACGGCGACATCATCGCGCATCACCTGCGCATCGCCGGCGACGAGCCGTTCGGCGCGGCGCGCGTGTCTCCGGCCGATGTCCGCCGCGCGTGCGAGCTGGGCGCCAAGAGCCACCTGATTCACCTCCGCGAAGGGTTCCTCGAAACCGGCGGCGACTCGCAGGCGGTGGCGCGTCTCATCGCCGCCTCCGCGCCGGCCTTCCGCGCGCTGCTCGCCAACATCGCCCGGCTGGCCGACGATGACGACGACGACGTGGCGGCGACGGCTGAACGCCAGATCGGTGTGCCGGCCCCCGTCGTCCGCGAGGTGCTCGGCGCCGGCGCCGGCACGTACAGCAGCATCGCCGAGCCGACCGCGCTGCTGGCGCGCTACATCGCCGCGGTCGAACAAGTGTGGGAATACGTCGACACGTGGCGGACGCGCGCATGACCCACGCCGTCCGGGGCCGGGTGCTGTGCTGGCTTGCCGTGTCCGCCCTGTCGCTGCTCGCAGTGCCGGCCGCGGCCGTCGCGCAGGCGGCGCCACCGGTGCTCACGGCCCCCGTCAACGACTTCGCGCGATGTGATCGACGAGGGGAGCCGGGCCGAGCTCGAGCGGCGCATCCGCGCGCTGCAGGCCGCGACCGGGGACGTGGTCGTCGTCGCGACGGTCCCGACCTTCCAGCCGTACGGCGACATCGACGAGTACGCCGTGAAGATGTTCGAGAACGGCGGCCGCGGGATCGGCGAGAAGGGCAAGGACAACGGCGTGCTCATCGTCGTCGCGGTGGACGACCGCCAGGTGCGACATCGAAGTCGGCTACGACCTCGAGGAGTTCATCACCGACGGGTTCGCCGGCGAGACGATCCGCGAGGGGATCGACCCCGCATTTCGCGAACGGCAACTACGGCGCCGGACTGCTCGAGGGCGCCGACGCGGATCATCAACCGCATCGCCGAGCGCCGCGGCGTCACGCTGCAGGACGTGCCGCGGAACGCCGCCCCGCGCGAGGCGGTCGTCGGGATTTCCGTTCTGGCTCATCATCCTGATCATCATCATCATTCTGTCCAGTCGCGGAGCGACGCCGGCGGCGACGCAGCAGCGTCTGGGGCGGAGGCCCGTGGAGCGGCTGGAACAGCGGCGTCGGTCCGTTCGGCGGGGCGGCGGGTTCGGCGGCGGGTTCGGCGGATTCGGTGGCGGCGGGGGTGGGGGCGGCGGGTTCGGCGGGTTCGGCGGCGGCCGGAGCGGCGGCGGCGGAGCGTCGGGCGGCTGGTAGGCACTGAATCGCTAATCACTAATCCGTGAATCCTTGGATCGCTGAATCAGAGTCGCGATTGCAGCGATTCGTGATTAGTGATTCGAGACTAGTCACCAGTGATCGACACGCGCACTATCACGAGGGTCAACAGATGCGAAGAGGACTTTCAAGAACGATCAACGCGGCGGTGGTCATCGTGATGGCCGTCGGGCTGTCCGGCTGCTCCTACAACAAGTTCACGACGCAGGAAGAAGCGATCAAGGCGCAGTGGGCGCAGGTGCAGAACCAGATCCAGCGCCGCAACGATCTGATCCCGAACCTCGTCGAGACGGTGAAGGGCTACGCCGCGCACGAGGCGGGCATCTTCAAGGACATCGCCGACGCCCGCGCGCGAGCTGACTGGCGGCGAAGACGCCGGCGGAGACGATCGAGGCGGCGAACCAGCAGTCCTCGGCGCTCGCCCGGCTGCTCGTCGTCGTCGAGAACTACCCACAGCTCAAGGCGAACGAACAGTTCAACCGGCTGATGGACGAGCTCGTCGGGCACCGAGAACCGCCTGGCGGTCGAGCGCGATGCGCTACAACGAGCGCATCCAGGAGTACAACACGCAGCGGCGGAAGTTCCCGTCGAACGTGACCGCCAAGATGTTCGGCTTCAAGGAATACCCCTACTACGAGGTGCCCGCTGAAGCCAAACAGGCTCCGCCAAGGTGGACTTCGGGCGATAGCCAGACCCCCGTCCGCGCGGTTTTTGGCGTAAACTCCCGCAACAGTACGACTCTGCCTGCCGTGCGATCAGCTGTACCTGGACACTCGAGGAGAACGCCCCGTGAACCGAGGACTACTGCGTGTGCGGCTGCTGGCGTGGGCTGGAATCGGGTTGAGCCTGATGGCGCCCGGGCGCTCGTCGCGCCAGGGGCAGCCGCAGCCGGCGCCGCCTCTGCCCACGATCAACCAATCGGACGACCCGATTCTCAAGACCTTCGTCTGGCGCTCGATCGGCCCGGCCAACATGGGCGGCCGCATCGACGACATCGCGGTCGTCGAAAGCAACCCCTCCATCTATCTACGTCGGGTTCGCGACCGGCGGCCTGTGGAAGACGCACCAACAACGGCACGACCTGGACGTCCCTCTTCGACAGCAGCCGGTCTCGTCGATCGGCGACATCGCCATCGCGCCGTCGAACCCCGACATCGTCTACGTCGGCACCGGCGAGCCGAACAACCGCCAGAGCTCGTCGTTCGGCGCCGGCGTCTACAAGTCCACCGACGCCGGCAAGACGCTTCGAAGTACATCGGCCTCAAGGAGACGCAGAGCATCGCGCGCATGGTGGTCCATCCGAAGAATCCGAACATCGTCTACGTCGCCGCCGTCGGGCACCTGTTCGGACCGAACCCGGAGCGCGGCCTCTACAAGACGACGGACGGCGGCGAAGACCTGGACGAACACCAAGTTCATCGACGAGGACACCGGCTTCACCGACGTCGTGATGGATCCCGTCGAACCCGAACATCCTCGTACGCCGCCTCGTACCAGCGCCGGCGCGCGCCGTGGGGCTTCAACGGCGGCGGTCCCGGCAGCGGCATCTGGAAGACGACCGACGCGGCGAAGACCTGGACGAAGCTGACGGGCAACGGCCTGCCGGCCAATCCGATCATCGGCCGCATCGGCCTCGACATCGCGCGCTCGAAGCCGTCGACGATCTACGCGTCGATCGAAGTGGGCCCGAGCGGCGGCACCGGCGCCGGCGTGAACGACGACGGGACGCTGGCGGCGCCGGGGCAGGGCGCGGCGGCGGTGGCGGCGGACGCGGCGGCGCGCCTCCCGCCACCCGATCCGAACAAGTCCGGCATCTGGCGATCGCGACGACGCGGCAAGACCTGGAAGTTCCTCTCGAACACGCATGCGATCGCTCGATGTACTACAGCAAGATCCGCGATCGACCCGACCAACCCGGAGATCGCGTACCAGGGCGGCGCGCCGTTCTTCAAGACGGTCGACGGCGGCAAGACGTGGCGGCCAGGTCGCAGGGCCTCGCGCACAGCGATCACCACGCGATCTGGATCAATCCGCGCGACAACAACCACCTCCTGGTCGGCAACGACGGCGGCCTCGACGTCACCTACGACCAGGGCGAGACGTGGGAGTTCATCAACACGATGGCGGCTCGGCCAGTTCTACGCGATCAGCGCCGACATGCGGAAGCCCTACGTCGTGTGCGGCGGGCTGCAGGACAACGGCAGCTGGTGCGGCCCGAGCGCGACGCGCAGCAGCCAACGGCATCCTGAACTCCGACTGGTATCCGCGTCGGCGGCGGCGACGGCTTCTACACCGCGAGCGATCCCGACCGACTGGACGCATCGTCTACTCGGAATCGCAGGACGGCGACACGAACCGGCTCGATCTGCGGACGCGGCAGACGCACGTCGATCCGGCCGCGCGGGCCGGCGGGCCGCGGCGGCGGCGGCGCGCCGGCGGCGAAGGCCCGGAGACGCCGGCCCCGGCGCAGTCCGGCCGGTCCCGGAGCGGCCAGCGGCAACATCGTGCCGCCGCCGCCGCCGGGCACGAGCTTCCGCTTCTACTGGAACACGCCGTTCATCCTGTCGCCGCACAACCCGCGACGATCTACCTCGGCGCCGAGCGGCTGTTCAAGTCGTACGACCGCGGCGACACGTGGATGGCGTCGCCGGATCTGACGCGCAACATCGGCCGCAACGATCGGCCGATCATGGGCGTCGACGGCAAGGCGCCGATGGCGTCCAAGCACGACGGCGCCGCGTCCTACAGCAACATCGTCACGATCAGCGAATCGCCGCTCGTCCCGGGCATCGTCTGGGTCGGCACCAACGACGGCAACGTGCAGGTGAGCCGCGACGGCGGCAAGACCTGGAAGAACGTCGTCGACAAGGTGCCCGGCGTGCCGAAGGAAACGCACGTCTCGCGCGTCGAAGCCGTCGCCGTTCGACGCCGGCACCTGCTACGTCACGTTCGACGGACACCGCACCGACGACCACAAGCCGTACGTCTTCAAGACGACGGACTTCGGCGAGACGTGGACGTCGATCTCGGCGAACCTGCCCGAGGGCAACGTCAACGTGATCCGCGAAGATCCGAAGAACCGGAACCTCCTGTATCTCGGCACCGAGTACGCCTTCTACGTCTCGCTGAACGGCGGGCGAGCCTGGAAGCGCTTCATGGCGGGTCTGCCGACGGTGCGGATCGACGACGTGATCATCCATCCGCGCGACAACGATCTGATTCTGCGGGACGCACGGCCGCAGCATCTGGATCATCGACGACATCACGGCGCTGCAGCAGCTGACCGACGCGACGATGACGACCGACGCGGCCCTGTTCGACATCCGGCCGGCCGTCGCGTGGGTGAACGACATCGCAGAAGGCCGATCACCGTCGGCGGCGCGAAGCACTTCCGCGGCCAGAACCCGGCGCGCGGCTCGGCCATCAGCTACTGGCTCAAGAGCGAGCCGCCGGGCGAGGTGCGCATCGCGATCACGGACGTGACCGGTCGGGAGATCCGATCGATCAACGGCACGAAGACGGCGGGCCTGAACCGCGTGCAGTGGGACCTTGGGATGGCCGGCGGCGGGCGCGGGCGCGGCCAGGGTGGTGGCGGTCAGGGCGCGGCCGCCCCTGCGGCGACCGCCCAACCACAACCCGGCGCACCGGGAGTGGGTGGACAGCAGCCGGCTCAGCCCGAGACACCCGCACCTGCGGAGCAGGCACCTGGGCAGGCAACAGCCGCGCAGGCGCAGGCCGGTGGCGGGCGTGGATTCGGACGCGGGGGATTCGGCGGCGGTCCGCCAGTCGCTCCCGGCACGTACCTCGTGAAGCTCACCGCCGGCGACAAGGTGCTCGGTCAAAAGACGATCGTCGTCGAGGCGGACAGTACGTTTCCTGCAATAGCGAACGTTCTCGGTTCTTGGTTCTCGGTTCTTCGTTCGTTCCTCGTTCGTTCGTTGCGCCGAGAACGACGAACCAAAACGACGAACCAAGAACTAAGAACCGAGAACCGAGAACGAAGACCCGTTCAGTCCGTTTCACTTCAACACATTCAACGTCGCGTCAATCTTCAGCACTTCCCCGCTCACCGGATCAGTCGCGCTGGTGTACTGGCCGGTCTGACCGTCGCGAAGCAGGATGCTGAACGTCGAGGTGAAGGAGCGAAATGACCGGCGGGGTCGTGTCGTTCGTGGGAGGAGGAACTCCTGTAGTGGCGACGGATCCGGAAAGTAAATGGACGAGTCGGTGACGGTGAGATTGACTTTGTACATCCCATCAGGCCGAGTCGACACGGTGCAGTCGATGTTGGTGCCGACATCCTGGTAGCTATACGAGCCTGCGCCCCCGCCGGAATAGACCGGAATTTTCACGCCCATCCGAAGGCGTGGTCCGCTGCGTCGTTCGAGGTGACCCACATGCAGATACGGCACGCTGCTGAGCTTCTTCTCTCCTTGAGAACGTGAGAGCACGAGCTGAATCTTCAGCGGGACCTGCAGTCTCGGGGGGCCGGAGAGGCCGCCGGCTTGTCCTGCGCAGCCGGCGCGGGCTTGTCCTGAGCGCCGACCGCCGCCGTCATCACCAACACCAGAGCTGCCGCGCCGAACTGAATCGTCTTCTTCACGATCTACTCTCCTTGGTTCCGTTGAACATCAATACAGTCCAAACCCTTTTTCCACGCCGCCGCCGGCCGGGTTGATCGGCGGCACCTGCAATTCCTCGACGACCATCGCCACGGGCTCCGGGGATTCCTCGACGGTTGCGGTCGTCCGTTCAGACGGGAACGTCGCGCTCGTTGAGCGTTCCCGCACGAACCATCGCCATGACGCGTCCGATCGCCAACCTCAAATCGTCAGGCACGAGCACTTCCGGTTCGGCGGCTCGTGCGATCTGCCGATCGGTCCGTGATCCAGGATCCGGGATGCGGGACCCGGCAGACGCAGTCGGTGCCGGCGCCGACAGCGCTCGCACGGATCCGCGCAGGCGTCCGGCTCGTTGCCACGACGGGATCGGGCACGCTCTGAGCCGGCAGCGCGACATCGTGCCCGGCGTTGAGCGCAGGTGGGCCCGTCTTCTCCGGCGCATCGCGCAGCGTCGCGAACAGAATGCCCGTCGCGATCGTCAGGACCGCCGCCGCGGCCAGGGCCCAGGGAAAGCGCCATCCACCATCACGATCCGCCGCGCTGATCCGCGCGCGGACCCTCGCCGCGAAGTCCGCCGACGGCTCGACGGCCATCTCGCGATCGAGATCGGCCTCGATCGTCTCCATCAGCCGGCGCTCGTCGTCCGTCAGCGCGTCGATGGCGTGTTCAGAAGACATCGCAAGCTCCTCGCCAGGCCCTTGCGGGCCAGAAACAACCGCGACTTCACCGTACCCTCGGGCAATCCCAGGAGTGTCGCCACCGTGCGCACGTCGTGCCCCTCGATGGCCGACAGGACGATCGCGATCCGCAGCTTCTCGGGAAGCGCATCGATGGCGCGCCACAGCTGTTCGGCGCGTTCGCGGCTGACGAGATCCTGCTCGGTCGTAGCCGTCCGCCGCCGTGACGACGACCGCCTGCTCGCGGGTGGTCCGGCGCCGCTCGGCGCGCCAGCGATCGATGGCCAGCCGCCACGTCATCCGGACCAGCCAGGCCCGGAATCGATCGCGATCGCGGAGCTCGCTGAAGTGGCGGTAGGCCTTCGCGAACGCGTCCTGCGCGACGTCCTCGGCGTCCTGGCGGTGCCGCAGCACCCCGTAGGCGACCCGGAACGCCAGCGTGGACGACTCCCGAAGGCGGTCTTCAAATTCCCGGTCGAGCCCTTCGTCCAGGCTCACCAGAGCTCCGGGATATCCGCCGGCCCACTCATTCATTCAGGCTCCGGAACGCTAGACGCCGCCGGTCGGCGGCGGGTTCACTTGATGCTTACGCAATTCGTCCGGGGACACCCGCGGCGAATCACACTCCTGACGGGCCCATGCCGGCCAGGGTTGGATAGTACGTTGCGGGCGCCTGCCGTGCCGGAATATTCTCTTTCGCATGGCGATCAAGGATGCGCTGCTCCCGGAGTACGACCACGAGATGGGGACGACGCGGCGGCTGCTCGAGCGGACGCCGGAAGCGGAGCTGGCGTGGAAACCGCACGAGCGGTCGATGACCCTCGGACAGCTCGCCGGCCACATCGCCAACATCCCGCACTGGTGCGACGCCATCCTCAGGCATTCCATCTTCGACGTCGCCACCGCGGGAGAGGACGTGCGCCCCAAACAGCCGACGTCGGTCGCCGCACTGCTCGCCGACTTCGATCAGAAGGTCGCGGCGGCGCGGGCGGGGCTCGCGGCGGCGGGCGACTCCGAGATGCTGGCGCCGTGGACGTTCAAGCAGGGAGACCGCGAGATCTTCACGCTCCCTCGTGTCGCGGCGGTCCGGTCGTTCATCATGAACCACCTCATCCATCACCGCGGACAGTTGAGCGTGTACCTGCGCCTGAAGGACGTCCCGCTGCCGGCGATCTACGGCCCCACCGCCGACGAACAATAGGTGAACACGCCACACGAGCAGCGGTTTCCTCTCTGGCCGTTTCCCGTTTCGTTCGCCCTCTTCGTCTTCTTGTGCACGCTGAACTCGGCGGGCTATCGCTACGGCGCGTCGGACCTGGCGTTCTACGTTCCCGCGGCCCTCGAACAGATCGACCCGGCGCTCTTCCCGCGCGACGGCGCCCTCATCGCCGCGCAGGCGCGGCTGACGACGATCGACGAGATGATCGCGATCATGACGTGGCTGACGGCGCTGCCGCTGGCTTCGCTGTTCGCGGTGCTCTACGTCGTCACGCTGGCGCTCCAGGCGACGGGGGTCTGGCTGATCGGCCGGCGGTTGTACCGGACGCAGTGGACGGCGGTCGCGCTCATCGCCGCGTTGACGTTGCGGCACGCGATCGCCAGGTCCGGGACCAACACGCTCGAGGGCTACTTTCATCCGCGGCAACTGGCCTTCGGCCTGGGCGCGCTGGCCATCGCCGCGCTGATGCGCGGGCGTCCTGCCGCGACGGCCATGCTCGTCCTCGCGGCCGGGTTCATTCATCCCACGACGGCGTTGTGGTTTGCGATCTGGGTGGCCGTCGCGATGGCGGTCGCCGAGCCGCGGTTGCGCGCGCCGCTGGCCGTGGCGGCCGGCCTCGCGGCGCTCGCGGGCGCGCTGGCTGCTGACCGCCGGTCCTCTCGGCGGGCGCCTCGTCATCATGGATCGCGAGTGGCTCGCGACCCTGGTCACGAAGGACTACCTGTTTCCGCTCGACTGGCCACTCTACGCGTGGGTGTTCAACCTCGTCTATGTGCCGGTGATCGTGCTCGTCTACCGGCGCCGGCGCGACGCCGGTCTCACGATCCCGATCGAGAGGGGCCTGGTCGCGGGATGCCTGGCCCTGCTGCTCATCTTCACCGCGGCGTTGCCGCTCAACGCCGCGCGCGTGGCACTCGTGGTGCAGCTGCAGATCCCGCGGATTTTCTGGATGCTCGATTTCCTCGCGACGCTGTATGCCGTGTGGGCGCTCGCCGAAGGCGCCGGCGGGACGGCGCGGCGGGCGCGGCTGACCGCGGCCATCATTCTGCTGGCGTCGGCCACGCGCGGAGGCTACGTCATGCTCGTCAGGTTTCCCGAGCGCCCGGTCGCGCAGCTCGGCATCGTGGACAACGACTGGGGACGCGCCATGGCGTGGGCGCGCGCCACTCCGCGGGGCTCCGAGTGGGTCGCCCACCCGATGCACGCCGTACAATATGGAACGAGCGTTCGAGTCGCCGGCGAGCGCGACGTGTTCGTCGAAGCCGTGAAGGACGCGGCCATCGGGATGTACGAAAGGGACGTGGCGATCCGCACGCGCGATCGCCTGGCGGAGCTCGCCGGCTTCGACACGATGACCCCGGAGCAGGCGCGATCGCTGGGGGCGCGCCACGGGCTCGACTACCTCGTCACCGAGCGGACGCTCGACCTGCCGCGCGCGTTCTCGAGCGGGGCCGTTCAGATCTATCGATTGCGCTGACTTCGTTGTCAGTTTACAGGAGATCAGGAGATCAGGAGATCTCGTTCTGAAAACCAAGACAACTCCTGATCTTCTGATCTCCTGTTTCTCGTGTTCGAATGATGCAACAATACCTACCCAAGAGAGGCCTGCGCGGCGGGCACGTGATGACCGTCTACTGCTGGGGCCGGCCGCGCTCGTTCCCACGGCTGCCGCCGGCGGAAGATCGTCTTTTCGACGTCGAGCCTGGCGCGCGCGTGCTCGCGCACTGCCACTGGCAGCGCGATCGCCCGGCTCATCCCGCGCTGCTGGCGCTCCACGGGCTCGAGGGATCGAGCACCGCTCACTACATGCGCGGGCTGGCCGACAAGGCCTTCGCGCGCGGCTTCAACGTGATCCTGCTGAACCAGCGCAACTGCGGGGGCACCGAAGCAGCTCTCGGACGGGCTGTACCATTCGGGCCTGACCGCCGATGCCGATCACGTCCTTCGCGAGCTGGCCGCCGAAGGCATCGATCGCGTGATCGTCGCGGGCTATTCGCTCGGCGGCAACCTGGCGCTGAAGCTCGCGGGGGACTACGGCGACGCGCCGCCGCCATCGCTGCGCGCCGTGTGCGCGGTGTCCCCCGTGATGGAGCTCGCCGCGTGCGTGCGCGCGCTCGAGCGGCGGGAGAACATCATCTACCAGTGGAACTTCGTGCGCGGCCTGAAGGCGCGCATGCGGCGCAAGGGCGCGTCCCACCCCGGCCGGTTCGCGCTCGATCGGCTGAGCGGCGTCCACACGGTCCGGCAATTCGACGAGGTGTACACCGCGCCGCATTTCGGATTCGCCGGCGCCGACGACTACTACCACCGCGCCAGCGCGATGCGCACGATCGATCGCATCCGGCGTGCCGGCGCTCATCATCTCCGCCGAAGACGATCCGTTCGTGCCGCCCGAACCGTTCAGGGACCCCCGCATCACGGCCAACCCGCACATCCGTCTGATCCTCACGCGCCAGGGCGGGCACTGCGGGTTCGTGGCGGATGCGTCTGATGGTGACGATGGATACTGGGCTGAGAGGCAGATCGTGGAGTTCGCGGAGGCGGCACTGGGCGAGCATCGGTAACTCCCAAACGTAGCGGTGACTTGCAACAGGAGATCAGGCAGATCAGCGAGTGTGGATTCTGTCACGAAAGCATCTCCTGACCTCGTGAGCTCAGCTGTTGTTGGGCGTTTTCGATTGGGTCCACGACAGCCGCGATGAACCGCCGGGCGAACTCCGGCCCGAGCCCCTGCTCTTCGTGCTTGAAGTACACGAAGACATCCTGCACGCCCTGCAACGATCGAATCGTCGACGCCCAGCGTTCGATGTCGGCCTGCTGGTAGCCCTCGTCGCGCAGGCGGAAGTACGCGTAGTCGGCGGTCGTCTCGATCGGCGTGCTCATCTTCTCGCTGTCGGCGATGCACAGCGCGACGTTGCGCGCGCGCAGGATCTCGAAGACGTCGGCGTCGAACCACGAGGCGTGCCGGAACTCGAAGGCGGCGCGGGTTCCGTCCGGCAGGAGCGCCACGAAGGCGCGAAGCACGCCCGCATCCTTCTTGAATGTCGGCGGCAGCTGGAACAGGAGCGTCGCGAGCTTCGGCCCGAGCGTGCGTGACGTCAGGCAGAAGCTCTGGAGCAGATCCTCGCACCGCTGGAGCTTCGAATCGTGCGTGATGCGCCGCGGCGCCTTGAGCGTGAAGTAGAAGCGATCGGGCGTCCCGGCCGACCAGCCGGCGAGCAGCTTCTCGGTCGGCAGCCGGTAGAACGTGTAGTTGATCTCGACCGTCGAGAAGCGCTCGGCATAATACGCGAGCATCTTGTCGGTGCTGAATTTCTCGGGATAGAAGGTGCCGCGCCACTCCGGATAGTTGTAGCCGGAGGTGCCGACGAGCACTCGAGCTGGCTGTAAGGACACGCCGGTCAGTCTACAACGCGACCGGTCGTGGGACGGCGCCTTCCCGTATGCGAACACCCGCCCCGGTCAGCGGGGGCCCTGACATCCGCTCAACTAGCGGCAGCAGTGTGACTTAGACCACCCAGCCGTCCTGGCAGGCGATTCGCTAGTATGCGGCTATGCTCCAGGACCTCCGTCACGCCGCGCGCGGGCTCATTCGCACGCCCGGCTTCACCCTGGTCGCCGTGCTGACGCTGGCGCTGGGGATCGGGGCGACGCTCCTCGATGTTCACGGTCGTCAACCGCGTGGTGTTCGACCCGCTTCCCTTTCCGCACGCGGACCGCCTCGTGATCCTCTGGGGCAGCAAGCCGCACGAGGGGCAGCTCGAGCTGATGTTCTCGCAGCCGGACTTCGAGGATCTTCGAGCCGAAAGCCGGAGTTACGACAGCCTGGCCGCGTGGGCGCTCGGGCGCGGGAACGTGACCGGGCAGGCCGAGCCCGAGCAGGTGCAGTTCGCGGTCGTCACAGGAAATTTCTTCGACGTGCTCGGCGTCCGGCCCGCGCTCGGGCGGACGCTGACCGCTGCGGAAGAGCGTCCGGGCACTCCGCCCGTCGCGCTCATCAGCCACGCGCTGTGGCAGCGTCGCTTCGCCGGCGCCGCGGACGCCGTCGGCGCCACGCTGACGCTCGACGGCCGCGCGGTGCAGGTCGTCGGCGTGCTGCCGGCCGGCTTCTCGTTCCTGACCTTCCCCGCGGCGACGGACCTGTGGATGCCGCTCGGCGCCGATCCGTTCGACGGCCGCCGCTTCGCGCGCGGCGCGCGGTCGATGGGCGTGCTCGGCCGGCTGAAAGAGGGCGTGTCGCTCGAGCCAGGCGCGCGCGGAAGCCGACGCGACCGCGGCGGGGCTGGCAGCGAAGTATCCGCGGTTCAATACCGGCCGCCTGTTCAGGCTCGTGCCGCTGCGCGACCAGGTCGTCCGCGGCGTGAAGGACGCGGCGCTGGTCCTGCTCGCGGCCGTGTCGTTCGTCCTGTTGATTGCGTGCGCGAACGTCGCCAGCCTGCTGCTCGCGCGAGCCACGACGCGGCAGCGCGAGCTGACGATTCGCGCCGCGCTCGGCGCATCGCGGCGGCGTCTCATCAGGTATCAGCTCGCGGAGAGCGCCATCCTCGCGGCCGCGGGCGGCGGTGCCGGGATTCTGCTGGCCGTCTGGCTCGTCGATCTGCTCGTGACGATTCCGTACCGCACCGACAGCCTGTTCATTCCGTACTGCCGTGCCGAGGAGCGCGATCGGCGTCGATGCCACCGTCCTGGCGTTCACCGCGGCCCTCACGTTCGCGACGGCGTTCGTGTTCGGCCTCGTTCCCGCGTGGACGGCGTCCATGCCGCGCGTGACCGACGCCCTCCGTTCGGGCGGGCGCGCGACGCCGGGCCGCCGTCATCAGGGTGCGCGCGGCGTGCTGGTCGTGGTCGAGGTCGCGCTGGCGCTGGTGCTGCTCGTCACCGCCGGGCTCACGGTCCGCAGCTTCCTCCGCCTGCAGCAGGTCGATCCGGGTTTCAGCCCCTCCGGCGTGCTGTCGCTCCAGGTGGCGCTGTCGCGGGGACCATACAACGATCCGGTAGCGCGTCGCGCGGTTCTACAGCGAGGCCCTCGATCGGCTCAGCGTGTTGCCGGGCGTCACCGGAGCAGCGGCCGTCGAGTACCTGCCGCTCTCCGGCCTCGACGGGAGCACCGGGTTCTACATCGACGGCCGTCCGGCGCCCGCGCGCGCCGACGTGCAGCAGACGCACTACCGAAGCGTCAGCGGCGGCTATTTCCCGGTGATGCGCATCGCGCTCGCGGCCGGCCGCGCCCTTCTCGGACCGCGACGGCGCCGGCGCCCCGCGCGTCGCGATCGTGAACGAGACCATGGCGAGGCAGTACTGGCCCGGCGAGAATCCGATCGGCCGCCGCGTGGCGCTGGACTTCGAAGCCATGAGGTTCCATCCCGACCGCGCGCCCGACCTCGACATCCCGTCGGCCATGCGCGAGATCGTCGGGATCGTGCGCGACATCCGTCACGACTCGCTGCGCTCGACGCCGCTGCCCGAGCTCTACGTGCCGTATCAGCAGCGGCCCGTCGGCGGCATGACGCTCGTCGTGCGGTCGTCCGGCGACCCGCTCGCGCTCGCAACCCCGGCGCGCGAGACGATTCGCGCGATCGATCCGAACCAGCCCATCGCGCACGTCGAAACACTGTCGGACCTGCGCGCCGCCTCCGTCGCGCCGCCCCGCACCAGTTTCGTCCTGCTGTCCGTCTTTGCCGCCGTGGCGCTCGTCCTGGCGATGGTCGGTGTCTACGGGCTGCTGTCGTACACCGTGGTGCAGCGCACGCCGGAGCTGGGCATCCGGCTCGCGCTCGGCGGGCAACCGGGTGATATCCGTCTCCTGATCCTGCGCGACGGGCTGCGCCTGGTGCTGGCCGGCGTGCTCCTCGGCGTGCCGGCGGCGCTCGCGCTGGCCCACGCGCTGCGCTCGCTGCTTTTCGGCGTGGCCCCGACCGATGCCGTCACGCTGGCCGGCGCGGTCGCCACGCTCGTCGCCGTCGCCTCGATCGCCTGTTACGTCCCCGCACTCCGCGCGACACGGGTGGATCCGATGGTGGCGTTGAGAAGTGACTGAACGAAACGTTCTCGGTTCTTGGTTCTCGGTTCTTGTCGTTCAACGCGCACCGAGAATCGAGAACCGGACATGACGAACGAAAAACGAACGAAGAACGAGAAACGACGAACCAAGAACGAAGAACCAAGAACCAAGAACGTTCAGAGACTGAGAAACAATGCTCCAGGACCTTCGCTATTCCGTTCGTTCGTTATCCCGCAACCGACTGTTTGCCGTCGGCGCGGTGACGACGCTGGCGCTGGGCATTGGCGTCAACAGCACGATCTTCACGCTGGCGAACGCGGCGCTCTTCCGGCCGATGCCGGGCGTGGCGTCCCCGTCGAATCTGGCCTGGGTATCCGGCGTGTGGCGCGAGCGCGCGCGTCCCGGCGGGATGTCCTACCTCGAGTACCTCGACTACCAGGAACGGTCGCGCGACGTGTTCTCCAGTCTGATGGCATTCGGGCCGGCGCCGTTCAGCCTCGGAAGCGGCGGCGAGCCGCAGCGGGTTCGCGGCCACCTCGTCTCGGGATCGTATTTCGCGACGCTCGGCGCGGTTCCGGCGGCGGGACGCCTGCTGCAGGCTTCCGACGATCGGCCTGGCGCCGAACCGGTGGCGGTCCTCGGCTATCGATTGTGGCGCGAGCGATTCGGCGGCGCGCCCGACGTGCTGCGGCAGTCCGTCATCGTCAACGGCCGTCAGTTCACCGTGGTCGGGGTGGCGGCGGATGGGTTCACGGGACCGGAGCGTGGACAGCCCGCCGATCTCTGGGTGCCGATCGCCGCGCTTCCCGCGATCAACACGACCCAGGCCGGATGGCTCGATCAACGCGGAACGGTGTGGCTGCGGGTGATCGGCCGCCTCGAATCGGGACGGACGATGGGCGCCGCCGCGTCGGCCGTGGCCACGATCGCCGCGGCGCTGGAGGGCGCCTATCCGGAGACCAACAAACAGCGGACGGCCGTGGTTTCGAGCGCCGCCTACGGTCTCTCGCCTGGCGAGCGCAGCGAGCTCCTGCCGCTCAGCGCGCTCCTGCTCACGGTCACGGGGCTCGTCCTGCTCATCGCGTGCGCCAACGTCGCGAACCTGATGCTCGCGCGCGGCGCCGGACGCGCCCTCGAGATCGGCATCCGCGCCGCGGTCGGCGCGTCGCGCGGACGCCTCGTCCGTCAGCTGTTGACGGAAAGTCTCGTCATCGCGGGAGCGGGCGCGGCCGCGGGCCTGTTGCTCTCCTTCTGGACCTCGGATCTGCTGCTCGCGCAGCTCGGCGAGTCGGAATTCCGCGGGCTGGACGCGACTGCGGACGGCCGGGTGCTCGTCTTCACCGTCCTCCTCGCGGCCGGAAGCGTCTGCGTCTTCGGGCTGGTGCCGGCGCTGACCGCGACGCGTTCCGCGCTCCTGCCGCGGCTGCGCGAAACCTCCTCGGCCGGCGGCGGGCGCTCACGGCTGCAAGGCGTCTTCGTCGTCGCGCAGTTGTCGTTGTCGCTCGTGCTCCTGCTCGCGGCCGGGCTCAGCCTCCGCGCGCTGCAGAAAGCGGGCGGGATCGACCTCGGCTTCAACCCGCGCCAGGTGATCACGGCGTCCTACGATCTCGTGCTCCAGAACTATCCGATCGAGCGCCGCGACCTCTTCCGCCGCGATCTGCTCCAGCGCCTCGAGGCAAAGCCCGGAGTGGTGTCCGCGACGCTCGCCAACCTTCCGCCCCTGAGCGGCACGATGTACAGCACCGTCGTGACGTCCACCGGCGATCGTGGGGAGCCGGTCGAAGGGCGGGCGTATCTGAACGCCATCGGCCCGCGGTACTTCACGACGCTCGAGATGCCGCTCCTGCGCGGCCGCGCGATCGGCGATCAGGACCGACGCGGCGCGCCCGGCGCGGCGATGATCAACGAAACGCTGGCGCGGCAGCTGTGGCCCGGCGCGGATCCGATCGGACGCACCGTGCGCATGGACGAGGCGGTCGTCGAAGTGGTCGGCGTCGCGCGGGACGCCAAGTACGACGAGGCGACAGAGGCGGCGCGGCCGTTCCTGTTCCTGTCGCTGGCCCAGCACTCACCGCTCGATCGGGAAACCGTGATGGTGCGCGTCAGCGGCGCCGCGGCGCTGCCGGCCGCGGCGATTCAGGCCGAGATTCGCGCGCTCGATCCGGCGCTGCCGGTATTCGACGTGCGGCCGTTCGAGATCGTGCTGAAGGATCGCACCGACAAGCAGCGCGGCCTCAGCGCCCTGTTCGCCGGCTTCGGCCTGCTCGCGCTGCTGCTCGCGGCGCTGGGACTCTACGGGGTCATGGCGTACGCCGTCACGCGCCGCACCCGCGAAATGGGCGTGCGTCTCGCGCTCGGCGCGACGCCCGCGCAGCTCACGCGCCTCGTCGCCGCAGACGGGCTGCGCCTGGCGCTGATGGGCGTCGCCGTCGGCGGCACGCTGTCGCTGCCGCTCGCCAACGTCCTGGGCGCGATGCTGTTCAACGTGCAGATGGCGGATCTCGCGGCGTTTGCCGGCACGTGCGCGCTGCTCGTCGGCGTGGCGCTCGCCGCCGCGCTCCTCCCCGCGCGCCGCGCCGCGCGGCTCGATCCGATCGCGGCGCTGCGGAATGATTGACTGCGCCGCCGTTCTTGGTTCTCGGTTCTTGGTTCTTGGTTGGTCGTTCTTCGTTCCTTCGTTGTTCGTTCATGCGTTCCTCGTTCAGGGGACTCTGACAGAGGACCGGCCATGACAGGCGAGAACGATGAACGATGAACGATGAACGATGAACGATGAACGATGAACGATGAACGATGAACCGAAGAACCGAGAACCAAGAACCGAGAACCGTTCCATGCTCCAAGACCTCCGTTACGCGCTTCGGACGCTCTTCAAGAACCCCGGCTTCGCCGTCGTCGCGATCCTGACGCTCGCCCTCGGCATCGGAGCCAACACGGCGATCTTCAGCGTCGTGAACGGCGTGTTGCTGCGGCCGCTGCCCTATCCTGATGCCGGCACGATCGTCCAGGTGTGGACGACCAGCCCCGGCGAGCCGAAGAGCTCGCACGCCGCGGCCGACTTTCTCGAGTTCCAGCGCGACAACCGCACCCTGCTGAAGATCGCCGGGTACCGGGAAGATGCGTTGACGATCTCGGCAGCGGGCGGCGAGCCGGTGCGGGTCCGGGGCGACCTCGTGACGGTCGACTACTTCGACGTCTTCGGCATGCCGCCGCAGTTGGGGCGCACGTTCAGCCGCGCCGCCGACGGCACGACGAGCGAACCGCTCGTGGTCCTGAGCCATGCCGCCTGGACCGGCCAGTTTGCGTCCGACCCGCAGACGATCAACAAGCGTGTCCGCATCAACGGCACTCCGCACACGGTCGTCGGCGTGATGCCGGCGTCCTTCGACTATCCCGAAGGCGCCAAGGCCTGGGTGCTGTCGCCGAAAGCCGTGCCGCTTCCGCCGATCGACGTCACCGGCGATCTGCTGGAGAGCCGCGGCGTGCACTATTTCCAGGCTGTCGCGCGTCTCCGGCCGGGCGTCACACCGGAACAGGCGCGCGCGGATCTCGCGGCGCTGGCGGACGACCAGGCGCGGCGGTTCCCCGAAAGCAACGGCGGGCGCGGCGTCGCCGTCCAGCCGCTCCACGAGAAGATCGTCGGCGATGTTCGCGGTGCGTTGTTGATGCTGCTGGGGGCCGTGGGCCTCGTGCTCCTGATCGCCTGCGCGAATGTCGCCAGCCTGCTGCTGGCGCGCGCGTCCGGACGGCAGCGGGAGATCGCGATTCGGGCGGCGCTCGGCGCGGGGCGGGTCAGGCTGATCCGGCAATTGATCACGGAGAGCCTGCTGCTCGGCGCGTTCGGCGGAGCGGCCGGGCTGCTGGCGGGGGGATGGGCGATCGCACTGCTGCTGGCGGTCATGCCGGACGGCATCCCGCGCGTCGCGCAAATCGGTCTGGACGGCAGGCTGGCCGCGCTGGCGATTCTGGTCTCCTTCGTCAGCGCGTCGATCTTCGGGCTCGTGCCCGCGCTGCAGGCGTCGCGGACCGATGCGTCCCTCGTCCTGCGCGACGCCGATCGCGCCTCGACCGGCGGCCGGCACCGCGCGCGCACGAGGGCCGTGCTCGTCGTCGGCGAGATCGCCCTGACGGTCGTCCTGCTCGTGTCGGCCGGGCTGCTCGCGACGAGCTTCGTCCGGCTGCAGGACGTCGATCCCGGGTTCCGCGTCGATCAGGTCACGCTCGTCACGCTGCCGCTGCCCCAGTCGACGTATCCGGACGGCAAGCGCCAGACGATGTTCTATCAGCGCGTCCTCGAGGGGATGCAGCAGCGGGGTGAGATTCAATCGGCCGCGGTGCTCTTTCCCAACCCGATCGCGGGCGCGAATGCGAACGGCACGTTCACGGTCGAAGGCCATCCGGTCGCGACGCGCCAGGATCGCCCGTTCACGGCGATCGCGTCCGTCTCCGACGACTACTTCGCCACGCTGGGGATCGCGATGATCCAGGGGCGGACGTTCGCGCCGCAGGATCGCGATCCCGCCCCTGCCGTGGCGATCGTCAACTCGACGCTCGTTCGAAAGTATCTGGGCGGGCAGAATGCCATCGGCACGCGCGTGCGGTTCGGCGACTCCGGCGACGATTGGATCACCATCGTCGGCATCGTCGCGGACTCCCGCAACATGGGCTTGAACGAGGCGCCGACGCCGCTGCTCTACTTGCCGTACCACCGCTTCCCGCTGGCGTTCATGAGCATCGCCGCGCGCAGCAGCGCGGGCGCCGGCGCGGTCGCCTCGATCGTGCGCGAGGCCGTGAAGCGCGCCGATCCCGACATGCCGATCGACAAGGTCGTGCCGCTCGACCAGGTTCTGCACGAGTCGATTGCCGAGCCGCGCTTTCGCACGGTGTTGCTCGGCTCCTTCGCGTTGATGGCCGTGGTCCTGGCCGCCGTGGGGGTGTACGGCTTGATTAGCTTCTCCGTCGCGCAACGCACGCGGGAGATCGGGATTCGCGTGGCCCTCGGCGCGCAGTCGCGACAGGTCATCGCCCCGGTCCTGTGGGAAGGCCTGGGTCTCGCGCTGACGGGCATCGGGATCGGCATTGCCGCGTCGTTGGCGGCCACCCGGCTGCTCGCGGAGTTCCTCTTCGGCGTCGAGCCGACGGACCCGATGACCTACACGGCGGTCGCGCTCCTGCTGCTCGCCATCGCGCTCGTCGCGAGCTACATCCCGTCACGGCGCGCGCTGCGAGTCGATCCGATCACGGCGTTGCGCGCGGAGTAAGCAGAGACAGGAGGCAGGAGAGAGAGCGTCCGTGTGTTTCTTGACTCCCGTCGCCACTCTGTCTCCTGACTTCTGACTCCTGACCTGACTCCTGACTCCTGACTCCTGACTCCTGACAAGGATCACCAAGATGAACGACCTTCGCTACGCCATCCGCTCGTTTCTCCGAACGCCCGGTTTCACGCTCGTGGCGGTGCTGACGCTCGCGCTCGGGATCGGCGCGACGACGGCGATCTTCAGCGTCGTCAATGCCGTGCTGCTGCGGCCGCTGCCGTATGCCGATGCGGACCGCCTGGTGGTCACGCGCGGGTCGCTGCCGGATATCCGCGACCTCGAGCGATCGAACCGGTCGTTCGACGGGATGGCGACATGGGCATCGAATCTGTTCAACCTCCGCATCGGCGACGACATCGCGTCAGGTGCTCGGGCGGCATGGTCTCGCGCAACCTGCTGCCGCTGCTGGGCGTCGCAGCCGCTGCTCGGCCGCAACTTCACCGCGGACAGACGACCGGCAGGACACGGTCATCCTCGGGCTACGGGCTGTGGCAGTCGCGCTTCGGCGGGCGACCCGGGCGTGCTCGGCCGCACGATCGAGCTGAGCGGCACGTCCTACACCGTCATCGGCGTCACGCCGGCCTGGTTCCGGTTTCCGACTGCCGCATTTCAGTTGTGGGCGCCGCTCGAGCAGCATCGACATCAAGTCGCCGCAGCAGGCGGCGAACCGCGCGTTGCCGGATCTTCAGCGCGGTGGCGCGGCTCAAGCCGGGCGTCACCCTGCAGCAGGCGCAGGCGGACGCGGCGGCGTTGAGCGGACGGCTGGCGCGGGAGTTTCCCGCGACCAACGAGGGCGTCACGTCTCGAGCTCGTCCCCGTCTACGAACGGCTCGTCGGCGAGGTCCGGCCGGCGCTGACGGTGCTGCTCGGCACGGTCGGATTTCTGTTGCTGATCGCCTGCGCGAACGTCGCGAACCTGATGCTCGCGCGGACGACCGTCCGCGAGCGGGAGATGGCGATCCGCATCGCGCTCGGCGCCGGCCGCGGCCGGCTGATCCGTCAGCTGATGATCGAGAGCGTCGCGCTCGCCGTGGCCGGCGGCCTGATCGGGCTGCTGCTCGCGATGTGGGGCATCGATCTGCTGCCCGCGGTCCTCGAGGCGCGAGTGCCGCGCGCGGACGGCATCCGCATCGACGCGACCGTGCTGGCGTTCTCGATGGGCGCGACGCTGCTGACCGGCATGCTCTTCGGCCTGGCGCCCGCGCTGCAGACCGCAACGGCGCCGTCCGGATCGCTCAAGGAAAGTGGGCGTGGCACGACGGCCGGCAGCCGCGGGCGCCGCTTGCGCAGCGCCCTCGTCGTCACCGAAGTCGCGCTCGCGGTCGTGGTGCTGGTGGGCGCCGGGCTCCTCGTTCGCAGCTTCGTCACGCTGACGGCGCGGGACGCCGGGTTCATTCCAGCCAATCTCGTCTCGTTCAACGTGCAGTTCCGCTCGCTGCCCGACAACGCCTCGCGCGCGCAGGCTGGCGGCGCTGCTGATGGATCGGCTCGCGCGAGCTGCCCGGCGTCGAGGCGGCCGGGGCGGCGACCGGTTTCCCGTCGGTCACGCCGCAGCGCGGCCATACGGTTCGCGGTCGAAGGGCGCGCGCTGACGGCCGACGAGGACGGCGCACTCTTCATTGCCGCGACGCCCGGCTACTTCGACGCGCTGCGCACGCCGGTGCTGCAGGGGCGTGCGTTCGACGCCCGCGACATCGCGGGCGGCCTGCCGGTCGTCGTCGTGAGCCGCGCGTTCGCCGATCAGCTCTTTCCCGGGCAGGACGCCGTCGGGCACCGGATCGAACTGATCAATCCCGAACAGTCCGGACGAGTGGCGGACGATCGTCGGGGTCGCCGGCGACGTGATGTATCGCGGGCCCGACCAGGATCTCCCGCCGGCCATCTACACGCCGTTCGCGCAGACGCCGTTCATGTGGCTGTACGTGATGGTTCGCACGACCGGATCCCCTGAGCCGTTGATGCGATCGCTGCGCACGATCGTGCCGGCGGTGAGCCCGACGCTGACCGCCGCCAACCTCCGACCGATGACCGAGGTGGTCGAGCAGAGCGTCGCCGAGCCGCGTTTTCACATGGTGCTCGTGTCGTCGTTCGCCCTGCTGGCGCTGCTGCTCGCGGCGATCGGCATCTACGGTGTCCTCGCGTATTCGGTCACGCAGCGCACGCACGAGATTGGCGTGCGGATGGCACTGGGGGCCGGCGGACGCGACGTCATGGGTCTCGTGGTCCGTGAGGGGCTGACGCTCGCGGTGGCCGGCGTCGCGCTCGGGCTCGCGGGCGCGGCGGCGCTCACGCGGCTGATGGCCGGGCTGCTCTTCGGCGTCACGGCGCTCGACCCGCTGACCTTCGGCGCCGGCGCCGCGGTGCTGCTCGGCGTCGCCGCCGTCGCCTGCTATGTTCCCGCGCGGCGCGCGACCCGCGTCGAGCCGATCACCGCGCTCAGACGAATCCCTAATCCCTAATCACTAATCCTTGAATCCCCGAATCCGATTCAAGGATTCGAGGATTCGTGGATTAGTGATTCGTGCTTTTCGAATTTCAGAACCGGATGCCGGCCGCGAGCAGCAGCGTGCGGCCGCCGTCGAAGCCCGGGCGCGGCCGCGGGTAGCTCGCCGTGCCGGTCGCCGTCCCGAACGCCGTGGCCTTGATGTAGTTCAACGGCAGCCCGTCCGCGTCCTTGGGACCGGCCATGTCGGCCGTGATGGTGGTGTTCCAGTTGATCAGCTTCTGGTTGTTCAGCGCGTTCAGCACTTCCACCTTCACCCACGGCGCGAGCGACTGCCACACCGGCACGCTGTAGGTCGCCGCCAGATCGACCAGATGAAAGCCCTCGAAGCTCTGCGATCCGCGCGCGCCGAAGAAGACCGTCTGGCTGGCCGGCAGCCGCGCGTAGCCCGGGTTGCGCGCGATCTGCTGCGGCGACAGCGCGACGCCGCCCGCCACGAGGCTGTAGGTGCGGCCCGAGTTGAACCGGTAGAGCGGCGACAATGTCGACGCGGCCGAACCGGCCCAGGCCGAGGTTGTAGGCTGCCCACACGCGGACCTTGTGGCGCTGGAAGTCGTCGAGGCGCCCGTCCGGGAAGCTGCGCGCCGGCGACGAAGATCTCCGGGTAGTCGCCGATGAGCGACGGCACCGCGGGGGCGCCGGCGCTCTCCCCTTCGAACGTGCCGTCGTTCTGCAGCTGGACCGTCCACTGGCCGTTCACCGTCAGCTTCGAGCCGAACCGGTAGGCCGACTCGAGCTCGAGCGCCTGGTAGTCGCGCGTCGGCAGGTCGCGTGTTGCGGTAGACGGCATTGTCGAAGGCGCCGAGGTTGATGCCGTTGCGCGAGACGATCGGTCTGGCCGCCGTCGATCGTGATGAAGTCCTCGACGAAGTTGGTCGCGTTCCGCTTCACGTAGGTCGCGCGCGCCCAGCCCGCGTGGCCGAATCTCGCGCCCGAGCCCCAGCGTGAACTCGCGGGTCAGCGGCGACTCGAGACCGTCGGCGAAGAACACGTTGGCCGTCGGGAACGTGCCGGTGAACGTCTGGTAGTTCGCCGGGTCGAAGCCGGCCGCGAAGCCGCGGCCTTCACCGGCCGGGCCGGTGTAGGTCCCGGTGATCCGGTCGGCGTTGCCGACGTTCGAATTGCGCGAGAACTGCACGTCGTTGTACTTGCCGGCGTAGTGCCCGTAGCTCGCGCGGACCACCGTGCGGCCGTCGGCCGTCAGGTCGTAGGCGGCCGCGAGCCGCGGCACGAACGTCTTGCCGTCCGCGCCGGAGATGTCGCCGGTCGCGTTGCTCTGCACGCTCTCGTAGCGGAGCCCCAGGTCGAACGTGAACCGCGCGCCCGCCGTCCAGTGATCGTTCACGTACACCGAGGCCGTCGACACGTCGATCGACGAGCCGCGCAGCGGCATCCAGGTCTGCAGGCGTGACGTGCCGGGCACGAACCGGGGAATCAGCCGGCCGGCCGCGTCGATCTCGGGCCGGCTGTCCGCGTCCGAGCTTGTAGTCGGTCTGGAAGACGTAGCCGCTCAGGCTCTGCGAGTTGCCGCCGACGCGCGTCGACGTGAAGTACTCGACGCCGCCCTTGACCTCGTGCGTCCCGCACGGCGCGCGACGCGAGCATGTGCGACACGCTGGCGGTCAGCTGCCGGTTGTTGCGCTCTTCCGGATCGGTCGAATCGAAGTACGGCCCGTTGTACAGGAGACTCGCCGGCACGCCGAGCACGCCGCGCGTCAGGAACGGCGAGTCGACGACGGCCGCGCTGGTGCCCCCGGCATTCTGCAGCCGCCAGTTCTTCTGCGAGACCTGCGCCTCGGCGAACGTGCGCGCGCCGAGCACCCCGCGCCAGGTGGCCGCGAAGATGCGGTTGGGCGTCGACGGCGTGGTGATCGTCACCGGGTCGATGGCGGCGCCGATCGACGGCTGGCGCAGGTCGGTCCGGTTGTCGATGAAGTTGCCCTGCAGCGTGTGACCCGGCGCGATCGTGCCGGTCAGCTTCGCTTCGTAGCGCGTGTTGTCGTTCGACGTGGTATACGGAATCCGCGTCTGCGCGAACGAGGTCTGCGTGGTCGTCCGCTCGGCGCGGAGGCCGCCGAAGTACCACAGCCGGTTGCGCAGGATCGGGCCGCCGGCCGTCGCCTCGTAGGTCGGCGACAGCTTGCTCGCCCGCGAGGTCCCCGCCGACTTCTCGAACGGGCTCTCGACGCTCCAGGCCGGATTGGTGAAGTTGGTGCGGAACGCGCCCGAGAACGTGTTGCCGCCGCTGCGCGTGATCACGTTGACGATCCCGCCGCTGAACCGGCCGTACTCGGCGGAGATGCCGGAGCTCAGGACCTGGACTTCCTGGATCGCGTCTTCGATGAAGACGTTGTTCGGCGTGCCGAGCACGTTGTCGTTGATGTCCACGCCGTTCATCAGGAACAGGTTGTCGTAGGCAAACGCCGCCGACGATCGTGACCTGCATGTTGTTCGGCGTGTTGTCGGTCACGCCCGGGGCCAGCTCGGTGACGAGGAACGGCGTGCGGCCGATCGGCAGCGTCGCGATCTGCGCCGACCGCATCGTGACGCCGCCGCGCGAGGTCACCGGCGCCGGCGTCGCGCCGCGCACTTCCACGACTTCCTTGACCGGGGCCAGCGCGAGCTCCTGATCGACCACGACCGCGCTGCCAAGCGGCACCTCGGCGCGGCGTTCGACGGACGACATGTTGTCCATGTCGAACCTGACCAGATACCGGCCCGGCGGCAGACCCGGAAGGGCATAGATGCCGTTGATGTCGGTCGTCGCCGTGCGCTCGCCCTGGAGCGCATCCGAGGACACCGTAATCGTGGCGCCCGGCAGCGGCAGCCGATCGGCGGAGGACACGCGGCCGCCAACGGCACCGGACTGCTGACCCTGCGCAAACGCCGGCGCGGAGGCCAGGCACACGAGCATCGCGAAAACTGAAGTATTACTTCGCCACATGAGGGACGAACTCCTTAAAAGATAGAAAAACCCGGAAGGACGAACAGCCCGGGTGACTACGCGGATGAGCACGGCGCGTGCCATCGCCAAATGCGAAATCCCTAAGGTTCTCGCGTGGCAGGTGCGCGTTTTGGGCGCATGGCCAGATGGAACTTTGCCGGCTGTGTGCAAGGGTGGAACTCGGCGTGACGAGAGTGTCGGTCGGGCCGTCGCGCCTCCGCGCCGCCTGGCCTGGGAGGAACGTGCGGATTCCTGGGACGAACGCCCGCCGTTCCCCTTTGCCGGCAAAGTGGAGCCCCGACACCCACGAGGTGGTCTTTCGCGACACACCCCGCACCGCGATCCCAGCGGCCTTTTGGCGAAATCCTTCGGAAAAAACGTCGCGGCGATTCTGGAGCGCTTGTTGCGTCATACGGGTCGGGCATAGCTACTACATGCTCGAATTCAGGAGGCAGCACAGATGAGGTTCAGAGGTTGGTTGGGAGCGTTCGCGCTCGGCGCGATGGCGATGGCGCCGTCCGCGGCCCTCGCACAGACGGCCAAGACGGACGACAGCACGCTCGATACCCGCATAGAAGCGAGCATCAAGGCGAGCAACACGCTCAAGCACGACAACATCGACGTCGCGGTGGAGAACGGCGTCGTGACGCTGACCGGTAAGGTCGCCTCCGACGCGCACCGCACGCGGGCCGGCTCGCTGGCGAAGATTGCCGGCGTGACCCGCGTCGACAACAAGCTCGAGGTCGACACGACGATCGGCCAGAAGCTCGACAAGGCGGTCGACAAGACCGAGAAGGCCGCGGGCACCGCGGGCTCGGCGACCAAGGACGCGGCGGTGAAGACCAAGGACGCGACGGTCAAGGCCGCCGAGAAGACCAAGGACGGCGCGGTCTACGTCGCCGAGAAAACCAAGGACGGCGCGGTCTACGTCGCCGAGAAAACCAAGGACGGCGCGGTCAAGACCAAGGACGAGGTCACCGACGGGTATCTCATTTCGAAGCTCAACGCGGACTTCGTGAACGAACAGACGCTGAAGGGCAGCAGCATCAACGTGGACTCGGACAACCAGGTTGTGACGCTGAAGGGAACGGTCATGTCCGAGGCAGGGCGCCAGCGGGCGATGGAAATCGCGAAGACCACCAAGGGCGTCAAGCGCGTGATCAACAACCTCCTCATCGCTCCGAAGTAACGTGCCGCTACGCCGCCCGCTTGCGGCTGCGCGAGACGGCCAGCGACAACACCACGATCCCCCAGGCGGCGAGCGCCGCCGCCTGGGGCCATAACAGCTCCAGCCCGATGCCTTTCAGGAAGATCCCGCGAACGATCACCAGGAAGTAGCGCAGCGGAATCAGATAGGTGAACGGCTGGATGATCGCCGGCATGTTCTCGATCGGGAAGATGAATCCCGAGAGGTAGATCATCGGCGTGAGGAAGAAGAACGTCGCGGTCATCATCGCCTGCTGCTGCGTCTCCGAAATCGTCGAGATGAGCAGCCCGAGCGAGAGCGTGCAGAACACGTAGAGCAGGCTCATCGCCAGCAACAGCACGAAGCTCCCGCGCAGCGGCACCTCGAACCAGAACACCGCCACGGCGACCACGAGCACGACGTCGATCATCGCGATCGCGCCGTACGGCAGGAGCTTGCCCGCAATCAGCTCCCAGCGGCGCAGCGGCGTCACGTTGAGCTGCTCGAGCGTGCCCAGCTCCTTCTCGCGCACGATGGCCATCGCCGCGAGGTTCGCGGTGACGACCAGCAGGACGAGCGCGAGCACGCCGGGAATCATGAAGTGCCGGCTCTCGAGCTGCGGATTGAACCAGACGCGCATCCGCGCGTCGATCGAGCCGATGCCGGCCTGCCGGTCGGCGGGTCCGGTGCCTCGGCGCCGGACGCCGGGCCGGCCTCGGCCAGCTCCTGCGCGTATCCACCGATCAGGCTCGTGGCGTAGCCGAGCGCGACGGTCGTCGAGTTCGAGTCCGTCCCGTCGGCAATCACCTGCACGGTGACGGGCCGGTGCGCGCGGACGTCGGCGCCGTACCCCGCGGGAATCGCCAGGGCGAGCCACGCGCGGCCCTCCTCCAGATACGGCTCGATCTCGGCCGTGGTCGTCACGGTGTCGATGATGCTGAAGTTGCGCGAGGCGTCGAAGCGGCCGGCGAGCTCGCGGCTCGCGGGCGTCCGGTCGCCGTCCGCGACCACGACCGGCACGTCGTGCACGTCGGTCGTCGCGGCGTATCCGAGCATCGTCAGCTGCATGATCGGCGCGACGACGACGAGCCCGAAGAGCCTCGGATCCTGACGGAGCTCGAGGAACTCCTTCCGCACGAGGACGCGCAGGCGCTGCATGTCAGCGGTGCCCCCGCGCGAGCCGCACCGACGACAGCGCCAGCATCGCGGCGGCGTAGGCGGTCAGCGCGCCGAGCTGCGGGAGGAGGTGCCCGAGCTCGGTGCCCTTGAGCACGATGCCGCGCAGCGCGACGAGGAAATACCGCGCCGGCACGAGATAGGTGATGACCTGCAGGGCCGGGGGCATGCTGCTGATCGGGAAGATGAAGCCCGACAGCATGATCGTCGGCAGGAACGAGATGAGCAGCGCCAGCTGGAACGCCACCTGCTGCGTCTCGGACGCCGTGGAAATCAGCAGCCCCGTCGCCAGCGCGCCGATCAGGAACAGCGACAGCGCGACCAGCAGGGCGATCCAGGAGCCCCGCATCGGCAGGCCGAAGAGCACCATCGACGCGAGGACGATGAGCGCGGCCGAGGCGAGGGAAATCAGGAAATACGGGATCGTCTTCCCGACGATGAACGAGAAGGTATCGATCGGCGCCATCCGGACCTGCTCGATCGTGCCGATTTCCTTCTCGCGGACGATCGAGAGCGCCGTCGAGGCGACGGCGGTGATCATCGCGATGTAGGCGATGAGGCCCGGCACCAGGAACAGCGTGCTGCGCAGCTCGGGGTTGTACCAGATGCGCGGCTCGACGCCCACCAGCGGCACGAGCGCCGCGCCCCCGGGGGCGAGCTGCGCCCCGGCGGTGCGGAGAATGCTCGTCGCGTAGCCGAGCACCGTCGTCGCCGTGTTGGCGTTGTCGCCGCTGATCAGCACCTGGACCGGCGACGTGCGGCCGGACCGCACGTCGCGGCCGAACCCTTCGGGGATCACGAGCGCCGCCCGCACGTCGTTCAGATTCAGCAGGCGATCGACGTCCTTCTGCGTCCAGATCGTCGCCGCCAGATCGAAGTAGCCGGAGTTGATGAACGCCGACACGACGGCGCGGCTCTCGGGCGTGCCGTCGCGATCCTCGACCGCCAGCCGGATGTGGCGGATGTCGAAGTTCAACGCATACCCGTACAGCAGCAGGAAGAAGGCGGGGATGAAGATCAGGATGAGCAGCGTGCGCTTGTCGCGCGAGATCTGCCGCAGCTCCTTCCGGTAGACCGCCAGCGCTTTGGTCATGCGGCCGTCCCTCTCGCGCGTTCCGCCGTTTCGACCACGTCGAGGAAGACGTCTTCGAGCGACGGCGGGACCTCGTCGATGGCATCGACGGGGATCGCGGCGGCCTGCAGCCGTCGCGTGAGCTCGGCGGCGGAGAGCCCGGCGCCGCGCAGGACGGCGTGCACCGCGGTGCCGAACAGGCTGGTCTTTTCCACCTCCGGCATGGCGTCGAGAACCCGCATGGCGGCGATCGGCTGGGGCGTGCGCACTTCGACAATCGGGCGTCCGGCGAAGACCTGCTTCACCTCGCTGGTCGTGCCGATCGTCGCCAGCCGTCCCGGCATGGATCAGCGCCACGCGGTGGCAGCGCTCCGCCTCGTCCAGATAGTGCGTCGTGACGAGGACCGTGACCCCGGACGCCGCCAGCGTGTCGATCAGCCGCCAGAATTGCCGGCGCGACAGCGGGTCGACGCCGCCGGTCGGCTCATCGAGGAACAGGATGGCGGGCGCGTGGAGGATCGCGCAGCCGAGCGCCAGGCGCTGGCGCCAGCCGCCGGCCAGATCGCGCGCGAGCGTCTGCTCGCGCCCCTTCAAGCCGGCCATCTCGAGCACGAAGGCGCGGCGCTCGGCGAGCTGCGCGGCCCGAAGCCCGTAGATGCCGCCAAAAAAGCGGATGTTCTGATCGACCGTGAGCAGCTCGTACAGCGAGAACCGCTGCGACATGTAGCCGATGCGCTGCTTGACGCCTTCGGGGTCGGCCGACACGTCGATCCCGCCGACCAGCGCCGTGCCCGACGACGGCCGCAGGAGCCCGCAGAGCATGCGGATCGTCGTGGACTTGCCGGCGCCGTTGCTCCCGAGGAAGCCGAAGATCTCCCCGCGCCCCACCTCGAACGACACATCGTCCACGGCGACGAACGCGCCGAACCGCCGCGTGAGGTGCCGCACTTCGATGGCATTGGACATGGTCGTTCCGCTTCCGCTTCCAGCTTCCCGCTTCCAGCTTCCCGCTTCCCGCTTCCCGCTTCGCCGCTGGTCCGGAGCTGGGAGCGGAAGCTGGAAGCTGGAAGCTGGAAGCTACCGTCCGACGGCCCGTTCGAGCCTCGCCTCGGCGAGCCGGGCGTTGGCCAGTGCGCGCGTGCGATCGAGCTCGGCCTGGAGCACGGCGACTTCCGCGTCGAGGAGCTCGGTGCTCGTGGCCACGCCCGCCCTGAAGCGCTCGCCCACCACGCGGCGGGCTTCGGTGGCGCTGCGGACGCCGTCGGCGGCCGCGGCGATCGCGGCGCGGCTCGAGTCGATCTCGAGCCGGCGCTGCCGCACTTCGAAGGCGGCCTGGCGATCGAACTCGGACACACGCGCCTGGGCCGCGCGGACGTCGGCGGCAGCTTCCGCCTGCTCCGCCCGGCGCCGGCCGCCGTCCCACAGGAGCCAGCTCACGTTGACCGACACGTCCCAGGAATCCCGCCACTCCTCGATGCGCGGAAAGATGCGCGGGTTCGGGCTGGCGTAGTCGTACCCGCCGGCGACCCCGATCTGCGGCAATCCCGCCGCCGCGACGGCATCGCCGCGCGCGCGCAGCGCGTCGGCGCGGTGCTCGAGCGCGCGACGCTCGGGCCGGCGGGCGCGCGCTTCTGCGATCAGCGCGGTGGGAGACGCATCGGCCACGGGTGGTGTCGGCTCGAGCGTGGCCGCCGGCTCGATCGGTTCCTCCCCTTCCATGCCGAGCAACCGGCGCAGCTCCGCTTCCGCAATCCCGCGGGCGTTCCGCGCCTCGATCGCGAGCACGCGCTCGCGCGAGTGCTGGGCTTCGGCCGACAGGACCTCATTGGGCGGAATGAGCCCCTGTTCGAGCTGGCTTCGCAGGTCGCGCACGTGCGCGTCGAGGCTGTCGAGCGAACGGGCGACGACCTGCTCGGTGTACGCGGGCCGTCACGAGCGCCCAGAAGGCACGCGCGATCTCGAGACGGAGGTCGGCGCGCGCAGCCGCCAGATCGTCTCCCGCGGCGTCGCGCTCCGCGCGCGCGGCGCGTTCCAGCGCGTCGGTGCGGCCGCCGGTATAGATCGCCCACTGCAGGTCGATTCGCGTGCGGAAATTGTCGGGGACGTCCGGATAGATGATCTTGACCCCCTGTAGCGGCTGGACGATGCCGAACGGCTCGACGTGATTGGTGCGCGTGTAGCCGGCCTGCAGGGCAATCGCCGGCATCGTCGCGGCGGCCCGGCCGGCCACCGCGGCCTCGGCGCCTTCCTGCCGCGCCAGCAGCTCGGCGAGCCGCTGACTGTTGGTCAGCCCGCGAGCCACGGCTTCGTCGAGCGTCAGCCGCACCGGCGCGTCTTGAGCGGCGGCGCTCCAGGCGATCGCGGTGATGGCCATGCACATCAGAGCTCGAGACACCATCTGTCCTGTCGCATCCACCTTCACGAGGAGGCTCCCCTCGTTGACGTGTGGCTGCCGCCTTCGGGCGGAAGGTCCCGTGCGCCAGTCGCTCCGCCGATCAAGTCGATGAACACATCCTCGAGCGACGCGGCAATCGGGCGGATGCCGATCGACCGGACACCCTGCGCCGCCAACGCCCTCTCGATCGCCTGCGCTCCCGCGGCGGCCGCGCCGGCCGCGAGGCGCACGTGCGCGCGGTCACCGAAGGACTGCACGTCGAGGACGCCGGGGAGCGAGGCGAGGAGCGCCATCGGCGGGCGCGGCAGATCGACGGTCACTTCGAGCAGCTCGCCGGCGAGGGCCGCCTGCAGCTCGGCCGGGCGATCGAGCGCGAGCAGGCGGCCGTCGTGCAGCAGCGCGACGCGTCCGCACCGCTCGGCCTCGTCCAGATACGGCGTCGCCATGACGATCGTGAGCCCCTTCGACAGGAACTCCGAGAGGAGCTTCCAGAACTCGCGGCGCGACACGGGATCGACGCCGGTCGTCGGCTCGTCGAGGAGCAGGATCTGCGGCTCGTGCACCAGCGTGCACGCGAGCGCGAGCTTCTGCTTCATCCCGCCGGAGAGCCGATCGGCGCGCCGCGCGCGGAAGGGCGTCAGCTGCGTCATCTCCAGCAGCCGGTCTCGCGCCGCCTTGTATTTCCCGACGCCGTGAATCTCGGCGAAGAAGGCGATGTTCTCGTCGATGGTGAGATCGCCGTAGAGCGAGAACCGCTGCGAGAGGTACCCGACGCCCGCGGTGATCGCCCGGTGCTCTTTCACCGGGTCGCGGCCGAGCACGCGCACCTCGCCGCCGTCGGCGCGGACCAGGCCGCACGCCAGGCGAATCGACGTCGTCTTGCCCGCGCCGTCCGGACCGATGATGCCGAACATCTCGCCGGGCTCGATCGCGAACGACACGTCGTGCACGGCCTCCACGGCGCCGTACCGCTTGGCGACACGACGGAACTCCAGCGCGAACGGGCCGGCCGGAGACGCGCTCACCTCGGGCAGCTCCGCTTCGACCGGCATGCCCGTCTTCAGGATGCCGTCGCGGTTGTCGACGCTCACCTTGATGCGATACACGAGCTTCGATCGTTCGTCCGCCGTCTGCACGTTGCGCGGCGTGAACTCCGCCTTCGGCGAGATGAACGTGATCGTGCCCTCGAGGCGCTGCCCGGCGTCGGTCAGGATCGTCGCCTTCTGCCCGAGGCGGAGGCGCGGCACGATGGGTTCGTCGACATACACGTTCGCCCACGCCCGATCGAGATCCGTGACGATGACCACCGGCGCGCGCGGCACCGCCATCTCGCCGGCGTCCACCAGCTTCGCGGTCACGATTCCCGCGACCGGAGACTTCAGGACGGCATCGCCGATGCTCTTGTCGAGCGCGGCGATCTGCGCGTCGGCCGACGCGACCCGCGCGCGGGCGCTGGCGATCTCCTCCGGCCGCGCACCCGCGCGCAGCCGCGCGACGCCCTCGACGGCGGCGCGCCCGCGCTCGCGGGCCGCCAGGACGCGCGCGGCCGCAATCTCCCGCCGCGTCGCCGCATCGTCGCGCTGCTTTCTCGAGCCGGCGTTCGACTGGAGCAACGCCTCGAACCGCTGCAGGTCGGCGGTGGCGGCCTCGAGCTCGGACACGGCGGCCTGCACGTCGGCCTGCGCCGAGTCCGCCTGCGGCGCGCGCCTGCCGGATGTCCTCGGGGCGCGAGCCCGCCTGGAGCAGCCGCAGCTGGGCCGCCGCCTGATCGCGGTCCGCTTCGGCCTTCCGCCTGGTCAGGAGGAGGTCCGACGCATCGAGCCGCGCGATGAGGGCGCCTTCGGCCACGCGGTCCCCTTCCGACGACCGCCAGCTCGACGACGCGCCCGCCCACCTCCGGCGCGACGCGCACCTCGGTCGCTTCGACATATCCGGACGCGCGCGCCGGCCCCTCCGCCGCCTTCCCGCGGCACGCGGTCGCGCCGATCCCGCACAGGACGGCCACGCCGATCGCGGGGAGCCCGATTCGTCGCCGGCGGCGCGTCATGACGGCTGCCCTTCCAGCGTGTTCAGCGCGACGCGCTGAATGTGCGCGACCACCTCGTCGCGCGTGAAGCTCCCGGCCCCGCGCACGCCTCCGCGCTCGAGCCGGCGGCGAATGCCGGCGCTCGCGAAATACAACAGGAGCGGCCCGACGATGCCGGCGTGGACGAGCAGCGGCTTGACGGGACGGAACCGGTTCGCGTCGACGCCTTCCTTGACGATGGCGCCGAGGGTTTTGAGGACCGTCGCGATGTGCGAGACCGTCGCGGCGTCGAGGTGCGCGCCGCCCTCGGCGATCTCGCGAAACCAGATGGGCGGAAAGTGCGGGCGCGCCTCGGCCTCGACGGCGATGGCCTCGACGAAGGCGCGGATCTTGTCGGCCGGGTCGGCCGGCGACGGGGCGATCGCGGCGACGCGCCGGGCGACCGCCGCGAACATGTCCTGGAGGATTTCGCGGTAGAGCGCCGCCTTGCTGGTGAAGTGGTAGTAGATCATCGCCTTGTTGAGGCGGGCGGTGCGGGCGATGCGGTCGACGCTGGCGCCGGCGAACCCGCGGGCGGCGAACTCGGCGGCGGCGGCGGCGACGAGCCGGTCGCGCGAGCCGGCGGACCGGTCGGCCTGGTGGCGGCGGACCGCGCGGCGGCGGACGGCGGGGCGCGGCGGCATCTTCACGACGGCGGACTGTGGCATAAACTAACCAGTTAGTTAATGTAACTAACCGGACATTTAACGCGTTTCGTGGCGCGGCTGTCAAGCCGGCCCGTCCCGAGCGCGCGCCAGCGGATCGCGGGGCGACGGGCCGAGGCCGGGCGCCGGCTGCATCGCGCGGCGTGGCAAATTCGAGGCTTGCCTTTGGCAAAGCTCAGAAAGTAATGTCTGGTGCGGCATCGGCGTGCCGCCGGACTTCAACCAACGGATCTCTCCCCACATGAGCACAACGTCCACGTCCGCAGCGTCCAAAAAATACAACGTCGCCGTCATCGGATACGGCTGGGCCGCGACCGCCCACATCGCCGCCATCAACGCCACGCGTCAGGCGCAGGTCACCGCCGTCTGGTCGTCGCGTCCGCAATCGTCGAGCGAGCTGAGCGCACGGCACGGACTCGCCAATCGAGGCGTACACGGATCTCGAGGCGATGCTCGCGAAGCCCGACATCCACGTCGTCGACATCACCAGCTACCCCGACCAGCACCCCGACCAGTTCATGCGCGCGGCGAAACACGGCAAGCACATCATCATCGAGAAACCGCTTGGCGTGGAGTGGACGACATCCTCGCGATGAAGCAGGCGGTCAAGGACACCGGCGTCAAGACGTGCGTCTGCTTCGAGTGCCGCTTCTCGTCGCAGTTCCTCGCCACCAAGGCCGTCATCGACGCCGGGCTGCTCGGCACGCTGCACTACGGCGAGGTCGACTACTATCACGGCATCGGGCCGTGGTACGGCCAGTACCGCTGGAACACCAAGAAGAACGCAGGGCGGCAGCGCGCTGCTCACCGCCGGCTGTCACGCGCTCGACGCGCTGCTGCTCTGCATGGGCGGCGACGTCGAGGAAGTCACCAGCTACGCCACGCAGAGCGCGAACCCCATCTTCGCCGCCTACGAATACCCGACCACCTCCACGACGATCCTGAGATTCAAGAACGGCAGCGTCGGCAAGTGCGCGGCGGTCGTCGACTGCCTCCAGCCCTACTACTTCCACACGCACCTCGTCGGCAGCGAAGGCAGCCTGCTCGACAACAAGTTCCACTCGCAGAAGCTCGCCGGGCTCAACCGCAACGCGTGGAGCCACCTCTCGATGAAGATGCTCGACAGCGGCGACGTCGGCGATCATCCGTATCAGACGCAGTTCCAGGCCTTCTTCGATGCGCTCGACGCCGGGCAAGGACATGCCGCTCACCAGCTTCGGCGACGCGTTCGCCTCGCACCGGGTGATCGCCGCCGCGGACAAGTCGGCGGCCGAGAAACGGCCCGTCAAGCTGTCCGAAATCCCGTCCGCGTAGCGCATCCGGCGCCTCCGGCTCCACCATGCCCTGCGCTCTCGCGATTGCCGCGCATCCCGACGACATCGAGTTCGTCATGGCCGGAACGCTGCTGTTGCTGCGCGAGGCCGGCTGGGACATTCACTACCTGAATCTGTCCAGCGGCAGCCTCGGCAGCCTGACGCGGTCCCCCGCGCAGACGGCACGCGTGCGCAGGCGCGAGGCGCAGGCCGCGGCCGCGTGGCTCGACGCCACGTGGCATCCGCCGATCTGCCACGATCTGGAGATCTTCTACGACAGCGGGACCCTGCGCCGCGTGAGCGCGGTCGTCCGCGAGGCCCGGCCGGACGTCGTGCTCACGCATTCGCCGCAGGACTACATGGAAGATCACATGAACACCGCGAGGCTGGCAGTCTCGGCGGCGTTCGCACGCGGGCTGCCGGGGCTTCGGACGATCCCTCCCCGAAAGCCGGCCCCGAACCCCGTGACCGTCTATCACGCCAGCCCGCACGGCTTGCGCGACGGGCTGCGCCGGCGGGTGCTGCCCGGCGCGTTCGTCGACACGACGACGGTCCACGAGCGGAAGCTCGGCGCGCTCGCCTGCCACGCGAGCCAGCGGCAGTTTCTCGGGGCCACGCAAGGGATGGACAGCTATCTGCGGACGATGGACGAGTTCAGCCGCGAGATCGGCAGGCTCTCCGGCAAGTTCCGCTACGCCGAAGGCTGGAGGCGCCACCTGCACTTCGGCTTCTGCGACGAGGACGCCGACCCGCTCCGCACCGCGCTCGGCAGGAAGTTCCTGACCAGCGCCCGGTACGAGCGATCGCTGGAAGCGGCCGATAGTGCTAGAGTTCCAAGAGCGTTCTTCACCACAGTGTCGAACAGTGCTAACGTGCTGTGGTGAATCCTTTCCGAGGTGATCCATGCTCGATCGACGAACCTTCCTGGGCACGGCCGGAGCGGTGCTGTTGACCAGCCCCGTGCGGCTCCTCGCGCAGAACAACCGCATCCAGACCGTCGGACTGCAGCTCTACACCGTCCGCGACGAGATGGCCAAGGACTTCGAGGGCACGCTCGCCAAAGTCGCCGCGATCGGCTACAAGGAAGTCGAGTTCGCCGGCTACTTCAACAAGACGCCGAAGGACGTGCGGGCGGTGCTCGATCGGCACGGCCTGACCTCGCCCGCCACGCACGCGGACTTCAAGAGCCTTCGCGAGAACCTGGCGCAGGTGCTCGAGACGGCCGGCATCATCGGCCACCGCTACATCGTCCTCCCCTGGCTCGACGACGCGACGCTGAAGGAGCCGGATATCTGGAAGCGTGTGGCCGACACGCTGAACGCCGCGGCCGCAGCCGGCAGCAAGTCCGCGGTCCAGGTCGCGTACCACAATCACCATTTCGAGTTCGCGCCGGTCGGCGGCAAGCTGCCCTACGACATCCTGCTGGAGACCTGCGACCCCGCCGTGAAGATGGAGCTGGATCTGTGCTGGATCACGGCAGCCGGGAAGGATCCCGTGGAGTATTTCCGGCGCTATCCGGGGCGCTTCCCCATGGTGCACGTGAAGGATTTGAAGAAGATCCCCGCCGGGCCCACGCCCGGGGACGCTGCCGATCAGTCAGATCCTGCCGGACGTCGCCGACGTCGGGAGCGGCACGATCGACTGGAAGAGAATCTTCGCGGAGTCGAAGACCGCCGGCATCAGGCACTATTTCGTGGAGCACGATCGGCCGGCGCGGACGTTCGAGAGCCTCGAGGCCAGCTACAAGTATCTGCAGGCCCTGAGATTCTGAGCGTCGTGCGCCAGCTGTTGATCCGTCAGCCCTGATCGCCACTCATGCCGCGACCACCTAGCGCCATCGCTCCCGACTGGTGGGACTACACCACGCTCGATTCCGATCTGATCGACGAGGCCGCGCGGCTGACGCCCCGCGATCTGATCCGGCTGTCGCGCCCGGGCTTCGCGGTCGTGCTGTACGACACGCTCGAAGAGTTCTACGTGGCCGAGGCGCTCGAGTACGTCGAGGCCTGGCGGCAGAGCACCGACGACAATCCGGTCGGGATCTGCGGTCCGATCGGACCCACGGAACAGCTCCCGCTCGTCGCGCGCATCGTCAACGCGCTGGACCTGAACGTCCGCTCCGGACATTTCTGGGGCATGGACGAATGGTTCGATACGGCCACCGGCAAGGAAGTGCCGGTCACGCATCCGCTCAGCTTCGAGCGCGCGGACCGCGAGCTCTGCTTCAGCCGCATCCGGCGCGGGTTGCGCATGCCGGACGCGCACCTGCACTTTCCCGCCGGGGACACTCGGGCCTATCGCTCGACGTGGGAGGCCGGGGTCCGATGCGCGGTGATGCAGGGCGGCCAGGGGGACGTGAAGCACTGGGCCTTCAACGATCCGCTCCCGCGCAAGGGCCGGCACAAGGACGCGCCGCCCTCGCCGGAGGAATACCGCAAGCTGGCCACGCGCGTCGTCGATCTGCACCCGCTGACGATCGCGCAGAACGCGCGCACGAGCGGCGGCGGGAACATCTCGATGGTGCCGACCAAGGCCATCACGGTCGGCCCGGTCGAAACCTGGAAAGCGGAGAAAGTCTCCATCTGGCACGCCGGTCATCACGACAATCCCTTCGGCCAGCGCCTGACCGCGCTGATGATTTCGAGGCGGATCGTGGATACGTCCGTGCCGATGTCGCTCCTGGCCGATCATCCACAGGTGCAGTTCAATTACTTTCGCGGCGGGCTGGGCACGTGCGCGGTCGAGATGCACTAGAGCGTCTGCGTAGAGGTTTTGTCGCCTTTTGAACGTCTGAACTTCAGAATCAGTCATCCCACTATGGGCAGAGACGGACTCGATCGGCGCGCGTTCCTTCGACGGACGGCCGCCGTCGCGCTGTCGGGCGCCGCGCTTGGCGATGGGCGCCAGGTGTTCGGCCAGGCGCCGGCGATCGTGACGGCGGAAGCGGCGCGGCCATCCGTCGAGCACGGCGTCACGGCGGGCGACGTGGACGGCGATCGCGCGATGATCTGGAGCCGCACCGACCGTCCCGCGCGGCTCGTCGTCGAGTATTCGACCGCCGGGTCGTTTGCGGACATGAGCCGCGTCGTTGGTCCGGCCGCGCTCGAAACGAGCGACTTCACCGCGCGCGTCGATCTGTCCGGCCTGCGCCCGGGCCAGCGCATCTTCTATCGCGCGCGGTTTCAGAGCCTGCAGGACCTGCGCGTCTGGAGCGAGCCGATCGCCGGCACCTTCACGACCCCGCCGTCGGCCGCGGCGCCGCGCGATGTGACGATCGCCTGGACGGCCGACACGGTTGGCCAGGGCTGGGGCATCAACGCCGGACATGGGCGGCATGCGGCTCTACGACGCGATGCGCACCGCTGACGCCGACGTGTTCGTCCACACCGGCGACACGATCTACGCCGACGGTCCCTTGCCGGCCGAGGTCAAGCTGGACGACGGGCGCGTCTGGAAGAACCTCGTGACGCTCGAAAAGAGCAAGGTCGCCGAGACGCTCGACGAGTTCCGCGGGAACCATCGCTACAACCTGCTCGACGAGCACGTCCGCCGGTTCAACGCGTCGGTGTCGCAGTTCGTGCATCTGGGACGACCACGAGACCCTGAACAACTGGTATCCGACGGAGATCCTCGGATCGGACGTGCGCCCACGCGGAGAAGAGCGTGGCGCTGCTGGCCGCCCGCGCCCGCCGGGCATTTCAGGAGTACACGCCGAGCCGCGTTCGACCCTGCGGACCCCGAGCGCATCTACCGCGCGTGCCGTTTCGGTCCGCTCGTCGAGATCTTCGGCTTCGACATGCGCAGCTATCGCGGGCCCAACTCGGCGAACCGCCAGACCGCGCCGTCGGACGAATCCGCCATCCTCGGCGCATCGCAGGTGGAGTGGCTGAAGCGACGGCTCCTGGCGTCCACGGCCACCTGGAAAGTCATCGCCAGCGACATGCCGCTCGGGCTCGTCGTCGCGGACGGACCGCTGTTCGAAGCGGTCGCCAACCGCGACGATGGTCCGCCGCTCGGACGCGAGCTGGAGATCGCCGGGCTGCTGACGTTCATCCGCGATCGGCGCATCCGCAACGTCGTCTTCATCACCGGCGACGTCCACTACTGCGCGGCGCACCACTACGATCCGGCGAGGGCCGCCTTCACCGCGTTCCATCCGTTCTGGGAGTTCGTGGCCGGCCCGGCCCACGCCGGCACGTTCGGCCCGGGCGTGCTGGATCGAACCTTCGGACCCGAGGTGAGGTTCCTCGGCATCCCGCCAGGCATGAAACCAAACCGTCCGCCCAGCGACGGACTGCAATTCTTCGGCACGCTGCGGATCCACGCCAGAACCCGCGCGCTGACGGCCACGCTGCGCAACGCGGCCGGGCAGACGCTCTTCACCGTGGACCTGCCGCCCGAACGATCCGGCCAACCACGGCCCGGCGCGTAGTGCCGGCCGTGTTATGCTCCGGCGCACCGCCGGGCGGAGATCTTTATTCGCGAGATCTTTATTCACCACAGAGTTAACGGAGAGAACGGAGAAAAACAACACATTGTTGTTTTGTCTCCGTTTACTCCGCTATCTCGTGGTTGAAACTTTCTTGATCGAATCGCGCTGACAGCTCGGCTTCCTTCTCTCCCCGACAGAGGCAACGATGACGACAGGCTCACGTCACAGACACCTGGCCCGACGGCTCCGCGTGCCGATCGGCGCATTGATGTTGTTCGGGGTCGCCGCCGCGACGGCGGATCCGTGGACCTCGGCCATGCAAGTCACCACGCCGCCGATGAAAAGCAGCCCCGACTCGCTGGTCCAGCCGAACACGCCGGCCGGCGAGGTGATCAAGGGGGAGTTCAGCGCGAGCGCCGTGTATCCGGGAACGTGGCGCGAGTACTGGGTGTACGTGCCGAAACAGCTCGATCGATCGAAACCGGCGCCGGTGATGGTCTTCCAGGACGGCCTCCAATACAACGCCCCCGTCGTCTTCGACAATCTCATCCACAAGAAAGAGATCCCGCCGATCGTCGGCGTGTTCGTCATGCACGGCCGGGTGAAGGCGCTGTCGCCCGACGCGCTCGATCGGATGAACCGCAGCTTCGAGTACGACGCGGTCAGCGGCGACTACGCGCGCTTCCTGCTCGACGAGATGCTGCCGTACGTCGCGAAGACGCACGGCCTGACGCTCTCGACCGATCCGAACGACCGCGCGATTGCCGGCAACAGCAGCGGCGCCATCGCGGCGTTCGTGGCGGCCTGGCAGCGCCCGGATGCGTTCAGGCGCGTGTTCAGCGCGATCGGCACCTACGTCGGGCTGCGCGGCGGCAACGAGTTCCCGGTCCTCATCCGCAAGACCGAGCCCAGGCCGATTCGCATCTTCCTCCAGGACGGGGAGAACGATCTGAACAACTACACCGGCAGCTGGTGGATCGCCAACCAGGACATGAGCTCGGCGCTCGAGTACGCCGGCTACGATGTGCGCCACGAGTGGGGCATGGGCGCGCACAACTCCGAGCACGCCCGCGCCATCTTCCCCGACGTCCTCCGCTGGCTGTGGCGGGACTATCCGTCTCCGATCAAGGCCAACCCGTCGGGCAAGTCCGCGCAGGACGTCTACCAGGTGCTGACCCCGGGCGACGACTGGCAGCTCGTGAGCGAGGGGCACCGCGCGACCGACGGTCCGGCCGTGAGCGGCACCGGCGAGATGTTCTTCACCGATCCGTCGAACAACCGGATTCACAAGGTCGCGCTGGACGGCAAGGTCAGCGTGTTCGCCGAGAACACGAGCGGCGCCAACGGGATGATGTTCGGCCCCGACGGACGGCTGTATGCCGGCGCGACCCGCAGCCGGCAGATCGTCGCCTACGACGCCTCGGGCAAAGCGGAGGTCCTGGCCGAGGATGTGGCGACGAACGACCTCGCGGTGAACGTCAAGGGGGACCTCTACTTCACCGATTCACCCGGCAAGAAGGTCTGGTTCCTGCCGAAGGGCGGCAAGCCGCGCGTGGTGGACGAAGGCATCGAGAACCCGAACGGGGTGCTGTTCTCCCCCGATCAGTCGCTCCTCTACGTCTCCGACTACATCGGCCAGCTCTCGTGGGTGTTCCAGATTCAGCCGGACGGCTCGCTGACGCACAAGCAGCGCTACTTCTACGTCCACATGCCAGACGCGGCGACGCGCAGCTCTTCGGACGGCATGGCGGTGGACGCCGACGGCCGCGTCTACATCGCGACGTCGCTGGGCGTGCAGGTGTTCGATCAGATCGGGAAGTGCCACGCCATCATCCCGGCGCCACAGCGGGCGTCCCTGTCGAACGTGGAGTTCGGCGGCGCGAACTTCGACGAGATGTACGTCACCAACGGCGACAAGGTCTTCAAGCGGAAGACGAAGGTGAAAGGCGTCCTCTCGTGGCGGCCGCCGATCAAGCCGGCGCCGCCGCGGTTGTGAGAGCCTTACTGTAACGCTTTGACATACCGGATCGTTTCCGCGCCGAACCCGGCTCGCTCGTACAGCGCCCGGGCGCGCGTGTTCTCGATGAAGACGTTGAGCGTCAACAGCGAATAGCCCAGCCCGCGGGCCCATTGCTCCGCTGCCGCCAGCAGGATCTCGCCGACGCCGCGCCCACGGGCTTCGGGCGCCACGATGATGTCGGCGATGTGCCCGGCCTCGCCGCGCGTGTAGTAGTCGGCTTCGCCGCACACGTGAACGAACCCCAGCGGCTGACCGCCGACGTCTTCGGCAACGAGGACTGTGGCGCCGGCCGTGAGACCCCGAAGCGCGCGGCCGATCACGAGCGTATCGGTGTCCATCATCTGCTGCCTGTCGCGCCACGGTGGAGGACCGAACGCGACAAGCTGTGGCACGAGCGAGAGCACGAACTCCGCATCTTCAGGCGCCGCCTGACGAACCCTGATCTCCTGTGTCGCCGGATCCGGCATCACGCTCACTTCTCCCTCGAGTGGTGGTTCACGCCTCGCGAGACGGCCCGATGCTCGCGTGCCTGTCGAAGTAGCTCACATAGCGCATCACGTATTGATTTCCCTGATCGACGCTCTGGCGTGTTGCCGCCCACGACTCTCCAAGGCCTATGCGTCGAAGCAGCTTGGCGTACTCGCGATACTCGCGGGGCACCTGGCCGGCAACGAGCATCCCGAGAATGCGCGCCCGCAGCCGGGCCACGTGTTCCGGGTTCAGCGAGGACTGGCGGAGCACACGCGCCACGGTCGCGTGCAGCGTGCGGCCAAAAGCCTGGCTGTGGCCGCTTTCGATGAACTCGACGCCGAGATCCATGCACGCCGGATCGCCAGCCTGGATGCCCTCTACGACAGACGACATGATTGGGTACACCCAACGGACATCGCCTTCGACGTGCACCTGAGGCGCGACCACGCGGGGATCTCGTCCGTGCCGCTCGCAGTAGGCCAGGTAGCGCCGATGGACAGCCTGAGCGCTCCATTCACCGGGGCCGTTGTAGTCCCGAATCTCCACGTCACCTCGGGCGCGGCGGCGCGCGCGCAGCGCGCGAGCCGTTTCGATTCCGGTCAGCTGGCTGGTTTCTCCGCCACGTAGGCGATTCTCGACAGCCGTTTCTGGCTCGTCAGGTTGTGCACCGCCTCGAAGAACTGCTGCAGACCCTCGAAGCGTTCTTCGCCCTCGATGCGGAGCAACTCGTTCTTGTGGGTTTCCCGCGCCCGATACCACCGGTCGGAGACCACCGCGGCGTTGTCGGTGACGTCTTCCTGCCGGACGAGTCGAAAGCCCGCTTCCTCGATGAGCCGCTCGTTCAGCCCGTCCGGCGCGAAGAGAAACAGGCCGATGGAGCTCCGGAGCGCCAGTTCGTCGTTGGTGACCGGTCCGGTGATGACGACCGGATCGGTGAACAGGGCCCGGCGGCCGGTGCGGAGGACGCGGCGCCACTCCCGAAACACCGCGAGCCGATTCGGAAAATGATTCATCGAATCGATACAGAGCAGCGCGTCGAAACGGCGTTCCCGTCCGCCAGCGCCCGCAACCGCCGGACGCACGCGGCCGATACGGGTCCTTCCGGATCGCCCCCGTCCCTCGCCGCGCGCCCGACGTGCACCTCGCGCACACAGCCGGACTTCGCGAACACGCCGAGCGCCTCGGCGTCCACGCCGCTGCCGGCGATGACGGTCAGGCGCCCCGCCGCGCGCGCCGCATACGCCCGCAGCCGCTCGCACCGGTTCGACGGCGGTCCGCTGCCCCCATCCGTCAGAATCCGATCGATCGGCGCAAGGCCGGTCAGGGCGTCGATGGCGCTCAGCGGATCGGCGATCGCATCGAAGGCCCGGTGGAAGGTCGCGCGAACGCCGGGGGCCGCTTCGAGCACGCGCGCGACGACGTCCATCGCCGGCTCCCCGTCGCGGAGGAACCCGATGACGATGCCGTCCACCCCGGCCGCGGCGAATTCGGCGGCGGCCCGACGAAGGAGCGGCAGCTCACGGGCATCCGTGGCATAGCCGGCGTTCTCGCGGACGATGACCCGCAGCGGCAAGGCGGTGGCCCTCGCGATGGCGCGAACGAGCGCCGCCGGCGGCGTCAGGCCGCCCTCGCGGATCGCCCGGACGACCTCGAGGCGATCGGCGCCCCCGTCGGCCGCCGCACGCGCGTCCGCCTCGCTTTGCACGATGATTTCAAGAAGAAGCGGACCATCATACCGACGTCACTTCAGTCAGCGAATCATCAATCGCGAATCGCGATTCACGAATGCCACCGGATTCGAGGATTCAGGATTCAAGGATTAGTGATTAGTGATTCGGCTTCTGGCAGAATCTTGAAGCGGGTCCGCTTCTTGATGCGATAGACCTCGAAGTGCCGCCGATCGAGGGTGAAGATCTGCTGGAGCCCCTCGCGCTCGGCGACCGCGACCAGCGCCGCGTCGGCGAGATCCATCGGTTGATCGCGGTACGCCTGCATCAACGCCCGCATCGCCGGCGCATCGTCCGGCGTCAGCAGCGCAAAGTCCAGCCCGCCTGCCTCGACCATGCTCCAGAGTGCGTCCTGCGACCGGGCGGAGCCTCCCAGGAGATACATCGCCTCGGTGAAGGCCGGCCAGACCGTCACCAGCGGATCGGTGATCGCTTCCAGCGCCTCGACGCACCGTGCATGGTTCCGGTCGGTCGGCTCGAGCAGCGCGATCAGCGGACCGGCGTCAACGAGAACGGCGCGCACGAGCCTTGGTCCGGACGAGATCCGTGAACCGCTCGCCGGTACGTTCCGACAAGTCGGTCTGGCCGGTGCCACCCGGCGCCGATGAAAGGAGCCAGCGCCTCGAACGGCGTGCGACCGGGAGGCGCGTTCAAGGCATACGCGGCGACCGCTTCGCGGACGACCCAGGATTTCGAGCGTCCGGCTGCTCGCGCCATTCGGCGGATGAGCGCTTCGGTTTCCGGATCCAATCGAACACTGATAGCCATGCGGCCGACCTCCAGCGTCAAGTGTAGTACGTATTGTACTACAGATCGAGCCGGTGCGGCTGGTCCAGTGCGGCCGAGACCGGCGCATCAGCCGCCGGCGGGCGCCGGATCCCTACAGGCTCCTCAGTGCCACGAGCGGATCCAGACGGCTGGCGCGCACCGCGGGCACGATCGCCGCGGCGCAGGCCACCAGGACGAGCAGCACCGTCACGCCGCCGAACGTCCACGGATCGACCGGGCTGACGCCGTAGAGGAACGACACCAGGAACCTCGTCAGCACGGCGGCCAGCCCGACGCCGATGACGGCGCCGGCGGCGGTCCACATCATCGCCTGCCGCACCACCATGGCGGCCACGGCGCGAGGCGTGGCGCCAATCGCCACGCGCACGCCGATCTCGCGCGTCCGGGCCCGCACGAGATACGACAGGACGCCGTAGATCCCCAGCGCCGCGAGCACGAGCGCGAGCATCCCGAGCGCGCCCAGCAGGCTGCCGGCAATCCGCGCCGGCAGCAGCGACAGCGAGATCGCCTCCGACAGCGGCGTCACGTTGAACACCGCCAGTCCGGGATCCAGCCCGCGCACGGCTTCCTTGAGCGTCGACTGGGTCGACGCGTCGGCACTCGTGGCCCGCACCAGCAGCGAGAGGCGTGGCACGTAGGCCTGCGCGAACGGACGGTACAGGAACAGCCTCGGCTCCTCGCCCACGGTCACGTATTTGCTGTCGCGCACGACGCCGACGACCTCGATGGTCGCGCGGACGTCGTCGATCGGCCGCAGGCGTTGGCCAACGGCGTCCCGTCCGGGCCAGAAGCGCCGGGCGAGCGTCTCGTTGACGATCGCCACGCCGGGCGCGGCGGCGCCGTCCCGGAACGTGAAGTCGCGACCCGCGAGCAGGCCGATTTTCAGGGTCCTGAAATGCCCGGGGCTGGCCGCGTTGACATAGATCTGCGGCGTGGGCGGCGGCTGATCGCGTCCCGGCACGGCGTCGGTGTCGCGAAGCATGTGGGCCGTCGAGTTCGAGAGCGTCAGCGGAATGGTGTCAACGACGTTCACGGACACGACGCCGGGCGAGGCTTCGAGACGGTCGGTGAGCGAGCGGATGAACTCGAGGCCGCGCGCATCCGGATAGCCGCGCGTCTCGAGGTCGAGCGACGCCGTCAGGACGTTGTTCACGTCGAACCCGGTGTCGATCGACTGCGCGTGCTGAAAGCTGCGGATGAAGAGCCCGGCGACGACCAGGAGCAGCACCGACATCGCCACCTGGGCGACCAGAAACGCCGCGCGCAGCCGGCTGTGGCGCGGACCGTCCCCGCCGGCCCCCTTGAGCGCGCGCACGAGATCGACCCTGGACGCGCTCGAGGCGGGCGCCGCCCCGAACACGAGCGTCGCGCCGACGGCGACGATCGTCGTGAACAGCAGGACGCGCGGGTCGAGTGACAAGTCCAGCGCGATCGGCACCGGGGCCGGCAGCCGCGCCGCCGACAGCGCGCGCGTGCCCCAGAACGCGATCGCGAGCCCGCCGCCCGCCCCGGCCAGTGACAGCAGCAGGTTCTCCGTCAACAACTGACGCACCAGGCGTCCACGCCCGGCCCCGAGCGACTGCCGGATCGCGAGCTCCATGTCCCGGCCCGCCGCGCGCGCCAGCACGAGGTTCGCCATGTTGACGCAGACAATGAGCAGGACGAGCGCGACGACGGTCATGAGCACCGCGGTAAAGGCGGCGACCGGGGTCGAGATCTCCGGATGCAGCATGGTGCTGCCGTACACCGTCATCGCCGGACCGCGATCCGGGTCGCCCTGCGCCTGGCGGATCTGCCGGCCGATCCCGTCCAGCTCCGCCTGGGCGCGCGCGCGATCGACTCCCGGCTTGAGACGCCCGACCAGGTGCATGCCGTCCCTGTCCAGCCGGGTGGATTCGTCGAGCCCGGGGCGCAGCAGCGCGTCGGTGGCGTAAGGCACCCACAGCTCGCCACGAAGCGGCGCCAGCACTCCCGTAAACCGCTCGGGCGCGACGCCGACGACGGTGAACGGCTGGCCGTTGAGCCCGATGGTCTTCCCGACGACGGCGGGAGATCGGCCGAACCGCCGCGTCCAGAACGCGTGAGACAGCACCACCGCCGGAGGCGCGCCGGCGCGATCGTCGGATGGCTCCAGCAGACGTCCGTGCGCGGCCCGAACGCCGAGCACGGGAAAATATTCACCACTGACGATCTCGCCGAACGCGGGCTCGACGTCGTCGTCGATCCGGAGACCGAACGATCGGAGCTGGAACGCCGTGAGGCCGGACAGCGTGGCGTTCCGGTCCCGTAGCTCCCGATATGTGCGATACCGGACGTTCGAGAAGCGATTCGCGTACACGCGCACGATCGAACCGGGATCCGAGACCGGCAGCGGGCGCAGGAAGAACGCGTTCGCGAGGCTGAAGACCGTCGCGTTGACGCCAATCCCGAGCGCCAGGACTGCGACCGCCATGAGCGTGAAGCCTGGCGTGCGGGTCAGGGTGCGAATGCCGTAGCGGAGGTCTTGAAGGAAGGGCATGACGCGTACATACGCAAACGCCGGGAAAGCGTTTGCAACTTTCTGCTTCACGCTGACCGCCTCCCGGGCCGGGAGCGCTCAGGCGCGCCCGGCGAGGTGCGCGTAGTAGGCCGCCGTGATCTCCGGACGACTGTGCCCCATGAGCGCCTGCAGTCGCGGAACCGGCATGCCCGCTTCTGCGCAGCGCGTGCCGAACGTCCTCCGCAAATCGAGCACCGTCAGCTTCGCCCATCCCAGGCTGATCGACATCTTCAGGAGCATATCTGCCGGATAGGCGTGGTCGGAACAGGGCCAGTAGGTGCTGGTTGACATCGGGAGGGGTCTGCTCATCCAGCGCTCTTTCGACTTCGGGCCGCAGAGGGATTACGCGCGCCGGCCGCCTCTTGACCATCCTCGCCGGGATGTCCAGAACAACGATTACGTCGATGAGCCGGCGTGAGGTTCAGGATCTCGCTGCCACTCAACCCGGTGCCGAGCGCCACCGTCACAAACCGTGACCACGGGGGGCCGAGCTTCGACATGAGTATCGACTCCTCGCCGCGCGTCAGGAGGCGGCCGCGCCAAGCCGGCCTCGGCAGGGTGACCCCGCGCCACGGGTTCCCGGGTATCAGCCCCGCGTCAACGGCAAGCCGAAACATCTTCCTGGTCGTGGCGCAGCGTAGACACACCGTCGCGAACGCATCCCCTATCCCCAGCATCCACATCAGCATCTGCTCGCAGTCCACACGCGTGATGGTGTCGAGCCGGCGATCCTCCCACAGTCCTGGAGGGCCGGACGAAGCAGGGCGGCGTGGCGTGCCGGGCGCGCCCTTCCGCATCCGTGCTAGCGCCCTCGCAGATATCTTCAACACCCACGACCCGAAGGTCGGCATGTCGGCGCGGCGCTCTCCATTCTCGTCGGCGTGTTGGGTCATTCGGACGACTATGGCACGTGCAGTGGACAGGGTAGGTCACAAGCTCGGCCGTGGTCGAAGCCCGATTTTCTTCATCTCTTTTCCGGTGTTTCCGCGAGGTGTATGCTCTGCGCCGATCGCGCGCCGTTATGGGACGAGCGGTGTGCGGGACGGTCGCGGATTCTCACTCAACGCGGGAGGAGGCTCTTGATGACCCATGGCTCAGTTCGGTCGGTCGTGCTGGAGTCGCCCTGATCTCGGCAGCACTGCTGGGGGCCGTGCCTGGCGGCGCGGCGGCCCAGGAGCTCTACGGCAGCGTCGTCGGCACGGTCCAGGACAATACCGGCGGCCGCATTCCGGGCGCCACGATTGCCATCGCGAACCGTGAGACGAACCTGGTCCTGACGACGGTGTCGAACGAAACCGGCGCCTACACGTTCACCAACGTGCTGCCCGGCACGTACGACGTGAAGGTGACGCTCCAGGGATTCAAGGAGTTCGTGCAGCAGCGGGTGCCGGTCACGACGCGGCTCCATCAGCCGCGTCGATGCCAAGCTCGAGGTCGGTCAGCTGAGCGAGTCGATCACCGTGCAGTCGGAGGTCGCGCTGCTGAAGACCGACAAGGCGGATACCGGTTCGGCATTCGGCGCGAAGGAAGTCGTCGGATCTGCCGCTGTCGGACTTCCGCAACTACCAGAGCCTCCTCGACCTGGTGCCGGGCTCCACGCCATCGGAATTCCAGAACGCGGAGATCGACACGCCCGCACGCGCGCTGGCGACCACCGTCAACGGCACGAACCGCAACACGAACAGCACGCGCGTGGACGGCGCGACGAACCAGTTCACGTGGCTGCCCCATCACACGCTGTACGTCGCGCCGGCGGAGACGATCGCCACGGTCAACGTGACGACCGGCAGTTTCTCCGCCGATCAGGGGCTCGCCGGCGGCGCGGCGGTCACGGTGATCACCAAGTCGGGCACCAACCAGCTTCGGGGTTCGGTGTTCGCGCTTCTACACCAATCAGAACCTGCGGGCCCAGACGTATCTTCGCGAAGCGGAACAACACGCCGAAGCTGCCCACCAACCACCACATCGACGGCGGCACGCTCGGCGGACCGATCGTCAAGAACAAGCTCTTCTACTTCGGCGCGTTCGAAGGGCAGTATCGAAACACGGCGGGAGAATCGATCTACGACGTGCCGACCGAGAAGATGCGGCGCGGCGATTTCAGCGAGGCGTTCAACAACAACGGCTCGCTGCAGCTGATCTACGACCCGCGCACCGGCGACGTGCGAGGGACGGGGACGAACGGCGTTTGCCGGCAACGTCATCCCGGCGGATCGCATCAACGCCGATCGCCAGGCGCATCAACGAGTTCTACCCGCTGCCGAACGGACCCGGGAACTCCGACAACTACTTCAAGGAATACATCAGCACCTTCGACCGTAATCAGTACGACGTGAAGGTCAACTGGAACCGCAGCCCCGGCCATCAGATCTGGGGAAAGATCGGCGTGATGAACGCGACGGTGAGCAACCTGCAGAAGCTCTCGTTCGACGGCGGCGGTCTCGGGAAGACGATGACCCTGGGTCGGCGACGATCGGCCAGACCTTCACACCGAGCCGATCGCTCGTCATCGACACGACCGTCGGCTATTCGCTCCTCGATCAGTGGGGCTACGGCCCGGACTACGGCACCAACTACGGCTTGCAGCTCGGCGTGCCCGGCACGAACGGCCCGGACATCCGCCAGAGCGGCATGCCGGTCTGGGGGAACGGCATGAGCGCGCAGGGATCGACGGACAGCTGGAATCCCTACACGCGGTTCGATCCGACCTACACGGTGGCCGCCAACATCACGAAGCTCGCCGGCGCGCACTCGTTCCGGTTCGGCGGGGCCGTCGACCAGCAGTCGATGAATCACTGGCAGCCGGAGTTCGGCGGCACCGGTCCGCGCGGGCGCCTCGATTTCAGCGGCAACCTGAGCGGGCTGCGCGGCGGCGCAGACGCCGAATTTCTACAACCAGTACGCGTCGTTCCTGCTCGGCCTGACGTCGCAGGTGCAGAAGGCCATCCAGTGGGAGGACATGACGACGCGCGAGTGGAGATACGGCTTCTACTTCGGCGATCGCTGGCAGGTCCATCAGGACGTGACGCTCGATCTGGGTGTCCGCTACGAGTACTTCCCGCTGGTGACCCGCGACGGCGGTCGCGGCGTCGAACGCCTCGACGTCGACACGATGGAGGTGCTGCTCGGCGGCGTGGGCGACATCCCGCGCAACGTCGGGCTGAAGACCCGCAAGACGGACTTCGCGCCCCGGGTGGGCGTGGCGTGGCGCCTCAACGACGCTCACGGTCGCTGCGCACCGGATACGGGCTGACCTACAACCCGCTGCCGTTTGCCCGGCCGCTGCGTGGCGCCTATCCGCTGACCATCCACAACACGTACGTCAGCCTCAACAGCTGGCAGCCGTACGGCACGCTCGAGCAGGGCATTCCGGAATTCACCGGTCCCGGGCCGGACGAGGGCCGTGGCGCCGCTGCCGCGACCGCGACGATGCGGACGCCCGATCCGGACAACGTGCACCGCGGCTACATCCAGTCCTGGAACGTGGCCTTCGAGCGGCGGCTTCCGTTCGACATGTCGGTCAACGCCGCGTACGTCGGCACGAGCACCACGCGCGGCTTCGCCAACATCGAGCTGAACGTGTCGCCTCCGGGCGGCGGCGAGCAGGGGCGGGTCTTCGTTCGCCGAGTTCGGGCGCACAGCGTCGACGACGAGCTTCGGCGGCTGGAACACGGAGCCGGTATCACTCGCTGCAGCTGCAGCTGAATCGGCCGTTCAAGAACGGCCTGCTGCTGCGCGGCGCGTACACGCTCGGCAAGAGCGCTGAACATGACCGACGATGACGGCACGGCGGGCTTCGATTACAACGCGCCCGAGGTCTTCGAGCGAAACTACGCGCCGGCCGGCTTCGATCGGCGGCACACCTTCACGCTGGCGTACACCTACCAGTTGCCGTTCGGGCGCGACGGCGGCAGCACGCTGCTGAACGCGCTCGTCAGAGGACTGGCAGATCAACGGCACGTTCGCCGCGTACTCCGGCACGCCGTTCACCGTGACGGCCAGCAACACGGCGCTCGATCAGCGCGGCAACCTGCAGACGGCCGATCTGGTCGGCGACGTTGAAGCGGGTCGGCGATCGGGCCGGACGAGCCGTACTACGACCCGACCGCGTGGGCGAACGTGACCGAGGCGCGCTACGGCAACACCGGCCGCAACCAGTTCTACGGCCCGGGGTTCTGGAACTACAACATGTCCCTGTTCCGCACGTTCCCGCTGCACGGCCGGACGCGGCTGCAGTTCCGGGTCGAGGGGTTCAGCCTCACCAACCATGCCGCAGTGGTCGAATCCGAACGGCAGCGTGACGAGCGGAAGCTTCATGCGCATCAACAGCACGCGCGGTGAGGCCGACAATCGAGGGGCGCGCTACATCCGGTTCGGGCTGAGACTGGAGTTCTGAGAGCATCCAGCTTCCAGCTTCCAGCTGCCAGCTTCCGCTTCAGCTTGCAGCTTCAGCTTCCCGCTTCCCGCTTTCGTCCCAAAGCGGGAAGCGGGAAGTCGTTTACTTTAGCGCTTTAGTCTGTTATTACCTCAACTGCGTCGCGGTCTCCGCAACGTCCAACCTTGCTCCCCCGACAAGGGGTCGTGCCGGTAATCTCGAGGAGGATTCATGTCCAGACTGAGGTCAGGATCGCTGCGGTGTCTGCTGGCGGCCGTTGTCGCGGTCGTCCTGCTGCCCCGCTCCGCTACGGGCCAGGCCGTGACCGGGACGATTTCCGGGACGGTCGTCGATCCGCAGGGCCAGGTCATTCCTGGCGCGACGGTGACGGTGATCAACGAGGCCACCAACGATGCGCGCGTCGCCGTCACCGACGTCAGAGGCAATTTCCAGGTCACCAACCTGCAGCCCGGCCAGTACACGGTGCGAGATCGCGCTCGAGAGCTTCCGCACGCTCGAGCGCAAGAACATCGTCCTCAGCGCCGGCGAGCGGCTGGCGGTCGCGAACCTGACGCTCGAGGTCGGCAGCGTCGGGCGAGACCGTCACCGTCGAGTCGCGCGGCACGCACGTCAACACCGCCGAGACCCAGCACAGCGGGCTCATCACCGCGACGCAGATCGAGCAGATCCAGGTCCTCGGCCGCGACGTCACGTCGATCATGCGGCTGCTGCCCGGCGTGCGCTACGAGAACACCGTCGACTCGCTGGGCATGAGCTTCGGCACCGACGTGCCGAACGTCGGCGGCGCGCGCCGCGACTGGAGCAACGTCATCGTCGACGGCGTGGTCGCCAACGAGGTCGGCGCCAGCGAGCCTGATGGCGCAGCAGATCAACCTCGACGCGATCGCCGAAGTCAGGGTGCTGCTGAACTCCTACCGCGCGGAGTACGGGCGCGCCGGCGGCGGCCAGGTGCAGATCGTCAGCAAGAGCGGCGAGCTCGAGACTACCACGGCAACCTCTACTACTACGGCCGCCACGAAGCGCTCAACGCCAACAACTTCTTCAACAACCGATCCGGCGTCAAGAAGCCGCGCTACCGCTTCAACACCTACGGCGCCAACCTCGGCGGTCCGGTCCCGGGCCTGAACGGCTCGAGAAGAAGCTGTTCTTCTTCTACTCGCTGGAAGCCCCGCTGGTCAGCCGGCCCGGGCCGGCGCGGAACTGGACGATGCCGACCGACGCCGAGATGCAGGGGGACTTCTCGCAGACGCTGGACAGCCGCGGGGCAGCTCATCAACATCAAGGATCCGCAGCGGACAGGCGCCTGCAACGCGGCGACCGGCGGCCCGGGCTGCTTCCCGGGCAACATCATTCCCCGCCAACCGCATCAACTCGAACGGCGTCGCGCTGCTGAACATGCTGCCGCGCGCCAACAACTTCGACCGGACCTTCACGCAGGGGCAGTTCAACTATACGACGCAGGAGAACGCCGAGAACCCGAAGATGAACAACATCGTGCGGGTGGACTGGCGGCCGTCGGCGCAACGACAGCTTCTACTTCACCTTCAAGGACTGGTACTCGGACCAGCGCGGCAGCGAGATCACCGCCGGCCCGGCGAAGTGGGGCTTCTTCAACACCCACTACCTGAACACCGACCGCGGCATCAGCGCGAACTACACGAAGATCATCCGCGCCGAACCTCGTCATCGACACCGACTTCGGGACCCGTCAGCAGACCGAGCAGTTCTATCCGCTCACCGAGGGCGGACTGGGACCCGAATCAACCGGACCACGGTCGGATTCACGGTCGGACAGTTCCATCCCGAGCTGAACCCGCGCAACGTCATTCCGAAGGTGAACTTCAACGTCGCCTAACGAACCGCCGAACTTCACGTTCGACAACCGGCTGGTCGATCAGGGCGAGGCCTGGCTGACGTCGATGCGCAGCAACCTGACCTGGATCCGGGGCAGCCACTCGCTCAAGGGCGGGCTCTACTTCGAGCAGTCGCGCAACTCGGAGGGCAACGGCGGCGTCGGCGCCGGGCCGTGGGCCGGCCAGTTCACCTTCAACACCGACACCAGCAACCCGTTCGACACCAACCACACCTACGCCAACGCGCTGCATCGGCTCGTTCCGCGACTACACCGAGATCGACGCGTTCTCCGAGGTCAAGGGCAAACGCAACATCGCCGAGTTCTACCTGCAGGACACGTGGAAGGCCAGCCGGCGGCTGACGCTCGACTACGGCGTGCGCTTCCTCTGGTACACGCCGTGGTACTCGAGCCAGCCGGCCGCGGTGTTCGTGCCCGAGCGCTACGACCCGGCCAAGGCGCCGCGGCTCTATCAGCCGGCGCGGATCAACGACGTGAACGTCGCGCTCGATCCGGTGACCGGCGAGACCAAGCCCAACGTCTTCGTCGGCAGCTTCGTGCCCGGCACCGGCGATCGCTACAACGGCATGGTGACCAGCGGCGACCCGAACTACCCGAAGGGCTTCCGCGACAGCCAGGGCATCGAGCCGGAGCCGCGCGTCGGCCTCGCCTGGGACATCGACGGCGACAGCAAGACGGCGCTGCACGCGAGCGCCGGCCTGTACCACAACCCGCACGTCAACGCGAACGGCCTGGACGCGATGGCGAGGAACCCGCCGGCGCAGAACACGCCGAGCATCATCTACGGGACGATGGACACGCTGCTCGCGGTCGGCGCGGCCGGGCGCGTTCTCGAATCGTCCGAGCGCCGTGTTCGGCATCGAGCGCGACGCCAAGACGCCGAAGAGCTACAACTACTCGGTCGGCGTCCAGCGCGAGCTCGGCTGGGGCACCGTGCTCGACGTGACCTACGCCGGGTTCCAGATGCGCAACGGCGAGATGGGACAAACATCAACCCGGTGCCCGACGGCGCCCGGTTCCTCGACGTCAACCCGCAGAACGGCAATCCGCAGACGGCGACGGCCGCGAAGCCGGCCGAGTTCCTGCGTCCCTACCTCGGGCTACCAGGACATCACCATCCGCTCGCACTTCGGCACGGGCACTACAACTCGCTGCAGGTGCAGCTCAATCGCCGCTACATCCGCGGCCTGCAGTTCGCCGTCGCCTACACGCTCGCGAAGACGATCAGCGACGGCCGAACTGGAACCGCCGGCTTCAACCCCCTCCGGCCGGGAGAGCGTGGAACGAGGGCCCCGACCGAGCTCGACCCAGTTCCACAACCTCGTCGTCAACTACACCTGGGACGTGCCCGGACGGCAGCCGCCTGTGGAACAACCTGCTGACGCGCGGCCTGCTCGACGGCTGGCAGCTGTCCGGCGACACCGCGGTCGTCAGCGGCGACTGGTCGGGCGCCAGCACCTCCACCACCGACAACTTCGACTTCACCGGCGGCGACGGCGGCACGCGGCCGAGGATCAGCGGGCGACCGTCTGCACCAGCGGCAACTGCGATCCGACGCCGGCGGACGGCGGCAGCTACCTCAACGTGGCCGCGTTCAGCCGTCTGACCGGACGCGGCGACATCGGCAACGCGCCGCGTCACGTTCTTCCGCCTGCCGCAGATCGTGAACTCGAACATGTCGGTCTTCAAGAACTTCCAGATCGGCGGCGGCCGCCGGATCCAGTTCCGCTGGGAGATCTACAACGTCTTCAACCAGGTGAACTGGTCCGCGATCAACACCAACGCGCAGTTCAACCCGGCGGGCGCAGCAGGTCAACGCGAACTTCGGCCAGGCGACCGCGGCGCGCAGCGCGCGCGTCATGCAGGGGGCGATCCGGTTCACCTTCTGAACGAAAACCGCCTCGACTCCCCGACCGCGAGCTCGGCGACTCGCCGAAGCATCCGTTCCGTGATCGCCGCTGCGCTCGACTCAGATCAGCCTCGACTCGGAATCGGGATCGGGAGTTATCGAGCCGCGTCCTCGCGGCTGCTCGAGAGTGACCTGTGACCAAGCGTCTATTGTTCCTCTGCGCCTTCGTGGGATTCGTCGCCGCAGCTGCTCCATGCGCCGCGCAGAACCCGCATCTCGTCGTCTACGAGGGCAGCGAAGGGCCCGGGCGCCGGCAAGCACATCGTGTTTCTCGCCGGCGATCACGAGTACCGCTCGGAGGAATCGCTGCCGGCGCTGGCGCGGATTCTCGCGCGGCACTACGGGTTCAAGTGCAGCGTGTTCTTCACGACGAACCCGGAGACCGGCTTCATCGAGCCCGGCAGCTCGCACATCGCCGGGCTCGAGGCGCTGCGGACGGCCGACCTGCTGGTCGTCTTCCTGCGCTTCCAGGATTTTCCCGACGCGCAGATGCAGCACATCGTCGACTACCTCGACCGCGGCGGGCCGGTCGTCGGCTTCCGCACGGCGACGCACGCGTTTCAGATCAAGCGGCCGGACGCGAAGTTCCTGAAGTACACGTGGCAGACGGCGTCGAGGGGTACGCGGGCGGCTTCGGCCGCCAGATCCTCGGCGAGACGTGGGTGTCGCACTACGGCACGAACCACGAGCAGAGCTCGCGGCTGCTGCTGCAGGCCGACCAGGCGAGCGCATCCGATCCTGCGCGGCGTCAAGGACGTGTGGGTGCAGTCGGGCGGCTACACCGCGAATCCGATCGAAGGGCAGCACCAGGTCCTGGCGATGGGGCAGATTCTCGACGGCATGACGCCGGATTCGCCGCCGGCGAAGGACAAGGCAGATCATGCCCGTCGCCTGGTACCGCACCTACACCAGCGCGTCCGGCAAGTCGGGCCGCGTCTTCACGACGACGCACGGCGCGTCGGAGGATCTGCTGAACGACGGCTTCCGGCGGATGGTCGGTCAACGCCGTGCTTGTGGGCCGCCGGTCTCGAGGCGAGCATCCGACCCGATCGGCGACATCAGCTTCGTCGGGCCGTATCAGCCGACGACCTACAACTTCGGCGGATTCGTCAAGGGCATGAAGCCGGCCGACCTGGCGGGGTGGGATTCGCCGATCCTGCCGAAAGCGCAGAAGTAGCAGCCGCGAATTCCGAGTATCGTGAGAGCTCGACATGACGAACACACGCATGACGGCTGAGCGGCGTCGGCGGCGGCGGCTCGGCGCTCGTCGCGTGCTCTGGACGGCTCCCGGCGGGGCGACCGGGGCCGCGGCGTTCCAGGCGCGCGCGCCGTTCCAGCTTCGCGCGAAGGATCACATCGCCATCATCGGCAACACGCTGGCCGAGCGGATGCAGTACGACGGCTGGCTCGAGACGATGCTGCACGCGCGGTTTCCGAAGCACGAGCTGGTCATCCGCAACCTCGGGTTCAGCGGCGACGAGGTCACGACGCGGCTGCGATCGAAGAACTTCGGGACGCCGGACGAGTGGCTGAGCGGACACGCGCGCGCCGATCGGCGGCTACGCAGGAGAATCGGCTCGACGGCGCCAACACGAAGGCCGACGTCATCTTCGCGTTCTTCGGCTACAACGAGTCGTACGCCGGGCAGGAAGGGCTCGAGCGCGTTCAAGAAGCAGCTCGGCGACTGGATCACGCACACGCTCGCGCAGAGGTACAACGGCAAGACGGCGCCGCGCATCGTGCTCTTCTCGCCGATCGCGCACGAGGACCTCGGCAATCCGGATCTGCCGGACGGGGAGGAGAACAACCAGCGGCTGGAGCTCTACACGCGCGCGATGGCGGAGGTCGCCAAGGCGCACAGGCGTGACGTTCGTCGACCTGTTCGCGCCGAGCGCGCAAGCTCTACGCGTCGAACGGCCGCCGCTGACGATCCAGGGCGTCCACCTGAACAGCGAAGGCAACCGGCGCATCGCCAGGTCATCGACCGGGCGCTGTTCGGCGCGCCGCCGGCGCACCGGCAGGCGCTACCTCGAACGAGCTGCGGCAGGCGGTCGTCGACAAGAACTTGCACTGGTTCCACCGCTATCGCGTCGACCGACGGCTACTCGACCTACGGCGATCGCGCGTTCCTGACGTTCGTCCGGGGCAATCCGCGCAACGTCAACGCGGAGCAGGCGGCGAAGGCCGGCAAAGAAGACGTCCTGCCGAGCAACTACGACGTGCTGCAGCGCGAGATCTCCGATCCTCGACGTGATGACCGGCAACCGCGATCGGCGGATCTGGGCCGTCGCGCGCGGCGGATCCGAAGGACGCGAAACGTGAAGGTCGACGACTCCGACACGCCGCCGTTCATCGACGCGCAGACCAACGAGCCGGGCAAGGGGCCCGACGGCGCGCACTCTTCATCGACGGCGAGGAGGCCGATCCAGAAGATGACGATCGGCCAGGGCCTCAAGGTCGAGCTCTTCGCGTCGGAGAAGGAGTTCCCCGAGCTGGTCAATCCGGTGCAGATGGCGTTCGACACGAAGGGCCGGCTCTGGGTGGCGGCCTGGAAGAACTATCCGCACTGGCAGCCGAAGACGCCGATGGACGACAAGCTGCTGATCCTCGAGGACACGAACGGCGACGGCAAGGCCGACAAGCGCACGGTGTTCGCCGGCGATCTCAACAACCCGACCGGCTTCGAGTTCTACAACGGCGGCGTGATCGTCGCGCAGCAGCCGAATCTCGTGTTCCTCAAGGACACGAACGGCGACGATCGCTACGACACCAAGGAGATCCTGCTGCACGGCTTCGACTCGGCCGACACGCACCACGCGATCAACAGCTTCACGTTCGATCCGGGCGGCGCGCTCTACATGCAGGAAGGCATCTTCCATCGAACGCAGGTCGAGTCGCCGTGGGGGCCGACGATGCGGCAGGCCGACGGCGGCGTCTACCGCTTCGAGCCGCGGACCTGGAAGATCGAGACCTACATCCCGATGAACTTCCCGAACCCGCACGGGCACGTGTTCGACCACTGGGGCCGCAACATCGTGTTCGACGCGACCGGCGGCCAGCCGTTCTACGGGCCGTCGTTCTCGACGAAGAAGTACTACCCGGCGATGGAAACGAACAAGGCGCCGCAGGCCGGGCAACGTGCGCGTGCGGCCGGTCGGCGGCGCGGAGATCCTGTCGAGCCGCCACTTTCCCGAGGACGATGCAGGGCAACGTGATCGTGCTCAACGTGATCGGCTTCCGCGGACTGCTCAACTACAAGCTGAGTGAGGACGGCGCCGGCCTCAAGTGGACGGAGGTCGATCCGATCCTGCAGTCGGCCGACGAGAACTTCCGGCCGGTCGACGCCGAGGTCGGCGCCCGACGGCGCGCTCTATTTCGCCGACTGGCACAACCCGATCATCGGCCACATGCAGCACAACCTGCGCGACACGTCGCGCGACCGGCTGCACGGCCGCATCTATCGCGTGACCTACCCGGGCCGTCCGCTGCTCACGCCGGCCAGGATCGCGGGCGAGCCCATTCCGCAGCTCCTCGACCTGCTCAAGGAGCCCGAAGATCGCGTCCGCTACCGCGCCAAGATCGAGCTGAGCGCGCGCGATACCAAGGAAGTGCTGGCGGCGCTCCAGACCTGGATGGATCGCCTCGATCCGAAGGACGCCGCAGTACGAGCATCACATGATGGAAGCGCTCTGGGTGCACCAGTGGCACAACCGCGTCAACGAGACGCTGCTGGCGCGGATGCTGCGCTCGAGCGAGCCGTGGGCGCGCGCCGCCGCGACGCGCGTGCTCTGCTACTGGCGCGATCGTGTCGCCGAACCCGCTGGCGCTGCTGAAGATGCAGGTCAACGATCCGCATCCGGCCGTGCGGCTCGAGGCCGTGCGCGCCGCCAGCTTCTTCCAGACGACCGAGGCCGCGGAGATCGCGCTGGAGTCGCTCAACCATCCGCAGGATCGGTTCCTGCACCTACACGCTCGACCAGACGATGAAGACGCTGAAGCCGTTCATCAAGTGATGCCGGCGCTGCTCCTTGGCTGTCCTGCTGTTGCCTGGCCCGCCGTCAGCCACTGGCGCAGGACGGCCAGACGCGCCCGGATCCTGCTCGATCAGCCGCCGCGCGCGGTCGAGTATCAGCTCGGCCGCCTGACCAACGACGAGCTCGTCCGCGTCGAGCGCAAGGACGATGACGTCAGGTACCGGCCGGTGTACTTCGCGCTGCTGACGCGCAAGGGCCTGCCGCGGCCAGTTCCGTGACGAGGCGCTGGCGGCGCTGACGAAGATGGACAAGGCCAGCGCGACGCCGCGTGCTGCTCGAGGCGCTGGCGAAGGTCCCCGCCGACGACGCGCGACGGCCGACAGACTGCTCGGCATGCTCCTGCTCGGTCAGCCGGCGGACACGCTGCGGCAGCAGCGCGACAGTTCGCGCAGGCGATCGACGGACGCCGAGCGCGCCGCCGGTCCTGCGCGGCGCGTACGGCGGCGCTGATGGTCGCCGACGGCGATCCCGACGCCGGCCTGGCAGGCGGCGCTGAAGCGCGACGGCCACCTGGTCGAGTTGCTCCGCAGCGTGCCCCATCTCGGGCAGGCGCGGACCTGCGCGCCGCGCTGTTCACGCCGATCGCCGCGCTCGCTGGCGAGACGAAGGACGCGGGCACGCGCGCCGCGGCGCTCGACGGCGCTCGGCTGGACGCGTCGCGACGCCGCGACGTTCGACCTGCTCGCCCGCGAGATCGTCCACGGCGCGGACCGCGGAGTCGCGCGCCGCGGCCGTCAGATCGCTGCAGCTGCATTCCCGAGGCCGTCGTGGCCGCCGGCGGCGATTGAGCCGCTGGCGCGAGCGATCGTCGCGCTGGGTCAGGGAGACCGCCCGCCGATCGCCGCACCGAGCCGGCCAGCTCGAGCGCATTCAGCTGGGCGAGAAGCTGGCCGCGGCGCTGCCCGCGGAAGCCGCGGCGCACCGTCCGCCGCGATCTGCGCGCCCTCGGCGTGCAGGTCGTCCGCATCGAAGCGTGCCCGAGCAGATGATCTTCGACCTGAAGTGGTTCGTGGTCGAGGCGGGGAAGCCCGTGCAGATCGTGCTGTCCAACCCCGACGCGATGCCGCACAACCTCGTGGTCGGCCAGCCGGGATCGCTGCAGGAGGTCGGCACCGACGGGCGGCGTGATGCCGCTGCCGGCCGACCCGGACGTCAAGCCCTTCGTGCCGGACACGCCGCTCGTGCTGCACGCCACGCGGCTGCTCAACGGCGGCGAGACCGAGCGCCTCAGCTTCACCGCGCCCGCGAAGCCGGGCGAGTACGTCTACGTCTGCACGTTTCCCGGTCACTGGGTGCGCATGTACGGCGTGATGCTGGTCGTCGACGACCTCGAAGCGTGGGAGGCCAAGCCGACCGTGCCGACCGATCCGATGACGAACAAGCCGTTCACGTCGCAGCGGAACTGAGGGTTGGTAGCGCTGGCCTTCAGGCCAGCGCCGGGGCCGCTGTTCAGCCAACCCCGCGACCAGACGGCTGCGCAGATCCCCGGGCTCGACCTCAAGGTCGGCTCTACTCGTGCCGCAGCGCCAGGATCGGATCGATCCGGCTGGCGCGGTGCGCGGGAATCAGGCCGGCGGCCGCTGAGACGACCGTCAGCAGCACGACCGTCGAGGCCGGCGATCGCACGGATCGTGCGGCTCGATGCCATAGAGCTGCGACGAGACGTATCTGCCCGAGCGCCGATCGCCGCCGGAATGCCGACGGCCAGGCCGATCGACGAGCAGCAGCAGCACTTCGCGCATCACCAGCCAGATGACGAAGCCCGGCTGCGCGCCGAGCGCGAGCCGGATGCCGAGCTCCTTCCTGCGGCGCGCGACGACGAACGCCATCACGCCGTAGAGGCCGATCGACGCGAGCAGCGTGGCGAGCAGGCCGAAGCCGGCCGACAGCATCGCGATCAGGCGATCGGTCAGCAGCGTCTCGTCGAGCTGCGCCTCGAGCGGTCTTCATCTCGTAGACCGGCATCGCCGCGTCGAGCTGCCTCACCTCGTTGCGCATCAGGTTGTAGGCGTCGGCGGAGCGGCGTCTGCGTGCGCACGTAGAACGCCGCGCTGTTCCGGCCCCAGTTCGGGACGAACACCTGCCGGCGCACGCCTTCGCGCGGCCCCTCGTAGAGCGAGTCGGCGACGACGCCGATGATCTCGATCGTCGAGCTTGGTGTTCGGCCCGCCGCCCCGTCCGAGCCGCTTGCCGACGGCGCTCCTGCCCTTGAAGAAGTGCTCGGCGAACTTGCGATTGACGATCGCGACGGTCGGCTGTCTCCTTCGACGTCCGCTCGGCCGGAAGTCGCGCCCCTCGAGGAGCGGAATCTTCATCGTCTCGAAGTAGCCGGGCGAGAGCGCGTTCATGAACGCCTGCATGTCCTCGCCGTCCTTCGGCCTGTGGCCCTCGACCGACATCGAGCTGTCCCATTCGTCGCCGCTCAGGATCGGCACGGCGGCGAGCGCCGCCGACTTGACGCCGGGCGCCGAGCGCAGCCGCTCGAGCAGCTGCTGGTAGAAGCTGACGCGCGCGCTCGTTGTCGTAGCCGCTCAGCGCCGGCGACAGCTGGAACGTCACGAGGTTGTCGAGCGCGACGCCGGTGTCGGTCGTCTTCAGGTTCTGCAGGCTCCGCACGAACAGGCCGGCGCCGAACAGCAGCAGGAAGCTGAGCGCGACCTGCGCGGTCACGAGACCCTTGCGCAGGAACAGCGATCCGCCGCGTGCCGGCGATCGAGCCCATCGTGTCCTTCAGCGTCGTCCACGGATCGGGCCGGCTGGCGCGCAGCGCCGGCAGCAGGCCGAAGACGATGCCGGTCAGCGAGCGTCAGCCCGAGCGTGAACGCCGAGGATGCGCGGATCGGGGTGCGGCGTGATCAGCAGCGGCTGGCCCTCGGACGGCACGAGCGCGAGCAGCCCGCGCGTCAGCACGAACGCGAGCGCGAGACCGAGCGACGCCGCCGGCGAACGACAGCACCAGGCTCTCGACCAGCAGCTGCCGGACGAGCCGCCCGCGCGACGCGCCGAGCGACAGCCGCACCGCGATCTCCTTCTGCCGCATGAAGCCGCGCGCGATCAGCAGGTTCGCGACGTTGGCGCAGGCGATCAGCAGCACCAGGCCGACCATGCACATCAGCACGACCAGCGCGCGTCGAGAAATCGTTGCGGATGCCGCGAATAGCCCATCGGCCGCGCGCTCCACGCAGCATCCGGCCCTTCATGAACTGCTCGCGCGAGTACGGCGACCAGTCCTTCGCCGCCGGCAGCGTCATCTCGTACGGCGCGAATCTGCGTGAACAGCCCCTGCAGCGGCGCCTGCGCCGATTCGACCGTGTAGCCGGGCTTCAGCCGGCGCGAACACCTGCACCCATCGCGCGCGGCGATTGTCCATCTGCAGCCAGGCCCACTCGGGCATCATCACCGGCTTCATCAGGATCGGCACGCGGATCTGCGGCGACTGCGCCGGATCGATGCCGGCGAATCCCGCCGCCGACACGCCGACGATCGTCATCGGGTAGTCGTTGACGAGGATCTTCTTGCCGACGACGCTGGGATCGCGCGCGAAGCGGCTCACCCAGTAGTCGTGGCTCAGCACGACGACCGGATGGCCCTGGTAGCCTGATCGTCCTCCTGCGGAGTTGAACACGCGGCCGACCGCCGGCTTCACGCCGAGCATCGTGAAGTAGTTGCCGGAGACCATCTCGGCCTCGACGCGCTCGGTCTGGTTGTCGACGCTGACCGAGGCGACGACCAGGCGGCGGCACAGCACCTCCGCCAGCGGCTCGGCCTTCTGCTGCAGTCCTGATACATCGGATACGAGTGCATCCGCGTGCCCATGTTGCTGCCGTTGTGCGGCGCCCTGCTGGTAGAGCATCACCAGCTCGTTCGGGCGCGCTGACCGGCAGCTTGCGCAGCAGGATCTGGTCGATCAGCGTGAAGATCGCGGTGTTGGCGCCGATGCCGAGCGCCAGCGACAGGATCGCGACCGTCGCGAACAGCGGGCTGCGGCGGAGGCCGCGCAGCGCGAAGCGGAGGTCGGACAGGGACGTGTCATTGGGTCGTTGGACGGTCCCGGGGGTATTTCGGTTGCTGACAACTTGGGAGTTGGGCCCCTTTTGGGAGTTGCGGAGTTAGACGCGCTCGTCCACCCTGACGTCGATTTCCCGTCGATCTGCACCGCGCAGTACGACAATCCGCACGGAGGTGCCGATCCGCGCTTCAGTGAGCGCGCGGTGGAGATCGTCGAGCGTTTGCATGGGCTGACCGTCGAACGAGACGATGAGGTCTCCTTCCCTGATGCCCGCGGCAGTCGCGGGTCCGCCGGGCTCGAGGGACGTGACGAGCACCGCTTCGGCCTGATTCAACCGATGGAACCGCGTCACGCGCCGCAGAGATCGGCACGTTCTGGCCCGCGAGTCCAAGATAGCCGCGGCGCACGCGGCCGTCGCGCAGGAGCGCCGGCAGGACAGCGGTCACGGTGCTGATCGGAACGGCAAAGCTCAACCCTGGCCTCGGCGATGATCGCCGTGTTGACGGCGACGACGGTACCGGCGCTCGTCACGAGCGGACCGCCGGAGTTTCCGGGATTGAGCGCCGCATCGGTCTGGATCACCTGGTAAATAGCCGCCCGGAACGCGATCGCAGCGATCGCCCGAGTGCGCTGACGACCCCGGCGGTCACGGTGTGGTTGAAGCCGTACCGATTGCCGATCGCGACCACGGGTTGCCCCGGCCGGAGCGCCCGCGAATCACAAACATCACCGGCACGAGGTCGCTGGCCGTGATGCGGAGCACGGCAATGTCGGTGTCCGGATCCTGTCCAACGATGTCGGCGGCGCAATCTCGCCCGTCCGGAAGGGCAACCTTCACGCTCGTGCTGCCCTCCACGACGTGACTGTTCGTGAGGATGAGGCCGTCATCGGCAAAGACGAAGCCGGGCATCCGCTCGCGGCTGATGAATGGTCCCGTCCGCGGCGCTCGGCTCCCTGTTTCGAGACCTCGATGCTCACGACCGACGGCGCGACGATCTCGACCGCCCGCGTGACGGCGCGTGAGTAATCGTCGAGCAGATCCCGGTCCGAGACGTTGATGGGCTGGGGATTCATCCGTAACCTTAGGACGCGCACTACGGAGCTCTACGGTGCCCGAAGTGTTGCCGTTTTGACGTTTCTGCAAGTTTTCGGTCCGGAGATCACCACGGCTGAGGGGCGGGCCGGGTCGACAGTTACCCGGCACAGAGGCCAGGAGAAACATGAGATAAGGAGTTAGATCTTGTTTTTGTTTTCTCCTGATCTTCTGTGATCCTACCGCGCCGTCCCCGCGCTCGCCGGCGGCACGACGTTGTTCATCCGCGCGTAGACCACGAGCTGCCCATAGTGATCCGACGCGTGCCACACGGCGAGCGTGGCGATCCCCAACCGGGTGCTCGCCCCGCCGTACGGGCCGTCGACCGGGTCGAGCGCGTTCGACGGTGTCGTCTCGCGGATGACCCTGTCCCCGTACACGAACGAATTCTTCAGATAGGCCACGAGCTCCGCCTTCGTGCGAGCCGGATCGGGCCCGCCGGTTCCGCAGGCGGGAGGCGGAGTCTTGTGCTCGATTTCGTCGAAGAACCCCATGTTCGCGCAGGCGACGTGCTTCACCTGCTCGGCGAACGTTCGCACGTCCTTGAAGGCTCCGTCGGTGGGTTTGAACCCGTAACGATCCTCGGGCATCGCCTCCGCAAGGCTGACGAACGAGCGCTGAATCATGCCCCACCACTGACCGACGGTGCCGCCCATGCTCGCTTCTCGTGATTGCGCAAGCAGCGGCGCAGGCGCGAACGAAGGGGCAGTGACGGCAACCAGGGTAAGAGTCACAAGAGCCGAAGTGAGTTTCATGGCAGGCCTCCCGGTTATGCCGTGACTATTATTTGCCGGTATTTGCCGGCGACGCGCATCTTGGTACCAGCCGCCGGCAGTTCGCAGGTCGAAACGCCAACGGACCCTTGTCCAGTCCCCAACAGGCAGTTTTCGCGGGTGCACGCCGTTTCTCATATCGAAACACGCGCAAACAGCAATATGGCTTTGACAGCGGTGTGACGCGAGGCGTAGCGTTCCGCGGCAAACCAAGGAGTCGTCATGCCGAGAATTGCCACGCTGCTCTCGTGGACCGCGCTCGTGCTCCTCGTGCCATCGGTCTCGAGCGCCCAGATTGGAGGCAGCGGATCCATTCAAGGAACCGTGCTCGACACTTCCAAGCGCGGCGGTGCCCGGCGCGACGGTGACGGCCACCAACGTCGCGACCGGCATCGAGACCGTCAGGCAGACGACGACTGCCGGGCGTCTACGCGCTGATGCCGCTCGCAGCCGGGTGAGTATCGCGTCACGGTGTCGCTCGACGGATTCCAGACCTTCGTCCGCGACGCGCGTCATCGTCGACGGCCTGAGCGTGGTCGGGCTGAACGTCACGCTTGCAGGTGGGCGGCATCACACAGGAAGTCGTCGTGACCGCGGCGGCGCCGCCGCTCGCGACGGCCGACGCCCGGCTCGGCCAGACGATTCGCAACGAGGTCTACACCGCGCTGCCGCTCGTGATGAACACCGGCGGACCGCGCGATCCGACGGCGTTCATGTTCCTGATGCCGGGCGTGCAGTCGGTCGGACGCTGGGGCAACGTGATGGGCGGCCAGGACTTCACGACCGACATGTACGTCGAAGGCATCCCGATCACCAACGCCGTCGTGCAGGGCGAAGGCCGCAACCTGTCGCTTCGGGATCTCGGTCGAAGCGGTCGATCAGTTCCAGGTCGAGACCAGCGGCACCGCCGTGACGTTCAACGGCCAGGGCGCGTCCAACTACGTCGTCAAGTCGGGGACGAACACGTTCCGCGGCAGCGGGTTCGAGTTCTTCCGCAACAAGGCGCTCGACGCGAAGGCGTTCTTTGCGAGCACCAAGCCGGACGACAACCAGCACGAATACGGCGGCACGTTCGGCGGTCCGATCCGCAGGAACCAGATGTTCTTCTTCATGGCCTACGACGGATACCGCGACCGCCGGCAGACGCCGTCCGTGCTGACGTCGATTCCGACGCTGGCCCAGCGCAACGGCGACTTCAGCGCGCTGCCGGTGACGATCTACGATCCGCGAACGACCCGGCCGAACCCGAACGGCACCGGATTCGTCCGCGATCCGTTTCCCGACAACGTCATCCCGCCGGATCGCATCTCGCTCCATCTCGCGGTACTTTCAGTCGTTCCTGCCCGACCCGACCAACGGCGGCCTGCAGAACAACTATCTCGGCGGGTCGCTGCCGATCGGGTTCAACAACGACAACGTCACCGGCAAGGTGGATCTGAAGCTGACCGCCGAGCAGCAGGCGTCGGTGCTGTTCTCGCACGGCAAGCGCAGCCAGGCGACGCCGTACCGCGGCGGCGGGAACCCGCAGACGGCGCTGCCGCTGCCGTACACGGAGACGCGCCTGGTCGAGGAAATCCCGACGAGCGCGCAGGTCAAGCACACCTACGTGCTCGGCGCGAGATGGGTCAACCAGGCCAGCCTCGGGTTCTCGCGGCTGTCGGTGCCGATCTTCAACGCGACGATCGACGGGCAGTATCCGATCAAGGCGGGCCTGCGCGGGCTGCCGGCCGGCGAGGCGGACTCGTCGTTTCCGGAGATCGCGTTCGCGGGACCGAACGCGCCGACGCAGTGGCGCGGCACCGACGCGCGTGCGTTCACGGAGTACCTGAACAACTACACGTTCCAGAACAACCTGAACTGGACCCACGGCAAGCACGCGATGACGTTCGGCCTGCAGGCGCAGCGCATGGACGCCAACGAGCGCGAGCGCACCTACGGCAGCCTGGCGACCTTCGGCTTCAGCAACGTGCAGACCGCGGGGTTCAGCCCGACCGGCACGCTGCTGACGACGACCGGCAACGCCTATGCGAGCTTCCTGCTCGGCGATCTCAACGCGACCAACGTCATCGAGGACTCCGAGGTCGCGACGAGCGGGCGCTTCTACACCTACGCCTTCTGGGCGCAGGACGACTTCAAGCTGCGGCCGAACCTGACGCTCAACCTCGGACTGCGCTACGACATCATGAAGCCGTACACCGAGGTCTACGATCGGTGGTCGTTCCTCGACGCGAACCTGCCGAATCCGGCGGTGGGCGGCTACCCCGGCGCGATCGTGTTCGCGGGCGACGGCCAGAACAGCTGCCAGTGCCGGACGCCGATCGAGACCTACTACGGCGCGATCGGCCCGCGGCTCGGCCTGGCCTACAGCCTCAACGAGCGCACCGTCCTGCGTGCGGCGTACGGCATCAACTACTCCCGCCGCGGCGCCGTCGGCGGCCGCGCCGGAGCGCGCAACGGGACCGGCACGCTCGGCTTCTCGGCCAACGCGAGCTTCCCGAGCGCGAACACGTTCGATCCGTCGTACAACTGGAACAACGGCGTGCCGTCGTATCCGGCGCCGCCGTTCTTCGATCCGTCGCTCAACGCCGGCTTCGTGACCGGCCGCGGCACGGGTGGTGGCGTGACCTACGGCGATCCGGAGATCGGCGGGCGGCCGCCCCGGTATCAGAACTGGAATGCCGGGTTCCAGTACGCGCTCGCGCGGACCCTGACGGTCGGCGCGACGTACGCCGGCAGCCGTCGGCGATTTCCTCGGCGGCAGCGGGCGCGGATTCTTCGCGAACCAGCTCGATCCGCGCTTCCTCGTCCTGGGCAACCTGCTGACGCAGCAGGCCACGGCTGCCAACATCACCGCCGCGCAGGCGATCGTCCCCGGCGTCGGCCTGCCGTATCCGAACTTCTCGGGCACCATCGCGCAGATGCTGCGGCCGTTTCCGCAGTACTCGGGCGTGACCGACGTCTACGGTAACGTCGCGGAGTCAACGTATCACTCGCTGCAGCTCACCGCCGAGAAGCGCCGGTCCGACGACGGCCTGACGGTGAGCTTCAACTACACGTTCAGCCGGACGGAAGACAACCTCGCGGCGCGGACCGGCTACGACTTCGATCAGGACTGGTCCGTCGGCGTCAACGATCAGCCGCACGTCTGGAACGCGATGGTGGTCTACAACATGCCGTTCGGCGCGAACGGCAAGCCGGGAAGCGGCAACCCGATCGTTCGCGCGATCGTCAAGGACTGGCAGATTTCCGGCATCACGCAGTTCCGATCGGGACGTCCGCTCGGCGTGATCGGGGCGGCCTGCAACCTGCCGAACGCCGGCACGTGCTACGCCGATTTCAACCCGAACTTCAGCGGCGACGTACGCATCAACGGCGACTACGGCGACGGCGACGTGCTCGGCGCGAACCCGCCGTCCTACATCGATCGCGCGGCGTTCCAGTCGCCGGCCGCGTTCACCTTCGGGAACACGCCGCGGACGCTCGCCCACGATCTGCGCAACCCGAGCTACTTCAACCAGGACCTCAGCGTGCGCCGGGATTTCCGGATCTCCAGGGTGAAGCTCGGGCTCGGCTTCGACGTGTTCAACCTGTTCAACAACGTGATCTTCGGGGGGATCCAGACCAACATCACGAACGCGAACTTCGGCAGGGTGAGCTCACAGGCCAACACGCCGCGCGTCGGGCAGCTCAAGGTGCGACTGGAATTTTGAATTGACGGGCGTAGCGCAGGGCTTTAGCCCTGCCGTATCCACGCGGCAGGCCTGAAGGCCTGCGCTACGTCCGAAGAAGCGTCATTCAAATCCGATTGACGATCCCCTCGTCCGTCGCGCGATTGTTCCGCACGAGCACCACCACGGCGACCGTGGCGGCCAGCGGGATCAGGCTCGCGGCGATCAGGATGGGTTCGAACGAATAGCGATCCGCGACGACACCAGTCGCGTATGTGGCGAGAATCGTGCCGATGCCCGCGCCCGTGCCGCTCATGCCGCTGACCGACGCGACCGACCCGGTCGGATAAATATCCGCCGGCAGATTCAGCACCATCGTCGAAAACGCCGCGTAGGCCAGCGTCGACATCGCGAAGCAGGCGACCAGCCAGGTGTACGAGTCGGTGAACACCGTCGGAATGAGCAGCGTCATCCCCAACCCCGAGATCACGACCACCAGCTTGCGCGCCGCGCCGACCGCCCAGCCTCGGCCGATCAACCAGCTCGAGAGCCCGCCGCCGGCGAAGTTGCCGACGTCGGCCGCCAGAAACGGAATCCAGAACGCCAGCAGGCTCTCTTCGAGCCGGTGCCCTTTCGAGACGAGGAAGATCGCGAACCAGTCGGTGATGAAAAACCAGACCGGGTCCGTGAGGGTCTTCCCGATGATGATGCCCCACGTCTGCGGCAGCGCGAGCAGCGTGCCATAGGTCAATCGTTCGGCCCCTGCGCCGCCGAGCGGAGCCCGCGTGTCCGCGCGTTCGGCGAGAATGTACGCGCGTTCCTGCGGCGAGAGACGCGGGTGCTCCTCGGGACTGTGATAGAGCGAGCGGAACAGCACCAGCCACCCGAAGCCCAGGGCGCCCGTCACGATGAAGGCCGGCCGCCAGCTTCCGAACGTGTGATACACCCAGAGCACCAGAAACGGCGCGATGGCTCCGCCGATCGACGAGCCGCTGTCGAACAGCGCGACGGCCCATCCGCTTTCGCGTTTCGGGAACCACTCCGAGACGGCTTTGGTCGCGCCCGGCCAGTTGGCCGACTCGCCGAGCCCCAGGAGAAAACGGAACCCGGCGAAGCTGCGCAAGCCGGTCGCCAGCGACGTCAGCATCGCGGCTATCGAGTAGAACGCGACGGTCAGGCTCAGTCCGCGCCGCGTGCCAACCCGGTCGAGAAAACGGCCCGATGCCGTCTGCCCGAACGCGTATGCCACGCGGAACGCGATGATCAGCAGGGCAAAGTCCGCGTTGTTCCAGTGATATTCGGTCTTGATGTACGGCGCCAGCACGCTCAGCGTCTGGCGATCGATGTAGTTGACGACGGTCGAGAGAAAGAGCAGGCCGCCGATGTACCAGCGAAGGTTTCTGATGGGTGATTTCACATTTTCACCAGAGGCTTTCGCCCGGGGGCCGATCCGGCGTACCATGCCATCGCATCCGGAGATTATCAAAAAGGCGCATGGAGTCGAGCGTGTTCCTGAGGAATCTGAAAACCGTCCTGCTGGTCGCGACGCTGGCGCTCGCGCTCGGGCACGCGGCGGGAGGGCAATCGCCATCGCCGGCTGGCTTGCCGGTCACGTACGAACGGCTGCTCAACGCCACGGCGGAGCCGGGCAACTGGCTGACCTACAGCGGCGACTACAAGAGCCATCACTACAGCAGCCTCGAACAGATCACCACCGAGAACGTCCGCCGGCTCCACGCCAAGTGGATCTTCCAGATGCACCGCACCAAGGTCGAGACGACGCCGATCGTGGTGGACGGCGTCATGTACGTCACGCGCCCGCAGAGCGACGTCATCGCGATCGACGCGGAGACCGGCCGCGCGCTCTGGACCTACGAGCACCGATTGCCGGGCCGGGTCTACGTCTGCTGCGGCGAGGTCAACCGCGGCCTGGCGATCCTCGGCGACACGTTGTTCCTGACGTCGCTCGATGCGCAGCTCGTCGCGCTCGACGCGCGATCCGGCCGCGTGCTGTGGAAGAAAGCTCTCGCCGATCCCGCGCTGAACTACACCGCGACCGGCGCGCCGCTCGCGGTCAAGGACAAGGTGATCGTCGGCATCGCCGGCGCCGAAGGAGGCATTCGCGGATTCCTCGATGCCTACGACGCGAAGACCGGCGAGCGGGCCTGGCGCTTCTGGACCGTGCCGGCGCCGGGTGAGCCGGGCTCGGACACGTGGGGCGGCGACTCGTGGAAGCACGGCGGGGCGTCCACGTGGCTGACCGGCTCGTACGATCCGGAGCTGAACCTGCTCTACTGGGGCACGGGAAATCCGGGTCCGGACTACAACGGCGACGTCCGCCCGGGCGACAACCTGTATTCCTGCTCGCTGCTCGCCCTGGATCTCGACACCGGGAAGCTGAAATGGCATTTCCAGTTCACGCCGCACGACACGCGCGACTTCGACGCCACGCAGATCCCGGTGCTGATCGATTCCGCCGCCGGCGGCGCAAGCTGGTCGTCATCCCGAGCCGCAACGGCTTCCACTACGTGCTCGACCGGCAGCACCGGTGAATTCCTGCTCGCGAAACCCTTCGTGAAAGTGACGTGGGCGAAGGAGATCGACAAGAAGGGACGGCCCGGTGATGAATCCCGGGCAGGAGCCGACGCCCGACGGGAACGATCAGATCTGGCCCGGCGTCGACGGCGGCCACAACTGGATGTCGCCCAGCTACCACCCGGGCACGCGGCTCCTCTATTTCAACGCGCGCGAAGAGCGGCGGCGCTTCTTCAAGTCCGACGCGCTCGAGTTCCGGCCCGGCGAGTCGTTCTTCGGCGGCGGCGGCGGCGGCGGCGCGAGGTTCCGTCCTGAAGAGAGCTGGGGCAAGCTCGTCGCCATGGTCCCGGAAACCGGCGAGATCCGGTGGGAGCACCGCATCAACGCGCCGCCGTGGGCCGGCGTGCTCTCCACGGCCGGGAACCTCGTGTTCTCGGCGACGCCGAGCGGGAACTTCTACGCGCTCGACGCGCGCACCGGCAAGGAGCTGTGGCACTTCAACGGCGGCGATCGCGTGTTCGCCAGCCCGATCACGTTCCTGAGCCGCGGCAAGCAGGTCATCACGATCCCGATCGGCGACAATGCTGATCGCGTTCGGAGTGGACTGATGCGACAGGCGTGTCTGATTGCGTCTCTGGCTGGCGTGCGTGCTCTCGGCCGCGGCGCAAGCACCGGCACGGCCGTCGCGGACCGCTGCCACTGTGCCGGAGACGAACCCGTTCACGTCCGCCGCGGACATCGCCATCGGGACGCGCCGTCTACAACGGCCGCTGCGGACAGTGTCACGGACTGGAAGGAGAGGGCGGCCGCGGCGCCGCGCTCAACACCGGCCGATTTCGGCACGGCGGCTCCGATCGCGAACTGTTCCTCACGATCCGAAACGGCATTCCCAACACGGAAATGCCGGGAGCGGGCAACCTTCACCGACATGGAAGTCTGGCGGATGGTCGGCTACGTGCAGCAACTGGGACGGCGGGGCGCGTCGGAACCGATTACGGGCGACGCCACGGCAGGCGCGGCCGTCTATGCGAACGCCGCCTGCGCGCAGTGCCACACGATCGACGGGCAGGGAGGATTCCTGGGACCGGACCTGAGCGACATCGGCGCCAGGCGCGCCGTCCGCCATCTGCGCCAGTCGATCGCCGATCCGAATGCCGACATCCCGCTCGACTACCGGCCCGTCACGGTGACCGACGCCAAGGGGACGACCACCAGCGGGATTCATCTGAACGAGGACGAATACTCCGTCCATCTCCGCGATCTTGCCGGCAACCTGCGCTCGTTCATGAAGCGCGAGTTGAAGGAGGTCGACGCTGCCGCGGCAGTCGCTGATGCCGGCCTATCCCGCGCTGACGGCCGCCGATCTCGAGAACCTGGTCGCGTATCTCGCGTCCCTGCGGCCGGCGCGCGGGCGCCGTCGCGCCAGCCGGCGGAGGCACGCCGTGTGGACGTTCGATCGGCTGGACAACATCGGCGGCCACAAGACGACCGTTCTGGGCCAGCCGAAGGTCATCGACTCGCCCGCTCGGCAAAGCCGTCGAGTTCGACGGCGTGGACGATGCGCTGTTCATCGACAACCATCCGCTCGCCGGGCGCGACGGCCTTCACGTGGGAGGCCGATCTTCCGGCCCGACGGCGGCGAGACGCAGCAGCGGTGGTTTCACCTGAGCGAGCAGGATCCCGCGACCGGCGCCGACACCGACAACCGGATGCTCTTCGAAATCCGGGTCGTCGGCGACGAGTGGTACCTGGACAGTCACTACCAGTCGGGAGCCGCGTTCAAGACGCTGATGAACAGGGAAGCGCGACACCTCTGGGAGCCTGGTATCACGTCGCGTCGGTGTACGACGGCAAGGAATTCAGCAACTATGTGAACGGCGTGCGGCAAGGGGGCGGCGAGGCCCAGCTGGCGCCGCACGGCCCGGGTCACGCGTCGGTCGGCATGCGGATCAACAAGGTGTTCTACTTCAAGGGAGCCGTCCGCCTCGCGCGGTTCTCCAGGCGCTGCACGTGCGGCCGCACGACCTCGACCGAGAAGCCCGTCCGCTCGAGGATGCGGCGGATGGTCCGGCGGTCGAAGTCCCAGAGGTGCACGGACGTCAGGAACAGCCAGCGCCGGCCGAGCGCGCGGGCAATCCACGAGCCGATGTCCGGGTAGTTGACGACGAGCACGCCGCCCGGCTTGAGCAGCGTCGCGCAGCGCTCGAGCACGGCTTTCGGATCCGGCGTGTGCTCGATGACGTCCCACAGCGTGACCACGTCGAAGCTGCCGGGCTCGTAGGACTGATCGAACACGCTGCCCTGGCTGATGCGGATGCCGTAGTGCGTCGCGCCCCAGTTGGCCAGCCAGGCGTTCGGCTCGCAGCCCTGCGCGTCCCAGCCCTGCTTGACGGCGGCCGCCACGAACGCGCCGGCGGCGGTGCCGATGTCGAGCAGCCGTCCCTTGCCGCCGGCCAGCCGCTCAATCTCGCCCAGCGACGCCGCGAAGGTGCGCTCCCGCGCCGCGAGCTGCGACACGTAGGTCGGATCGTCGCCCTGCGTGTAGCCGGCGAAGATCAGGTCGTCAGCGGAGTCGCGGGTTGATGTCCTGGAGCTGGCAGCTCCGGCACCTGACGAGCCGGTCGATCAGCAGCTCATCGCCGGACGCCCGGAACGTACGCACGAGGTCGCGGGCCGCGCCAGTCGAGGTGTTGCGCTTCGTATATCGTTTCGGTGTCGTCGGCGCCGCACGCGTTGCAGCGGATCCCCGCGCAGCACCGTCGCCGGATCCACCTTCGCAGCCCTGACGGCCGGCAGCAGCGCGGCGGCGACCGCGATCGCCACGAGGACGCCCGTCGCCGTCGCAACCACGGAGGCGTCCGGCATCCCCAGCTGAGGCAACCGCATGGCGACCAGGCGCAGGACTCCCACCGACAGCACGAGGCCCGTGACGATGCCGAACACCGTCTGTCGAGCGCCGTCGCGGAAAACGAGAGCGAACACCTCGGAGCGCGATGCGCCGAGCGCCATCCGCAACGCCAGCTCCCGCCAGCGCTGCGCGACGCGATAGGCCATCACGCCGTACAACCCCGTGGCGGCGAGCAGGAGCGCGACCAGGCCAAGCGACGACAGAATCGCCGTGCCCAGGCGCACCGGAAACATCGGCAGCGACGTATATTCGTCGAGCGTCGTCACGCCGGTCAGCGGCAGGTCCGGGTTGATCGGAGGCGAACACCTGCCGGAGCGCCGGCATGAGATCGCCCGGCCGGCCGCTCGAACGGACGTGCACCGTGATCGACGCGGCTGTCTGCTGCGTGAACGACAGATACACGTGCGGCGGTGACGACTCCTCGAGCCGGTCGAACCGATACTTGCCGTTGGCCGCAACCCCGACCACCGTCGCCGGCCCGGAGCCCGCGTCGATCGTCAGGCCGATCGGCTCGCGACCGTTCAGGAATCGCTGAACGAACGCCTGATTGACGACGACGACCGGTGCGCTGTCGGCGGTATCGCGCTCGTCAATCGCGCGGCCGGCCTGGAGACCTGGATCCCCATCGTCTCGAAGATAGCCGCCGGCGATCCTGTTCGTACAGAATCGACATGCTCTCGTTCTCCGCGGGGACGTAGCCGGGCACCCGAATCGTCACCGATCGGTAGCCGCTGAACCCCAGCGGAACGAACGTCGCGGCCGTGGCCGACTGCACGCCAGGCAGCGCGCGGATTCCCGAAAGCAACCGATCGACGGCCACCACTCGCTGCCCGGGCGACCGGTAGCCCGCCTGATCGAAATCGGTCGAGACGAGCAGCACCGCTTCCGGCGTGCTGAAGCCGCGATCGATCGCGCCAATAATCGTCAGCGACCGCAGGAAGAGGCCCGCGGAGACGAGCGCCGTCAGCGACAGCGCGAGCTGCGCGACGACGAGCGCCGACCGCAACCGGGCGGAGGCCCGTCCCGCGCCGCCTCTCGCGAGCCTCAGCGAAGGCATGACCGCGCCCCTGAAGGCGTGGATGGCCGGCAACAGGCCGAAGAACGGGACCATCGCGGCGGCGAGACACACGCCGAAGGTGAGAATGCGCCCGTTGAGGCTCCCCTGCAACGCGATCGGCAGCGGAGACGGCGGCATCAGCGCCTGCAGCATCTGCTGACCCGACTGCGCCACGATCACTCCCAGAATCGCGCCGGCGCCGGCGAGCAGCATCGACTCGCAGAGGAGCTGACCGATGATGCGGCCGCCGCCCGCACCCGAGCGCGAGGCAGACGCCGATTTCGTACCGGCGTGCCGCGCCGCGCAGCATCAGCAGGTTCGCCACGTTCGAACACACGATGAGCGTGACGAGACCGGTGAGGCCGAGGAGCACCGAGAACAGCGACGCGAGCCGCTGCGCCGGACCGATATCGAGCGGCTCGACGTACGCCTCGCGTCCCGCGTTTTCCGGATACGTGGCGGCGAGGCGGCCGCTGATCATCCGCAGTTCCTCGCGCGCCTCCAGCAGCGTCACCCCCTCGCGCAACCGGCCGATCGTCTGCAGCCAGCGGGTTTCACGGGTCTCGAGCGCGCGGGCCTCGCCGGTCAGCACGGGATGCATCGTGATCGGGACCCAGACGTCGAACGCGAGGCCGACAAACGTCCCGCCGAAACTGGCCGGAGCGACGCCGATGATCGCGACGTCGATGCCATTGAGCCGGATGTGCCGGCCGATCGCGGCCGGTTCGCCGCCGAAGCGCTGCACCCACAGCCGATGGCTGATGACGGCCAGCGGCGCCTCTTTCGCGACGCGCGACTCGCCCGGCGCGAACGCGCGCCCGAGCGCCGGCGACACACCGAGCACGTCGAAGTAGTTGTCCGAGACCAGAAGTCCCCAGACGGGCTCGGCCCCGCGGCTGCCGTCGTCCCGCTCGCGCGGAGCGCAAACTGTCCGAAGCCGAAGGCGGCCAGCGCGGGGATGCTCTGCGCCTGATCCCGCCAGTCGAGGTAGTCCGGATACGACACGCTCTGCTGGCTCCCTTGAGCGCGCGTGGCCACGCTCACGACTCGCTCAACCGCGGCCACGGCCGGCAGCGGCCGGTGCACCAGGTGCTCGGTCCACGCGAAGACCGTCGTCGTGGCGCCGATGCTCAGGCCAATGCACACGACGACCACTCCGCTCGCGAGCGGCGCGCTTCGGATCGATCGCACGGCGTATCGAAGGGTCATCAGCATGCAGCTACGGTAGGCCGATGGGCGGGGTCGCGCAACGAAGAACGACTGAACGGAGCGTTTTACCGCCTGGGCGGCCTGGCCCGGCGATAACGGCGACCCTATCGACAGAGCGGAGCCAGAGCGCTAGCCGCCTCCGGCGCTGGCAGATTGGTCAGAATCCGGGACTGATTCCGTGCTGCTGGTCCGTCGCGTCCCGGAGCCCACGGCGATCATCTTCCTCACGAGCCACACGGCGCCGGCGATGACGAGCGATGTTGACGACGTAGGGGGCAAACAGGATCCAGCCCGTGGCTGAGGCATCGCGCTCCGCTGCGCCGGCCAGACGAAGGCGAACCATGCCGCGGCCAACACGATGAGGACGAGGGGCACCCAGTGAATCATTCCGACCGTCGCCGGAGTCCGCGGGCGGCGTGCTCGTCGCTCGTCGTTCGAGGTAGCGCCACACGACCCAGGCGCCGCCGGCGAGCGCGCCGCCGACCAGCGCGTTCTGAAGCACGAATGATCAGAAGGATCCAGACTGGCACCAGCGCGCTTTCGAGCATGGCGTGTCTCCCTTTCTCACGGGTCGCGCGCCAAATCCCTAATTTACTCCTTCCGTCAACGGTAGAACGGCTGTTCCGTGAGCCACCGCGGTCCGTAGATCGGCACCGCGCTGCCGATTTCGTACGCTCCGAGATCCGGCGCGCTTCCGGCGAATCCGTCGTTGACGTTTGGCAGCCGGACGCCGGCGTCCACGGCTTTGCTGCCGGGCTTCAGCCGGAAGTCCGAGATCCGCGGCGTGGTAGGGCGTGCCGGGCTTCGACGAATCCGGCGGCACCGGCGGACGCAGGCTCTCGAAGACGTCGTAATCGACCTCGATCCCGTGAGTCTCCTGCGCCCGTTGCGGCCGCGAGCTCCGCGAGCGTCTTGAACCGCTGCGCCTGGTTCGGCGCTCTCGTAGTCAACCCGCACGCCCGGCTTCGGACCGAGCCACGAGTACTGGAATTCCGCGCCGCGGTTGGGGCGGTACCCGTTGTAGTCGTACGTCGAATACGCCGTCGGTCCGCCGAGCACCGAGATGCCGACCGGCGCGTCCGTGCCCAGGAACAGGTTGTTCCGGAAGTGCGCATTCGACACCCGCTGCGCGGTTCGGTTCTCCGCGATGATCGTGTTGTGATAGACGATCACCCCGGCCGGGTTGATGAACTTGAGCGCGACCGGCGTGTTGTAGACCACGTTGCGGATGTAGTACGCCGGGCCGCCGAAGATCGGCTGCGCGCTCAGCCCGGTGTGGGCCGCGTTCACGCCCCGGTTGCGCATCACCCGGATGTTGTGGACCCCGCCGTCGGCCTCGATGAAATCGTCCCCCGTCACGTGGACGTCGTTGTTGTAGATGTCGATGGCGACGGCCTTCAGCTCCTGCGGTTCCTCGGGCACGCCGTGCGTGCACACGCTGATGCCGTCGTGGAAGAACGCCACCGCGTTGTGCGCGATCACGTGCCCGGATCCGTAGACCTTGACCGCGTAGTAGCTGTTGATCGGGTGCGCGCCGTACGCGCCCGGGTTCGCCCAGCCGAGCACCCGGTTCCGGTCGTCGCGGCCGAGGAAGACGTTGTCGGCGATGTAGAAATCCTTCGACCCGGCGAACTGCGTGGTCACGCCGACGCCCACGTTTTCGATCCGGCAGTTGCGGACAGTCAGCCCCTTGGCTCCCGCGACGTCTTTCACGCCCGCCCAGAAAGCGACCTCCGTGTTGCGAATCGTGAGTCCCTCGAAGATGTGGTAGTCGGCGCCCATCACGTCGAACAGGCGGAAGGCGCCGTCGCCGTCGAAGATCACCTCGCCGTCGCCGGCCGCTCGAATGACGATCGGCCGATCCGGCGTGCCTTTCGCGGTGAGCAGATACGCGCCGTCGAACGTGGTGCTCAACGGGTCCACGTAGTTGCGTTCGATCGCCCTTGTACAGCCCCGCGTGCACGAGGATGATGTCCCCGGCATCCACCTTCCGCTGGTAGACCACGTTCCAGTCGCCGGTGCCCGCCCCGGCGTACGCCGCCATGAGCCCCGTGTAGTTCGGCTCCTCTTTCGCGCCGCGCCAGCCGGGCGGGTACACGTGCAGCACGCGCCCGCCGGTGGCCGCTTTCGGTTCCGCGCGCGTGCGGACCCTGGCCGTCTGCACGGCCTGCCCGTTCACCCCGTCCGGATCCGTCATGGTCAGGCGCACCTCGTACTCGGTATCCGGATCGAGGTCCAGGATGCTCCCGGCGAATCGATCGGGAACGGTGTAAGGAGCGCGGAAGATCCGCTCGCCGCCCATCCGCAGCAGCGGCAGCGCCTGCTTCCAGACGTCCTGGCCCTCGACGCCCGCCTTCGCAGCTCGATAGTTCGCTGCTTCGCCGCGGCAAGCCGGTCCGGGATCGCCGGTAGGTGACCGCGACGGTCGCGTTCCGGTTCTGGTCGCCGGAGATCTCCCATTCGAACCCGAGGCAGATCAGCGTCGGCGGCTCCACCACGAGTGCCCGGCCTTCACGGCATCGATTAGCTTGGCTGCTTCGGCGACGGCAAGCCTTCGTCCGCGCGGACCGCAGGACCCGTCAGCAAGCAGCAGCGCGAACGTGGCCGTCAGGTTTTTCATGGGGGCCTCGCGGCGAGAGTATAGCGTGTCGTCTCGGCTCAGGTCTCAGGTCTCAGGGTCTTGGTGGTTCGACGTAAACCTCGCGGGCCTCCCTACGTCTATACCTGACGTGTGTATTGATTCGTATATACTTCCGCGGCGATGACCGGGAGCCCCGACACCCGTCCCCTGTCACCCGCAGTGGTTCCAGATCCTGCTGGCGCTGGCCGACCACGACCTGCACGGGCTGGCGATCACCAAGGAAGTCTTCGACCGGACCGACGGCGTGATGCACCTCTGGCCCGGGATGCTCTACGGCGCGCTGAAGAAGATGACCGGCCGCCGGACTGGTCGACGAGGCGCCGGCGCCGCGCGACTTTGCCGCGGCTGGCGGCCGTCCGCGCTTCTACCGGATCACACCGTATGGCCGCCGGGCCTGCGCGGCCGAAGCGGCGCGGCTGTCCCGGTTCGTGGACGCCGCCCGCTCGAAGCGGCTCATCAAGCGTCCTCGGACGACGTAGGCCGAGGCCATGCTGCGCGTCATCTACCGGATCCTGCTTTACGCGTGCCCGCCCGCCGTCAGGCGGGACTACGGCGCCGAGATGGAGGACGGCTTCGTCCACTGCGCTCGCGGTCGAGCGAACGAGGCGCACGCGCGCCGGCCTGGATCCTCGCGGGCATGTGGGGACTTGCCGACGTCCTGATCTTCGCGTGCCGCGCACGATGGCACGGATGGGGCACCGCTCGGGATAGCCGATCACCACACCAGATCAAGGAGGCCGCTCGTGATTCTGCGCGACGTTCGGGGAACGATGCGCCTGATGCGCAGCCAGCCGGCGCTGACCGCCGGCATCGTGCTGATGCTGGCGCTCGGCATCGGCGCCACCACCGCGATCTTCAGCGTCGTCTACGGCGTGCTGCTGAAGCCGCTGCCCTTTCCCGAGCCGGACCGGCTCGTCCAGGTGTGGGGATCGATGCCGTCGCGCGGGCTGGGCGGCATGTCGCTGACCGAAGCGAACTTCTGGGACATGCGCGACATGAACCAGTCGCTGTCGGAGTTCGGCGCGCTGCACGGCGCGAGCTTCACGCTCACGGGCTTCGAGACGCCCGAGCGTGTGACGGGCGCGAGGGTCAGCGCCGGGTTCCTCCGAACCCTGGGCGTGCGGCCGGTGGCGGGCCGCATCTTCGAGCCGGGCGAGGACGAGCCCGGCGCGTCGAACACGCGGGCGGTGCTCTCGCACGCGCTCTGGACCCGCCGGTTCGGCCGGGACGCGAGCATCGTCGGCCGCACGATCACGCTGGATGGACGCGCCTACGAGGTCATCGGAATCCTGCCGCCGGGATCGCCGTGGCTCGACGCCGCGGACGTCTTCGTGCCGTTCGTGCGCCGGCCCGACGCCAATCGCACCAGCTGGGAATACACCGCGATCGGCCGGATGAAGCCCGGCGTCTCCTTCGACGCCGCCCTCGCGGATCTCGAGCGCGTCGCGAAGGAACTCGAGGCGAAGTTTCCGGCGAACAAGGATCTGGGCGCCACGATGCAGTCTTCGCAGGTGTGGATCGCCAGCGATCAGCTTCGGCGGACGCTCTGGATGCTGCTCTGGTCGGCCGGTCTGCTGCTCCTGATCGCGTGCGTGAACGTGACCAATCTCCTGCTCGCGCGCGCGTCGGCTCGGGCACGCGAGAACGCCGTGCGGACGGCGCTCGGGGCGACGCGCGCGGATCTGATACGCGAGCGGCTGACCGAGTCGCTGGCCTACAGCCTCGCCGGAACCGCGCTCGGGTGGCTCGTCGCCACCTGGATGCTGGGCGTGCTGCAATCGGTCAATCCCGGCGGCATTCCGCGGCTGGCGGAGGTCACCCTGAACGGCTGGGTGATCGCGTTCGCGGCGTCGGCGGCGCTGGCCGTCGGCGTGTTGACCGGCCTCATCCCGGCATTTCGGACGCCGCTCGGCAACATCCTGCCGGCGCTCCGAAGCGGCTCGCGCGGCGCGACCGGCGATCGCGGACAGAACCGCCTCCGCAGCATCTTCGTCTGCGCCGAAGTCGCCCTGTCGCTCGTGCTGCTCGTCGGCGCCGGGCTGCTCGTCCGCAGCCTCATGCACGTGCTCGTCGGTCGATCGCGGATTCCAGACGGATCGCCGGATGCTCGTGACCGTCAGCATCCCCGCATCGTACGGCGAAGCGCGCATGCGCCAGACCGCCACGGACATCCTGGAGCGGCTGGGTTCGGTGCCCGACGTGATCTCGGCGGCGGCGGTCAGCGCCCGTCCGCTCTCACGCGGCAGCACCGGCCTCGGCATCGCCGCGGCCGATCAGCCGGACCTGCCGGACGCGCAGGTGCCATGGGCCACATGGCGCATCGTCACGAAGGACTACTTCAAGACGATCGGGCTGCCGCTGCTGGCGGGTCGCACCTTCACCGACCAGGATCAAATCGGAAAGCCCTGGCGCGCGGTGATCAGCAAGCGGCTGGCGGATCTCCTGTGGCCCGGGCAGGATCCGATCGGCCGGACGGCGATCCTCTGGAAGGGTCAGAACGAGAGCCGCGGCGAAGTCGTCGGCGTGGTGGGCAACATGCGGGAACGCGGGCTCGAAAACGATCCGACGCTCGCCGTGTACTTCCCGGCCGGCGGAACCGCCGGCACGTCGCTGCAGCTCGTGCTGCACACCAGAGGCGAGCCGATGTCGGTCGTCCCCGCCATCCGGAGCCTCGTGACGAACATCGATCGGAACCTGCCGGTCTCCAACGTCCGCACGTTCGACGACGTCGTGACAACGTCGGTGGCCACCCGTCGCGTCACCATGCTGCTGCTCGTGACGTTCGCGGGCGTCGCGCTGATTCTCGCGCTGGCCGGCGTGTACGGCGTGCTCGCCTATTCGGTCGCGCGCCGGACGTCCGAGATCGGCGTGCGGATCGCGCTTGGCGCCGATCACCGCGGGGTGCTGCGGCTGGTGCTCGCGCAGGGCATGCGTCCGGTGTTCGTCGGCGTCGCCGTCGGCCTGGCCGCCACGTTCTGGCTGTCGCGTCTGATGGCGAGCCTGCTGTTCGAGATCGAGCCGCACAATCCCGCCACCTACGCGACCGTCGCCGGCGTCCTGATCGCGGTGGCGACCCTGGCCTGCTACCTCCCCGCGCGCCGGGTGCTCAGGATCGATCCGGCCATCGCGCTGAGAACCGAGTAGCGCGATCAGGATCAACACAGAGTCAACAGGAGTCAGAGCGGAGAAAACAAGAAGCTCCTGTTCTCCTGTTCTCCTGTTCACCGCTCCTGATCTCCGTGTCCACGCACTGACCCGCCGCTTGAAAGCGGCCCCGCATGCGCCTAGGATTACCTCCACGCGGTCTTCCTGCAGGAGGCACAGTCGGTGAACCGAAGGACCTTTTTCAAGGCGCTCGGGACGGCCCCGGCGATCAGCGTGCTCGGTCCCGCCGACGCGGTCGCGGACATGCCGAAGGCGAAGATCACGCGGGTGCGGATCTACAAGCCGCCGAACCTCAACCCGCTCTTCAACCAGAGCAACATGGTGGTGACGGTCGAGACCGACATCGGGATCACCGGCATCGGCGAAGGGGGCGCGAAGGACACCCTCGAGCAATGCGCCGGGACCTTGATCGGCCAGAACCCGTTCCGGATCGAGGCGATCTGGCAGGAGGCGTACATCGCCTGGTTCTATCCGCCGGGCCGCGAGAAGGCTCATGCGCTGGGCGCGCTGGACCTGGCCCTGTGGGACATCAAGGGGAAGGCGCTGAAACTTCCGGTCCACGAGCTGCTGGGAGGCACGGCGCGCAACTACTGCGAGTGCTACGCGACCGGCGGCGCGCGCCCGCCGGGCGCACCGCCCGGCGCGACGTTGAGCCTGAAGGAGCGCGCCCGGGCCACGATGGAGGCGGGCTATCGCGCCTTCCGGATGGGGCCCACGGAGTCGCCGATTGGCGGCGTGTACGACACGCGCTCGGTGGTCCGGCGCGTCGCTCAGGACTGCAAGGACGTGCGCGAAGCGGTCGGGCCGGACGGCAACTGGTGCATCGACCTGCACCAGCGGTTCGACTTGAACGACGCGCTGCGCGTCTGCAAGGTCATGGAAGAGTACGACCCCTTCTTCGTCGAGGATCCGGTCCGCGACGAGAACGCGCTGCAGGACATCCCGAAGCTGCGGCAGATGACCACGGTCCCCCTGACGCATGGCGAGGAGTGGGGACTGAAGTGGGACTTCAACAGGCTCGTCGAGAGCCATGACGTCGACTTCATCCGCTCCACGCTGCCGAACATCGGCGGGATCACCGAGATGATGAAGGCCGCCGCCATCTGCGAGACCCACGCGGTCGGCATCATTCCGCACTTCACCGGCCCGATCGCGACCGCGGCGCTGGTGAACTGCCTCTCGACGTTTTCGGGACCGGTCCTGATGGAGTACAACTACGGCGGCCGGCCGATCGACTACCTGCCGGAGTGCCTCGACTTCAAGAACGGCAAGGCGTACACGAACCAGCGGCCGGGCCTGGGCGTCACGGCCGACATGAAGCTGCTGACGCTCATCGGCGAGGTGACGGAGCCCGGGCGAAAGAATTTCTACAGGCGGCCGGACGGCTCGCTCACGCACTGGTAGATCACGGCAGGGCTGAAGCCCTGCGCTACGTACGACGTACGAGGCCGCGCTGATGTCCGGCGCGACAGGCGAGGAGACAACATCATGAAGCGTCGCGACGCACTGAAATCGCTTTCGATGGCCGGCGGAGCCTCTCTGCTCGCGGCCAAAGAGCCGCTGTCCGAGGCGCTCGGGCTGCCCGGCACCGTGCATCCGGGCTACGCGCAGGCCGTGGCCGGCACCGCGCCGGTCAAGATCCGCGACATCAAGACGATCCTGACCGCGCCCAATCGCATCCGGCTGGTCGTCGTGAAGGTCGAGACGACCGAGCCCGGGCTCGTTGGGTGGGGCTGCGCGACGTTCACGCAGCGCGCGCTCGTCGTCAAGACGGCGATCGAGGAGTACCTGAAGCCGTTCCTGATCGGCCGGAACGTCGACGAGATCGAAGACATCTGGCAGTCCAGCTACATGAGCTCCTACTGGCGCAACGGCCCGGTGCTCTTCAACGCGATGAGCGGCGTGGACATCGCGCTCTGGGACATCAAGGGCAAACGCGCCGGGATGCCGCTCTATCAGCTGCTCGGCGGCAAGGTCCGGAAGGGCGCCGACTGCTACTACCACGCGAGCGGCGCCAGCTTCACCGAAGTCGAAGAGCAATGCGCGCCGCGGGATGGAGCAGGGCTTCCGTCACGTGCGCGTGCAGGTCTCGACGCCCGGATACGCCAGCTACGGCGCGCGCAGCACCGCGCCGGCCGCGGCCGGGCGCGCCGAACGAAGCCATCGGGCCGACCAACCCGAGGGCCGTCTGGGAATCGGCGCCGTACGTGCGCATGCTGCCGAAGTTCTTCGAGCACCTGCGGACCAAGCTCGGCGAGGAGGTCGAGCTGCTGCACGACGTGCACGAGCGGGTCACGCTCAACCAGGGGATCAACCTGTGCAAGGCGCTCGAGCCGTACCGGCTGTTCTTCCTGGAAGACCCGTTCCCGCCGGAAGACAACGACCACTTCCGCCTGCTGCGCCAGCAGACCAGCATTCCGATCGCCATGGGCGAGCTGTTCAACACGCAGCACGAATACCTGCCGCTCATCAAGGAGCGGCTGATCGACTTCATCCGCATCCACATCTCGCAGATCGGCGGCCTGAGCCCGGCGCGCAAGGTCGGCGCGCTGAGCGAGTACTTCGGCGTCCGCACCGCGTGGCACGGACCGGGCGACGCGTCGCCGCTCGCCCACGCCGCGCAGCTCGCGCTGGAGCTGGCGAGCTACAACTTCGGCGTGCACGAAGGCGGATCGTTTCCGGCAGAGACGAAGGAAGTCTTCAAGGGGTGCCCCGAGGTCAGCAACGGCTACATGCTCGCGCAGGAAAAGCCGGGCCTGGGGATCGATTTCGACGAGAAGCTGGCGGCCAAGTTCCCGATCCCTCCGGGCCCGCCGAACTTCGACTATTCGTGGGGGACGACGCGGCGCCAGGACGGGACGGTGATCAGGCCGTAGTCGAGTTCAAGAGTTCAAACAAACAGGAGATCAGGAGGTCAGGAGTTTGGTTGTAAACCAAAACTTCTCCTGATCTCCTGATCTCCTGTTCAAGACTCTGATCGCCGCTATTCGCTCGCGGCGATGTAGCTCTTGCGCGCGCGGGCGGTCATCCCCGGCTTCTTGATCCGCAGCTCCAGCTTGTGCGACTTGCCATCCAGCTTGGGCGGCTCGAAGCCGAGCGCATACTGCCGGTGGAGCTCGTCGGCGACGCGCGCGAACGTCGACGCCATGTCGTTGGTCGTCGTCAGGTCGAAGTATCCGCCGCCGGTTTCGGCGGCGATCTTCGGCAGCCCTTCGTCCGGCTTTTGGGAGATCATGCCGCTCGGCCGCCCCAGGCCGCCCATCGGCCCGCCGGGCATCGGCGCTCTGCGGTTGCCGAACGGCACGTGGCTCTCCAGGCCGATCGCGTAGACCATCACGTTCTCTTCCTGCGCGCGCTTCATCACGCTCTTGAGACTGCTGTTGTTGCTGCTGAAGTTCATCGGGCTGTCCACGCCGTCGGTGAAGACCAGCACCACGCGCCGGCCTTCCTGGTGCCGCAGCGCGTTCATGCCGACGTTGACCGCGTTCCACAGCGGCGTCGGGCCTTCGGCCTGGAGCTCGGTCCGGAGAATGCGCAGCATCTCCTCCGGATCGCTCGTGAAGTCCGGCGGATCGAGCTGCACGCGCGCCGCGAAGCTGCCGATGCGCACCTTGTCGGCCGGCAGCAGCCGGGTCACGAACGCCTCGGCCGCGGCTTCGACCCGCCGGAAGTTCGCGCGCATGCTGCCGCTCCGGTCCAGCATCACGACGATCGTGATCGGCTGGATGTCGTTGGCGAAGAGCGTCAGCGGCTGGGGCTTGCCGTTGTCGTAGATTTCGAAGTCGTCTCGACCCAGATCGGGGACGAGCCGTCCTTCCGGATCGGTGACCGTCGCGAACACGGCAACCGTGCGGGCGCCGCTCTTGAACGGCTGTTGACGCCCGTCGACCGACACCGCGAGCGCCGCGACGGCGCACACGAACAGGCAGGAGGATTCCGGGTCGGGAGGCCACGCCTCTCATCAAACACCTCACGGCGCGACAGTCGAGAGATCACGGTCGCTCTGGCATGGCTGGCTCCTCCATCTTCTCACGATTCAAGGATTCAAGGATTCAGGGATTCGACGATTAGTGATTCGAGACGAGCCACTGTCCTTGACAACCGTCCCTAACTGTCATACTGTCATATGACAGATGGATTGCTGACATGCGCTTCCAACTCAACTTCAAGTCCGGGACGCCGGTGTACCTGCAGCTGGTCGAGCAGGTGAAGGCGGCCGCCGCCTCAGGGTCGGTCCAGCCCGGCGAGCCGCTGCCGTCCATCCGTCCGCTGGCGGAGGAGCTGCGCGTCAACCGGAACACCGTCGCCAAGGCGTACGCGGAGCTGGAGCACCAGCGTGTCATCGAAACCATCGCCGGCAAGGGCTGCTTCATTCGCGCCAGCAGCTCGCCGTTCAAGAAGGAAGTGCGCCTCAAGCTCGCTGGCGGAGAAGCTCGACGACGCGGTGGTCCAGGCGCATCACCTCCAGATCGCCAGGACCGAGTTCCTCCGGCTCGCCGAGGATCGTTTCGACGCGTTCCAGGACAAGCGGGCGCGGGCCGCGAATCGATAAAGCCATGAACCCAGAAACCCCGGTCATCGAAATCAACCAGCTGGTCCGGCGCTACGGCCGGACCGACGCCGTCAACGGCCTCGACCTGCGCGTGCGGCCCGGCCGCTGCTACGGCTTCTTCGGCCGCAACGGCGCCGGCAAGACCACGACGATCAAATGTCTGTTGAACCTGCTTCGGCCGACGAGCGGCGAGGCGAAGCTCTTCGGGCTCGATCCGGCGCGCCACGAGGTGTCCGTGAAATCGCGGCTCGCCTACGTGCCGGACTACGTCGCGTTCTATCCGTGGATGACCGTGCGGGAGACCCTCGACTACTTCCGGTCGTTTCGCGGGCACTGGAACCGCGAGACGGAACGCGCGCTCATCGATCGGTTCCGGCTCGATCCGCGCCAGAAGACCCGGCACCTGTCCAAGGGGCAGCGCACGCAGGTGGCGCTCATCACCGCGATCTGCCCCGAGCCCGAGCTGCTCGTGCTCGACGAGCCCACCTCCGGCCTCGATCCCATCGTCCGGCGCGAATTCATCCAGACCGTCATCGGCGCCTACCAGGAAGGCGAACCGGGGCGGCGAACCGTGTTCGTCTCGACGCACCTCATCTCGGAGTTCGAGGGGCTCATCGACGAGTTCACGATCATCGAGGGCGGCCGAAGCGTGCTGACGCTCGAGGCCGATGCCGCGCGCGAACGCTACCAGAAGATCTATGCGCGGTTCGCAGGGCGCGCCGCCGCCGCTCGACCTCGCCGGGTGCGCGCGTCCTCCGGCAGGGCGGCCGCGAGATCGAGATCGTGGTCAACGGCAACTCGGCCGATGTGCTCGAGCGCCTGAAGGCCGGTTCGCCCGAAACGCTGACGACTGAAGCGCTGAGCCTCGAAGAGATCTTCGTCACGACGCTCCAGCCGAAGGGCGTCGTGGCATGACGGGCGCCGCGCTGCTCCCGCCGGGCGTGCGCAAGGAAATCCGCGCGCTGTTGCCGATCTGGCTCGGCTGTGCTGGCGGCCATCGTGGCGGCCGCCGCTCTGGGTCACTGCCCGCAACGCCTTCAGAATGCCCTCATCGCCTATGTCGCTCGGGTCGGTTGCGCTCGGCGCGCTGTCGATCGGCCACGAGTACACCAACCGTACGCTGACGCTGCTGCTGTCCCTGCCGGCCGCTCGGCGGCGGCTCTACCTCGTGAAGCTCGGCGTGTTGGGCCCGATGGTCCTGACGCTCGGCGCGCTCGCCTTCGGCCTGCTCCTCAAACCGCGGGCGCTCGATCGCGATCTCGCCCGCATCGCGACGATTCCTCTTCCTGTCCGTGATGTGCGGCCTGTTTCTGGCGCCGTGGTTGACGATGATCTGCCGCAGCCCGCTCGCCGGCATCATCTTCGCGATCGTCGATACCGGGGACTCATTCACATCGCCGGGGACATCGCCGGCTTCGCGATCTACGGATTCAGTCCCGACGCACGCGCTTCACGTTCGCCGTGCTCTGGTGGGGATTGACGGGGTTGTGCGCGGTCGCGGCGGTCTCGAGCTGGCGGATGTTCATGCGTCTCGAAGCGATCGAAGGACGCGACCCACACGTGCGCCTGCCGCGGTGGCTGCGCGGCTCCGCGTGCGGCCGCCGCCGCGCCGGACGTCGAACGGGCGAGCCATCCCGTCTGGCTGCTCGCGAAGAAGGAGCTTCGCCTGCAGCAGCTGACCTTCGTCGTCAGCGGGATCTACGTTGCTGGAGTGGAGCGCGCTCTGGTTGGTCCGGCAGACGTTCCCGGAATCGGATGGTATCCCGTTCGCAGTACTCACGGTCTTTCATAGCGGCGCCGCCGCGCTGCTGAGCGGATCGCTCGCGAGCGCGGAGGAGCGGCACTTCGGCACTCTCGAGTCCCAGTTGCTCCTGCCGATGGCGACGTGGAAGCAATGGTCCGTGAAAGCCGGAATCGCGCTCGGCGTGGCCGTCCTGCTCGGGGCCGCCCTGCCGGCGCTTCTCGGCTCCTTCAGCCCGTCGGGCGACGGCATGCGCCTCAACGCTGTGGTTCGCGGGCACCATCGTGCTGATCACGGCCGGGAGCCTGTACGTGTCCTCCCTGTGCGGCAGCGGTCTCCGCGCCGTGCTGGCGTGCGCTGCAGTCATCGTCGTCATCTGCCCTCGTCGTGCCCTTCGCGTTCGAGCTCGTCCTCCCGGTCGTCGATCCGGCGATCGATTCGGCGCTGACCGCGACACAGCACGACGCAATCCGACGTGGACAGAACCCATCATGGTCGCGGCCGGCGTGGGCTTTCTTCCGCTCGCGCTCTGGTTCGGACTCGTGAACCATCGGTCCGCCGAGCGGGGCCTCGGCCGCGTGTGCCGCCAGGTCGCCTGCATGGCCGCGTGGCTGACGGCTCGCTGGCGTGCTGCTTGTGCTGTAGCTCGGTAGGAGCCTGCGCTCAGGATGTCTGGTCCGGCTGAAGCCGGACGCCACCGGATCCGCCTACCGCCCCGCCATCATCCGCACCGTCTGAATGGTGTCGGCCTCGGCGGCGGTCTTGTCCAGCCGGTACCGCTTGACACGCGCGAAGCGGAGCGCCAGGCCGCCGGGATAGATCGGGCTGTCCTGGATCTCGTTGAACGCGATCTCGACGACGAGCTCGGGGCGGACGTGGACGGTGTAGCCGTCGCGGCCGATCTCGAGCGTCTGCAGTTTCTCCGTCTGCCACGCCAGCATCTCGTCGGTCATCCCCTTGAACGTCTTGCCGAGCATCACGAACGAGTTGCTCTCCGGATCGCGGGCGCCCAGGTGCAGGTTGCTGAGCCAGCCTTGCCGGCGGCCGTGGCCCCACTCGACCGCGAGCACGACGAGGTCGAGCGTGCGGGGCCGTTTGACTTTCAGCCACGACGCGCCGCGGCGGCCGGCGGCATACGGCGCGCTCAACGCCTTCGCCATGATGCCTTCGTGACCGGCATCGATCGCCGCGCGTGCGAACGCCAGCGCCTCTTCACGGGACGGCCGGATGACGCGCGGGACGGCCGCCGCGCCGGCGGCATCGTGCAACGCCTGGATGCGCCGCTCCTGCGGTTCGTCCAGGAGGACAGCGCCGTCCGCGTACAGGCAATCGAAGAAGAACGGCGTGAGCGGCAGCTCCGAGCGGGTCTTCTCGACATCGAGCTTCCGGCCGAAGCGGCGCATCGTGACTTGGAACGGCTCCGGCCGCCCGTCTGGACGCAGGGCGATGACTTCGCCGTCGAGGACCAGCTCGCGCGCGGGCAGACCGCGAACGAGCGAAACGACTTCGGGCACGGCCTCCGTGACGTCGCGAAGGCTTCGCGAAAAGACCCGGACAACGTCTTCCGCCTTGTGGACCTGCACACGGGCGCCATCCAGCTTGTACTCGAGCGTCGGATCGTCGAGCCGGTCGAGCGCGTCCTCGACGCTGGCCTCGGACTCCGCGAGCATCGGCTGGATCGGCCGCATCACCTGCATCGCGACGGCATCGAGCGCCGCGTCCCCGCCGGCGAGCGCCGCTTTCGCCACAGGTCCGAGATCGCCGGCCATCATCGCCGCGCGCCGGAGGCGTGGGGCATTGACCTTCGCGGCCCGCGCGACGGCCTCCAGAAGCACGCCTTCGAGCGCGCCCTGGCGAAGCTCACCGTAGAGGAGCCGGCGCAGGAAGTCGTGTTCGGACTCGGTCGCGCGAGCAAACAGCGCGCGAAGCACGCGCGCGCGTTCGCCGGCCGACCCTTTCCCGGAGACCCGCGACAGCGTCGCGAACGCCTCGTCCACGTCGCCAACGTCCAGCGTCGCCTCGGCGGCAGGCGGGGCGTCCGACGCGGCGGCAATGGCCGCGTGTCCGATGCCGATCCGGCCTTGCCGCGCCGTGCCCGACAGAAACGCCACGGCGGTCTCGACCTCACCCGTCTCGAGCCGTGCCAGCAGATCGGCGAGCCGGTTGATCTTGTCCAGCCGGCCGCTGACGCGCGCGACATCAGCGGACGCCGTCACGAGCTCTACGAAGCGCATGAAAGAGATCTTAATGCGAAGGTTCTGGTCCGGCTAAAGCCGGACGCCACCGGAGTTGCCGGATGTCGCGTTCTCGGTGGTGTCCGGCTTTAGCCGGACCTTGCAGCCGGCCTCAGATTTGTCTTTGACGTGCGGCGGTGTCACAATGCGCCCGTTCCGACACGTCTCGGAGGGAGGAGTTCATGAAAGCTACCGCTAGCCTCTTGGCAGCCGCGCTGGTCTTCGCGTTGAGTCCGGTCGTCTCGACGCCGCACGCGCAGAGCGCACCGCCCGCGGGCTTCGTCTCGATCTTCAACGGAAAGGACCTGACGGGCTGGAAGATCCCCGTCGGGGACAACGGCCACTGGAAGGTGGTGGACGGCGTCATCGACTACGACGCCGGAAGCGAGGCGGCGCAGGGGATGGACAAGAGCCTCTGGACCGTGAAGGCCTACAAGAACTTCGTCGCCAGAGTCGACTGGCGGATCAAGTCGACGCCCTACATCAACAGAAACATGCGGATCGTGATGCCGGACGGGCACGACAAGCTGGACGAGAACGGCAAGGTGATCAACATCGCCGGCCCGGATTCCGATTCCGGATTCATCCTGCGCGGCTCCGGCAAGGCACAGCTCAACATCTGGTGCTGGCCGGTCGGCTCTGGTGAGATGTACGGCTACCGCACCGATACCAAGATGCCGCCCGAAGTCAGGGCCGCGGCGACTCCGAAGGTGAACGCCGACAAGGACATCGGCCAGTGGAACACGTTCGAGGTCACGGCGCAGGGCAACGTCGTGAAGGTGGTCGTCAACGGCCAGACCGTGATCGAGAAAATCACGCTGCCGGGATTGCCCGAGGAAGGGCCGTTCGGGTTGCAGCACCACGGCGGCGTGAAAGACGGCGTGCCGACCGGGAACCCGGCCCTGGTGCAGTTCCGCAACATCTACGTCAAGGAGATGCCCTGAGTGTTTAGAAGTAGTTTCAAAACCCGCGACGTCCGGCTAAAGCCGGATGCCACCTTCGGTTTTGAAACCGACTCTAGTGTTTCTCTTGACCTCTTGACCTCCGCCGGGTCAGCGCCGCAGGTCGAGGCACACGAGCGTCTTGTCGTTCCGCGCGTAGAGCAGTCCGTCCGCGATCGCCGGGAACGCCCGGACGGTCGCGGGCAGGATCTGCGCGCGCGCCACCGGGCGGAACGCGTCCGGCGACGCCGCCGCGAGGATCAGCTCACCGGTCTCGCGGAGTATCACCAGCCGATTGCCGGCGAGCACGACGCTCCCGGCCTGAAACCCATCCTGGCTCCAGCGAACTTTGCCGGTCCGCAACTCCACGGCGCGGAAGCTGGGACCGAACTCCTGACGGCCGTGAAAGCCGTACAAATACCCGTCGTGCTGCACGCTCGTCGCGTAATGATTCGACAGCACGTCGTCCGACGTCCACAGCTCCACGAGGTTCGAGCCGTCGTACCGCAGCGTTGCGGCGCCGGGACCGTACTGGGCTGAGATGAAAATCAGATCGCCGATCACGAGCGGGGTCGCGGCATTCACCGACGCGGCCTGCCGGGCGCGCCATCGGCGCTGGAACTGCACGCGGCCCGTGGCAGGGTCGAGGCCGACGAGCCCCGTGCGGGTCAGGAACACCGCGTATCGCCGGCCGGCAATCGTCGCGCCCACCGCCGACGAGTAGCTCGCCTCATCGTCGGTCGCCGTCCACTGCACCTTGCCGGTCTTCGCGTCGAACGCGACGATGCCGGCGCCTTTCCCGCCGATGTTGGCGATGACCCTGCCGTCCTCGACGAGCGGCGAGCCCCCCGCGCCGAAGAATGCCTTGGCCACGCTGTAGCGCCGCATCGTGTCCTCGCTCCAGAGGCGCGTCCCCTTCGCGAGATCCACCGCGTGCAGCTGTCCTTCGGCGCCGAAGGTGTACACGACGCCATTGGCGACCACCGGGACCGCGCGCGGGCCTTCGTCGAACCCGAAGTCGTCTCGATAAGACGTCGGATACTTGTAGCTCCACTGCGGCGTCCCGGTGCGGGCGTCGAGCGCCTCGACCACCTCGCTGTCGCCGACGCGATGGAACAGGATGACGCGGCCCTGGGCGACCACCGGGCCGCTGAATCCCGGCTCCGACCGCCTTCTGCCAGACGACGCGCGGCCCCTTCGGACCCCAGGATTCCGCAAGCGCGGGCCCGTGGTACACGCCGTCGCGATTCGTGCCCGAGGAACTGCGGCCAGTCGCTGACGACGGTCTGCTGCGACCGCACGGCGATCGCCAGGATCGCGAGGCTCACGCAACTGATTCGCATCATCACTGGACGGCCTTGAGATCGATCACCGCGTACGTCGCGAGCTTCGGCAGCGAGAACTCTGTCGCTCCGTCGGCGACGACGTGGTCCTGGAGCGGCAGGCGTCCGGCTCCGGAGACGTGCGCTTCCCCGTCGCGGTACGCGCCGCGCACGCGAACGCGGAGCCCTTCAATCTCGCGCCCCCCGTAGTTGATCAGGTGCACCCTGACGCGCCCGGCATCGCCGGTGAGCCGGCAGATGACGACCTCGCTCCCGTAGACGCGCAGGCTCCGCTGCTCGTCGGTCAGCTGAAGGCGGATCTTCTGCGCGAACGCGCTGGGATCGGCCGCCTCTTCGAGCGGATACGCGGGGCTGCCCACGACGATGTTGATGCGGAATCGCGGCGACGGCTTCTGCACGACCTGAAACAAGAGGTTGCGGCGTGCCAGCAGGTTCATCACCTCGCCGGTGATGGCCGAACCATCGTCGACAACCGCGAAGTCCGCGACCGGCGGCAGATCGAGACTCGGCAGCCCTGCGAGGAACGTCAGCATCGCGCCGGCGTTCTTGAGGTCCTCGGGATTGGCCTTCAGGACCGCATCCGCCCCGTACGCGAACGCTTCAGCCGCCGCGAGCGCGGCTTTTCCGGCCGGGAGGTCGTACGCGTATTTCCGCCCCGGGCTTCTCGTGAAGCGCCAGCCGCTCGCGACAATCCAGGGGCTGCGCGTCGGCGACGCCTGGCCCGGCGCGCGCCGTGGTTCCCGGGGTGGGCAGCGCGTCGCGCGAGGCCAGCTCCTGTCGCGGTGAGCGGGCTCGCCGAGAAACCCGCGGCGCGCCAGGTCTCGACCTGCTCCGGGGCCACGCAGATCCGCTTGACGCCCGCCGCCTCGAGCGCCGCCCGGCTCTCGATCCCCTGCGGTCCAGTACACGCACGGCAGCGAGAGGAGGACCAGGAGCGCGGCGTCATACCGTCACGTCCTCCACTTTGATCCGCGCGCGATCGTGCACGCCGAGGCCGAGCGTCGAGGCAAACTCCACGTGCCCGGGCTCGCGGATGATGATGTTGACGTTGGGATCCGCATCCCGCGCACGCGTGTCGACCCAGAGACTCGGGCGATCGATCCCAGATCGAGATCGCACCCCTTCGGCGCGGCGCTTCTGTTCGATGATGTCGAGCAGCAGCCGATCGATGGCGACCGGATCGGTGCCGAACATGATCTGGCGCGGGTAGAACAAGTAGCGCCGTGTTCTGGCGAAGGGGCCGCCATGCCAGACCCCGCGAATGCCGTCCATGATCTGCAGCACGGTCCTGGACCGCAGCGGCTCGATGCTCGCGAGGGTGCCGACGACGGAATAGGTGTGAGACTTGCCCCGCTGGTGCGTGCGCGCGACGTTGGAGAAGCTGCCGTACGCGATGTTCTTCAGGCACCCCGTGACGCCCGTGGCGCCATGGTCCTTGATGTTCGGGATGTTGATGATCTTCGTCAGGCGCGTGGACACGAGCCGCATCATGTTGGAGCGGGTGTCCTCCTCGCCGAAGAGCGTCGCCTCGAGGTAGGTGGCGGGATCGTAGCCGCTGTTGTCGACGTTCCGGTTGGCGCGTTCGGCCGCGACGATCTGCAAGCCGGCCGGCAGGTGCGGCGCGTAGTTCACCTCGTCGAGCTGATTCTGAAACCGCTCGTACACGTAGATCTGCGGCAGCGGCACGCCGATCGCCATGAGCTGGCGGACGGTCTCGGCCACGATCTCGTACGCGGACACGCAGAACGGATGGCCGCCGCAGTTGACCTTGATGCCGACGACGTCCGACGGCTCGAAGAAACGCCGCCACGCATCAGCCGTCGTGCCGGCGCCCGTCAGCGTGCGCATCCCCCGCGCCATCATCTCGCGCACGACCTCGTCGTTGGCCTGGTTGGTCGGGATATCGACGCATCTGTCGGATGTGACCGACACGACGCGGCCGGGGTACGGACCCGGCATGCCGGGCGTCTTCGCTGGAGAATAGCGGGACACCACGCGGAGGACCGGCAGGTCCGGCCGGGCCGGAGCGGTCGCGCTCGAGCCGGGAGCGGGCGCGGGCGAAGCCGGGCTGCGCTGTTGTGAAGCTGCCTCGAGGCCGGCAGCCTTTGCGGAAGCGGCCGCCGCCAGCAGCCGGACGAATGTTCTGCGGTGCATCGCGGATCTCTCCTTGACGTCAAACTCTTGTGGTCAAATTCTGTGGCTTCCGCCTTCAGGCGGAAGAGCCTTTGCGGATGCGCACGCCCGGCGGCGGAAGCCACGACTGGCTTTGATGGTCCGGCTAAAGCCGGACGCCACCGGAAAAAGGTCTTCGCTCGCGCATGGCACAGTATGCATCCGGACTCGCTAGATCGGGTGTGCTTGTGTCATCATTTCAGGATGCTGGAGTCTGCCTGAAGTGCTTGTCCCAGCGAGGCTCCGCCTCAGACCCTGCAGCTCCGCCTCGCTAGGTGGCATTGTTTACTGTTTCGCCGCTTGCCCGCCGAAAACTCGACTCAAGAGCATGAGTTTTCGGCGGTCAAGACGGCTAGGAGCTCGCGTGACTGTCTCAGGGGTTTTTCGCACGGCGATCGCGGTTTTGACGTGTGCCGCGGTGGCGGCCGGCGTCCAGGGGTGCAGCGACCCGCCGACCGGTCCGTCCCCGAACGCATCGTTCAGCCAGACCGATCTCACGGTGGGAACGGGCGACGAAGCGAACCCCGGCAGAGCGCTCACCGTGAACTACACCGGCTGGTTGTACGACGCGTCGAAGACCGATGCCAAGGGCCTGGAGTTCGACTCGTCGGCGGGGGGCGATCCATTCATCTTCCAGCTCGGCGTCGGCGACGTGATCACCGGCTGGGACGTAGGGATCGTCGGCATGAAGACGGGCGGCGTGCGCCGGCTCGTCATCCCGCCGTCGCTGGCGTACGGCGCGAGCCGCAACGGGCCCATCCCGCCGTTCTCGACGCTGGTGTTCGATATCGAGCTGGTCGCGGTCCAGTAACCCGTCAGCGGCCGGCCGTCAGCGGCCAACACGGACCCTGACGCCGACGACGATGATTGTCAGATTGTCGTCGATCTCCAGCTGACTGCCGCGGACCGGTTTTCCCTGGATCTCGGCGAAACGGGCTTCGAAGTAAAGCGCAGCCCTCCCCGCGATCCAGGCGTCGAGGCCGCCGCCCCAGATCCAGCCCCATCCCTGGGTCTGGTATTCGATCGTCTGTGAGGCGCCATCGATGGTCTGTGTCGTGCTCGACAGGGCCTCGTGATAGTTGAGGCCCCCCAGCCCATAGACTTTGACGGGTCCGATCGGGACACCGCCCTTGCCGACGAGCATCAGCATGTCCGTATCGAGCGAGCTGTCGAAGCTGTACCCCTCGCCGCTGCCATTGGCGGTCACCTTCCCCGGCTTCAGGTAAGTGCCTTCGGCGGCGGCGTAACGGCCGAACCAATACGTGGCCCCCGCGGTGTAGCCCAGCCCCGAATCGTGGCCTCCGCACGGCGTCACGTTGCCGCATGCGAGCGCGCGCACGTCGCGGAACGTCCCGAACCCGCCGCCGCCGAAGACCTCGAGACCGCCCAATGACGCCGTCCGCGGCCGGTCGGGCTTATCAGGGTCGAGGCTGTACGAGCCCTTGATCAGCAGCAGCGTGGGGTTGGCGGCCGCCGGCATCGATGACGATGGAGTTGACCGGCCGCACCCAGAAAACACCGGAAATCTGACGCCTCGTGCAGCCGGCTTCCGGCGCCGGAGGCAGCCGATCCCGTTCCACGATGACGACGCGGCGCACGGTGTCGGTGTCGCAGGTGTCGAGGAAGACGTTCGCGTCGATCTCCGGCTTGCCGGCGGCTTTCACCAGATCGAAATCAACCTTCGCATCGCCGGCCGCGTCCACGGTCGTGGTCGCGACAGTCGCCGCATTCACGACGACGTCGACGCGCGATCCGGTCGGCGCCTTCCTGACGATCACGGTCTGTCCTGCTGCAACGCCCACCCCGAGGCAAACGTTCAGCATCGCTGCCAACAGCCGGCAGCCGCCACGCTCTGTGCATCCTCACTCCTTCGAGAACAGCAATTATCGTCCAGAAACGTGTCGAGGGTCTACGCGCGCGATCGTGTGAGCGCCACGGATGAGATTCCAGCGGGAAGGGACGACAGAGCGAGGGACGCCGTCGAGGCGCTCGCAGGGAAGCGTACACGAAAACGGGAGCACTCTTTCGAGCGCTCCCGTTCGTTCTGATGCAGACCTGAAGGTCTGCGCTACGTACTTGGCCTACAGGCTGGTGAGGTGCTCGATCCTGCCGGTGCTGTCGCCGATCTGCTCGGACGGCACGCCCATCCTGTCGAGCAGCGTCAGGAACAGGTTCGTCATCGGCGTGGCCTTCGGGTAGACGATGTGGTTGCCGAGGCGCAGGTCGCCGCCGCCGCCGACGATGAGGACGGGCAGGTCCTCGTGCGTGTGGCGGTTGCCGTCGCTCAGGCCGCTGCCGTAGACGATCATCGAGTGGTCGAGGAGCGAGCCGTCGCCGTCCGGCGTGGCCTTGAGCTTCGCGATGAAGCCGGCGAACAGCTCCACGTGCATCGTGTTGACCTTCGTCACCTTCTCGATCCACTCCGGGTTGTTGCGGTGATGCGTCAGCGGATGATGCGGATCGGGCACGCCGATCTCCGGGTACGTCCGCATGCTGCCCTCGCGGCCCATCAGCATCGTGACGATGCGGGTCGAGTCGGTCTGGAACGCGACGAGCTGCAGATCGAACATCAGGTTGACGTACTCGGCGTAGAGCACCGGAATGCCGGTCGGCTTGTCGATGGTCGGCTGGAGGCCCGTCAGGTCCTTCTCGGCCTTCTCGATGCGCTGCTCGATCTCGCGGATCGACGTCAGGTACTCGTCGAGCTTGCGCCGATCCGTCGGACCGAGATCCGCGGAGAGCCGCGTCGTGCGCTCGCCGACGAGATCGAGGATGCTCTGGCGGTACTGCAGGCGCCTGGCGCGGGCCTCGGGTGTGAGGCTCGTGTCGATGTCCCCGAACAGCCGCTCGAAGACGAGGCGCGGGTTCGTTTCCGGGGGCATCGGGCGTCGCCGGACCGCGCCACGCAATGCTGTTGGTGTAGGCGCACGAATAGCCGGAATCGCAGTTGCCCACCGTGCGCGAGTCGTCGCACCCGAGCTCGAGCGACGCGAAGCGCGTGTTCGGGGCGAGATGCTGCGCGGCGATCTGGTCGACCGAAATCCCGTTCTGGATGTCGGCGCCGGCGGTCTTGCGCGGGTGCACGCCCGTGAGATACGAAGCGCCGGCACGCGCGTGGTCGCCGGGTCCGTCGCCGAGCGCGTTGCCGTTCCGGTGCGCGAGGCCGGACAGCACGACGGTGTCCTTCGCGGAACGCCTCGAGCGGCTTCATGATCCGCGAGTACTCGAATCCGAGGCCTTCCCCCTTCGGCGTCCAGTCGCACCATCGAGATGCCGTTGGGCACATACGTGAAGCCAAGGCGCAGCGACGGCTTGCCGAGCCGCGCGGCCGCGGCAAAGGCAGGCGTCATCGCGTCCAGCATCGGCAGCGCGATCGCCGCCCCCATGCCTCTTCAGGAAGGTCCGCCGGTGCAGATGTTTGCGCGTGACGATCATGGCGCTCCTTATTTGCTGTCTAGTGCCGGGACGTTCGCTATCTTCACCGTATTCGCTGGCTCGCCGTCCATCGCAGGCCTGCGTGACAGGAACGGCAGGCTGTTGACGATCTCCAGAACCAGGCTCGAGAACTTGTAGTTGCGCGCGGGCAGCCGGCTCGAGATGAGCCGCACGGTCTTCTGTGTCGTAGCGCTCGAGGCCGCGGCCCAGCGCGTAGGTCAGCAGCTTCGCGGTCAGGGTTCGCGCGAACGCTTCACGCTCGCCCTTGAGAATCGCCCGCAGTTCGACCGGGCCCTCGAACTCTTCGCCGTCCGGCAGCGTGCCGGACGAGTCGATCTTGAACTTCCCGTCCATTGTACGCCAGGCCCCGACGGCGTCGAAATTCTCGAGGCCGAACCCGAGCGGGTCCATCCGCCGATGGCACGAGGCGCAGGTCGGGTTCTTGCGGTGCATCTGCAGCTGCTCCCGCATCGACGCCGTCGTCCCGATCTCCGACTCTTCGAGGTTCGGCACGTCGGCCGGCGGATCGTCGGGCGGGCGTCCGAGGAGATTGTCGAGGACCCACTTGCCCCGCAGCACCGGCGACGTCCGCGTCGCATACGACGAGACGGTGAGCACGCTGCCCTGGGTGAGCACGCCGCCGCGCGGCGTATCGGTCAGATCGACGCGCCGGAACTCCGGCCCCGAGACGTTCGGAATCCCGTAGTGCCGCGCGAGCCGCTCGTTGATGAACGTATACCGGCCGTCGATGAAGTCGAGGATGCTGCGGTCTTCGCGGATGATGTGCTCGAAGAACAGCTCCGTCTCGCGGCGCATCGAGAGCCGGAGGTAGTCCTCGAACTCGGGGAAGCGATCGCGATCGCGCGTGGTCGATTCGAGGGCGCGGAACTGCAGCCACTGGCCGCCGAAGTTCTCCGCCAGGGCGCGCGCCTTCGGATCCCGCAGCATGCGCCGCACCTGCGCGGCGCAGGACGACCGGATCGCGCAGCGTGCCGTTGTCGGCGACGCGCCGCAACTCGGCGTCCGGCATGCTCGCCCAGAGGAAGTAGGACAGCCGCGTCGCCAGCTCGTGCTGAGCTGATCGGCTGCGAGACGGACGAGGCCGGCACGGCCCGCCGATCGCGCTCCATGCGGAAGAGGAAGTCCGGCGACACCAGGAGCGCCTGGATCCCGACTGCGAGCCCTTCGTCGAACGAGCCTTCCTGCTCCTGGGCCTGGTGCACGAGCGCGACGATCTTGTCCACTTCGCCGGCCGCGACCGGCCGCCGGAACGCGCGCCGGGCCAGGCTGGTGACGATGCGCTTCGCACAGGTGCTCTGGTGCCCGCCGTTCAGGTGCCCGCACGTGTAGATCTTCCTGAGGCTCTCGGGAGACGGGCCCGTCACGTGCGAGTACGGGCCGCCGATGTCGACCGTGTTGACGCGCACGCCGTTCATCGGGATCCGGTCGAGCTCCGCCTGGCCGCTCTTCGAACCGCTTGCGGAACAGCGCGATGCGTTCGGGCGGGGCGCCGGCGGGCGGCTTGAACTCTCGCGGCGCGATCGGACGCGTCGAGGGATTCGGGCCGGCGTAGCGCGGCGGAAGCCCTTCGAAGACGCGCGGAATGGCCAGCGACAGCCAGCGGTCGCCGGCGGCGAGCTTGACGCGGAACTCGACCGCCTGCCCGCCGAAATCGTGCCGGTCCTCGTTGAACGTCGCGGCGCCCTCCTGATCGTGCGTCCGCGTCATCACCTCGCGCTGGTCGACCCAGAGCGCAATCGTGATCGGCGCGGATCCCTTGGGCCGCAGGCCGGCGAGCGTGACCTTGACGAGGTATTCGCCGTCCACGGGAACACGGTGGATGGCATGAAACGCGTTCGGCAGGCTGAGGCCCGTGACGTCGTAGTCGCCGGGATAGGTCTTCGCCTCCTTGACGCGGCGCCCTTCGGATCGCAGCCGCAACAGCGTCGGCTTGAGCGTCGCCGGTCCGAACAGCGCGGTGTGCGCGACCTTGTCGGCCGCCGAGATGTACTTCTCCATGAGCCCCGGCGAGAGCGACAGCACGTCCGCGATGTTGTCGAAGCCGTAGCCCGAGTCGTCCTGCGGGAAATCGTCGGCCGGCCGCATGTCCACGCCGAGCAGCTCGCCGATCGTGTTGTTGTACTCGGTGCGATTGAGGCGGCGGGTGGTGACGCGGCCCGGATCCGGCGGCGTCGTGCGATCGATGCGTTTGAGCTCGCGGTCGATCCAGCCCGCGACGGCCTGCCGCGCGTGCTCCGCCGGCTGCGGCTCTTCCTCGGGAGGCATCTCGCGTCCGCGGAGCCGCCGCACGACTTCTTCCCAGACGATCCGGATCGTCGGCCAGGGCCGCCACGGAATCAATCGTCTCGAAGTTGATTTCCTTCTTCTGTTTCTTGTTGCCGTGGCACTCGTAACAGTTCTCGGCGAGGAACGGCTTGACGAGCGTGTCGAAGGTGGCCGGAGGGGCGGCCGCGTGCGCAGGCACCGGCTTCATCGCGGCGCGGGCCTCGACGACGCGCGCGCGCTGTGCCGTCGCGTGCTCTGCCTCGACCGGGACCGCCGCCACGCGGTCCGCCGCCACGCGTGCCGCAGGCGGCGGGCCAGACGGCGTGGCCGAAGACGGCGGCGCCTTCTGGGCCGACCCGGTGCTCGCAATCGAAAGAAACAGTGCGAAAACAAGGAGCGGACGCACGGACCCCCCAGCAGAAGTTCGGCGCCGCCGGCTGGCGGAACCGTGTGGAACCGCTTCTATTATATCAAATTGGCGCGCATCGATGGGACTGTCGAACGTGGTAAGCTGCGCCGTTTCTGACGCTGATCCGCATGACGTTCACGCAGATTGTTCAGGTAATGGGCCTCGCGGCCGGCGCGGCCTTGCCGCTGTGGCCGGCGGCGCCCATTCAAACGGCCGATCAGCGCATCCCCCTGACCGCTCCGCCAGCCGAGTACCCCGGTTACGCGCTCGTCTGGGCCGACGAGTTCGACCGCGACGGTCCGCCGGACCCCGCGAACTGGACGCACGAGCGCGGCTTCGTCCGCAACCAGGAGCTGCAGTGGTACGCGACCGGGAACGCGAAGGCCGCGGGCGGCCTGCTCGTGATCGAGGCGCGCCGCGAGCGGGTGCCGAACCCCGAATTCGACGCGGCCGCGACTGATTGGCGCCGGCGCCGTCGAGCCGCGGATTACACCTCGGCCAGTCTCATGACGCGTGGTCTCCACACCTGGCAGTACGGACGCTTCGAGATGCGCGCGCGCATCGACACGCGCCCGGGATTGTGGCCGGCCTTCTGGACCCTCGGCGTGACGCGCCCGTGGCCGCACAACGGCGAAATCGACATCATGGAGTACTACCGCGGAACGCTGCTCGCCAACGCCGCGTGGGGCGGCGCGGAGCGCTTCCAGGCGATCTGGGACGACTCGCGGACGCCGATGGCGTCCTTCGGCAAGGCGTGGCCGGACGCCTTCCACGTCTGGCGCATGGACTGGGACGAGCGGGCGATCTCGCTGTCGGTTGACGGACAAGTGCTGAACGAGATCGACCTCACGAAGACCATCAACCAGGACGACACCCGCGCCAATCCGTTTCACCAGCCGCACTACCTGCTCGTCAACCTCGCCGTCGGCGGCACCCAGGGAGGCGACCCATCGCTCGACGGAGTTTCCGGCGCGGTTCGAGATCGACTACGTGCGCGTGTATCAAACTTCAATTGCTCGCAAGTAAAAAAGCGCCCGCGGCCGCGGCGAGCGACGCGCTCGAGCCGCAGCTCGGCTGTCACTCGCCGCGCCAGCTAGACCGTATCCTCGCGCGTGGCCGCAGGCGGGGCCCCAGAGCAAGTAATATTGACTTTCGGGCCGAGGCTGTGGCAGCGTGCTCCGCAACTCCGATTCGTGGCTCCGCCACATCAGCCGCAGGAACAACCATGAACAAGATGAATCGCCGCAAGTTCCTCGGCGGTCTCGCCGCCGCCTCCGCGTTCACCATCGTGCCGCGCCGCGTCCTGGGAGGCCAGGGGTACGTGGCGCCGAGCGACATGATTCTGCTCGCGCAGGTCGGATGCGGCACGCAGTCGCAGCGTCAGGTCAACATCGGCATGGTGAGGCGGCCGGACGTGCACTTCGTCGCCGTGGTCGATCCGAACAAGGACACGCAGAACTACGTCGACTGGAACAGCGTGGGGGAACCGCAACGCCATCCGGCGGTTCCTCGAAGATCCGACGTGGGGCTCGGATCACACGGGCATCCGCGCCGGGACGCGACGTCGCGCAGCGGATCATGGAGACCTACTACGAGAAGCAGAAGCGTCCCGGCAAGGGCATGCGGTCCTACGAGGACTTCCGGGAGATGCTCGAGAAGGAAACCGACATCCAGGGGATCATCAACATCACGCCGGACCATCAGCACGGCAGCATCAACATCGCGGCGCTCCAGAAAGGCAAGGCCGCGATCTCGCACAAGCCGGTCGCCAGCGTGCTGTATGAAGTTCGCCGCACGCTGCAGGCCGCGCGCGAGAGCTCCGCGCCGTCGCACCTGCTGGCCTACAGCAACTCGCCGGACCGACACACCCTGGCGGCGTGGATCAAGGGCGGCGTCATCGGCACCGTCCGCGAAGTGCACAACTGGACCAACCGGCCCTTCTGGCCGCAGGGCATGCAGGAGTACCACAAGTCCGGGCCGCCCGGTGCCGGCCGGCTTCAACTGGGCACTGTGGCAGGGGCCCGAACCCGATCGTCCGTACCATCCGAGCTACACGTTCGCGGTGTACCGCGGCTGGTACGCCTACGGCGCCGGCTGCCTCGCCGACATGGGCCACTACAGCCTGTGGCAGCCCGTATCGCATCCTGAATCTCGGCGTCCCGGAATTCGTCGAAGGGCGGCCGAACAACGACGCGTTCGTCGACGCCAACAACGTCAGCGAGGGCGGGCACGTGTCGCTCGTCGGCTTTCCGAAAGCCAGCACCGTCCGGTGGCGGCATCCGGCCACGGCCGATCGGCCATCGGTCGACACGTTCTGGTACGACGGCGGCATGAAGCCGCAGACGCCGGAGGAGCTCTACCAGGACAACGAGGATCTCGCCGACGAGGGCATGCTGTTCATCGGCGACAAGGGCAAGATCCTCTGCGACTTCAGGGCCACCAAGCCGCGTCTCATCCCTCAGAGCCGCCAGAAGGCGTTCGAGGGCTCCATCAACACGCCGGAGTTCGACGCGACGTCGCCCGAGGACGAGTGGGTGAACGCGATCAAGAAGGGCACGAAATCAAAGGGCAGCTTCGAGCAGGTCGCCGCGCTCGCCGAAGCCGTCACGCTCGCCAATATCTCGCTGCGCGTGCCCTACAAGCGCCTGCTGTGGAACACCGAGAAGATGGAGTTCACGAATTCCCCCGAGGCCACCAAGCTCGTGCGCCGCGAACAGTACCGGCCCGGGTGGGAGAAGATTATCGGCTGATCAATTCAGCACGAACATGTACAACGAGCCGTTCGACGTGAGCAGGACGTGCTGCTTGCCGTCGAGCATGAATGTCTCGGGCGGACTCTGCAGGCCGCCGATCTGGGAGTATACCACAGCCCCTTGCCTGTCGCGGCGTCCCACGCCTCGACGTTCTGCCCGTTGCTCACGAACAGGACGCCGCCGGCCGTCGACAGGAGGCCGGGGCTGCCGCCGGTGATCTTCTTGCGCCAGGCGATCTTCCCGGTCTTGTAGTCCACCGCCACGATGTTCGTGCCGAGCGAGACGCCGCCGCCGCCGCTGATCCCCCCGAGACCCATCGAGCCGCGCGGATCCGGCTCCATCAAGTAGCTGACCGACAGCCCGTTGTTCTCGTTGACGTAGAACAGCCCGGTGTCGGGCGAGAACGTCGGGGGCGGATAATTCAACACGCTGCCGTTCACGAGCGTGCCGGCGACCTGCGCGTCTTTGTGCGGGTTCCGCTTCGGCTGTCCTTTTGCGTCGAGGGGCTGCCCTTTTGCGTCGAGTCCCTCCGCCCACACGTTGGTCAGCCCGAGCTTGCTCGTGACCAGGTGCGCGCCGGTGGTGCGGTCGAGCACGAAGAAATACCCGTTGCGCGTCGCCGTCATCACCAGCTTGCGCATGCGCCCGTTGAACGGCGCGTCGACGATCGCCGGCGTCTGCGTGGAATCCCAGTCGTGCGTGTCGTGCGGCGACGTCTGGAAGTACCACTTCATCTTGCCCGTCTCGACGTCCACCGCCAGCAGCGATGACGTGAACAGATTGTCCCCTTCACCGCGGCCCTGCGTGGTACGCACGGAGTTCGGATTGCCCGTGCCGTACATGTACAGGTTCGTTTCCGGGTCGTAGGCGCCGGGAATCCACGTGGCGCCGTTGCCGTGCTTCGCCGCGTCGAGGCTCGCCCACGTTTCAAGGCCGGGATCGCCTTCCTTCTGAGGCGTCGAGTACAGAATCCATCTCACCGCGCCGGTTCTCGGGTCGAGCGACTTCAGGAAGGCCGGTGCGTCCAGGTCGTTGCCGGTGCCGACGATCAGGTGGCCTTTGATCGGCATCGGCGCGGCAGGTGGCCTTTGATCGGCATCGGCGCAATCGACGAGAAGTACCGCTGATCGAACGGCGCGACCTCGTGCCGCCACACCTCCTTGCCGTTTCTCGCGTCCATCGCGAGCACCCAGTCGTCGTGCTGCGTGAAGTAAATGAGGTTGCCCAGCATGCCGGGGCCGCGGGTCCCCGTCGTGGTGCCGCCGCGCGATTTCCAGTAGTTGTGCCAGAGCACCGCGCCGTCGCGCGCGTCGATCGCAAAGACGTTGTTGGGCGACGCGGCGTACAGCTTGCCGTCGACCATCAGGATCCCGCCGCCAATCCGAGCGGCCCGCACGTGTTCGCGTCGCCGTTGCCGAGGCCGCCGACGACGATGGGGTAGCTCGCCGGCGCGGGGCCGCCACGGCCTCCGCCGCGCCCGCTCCCGCGCCAGGGGCACCCGCGGCGCCGGCGACTCCGCGGCCGGTCGGACCGCATCCCTGGTTGAGCGGCGTGATCCACTTGAGACTCAGGTGCTTGACGGTGTCCTTGTTCACGTGCTTCAGCGCGCTGTATCGCTTGCCGGTGAGATCACCGGAGTAGCTCCCCAACCCGTCCACTCGTCCGAGAGCGGCTTCATGATCCGCGCTTCATCGAGGCCGCCGGTCTCGGGCGGCAGCGTGCCGCTCTGGATCGTCTCGCCGCGCCAGTCGGGATCGCCAGGCCCCAGCGGCGTCGGACCGCTCGGGGCGTAATTGGGGTTCTGCTGCGCCAGGAGCAGCGCCGGGCCGGCGATGAGCGCCGCGATCGCGAGGAATCTCTTCATGGTCTCGACTCTTTCTCATTGCGCGGGCCCACCCCCACGCGCTCGCGCTGCGGCGCTCGAAGACTCGCTAGCCACCCCAGCGCGGCAGCCGCGTCGACCCAGGCCTTCGCGCGGGCCGCACCATTCGACTCGGGTGCTCACGACCTCGCTCATGGTGCCCTGAGCGAGCGCTGCCATCGGGCGAGTCGAAGGGCAGGCGCTTACTTAATCGTCCACAGATACGCCGTGATGTCGTGCAGCATGTGGTTCTGCATGTCCTCGTGCGCAAGCTTCACGATGGCGTCCACGTGTCCCGCCTTCGGATCCTTGACCTCGACGCGCGGGACGCCGTTGGTGCGCGGCATGCTCCTGCGGGTGCCGTCGGGCAGGATCAGCACGACCAGAAAATCATCCTCACGCACCAGGGTCCCCTCGAGCTTCGAACCGTCGGCCATGGTGACGACCGCCGGCACGTTGGCGCCACCGCCTCCGCGGCCGCCGCCGAACGCGCTCGTCGAGCCGCTGACCCACCCGTTCTGGAGCGCTCTGGGATCCGAGAACTTCGATGCGATCCCCCTGAGGTTGCCGTTGCCGGTGACCGAGTGGCACGCGCCGCACACGGCGTTGAAGGTCGCTTCCCCGTTCTTCGGGTTACCCACGAGCACGTTCAGCGTGACGTTGGTCGGATTGCGTCCCGGCGGACTCCCCTGCCCTCCCATCGTCGCGTGCACGCTGTGGATGTATTCGGCAATCGCGATCGTGTCGGCCTCGTTGAGCGTGAGCGGCGGCGTGTGTTTGGCCACTCTGGCGCCGATCAGTTCGCCCTTCTGATCGCGCAGCGCAACGCCCGAGCGGAGCAGGTTCGGATTCTTCCCGTCGGGAGTGCCGCGAAGATCGATCGCATGGCAGCTGGCACAGTTGGCGCCGTAGAGCGCCTTGCCGCGGATGACCACGTCCTCCGATGCGAGCGGCCGTGTGTATTGCGTATAGCCGCCGGCGCGTCCGCCTCTGCCCTGCCGCCCTCCTTCCGGTGGAGCGCCGCGCTGTCCGGGATCCCCGGCGCGGCCTCCAGGAGGGGGTGTTGGAGTCTCCACCCCACCGCGCTGAGAACGCGCGGCGGGGGCCCCGGTGTGGTCCACCGGCTGGCCCTGAGGCGCCGGTGTCCCAACCCCCTGCGCGACCACGAGGGCAGTCATGATGGCGCCGGCGAGAACGGACGCGGCAATCGTGCGCGTATCAGCAGTCATAGAGATCGTCCTCGACAGTCAGTGTTCAGGAGGCCAAGAGAACAACTCCTGACCTCCTGATCTCCTGTTCCGGTTGTCTGCCTACGTGCGCGCGGTCAGTGCGGCCCTGCAATACTCCACGCACTTGCGGGTTTCCTGGACGGCGTCCGAGCCCTCGGGGATGTTGTATTCGAGCTCGATCGACGCGGGGATCTTCCACTTGTTCTTCTTCACCATCTGGAGGATCTCCTTGATCGGCGTCTCGCCGGTCCCCCACGCCAGGTTGAGCGCGCAGTGCGCCGGCGTCGTCCGATCCTTCAGATGGAAGCTCCCGATGCGATCGTGGTGCTTCTCGAGGAACTGCATCGGGGTTCCGCCGACGTTGCCGGCCGCGACCCAGTGGCCGAAGTCGACGTTCGCCTTGTTGCCTTTGGACAACTCGAACGCCCGATCGAACGCCGTCATGTTGCCCTGCGCGTGCGTGTGGTAGGCGGCGTAGATCTTCTTCTTCATCGCGAAGTCACCGACGCGCTTGAGCTGTTCGTCGCTGGTCAGGAGCTCCAGCGTGGTGTGCGTCGCGCCGAGGGCTTCGGCCACGTTGAACACGTATTCGAACTCCTCGTCCGACATGTTGGCGTTGAGCATCTTCGTGGCGTAGATGGTCACGCCGGCGTCGTTGTACATCTTGCGCAGCTTCTTGAAGGGATCCATCGAGACCGACGTCCGCCACGCCTTCAACTTGGCCGCCTGCTCCTGCTGCGCGGCCTGCTGCTCGGGCGTCGCCGCGCCGCGCCCGCGTCCGCCGCCACCTCCGCCGCCGCGCGGGGCGTCCGGAGCGGGAATCACGCACTCAGTGCCCTTCCACGCTCCGCGCGTCGCGCCAGGCGGCAATTCGGCGGGCATCGCGCCGCGTTCGCCGCGGCCGCCCCGGGCGCCGTCCGGCCCGCCTTCTCGTCCGCGCCCGCCGCCGCCACCGCCACGGCCCGCCTGCTGTCGGCGCGCCGCCAAAGCTCTCGATCGGACCGCCCATCAACTCCACCGCGCTGATCCCGGAGTCGACGATGTACTTCAGCGTGGCTTCCGCGCTTTGATCCGGCATGCTGCGGTAGCTGTAGGTGATCGTGCCGATCTGCACGCCGTCGATCGAGCGAGTTCGGCTTCGCCTGGGCAAACGCGCCGAAGATCGACTCCGTCGTCCCGAGCACGGCCGCCGCGGGTAGACCTGCCAGCGCGAGCTTTCCCATTTCACGTCGCGAGTACAACATGTGCTTCTCCCCGGGTTGTCTGCAACCCGATCCTGGTGGGGTCTGACCCCGGTACCGTACCGGTACCGCGCGCGGTACCGGGGTCAGACCCCAGTCGGTCGTTTACGTACAACTGGCAGTAATTGCGATCCTACGTCAGCGACTTGATTTCCCAACCCTTCCTGAAGGCCGGCTTGACGAGCTTGCTGGCCTCCCGGCTGTTCGTGAACTCCATCTTCCTCGCATCCCACAGCAGCTTCCCCGGCACCCGTGCCGCGATGGCCCCGAGCACCATCCACTCGGTGTATGGACCCGCGATGCTGAAGTTGGAGCAGGCCGGCTCCCCTCCTTTGCACGCGCGAACCCAGTCGCGCTGATGCCCCGGCGACCGTGTCAGCAATTGCGGCGGGAGCTTGTACTCCGCCCATCTGGCGCCGGGAATCAGCCCGACGCCTTCACCGCGCCCGCTCGTCCCCAGATATCCTTTTGTCCCGACGAAGACCTGGTTGTACCCGCTCCCCTGCGGCTGACCACCCTGGGCGCCGCCACCGCGGCCACCGCGTCCGGCCGCTGCGCCTTCCGGTCCGCCCCGGCCAGCGCCGGCCGCTCCACCTCTGCGACCGCCGCCGCCGGGCGGAGCCGCGATGACCGGCCCGGTGTTCGGAATCTGCCGCATCTCCTCGACGGTCATGCCGGATGGCGTGTACGACTCGCCGGTATCCGACCAGTAGATCGTCACCGGCGGCATGTTCTCGCGCGCGCCGAACTCCCACTTGATGGCGGTGCCGCCGAGCGGGAAGGTATACGGGCTCCGGCCTTCTCCGAGCGTCGTGCACTCGACGCTCACCGGCGAGCCAAGCCGCAGCGCCAGGTTCGCGGGCCCGAGAATGTGAATGCCCCAATCGCCGATCAGGCTGCTCCCGAAGTCGTAGAACCCGCGCCAGTTGAAGGGCAGGTAAAACCCGAACTGCTGGTTGTAGGTCTTCCGGTAGGCGTCGTCTCCCGAGGTGTAGGGCCTCCACGCCGCGCCGCCCAGCCACAGATCCCAGTCAAGCGTGTCGGGGACTCTTTCCGGCGCGGGCAGCGTCTGCATTCCCTGCGGCCAGCTCGCGCGGTTGCGGAACGCGTGGACCTCTTTGACGTCGCCGATCTCCCCGGACCAGATGATCTCCGCGGCCACGCGCGTCGCTTCATGCGAGTAGCCCTGGTTCCCCATCTGCGTCGCGACCTTGTACTTCGCCGCCGCATCCGCGAGCAGCCGCGCTTCCCACGGCGTCCGCGTCAGCGGTTTCTCGACGTACACGTGCTTGCCGAGCTGCATCGCAGCCAGCGCCGTGGCGGCGTGCATGTGGTCGGGGATCGCGACCGTCACGGCGTCGATGTTCTTCTGCTCCTTGTCGAGCATCTGCCGGTAGTCTTTGTACTTCGTGGCCTTGGCCCAGCGCGTGAATCCTTCGGCCCCGCGGGCCCAATCGACATCGGCGAGCGCGACGATATTTTCCGACTCCAGTCCACCGAGGACACTCATCGCCCGGCCGCCGGCGCCGATGCCGGCGACGTTCATCTTTTCGTTGGGTGACTGATAACCCAGCGCTTTGAGCGACGGCACGCTGCCAAACCCGGCCCTCGGGACGATGCCGGCGAGGAGAGTGCCGAAGAAGAAATGCCGTCTGGAGATGTCCGCCATTGAGATTCTCCGCAGCCCTTCGGGCTGCCTGGGGCAGGGCTAAAGAGAGTGTGAAAAATCCGCCAATCTCCAACGCCCAACCTCCAACGCCCAAAGAAATCTCTTCGAAGAGACTCAGTTTGGGAGTTGGGCCTTTTGGGAGTTGACCCGGTTTTCTTCACAAACTCTGAAACCTGCGCTACGAAGACTACACTGCCCCGCGCATACGCCGGAGACCTGCCAGTCGTTTACGAGCACCCCCAACGCCTTGAGCGCGGTTCCGCTGGACCGGATGTCGGGCAGGTCCCAGGCGAAGTTGCTTTTGAAGAGGCGGCGGTTCGCGATGACGGTTCCGAGCAGCTCATCCGCTTCGGCCTGATCGCTTCGGAGCAGATCGCCGTCACGGACCGGCATCTGTTCCCTGCCGATCGCGGTGTAAAGTTCTAACGTTCTAACGTTCTAAAGTTCGAGAGTTCCCGCTGGTCGAGCCGTCGAACTCTTGAACTTATCGCAACTTTCGAACTTTCGAACTTTAATAGGCCATGTCCGAAACGCCACCGATCGCCGAACCGATGTTCCTGCCAGGGGTCGAGCAGAACCCGCAGCCGAGCCCCTATCGCGATCTGATCGAGCGCATGCAGGAGCAGGGGGCCGAGTATCCGCAGATCTGGCATCTGTTCGCGTATCTGCCGTCGGCGACCACCCACCTCGCGCGGTTCACACAGGAGATTCTTCGCGGCCCGTCACCGCTCAGTCCCGGGATGCGCGAGCTCATCGCGGCCTATACCTCGAAGCGCAACCACTGCCCGTTTTGAATCAACTCCCACGCCGCAGTTGCGGCGCAGCTGCTCGGCGACGAGGCGCTCGTGCAGGGCGTGATGGCCGACCTCGAGTCGTCCGCGCTCGATGACCGCCACAAGGCGCTGTTCCGGTTCGTCGAGAAGGTCAACCACGATTCACCGCAGATCGCGCACGCCGACCTGGACGCGCTCCGCGCGGGCGGATGGACCGACGACGCGATCTATTTCGCCGTGACGGTGTGTGCGCTGTTCAACTTCTACAACCGCTGGATCGATGCCACCGGCGTGCACGCCATGTCGGAAGAGGCGCACCGGGAGGGCGGCAAGCGGTCGGCGATCCATGGCTACGCGCGGAGTTGAGCGCGGCGGCAACGGCCGATCGACCGGGACGGGCGGTCAGGGCTCCGCGATCGGCGGCGCATCGCGCCGCCGGTAGATGAGGACGGTTGGACCCGGACGCTCGACCGTGCTGAAGCCGGATACCGGCATGAAGAACGCGTCCTGCAGGTCGTAGACGGCCGACCGCGCGCGCCCGGTCGTGGCTCGAATCGTGTGGACGAGCGTGTACCGCTCGGCCACGATCGGGCGAAGCTCCCCCGGGACTCTCGCATACGGCGACAACGGCGACTGGAGCAACACCAGCCAGTCGGGCGTGCGTCCTTCCGGATCTCCGAACGAACCCGCGCCAGGATCGAACCTCCATTCATGAAACCGGACGCCCGAGAGGTCCAGCTCGGCGTAGAGCCCTCCAGCCTGGTGCAGCGACTCCTCCGCCTTCAGGCGCGGCGTCAGCCAGCCTGCCGCCAGCACGCGCGTGTCGGTCCTGGCCAGCAGCACGTCGAGCCACACGCTGTAGACGAACGCGGGGCCGCCGGCCAGGACGGCGAGCAGCGCGAGCGTCGCGCGGTTCGAAAAACCCGTGCGTGAGGCCAGCCACGGCGCCCCATGCCGCACGCCCACGGCGGCCAGGAGGCAGACGATCGGCACGAGCGGCAGGATGTACCGGAAGAAGACGGTGTAGCCGCTGCCGATCGACGCAAAGAACGCGGCCGCGAAGGCGCCGATGACGGCCGCGTGGCGCGTGTAGTGCTTCACGAACGGCACGAGGCCCGCCAGTGCGGCGATGAAGATCGAAACGCCCACGCCGTACGGCAGGGACCGCGTGAGGTGGTACCACCATCCGCGGCCGAGGGTGACGCCGCCGTGTCCTTCGGAGAGATGCGCGAAGTCGTATCGGAGATCGGTCGCGAACGTCTCGAAGTCGAGGAGCGCGTACGGCGTCGCGGCGATGAAGCCGCCCGCGAACGCGGCGAGAAACACCAGGGACGGCATCCACGCGCGCCAGTCCCGGGCGTGCTTCAGCGATCTCACTAGAAGTGGTTTCAAAACCCTATTGGTCCGGCTGAAGCCGGAGGCCACCAGCGGTTTTGAAACCGGCTCCAGGCACAGCAACTGGGCCGCCCCCATCGCGGCGATGACGGCAGCCGCGCTGTACTTCGTTGACGCCGCAAGGCCGCCCGCCAGACCTGCGGCGGCGAACCACCGGATCGCGCCCGCATGACGCGGCTCGGCCAGGGCCGCGTCCACCCCGCGCAGGAGCAGGGCCAGCGAGACCGTGACGAGCAGCGTCATGAGGACGTCGGTCATCGCGAAGTGTGAATCCCTCACGTGCAGGATCGCCACGGCAAGAAAGGCCGCGGCCAGAATCCCGGTCGTGTCGCCGGCCACCCGGCGCCCGATCCTGAAGAGCACGACGATCGTCAGCGTCCCGGCGACGGCGACGAACGCTCGCGCGAGCAGCAGGTGGTCCGCGCCCGTCAGCGCGGGATCGAGCGACAGCGCGCGCCGAATCCCGGAGGCCGCGGCGTAGAGCGCGGCGAACGCGTAGAAGGTCAGGGACGGCCAGTGAAAGAAGTGAGGGTTGGGATCGCCGCCGAGAATCGCCAGTGCGTATACGACGGCCGTCTCTTCGTCCGGCCGCGCCCCCAGGTACGGCAGCCCGAACCAGATCGGGAACAGCCGCAGGACCGCACCGAGACACACGATGGCGGCGAGAGCCGGCATCGGCCAGATGGACGAAGCGCCGCGGGATCGGCGTGCCGCCGGGCGGAGGCGCCGATTCAGGAGATTCGTCGGGGCCCATCACCGCCACGCGCGCAGGTGGGAGACCGCTCAGGCGTTCAGGTGCCGGGCGAGGAACGGGATCCCGCGCCGCCCCCAGAACGAATGCTCGCCGGGAAAGACTTCCTGCTCGGCCCGGTCCGCCGCGCCGAACACGCCGTAGATGTCCCGGACCTTCTCGAAGCTCTCGATGCTGGCCTTGATCGGAAAGATGTTGTCCTTCTCACCCGACTCGACAAACAGCGGCCGCGGCGCGATCAGGCCCGCGATGTCGTACATCTCCGCCCAGTTCAGAACGCCCGGCACGTAGTTGTCGATGCAGTGCGACAGGCTCCCGACGCTGTCCCGGAAGGTATTCAGGTAGCCGCTGACGAGCGCGGCGCGGATTCGCGGCTCGAGGGCGGTGGCGAACACGGTGATGGTGCCGCCGCCCGAGATCCCCATGCACCCCACGCGGCTCGAGTCGAGATCGGACCGGGTCGCGATGTAGTCCACGGTCCGCATCACGTCCCACACCCGCCAGCCGACCATCGTCTGCCCGACGAGCAGGGCGCCGCCCGCCGTGGGCTGGCACGCGCTCGTCCCCAGTCCCTTGCGCGCCGTGATGGCGTCGCGGCGGCACCCGAACGCCATCGGTTCGATCGCCACGGCCGCCATGCCGGCCTCGACCACCTGGATCGCGAAGTCGTGCTGGTAGCCGGCCTTGTCGGTCCGCTCGCGGCCCTTGTCGTCGATGCCGACGATGTCGTCGACGCCGCGGCCGTGGCCGGGGATGCAGATCATCGTGGGCGCCGGCGTCTTCGCCTTGTCCGGACGCAGGACGTAGGCGAGCACGCTCACGCCGGGCCGCGAGTCGAACACGATCTTCTCGCGGCGGTAGCCCGGGAACGTGCGCGTCTCGAGCGTGACGGGACGCAGAGGCGGCCGGCTGGCGGGAAACCCGCCGACGAGCTCGGCCACCTTCGCACGTAATTGCTTCTGCCACGCTTCCGCCTGGCCCTGGCTTCGGGCCTGGAACCGCAGGCGGCGCGGCGCCTCCGCGTAGAGATCCTGCGTATACGCGACCGGATCGAACCGGCGGCCCTCAATCCCCTTCTCTACGCCAGTCAGCGGACCGATGTAGGCGGGGTCGGCGGGCGCCTGCGCGGAGAGCGGCAGCGCGCGCGCGGCGGCGACGCCGGCGGCCAGCTTTGCGAGATCGCGACGAGAGATCTTGTCCATGAAGAAGCTCCCCGCTTCCCGCTTCCCGCTTCCCGCCGCAGGAGCTGGAAGCTGGGAGCTGGAAGCTGGAAGCATCTTATTACAGCAGCTTCGCCAGCCGCGCGTAGCCGGCACGGCTGACCGGGAGACGGGTGCCGTCGCGCAGGATCGCGACGCGGCTGTCCTTGGCGTAGAGCTCCACGCGCGCAATGCGATCGATGTTGAGGAGAAACGACCGGTGAATGCGAACGAACCGCGCGGGATCCAGATTGGCCTCCGCGGATCCGAGCGTCTGATCCTTCAGGTACTGTTTGCCCTCCGACTTGAACGCGACGTAGTCGTCCTGTGCCTCGACGTAGTCGATGCGGTCCACCGGGAGGACGTGGACCTGCGAGCCGTCGCGGATGAGGACCCGTTCGAGCGGCGCCTGCCCCGATCGCACCTCCGAGACGAACGCCTCGATCGGCGCCGCCTCCCGCGACTGCAGGCGTTCCCGCGCGCGCGACAGCGCCTCGGCGAAGCGCTCCTCGCTGAACGGCTTCAGCAGGTAGTCGACCGCGTGGACTTCGAACGCGCGCAGCGCGTACTGATCGTAGGCGGTGGTGAAGATCACGGGGACGTCCTTGCCGAGGAGCTCGAGCACCTCGAAGCCGCTCAGCTTCGGCATCTGCACGTCGAGGAACATGAGATCGGGTGAGAGCTCCGACACCGCTTTCACGGCATCGAAGCCGTTGCCGCACTCGGCGACCACTTCGACCCCGGGATGCGCGCCCAGGAACTCCCGGACCACCGCGCGCGCCAGCGGCTCGTCGTCCACGATCAGGACGCGAAGGGACTCGGTCATGCAGAGGTAGCGGAGGTCACGGAGTTAACGGACTTGCTCATATTCACCGACATTTACACGGAGTAACGGAGCAACGGAGAAACCAGAAACCATTTTTTGCAACACCATTACTTAACCCAATGTCTCCGTTCCTCCGTTACTCCGTTGCTCCGTGTGAAAGACCTCCGGTGTCTCCGTCCCGACTGCGCTATCCTCCATCGGCAGCGACACCTCCACGCGCCACACGCCGTCCCGTTCCGCCGCGGACAGACGCGCGTTGTCGCCGTGCAGCGCACGCAGCCGTGCGCGCACGTTGGCGAGGCCGAAGCCGGTCCCGGTGCGGCGCGGACGATCAGGATCGCACGGATTCTCGACGGCGATCGACAGCGTCGAGGTGCCGCGCGACGCGGCGATGCGAATCGTGCCGCCGTCGAGCACGTGCGCGATGCCGTGCGTCACCGCGTTCTCGACGATCGGCTGCAGCAGGAGCGGCGGCACCAGGCAGCCGTCCGCGCCGTCGGACACGATCTCGACCTGCGAGCCGGCTGCCGAAGCGCACCTGCTCGATTTCGAGGAACCGCCCGGCCAGCGCCAGCTCCCGGCCGACCGTGATGCGATCGCCCGAGCCGAGCGTGAGGCTGTCGCGAAGGAAGTCGGCGAGCCGCAGGCACATCCGGCGGGCCCCCGGCGGATCCAACGTCGTCAACGCGCTGATCGAGTGCAGGCTGTTGAACAGGAAGTGCGGGTCGATCTGCGCGCGCAGCGATCGCAGCTCCGCTTCACGCGCCAGCACCTGCACCTGCAGCCCCCGGCGCTCGGTCTCGCGCGCCTGCTCGAACGATCCGAGCAGGTAGCTCACCGCGAGCGACAGCAGGTACAGCAGCAGGCCGAACCCGAAAATCAGCGTGGACTCGCGCGCGAAGACGCCCTCCGCGTCGAGGCCGCCGCGGCGGCCGACGAGCCCCATCCAGCCGCGGGCGAGCGCCAGCCACGCGCCGCTGCTCAGCACCGCCGCGGTCAGGCCCGTCGTCGCGATCCGCATCGCGCCGGTTGCCGACAGCGGCATGCTCCGCGCGACGTACCACGCCGACAGGCAGAAGAACGCGTAGGTGATCGACAGCGGGAGCGCGATCGCGAGCGATTGCGCCCAGGTCACCCCTCCCGAACCGCCGAGGAGGGCGGCCAGCAGCGTGCCGACCAGCGCCCAGGCGCCGAGGTACAGAGCCAGTCCCGCGCCGCGCGTGGGGATGGGATGCATCGAGCGCTAGTTCTTCACCTCGACGCCGCCCATGATCACGATCCCGCGGATCACGAGGCGCTGCGTGCTCAGCCTCGTGCGGCGGCCGCGTCTTGTCCTCGAAGCCGCCGAGGATCGGCGTCACGCGGCCGATGACCGTCCAGCTTTCGGGGACGCGAATCTCGATCCCGCCGCAGATCGCGAACACGTCGATCACCGCCTCCTCTTCGATGGCCGCGTGCCGCAGGTCGATCTCGCATCCGCCCAGCACGGCGGTGAGATCCCCGCCCTTGAACGCGCGCGAGTTGTTCCCCCGGTTCATCCCGCCGAGCACGGCGAGCGCGCTCAGCGTATCGTTCGTGTCGGCCGCCGCCACGATCCGCCGCCCGCCGCGCACGCCCTGCCAGATCATGGAGGCGCCGAAGAGCACGAGCAGCAGCGGCCACATCCGCCAGAAGGGCACGTTGACGATGTCGAGCGACTCGAGGAGCAGCCAGGTGCCCGCGATGATGAACAGCAGGCCCACGAAAGCGCCGCCCCCGCGCGACTGCCACACCTTCAACGAGCCGACGGCGATGAGCCCCATCGGCCAGTAACGGACGTACCGTTCGGCCTCCGTCATCCCGAGATTGTCGAGCGTGAACACGATGCCCACGACGACGATGAACAGCCCCATCAGGAGTTGGGGCGTGAAGCGGAGGTCCGAATCTGTCGCGGCTGTCTGCATGATCAACTCTCCTGAAGCAGGCGGCCCTTACCGGCGAACGCAGTGAGCCGGCCCGTACGCGGGTGCGAAGTCAGCCGCGGCCCTTTCGTGAAGAAGATACGCCCGCGTCGTTGCGGCCTCATCTCCTTTCCGGCGAACACCGCCCGATGGCCGGTAAACGGCGGAAACTCTGGTACAATGCGCGGCAAATCATGCGCAAAATACGCCCGATTCTCGCGTGCGCCCTGCTGCTGTGGCTCGTCCCGCTGACGGCCCTGGCCGGCCCGCTTCAAGACGATCTCAAGGCGCGGCGGGCCCGCGCGCTGGAACGTCTCGGCCCCGATGCCATCGCCATCTTCTGGAGCGCGCCGGAGCGCGTCTTCTCCACCGACGTCAACTACGAGTACCGGCAGGACAGCAACCTGCTCTACCTGACCGGCATCGATCAGGAAGACACGATCCTCGTGCTGATGCCGGGCAACGAGACGCCGCAAGGAAATGCTCTTCGTGCGGGAGGCGGACGCCCGCCGCGAGCACTGGAACGGGCACAGCCTGACGACGGCCGAGGCCTCCGCCGCAAGCGGCATCCAGTCGGTCATGACGGCCAGCCAGTTCGAGCCGTTCGTCGCCGCGGTGTTCTCCAAGCGCAGTCAGGGAGTCTCCCCCACCGAGTACGCGCGGTTCTTCCAGGCGTTGACCGACGGCCGCGCCAGGCTCGCGGTGCTGCTCGAACCGCAGTTCAATCTTTCGGCGCCGGCCGGCCCCGCGACCCAGTTCGCGGCGAAGCTCCGCGAGCGCTTCTTCGGGTTCACCGTGACGGATGCGACGCCGGTCGTCGCCGACCTGCGCCAGATCAAGACCGCCTACGAGCAGGACGTGCTGCGCAAGAGCGTGGCCATCTCGAGCGAGGCGCATCGGGCCGGCATGCGCGCGGCGGCCCCCGGCAAGTACGAGTACGAGGTCGAGGCCGCCATCGAAGAGGTGTACCTGCGCAACGGGGCGATGAGCTGGGGGTATCCGTCGATCGTCGGCAGCGGCCCGAATGCGACCATCCTGCACTACGGAAAGTCGAGCCGCCGCATGGAGCCCGGCGATCTCCTGCTCGTCGACGCCGCCGCCAACTACCAGGGGCTCACGGGCGACATCACGCGCACCTACCCGATCACCGGCACGTACTCGGCGGCGCAGCGCGAGATCTACGAGATCGTGTACGCGGCGCAGCAGGCCGGCGAGAAGGCCGCGACAGCGGGCGCGCGCGTGAGCGACATCCAGAATGCGTGCGACGAGGTCCTGCGCGCGGGGCTCGTGCGTCTCGGCCTCGTCACCGAGCCGGCCGGGACGCAGTTCAAGATCTGGTCGACGCACGGGGTGACGCACTGGATCGGCATGGACGTGCACGACGTCGGCAGCCGCACCCGTCCGCTCGAGCCGGGCATGGCGTTCGTGATCGAGCCGGGCATCTACATCCGCGAGGCCGCCCTCGACGATCTGCCGAAGACCGCGGCCAACGCGGCGTTCATCGAGAAGATCCGCCCGGCCGTGCAGCGCTTCAAGGACCTCGGCGTCCGGATCGAGGATTCGTATCTGCTGACGGCGTCCGGCCTCGAGCGGCTGTCGGCCACCGTCCCACGGACAATCGAGGAAGTCGAAGGATTGATGAAGCAGCGCAGCACCGCGCGACGCTAGCTATCTTGGTGGGAGGCCGGCTCTCGCCCGCGCGCGATCGAGGTCGGCGAGCGCTTCCTGCACTTCCTTGCGCGCCGCTTCGCGGTCGATTGCCGCCTTCGCGGTCTCGAACTTGTGAATCGCGCGCTGCAGCGCCCACTTCAGCGCGAACGACGTGGCGGCAACGACGAAGGCCTCTTTGTTGCTGAACGCTGCGTAGCCCTTCACGCCTTCCGGCGTCACCAGGTCCAGGAATTCCTGATGGGACGGCGACCCGGCGGGCGTGGGCCCCTTGAGGTAGTCCGGCCCCAGAATGTCCTCGATGGTCGGCTTCCGGCCCAGCACCTCGACCCGGAACACGAGCCGATCGGCCTCGGTCCGCATCATCGCGGGCCGCGAGAGCTTGCGCTGAATGCGAGCGACCGAGACGGGAAGCTCCGGCACTTCCTCGGATCCGTTCGAAGCCTCGGCCTTTCGCTCCACCTCGGCGGACGCCGCCGGCGCCTGGGCCTCCACCCCACCGCGCACAAAACGCGCGGCGGGGACCCCGGCTTCCACCCCACCGCGCACAAAACGCGCGGCGGGGACCCCGGCTAAGGCCCTGGTCGGGTGGCGTCATCGCCGTCAGCGCCGCGAGCAGAAGTAGTGTCATCACTCGGTGCAGGTTAGGACGACCGGACTTTAAATATGGCTCGCGGGGCCCCCATCGTCGCTCGCGCGGCTCGACTCGCTTCGCTCGCTCGCCGCAGCCGCAGGCGCTCCAAATGGCTTCAAGATCGATGCCGGGGCCCTCGACTCAACTCCGGCCAAGCTGTCCCACTCCGGGGACGCCGGTTGTTCGTAACCGAACGATGCGAGCCTGGGCCGGCGAATCGGCCCGGCACCGTAACCTTCCACGATACCGCGATTTTAGTGCTGAACACCCTGCCCGGCACGCGATTCGCTATCCGGACAGGCGGGCCAAACCCTTTATAATGAGAAACCGTTCACAAGCACCCCCCGTCTAACGGTCGAGCAGTCGCCCAGGAAAGGTTCAGGAGCTCATGGCGTTTTTCTCCAAATCGACTCAGCCGGTCCGGCAGCCCGAGAGCTTTTCGGCCGAAGCCCTGGCGCCCAACGCGCTCATCGCGCTGCGGAATATCGAGAAATCGTATGCGCACGGCACGAGCCGCACCTACGTGCTGCGGCGCATCAACCTGGATGTGAAAGAGGGAGAGTTCATCTCCATCATGGGGCCGTCGGGCGCCGGCAAGTCCACGCTGCTGCACATCATCGGCATGCACGACAGCGCGTGGACCGGTGAGTACTATTTTCTCGATCAGCCGGTGCACAAGCTCGGCGCCAAGGAACGCGCCAAGCTGCACAAGCAGTACATCGGCTTCGTCTTCCAGAGCTACCACCTGCTCGATCATCTCACCGTCTACGAGAACCTCGACATTCCGCTCTCGTACCGCGACATCAAGAAGTCGGAGCGCGAGAGCATGGTCTGCGACATCCTCGACAAGTTCGCGATCGTCGGGAAGAAGGACCTGTATCCGAACCAGCTATCGGGCGGGCAGCAGCAGCTCGTCGCCGTTGCGCGCGCCGTGATCTCGAGCCCGAAGATCATCCTCGCGGATGAGCCGACGGGGAACCTGCACACGAGCCAGGGCAAGGAAATCATGGAGCTCTTCAAGAAGCTCAACGAAGGCGGCACGACGATCATCCAGGTGACGCACTCGGAGACCAACGCGTCCTACGGCAGCCGGGTCGTGAACCTGCGCGACGGGTGGGTGGTCGAGGAATAGATGGGCGTTGGTCTTCGGGTCGTCTGGTCTTTGGTGTCTAGTGGTCGCGAGAAAACAAAAGGCCGGCGGAAACCCGCCGACCTTTTGTCCGAAAGACTAAAGACGAAAGACTAGAGACCGAAGACGCCTACCAGCGGGGCTCTTTCCGACGCCCGCCGCTGAAGTCGCCATCGTCAAAGCTGCGGCCGCCGCCACCCCCGCCACCGCCGCCGTATCCTCCACGACCACGGCCGCCGCCGCCACCGCCGAAGCCGCCTTCCGGCTTGGGACGCGCCTCGTTGACGACGAGGGCCCGCCCTTCCATCTGCTGCTCGTGGAATTCGGTGATGGCTTTCTGCGCTTCCTCGTCCGTGCCCATCTCGACGAAAGCGAAGCCTCGCGCGCGGCCGGTCGCCATGTCCCGCATCACGCGCACGCTGTCCACTTTCCCGGCCTTGCTGAACAGTTCGGTGAGCTGGTCTTCCGTCGCCGAATACGGAAGGTTCCCGACGTAGAGTCTCCTACCCATGCTGTCACTTACTCCTGCCCTGAGCCAGCCCCGGAGGGCTGCGCTGCAAAGATGACGCGCATTTGCCTATCAAGCGGGTCCCCGCGTCCTGGACCGCACCCGTCGGAAAGCTGACGCGGATTGCTATTGCAAGGGGCGCGCTCTCATCGGGCGCGAGTATAGCAGATTGCATGCCGCGTCCCGGGAGGCCCCAAGAGCTCAGCTATGGCGGCTTTACGGGCCTCGAGCGCCGGACTAGAGTGACAGGGATGCGTCGGGTCCTTACGCGAATCGTCGTCCTCGCGCTCGTCTCCGGCGGCTGCGCGCGGCCGCCCCGCCAGTTCGAGTTGCAGGGGCAGGTCCTGGCGGTGGATCGGACCCGGCAGGAGATCACCATCAGACACGACGATATCCGCGGGCACATGCCGGGGATGACGATGCCGTTCAAGGTGAGGGATGCGCGTCTGCTCGACGGCCGGACCGTCGGGGACCTGGTCACCGCGACACTCGTCGTCGAGCAGACCGACGTGTTTCTGTCGAGGGTGGAGCGCACGGGCCATGCGCCGGTGACCGGGCCGCCGCCCGCCGCTGCGCGGATGGACCTTGTCGCGGCGGGCGATCGCGCGCCGGACGTGCAGCTCACGGACGAGACCGGCGCGACCCGCGCGCTGTCCGAGTGGCGCGGCCGGGCGCTGGCCGTCACGTTCATGTACACGCGCTGTCCGCTGCCGGACTTTTGTCCGCGCATGGATCGACAGTTTGCTGCCGTCCAGCGCGAGATCCAGGCCGACGAGCGGCTGCGCGGCCGGGTGAGCCTCCTGTCGATCAGCGTGGATCCGGCGTTCGACACGCCGGAAGTGCTCGCCGGACACGGGCGCCGCTCGGGAGCGGATCCGCACGTGTGGCGGTTCATGACGGGAGACCGCGAGGCGATTCGCGCGTTCGCGTCGCGGTTCGGCGTATCGATCATGAGCGAAGGAGCGGGCGGCACGAACATCACCCACAACCTGCGGACCGCGGTCGTCGGCGCCGACGGGACACATCGTGCACATCTTCGGCGGAAGCGACTGGACGCCGGCCGAGCTCCTCGACGCGTTGAGACGTGCGAGTGCGTAAGGGCGGCTCCAGCGGCCGCGACGCACGCGATCGGCCGCCGCCGGTTGGGGCCGTCGCGCCGCCGCTGTCGGCCTTCACGCCGGCCGAGCGGCGCGTGGTGCGGCGTGTGCGCACGCCCGGCGACGTACAGCGATACCTGAACTCGCTGCCCTACAACACCGAGCCCGCGCCCGAGGGCGCGACCCTTCGCTGCTTTCGCGGCGTCGTGCGGCACCAGACGGCGCACTGCCTGGAAGCCGCGATCGCCGCCGCGGTGATCCTCGAGCAGCACGGCTGGCCTCCGCTCGTGCTGTCGTTCGAGTCGATCGACGAGCTCGATCACGTGCTCTTCGTCTACCGGCATCGCGGCCGGTGGGGATCGATCGGGCGATCGCGCGACCCCGGCCTGCACGGCCGCCGCGCCGTGTTCGCGACCCCGCGCGCGCTCGCGCTCAGCTACGTCGACGCGTACGTGGATTTCACCGGCCGGGTGACCGGCTACACGGTCGCCGATCTGCGCGACATCGGCAACTACGACTGGCGTCTTGCGGAAGGCAACGTCTGGAAGGTCGAGCGGATGCTGCTGAATCTCCCCCACCGGCCGCTGCACACATCAAACGCCCGCATCAACCGGCTGCGCAAACGCTATCGCGAGTACCGCGCCACGTTCGGGCGCAAGCCGGTCTACTACAAGCGTATGGATCGGTGGACGGAGCTGCCTGCTGAATTCAAGTAGCTTCCAGCTTCCAGCTTCCAGCTTCCAGGAGACAAAGACTCCTGCTCTCCTGATCTCTTGTTAAAAGACGGACGAACTCGCCAACCAAATACGCTGGAAGCTGGTAGCTGGAAGCTGGTAGCTGAGACTCACTCCAGATCGAAGTCGCGCGTCGGCCGTGTGATCGGCTCGTCCTTCGCCTGCTTCAGCGCCTCTTCGAACCGTCTCGACAGCGCGTCGCCGCGCGTGCGCTCGTTGGCGACCGATTGTTGAAACAGGTTCTCGCGCCGCGCCGCTTCCTCGGCGACCAGCCGGTGCGCATCGCTCAGCTCAGGCTTGTCGCCGCGGACCGGCTCTTCGTGCCGCACGATGCGCCGGAGATTGGCATCGACGACGAGCGTCGAGTGGCAACACGGGCACGTGGTCTCGAATTCGGACTGGAGCTTCATGGTCAGTTCCTTGTTTAGTTGCCCGCCGTAGCCTCGTAGTTCCTGACGAGCGATTGGCCCCTACGCGCGAGCGAGCGACGCGCCCTACCGCGTGTGCGAAGCGAGCACGCGGCCCCTACGCGAACGAAGTGAGCGCCCCTAGCGGCGAGCGCCAGCGAGCCGGCCGTCATTTTGGTCGTGGTCCCTTTTCGAGCTTCACCGGTTCGCCGTTCGAGTCCGTCGCCGTGACCTCGACCTTGACGACGGTCTGGCGATCGAAGTCGTAGCGCTGTCCGTACGCGGTCTGGAACTGGCTGAGCGGCGCCGTCAGCCGTCCTCCCGCGGCCAGCACCGGCGCCCCTCCGCGGAAATGATCGTTCACGGTGACGACGACGTTGCGCCAGTCGCGTGCGGTCTGGTTCTGGATGTGGATCGTGTTGTCGCGCACGACGATCGGCTCGGGGGCGCGCGGGAACAGGCGATGGTCAGCTCCCACGGCAAGCACGACCCAGGCCGCAGCGCCTCAGCATGGCATTATGATAGCTCCATGTGCCTCCCGAGCCGGGCTCCGGCTCTGCTGGTCGCGTTGACCGGCCTTCTCCTGATTACCGGCAGTACTGCGCGACCGGCCGCCGCCGGCAGTCTGGCTCTGAACCCCACGGCTCAGGCGGCGCCGCCAAAGTCCAGCCTGGCCCACCGCAAGCCGGTCTGCCAACCGGATCCGTCGCGGGGAGGGTCAGCAGCGTTGACGGGACGCCGCTCGCGCGCGCGCGCGTGGTGCTGACCTCGCCCGCGCTGGCCGAACCGCGCGTGACGCTGTCGGGCGCCGACGGCACGTACCAATTCCAGCACCTGCCGGCCGGCTCGTATTCGCTCTCCGCGACGCGGGGCGGCTACGCGCCGCAGGAGTACAGGTCAGCGGCGATCCGCGCCCGCCATGGTGGTCCCGCTCGGCAACGGGCAGCGGCTGACGGGCATCGACTTCGCGCTCGCGCCGGCCGGAGTGATCGCCGGCCGCCTCCTCGACGAGGACGACGGGGCGCTGGCCGGCGCGACGGTCGAGGCGCTCATCTCGCGCACCGACAACAACCAGCCGACGCTGGTGTCGGTCGCGACGGCCCAGACCGACGACCGCGGCGAGTTCCGCCTCACGGGACTGGCGGCCGGCCAGTACTACGTCAGCGCCTTCGATCCCGCGTTTGCCGGCGTCGGCGACGAAACGGGGCCGCTGCGCTACACGCCCACGTACTATCCCGGCGTGGCGGTGCTCGAGCAGGCCGCGCGCGTCGGCGTCACACCCGGCGTCGAGCCGCCACGCATCAGCTTCAAGCTGAAGATCATCCGGCCGTCTCGCGTCAGCGGCGTCATTGCCGCCGAGGGCCGGCGGCAGCTGCTCAGCGGGGCCGTCATCATGGCCCCCATCCGCGGCGAATGGCTCAACGCCGTGCCGACGCAGGACGTCGTGATCCTGCCGGACGGATCGTTCGCGTTCAGGAACGTCCCGCCCGGGACGTATCAGATCCGGGCCCGCGGCCAGGTGGAACCGGGCGGCAAGCCGCTCTTCGCGACCTACAAGGTCCTCATCGACGGGCGCGACATCTCCGACGTGGCGCTGACGCTTCAGCCTGGCGCGAGCATCGCCGGCCATCTGGAAGTCGAAGCCGGCCGCCCGGCAAAGCCGGACTTCGCCAAGCTGCGCGTGCGGGCGCCATTCTCCGACGGCAGCAGCTTCGGCGACACGGTCACGGGCGCGATCCCCGCCGACGGATCGTTCGTGGTCGGCGGCCTGATGGCGGGCGCCCACATCCTCGCGGTCGAGGGGCTGTCGTACCCGTGGGTGGTGAAGAGCGTGACCTACCGCGGACAGGACATCACCGACGCCGGCCTCGACATCAGCGGCCGGCAGCAGCGGTTCGACGAGGTCCGCGTCGTGATCACCGACGTCGCGAGCGAAGTATCGGGGATCGTGCGGGACGCAGCGGGCGCCGCGGTCCCGGATGCGACCGTGCTCATCGTGCCCTTGTCGGAAACGTTCTGGACGCGGACCGGCCGCCGGCTCGGCGTCCTCCGCACCGATGCGGGCGGCCGATACCGGGTCCGCGGACTGCCGGCCGGCGAGTACCGGGCCGTCGCGTCACTCGAGATGGACGAGAGCGAAGCGTATCGCCCCGGCCTGCTGAGGAGCTTCCGCGAGATCGGCGCAGCCCTGAGCCTGAAGCCTCTCGAACAGCGGGCGCTCGATCTCTCGCTCTCCTCGATGACGGCGCGGACAGGAGGAGTCAGGTAACCCCTGACTCCTGATGTTCTGGCTCTCGGTCGCCGGCGGGATCTTCCTCATCTGGGTGGTCCTCGTGTTTCTCTTCACGCCCGGGATCAACTACCGGCTCGGGCACCGCACGTCGATCCACGACAGGGAATTCCTCTACACGCTCCAGTCCACGTGCCAGGCGGCGCTCCATCACGGCAACCGCGTGACGGTGTTCACCAACGGCGCGGCGTTCTACCCCGCGATGCTGGAGACGATCAGCCAGGCCACGCACTCGATCAACATGGAGCTGCTACATCTTCCAGCCGGGGAAGATTGCCAACCAGTTCGTCGCGGCGCTGTCGGCCAAGGCGCGTCAGGGCGTCATCGTCACCATCGTCGTCGACTGGCTCGGCAGCGTCGCGCTGTGGGGCCGTCCGGTCCGGCGGCTGCGCAAGGCCGGCTGCCGCATCGAGTCGTACCAGAGCCCGCGATGGTACTCGCTGGCGCGGCTCAACAACCGCACGCACCGCGAGCTGCTCGTGGCCGACGGGCGCGTCGCGTTCATCGGCGGCGCCGGCATCGCGGACTGGTGGGCGCTGGCCACGTTCAAGCGGCTGCGGTGGCACAAGCCGTGGCGCGACACGATGGCGCGGATCGAAGGACCGGTCGTCGCGGCGCTGCAGGGCGTGGCCGCCGAGAACTGGCTGGAGTGCTGCGGCGAGATCATCACCGGGCCGGACTACTTCCCCAACTTGAAGGCCGTCGGCGACACGACGGCCTTCGTCGTGAAGAGCTCCCCGTCGGATCGGGCCACCGCGTCGCGGGTCACGTTCCAGCTCCTGATGGAGGCGGCCGATCGAAGCGTCCAGATCAGCACCCCGTATTTTCTGCCCGACCGCGCGCTGCGCCGCGCGCTGTGCGACACGGCCCGCCGCGGCGTGAAGATCAGCGTCATCGTCCCGGGGCGGAGCACCGATCAGAAATGGGTGCGCCTGGCGAGCCGGCGCATGTGGGGTGAGCTCCTCGACGCGGGGGTCCGCATCTTCGAGTACCGCGTCGCGATGACGCACGTCAAAGTCTTCATCGCCGACGAGCTGTGGGCGGTGCTGGGGACGACGAACATCGACAACCGGTCGTTCGAGCACAACGACGAGGTCAACCTGGCGATGCGGGACCCGCAGGTCGCGGCGCGGCTGCTCGAGGACTACGAGCAGGACATCACCGACAGCGACGAGATCTCGCTGGACGAGTGGAAGCGGCGGCCGGCGTGGGAGAAGGTCGTCGGCCCGTTCGTGTGGATCCTGGAGCGGCAACAGTGACCGAGGCCAAGTCCCCGCGCAAGTCCGTCGACGTCCGGATCGCGACCTACAACATCCACCGGTGCCGCGGCATGGATCGCCGCACCATGCCGTCGCGCGTCGTCGACGTGATCCGCGCGCTGAACGCCGACGTCGTGGCGCTGCAGGAGGTCATCGGCGCCGGCCCGAACGGCGCCGGCCAGGCCGAAGAGATCGGCGCCGCGCTCGGCATGGGCTGGGTGATGACGTCGGTGCGGCACCTCCGGAACCATCTCTTCGGCAACGTCGTGCTCAGCCGCTTCCCGATCGTCCACCACAGCCAGTACGACCTGTCGTGGCGGACCTGCGAGCCCCGCGCGTGCCAGCGCGCCGATCTCGACGTCGGCGCCGGACAACTGCTCCACATCTACAACGTCCATCTCGGCACGGCGGTGCTGGAGCGCCGGTACCAGGCGACGCGGCTGGCGGCCTTCGTCCACGACCGGCGCATCGAGGGGCCGAAGGTGATCCTCGGCGACTTCAACGAATGGATGCGGGGGCTGGCGACCAAGACCCTCAATTCCCTCTTCGAAAGCATCGACATCTACGCGCACCTGAAACGCCGGCGCACCTACCCGGGCATCTTCCCGATGCTTCATCTCGATCACATCTATTACGAGGGGCACGTCGAGGTCCGCACCGTCGAGCTCGCCCGTTCGCGCACCGCCATGATGGCGTCGGATCACCTGCCGCTCATTGCCGACCTGCGGATCGGGTTCTGATTGAAAAGAAGATCAGTGATGTCCTTCCTGCACACGTTCTGAACAGGAGGCCAGGAGATCAGGAGAAAACACAAAAAACTCTAAAACCCCTCCTAGTCTCCTGATCTCCTGTTCAAAGACTCCCTCCTGAACTCCACACCGACCTGATCCGTATTGACAAACATGATGTCAAAGTGATATCACTTTGACATCTGTTGCGAGGAGGTCGCACACCATGATCCGTGAACGCGAAAACAGCGCTCTGCCCGGCCTGCCCGTCGCCATCGGTCTGATCACGCTCGGGATCGTCTCCTGCTACGCCCTGATCCAGGGAGCGCGCGCGGAAAGCCTCTGGTCCGTCGTCTCGTGGGCCGGGGTCCTCTTGTTCACGCTCTTCCTCCTCCTGGGCCTCTTCATCGTCAATCCGAACGAAGCCAAGGTGCTGCAGTTCTTCGGGCGCTATTCGGGCACCGTCAAGCAGGCGGGTTTGCGCTGGGCGAACCCGCTGTACACGAAGAAGCGGATCTCGCAGCGCATCCGCAACTTCGAGAGCTCGCACCTGAAGGTCAACGACAACGAAGGCAACCCCATCGAGATTGCCGCCGTCGTCGTCTGGCGCGTCGTCGATACCGCGGAAGCGGTGTTCGAGGTCGACGACTACAACAACTACGTGAAGGTCCAGACCGAGGCGGCCCTGCGCAACCTGGCGACCCGCTACACCTACGACACCCACGACGAGGCGCAGATGTCGCTGCGCGGTCACACGGCGGAAGTCGCGGAGCACCTGAAGAACGAGATCCAGGACCGGCTGACCCGTGCGGGCGTGGAAGTGATGGAGGCGCGCATCAGCCATCTCGCCTACGCACAGGAAATCGCGCACGCGATGCTGCAGCGTCAACAGGCCGGCGCGATCATCGCGGCCCGGCAGCGCATCGTCGAAGGGGCCGTCGGGATGGTCGAGATGGCGCTCGAGATGCTCTCGCGCCGCGACATCGTCACGCTCGACAACGAGCGGAAGGCCGCCATGGTCAGCAACCTGCTGGTCGTGCTGTGCGGCGACAAGTCCACGCAGCCGGTCATCAACGCCGGGACGATCTACCAGTAGTGACGCCGTGGCCGACCGCAAGCCGTTTCTGCTTCGGATCGATCGGAACGTCCTCGACGCCGTTCAGCGCTGGGCAGACGACGACCTGCGCAGCCTGAACGGCCAGATCGAGTTTCTGCTGAGACGGGTGTTGAAAGAGGCCGGGCGGGAACCGAAGAAGCGCGACGAGCCCGGATTAGGGATTAGGGATTAGGGATTCGCTCCTACGACTCTTCGTATTCGTTTTCTTCGGGCGGCAGCAGGCGTGTCGAAGGGCGGAGCGCTTCGCGGTGATCGAACAGCGGCAGGTCGCGGACGTGGAGGGTCAACGCACAGCCCGGGCCCTTCGTGTCGACGACGACCGTGACCGGGCTGCCTTCGACGCCTTCGCGAAAGCCGATCCGGCACCCGCAGGCGAGACGCGCGTGAGTGAACCCTTTCAGCATCCTGAAGCGATCATACTACAGGAGCGCCTTGATCTCCCGGTCGACCTGTTCCTTGGTCACCGGACCGAGGTGCTTCCGGGCGATCAGACCGTCCCGGCCGATGAAAAAAGTGATCGGCACCCCGACGATCGGGCCGTACGCCTCGTCAACGGCGTCGGTCAGCAGCAGCGAGGGGTAGTTCATGTTCTTCTGCGCGCCGTAGTCGCGCAGCACCTCGGGCGTATCGTCGATCGACACGCCGAGGACCACGACGCCCTGGTCCTTGTACTCGGCGTAGGTCTTCACGAACTCCGGGATCTCCGCCTGGCACGGACCGCACCACGTCGCCCAGAAGTTGAGGAGGATGACCTTCCCCTTGTAGTCGGCGAGATTGACGTTCGCGCCGTGCATGTCCTTCATCGTGAGATCGAGGTTGGCGGTTCCTACCGGGTTCGGCGTCTCGCGCAGCTCCTCGCCGGGGGCGGCGCTCTTGAGCATCATCGGCACGAGCAGAAGCGCGATAGCGCAGGCTGCGGCGGCGGCGGCGATCCAACGGCTCTTCATCATGTGCGGTTCCCTTGTTCCGGTCGTGTCCGGTAGCGTCCGGCTTCAGCCGGACGATCTAGCGCGCATTCGCCCTGACGTATCCGACCACCGGCGCGAGCTCGGACGGGCGGCCGCGAGCGAGGACCACGTAGGTGCGTCCCCCGGCCGACCAGATTACCGCCTCGTGCCCGAACTTCTCAACCATCTCGTTGGCCTGGCTCGGGCGCACGCGCTGCGGGACGACGAAGACCGAGAGGGGTTGGCCGCGCCACTTGTAGAGAACGTGGGCGAGGTGCTTGCCGCTCATGGAACAGCGCCGCACGTCGAGGAGCTCGAGCTGCTCGGCGGCGGAGCTTGCGGGAACCTGCAGCGCCCAGCCCTGGGCGGCCGCCCACGCGAGGCCGGCCTCCCCCGAATCCGCGTGCGTCGCGCGCTCAGGGGCGAACTGGAAGCACATGAGGTGATCGAGCGTGAGCTGCGCGGCGAGTGCCTCGACCTGGTTGTTGAGGCCGAGCATGAAGGCCCCCGCGACGGCGAGGACGAGCGTCGCGGCCAGCGAAAGGGGCACCCACCTGCGGGCGGAACGGACGACGGATCGGGCGGGAGCGGAGTGCGCCGCGCATCTCGCCCGAAGGTGTTCGGATGCGCACCCACGCAGCACGGTCCGGCGCGCCACGATGATCTCGCGGACCGCGCGCTGTCCGGCGACGCGGTCGCGGCACGGCGGGCACCGGTCCAGATGCGCCTCGACGGTCGCGCGCGACGCGGCTTGCGCGTCGCCATCGACGTAGGGGGCCAGCAACGGCTCGAGGTCCTGACACTTGCTCATCGCCGGTGACTTTACTGCTCGTGGGGCCCCACCCCACTCGCTCGCGCTGCGCGCTCGACTCGCTCGCGCCGATGCTCTCAGCTTATTCGCTCCGCCGTCGGCTTCGGTCAACGTGCGCCGGCGCTCGGCGGCCTCGGCCGGGCGAGCGGAGGGCCAGGCGATCGTGCAACGCCCGCCGCCCGCGCGAGATTCGCGACATCACCGTGCCGATCGGCACGTCGAGCACCTTGGCCATCTCCGCGTACGACAACTCCTCGACGTCCCGCAGCCAGACCGCCTGGCGGAACGCCTCCGGCAGCGCGTCGAGCGCCGCCTGCAGATCCGCGTCGAGCGTCGCGCGCGTCAGCATCTGCTCGGGTGCTGCGTCCCGCGAGGAGTCCGCCGCGGCCTGCTCGACCAGCTCGCTGTCGACGTCGATCGGGTTCCGGCCGTCGTGCCGGCGCATGTTGCGGAACGTGTTGTGAAGGATGGTGAACAGCCACGCCTTCAGGTTCGTGCCGCGCTGGAACTGCGGGGACGAGCGAAACGCCTTCAAGTACGTGTCCTGGACCAGGTCCTCCGCATCCGCCGCCCGCCGGGTCAGCCGCAGCGCGGTGCCATAGAGGCTGTCGATGTAGGACAGGGCCTCGCCGGCGAACGCGTCGCTTCCCGGGCTCCCGGCCTTGGCCGCCCGGCCGCGGCCGGCGTCCCGGACGGGTCAGTGCCGTCTGAGCGGTCCGGGAACGGCGGCGGGCGTCGTCGCAGAGCCATTGTCGGGGAAGACGCCCACCTGGAGAGAACACCGGCGGGGCGGTCCTTATTCCTATTATTGTACTGGATGCCCGGAATCGGGGACGCTGCCGCTCGCCCCGGGTGACAGGACGGGGACGACAGGAGGCGCGGTTCAGCCGATTTACAGGGGTTCCCGAGCTCGGCCGGCGGGCACGTGGCTTGCTGCGGGCGGCACCGGCGGGAGCCGCCCGTGCGCCCGGGGACCCGACGTTGCGGCAACCGTCCTAGCTACAGTAACATCGGCGGACGAGCGCGGGATCTGACGCGCGTCGCGAGCCTGCTGCCGCCTTCCGCTGCCCATCCGAGGTGAAACATGCGTACGAGCAACAGGCGCGGCGTCTACGGCGCCGTTGGGCATCGCTCTTCTGGCCCTCGTCTTCGTCGCCGGCGCTTCGAGCAGGCCGTCGCCCAGACGCCCTTCGTGCCGTACTTCGGCAAGAACCGGATCCGGTACGACGACTTCAAGTGGCAGATCTACACCACCGATCACTTCGAGATCTACTACTACCCGGAGATCGAGCAGCACCTCGAGCGGATCGCGCAGCTACGCCGAAAGCGCGTACCAGCAGGTCAGCGCCGACCTGAAGCACGACCTCGCCTTCAAGGTCCCGATCATCCTCTACAAGACGCAGAGCGAGTTCCAGCAGCAGAACATCGAGCCGGGCGAGCTGCCCGAAGGCGTCCTCGCCTTCGCCGAGCCGTATCGCGACCGCATGGTGCTGCCGATCGACGAGCCGTCCGACGCGCTCTATCGCCTGATCACGCACGAGCTGACGCACATCTTCGAGTTCGACATCATCCCGCGGTCGCTGCTCCGCCGCGGCCTGCCGCTGTGGGTCGACGAGGGGCTGGCCGACTACATGACCGGCTACTGGAATCCGTTCGACCTGATGTCGGTGCGCGACGCCGCGATCGCCGACATCGTCCCGCCGATGAGCGACTTCCAGGGCAGGCGTTCGTGGACGGCCGCCTGCCCTACAACCTCGGGCACGCCGCGTTCGAGTTCATCGAGTCGCGGTGGGGCAAGGAAGGGCTGCGGCAGTTCCTGTTCGCGCTGCGCAAGAGCGTGATCGGCGGCGGCGAGAGCGCCTACGAGGAAGCCTTCAGGCTGAAGCCCGAGGAGTTCGACGAGCAGTTCGACAAGTACCTGAAGGATCGCTTCAAGCCGTTCCGCGACAAGGAGCGGCCGGCCGACTACGGCCGCGACCTCGCGCCGAAGCGCGGCAAGACGCCGTACACGGTCGGTCGTCTCGATCGAGCCGTCCCCCTCCGGCGACCTGATGGCGGTCGCGGCCGGCAACCGCAAGGACCAGGAGCTCGACATCGTCCTGATGTCGACGAAGGACGGCAAGGTCATCCGCAACCTGACCGGCGGGTTCAACAAGGACCGCGGCTTCGAGTACATCGCGACGCCGGGCGGCTTCCGCGGCAACGCCGTGCCGTGGATGTCGTGGGCGCCGGTCGGCGATCGCATCGCCTACTTCGCGCGCACGGAGAAGCACAAGACGCTCATCCTGCAGAACGTCGTCACCAAGAAGATCGAGAAGCGCATCGAGCTGAAGACCGTCGACATGCCGGAGTCGCCGGACATCAGCCCCGACGGCCGTGAAGTCGCGTTCGCCGGCCTGCACGGCGCGATCGGCGACATCTTCATCGTCGACCTCGAGACCGGCGCAGGTCAAGAACGTCACCAACGACGAGTTCGGCGACTACGCGCCGACCTACTCGCCCGACGGCAAGTCGATCGTCTACCTGGCGCGCGTCAGCGGCAACGACAAGCTGTTCCAGCTCGACCTCGCGACCGGCAAGAAGACCCAGCTCACCTTCGGCACGCACGACGACGGCGGCGCCCAGTTCATCGATGCCGACACGATCGTCTTCCCGTCGACGGCGGTCGATCCGAACCAGCCGATCGATCCCGAGGTCGCGCGCAACGGCAACATCTACAACATCTGGACGCTCGAGCCTGAAGACCGGCGAGCTGAAGCAGTTCACCGACGCGCTCACCGGCAACGTGTCGCCGGTCGTGCTGCGCGACCAGAAGCAGCCGAGGATCGCGTTCGTCACCTACTACAAGGGTGAGTACGGCATCCACACGCTGCCGCGCCAGGAGCCGCTGCACACCGTGGCGAGCGCCGACTTCGGCGCGCCCGGGCCGGTCATCGACTTCCAGCCGCCGCTGAGCCACACGCTCGTCAAGGCGAACATCAAGAGCAAGGGCACGTTCGAGAAGCTGTTCCTCGAGGGACGGCCGCCGGTCAACGTCGGCGTCACGAGCGGCGGCGACCTCTTCGGCGGCACGCAGGTCACCTTCACCGACGTGCTCGGCGACAAGCAGTTCAACTTCTTCGCCGCGTCGGTCTCGCAGTACCGGACGATGTCGTTCTCGTACATGAACCTGTCGCGGCGGTTCCAGTACGCGCTGCAGGGCTTCTCGCAGACGCAGTTCTACTACGGCTACAACCCGGGCGTGCTCTACGCCCAGGATCTGGGCTATCTCGATCGCGACGATGCGCTCGCGACGCAGACCTCGCGCGGGGCGACCGCGTTCGGCATCTACCCGTTCAACCGCTACGCGCGGCTCGAGTTCTCGGCGGGCATCTTCAATTTCAAGCAGGGCTACAACGACGAAGCCCTGCAGGCAGGCCGACCAGTTCCAGCAGGAACAGTACGGCCGCCCGCTGTTCGCGAGCGGCACCTTCATGCCGCTCGGCGTGTCCTACGTCCAGGAGACGACGGTGTTCCGCGAGTACGGACCGCTCGCCGGCAACACCGTGCGCCTCGGCTACGAGTACGCGCCGAGCTGGGGCGGCCTGGACTCGCGGCAGACCGTGGACGTCGACGCGCGCAACTACATGCGGCTCGCGACCAACGGCGTGCTCGCGTTCCGCGCCCGCGGCTTCAAGAGCTGGGGCGACTTCCCGGGCTACCTGTACTTCGGCGGCAACTCGGAGCTGCGCGGCTACGAGTACCTCGAGTTCATCGGCAACAAGGCGTTCTTCGCGAACGCCGAGCTGCGCTTCCCGCTCATCGAAGCGGCGCTCACGCCGCTCGGCGTCATCGGCGGCCTGCGCGGCGTTGCGTTCGCGAACCTCGGCGCGGCCGGCTACGAGGGCAGCCCGATGCAGGTCTACACGAACGATCCGATCATCGTGACGCCGCTGCTCGGCTTCGAGCCGAACTTCGCGACGTTGACCTACGATCCGGTCTTCGGGCCGCCCAAGGCCATCGGCGGCCTGAAGCTGGTCGACGGCCGCGCGTCGTACGGCGTCGGCCTCGAGACGTTCGCGCTCGGCTTCCCGATCCACTTCGACTGGTCGTGGCGCACGCTCCTCAACAAGGAATACGAGGACTACGTCTTCGCCTACCAGGCGATCGAGGACGGAGAGGTGAGCGGCAGCGAGTGGCTGCGCAAGCCGAAGTTCTCGATCTGGATCGGCTACGACTTCTAAAGAGCTCCGAACCGGCTGAATCCTGACGGCCGTCAGGATTCAGCCCGGCCCCGGCATTGAGCCCATTCGCACAGTGAAGCGCCGCTGCACCGATCTCGTGGGGCTCCTGGCCGACTTCGTGGAGCATCAGCTGCCGCCGGAGATCCATGCCGAGCTCGAGCGGCACCTGACCGCCTGCCCCCGGTGCATCGCGCAGCTCAAGACCTACGAATCCACCGTCTCGCTCCTTCGCTCGATCCGCGAAGACGATCTGCCGCCGAGCTGCGCTGCACGCTGAAGTCGTTCGTCGACCGGAACTGCCGGAACTGAGCGCTCCAGTTTCCAGCTTCCCAGCGTCCAGTTTCCAGTTTCCAGTTCCCAGTTTCCAGTTTCCAGTTGTGAAACGTTCGTCGTCGCACCGAGTGACTAGAGTAGCCGAGTCTTTCGGAACTGGCAACCGGTAGCTGGCCAGCTGGCAACTGATGTCGACGTCTCCCCGCAAAAAGCCCTCCGAGTCGCGGACCGAGATGGTGCAGGTCGTGCTGCCGAACGACGCGAACCCGCTGGGGTTCATCCTCGGCGGCACCGTCATGCACCTGATCGACATCGCCGGCGCCATCGCCTGCCACCGGCACACCCGCAGCCTGCTCGTCACCGCCGCGGTCGACGGCCTGCAGTTCCTGCACCCGATCAAGGTCGGCGACCTGATCATCCTCAAGGCCCGCGTCACCGCGGCGTGGAGCACGTCGCTCGAAGTCGAAGTCGAAGTGTTCTCGGAGGAGACGCTGACCGGCGTCCGGCGGATGACCAGCCGCGCCTACCTGACGTTCGTCGCCATCGATCGCGACGGCCGCCGGCTGCCGATCCCGCGGTTGATCCTCGAGACCGACGAGGAGAAGCAGCGGGCCGCCGAAGCCGACGCGCGGCGCGCCGAGCGGCTGAAGGCGCGCAAGGCGCTCGAAGCCCGTCTCGGTCACACTGCCTGATGCCGATGCCACGACTGGACGAGAACAGGCGCGTCCTCGCCTCCCGCGTTCTGCTCGCCCTCGCCCTCGCGGCAACCGTTCTGGGCGTCGTGCTCGTCGCGACCGGCGGCTTCTCCACCCGCGTCTACGGCATTCGCCTCTCGGCCCACGGGGCGCTCCGGCCGATCCTCTTCGCGGTGCTGTGCGCGGCGTTGAGCTTCCGGCTGCGCCCGCCGGCCGAACAGGACGCGTTGATCGCGCGCGGCTCTCGTCTCGCCGATCGCCTGCTGCCGGCGGTGATGCCGGTCTCGGCCGCGGTCGTGCTCGGCCTCGGCCTCGTGGTACGGCGCCAGGTCCGCGGGCGGCTCGGACCCATACGGCTACATCAGCCAGGCGCAGCTGTGGCGCGCCGGCGATCTGCGCGTCCACCAGGATTTCGTCGCCTCGATGCCGTGGCCGAACGTGGACTGGAGCTTCACGCCGCTCGGCTACCGGCCGTCAGCGGACCACACGCTCGTGCCGACGTATGCCCCCGGCCTGCCGCTCCTGATGACGCTGTTCACGGTCGTCGCCGGCAGCTGCGGCCCGTACCTCGTGAACCCGGTCTGCGGCGCGCTGCTCGTGATCCTCGCGTACGGCATCGGCGTGCGGGTGTCGGGCCGCGCGGTGGGCGCGATCGCCGCGCTGCTGGTGGCCAGCAGCCCGACGGTGCTGTTCATGATGCTCTGGCCGATGAGCGACGTGCCCGCGGCCGTGTTCTGGACCGCGTCGCTCCTGCTCGCCTGCCGGTCGTCCTTCGCCGGCATCGCGTTGTCGGGCGCTGCCGCCGGCATCGCCATCGCGATCAGGCCCAACCTCGTGCCGCTCGCGCTGTTCCCGGCGCTCATCGCGGTGTGGCCTGCGCTCTCGGACCGCGCGATGGACCGCCGTGCTGCGGCTGACGGCGTTCGGGCTCGCGTGCCTGCCGTTCGTGCTCCTGGTCGCGTGGTTCTACGACAATCTCTATGGATCGCCGTTCCAGTCCGGCTACGGGAGCACCGATTCCATCTTCTCGTCTGGAAACCTTCGCGCCAACCTCGCGCGCTATCCGCGCTGGCTCTGGGACACGCAGGGCCCACTCGTGTTCCTCTTCGTGCTGAGCCCCCTGCTGCCGCCGGGGCCCAATCCGGACAGCCGCTGGCTGCGGCGGATCCTGTTCGCGTTCGCCGGCGGTGTGCTCGCGTGCTACCTGTGGTACTTGCCGTTCGACGCGTGGTGGTTCCTGCGGTTCCTGCTCCCGGCGTTCCCCGTCCTGTTCGTGCTCGCCGCCGACGTCGTGTGGCACGGATCGCGGCGGTTCGGCGTGAGGACGCAGATCGCCGCCGCCGTCGCGTTCACCGTCATCATGGTGAACTACGCCGCGACGCGGGCGTCGGAGCTCGACGTGCTCGGGATCGGCGCGGGGGAACAGAAGTACGCCGACGTCGGACGCTACCTCGCTGCGAAGCTCCCGACCAATGCCGTCGTGATCGCCATGCAGCACAGCGGAAGTATCCGCCACTATTCGGGCCGGCCCACGCTCCGCTACGACTCCCTCGATCCGGAATGGCTCGATCGCGCGATCGCGCACCTTCGATCGGCCGGCTACGAGCCCTATCTGCTGCTGGAGAAGTTCGAGGTGCCGATCTTCCGCGAGCGGTTCGCCGCGCAGAAGAGCGTCGCGATCCTCGACGCTCGACCGGTGGCGCTGCATCAGCGGAGCGAGGTGAGGCTGTACCGCACCGACGGAGTCAGCCCTCCGGAGACGCCCGATCCCATTCCGCTGACGTCGGGCTGCCGGTGACTATCCGCGCATAGTCCGCGGGAGCGCAGCCGGGATCGTGACGGCACACTCCTGTGACGGCTGTCCACCGCACCACATCTCATCACACCGCTCGCCACGGCCCACTCGCACCTCGTCACAAATCCGTCCGCAACCGTCACATACCGGAATCGAAGGACGCGTCCATCCGTAGGATGGACTGGCAGTGCGAGCTGTCCTTATAAGGAGTGTGTGACATGCGATTGCGTATTACTGTCAGGGTCGCCGTGGCCATGCTGGCAGTCCTGATCACGAGCGCGGCCACCGCACAGGAACGGTCCGGCGGCCTCGCCGGTGTCGTGGTCGATTCGAGCCAGGCGCCCGTCCCGGGAGCCACGATCACCGCCACCAACAAGCAGACCCAGGCGACTCGCGTCGTCGTGAGCGGCGAGAACGGCGCGTACCGGATTCCCGACCTCGAGCCCGGCCGCTACACGGTGACCGTGGAACTTCAGGGCTTCCAGAAGAGTCAGACGGATGACGTGCTGGTGCTGCTGGGGCGCACGGCGGATCTCAATGCCACGTTGACGGTCGGCGCCGTCAGCGAAGTCGTGACCGTTACGGGCGACACGAAGACGCAGGTCGACCTGCGGAGCACGACGGTCGCCCACAACGTGACGGCGGAAGAGTTCGACCGCATGCCGAAAACGCGCAGCTTCCAGGGCATCGCGTTGACGTCGCCGGGCGTGAACCAGGGGGAGATTGAGGGCGGCTTCCAGGTGAACGGCGCCAGCGGCGCGGAAAACAGCTTTACCGTCGACGGCGTGAACACCAACAGCCTGATTTATGGCAGCTCGCGGCAGGACACGCAGTTCGAGTATCTGCAGGAAGTCCAGGTCAAGACCGGGGGCATCGCAGCCGAATACGGGGGCGCGCTTGGCGGGGTCATCAGCGCGGTCACGAAATCCGGCGGGAACAGGTTCAGCGGCGAAGGCCACTACTACTACTCGGGGAATGCCATTTCGGCGGGGCCCGTGCAACGCCTGCAGCTCAGCCCGCTCGACGACACGACGGTCCTGAACGTTCAGGACGATTCGCAGAGGAACCATCGCAGCGAGGTGGGCGGATCCCTCGGCGGCCCGATCGTGAGAGATCATCTGTTCTTCTTCGGTTCGGTCTCTCCGCGGTTCATCAGACGGACCAACGACTACCTCTTCTCGAACGGCACCGAGCCCGGATCCATCCCCCAGTCGCAGACCGTGACCCAGACCTTCGGCAAGGTCACGTATTCGTCGAGCCGGATGCAGGCCAACGGCAGCGTGTTGTGGACGCCCGTGCGATCGACCGGCACCCTGTCGGCCTACGACGGCACGGGACCACAATTCCTGAGCAGCTCGCTGGCCGGGAACGCCGCCCAGATTCCGCGCGGCTTCGATCAGGATCAGATGAACGTGAGCGGCAACGTCGACTTCTATCTGAGCGGCAGCTCGTCGCTGAGCGTCCGCGGCGGGCTGTTTTCCGACAACTACGCCGACACCGGTGTCTCGACCACGACCTCGGTCACCTGGAACACGCCGTCGATCGGTGTCGCGGGAGTCCCGGCAAACCTGCAGCTCCCGAAAGGCGCCCAGAACACGCCGCGCGTGCTCATCACCAACCAGGATCAGACCGACACCAGTTTCGTGCAGGTCGACTACAACCACGCGTTCAACGCGGCCGGTTCTCACGTGCTGAAGGGGGGCGTCGGCCTCCGGCACACCACGAACGAGGTGGACGCGACCTATCCCGGGGGCTACGTGCTTCTCAACTGGGGAACGTCATTCGTCAACACCCTCGGTCAGGTCGGAACCGGGACGTACGGCTACTACGAAGTCAACGACCGCGGGACCAGAGGCGCGGTGAATGCGAACATGCCCTCTCTGTACGTCCAGGACACCTGGAGGCTGGGCAACCGCCTGACCCTCAACCTCGGCGTCAGGACGGAGCGCGAGACGATTCCCTCTTTCCGGACCGACGTCCAGGAGCAGGCGTTCGAGTTCGGCTTCGGCAAGAAAATCGCCCCGCGCCTGGGCGCGACGGTCGACGTGCTGGGCAACGGCCGGCTGAAGGCGTTCGGGAGCTGGGGCCGGTACTACGACTGGGTCAAGTACGAGCTCGCCCGCGGATCGTTTGGCGGCGATACCTGGCTGGTGAACTATCGCTCGCTCGACACGCTGGACGTCAACGCGTTGAGCCTGGACAACATGCCGGGACGCGACCTGTGGGGCGGCGTGCGCGATCGGCGCGTGCCGAACTTCGACACGATCGACCCCGACCTCAAGCCGACGTTCCAGGATTCGACCAACCTGGGCCTCGAGTATCAGCTGAATTCGACGACGGCGATCGGCGTGAACTACGTGCACAACAAGCTCACGCGCGCGATCGAGGACGTCGGCTCGCTGGACGCGACCGGCAATGAAATCTACTTCGCGGCCAATCCAGGGGAGGGGGTCGCGGCGATGAGGACGCTCCGCACCGGCCTCACGGGACCCTACGCGACGCCGAAACCCCTGCGGCAGTACGACGCCGTCGATTTCACGATCAACCGGCGCTTTTCGCGCAACTGGTTCGCCAGCGCGAACCTCACGATCAGCCGGTTGTATGGCAACTACTCCGGCCTGGCGAACTCGGACGAGATTTCGACGCCGACGACGGGCACCTCGTCGGCGACCGCCCAACAGCAGGCCGGCAGCATCGCCCGTCCCGGCACGGCCGCGGGACGCGCCTGGGATCTCGACGAGCTCGAATGGGATTCCCACGGCAATCTCGACGTGCTCGGCCGTCTCGCCACCGACCGGCCGGTCGTCGCGAAGTTCTATGGCTCGTACAGGCTGCCATTCGGCACGCAAATCGGAGGCTTCCTGTACGCCGGCAGCGGCACGCCGATCAGCACGGTGGTGAACACGACGAATACCATTCCGGTGCTGGTGAACGGACGCGGCGACATGGGCCGTACGCCTGCGCTGACGCGCACCGATCTGCTCGTCTCGCACGAGCTGGGCGCCATGGGCGGACGCCGGGTGAGGTTCGAGTTGAACGTGATCAACCTGTTCAACCAGAAAACAGCCACCCACATCTTCAACTCACTGAACAAGGGTGCCGGTCTGGCCAGGGCCGACTCGGCGATCGATCTGTCAGGGGTCGACCTGGCCCGCGGATACGACTACAACGCGTTGATTCAGGCGTCGCCGTCGGGGGCCAACGCGTTCGATCCGCGCTATGGGAAAGCGGATCTCTGGCAGGCGGGAACGCAGGGCCAGATCAGCATCAAGTACATCTTCTAGAGCCGATCGTTCCGGCGCACGGCGCAACCTGAAACGGGGGAGCGCAAGCTCCCCCGTTTTTTTGTCAACCCGGTTCTCCGGCAATGAGGCTCGCCGGTTCACGCTACCGCCGGTAGCGCTCGATCGGCACGCCGTCGTACATCTCGTCGATGCGGAGAATCTGGGTGTCGCGCGAATAGCTCCCGAGCTCGTACTCCTCGCTCATGATGAGCGCCTTGACCGGCTTGGTGGGGCACACCTCCGCGCAGAGGCCGCAGAAGCTGCACCGGGAGAGATTGAAATCGAAGTAGTCGAGGACCTTGATCTTCTGCCCCGGCTCACGGTGCCCGCCGAGCACGATGAGATCGTCGGGGCACACCCTCGCGCACTGGTCGCAGACGATGCAGGTCTGTGCGCCGGTTTCCGGTTCGACCTGCAGCCGGAGGATGCCGCGGAAGCGCGGCGACACCGGGCGGCGCTCGGCGGGGTACTGGAACGTGAAGGCGGGCTGCGGCGTGTACTTCAGCGTCAGCCAGAGCCCTTTGAGGATGTCGACGAGGAAGAAGCTCCGGAGGAAATCGCCCAGACGCTGCACACTAGCGGCCTCCGGCCGGCGCGGGGTCGACGAGCGTGGCCTCGCGCGCGCCGGCGCGAATCACGCGCGCCTTGCGCAGCACCGTGCTCTCGCGGCGGATCTTGTCCTGCAGCCGCATCAACCCGTACAGCAGCGCTTCGGGGCGCGGCGGGCACCCGGACACGTAGACGTCCACCGGCACGATCTTGTCCACGCCCTGCAGGACGCTGTAGGTGGGGAACGGCCCTCCGGCATTCGAGCAGGCGCCCATCGAGATCACCCACTTCGGCTCCGGCATCTGGTCGTACAACCGGCGGAGCACCGGCGCCATCTTCTTGGTGACGGTCCCGGCCACGATGAGCAGGTCCGCCTGGCGCGGCGAGGCGCGGAACACCTCCGCGCCGAATCGCGAGATGTCGTAGCGCGACGCGGACGCCGCCATCATCTCGATCGCGCAGCACGCCAGCCCGAACCCGAGCGGCCACAGCGAGGACTGCCGCGCCCAGTTGAGCACGTCATCGACCTTCGTCGTGATGAAGTTGTCGTCGAACGTGTGCTCGATGAGGCCCATGGTGTCAGTTGCCGGTAACCAGTGGCCAGTGCCCAGTTGCCAGTGCCCAGTTCATTTACTTACTGGAAACTGGCTACTGGCAACTGGCGACTACTTCTGAAAATAGTCCGCGTTGATCGGGATGAACTGCTTCCACTTTTCCGGCGTCTCGTCGAGCGCGAAGATCGCTTCGACGGGACAGGCCGGGACGCAGGCGCCGCAGTCGATACATTCGTCGGGATGGATGTACAACATTTCCGCCGCCGCGAACTCCGCTTCGTCTTTCCGCGGATGTATGCAGTCAACCGGGCAGACATCGACACACGCGGTGTCCTTCGTGCCGATGCACGGCTCGCAGATGATATAAGCCACTGTCTCCTTCTCCTGATCTCAGTTTCCAGTTCCCAGTTTCCGGTTTCCAGCTTTCGGTTCCCGATTTCCAGCTTCCGGTTTCCAGTTTCCCGTTCCGCCTGGTAACTGGTAACTGGGCACTGGCAACTGGTAACTGCCCGATGAAAAATGTCCGAGGCGCAGCGAAATCAGCCGCGCCAGCTCCATGACGGCGGCCGGCTGCTCGCCCGAGAACGGCCGCTCGTCGGCCGCGTGGGCGAACACGCCGACCCGCGCGACGTGGCGTCCGGTGTAGTCATACACAGGGGCGCAGGTGCAGAGCAGCCGCTGAACCTGCGGCACGTCGGACGAGCCGAACCGCACGGCGATCCGCTCGGGCTGGGCCGCGTCTTGCGGGTGTTCCAGCTTCAGGCAGCTCAGCCGCCGCTTGGCCGACGCGTCCAGGTACATCGCGCAGTGCACCGGCATCTCGCGGCCGTGCGTCGTGTGCATGCCCACCTCGTCCGGGCCGCCGCTCCACAGATACGTCACGTCCCCGGCCGGCACCGCGATGAACGCCCGGACACCGGTGCGGAGCACGTATTCCCTGAGCACGGGGTACGCGTGCAGCCGGAGCTCCGACCGTCCAAGCAGGCGGAAGCTCAGGTCGAGCATTTTCAGCGTCAGGCTGTAGCGGGCCGTCTCGTCATCCTGCCGCACGAACCCCCGCCGCTTCAGAATGGCCAGCAATCGGTGCACCGTGGGCGGAGGCTGCCGCACCGACCGGGCCAGGTCGCTGACACTGAGACCGCGGTGGGCTCCGGCCAGCGCCTCGCACAGGTCGAGCGCTTTCTCGAGCGACGTCCGGACGTCTTCGCCCGTCTCAGTCACACGTATTCCACTATGCGGAATGCCATTCCATCTACTATAACTCGTATGAACTCGGCTGCGGCTAGGTGCCACGGGGGGCCTGCCCTGAGCGAGCGCTTGGGCGAGCGAGTCGAAGGGGCTATTGGATGCTCATCCGGCCGGCGAACCCGTCGTCGTAGGCGTGGTAGTGCGAGATGGTGGCCTCCGGGTAGCTCCAGCAGTAGTAACCCTGGCCGTTGTCGAAGTCCACGAGCCAGAGGCCTTTTGCTTCGAGCCCCAGCGCCCTGACCTGGTCAGCCCAGCCGTCGACGACCTCGCGCAGGGACGCCGACAGCGACACGTGCTGCGGATCGTCCTCCGCGAGACCGTGAAGCTGGGAGGCGAGGCTCTCGGCGCGCCGGACGGCGTCGGCCGTCAGATGCTTGACCTGCGGGAGCAGCGCGCGCGCCTGCTCCAGCGAGAAGATCGGGGTGTTTCCGGGGATGGGCTCCATCCCGACGATTATAATTGTGTGCTCGCCGTTTGATCCGTGATCCCTGGGTGACGTCCACGTGCTGATCTCGGTCCACGCCCGCCGGTTACTGCTCGTCCTGTCGTGCGCCGTCATGGCGGTGTGCGCGGCGACAGCCTCGCGCGCCGAGGCCCAGCCGCTGCCGGAGGGACCCATCCGCGCGCTCGACGGCCGGGTCGCCGTCAGCGGCGAGATCGTCGCGACGCTGGGCAGCCTCGACGAGGTTGCGTGGTTCAACTACACGGACTACGAGCACAACGCGCTGCGCATGATGCGGCTCGGACTGTCCGCGTCGTGGCGTCCCGCGGAGTGGCTCGCGCTTGTCGGCGAAGTCCGGTCGGAAGACTTCGAGCAGCCGTCCGCGTATGCCGCATACGTCCGCGTGCGGCCGTGGCGCCGGCACGCGCTCGACATCCAGGCGGGACGCATCCCGCCGACGTTCGGCGCCTTCAGTCGCCACACGTACGGAACATACAATCCCGTCATCGGCTATCCGCTCGCGTATCAGTACCTCACGTCGCTCCGCACCGATGCCGTGCCCGGGACGGCGGACGACCTCCTGGGGATGCGCGCGCGGGGCTGGCGATCCAGCTTCCCGATCGGCTCACAGACGCCCGGCCCCGGCGTCCCGCTCATCACCGCGTTCCGGTGGGACACGGGCGTGCAGGTCCGATGGAAGCACGGCCCCATCGAAGTGTCGAGCGCCATCACGAACGGCACGCTGTCGAACCCGCGGCTGCGCGACGACAACAGCGGCAAGCAGATCGCCGCACGCGTGGTGCTGACGCCGGCGGTGGGATGGATCATGGGCGTGTCGGGGGCGCGCGGCGCGTGGCTGGCGCGCGAGATTCCGTCGCAGACCACCGCTCCTCTGCAGCGGGTCTTGGGAGCCGACGTGGAGTACTCGCGCGACCACTGGATCGTGCGTGGCGAGCTCGTGTGGAGCCGCTGGTCGTTTCCCGTCCCGCTCTGGCCGTCCAACTACCGGGACGGTCGGTGCGCTGGGCGCGTGGGGCGAAGGGCGCTACCGCATCACGCCGCGGGTGTTCCTGGCCGGACGCGCCGACCGGTTGACCTTCACCCGGTTGCGCGGCAGCGTGCCGCGCTCCCGCGCGCTGCCCTGGGACGCCCCCGTCACGCGGATCGAAGGGGGGACCGGCGTGTACCTGCAGCGCAACTTCGTGCTGAAGGTGATGGCACAGGGCAACTGGCGCCCGGCCGGCCGCGTCCACGACAAGACGTTCCTGTCGGCGCAGTTCGCGTACTGGTTCTAATGCGAATCCTGGGGACCACGACGCTGGCGTTTGCGGTGCTGACGGGACTGCTGTACCGCGACAGCGGCGCTGACGGAGCGAACGAAGGCTTCAAACACGGAGGCAGCTCCGTCAGCTCCGCGTCTCCCGTCGCCAACGGCGCCATCCGCGGCCACGTCGAGCTGCGGCAGGCCCCCGCCGACACGCTCCCGCGCACGAGCGTCAGCGACTTGGGCATGGTCTCACCGCGCGCCCCCATCGATCGCCGCAGCGTGGTGTATCTGGATCCGGCCCCGCGCGCCGCGTTCGACACACGTGAAGAGACGAAGCCCCGCATGGACCAGCGGAACGAGACCTTCTTCCCTCACGTGCTGGCGATCGTGTCCGGCACGACGGTGGATTTTCCCAACAGCGATCAGACGTACCACAACGTGTTCTCGCTGTCGAAAACCCGGTCGTTCGACCTCGGGCGCTACGCGGTGGGCCGCTCCAAGTCGGTCCGGTTCGACCGCCCGGGGATCGTCCGCGTCTTCTGCGACATTCACTCCCACATGAGCGCGTTCATCCTCGTGTTTTCCCACCGGTACTTCTCCGTCGTCGACGACGAGGGGCGCTACCGGCTGGAGAACGTACCGCCAGGCACGTACACCGTCGTGGCCTGGAACGAGTCGGCCCCGCTCGAGTCACGCCGGGTGGTGATCCCGGAGGCAGGCGGCGACGTCGAGATCAACTTCGCGCTCGGCCGCCGATGACGCTGTTCTCGTCGCTCACGAACCGGATCTTCGTCGCCAGCGCGATGCTGGCGGTGCTGGCGATCGCCTTTGCCGTGTACCGCGTGAACGTGGCGGTCACGGCGCAGGCCGAGAACGAGCTCCGCCGCGGCATCGAAGAGGCCGGGACGCTGCTGGAGGAATACCGCACGACGATCTTCGAGCACTACTCGCGTGAGGCGAGGCTCGTCGCGGACCTGTCGAATTTCAAGGCCGCCCTGACGACGCTGGACGTGCGGACCGTGCAGCCGATCGCCGACAACTACCAGCGGCAAATCGACTCGGATCTGTTCCTGGTCACCGACCCCGCGGGCCGCGTGCTCGCCGAGGCCGGGCGGCTTCGATTGCGGCGCGACAGCGCGGCGTCGGCGGGCGCGATCAAGCGCGCCGCGCTCGGGACGGAAACCGTGTCGCTGTGGCCGCACCAGGGCGGGGTCATCCAGGTCGTGTCGGTGCCGAGCTCGATCACCGGAGAGCTGCTCGGCACGCTGAGCGTCGGGTTCAGCCTGGACGAGCAGACCGCCGCGCGCTTCAAGGCGCGCACGAACAGCGAGATTGCATTCGCCGTGGATCGCCGCGTCGAAGCGTCCACGCTGCCGGCACGGTTCAACGAGCAGCTCGGCGGGCTCGTCGGGGCCACGAACATCCGGACGATCACGCTCGACAACAGCGAGTATGTCGCCGTCAGCCGCGAGCTGCCGCTTCCGCACGCCGAAGGCGTGCGGCCGGCGCTCGACACGGCCGAGCCGATCGCCACCGCGCTGATCCTGCGATCCCGCACGGAACGGCTCCGGTTTCTCAACGACGTGCACCGCGAGCTCGGCGGCACGGCGATCCTCGCGGTCCTGGCCGCGACGCTGTTGAGCTACGGGGTGGCGCGCACGGTGACGAGGCCGCTCGGCGCCATCACCGCGACCATGCGCGAAATGGCCTCGACCGGCGATCTGACGCGCAGAATCGCGCTGTCGCCCAACGCGCGCTGGGAGGACGAGGACGCGCGGCTGCTGGCGACGACCTTCAACTCGATGACCGATTCGATCGAGCGCTTCCAGCGCGAGGCCGCGCAGCGGGAGCGTCTGTCCTCGCTCGGCCGCCTGTCGACCGTCGTCGCGCACGAGATCCGCAATCCGCTGATGATCATCAAGACGGCGCTGCGGTCCCTCAAGCAGGATCCCGTGCAGTCGGCGCAGGTGCGCGCCGCCGTCGCGGACATCGACGAGGAAGTCGCGCGGCTCAACCGGATCGTGTCGGAGGTGCTCGATTTCGCGCGGCCGATCAAGTTCGAGCTGGGCCCGGTGGATCTGAACGCGCTGGCCGAAGACGCGGCCCGCGCGGTCGGCGCCACGGAGGGGCCGGCCGTCGAGATCCGCCCGGAGCTGGCGTCGAATCTGCCGCCGGTCGTCACCGACGGCGAGCGGCTGCGGCTCGTGCTGGTCAACATCCTCACCAACGCGCGCCATGCCGTGCTCGCGCGCCTGGATCGCCCCGGGCCCGGCGCGATCCGGCTCATCACCTCCGTCACCGCGGGGGGCCGCATCGCCCTCGAAGTGCGCGACCAGGGGGTCGGGATCGCCGCCGAGGACCTCACGCGCGTCTTCGACCCGTTCTTCACCACGCGGCGCACCGGAACGGGGCTGGGTCTGGCGATTTCCCGGAATATCATCGAAGGACTCGGCGGCACGATCGGCGTGTCGAGCCGGCCCGGCAGCGGCACGGACGTGCGGCTGGAGCTGCCACAGGAGCGCGCGTAAACCTGCCGGCGTGAAGCCGGCGACGGGGACACACTCATCAATGACAACCGGTTCGATCCTCCTGGTAGACGACGAAGCAAAAATCCTGAACGCCCTGGCCACGACGCTGCGCGGCGAGGGACACGAAGTCGTGGCGACCGGCAGCGCGCGCGAAGCGCAGCGCCTGCTCGGGCAGCGCCTGTTCGACGTGCTGGTGATCGACAACCTGATGCCGGACCTCACCGGCACCGATCTGATCCGGGAGCTGGTCGCGTCGACGCCGGAAGGCGATCGCCCGCAGATCCTGATGATGACGGCGCACGCGACGGTCGAAAGCGCCATCGAGGCGATGAAGCTGGGGGCGCTCGACTACCTGCAGAAGCCGTTCGAGATCGACGAGCTGCTGGTGCTCGTGCACCGGGCGCTCGACCATCAGCGGCTGAGCACCGAGCACCGGTATCTGATCAGCGAGCGCGATGCGGAGTTCAATCACTACGGCATCGTCGGCCGCAGCCGGCGCATGCAGGAGGTCATCCACACCGCGCAGCTCGTCGCGAAATCGAAGAGCACCATCCTCATCACCGGCGAGACCGGGACGGGGAAGGAAATGGTGGCGCGCGCGATTCACTACCACAGCGCGCAGCGGGAGATGCCGCTCATCAAGGTGAACTGCGCGGCCATTCCCGAGACGCTCCTCGAGTCGGAGCTGTTCGGCCACGTCCGCGGCGCCTTCACCGGCGCGGCGACGAACAAGAAGGGCAAGTTCGCGCTCGCCGACGGCGGCACGATCTTCCTGGACGAGATCGGCACGATGAGCCCCGCGCTCCAGGCGAAGCTGCTGCGCGTGCTGCAGGAACGGGAGTTCGAGCCGCTCGGATCCGAGCGGACGCAGAAGGTGGACGTCCGCGTGATCGCCGCGACCAACCGGGATCTGCGGCAAATGGTCGGCGACGGCCGGTTCCAGGAGGATCTCTACTACCGCCTCAACGTCATCCCGCTTCACATTCCGCCGCTGCGCGAGCGGCGGGAGGACGTGCCGATCCTCGTCGAGCACTTCATCGCGAAGCACGCGCAGCGCGCCGGCAAGCGCATCGACGGGCTCGAGCCGGGCGTGCTCGAAGCGCTCCAGGCCGCCGACTGGCCGGGCAACGTGCGCGAGCTCGAGAACACCGTCGAGCGCGCCGTCGTCCTGTCCCCGACGACGACGATCGGGCCCGACGTCGTGCGGATCCTCGGCGTCACCAGCACCAGTCCGGCCGGACTGCCCTCCCTCAACCTGCGGCAGAACCTCGACTGGGCGGAGCGTGAAACGGTCCGGCGCGCACTCGGGAGCGCAGGCGGCGTGAAAAAGGATGCCGCTGAGGTCATGGGCATCAGCCAGCGGGCGCTCAGCTATTACCTGGCAAAGCACCGGGTTGAGTAATCGTTGCCAGTAACCAGTTTCCAGTGGCCAGCTTCCAGTTGCAAATCCGTCAGCAGGCTCTGCACTCCCCGAGGTTCGGATAGCGAATCGACCCTCTAACTGGCAACTGGGAACTAACTGGAACTGGTAACTGGCAACCGGCCACTTCGTCTTACGCCCCGTGTAACGGCTCTTACGCCGCGGGTAATCGATCCAGGGCCCGATCCGCGGCTTTCCTAGAACTCGCGCCATTTGCCGCGGCATTGGCTTTGCGTTGGAGCACACCACGATGAAGTGTTGGCGAACGATCGCGTTGTGGGTAGTCCTTGCCCTGACACCGGCTCTCGCCACCGCACAGGACCCGGCCCCACCGCCCGCGGCCACGCCGCCCGATGCCACCGATCCCGACATCAGGATCGACCCGCTGCAGCCGGACTTCACCGTGACGGCGCTCCCGACCACGTTGCGGATGCCGCGCCACAAGCTGGCGTTCCGCGTCACGCATCGCTTCGGGCGTCCGCTCGGGAGCGGCGATTTCGGCGATCTCATCTCCGATTTTTTCGGGTTCGACTCGGGCGCGCAGATCGGCCTCGAGCTTCGCTACGGGCTGGCTCGCGGGACGCAGATCGGCGTCCATCGCACGAGCGAGCGGACGACGCAGATCTTCGGGCAGCACAATTTTCTGAGCCAACGCAACGGCAGCCGGATCGGCCTCGACGCGTTCGCGACGCTCGAGGGGGCCAACAACCTGCGGACCCGTTATCAGAGCGCGCTCGGCGCCGTGGTGTCGCGCAACGCCGGCGGCCGGCTCGCGCTGTACGCGGAGCCGTTCATCGTCGTCAACACGAATCCGGCGAGCGACCAGGGGTGGGACAACAACACGCTCGCGGTGGGATTCGGCGCGAGGGCGCGTCTGAGATCCGCGATGTACGCGGTCGCCGAAATCACTCCGCGCCTGACGGGCTACGACCCGGGCGTCAGCCAGATCAGCTTCGGCATCGAAGGACGCGCCGGCGGCCACCAGTTCCAGATCAACATCTCGAACGGGGCCGGGACGACGCTGGGACAGATCGCGAGCGGCGCGTTCACCAACGACAACTGGTATATCGGATTCAACCTGGCGCGGAAATTCTTCTAGGGAGCTGCAGATATGACTCGCGGTGTCCGGATCGTCGTGGCGGAAGCGGCAATGGTTGCGGTGCTCGTGACGGCAGCGGCCTGCGGCGGCAGCTCGCCTTCGTCGCCCTCCAACCCAGGCCCCATCACCGGCAGTCCCGGTCCCAGCGGCGCCACGATTACGATCGGCGCCAACGGCGCGGTCAGCCCGTCGCAGGTCCAGATCGCGGCCGGCCAGAGCGTGACGTTCATCAACAACGACTCGCGGACGCACGACATGTCGTCGGATCCCCATCCGGCGCACACGGACTGCCCGCAGATGAACGCCGCCGGCGGCCTCTCCCCAGGCCAGACGAAGCTCACCAACGCGTTTCCCGCGGCTCGCACGTGCGGGTTTCACGATCACAACAGCCCGGACGTCGCCGCGCTGACCGGACGGATCGTCATTCAGTAACCGGATCGGGTTCCACCGGGTTCCGCGTCAGGTTCCACTGGGTTCCGCAAGGTTCGGTTCTACAGGGTTCCGCGAGGTCTGTTCCGCCGGGTTCCGCAGGGTTCTGGGTTCGTAACGTTCTGGGTTCCTGAACCCTGTGGAACCGAACCTTGTGGAACCCCGTGGAACCTCGAGGAACCCTGAGGAACCTGTACACTAGGGCGATCCGATGGCTCTCCTCGCCCTGCTTCTCTGCCTCCTCCTGGCGTCGTGCGGCGGCGGGTCGCCGCCCGCCGGCCCATCGCCACCGCCGTCCAACCCGAACACCTTCACGATCACCGCGGCCGGCGTCAGCCCGAAAGAGATCGCTGTGCAGCCGGGCACGCGGGTCCTCTTCCACAACACCGACAGCCGGCTCCACGACATGACGTCGGATCCGCATCCGGACCACAGCGACTGCACGGAGATCAACTCGGTGGGCGTCCTGAGCCCGGGGCAGAGCCGGGAGACCGGGAATCTCGTCGCCGTGCGCACCTGCGGGTTCCACGATCACGGCGATCCTGACAATTCAGGCCTGAAAGGACGAATCGTCATTCGCTGACGCGGGCTGAAAAACCGAAAATCCAGATTTCGCATTTCAGCCCTGCCTGCCGTATAATCCGGTTCTCACCCCAAAACAGTTTCCGGAGGGTTTCTCAATGGGTCCCGGCTCCCCCACGGCCCGCGCCGTAGTGCGCAGGTTCGCGTCCTCGCTTGCAATGGCGGCTGCACTCGGCGCCGTGCTGGTTCATGGCCAGATTCCCGGGCGCAACGTCAACATGGTCTCGGGGACGACCTGGCCGAACGGCGACCCGTTCCTTCAGCGTCAGAACGAGCCGTCGGTGGCGGCCTCGACGCGGAACCCGCTGCACCTGATCGCCGGGTCGAACGACTACCGGACCGTGGATTTGCCGGGGCTTCCGGACGCCGAGGAAACCGGCGACGCCTGGCTCGGGCTCTACAAGTCGCTCGACGGCGGCCAGCGATGGGTGAGCACGCTTCTGCCCGGCTACCCGCAGGATCCCAACCGGAGTCAATCGGCTCTCAGACATTACGGCACCGCGGCCGATCCGGTGGTTCGCGCCGGGACGAACGGCCTGTTGTACTACTCCGGCCTCGCCTTCAACCGTGAAGACAACGGCGCGAGCGCCGTGTTCGTGGCGCGGTACATCGACAACAACAACCGCGAGGGGGCCGATCCGATCGCGTATCTCGGCACGAACATCGCCGCGTCGGATCCGGGGACGACGGGCCGGTTCCTCGACAAGCCGTGGATGGCGGTGGACATCCCGCGAGGCAACGCGCCGACCTGCCGCATCGTCACCCCGGCGGCCGACCCGACCAAGCCGGCGATCGTGCAGAACGTGCCGGCCGGCCCGGTCTACATCGCGTACACGTCGTTCACGGGCGAGGGCACGACGCTGCGGTCCGACATCATGTTCACCTATTCGGCCGATTGCGGCGTCCGGTGGAGCACGCCCGTACGGCTGAACGCGAACGACGGATCGCTCAATCAGGGCGCGACTATTGCGATCGAGCCGAATACCGGCGTCGTATCGGTGGCGTGGCGACGTTTCACCCGGGACACTGTGCCCGTCACCGACACGGACGCGATCATGGTGACGCAGTCGGCCACGTTCGGCCGCAGATTCCTCAACGCGATCGCGGTCCGCCGTCTCCTGCGATCGCACGCCCTCGCGCGCATCGTCGACCGGCTGATGGAGCACCGGCGGATGCGCAAGGCCGTGAAGATCGAGGCGCTGTCGGAGTTCGATCAGGGGACGTCCGCGCACGCCATCTCGTTCCGCACCAACGCGTATCCCGTGATGGCGTGGGACGATCGCGGCCGCTTGTACGTGGCCTGGACGGAACGCGGCTTCTCGACTGCGCGGCCCGAGCGCCGGTGAGGGCGATGCGAAGATCGTGATGGCCACGTCGCTCGCCGGCCTCATCTGGGGACCCCCGCGAGTCGTCTCGGAAAGTGCGCCCGGCCACCAGTTCATGCCGAGCATGACGTTTGCCGGCGGCAAGCTGATGCTCCTCTACTACGACCTCCGCGAGGACGTCGCGGGATTCTCTTCGAAGTTCATCGACGACAAGACCGCCGCGCGTGGTCGGGAAGCGGCACACGATGGATATTCGCGCGTCGATGGCGGCGCCGGGGTTCGCGCCCGTGTTCGCGGCGTCCGTTCGCGTCTCCGATTACCTCGTCGGGCACCGGCCTGTCGGGGTGCCTCCCTCGCCGATCCTCGTGCCGTGCGGATCGAATCCCACGCCGTTGTGCGAACAGCTGCAGTTCAACCCGCCGAACCTGCCGATGTTCAAGCTCGGCACGGTGCCCTTCATCGGCGACTACATCGACATCGCGCCGGCGCCGGCGTTCGTGCCGATCGGCAAGGGCAGATGGGCGTTCAACACGTCCCGGGATTCGGTGCCGGTCTTCCACGCCGTGTGGAGCGACAACCGCGACGTGCGGCCGCCCGCCCGACGGCGACTGGACGAAGTACACGCCGCCCGACCTACTGCGTGAACCCTCTGGACCCCACCGACCTCAGCTGCCCGCCGGCAGCGCGAACGAGCATCTTCGATCCCACGAAGCAGGTGGCCGCGTGTGACAGCGGGAATGTCGACGCGACCGGGTCGCGCAACCAGAACATCTACACCGCCCGCATTGCGGGAGGCCTCTTCGTCGGCTCACCGGGCAGCGCGAAACCGCTCAGCGCCACGCTCCAGCGCGGCTTCGTCGTGTTCGCGCAGAACATGACGACGAGCACCAGGAACTTCCGGATGCGGATCCTGAACCAGCCGCCCGGCGGCCGGGCCTCGTTCGCGCAGTTCCCGCTGCCGCCGTACACGAGCGCGTCGCCGGCTCCGCTGACGTTCCTCGATGTCACGACGCCGCCGAAATCCACCGCCACGCGGACCGTCTTCGTCACGTCGAGCGATCCGCACGCGCAGATCAACATCGAGGTCGTCGAAATGGGCGCGAGCGGCCCGGTGCCCGGCGGGTTGACCGGCACGACGATCATCAACGCCGACATCGAGAACCCCCCGATCGAGAACGCGGACATCGAGAACGCCGACATCGAGAACCAGGAAGAGACCAACGCCGACATCGAAAACGCGGCAGTCCGGTCCGCGGACATCGAGAACGCCGACATCGAGAACGCCGATATCGAGAACGCGGACATCGAGAACGCCGATATCGAGAACGCCGACATCGAGAACGCCGACATCGAGAACGCCGATATCGAGAACGCCGACATCGAGAACTCGTCGCTGACCGACGTGACGTGGAACGTCACGAACACCGGGCAACACGACGACCGGGTTCAACGTGAATCTCTTCCTCAGCCAGGCGGCGCCGCCCGGGGTGAAGCTGCAGCTCGTCCTGCACAAGTCCTACACGACGCCGGCCGCGGTCAGCTGCGATCTGAAGCTCCGGTCGCACCTCGTGCTGGTCGCCAACATCCTGAACCCCGTGTTCGTCACGCCGGACTCCGGGGGCCTCTCCGATCCGAACAGCCCGCTGGCCACCAACGCGACGATCCAGCTGGCGCCGGGCGAAGTCGGGAAGATCACGCTCCGGATCCTCGATCTCGACCTGACGAACAACGTGACGATCGTCAACGACAAGGGAGAGACGATCAGCATCGACCCCGCGTTCGTGCCCGGCGTCACGGTTTCGCCGCTGGTCCGCCCGCAGGAGATCGGCACGGTCCTCCTCGCCGAGGGCGTCACGAACCCCGCCGGTCATCACGACCGACGACGGCAACTCGACGATCTTCTTCATCCAGCAGCCGACCGACACCGTGGCCGGCGAGCTCATGGCGCCGGTGCGCGTCCAGGTCCGCGACAGGTCGGGCGCGGTGCTCCCGGGCGTGCCGGTGACGCTGACGCTCAGCGCCGCGCCGGACGGCGGCGTCATGCAGGGCCCCACGACCGCCCTGACCGACGCAGCCGGGATCGCCCAGTTCACCGGCCTGCGGTTCACCGTTCCCGGCGGCGGCTACCGCATGCAGGCATCCGTGACGGTCCCCGGCAATCTCGTCATTCCGCCGGCGCAGTCCGGGCTGTTCAGCATCCTCCCGATCGTCGTCAGCAACGCGAACGACGCCGGGCCGGGATCGCTGCGCCAGGCGATCGTCAACGCCAACAACAACGCCGGCGTCATCGACATCGTCACATTCGGGGTACAGGGGACAATCGCGCTGGCCTCGCCGCTGCCGGCGATCGTCGAGCCGGCCACGCTCACCGGGCTGAAGACCGGCGAATGCGGCCAGTCCGGGCCGACCGTGGAGATCTACGGCGGCAATATCGCAACGGGATCGAGTTCAGGCCTCCTCGTGACCGGCGGCAACACGACGATACGCGGCCTCTCGATCACGGGATTCCGCGGCAACGGGATCGAGCTCCGCGGCGGCGGCGGCAACCGCATCGAGTGCAGCTACATCGGCGTGGCGCCCGACGGCGTCACGGCAAAGGGCAACGGCGTCAACGGCATCCAGATCATCGATTCGGCCGCCAACGTCGTCGGGGGACCGTCGCCGATCGTCCGGAACGTCATCTCCGGCAACACGGGCGAAGGAGTCAAGATCGACGGGGCACCCTCGACAGGCAACGTCATCGAGGGGAACTACGTCGGTACGAACGCGGCCGGGTCCGCCGCGCTGGGGAATGCGGCGAGCGGCATCTACATCAGGCGCGCGCCCGGCAACTCGATCGTGGGCAACGTCGTCTCCGGCAACAACGGGTTCGCCGGCATCGCGATTTGCGGAACCGCGGACTTCTGCGGAGGGGCCAACGACGGCACACCGGGCAGCAACGCGTCCGGAAACATCCTGAACGGCAATCGTGTGGGCACGGATGCCGCCGGGCTGGCGCTCCTGGGCAACGCGGGTGTCGGGGTGAACATCGAGAATGCGCCGAAGACCACGGTCGGGGGGACCGGGGCGGGTAACGTGATCGCGTCGAACGCCGTCGGCGTGGCCGCGGTTGGACCGCTGTCGTCCGACAGCCGGATCCTGCAGAACAGCATCCACTCGAACGGCGGTCTCGGGATTGACGTGGGGGCCGGAGGCGTGACGCCGAACGACGCCGGCGACGCCGATGGCGTGCAGAACTTCCCGGTCCTGACGTCGGTCGGCACGGACGGCGGGACGACGACGATCCGCGGAACGCTTGCATAGCACCGCGAACACGGAGTTCCTGCTCGAGTTCTTCACCAACGCGGCCTGCGATCCGTCCGGCAACGGCGAGGGACAGACGTGGTTCGCGTCGATCTCCGCTGTGTCGACGAACGCGGATGGTCAGCTCGAGTTCGCGGGCGGCGTGTCCCCCGCCCTTCCCGCCGGAACCGTCGTAACCGCCACCGCAACGGCGACCGATCCGGCCGGCGGCACGTCGGAGTTCTCGAGCTGCGTCACGGTGTCGGCGGGGCCTGAACAGATCGGACCGGTGGGAGGCTCCGGAGGTTCACCCTTCTCGATCTCCTGCGCGCCCAACAGCGTGGCGCTGGCGCTGCGCGGACGCGCCGGCGACGACATCGATCGCACCGAGCTGTGGTGCAGCGCGCTCCCACCCCAGGAGGGCTCCGTGTTCGCGGGGGGCGTCGGCGGCGACACCGGCGCCGACTACGACAACACCCTGACATGCCCGGCTGGCTCTACGATGACAGGGGTCCAGGGACTTGCCGGCATCGTGCTCTTTGGCGGGAACGTCGTGGACACGCTCGGCGTGCGGTGCACTGACCGGACCGGAGAGGTGATCACGACGCCGACGGTCGGCATCCCCGCGCCGGGCACCTCGCCGTTCTCGCTCAACTGTCCGGCGGGGAAAAACGTGGTGGGGATTTTCGGAGGCCAGGGCGGCCTGCTGGACAGGATCGGGATCTCCTGCCAGTAGCCCCCTCGACACGGCTCGGGACAGGTCGCTACCGGCCAGGCAGGGCCGCGAGGCGGCGACGGGCATCGGCCACCAGGCCCTGCTCGTCCCCCTTCTGCTTGATGTCGAGGAACACCTTGTAGGAGTCGGCCGCCGCGAGGCTGCCGAGCCCTTCCTGCGCGCGGCCCATGTAGTACCGGGCGGGCGGGATCAGGCGGTAGGTGGGGATGTCGTCCATCAGCACGTTGGTCGCCTCGCCGTTGCGCTTCCTCAGGCACCGGTCGAACTCCTGGTCGGCGGCGGCGTAGTCGCCGGCTTCCAGCTGCGCGCGCCCGAGGCCGTAGCGCCCCAGCCAGCTGTCGGCCAGGTTCTGCGCTTCCTCGAACTTGTTGTACGCCGCGACGGCATTGCCGCGCTTCAGGTCGGCCTCCCCTTCCAGAAGCTTCCCGTTCATCCGTGCCGCGGGATCGATCTTCCTTCCGAGATCGGCGGCCAGATCGAGCGCCTGCGCGGCGCGTCCCGCTTTGATCATCACCAGGCCGGCGAGCAACACGATGCCGTGATCGGATCCCTTCACCGTCGCCAGCGCTTCGTCCGACAGCCGGATGGCCTCGGCGCCGCGCCCCTGCAGCTCCCGAACCTCCGCGATGCTCACGAGCAGCCGGGCGGTGGTGCTCGGCGAGCGCCCTTGAGGCGGCGCGGCCAGGGCCTCCTCGAGAATGCCGGCGGCGTCCGACAATCGCCCCTCATACACGGCCATGTCGGCGCGGCCCTGGGCGGCGAGGTCGAACCCGGTGGGCTTGGCCTTCAGCCGCTGCCAGGTGGCTTCGGCGTCGGCGGGCCGTCCCATGGCGAGCTGGGACATCGCCATCGCGAAATACGCCTTGGCGAAATCCGGGTTCAGCGCGAGAACCCCCACCGCTTCCTTTTCCGCCGTTGCGAAGTCCCCGGCGTACATCGCGAACAACGCGACGTTGTTGCGCCGGAGCACGTTGTTCGGATAGATGGCCGACGCCTTGCGCCCGAGCTCCAGCGCGCGCGCCATGTCGCGGCTCTGCCAGCTCGCGACCGCAAGATTGTTGAGGGCGGTGCTGTCGGCCGGAAACTGCGCCACCAGCGCCTCGAGCTCCTCGCGCGCCTTCACGGGGTTCTGGATGTGCAGGAAATAGGCGCTTCGCGTCCGGTACTTCTCGCGGTCCGTCATCCCGTCGAGCAGCTTCAGCGCCTGCTTGAAATACTCCTCCGCCTCCTGGCGCCGGCCGAGGCTGTTCGACACCGCTCCGAGCCCGGCGTAGGCGCGGCCCAGATCCTTGTCGAGCTCCGAGCGCCTTCTTGTAGCCGGCGATCGCCTCCTCGTACTTCCCCGCCCACTGGAGCTCCTGCGCGCGCACGTACTCGTGCGCCGCCTCGAGCGAGCCGGCGGTGAACGTTTCGGCGCCGGGGACCTGGTTCCCGTCCACCGTGACGTCGCCGAGGCCGCTGCGGACCTTTCCGGCCATGCGACCGACGGCGTTGAGGACGTCGTTCTTGTCCTTCGCCTCCGTGTCGAGGGTCAGCGTCGCGCTCCCCTCGGCGGGCGCCTGGGGATCGATGATTCTGACGGCCAGCTTGTACCGTGTGCCGTCCTGGGCGATCGATCCGCTCACGATCCGATCGATCCCCTCGCGGATCGCGATGAGCCTGGCCGTCTCCTCGTCGAGCGTCGTGCCGTTTCACGGCCGGGACGAGACGCAGCGCGTCCCGGCGCGGGTACGCGCTCACGAACGACGCGCCTTCGATGCCGACGCCGAGCGCCTGCTCGACGAGCCCGTCGAAGAGCGGCTCGTTCGCGTCGTTCTGGAAATTCGCGATGAGCACCGACACCGGCTCCGGCGACCGGCGCCGGCGGCGCGGCGCGTGTGCCACGCCCACCAGCCGACTGCCGGCAAGAACGACCACCAGCGCGCCGGCCAGCGCCACGTCGCAATCTTCGCTCCGAGCTGCGGCCGGACGGACCGGCGCGAGCGGATGGCCGTCGGGCGTCAGCGCCTCGAGATCGCTGGACGAGCTCGGTGGTCGTCGCGTAGCGCGCATCGGCCGCGGGCTGGAGGCACTCGGGAGATGATCCGCTCGAACGGCTCCGGGATCGCCGGCGTCGATCGTCCGGAGTGGCGGCGGGCGCGTGCTGCATGCGGCCCATCAGCTCGGACATCGCGTTGTCGCGGACCGCGATGCGCTGACGGCCGACCAGCGTGTCGTACACCAGCAGCCCGAACGAGTAGATGTCGGCGCGATGATCGACCGCCTGCCCCTGGGCCTGTTCCGGCGCCATGTATTCGAGCGTGCCGATCACGGCGCCGAGCGCGGTCGCCGTGCCGGTGCTGCGCCGCCGACCGAACGCGAGATCCCGAAATCCATGATGAGCGCGCAATCGTCGGCCGAGATCATGATGTTCTCGGGCTTCAGATCGCGGTGGACGACGCCGACCTCGTGGGCCGCCTCCAGCCCGGAGGCGATCTGTTTCGCAATCGCGAGCGCCTGGGCCACGGGCAGCTTTCCCTGCCGCCGCAGCCGGTCGGCGAGGTTCTCCCCTTCGACAAACGGCATCGTGAGGTACTTGATGCCGTCGAGCTCGCCGAGATCGTGGATCCGGACGACGTGTTTGTGGGTGACCTGGCGGGCCAGCACGAGCTCGCGCTTGAAGCGGCGCTCGACCTCGCGGGCGGACTCGATGTCGTGAAGGACTTCGGGGCGGATGACTTTGAGCGCCACCGCCACGCCGAGCTCCGCGTCCCACGCCTGATAGACGACGCCCATGCCGCCGGCGCCGAGGACGCGGATGATGTGGTAGCGCGGCCCGAAGGCCTGCCCCGCGGTCAGCGGTCCGGCCACGAGGGTATCGACCCACAGGCGGCGTGGGTGAGCCAAATCCGGGTGCGGTTGTCGCGTTCGAATCGTCCATCAACCCAGTGGGCGCTGTCACGCCGACTGTTGCCGCGCCGACCGCGCCGGTCGGCCCTGAAGACGCGCCGCAGACGCTGCAGCGCCCGACCGCGGAGCCCAGCGGACTTCCGCACGAAGGGCAGCGTATGGGCTGGTGAAGTGAGTGCATTATGCAGCCAAACGCCCGGCTGGCCAACTGCCGCCGACGACGGCCCGCCTGAAACCCGGATCTCCGCCGACCGTCGGCAAGCCAGAGTCCTCCCGATCGCGACGAGCCCACCGGATCTCAGCCTGGGGCGGAACCTCACGTCCCCCATGAGCGAAGGCTAGCTGGCTTCCGGCCTCCGCATGCGAACCTGTGTCCTCCGGCCGCAGTGAAAGTCGGCCGCTGCCGCTCACCCGCCCGTGAATCTGGGCTTCCGCTTCTCGAGAAACGCGGTCGTCCCCTCCTGCTTGTCGTCCGATCCGTAGCAAATCGCCTGCGCCAGCGTCTCGATGAGCAGCCCCGAATCGAGATCGACGCGCGCCGACGCGTTGAGCGCGAGCTTCGCGAGCCGCGCCGCGAGCGGTCCCTGCCGGAGCATTCGTTTGGCCAGCTCCCGCGCCCGGACCTGCAGCTGCGACGCCGGCATGATCGCGGTGACGAGGCCGATCGCGAGCGCCTGCTTCGCGTCGATGATGTCGCCGCTCAGAATCAGGTGCTTCGCCCAGCCGAGCCCGACGATCCGCGGAAGCCGCTGCGTGCCGCCGGCGCCGGGAATGATCCCCAGCCCCAGCTCCGGCTGCCCGAACTTCGCGGTGTCGGCCGCGACGCGGATGTCGCACGCCAGCGCCAGCTCGCAGCCGCCGCCGAGCGCGTAGCCGTTGATCGCGGCGATCGTCGGGCGCGGAAACCGCTCGATCTCCGCGAACAGCGACGAGTTGATCGCCGCGAGACCCTCCGTCGCGTCCGCGCGCGCGGATGTCGTTGATGTCCGCGCCCGACACGAACGCCGACTCCCCCGCGCCGGTGATAATCAGCGCACCGACGTTCGCATCGGCCGCCAGCGCCTCGAGCGCCTTGCGGCACTCCTCCACCGTCTCGAGGTTCAGCGCGTTCTTGACCGCCGGCCGATCGATCGTCAGCGTCGCGATCGATTCCGAGACGTCCACCCGGATATTCCGGTACTCAGGCATCGTCTACTCTCTTCAACGCAGGCCGGTTGGCAACCGTACAGCGCCTCCGGCCCGCCGCCGTCCTTGCCGAGCTGCAGGCCGTGCGTCCACATATCGCGTCAATGCGAGGCGCTCTAGACGGGGATTCACGTCCGCTCACGCCGGGATTCGGGACTCGGGTCTAGCTGATTAGCAGGCGTGCCGCGGATGCTGGGACTTCGGGCACGTCATGAACGAGGATTCTGGGATTCAGGGATTCCGAGGATTCAGGGACTCAGCGGATTGGAGGATTCTAGGGATTAGGGATTAGGGATTCGAGCACTCTTCCATCGCGTGCTCGATCTCGTCCAGCGTGTTGTAGAAATGCGGCGCCATCCGGATGCCGGCGCCGGGCCGATGATCGACGATGACGCCGCGGCGTATCAGCTCAGCCGTTACGGCCTCGCCGCCGGGCACGTCGATGATGACGGCGCCGCCGCGCTCCGAGTCGGCCTCCGGGGTATTGATCCGGAAACCGGCCTCGCGCGCCAGATCGATGAGCCGCCGGGTCAGCCGCAGCGACTTCGCGCGAATCGCGTCGACGCCGATCTCCCGCGACGATTTCGTAGCCCGCCCGGCACGAATAGAGCGCCGGCACGTTCGGCGTGCCGCTCTGGAAGCGCTCGGGCGCGCCGGCGTAGTCGATCGCGCCGGTCGCGAACTCGAACGGGCGCGCATGCGCGGCCCAGCCGACGATGCCCGGCTCGAGCGTCCGGAGCGAGATCCGGCCGGACATACAGGTAGCCGGCGCCCGGTCCGCCGCACAGCCACTTCACCGAGCCGCCGACCGCGAAGTCGACGCCGAGCGCGTCGAGGTTCATCGGGACCGTGCCGGCGCCCTGGTAGACGTCCAGGACCACTCGTGCGCCGACGCGATGCGCCTTCTCGACGATCGCGTCGATCTTCTCGACGTACGAGCTCTTGAAGAACACCTGCGAGATCGGCACGAGCGCCGTCCGCTCGTCGATCGCATCCAGCAGCCGATCCAGGTTCGTGCGCAGCGCGTCGTCCGATTCGACGTAGACGATCTCGGCGCCGTAGCGGCGGAAGCCTTCGAACAGGTACATGTTCGAGGGGAACTCGAGATCCGCCATGACGATCCGGCGGCGCGGCCCGTCGTAGCGGTGGCACGACGCGACGATCGCCTGCGCGACGGTGACGTTCTGGTGCATGGAGATCGACCCCTTCGCCACGCCCAGGATCGGCGCCAGCAGATCGCCCGTCGTCCGCCCGATCTCCCACCACCCCTCGTGCCACGCGCGCACGCCCCGCGACGACCACTCGTCGGCGAACTGCTGCAGATAGCCCGCCGCCCGCCGCGGCATCGCGCCGAGCGAATGGCTCACCAGGTACGTGCACGTGTCGACGATGGGAAATTCCTGGCGCCAGGCGGACAGGGGATCGGTTACCAAGGGTTCCACACGGTTCTACTTGGTTCCACCGGGTTCCGCAAGGTTCTGTTCCACAGGGTTCAGTTCCACGGGGTTCGCCGGGTTCGCGGGTTCTAGGTTCCACGCGGTTCGGTTCTGCCCCGGAGGAGGAGCGGAACCCTGTCGAACCCAGAACCGGAAGAACCCAGAACCCCGCGAACCCGGTGGAACAGAACCCTGTGGAACCCCGCGGAACCCAGTGGAACCTTGTGGAACCCTGTCAGTCCGCGGAACCCGGTAGAACCCCGTGGAACCCTGATCAAGCCACCGCGATCCGTGACTGGCGTGCGTGGTTCTCGAGGAAATCGATGACATGTCGACGGTAAGTGTAATACTCGGGATGGCCCAGCACCGCCGAGCCGCACGCGCGGCCGCTCGAATGGCACGCGAATCGTCTCTCCGACCCGCGCCTCGGGGCCGTCCGTCATCAGGACGAGACGATCGCAGAGGTACAGCGCTTCATCGATGTCGTGCGTCACCATCACGACGATGCGGCGGTGGCGCTCCGGGACGGAGTCGCCGGCCCGCGTGCTGTGGGCGCTCGCCTGGACCACCCGCAGCAGCGTGTCCTGCAGCTCGAACCGCGTCAGCGAGTCCAGGTTCGAGAACGGCTCATCGAGCAGAAGGAACCGCGGCTCGAGCGCGAGCGCGCGCGCCAGCGACACGCACTGCTGCGTCCCGAGCGACAGCTCGCCTGGCAGCTGCCGCGCCGCGTCCGCCACACCGGCCAGTTCGAGGTACGCGGCGGCCTCCGCGTCCTGCTGTGGGCGCCGGAGCCTCGGACGGGCCCGCCGCACCGCGAGCCTGACGTTGTCCTGCGCCGACATCCAGGGCAGCAGGCACGGCGCCTGAAACACGACCGCGCGTTCGAGACCGGGCTCATCCACTTCACGCCCGTCGACGACGACGCCCCCTTCCGTCGCGCGCTGCAGTCCGGCCATGATCGAAAGAACGGTGGACTTGCCGCATCCAGAGTGGCCCAGGATGCAGACGAACTCCCCCGGCTCGATGCGGAGATTGACGTTCCTCACGGCCACAAACGGCCCTGACGGCGTCTCGAATGCCTTCGTCAGGCCGGTCAGCTCGAGCGGCGCTCTCATGACTCGCTTCCCACTTCAACCGCGGGTATCCAGACCGGCGCGTCCGGCGGTGACGCCGGCGACCTGGGCGCAGCGCCGATTCCCCCGGTCAGGCACGCGATGACGCTCGCGCGCAAATGCATCGCGCCGTCGTCGTGAAGGATGTGCGCCGCGTCCCGCGGCCTGGGCAACGTGATGTCGATCGGAGCCCCGAGCGTCGCCCGCGGCGCGCGCGTCATCGGAACGATGCGGTCCGACAGCAGCAGCGCCTCATCCACGTTGTTCGTGATCATGATCGCGGTCACGGGCCGTTCGAGAACCGAGCACAACTGTGCGCAGCTCCTGCTGAAGGCTGGCTCGCGTCAGCGCGTCGAGCGCGCCAAACGGCTCGTCCATGAACAGCACGGCAGGCTCGGCGGCAAACGCGCGCGCGATGGCGACGCGCTGTCGCATGCCGCCCGACAACTGACTGGGCCGGCGGTTGAGCGCGTTGCCGAGCCCGACCAGCTCGAGGTAGCGCCGCGCCTGCGCGAGCTGGCGATCGCGCGGCCAGGAGGTGAACGTCGCGGCGACGGCCAGGCGCACGTTCTCGAGCGCCGAAAACCAGGGCAACAGCGAGTAGTTCTGAAAGATGATCGCCGCTTCCGGGCGCACGCCCTGCAGCCGCTCGCCGCCCACGCGCACCTCACCGCGATCCGGGAGCAGCAGCCCCGAGGCGATCTTCAGCAGCGTCGACTTGCCGCTGCCCGTAAAACCCACGATCGACACGAACTCGCCCGCATCGACCGACAAGTTGACGTTGTCGAGCACGTGCCGCGACGGACCCGACGCCGGGTGAAATGTCTTCGAGATCCCGTGCAGTTCGATGAATGCCACCGTCCTCCTTGATTCATTACCCTGCCGCGTCCGGCGCATCTCGCCTGACGGCTGTCGCCTCTGTCAGGGCCGGCTGCACGACTCAGCGCGCAGGCGGCTTTCCGCCGCCGCCATCAGCTTGTCGAGCGCGAAGCCGACGACCCCGATCGTGAGGATCGCCAGCAGGATGTGCGCATAGATCAGGCTGTTGGTACCCTGCCACAGAAATCCGCCGACGCCCGGCGTGCCGGTCAGCATCTCACTCGCGACGATGACCAGCCACGCGATGCCGAGGCTGAGCCGGAAGCCGGTGAACATGTACGGCAGCGTCGCGGGAATCACGATCTTGGTGAAGGTCGTGACGCGCGACAGCTTGAGCACGCGGGCGACGTTCCAGTAGTCCTCGGGGATGGCCCTGGACGCCGACCATCGTGTTGATGACCGTCGGCCACATCGAGCAGACCGCGATCGCGAAGAGGGCCGCCGGCTCCGATTTCTGAAAGAGGATCAGCCCGAGCGGCAGCCACGCGAGCGGCGAGATCGGCCGCAGCACCTGCATCACGGGATCGAACATGCGGTGCAGCTGCCGCGACAGGCCGAGCAGCAGGCCGAGCGGCGTGCCGATGGCGATGCCGAGCAGGAATCCCTGGGCGACTCGGACGAGGCTGTAGTACGCCAGCAGCCCGATCCCCTGATCCATCTCGCCGCGCTTGGTGAAGGGCTCGAGGACGTAGAGCTTGCTCTCCTGCCACGTCTCGACGGGAGAAGGCAGATCGGCGACCGCCAGGCTGGCCGCCCACCACGCCAGGCCGGCCACCGCGATCCCCACGAGCGGCAACAACGCGCGCGCGATACGAGTTGAGATCATCCATACTCCACGAGTCCGCTCGAGCGCGGACGCTGCCGGGATCAATCCGCCAGACTGTTGACTGGAAAGCTGCGCGCGTACTTCTCCGGATCCGCGATGTCGAAGGTCGGGCCGTCGATGAGGGCAAACTTCTGCACCGGCGCGATCTTCGGCGTCACGCCGATCTCCTTCATCGCTTCGAGATACATGTCCGGCCGCAGCACCCGCCTGGCGACGCCCTGGTAGTCCGGCGTCCCCTTGACCATGCCCCAGCGCCTGAACTGCGTCAGCCACCAGACGCCGAACGCCGGGTGCGGGTAGTTGCACTGCCGTTGCGAGTAAATCATGTAGTTCGGATCCTGTTCGATCGCGGCCGTCGCCGTAGTCGTACTTGCCTTGCAGGCGCTCGAGGATGATCGCCGGCGGACAGTTGATGTAGGTCGGCCGCGAGATGACTTCCGCGGCGATCGGACGGTTCTCCATCTTGTCGAGATACTCGCTCGCCAGGTGCAGCGCCTTCAGGATGGCCTTGACGGTTTTCGGGTTGCGGCCGGCGAACTCCTCGGTGAAGGCGCAGACCTTTTCCGGATGGTCCTTCCAGATCTGCTGCGTGGTGATCGCGGTGAAGCCGATGCCGTCGGCAATCGCGCGCTTGTTCCACGGTTCGCCGACGCAGAAGCCGTCCATCTTGTCGACCTTCATGTTGGCGACCATCTGAGGCGGCGGGATCGTGATGAGATTCACGTCCTTGTCGGGATGGATCCCGCCCGACGCCAGCCAGTAGCGCATCCACATCGCGTGCGTCCCGGGCGGGAACGTCATCGCGAACGACATCGGATCGCCGGTCGCCTTGGCCTTGTCCACATGGGGCTTCAGCGCCGTGGCGGTCCTGACACCGGCCTGCTTGAGCTTGTTGTTGAGGGTGATCGCCTGACCGTTCCGGTTGAGCAGCCAGGGAATGACCATCGGCTTGACCGGCGATCCCGCCAGGCCCATCGTCGAAGCCAGCGGCATGCCGAGCAGCATGTGCGTCGCCTGGTTCTCGCCGATGTTCATCTTGTCGCGGATGACGGCCCACGACGCTTCCTTCGACACCACCGAGCTGATGCCGAACTTCTTGAAGTATCCAAGCTCGTGAGCCATCACGATCGGCGCGCAGTCGGTGAGCGCGATCATCCCGAACCGGACGTTCGCCGTTTCGGGAGAGTCATCGGCGTAGGCGGTGCCCGCCCAGCCTGACGGAAGGCCGGCGCGTGAGACTGGCCAGCGCCGAACGTTTCAGAAACTCCCGTCGCGAGGTCGGGTTCATCGGTCTCCTCTCAGGATCGTGGACGTCACCATCACATAGGGAAAGCTGTAGCCCTTCCCCGGCGTCGCGGCCTTCAGAAACGCGCCGGGGATGATGTAGGCGTACCCTCCGGACACCTGCACTCGCGGCGACAGCGGGTACGTCGCCTGCACGTCGAGCTCCTGACCGACGTGGCTATCGGTGAACCCGGCCACCGGGCGGACGAGCACGCCTCCGCTCGCCGCGTAGAGTCCATCCGTCGTGCTGGCGAGCCACCACGAATGGTAGCTGCCGCTGATCGTCCACTTCGGGTTCGGTTTGGCGTCGAGAGCGGTCCGGAGATGATGGATGTTCCGCCAGCCGACCTGATCGGCCAGGCCGTACTTGTCGTGCGCCGTCGGATACAGCTGATCGAACGTGTTCCGTCTGCCGTCCTTCGGATCGCTGTCGCCGGATGCGTAGTTGTATTCGCCCGACAGGCGCGAGGTGGCTCTGGTCCCGGTCGTTCGTCCGACGAGCCAATGGCCCGCCCATGCGCTGATGTCGTCGGAGGCCAGCGACCCGCGCTGGAGCGCCATTTCCGTGTTGTAGTCGAAGCCGGCCGGCAGCGTGCCGAGCCACCGTGCCCCGACGGTCACCGACTCGAGACGGCCGAGCATGCCTGACTCCGCCGTCGCGGTCCGCACGTTCCTGGCGAGCACGTACGGCTCGAGCGTCGTGGTCGGCACGATCGCGGTGAAGGAGCTATACGCGCCGTAAAACGACTCGCCCTGGCGGCTGCGATTGAAGTCGCCGTCGCGCATCGTCACCACCGAGCTGGCAAACCCGTCGATCTTGAACGTCTTGCGCGCGACGGTCACTCGAGCGGCGTCGAACGTTCGCGCGGTGTTGACCCAGTTCGCGTGACCGACCAGCCGCTGCTCGCCGAAGGCGAGCTCCTGCCGGCCGACGCGAACGAGTACCGGACTCTTCCCGGTCTGTCCGATGTCCGCGTAGGCCATCCGCAGATCGAACGTGTCTTCGAACGGCGGCGCGTCCGGCTTGCTGTTCCTGCCGAACACCTGCGCGTCCTGGGCCTGCACGCGAAACGACAGCAACCGTGAGGGTTTGATCCCGATGTCGAAGCGGAATCGATTCAGCCAGTACGCATCGTCGCGAGTGTCGTTGAATCCGGCATTGGTTGGCCCCTCGAGCCGGCCGCGGTGCTCGACGCCGACGCGCAGCCAATCCGGCAGCCGCTGCGTCGCCGGTGCAGGCACCGTCGCGGCGCGTGGGATCGGCTGCTGAGGTGGCGCCTGAGCCCGGGCCGGGAGCGCGGAGGCGACGACCGCGAGAGCTGAGAGCGTCAGGCACAGACCTCTGTGCGATGCGCGAACACTTCCGTTCCGACGCGGGCAGAACGCGCGCCGGGGAACTTGGGTTGAAGCTGGTGACATCAATGGACAATGCGTCGCCGTGATGGCTGGCAGCCGGACGTTCATGGTGTGGACATTGGATTGGCACCGGGCGTTCGCAGCGCAGGCCGCTGCGATTCGCGCGTATGCCGGCTGTGAGCAAGCGATATGCCGATCGGACTCCGGCGCACGCCGCCGCAATATGTGGCTTCGATGCAGCAACTTCGCACGCGAGGCGCACGTCAGGGCGAGGGCGGCGCGACTGGGAGTCGAGCGACGAGCCTTGTCGTTTTCGCCGGAGCAACCGACAGTCGTGAAGCTTTGGAGCTGGACGGGGCCGGCGCCATGACGATCGCCGCCCCCGAGTCCTGGGCTGCGGTCGATGCTCTCGCGACGGCGACGGACACAATTGTCGCGATCGCGGCGAGAGCGACAAGCGCGGCGGGTTCGAGATTGGCGATCGGGATTGGCGATTCGGGATCAGGGATTGGGGATTTGGGCTCCTGGCGTTATCAAAGGTTCCACCGGGTTCCACGGGGTTCCACGGGGTTCCGCAAGGTTCTGTTCCGCAAGGTTCGCGGGGTTCACGGGGTTCGCGGGGTTCACGGGTTCACAGGCGAGGTTCGGGGAGCAGAACCCCGCGGAACCCGGTAGAACAGAACCCTGCGGAACCCCGCGGAACCTTGTGGAACCCCGTGGAACCCTTTACAGATTCAGATCAACCCAGACACTCTTGATCTGCGTGTAATGCTCGAGGGCGTGCGCGCTCATCTCGCGGCCGAAGCCGCTCTGCTTGTAGCCGCCGAACGGCGCGGCGGTGTCGTAGACGTTGTAGGTGTTGATCCAGACGGTGCCGGCCTGCAGCTTGCGGGCGACGTAGTGGGCCTTCTTGATGTCGCGCGTCCAGATGCCGGCCGCGAGACCGTAGGGCGTGTCGTTCGCGCGCGCGATGGCCTCGTCGATGTCGGCGAACTCGATGGCGGCGAGCACCGGGCCGAAGATCTCCTCGCGCGAGATCGTCATGGCGGGCTGCACGTCGGCGAACACCGTCGGCTGGACGAAGTAGCCCTTCCCCGTGCCGATGTCCGCGCGCTCCCCTCCGGCCACGAGCGTCGCGCCTTCCTTCTTGCCGGATTCGACATAGCGCAGGACCGTCTCGAGCTGCTTCTTCGACGACAGCGCCCCGAAGCGCGTCTTGGGATCCATCGGGTCGCCCGGCACCATCTTCTTCACGCGGGCGACGAGCTTGTCGATGAACTCCGCCTTGATCGATCGGTCGACCAGCAGCCGCGAGCCGGCGGCGCACACTTCTCCCTTTCCGTAGAAGATGCCGATCGTCGCGCCGCGGATGGCGGCCTCGATGTCGGCGTCCGGAAAGACGATGTTCGGCGACTTGCCGCCGAGCTCGAGCGTGATCTTCTTCAGCGTCTCGGCGGCGCCGCGCATGATGCCCTTCCCGGTGCTGGTGTCGCCCGTGAAGGCAATCTTGTCGATGCCGGGGTGCTCGACGATCGCCTGACCGAGCGTCGAACCAGGACCCGTCAGGACGTTGAGCACGCCGGGAGGCAATCCCGCCTCGACCGCGATCTCGCCGAGCGCCAGCGCGGTCAGCGGTGTCTGGCTCGCCGGTTTCAGGACGACGGTGTTGCCGCAGGCCAGCGCCGGCGCCACCTTCCAGACCGCCAGCAGCAGCGGGAAATTCCACGGCACGATGGCGGCGACGACGCCGATCGGCTCGCGAAGCGTGTAGGTGAGGTAGTTGCCTTTGACGGGGATCGTCTCCCCCATGACCTTGTCGGACCAGCCGCCGTAGTACTCGAGACACTCCGCCGCGGCCGGGATCTCGACGTGGCGCGACTCGCTGATCGGCTTGCCGTTGTGCAGGGTCTCGAGGCGGGCGACTTCGTCGGCGCGCTCGAGCAGCCGATCGCCGAGCTTCCGCACCAGCCGCCCCCGCTCACGGGCGCTCATCGTCCCCCACGGTCCGGCGAGCGCCGCGCGCGCGGCCGCGACCGCGGCATCGAGATCGTCCTTCCCCGCCGACGCCACGGACGCAATCACCTCCTCCGTCGCGGGGTTGACCACGTCCATCGTCCGGCCCGACGCCGCCGCGCGCCATTCGTTGTTGATGAGGAGCTTGTTCTGCATGAGTTGAGTGAACGGAGGAGCGATTGAGTTAGCATAGGGTTTTCACCACAGAGGTAACGGAGATCACGGAGATTTCATGTTGTGGCCTGTCTTGTCTGACCGCGTGGACGAACCGAAACAAGCAGACGTCTGCCGTTAACTCTCAGACTCCGTTAACTCCGTGTCCTCTGTGGTGATCCCTATCGAATCAGGCCTCCGTCCGCACGTACTCGAAGTCAATCGGCTGCCGGTTGACGCCGCGGATCGGCGGCGCGATGTAGTTGGCGAACTTTCCGGGCTCGTAGACCGGCGCCGCCATGATGCTGAGGAGGTACTCCCTGTCGGACGGAGCCGGCAGCCATTCGTGCCGGCGGCGCTCCCATTCGGCCGTCGAGAGCGGCGCCCCGGCCGGATCGAAGTGCAGCGACGAGAACATGCCGATGCCGCGGTTGAACTTGCGATCCGGCAGGCGCATGCGGTCCGACATGCCATGGCGCTCGAAGATCTTGTTCCAGCGCTGCACGCCCGCCTCGCAGTCTCCCACATACCAGTCGCGGAGCACTTCGTTCATCGCGGTCCGCATCGGGATGGCCTTGCGCTCGAGGCCGCCGGCGGCCGGCACGTCGAGCTCGTAGAACGCCTCGGTGACGTGGTGATCCGTCCACTTCTCTTCCTGCGCCCGCCCCTTGAGGCCGTTGCCGAAGTAGGTCGCCGCGTTGGTCGAGATCTCGTTCCCGTGCAGGTCGAGGCTCAGGCTGAACCAGAGATTGATGAACTTCTGAATCGTCGGCAGGTCGATGCCGCCGAGCTTCCGCACGTCCTCCGAGTATCCGGCGCGGCCGAGCAGCTGGCAGGTCCGCTCGATGATGCGCGCGATGCCCGTTTCGCCGACGAACATGTGATGCGCTTCCTCGGTCAGCATGAAGCGCGTGGTCCGCGACAACGGATCGAGGGAGCTCTCCGACAGCGACAGGAGCTGCGACTTGCCGTCGCGGTCCGTGAACATCGTGAACATGAAGAAGTCGAGCCAGTTCTCGATCGGCTCGTTGAAGGCGTCGAGGATCCGCGGCTTGTCGCGGTTGCCGCTCTGGCGCGCGAGGAGCTCCTCGGCTTCATCGCGGCCGTCGCGGCCGAAGTACGAGTGGAGCAGGTAGACCATCGCCCAGAGGTGCCGCCCCTCTTCGACGTTGACCTGAAAGAGGTTCCGCAGGTCGTACATGCTGGGGCACCGCTGCCCGAGCCACCGTTGCTGCTCCACGCTGGCGGGCTCCGTGTCCCCCTGCGTCACGATCAGCCGCCGCAGCTGGTTCCGGAATTCGCCGGGCACTTCCTGCCACACCGGCTGCCCGAGAAAGTCGCCGAAGCCGATGCGGCGATCGTGGATCGGATCGGCCAGGAAGATGCCCCACCGGTATTCCGGGAGCTTGACGTATTCGAAGTGCGCCCAGCCGGACGGATCGACGCTGACCGCCGTCCGCACGTACACCTGGTGATAGTCCTGGAAGCCCTGCGGTCCCATGTCCTTCCACCACTGGATGTACTGCGGCTGCCAGTGCTCGAGCGCGCGCTGCAGCCGCTTGTTGCCCGACAGGCCGACGTTGTTGGGAATCTTCTCGGCTGAGATCATCGGAGCGCCTCGATGTCAGTTGCCAGTCTGCCAGCTTACCGGTTTCCAGTTCCCAGTTCCCAGCTTGTCAGCTTCGGGTCTCGCAGTCCGGTCTGGTTACTGGTAACTGGCCGCTGGCTACTACGTCCTTCTGAAATCGAACTCCGGTCTCGACTGAGTTCCGTAGGCGGTCAACGCGCCCTTTTCGCCGACGGCGTTCGGCCTCTGGAAGATCCAGTTCTGCCAGGCAGTGAGCCGGCCGAAGATCTTCGTCTCCATCGTTTCCGGCCCGGCGAATCGCAGGTTGGCCTCCATCCCGGTCAGCGCGTCGGGCGAGAACGCGGCGCGGCTCTCGACCGCCAGCCGCACCTCGTCGTCCCAGTCGAGCTCGTCGGGCGCGAAGGTCACGAGACCGGCGTCGGAGGCTTCCCGCGCATCGAGCGCGCCGGCGTCGGCCAGCAGCTCCCCGACACGCGCCGGGCTCCCCGAGGAAACGCGTTTCCAACCGCGTCAGGCCGTTGCTCATCTTCAAGGGACCGCCATTCATCGCCGACAGCGCGATCGTCGCCGGCCGATCGGGATCGTCGAGCATGTAGGACCGGTCGGAGACGAGCGCCAGCTCGAAGAGCGTCCCGGCAAAGCAGCTGCCCGGCTCGATGAGCGCGAAGAAGCTGCGGGACGTCAGGTCCATCCGCTTGAGGGTGCGCTTGATGAAATGGACGATCTCGCGAACGAGCCAGTGATCCGGGTGCGCGAGGAGCGTCCGATCGACGGCCAGGACCCGTTCGGAGTCTCCCACCGTCTTGACCATGACCGTCCCGATGAGCGGCTCGTTCAGGCGCAGCCGGAGCAGCGCGTCGTCGAGCTCCCGGAACGCGCGCAGCGCCCAGAAACGATCGCCGGCACGGAGGATGGCGTCGGGCGTTGACGGCTCGTCGCCCTCGGGCCCGCGGACCGTCAGCGTGGCGGTCCGCGCCTGTCGATCGAGCTCGAGCGTGACGCTCGAGTAGCGGACCGCGTCATCGGTAACGGCGGCGTTCAGCGGGCCCAGCGATACGCCGGGGCCCTCCGCCGGCCGATCGGACGACGCGGCCAGTTCCCGTGCGCGCCGCGCCACGCGGTCCTTGAACTGGCTGGTCGGGTATACCGCGTCCACCAGCCGCCACTCGACCGCGCGCTTCCCCTTGATGCCTTCCGCGACCGTGCCGAAGAAATCGGCGAGATCGCGGCGGACCTTGCGCTTGTCGACCACGCGCGTCAGCCCGCCGGTGCCCGGCAGCACGCCGAGGAGCGGCGTCTCCGGCAGGCTGACGGCGGAGTTCCCGTCGTCGACGAGCATGATCTCGTCGCAGGCGAGCGCGAGCTCGTAGCCGCCGCCCGCGCAGATTCCGTTCAGCGCCGCGAGGAACTTGATGCCGGAGTGGGCGCTCGCGTCCTCCATCGCCAGCCGCGTTTCGTTGGTGAACTTGCAGAAGTTGACCTTCCACGCGTGCGTGGAGCCGCGGAGCATGAAGATGTTCGCCCCGGCGCAGAAGATCCGCTCCTTGAGGCTCGTGATGACGACGGTCCGCACTTCGGGGTGCTCGAAGCGCAGACGCTGGATCGCGTCGGCGAGCTCGATGTCGACGCCCAGATCGTACGAGTTGAGCTTGAGGCGATAGTCCGGCGACAGCCCGGCGTCTTCCTGGACGTCCATCGACAGCGTGGCGACGGGACCGTCGAACGCCAGCTTCCAGTGGTGATACTGCTCGGGTGAGGTTTCAAGCGAGACGACGGGCTCCAGCTTTTCAGCGGTATCCATCCGCTCAAGCGTACTACTATCGCCGGCCGGAACGCGAGACGCCGGCGGATGTGCTCGGCGGCCGTGGAGACTGGGCATCGCGACGAGCGGCCGGATCGTGTTCCTGCTCGAAGGACGGCTATGATCCCCCCATGCGTGACGTGTGGGAGCGCCGCATCGATCGAGCGGCCCAGCTCGCCGAGCGGGACGAAACGGCCCGGCCGTTGTTGCTGGTCTACGGGCGGCTCCTGCGGCTTCAGCGCGACTGTTACGAGACGCTGCGCCGGCGCGCCGATCGTCTCACGGGTTCGCTCGATCGCGACCTTCCGGCGGTCCGGAGCTGCTGTCGCGCCGATGCTGGAGGCGGTCGCGGCGATCGGACCACCGCCGCTCTCGGCAGAAGCCCGGCTTCTCCTCGACGGCGCCGGCGACGCCATCGATTCAATGCTGCTCATCGGGTGGCACGCCCTGGCGGGCGAGCAGTTCTTCCCGAAAGTCGCCCTGCAACCCTACGCACAACGGCTCGCGGAGATTGGCGTCCGCCCGGTCGATCGCGATCTCCCGCAGCGCAAATTCGCCTGCCCGTTCTGTGGTGGAGCGCCTCAACTGTCGGTCCTGCAGAACACAGGCGACGCCGACGGCGGCGGCCGGCGGCTCGTCTGTGCGACCTGTTTCACCGAGTGGCCGCTCCGCCGCGTCCTCTGCGCGCACTGCGGCGAGGAAGACGAACGTCGTCTCGGCTATTTCCATGGGCAGCCGTTCGATCATCTTCGCGTCGATGCCTGTGAGACGTGCAGACACTACCTCAAGACGGTCGATCTCACGCGACTGGGGATTGCCGTGCCAATCGTGGACGAGGTAGCCGGCGCGGCGCTGGATCTCTGGGCGCACGATCGCGGCTACGAGAAAATCGAGTTGAATCTCGTCGGACTCTGACGTGTACCTCCCCGATCTGGTCGTGCGCAGTCGCCGTGTTCTGACCGCTCGGGGAATCCGTGCCGGCGCCGTCCATGTCCGGAACGGCCGGATCATCGGCATCCTCGACATCGACGACGTGCCGCCGGGCTGTCCGGTAGACGATGCGGACGAGCATGTTGTGATGCCCGGCCTGGTTGACTCGAGCGTGCACGTGGGCGAGCCGGGCAGAACCTCACCGGACGACTTCGAAACCGCGACGCGCGCGGCCGCGGCCGGCGGCGTCACGACGATCGTCGCCATGCCGTTCCAGTTCACACCCCTCACGACGACTGCGGCCGCGCTGGAAACGACGTGCCGGGCTGCCGAAGGCCATTGTTTCGTGGACGTCGGTTTCTGGGGGGGCGTGGTACCGGGGAACGAGAACGGCCTCGCGGCGTTGTTCGAGGCGGGCGTTCTGGGGTTTGCCTGCGCTCTCGAGTCGTCCGCGATCGAGGGCGCACGCGCCGTGTCCGAAATCGACTTGCGGCGTGCGCTGCCGGCGCTGACGGCGATCGGCGCGCCGCTTCTGGCGCACGCGGAACTTCCGGGCCCGATCGGACTGCCGGCGCGCACGTCATGGACGGATCGCATCCCGGGCATGGCACGGGCGTCGAGGCGGTATGCAAGCTACCTCGAGAGCCGCCCGAAGACCGCCGAGAACGACGCCATCGCGCTCCTGATCCGGCTCTGCCAGGAATCCCGGCTGCCCACTCACATCTCTCACCTGTCGTCGTCTGATGCGCTGACGCCGATCTACCGGGCACGCTCGGCGCGTTTGCCGATCAGCGTCGAAACGTGCCCGCACTATCTGTTTTTCGCGGCCGAAGAGATCCCGGACGGCGCCGTCGAATACAAATGCGCGCCCCCGATCAGGGAGCGAGCGAACCGGGAGCTCTTGTGGGCCGCCCTTGCCGGCGCCGGCGGCCTGATTCAATCGGTGGTGTCCGATCACCGGCCGGCGCCGGCCGCGGCGCGGTCTGGCAACTTCCTGGAGGCCCGAAGCGGGATCGCTTCGCTCCAGCTCGGGCTGTCGATCGTGTGGACCGTGGCGAGCGCGCGCGGCTGCACCCTCGAGCAGGTCGGGCACTGGATGTGCCGGGCGCCTGCAGAGCTCGCACGGTTGACGCGGAAAGGGTCCATCGACGTGGGATACGACGCCGACCTTGTGGTGTTCGACCCGGACGCGGAGCTGACCGTGGAAGCGGAACGGCTCGACCGTCGGCTCGCATCGACGCCGTACCAGGGACGCCGCCTTCGAGGAGTCGTCCGGCGGACGTATCTTCGAGGGACGCGGGTCTGGGACAACGGCAGCACGTGTCCGGACGCGCGCGGCACTTTGCTGTTGCGACCGCGGACCTCCGGGGTGTATTGATCGGGCAGTCGTACGCTTCTTTCGGAGGTGTCCATGGCGATCTCCCGGCGGACCTTCCTGCAGACCTCTCTCGCTGGCGGAACCGCGCTCACCGCGTTCGGCTTCGACGTCGCGCCGGTCTACGCGCAGGCGAAGACCCTCAAGATCGCCCGCACGAGCGAGACGCGCAGCACCTGCCCGTACTGCTCGGTGAGCTGCGGCGTCATCATCCACACGCTCGGCGACAAGCGCCAAGAACGTCATCCCGCAGGTCGTCCACGTCGAAGGCGATCCCGATCATCCGATCAACCGCGGCACGCTCTGTCCGAAGGGCGCGTCGCTCCAGCAGGACATCGTCAACGATCGCCGGCTGCTCAAGCCGCAGGTCCGCCGCCCCGGCTCCGACCACTGGGAAGACATCGCGTGGGACCAGGCGATCGACGAGATCGGCGCGCCGGGTCAAGAAGACCCGCGACGAGACGTTCGTCGAGCAGGACGCCGCAGCGGCCGCACCGTCAACCGCTGCGAAGGCATCGCCTGGACCGGCGGCTGCACCGACACCAACGAATTCAACTACCTCGTCGTCAAGACGATGCGCAGCCTGGGGGTCTGCTACCTGGAAAACCAGGCCCGGGTTTGACACGGCCCCACGGTCTCCAGTTTGGGGCCCACATTCGGACGCGGCGCGATGACCAACGGCTGGATCGACATCAAGAACACCGACATGATGTTGATCATGGGTGGCAATCCGGCCGAGAACCACCCGTGCGGCTTCAAGTGGCCGATCGAGGCCAAGCTGCAGCGCAACGCCAAGATGATCGTCGTCGATCCGCGCTTCACGCGCACGGCGGCCACCGCCGATCTGTTCCTGCAGATCCGCGCCGGCGCCGACATCGCGTTCCTCGGCGGCCTGATCAACTACGCGATCGCAGAACGACCGCATCGCGCGCGACTACCTCGTCAACTACACGAACGCCGCGTTCATCGTCAAGGACGGCTTCAAGCTGCCGGAGGACGGTCTGTTCTCCGGCTTCGATGCGGCGACGCAGATCTACGACAAGTCCACCTGGAACTACGAGGCCGGCGGCGCTGCGACGGCAGGTCGCGGCGACCGCGGAACGGCCAGTGCGGCGGCCATCGGCGCTCGACGTGCCGCATCCGAGCGGAGCGCCGCCGTCGGCAGTCGGCAGCCGTGACCGGACTGGCACGCGGCGCACGGCCGTCGGGGCCAAGGCGGCGGTCCACGGAGGCCGCGCGGCGGCACGGCGCGCCGCCGTCGCTGCCGCCCGACGTCGCCTACGATCCATCGCTCCAGCATCCGCGCTCCGTCTTCCAGCTGCTCAAGCAGCAGTACTCGCGCTACACGCCCGAGATGGTCGAGCGCATCACCGGCATCCCGAAGGATCAGTTCCTGAAAGCCGCCGACCTGTTCACGTCGGTCCGCAAGGACGGCGACATGAAGAAGGTCGCGACGATCATCTACGCGGTCGGCTGGACGCAGCACACCTTCGGCACGCAGATCATCCGCACGGCGGCGATCCTGCAGCTGCTGCTCGGCAACGTCGGCCGCGCCGGCGGCGGCGTCAACGCGCTGCGCGGCCACTCGAACATCCAGGGCGCCACCGACATGGCCGGCGTCTTCGACATCCTGCCCGGCTATCTGAAGATGCCGACGCCCGGACGACATCGACCTCGCGACCTACCTGAAGCGCACCACGCCGACCGCCGTCGAAGCCGCCGGAGTGGGACTCGTTCAACTACTGGTCGAACACGCCGAAGTTCGCCGTGTCGTTCCTCAAGGCGATGTACGGCGACGCCGCGACGCAAGGACAACGACTGGGCCTTCCACTACCTGCCGAAGATCGATCGCAACTACTCGTGGACCGAGATCTGGGACGACATGTACCGCGGCAACGTCAAGGGGCTGTTCGCCTTCGGCATGAACGGCGTCGCGATCGGTCCGAACTCGCAGAAGAACATCGAGGCGCTGAAGAAAGCCGACTGGCTCGTCGTCGGCGAAATCTATCCCGGACGAGACCAGCGAGTTCTGGAAGGCGCCGGGCACCACGGCCGAGGAGATGAAGACAGATCAACACGACCGTCTACCGGCTGCCGTGCGCCGGCTTCGCGGAAAAGGACGGCACGTTCGTCAACTCCGCGCGCTGGCTGCAGTGGAAGAACGTCGCGCTGCCGCCGCCCGGCGACGCGCAGGCTCGATCAGGACATCCTCGCGCAGATCTTCCTGAAGGTCCGCGAGCTCTACCAGAAGGAGGGCGGCAAGTTCCCCGATCCCGATCCTGAACCTGCGCTGGCCCTACACGCGATCCGCAGCATCCGTCGCTCGTCCGAAGTCGCGCAAGGAGATCAACGGCCAGGCGCTCGCCGACATCACCGATCCGCGACCGGCCAGGCGATCAAGGCCGGCCAGCAGCTGCCCGGCTTCGCCTGGCTGCGCGACGACGGCACCACGCTGTGCGGCAACTGGATCTACAGCGGCTCGTGGACCGAAGCCGGCAATCAGATGGCGCGCCGCGGCACCGACGATCCGTCCGGCCTCGGCATCTATCCGAACTGGGCGTGGTCGTGGCCGGCCAACCGCCGCGTCCTCTACAACCGCGCCTCGTGCGATCCGGCGGGCAAGCCGTGGGATCCCGAGCGGCGGCAGGTCTGGTGGAACGAGGCCGCCGGACGCTGGGTCGGCAACGACGTGCCCGACTTCAAGGTCGACTCGCAAGCCGTCGGAGCACATGGGCCCGTTCATCATGAACCCGGAAGGCGTCGGCCGCCTCTTCGCGCCGCTCGCGGCGTTTGCCGACGGGCCGTTCCCCGAGCACTACGAGCCGATCGAAAGTCCCGATCGCCAATCCGCTGCATCCGCAGCAGTCGACCAATCCGGTCGTCAAGAAGTTCAGCACGCCGACTGGACAAGTACGGCACGCCCGGCGACGGGCTTCAACATCGTCTGCACGACCTATCGGCTGACCGAGCACTATCACTACTGGACGAAGAACAATCCGATGAACGTGCAGCTCGTGCCCGAGCCGTTCGTCGAGATTCCGGCGGAGCTGGCCGACGAGATGGGCATCACGGGCGGCGAGAAGCGTGAAGGTCTCGAGCGCGCGCGGCCACTACGTCGCCAAGGCGATGGTCACGCGCCGCATCAAGCCGATGATGATCGACGGCAAGAAGACCTATCAGATCGGCATCCCGATCCACTGGGGCTATCGCGGCATCGCGGAAGACGCAGGGCAGGAACGTCGCTGACGACTCGGTGAACCTGCTGTCGCCGACGGTCGATCGATCCCAACGCGTACACGCCGGAGTTCAAGGGCTTCCTCGTGAAGGTGGAAAAGGTTTGAGGTAGCCACGATGCCGACCGGCACCCTGCAGATCAAGGCCATCTCGGCCCATCCGGGCAGCGTTCCCGGCGCGCGGCGTGCAGCGCGAGGAGGAGGTCTGCAAGTACATCGACGTCACGACCTGCATCGGCTGCAAGGCCTGCGAGGTGGCCTGCGTCGAATGGAACGACCTGCCGTTCCGCGAGACGACCTTCGACAACACCTACCAGACGATGCCGTCGACGACGTGGAACTACTGGAACCTGATCAAGTTCAACGAGCACCAGCGCGACGACGGCACGCTGATGTGGCTGATGCGCAAGGACCAGTGCATGCACTGCGAGGATCCCGGGCTGCCTGCGCGCCTGCCCGGCCGACGGCGCCATCGTCCAGTACACGAACGGCATCGTCGACTTCCAGCAGGAGAACTGCATCGGCTGCCAGTACTGCGTCTCGGGCTGCCCGTTCGACATCCCGAAGTTCAACCCGACGACGAAGAAGGTCTACAAGTGCACGCTGTGCTCGGACCGCGTCGGACAGGGGCTCGAGCCGGCGTGCATCAAGGCGTGTCCGACCGGCTGCCTGCAGTTCGGGACCAAGACCGACATGCGGGCGCTGGCCGAGACGCGCGCGCGAGCAGCTGCGCGAGCATTCGGGTTTGCCAACGCCGGCGTCTACGATCCGCCGTCGGTCGGCGGCACGCACGTCATCTACGTGCTGCACGACATCACGAAGCCCGAGCTCTACGGCGGGCTGCCGGCGAATCCGCAGATTCCGCCGACCTACACGGTCTGGAAGCGGGTCGCCAAACCGATCGGGCTGCTGCTGGCGCTGCTCGCGGCGCCGGTCGCGTTCTTCCACTACGTCGATGGAAGGTCCGAAAGAGCCGCAGCCCGAGCGCCGGACCAGGAGGAGCCGCGATGAACGGCGCGGTCGAACGGTTCGACGAGGGCGCGCCGGCGGCGCGTGCGATCGGGTACGGCCGACCGTCGTCCGGGACGGCGAATGCTGCGTCATCCGCGTCTATACGCGGGTGCTGCACTGGGGCGTCGCGATCTTCTTCATCCTCGCGCTGCTGTCCGGGCTCGCGATCTACACGCCGTGGCTGTTTCCGCGCGCTGACGCCGCTCTTCGGCGGCGGCGCGATGACGCGGCTGCTGCATCCCTGGTTCAGCCTCGGGTTCGTCGTCGTCTTCGCGCTGCAGTTCCTGAACTGGCTGCGCCGATGACGCTGGACGCCGCGACGATCGCCGCTGGATGCGCAGCTGAAGAGCTACGTGACGAATACCGAGAAGCTCGAGCCCGAGTACGTCGGACTTCTTCAACGGCGGGCAGAAGCTGTACTTCTGGGCGATCGTCGTGCAGCGCCGATCGTCTTCCTCGATCTCGGGCATCCCGATGTGGTTTCCCGGAGATCTTCGGCCGGATCGCCGTGGCCATCAGCTACGTGCTGCACGACATCGCCGCGCTCGTCATGCTCGGCGGCTTCATCGTTCACATCTACGAAGGCACGGCGCGCAGCCGGGCACGTTCCAGGTCGATGACGCGCGGCACCGTCGAGCAGGCGGTGGGCGTGGACCCATCACCCGGCCTGGTATCGCCGGGTCACCGGGCGCGATCCGCGGGCGGAGGCCCAGCCGGCCCCGGCGCCTCGGCCCGAGCGGCCACCGCCAATCTCGTAGGTTCGGCTGGAATTTCGGATACGGGTTTCAGAAAGACCGCGTGAACGAGGGCGAATTCCTGACCGATGGATCAGTACTCGTCCTCGTTACCGCGCCAGTTCTCGGCAGACGTGCCGGAGGGCTGGCTCGATGGCGACCACGGGGCCGCCGGCGCGGCCAGACGGTTTTCAATCTGCGCCCGCAGCCATCCGATCGCATCCGGCTCGGCAGCGCGCAGCGCCTTCCAATCCGCCTCGGGCAGCACCAGCGTGAGCGTTCGCGTGGCATTCGACTCGCTGTTGATCATGTTCGGATCATAGGAGACGGCTCTGCCATGTGTCGTGCATAACTTTCTGATGGAATGGATAAGGTCAGGAGATGAGCTCAGCCATCCACTTCTGGCATCACAGCCATGAGTTTCACGGATAGCTCTCCGTTCGTTCTTGGTTCTCTGTTCTTGGTTCTTGGTTGTCGTTCGTTCCCGTTCGAACGGAGAACGACGAACGATGAACGTACAACCAAGAACCAAGAACCAAGAACGGACCTCTATTGCCCCGTCTCCCCAGCTTTCAGCACTAACACGTCAATCCCCTGCGGTCCGACGAGTTCCTTCAGACGTTCCGGCGTGCCGGTCAGCACGGGAAACGTGCCGTAGTGCATCGGCACGATCTGGCGCACGCCGAGCAGCCGCGCCGCGATGGCGGCGCCCTCGGGCCCCATGGTGAAATGGTCGCCGATCGGCAGAAAGGCGATCCGCGGCGCGTACATCTCCGCGATGAGCGCCATGTCGCCGAACACCGACGTGTCCCCGGCGAAATAGAACGCCTGTCCGTCCTCCATGCGCACGACGAACCCCACCGGCACGCCCAGATAGACGTTCGTGTCGTTCTCGACGGTGCTGCTCGTGTGGACTGCCGGCACCATCGACACGTGGAGTCCGGCGACGGCGAGCGTACCGCCGATGCCCATGCCCTGAACGTTGGCGAGCCCCTTCCGCTCGAGCCAGAGCGCCAGCTCGTAGATGGCGACGATGGGCGCGCCCGTCGCGCGCGACACGGCGACGACGTCACCCGTGTGATCCGAGTGGCCGTGCGAGACGAGAATGAGATCCGCCTTGGCGATGCGTTTCATGCCGGGCGGGCACAGCGGGTTGCCCTCCAGCCATGGGTCCGTCACGATCCGCTTCCCGCCGGGAGTGGTGATGAGGAACGTGGAGTGTCCGAACCAGGTGATCGCGAGTCGGCCTGCCTGATGCGTGGTCATGGGGGCTATTCTTTCACAGCAGTCTCAGGTCTCAGGTCTCAGGTCTCTGGTCTCCGGTCTTTGGTCTTTGGTCTTTGGTCTTTGGTCTTTGGGCCCCGAGCCTGAAACCGGGGGGCTCCTTCCCGCGCGGTATAATTCGAGAAGCATCCGTTTGGCTCCTGTTCAGCCTGAGACTAGAGACCCGAGACCTGCAGACCTGAGACCCGAGACCTGAGACCGAGACCCGACGTCCATGCAGACAGTCCCCCTGAATTTCATTCGCGGCCGCAAGCCGCGCGCCGACGAGCAGCCCCGGCAGGCGAAGCCCGAGTGGCTGAAGGTCCGCGCGCCGGGGTCGGAAAACTACCTCCGGCTCAAGGGCATCATGCGCTCGCTCGGCCTGCACACGGTCTGCGAGGAAGCGAACTGTCCGAACATCGGCGAGTGCTGGCACCACGGCACCGCCACGTTCATGATTCTCGGCGACACGTGTACCCGCTCCTGCGGCTACTGCAACGTGACCCACGGCAAGCCGAAGCCCCCCGAGGAGCGCGAACCGGTCAACGTGGCCAGCGCGGTCCACGCGATGGCGCTCGCGCACGTCGTGATCACCTCGGTCGATCGGGACGATCTCGCGGACTTCGGCGCCTCGCATTTCGCGCGGACCATCGCCGAGACCCGCGCGCGCATTCCGGCCTGCCGGATCGAGGTGCTGATCCCGGACTTCAAAGGCGACGAGGCGGCGCTGCGGTGTGTCCTCGACGCCGGCCCCGACGTGCTGAATCACAACATCGAAACGGTGCCTCGCCTGTACCGGATCGCGCGTCCGGGCGGGCGCTACGACCGCGCCCTTCAGGTGCTCGATCGATCGCGCACCTACGCGCCACGCATTCCCACCAAATCGGGCCTGATGGTCGGGCTCGGAGAGAACTGGGACGAGCTCGTCGCGACCCTCGGCGACCTGCGCGCCGCCGGCTGCCAGATCGTGACCATCGGTCAGTACCTGCGCCCGTCGATCGCGAACCTCCCGATGGTGCGGTACTACACGCCCGCCGAGTTCGCCGAGCTGAAGCGCATCGGCATCGAGCTTGGATTCGGTCACGTCGAGTCCGGACCCCTCGTGCGCAGCTCGTATCACGCGCACGAGCAGATCGAATCCCTAATCCCTAATCCCTGAATCCTTGAATCCGCGATTCGACGATTCAACGATTCAGCGATTAGTGATTAGTGATTGACGACCTCGCGGCAGTCCGCAGCGCCATCATCTCGTGCGGCAGGTGCGCGCGGCTGCGCGACTACTGTCAGCTGATCGCCCGCGAGAAGCGAGCCGCCTATCGTGGCGAGACCTACTGGGGCAAGCCCGTGCCGGGATTTGGCGACCCGAATGCCCGGATCCTGCTCGTCGCCCTCGCGCCCGCGGCGCACGGCGCCAACCGGACGGGCCGAGCCTTCACCGGCGACGGCCGTGGCGGCTCGGGCGACTTCCTGATGACCGCGCTCCACGCGAACGGTCTCGCGAATCAGCCGTTCTCGCGCGGGATCGACGACGGGCTCGAGTTGCAGGACGTGTGGATCGCGGCAGCCGTGCGATGCGCGCCGCCCGGCAACAAGCCGCTGCCGGCAGAAATCGCCGCATGCCATCCTCACCTGGTTGCCGAAGTCGCGGCGCTCCGGCGTCTCCGCGTCATCGTCCCGCTCGGCCGCATCGCTTTCGACGCGACGTGGCGGCTGCTGGCGGACCCGGGCGCCGGCCTGGGCACGACCGGCGGTCGTCGACAGACGAAGCCGCCATTCGGGCACGGGCTCACCTGCCATCTGCCCGGCGCTCCCGTCGTGATCGCGCTCGTACCATCCGAGCCGCCAGAACACGAACACGAAGAAGCTCACGCCGCCGATGCTGGAGTCCGTATTCAGGACCGCCGGTTCGACTCGCGAACGTCGACCGGCTTGACAAACAGATACCTCACGACTTCTCATCCTTCTTCAGCGGGCCCTCACGACACCGGCGTCTGCGATCCTTATGCTGGGTTGGAAGGGTTTCAAAGCCACAGGTCCGGCTTCCACCCCAGCGCGCACAAAACGCGCGCCGGGGACCCCGGCTGGAGCCGGACGCCCCTGACGGTTTTGAAACCGGCGTTAGTCGAAAGGAGCGCGATGAAGATCGCCCTGATCTCACCGAAAGGACCGCTCTACCGGCATCGCGGCGGCATCTTCCGGCGCTCGCTGCGCTACCCGCCGCTGACGCTGACCACGCTGGCGTCGCTCGTGCCGGACGAGCTCGATCCTGAGTTCACGCCTCGTCGACGAAGGGATCGACGATGTCGACCTCGATCTCGAGGCGGACCTGATCGGGATCACGGTCATCACCGGCACCGCGCCGCGCGCCTACGAGCTGGCCGCCCATTTCCGCGCGCGCGGCATCCCGGTGGTCCTCGGCGGGCCGCACGTCACGCTCATCCCCGACGACGCCCAGCCGCACGCGGACGCATCGTCGTCGGCTACGCGGAAGACACCTGGCCGGAGCTGCTGCGCGATTTCGCGGCGGGACGTCTCCGGCCGCGCTACGAGCAGGCGCCCGGGCTGTCGCTCGCCGGCCGGCCGTTTCCCCGCCGCGACCTGCTGCCCGGCCGCCGCTTCCTGACGAACAACGTCTTCGAGGCGACGCGCGGCTGCATGCACAACTGCGATTTCTGCGTCGTGCCCGCGGCGTGGGGGCGGAAGCCGTACCAGAAGCCGGTCGAGGAGGTCGTCGCCGACATCCGGCAGCACGGCGCGCGCAAGCTCATCTTCGTCGACCTCAACCTCATCGCCGACCGGGACTACGCCGCCCGGCTGTTCGAGGCGCTGATCCCGCTCCGCGTGCAGTGGTACGGGCTGTCGACGGTGCTGCTCGCCGACGATCTCCCGCTGCTGAGGCTCGCGGCGCGCAGCGGCTGCCGCGGCCTGCTGATGGGCTTCGAGTCGATCTCGCCGGCAACCTGCGCGACTCCAGCAAGGGGTTCAACAAGCCGGCGCACTTCGGCCGCGTCGTCGAGCTGCTGCACGCGCACGGCATCGCGCTGTAGGGCTGCTTCGTGTTCGGCATGGACGACGACACGCCCGACGTCTTCCTGCAGACGGCGCGCTTCGCGGTCGAAGCGGGCATCGACCTGCCGCGCTTCGCGATCGTGACGCCGTTTCCCGGGACCGCGCTGTACCAGCGGCTGGAGCGGGAAGGACGCATCCTCACGCGCAACTGGGAGCTGTACGACGGGCAGCACGTCGTCTTTCAGCCGGCGCAGATGAGCGTGCAGCAACTGCAGGAGGGGACCGAGCGGGCGTGGAAGCACGCCTATTCGATCCCGTCGATCGCGCGCCGCATGCGATCGTCGCCGGCGTCGAGGTGGGTCGCGCTCAGCGCCAATCTCGGCTACCGCTATCTACGCGCACAACCTGCAGCGCTTCTACAACTGCGACTGGATCATCGGCCGCGGTGCGCGGACCGCGCCGGCAGCCACGGCTCCGGCGCCCGTTGCGGAGGCCTCCTAGGATGGCCCGCGTCCTCGACCTGGTGACGACGTGCGGTTGACCCTCATCCATCCGTGCATCGGACGGCAGCCGGGCCAACGCTACATCCGGACGTGGCAGATGGAGCCGCTGCCGCCGGCGACGATCGCCGGGCTGACGCCGCCGGACGTCGACGTGCGCTTCTACGACGACCGGATGGAGCGCATCCCGTTCGACGAGCCGACCGATCTCGTCGCGATCAGCGTCGAGACCTACACGGCGAAGCGCGCCTACCAGATCGCCACCGAGTACCGGCGGCGCGGCGTGCCGGTCGTGATGGGCGGCTTCCACCCGACGCTCTGTCCGGACGAAGTCGCGCGAGTACGCCGAGGCGGTCGTCGTGGGCGAAGCCGAAGCCGTCTGGCCGCAGCTCGTCGACGACTTCCGGCACGGCCGGATGGAGCGGGTCTACCGCGCGACGGCGCGGCCGTCCTTGCAGGGGCCTGCGGCCGGATCGCCGCATCTTCCGCGGCAAGCGCTATCTGCCCCTTGGCCTCGTCGAGGCGGGGCGCGGCTGTCACTTCCAGTGCGACTTCTGCGCCGTCCAGACGGTCTTCGGCGCGACGCAGACCCGCCGGCCGCTGGACGAAATCCTCTCCGAGATCGCGGCGATCCGCGACACGAAGAAGCTGTTCTTCTTCGTCGACGACAACATCACCTCCAACCTCGCGCAGGCGAAGGAGTTCCTGAGAGCGCTGGCGCCGCTCGGCATCCGCTGGGTCAGCCAGTCCAGCATCAACGCGGCGCACGACGAGGAGTTCCTGTCGCTGCTGGCGCAGAGCGGCTGCCAGGGCGTGCTCATCGGCTTCGAGAGCCTCGACCCGGCCGCGCTGGCCGCGATGAACAAGAGCTTCAACACGATGCGCGGCGGCTACGAGGTGGCGCTGGCGAACCTGCGGCGCCACCGCTTCGGCTCTACGGCACGTTCATCTTCGGCTACGACGACGACACGCCCGACAGCTTCCGGCGTTCCGTGGAGTTCGCGCGAGGCGCACCGCTTCTACATCGCCGCCTTCAACCACCTGACGCCGTTCCCCGGCACGCCGCTGTACGCGCGGCTCGCCGCGGAGAACCGGCTGCTCTACGAGCGCTGGTGGCTCGACGACCGCTACCGCTACAACATGGTGCCGTTCCAACCGGCGTCGATGAGCGCCGAGACGCTGCAGCGCCATTGCCTCGAGGCGCGGCGGTCGTTCTACGCCTGGCCGAGCATCGCGCGCCGCGGGCTCGACGCCGTGAACCGGTCCGACTTCTTCATGTTCCGGAATTTCTTTCCGATCAACGGCATGCTGCGCGTGGACACGAACCGCCGCGACGGTTTTCCGCTGGGAGACGAAGCATGGGACGGAACGCTGCTGCGCGCGCACTGAGCACGGCCGGCGCCTCTCCCGCGCGCCGCTTCGACGTCCGCCTCGCCTCGGCGGCCGACGACCCGGAGGTCCGGCGGCTGCTTCGCGAGCACGCGTTGCCGGGAGACGTCGCGCTCACGTTCGAGCGTGAGCCCGACGCCGCGATCGCCGCGGCCATCGAAGGAGACGTGCATCAGACGATGGTGGCCCGCGAGCGCGATGGCGGCAGGATCGCCGGGATCGCGAGCCGGGCCGAGCGCGACGTGTTCGTCAACGGCCGGCCGGGCCGCATCGGCTATCTCGGCCAGCTCCGCACGGGTCTGCGCGGCCATCGCGTCGGCGCCCTCCTCGACGAGGGCTTCGCATTCTGCCGCACGCTGCACGAGCAAGGCGATGCCGCCGCCTATCTCACGGCCATCGTCGAAGACAATCACGCCGCGCGGCGGCTGCTGTGCGGGCTGCGGTCGCCCGCCGCTCCGCGTTTCGTTCGAGCTGGAGGACTGGTGACGCTGGCGATTCCGTCCGCCAGAAGGTCACAGCCTCGCGTGCCGCCCGGCATCGAGATCCGCGCCGGGATCCGTCGAGCTCCTGCCGGACATCGTGTCGTGTCTCGAGCGCAGCGGGAGGCGATACCAGTTCACGCCGCGCTGGACCGTCGACGATCTGCTCTCCGCCCGGCGAACGCCTGGACTCCAGCCTCGGGATTTTCTCGTCACGATCGCCGGCGGACGCGTGACCGGCTGTGCGGCAACGTGGGATCAGCGCGGATTCAAGCAGGCGATCGTGCGCGGCTATTCGCAGCGTCTGGCCAGGTGGCGGAGCGTGGTGAACCTGGCCGGGCCGCTGGTCGGCGTGCCCGCGCTGCCGCCGGTCGGACGCCCGCTCGAGTTCGTCTACCTGTCCCACGTGGCCGTTGACGACGACCGGCCCGACGTGACCGCGGCGCTGATCTCGGAAGCCCGCCGGCGGCTGCCGGCCGGCGTGAGTCACATGGTCACGGCTTTCGCCGAAGGAAGCCCGATGCTCGCCACCGCAGCCCGCGTCGCCCGTCATCGCACGTATCGCAGCGTGCTGTATCTGGCCTGCTGGCCCGACGGACAACACCTTGTCGAGTCCATCGACCAACGGCTGCCACATCCGGAGGTAGCGATTCTATGACCCCCACGGCGTTCGTTCAGCCGGAGCTACAGGCCGCGGCGAGACTGCAGGGACGCGTGGTCGCCAGGCAGATGCTGGACCTGCCGACTCGTGACGCGATGTTCGCCTTGCTCGCCGCGCACTTCGCCGGCGTCGATCGCGTCACGTTCGATCGCGATCTCGACGAGAAGAGCTGTGCGATCCTCCTCGAGGACGGCGCGGGGGTGCTGCGCGGATTCACGACGATGCTCGTCTACGAGAGCCGCGTGGCAGGCGCACCGATCTCCGTCATCTACTCCGGCGACACGATCGTCGAACGGGCCTGGTGGGGCAGCCCGGTGCTCGCCCGAACGTGGATTGGCGCCGCGCTGAACGTGCGCGGCGACGGCAGACCGCGGGACGTGTACTGGCTGCTCCTCACGTCCGGGTTTCGCACCTACCGTTTCCTGCCGGTGTTCTTCCGCGACTTCTATCCGCGCTTCGACGCGGCCACGCCGCCTCGGCAGGCCGCGCTGCTCGACAGGCTCGCGGACGAACGGTTCGGGCGTCAGTACGACGCCGCCGCGGGCGTCGTTCGATTCGTGCGGCCGCAGGTGCTCGCGCCGGATCTCGATCACGCTTCCGGAGGGACGGATGCCCGATCCGCACATCGCGTTCTTCCTCGAGCGCAACCCGGGTTTTGTCCAGGGAGACGAGCTGGTGTGCCTGACGAGGATTGACGAAGGGAACCTGACGCCGGCCGGACGGCGCATGGTCGAGGCGTTCAGCTCGAGCGCTGACGAATGGACACGCGTTCCGCTGCGGTGAACGCGCTCTGGGGCGCCGCGAGCGTTCCGTCGTGGGTGCGCTACCGGCGCGCGCTGCGGGCGCCGGCCGCCGAGCAGGAGCGTGTGCTGCTGTCGTGCCTGCGCCGGAACAGCGACACGTCGTTCGGGCGCGAACACGGGTTCGACACTGTGCGCTCGGTCGCGGACTACCAGGCACGGGTGCCTCCGACGTCGTACGACGGCATGGCGCCGCTCGTCCATCGCGCGGCGCGCGGCGAAGCGCACGTGCTGACGCGGGCCCCGATTGAAAGGCTCGTGCCGACGTCCGGTTCGACGGCCGCCGCGAAGCTCGTCCCGTTCACCGCCGACCTCCGTGGCGAATTCACGACCGCGATCGACGCGTGGCTGGTCGATCTCTTCATGGCGCGGCCGGCCCTGATGGGCGGCCCTGCCTACTGGTCCATCTCGCCGCCGGGTTCGACCGTCTGCTCGCTCGACGGCAGCGTCGTCCCGATCGGATTCGACAGCGACAGCCGGTATCTCGGCGGCGCCCGCCAGGCGCTCGCCCGGAGCGTCCTCGCGGTGCCGGACGAGGTCGCGCGGATCCGGGACGTCGAGGCCTTTCGTTACGTCACGGCGCTCTTCCTGGTGCGCGCGCGCGACCTGCGGCTGATGTCGGTCTGGCATCCGTCATTCCTCGAGGGGCTTCTCGATTGCATCGAGAGCGCATCGCGATCGACTGATCCACGATGTCGACCGCGGGTCGATGTCCCCACCGGGACGGCGGACATGGCCGCGGACGTTCGCGCGCGTCTGGCTCCCCTGCTTGCGCCGGATCCCGCGCGCGCCGCGGAGTTGCGAAAGCGCCGGAGCGCGCGCGCGCGACATCTGGCCGCACCTCTCGCTGATCAGCTGCTGGGCCGATGGCCCGGCCCGTGCCGGCCGCGGCGCTCCTCGCGCGGCGCTGCGACGGGATCGCGCTTGCAGCCGAAGGGACTGCTCGCCACGGAAGCCGTCGTGACGATTCCGTTCGACGGCCGTCATCCCCTCGCGATCCGCTCGCACTTCTTCGAGTTCGTCGACCCGGACGGGCGCGTCAGGCTCGCGCACGAGCTTCAACGCGGGATGGAGTACACGCTGCTGCTCACGACCGGCGGAGGACTCTATCGCTACAAGCTCTGCGACCGCGTGATCGTGGACGACTTCGTCCACCACACACCGTCCCTGCGCTTCCTGGGCCGGGACGATCGCGTCTCGGACCTGTTCGGCGAGAAGCTGAGCGACGGGTTCGTCGCCGGCGTGCTCGAGCAGCTCTTCACCGGGTGCGCCGCCGCGATTCGCGCTGCTTGCCCCGGATCGCACCGCGGCGGGCATCGCCTACACGCTGTTCGTCGCGACCGATGGAGCCCATCCAGCCCGATCTCGCGGCGCGGCTCGAACGCGCGCTGCGGCTCAATCCTCAGTACGCATGGTGCGTGGACCTCGGCCAGCTGCGTCCGGCGCGCGTGGCACGGGTCGGACCCGGCGCGATGAGCGCTTTCATCGACGCGTGCGTCGCCCGCGGACAGCGGCTCGGCGACGTCAAGCCGGTGTCGCTGTCGGCCGCAACCGGGATGGCGCGACCACCTTCCGCAGCTCGACGTGGAGCAGATGTGATGACGATCAAGACAATGACCCGCCGCGTCAGCCCGCTCGAGCGGCTGGCGGCGGCGCCGTCGCGGACCGGCGAGGACGGGATCGACTGGCGCACGCCAATCGACCGCTCGCGCTGGTTCTTCTGCGAGACGCTGACGCCGCTGTACTACACCGCGTGTACCGGGATCTCGGCGCTCGAGCACAGGCGCCGCTACAACCAGCTGACCGCGATGATGGCCAACGAGATCATCGCGTTCATGGAGACTGAGTTCCTCGTCGCCGCGCTGTCGGCCGTCGAGTCTCGTCACGGCGATCGGCGACAGCCGCCCGGACCTGCACGCTGCCGTCCGTCCGGTTTCGCGACGACGAGCGCAGGCACGCGGACATCTGGCACAATCTGAATCGTCTGAGCGAGCCCGAATGGTACGCGTCCGCCAACTGGCGGCTCCTGAGCATTCCCCGCGCGTGCGCTGACGGCGGCGCGGCTCGTCGCGCGCCGGCCGGTCGCGTTCCCGGTCGTGTTCTGGCTTCAGCTCGTCCAGGAGGAGCGCTCGCTCGAGATCTCGCGGCGGTGCATGCGGGTGTCGCCGCAGGCGATGGAGCCGCGGTACGCGGCCGCGTATGGTGCGCACCTGCCCGACGAAGCGCGGCACGTGCAGATCGATCGGCACCTGATCGATCGCTTCTACCGGTCGCGCGAGCATCGCCGTGCGGCGCGCAACGGCGCTGCTGTTCAGAGCGATCGTCGGGACGCTGCTCATGACGCCCGTCCACTCAACAGCACGCGTCGTCCGGATCCTGGCGGCCGAGTACCCGGAGCTGGCGCCGCTCGTCCCGCGAATGCTGCAGGAGCTCAGCGAGTCTGCAGGACAGCGTCGACTATCACGAGATGATGTATTCTCGGCGCACGACGCCCGTCACGTTCGCGCTGTTCGACGAGTTCCCGGAGTTTCACCAGATGCGGGCCGTGCTTCGCGGGTACGAGCCGCGGCTGACGGAGAGGCGGGCCGTATGAGAAAGAAGTATCGCATCCCGAACGTCCTCAACGCGCTGGTGATGACGGCGCAGTGCGCGGGCATCGCGGCCTGTCTCCTGGCCGCGAGATCGGTGCAGTCCGGCGCCGGGCTGCTGCTGCTCGCGGTCGCGTTCGCGGTCGTGATGAACTCCGTCTACGCGACGATCCACGAGGCCGAACACCGGATGCTCTTCAGCGATCGCCGCGTCAACGAAGCCGCCGGCGTCGTGCTCGCGATGTTCTTTCCCGCGCCGTTCCACCTGCTCCGGCAGGGGCACCTCGGCCATCACCTTCGCAACCGGTCGGACGACGAAGCGTTCGATCTGTATTTCGACGGCGAGCACCCGGCATGGAAGCGCCTGCAGCTGTACGGCATCCTGACCGGCTGCTACTGGCTCGTGGCCGTGCTCGCGAACGTCGTGGTCCTGGTCGGTGCCGTTCGTGCTGCGGCGCGAGCACTTCGAGTTCGACCGTCCGTCCGCGGCGTTCATGGACGCGCTGAACCCGCGCTACAAGAACCATATCCGGGCCGAAGCGATCGCCGTGATCGCGCTGCACACGCTCCTGATTCTTGGACTGGGCATTCCGGCCTGGAAGTACGCCGCGATCTACGCGGCGTTCGGCTTCTCGTGGTCGGCCATGCAGTACGTCCATCATTTCGGCACGACGCGTCACGTGCTCGAAGGGGCGCGGAACCTGTGGATCTGGGGGCCGATCGACCTCCTGTGGCTGAATCACAACTGGCACCTGACGCACCACAAGCACCCGACGATCCCCTGGATTCACCTGCCGCGGCTCGGGCCGGCGCGAGAACCCGGATCGAGGCTTCCTGCCGGCGTTCTACCTGCGGATGTGGCGTGGGCCGCGCCGGGCAACGGAACACGTGGAGAACCGCTATGCCGGACGTGTTATCCGCTGAACGCCCGGCGAGCGCCGGACCACTGCCGCGCGCGCGGGCGCTGGACGTGCCGGCACACGCGCGTGCGGCGATGGTCGTCCTCGGGTTCATCCCGGCGCTCCACGCGATCGCGTCACTGCTGCCGCTCGGCGCTCGTGGCGACCGGACGGAGCCGCCCCGCCGCCGCCTGGCTGAGCCCTGCGATCCTCTTTCTGTTGCCGCCGCTCGTCGTTCGCGCCAGCCACGTGGTGGCAGCCCGCTGGCGAGCGGGCGTCTGGAGCCGGGCAGCCGCGGCTTCCTGCACTGGTGGTTCACCGCGCAGTGGCAGGTCATTTTCACGAGGCTGCCGATGCTCGAAGAGACGATCCGGATGATCCCCGGCCTGTATTCGCTGTGGCTGAGGCTCTGGGGGGCGCGGGTCGGAGCGCTCGTCTACTGGTCGCCCGGGGTCGTCATCCTCGATCGGCCGCTCGTCCGGATTGGGAAGCGGGTGATATTCGGTGTCGGCGTCAGGCTCAACCCGCACGTGCTCGCCCCGAACGGCCCGCGGCGAATGGCGCTGTATCTGTCGCCGATCGCGATCGGCGACGACGCGCTCGTCGGCGGCTATTCATTGCTGCTGCCAGGCTGCGAGGTTGCCGACGGCGAAGTGACGCCGCCGTTCCGCACGATGCACGCGTTTTCGCGCTTCGAGAACGGACGGCGCTACCGGTCCCGACGCCAGTGCGACGGCTGGCGCCAGGCGGCGCGAGCCGACCTCGGCCGAGGACGTCGAGTGACGGAACGGTTCGGCCGCGTCGCTTCGTGCGCGCGTGCGAACTGGCGGATGAAAGCGGCGCTGTCTGCGGGCCTGACGCTGTTCTTCTGCGTGCCGTACTTCACCTTGCAGCGGCTCACGCTGTTTCCCGCGCGCACGCTCCCGCTCTCGGCGATCGATCGCGCGATTGATTTCGATCCGCGCTGGGTCTGGGCGTACCAGTCGGCCTATCTCCTGCTGACGATCGTCCCGTGGATGGTCACCACACGGCCCGAGCTGCGGCGCTACGCGCGGGGCTTCCTGCTCTTGTCGGGCGTGGGGTTCGTGTGTTTCCTGCTGATGCCGGTCCGCGGGCCGCGGCCGGACATCGAACCGGCGGATGTCATGTTTCGCATCCTGCAGTGGTACGACAGGCCCTTGAACAGCTTTCCGTCGCTGCACGTCGGCCTTGCCGCCTACACCGTGCTCTTCGCCACCAGCGTGTCGCGCTGCCGCGATGACGCCGGCGGCCCGCTGGTCGGTCCTGTCGCTGGCGTGGCTCTGGACCGCGCTCATCGCGTACGCGGCGCTGGCGACGAAGCAGCACTACGCAATCGACCTCCCGGCGGGCGCGCTGCTGGCGTGCGCCTGCCACTGGTGGACCTGGCGTCGCTGGCACCACATGCAGCGCCTGCGGCCCGCGCGAGCGAGGGGTGCCCGCCTCCGCTGGTCGCGGATATTGCGGGCGACCAGCTACGGCGAGGTCTCGCCGTAGCGCGTATGGAACGTTCGCGCGCGGAGGCGGAGGGCCCCGCGAGCATAACAAAGGAGCATGGCTCATGCTGAAAGGCCAATGGTACGTCCGCGTCTGTCTCGCGGTCCTGTGGGTGTTCTGCTCGGCGAGCGCGATGGGTATGCCGCAACCAGCGGCGCCGCCCGCGCCCGCCGCTAACGAGGAAGCGGATCACGAAGCGCTGCGCCGCCTGAAGACGGTGTACGAAGAAGCCATCCGCAACAACCAGATCGAGACGCTCGCGGGGCACTTCCACCCCGACTTCCACGGCGTGATGGTCACCGGGCGTCCCGTGAACAGCTTTGCCGACGTGCAGCAGTTCTGGCGCGACCTCCGCGGCCTGATCGGCGAGGGCGGAACCTACACCACCACCATCAACCCCGAGCGCAGCGTGATCCTCGGCGACATCGCTCTCGCCCGCGGGACGACTGACGACGTCGTCAAGACCGCCGCGGGGAAAGAATACCGGGTCACCACGTTCTGGACCGCGACGCTGCAGAGAGACGGCGGGGCCTGGAAGATACGGTCGCTGCAGGGCACGATGGATCCGATCGGCAATCCGTTCGTCGGCGAGGTCGCGAGCCGCGCGGTCTTGCAGTACGCGTCGGGAGCCGGCGTGATCGGCCTCGTCCTCGGCCTGCTGCTCGGCAGGGTGTGGGGACGTCGGCGCGCCGCGCGATAGCGGGAAGCGGGAAGCTGCGGAAGCTGGAAGCTGGAAGCTTACGGCTTCTTCTTCGGCCGGTACACGTGCGTGGCGTGGCCGAAGAACACCTCGGCCGATTCCATCAGCGTCTCCGACAACGTCGGGTGCGCGTGGATGCTCATGCGGATGTCGGTCGCGTTCGCGCCCATCTCGACCGCGAGCACCCCTTCCGCGATGAGCTCGCCCGCGCCCGGGCCGACGATGCCGACGCCGAGCACGCGTTCGGTTTTCGGATCGATGACGAGCTTGGTCATGCCGTCGGGGCGATCGAGCGTGAGCGCCCTCCCCGAGGCGGCCCACGGGAACCGCGCGACGGACACCTCGAGGTTCTGCTTCCTGGCGTCGTTCTCCGTCAATCCGCACCACGCGATCTCCGGATCGGTGAAGACGACGGCGGGGATGGCCAGCGGCTCGAACGCGACGCGCTCGCCCGCAATCGCATCGACGGCCACGCGTCCCTCGTGCGACGCCTTGTGCGCGAGCATCGGCTCGCCGACGACGTCGCCGATCGCGAAGATGGAGGGCTCGGCCGTGCGGCGCGCCGCGTCCACCTCGATGAAGCCGCGCCGATCGACCTTGACGGCGGTCTTGTCGAGGCCCGGCACCGCCGAATTCGGGCGCCGGCCGACCGCCACGAGCACGCGATCGAACGTCCGTTCCTTCGCGTCGGCCGCGAGACCTTCGCCTTCGAACGTCACCGCGATGCCGCCCTTCGCGTCCTTCATGGCGACGACTTTCGTGTTCAGCAGGACCGCCTCGCAGATCGATTCGATGCGCTTGGCCAGCACGTTGACGAGATCGCGATCGGCGCCGGGCAGCAGCCCGTCCGTCATTTCCACGACGGTCACTTTCGTGCCGAGGGCGGCGTAGACGCTCCCGAGCTCCAGGCCGATGTAGCCGCCGCCGACGACCAGCAGCGATTTCGGGATGTCCGGCAGCTCCAGCGCGCCGGTCGAGTCCATGACGCGCGGGCTGTCGAGGCTCAGGCCCGGCACGGTGGCCGGCATCGATCCGGTGGCGATGATCGCGTGCTCGAACGTGAGCGTGTCCGTGCCGCCGTTCTCGGTCTTGATTTCCAGCGTCCGCGCGTCGACGAACCCGGCCGTCCCCTGGATGTAGGTGATCTTCCGCTGCTTCGAGAGCAGCCCCACCCCGCCGGTCAGCTGTTTGACGACCTTCGTCTTGAAGGCGCGGACGCGATCGACGTCGATCTTCGGCGCGCCGAACGAGACGCCCCAGGCCTCCGCGTGCCGCGCCTCGTTGATCACCTCGGCGACATGGAGGAGCGCCTTCGACGGGATGCAGCCGCGGTAGAGACAGACGCCGCCGGGATTCACCGCCGGATCCACGAGCGCGACCTGCATGCCGCGATCCGCCGCGTAGAACGCCGCCGCGTATCCGCCGGGACCTGCACCGATGACAACGACTTGAGTGGATTGAGGCATAGAGGTCTTGATGAGTTCACGGAGGGGCAGAGCTCGTCGGACGTTTGTATTTTCACCACAGAGGTAACGGAGTTAACGGAGAAAAACAATTTTTAACGGAGACAAACATTTTTTTCTCCGCTATGCTCCGCTATCTCTGTGGTGAACAACCCTGCCCGGCCGTGATCTCCGTTGCCTCCTACAGCGCGAGCACCAACGGCTGCTCGAAGGCCTCGGCGACCCAGCGCAGGAAGCGGGCGGCGTCGGCGCCGTCGATCACGCGATGATCGTACGACAGCGAGAGCGGCAGCATCAGCCGCGGCTGAAACTCGTGGCCGTTGTAGACCGGCTCCTGCGCGCCGCGGGAGATCCCGAGAATCGCGACTTCGGGCCAGTTGACGATCGGCGTGAACGACGTGCCGCCGATCCCGCCCAGGTTCGTGATCGTGAAGCCGCCCCCCTGCATGTCGTCGAGCGACAGCTTGCCGCCGCGCGCCTTCTCCGAGGCCTTCGCCAGCTCGGCGGACAGCTCGAAGATGCCCTTGCGGTCGACGTCGCGGATGACCGGCACGAGCAGCCCGCGCGGCGTATCGGCGGCCACGCCGACGTGAATCGACTTCCGGTAGACAATCTCGCCGCGCGCCATGTCGGCCGACGCGTTGAACTGCGGAAACGTTCGGAGCGCGGCCGCGACGATCTTCAGCGCGATGGCCGTCATGGTCAACTTGCCGCCCGCCTGCTCGGCCTGCGGCGCGTAGCGCTTGCGGAGCTCCTCGAGCGCGGTGATGTCCGCCTTGTCGTGCTGCGTGACGTGCGGGATCGTCGTCCAGGCGTGGGAGAGGTGCTCCGCGGTCTTGCGGCGGATGTTGCTCATCGGCTTCCGTTCGATCTCTCCCCACTTGGTGAAATCGGGAAGCGGAACCGGCGCGGCGGCGCCGCCGCCGGACAGGGCGGCGCGGACGAACGCCTGCACGTCCTCCTCGGTGATCCGGCCGCCCGGACCGCTGCCCGTGAGGCGGCGGATCTCGACGCCGAGCTCGCGCGCGAGCCGCCGCACGGACGGGGCGGCTGCGGGAGCCGGCCCCTCCGCGCCGCCGTCGCCTGGGGGCGCGGAGGCCGGAGCTGCGGCGCGCGCACCACGGCTGATGTCGACGACCTCGCCGCGCTTCGGCTTCGAGCCGGCGTCGCCTTCCGCCTGCGCCGCTTCGTCGGCGTCGGGGGCGGCTTTCTTCGTGTCCGCCTGTTGCGCTGCCGGCTGGTCGGCGCGCCCGGTGTCGCGCTCCTCTTCGCCGCGGCGGGCCGCGCTCGCGGCGCTTGCGCCGGCCGGACCCGTCCGGGCGGTCCTCGCCTGGAGTCACGTCGCCTCCGGGCTGCGGCTTCGCCTTCGCTCCGGTGTCGTCGCCTTTGCCGGCTGCCGCTTTGGCCTCAGGCTCCTTCGACGCCTCTTTCGCCCCGGCGCCGTCGTCGACGGTCAGCACCACCTGGCCGACGTTGATGCGCTCCCCCTGCTTGACGCGGACGTCCTTGACCGTGCCGGCGACGCTCGACGGCACCTCGATCGTCGCTTTGTCGGTCTCGAGCTCGAGGACCGCCTGATCCTTCTGCAATCGTGTCGCCCGCCGCCACGAGGACGCGCACGACGTCGCCGGCGGTGACGTTCTCGCCGAGTTCAGGGAGCTTGAAGTCTGTGGGCATGTGTGTTTTTACGAGTTCCCAGTTGCCAGTTCCCAGTTCCCAGTGAGAACACCAGACGGAACTGGTTACTGGAAACTGGCTCCTGGCAACTGTTTGATCAGCTTTTCGCCGGATTCAGCTTCTCCGGATTGATCCCCAGGTCCTTGATGGCCTGCGCGATGACCTTGCGATCGATCTGCCCGTCCTGCGCGAGCTCGGCCAGCGTCGCGATCGTGACGAATCGGGCGTCGACCTCGAAGAAGTCGCGCAGCCGCTGGCGGTCTTCGCTGCGTCCGAAGCCGTCGGTCCCGAGCGAGCGCGTGCGCCGCGGCATCCATCGGGCGAGCGAATCGGGAAGGACCTTCAAGTAATCAGACGCCGCGACGATGACGCCGGGTGCGCCGGCCAGGCACTGCGTCACGTAGGGCACGCGCGGCGCCTCGGCCGGGTGCAGCATGTTCCAGCGATCGCACGCCGTGGCCGTCGCGATACAGCTCCTGGTAGCTCGTGACGCTCCAGACGTCGGCGGCGACGCCGTACTGCTCGAGCAGCTTCTGCGCCGCCGATGACCTCGTTGAGGATGGCGCCGCTGCCCGAGGAGCTGCGCCTTGAGCTTCGCCTTCGGATTGGCGGACGCCTGCAGGCGATACATGCCCTTCAGGATGCCGTCGCGCGCCCCCTCCGGCATGGCGGGCATCGCGTACTGCTCGTTCATGACGGTCAGGTAGTAGAAGACGCTCTCCTGCTCGCGGTACATGCGGCGGATGCCGTCCTGGATGATGACGGCGAGCTCGTAGGCGTACGCGGGATCGTAGGAGATGCAGTTCGGCGTCGCGAGCGAGAACACGTGGCTGTGGCCGTCCTGGTGCTGGAGCCCCTCGCCCGCGAGCGTCGTCCGCCCGGCGGTCGCGCCGAGCAGGAACCCGCGGACGCGCGAGTCCGCGCCGGCCCAGATCAGGTCGCAGACGCGCTGGAATCCGAACATCGAGTAATAGATGAAGAACGGGATCGTGTTGACGCCGTGCGTGGCGTAGGCGGTGCCGGCGGCGATGAACGACGACATCGATCCGGCTTCGGTAATCCCCTCTTCGAGAATCTGGCCGTCCTGCGCTTCCTTGTAGTAGAGCAGGGTGTCCATGTCGACCGGCTCGTACTTCTGGCCAACGTGCGAGTAGATGCCGATCGCGCGGAAGAGCGACTCCATGCCGAACGTGCGCGCCTCGTCCGGGATGATGGGCACGATCAGATCGCCGATTTCCTTGTCGCGCAGCAGCTTCGACAGGATGCGCACGAACACCATCGTCGTCGACGCCTTGCGCCCTTCGGTGCCCTTGGAGAACTCCTCGAACAGCGCCTCGATCGGCGCCTTCAGCGGCTCGACGCGCACGCTGCGGATCGGAACCGAGCCGCCGAGCGCCTTGCGCCGCTCGCGCAGGTACTGGAGCTCCGTGCTGTCTTCCGCCGGCCGGTAGAACGGCGCGTCGGCGATTTCTTCGTCCGAGATCGGAATCCCGAAGCGCGTGCGGAAGATGCGGAGATCCGAATCGTTCATCTTCTTCTGCTGGTGGGTGATGTTCTTGCCCTCACCCGCCTCGCCGAGGCCGTAGCCCTTGATCGTGCGCGCGAGGACGACCGTCGGCTGACCCTTGGTGTCGATCGCCGCCTTGAAGGCGTTGTAGACCTTCACCGGGATCGTGCCCGCCGAGCCGCAGCCGCTTCAGCTGGTCGTCCGACAGGTGCTTGACCATGTCGAGCAGGCGCGGATCGACGCCGAAGAAGTGCTCGCGCATGTAGGCGCCGTCTTCGACCGCGTACTTCTGGTACTGACCGTCGACGATCTCCCCCATCCGGTTGGCGAGCAGGCCGTCCGTGTCGGCGGCCAGGAGCGGATCCCAGTCGCTGCCCCAGATGACCTTGATGACGTTCCACCCGGCGCCGCGGAAGATCGCCTCGAGCTCCTGGATGATCTGGCCGTTGCCGCGCACCGGGCCGTCGAGACGCTGCAGATTGCAGTTGATGACGAAGATCAGATTGTCGAGCTTCTCGCGCGCCGCCAGGCTGATGGCCCCGAGCGACTCCGGCTCGTCGGTTTCGCCGTCGCCGACAAACGTCCAGACCTTCGACGTGGACGGCTTCTTCAGGCCGCGATCCTCGAGGTAGCGGCTGAACCGCGCCTGGTAGATCGACATGATCGGGCCGAGACCCATCGAGACGGTCGGGTATTCCCAGAACTCGGGCATCAGCCACGGGTGGGGATACGAGGAGAGGCCGCCGCCGGGCGCGAGCTCGCGGCGGAAGTTCTGCAGCTTCTCCGCCGACAGCCGTCCCTCGAGGAACGCGCGCGCGTAGATTCCGGGCGACGCGTGCCCCTGGAAGTAGATGATGTCGCCGTCGCCGTCCTTCCCCTTGCCGCGGAAGAAATGGTTGAAGCCGACTTCGTACAGCGTCGCGGCGGACGCATAGGTCGAGATGTGTCCGCCAATCCCGTCCGACGTCCGGTTGCCGCGCACGACCATCGCCATGGCGTTCCAGCGGACGAGGCTCTTGATCCGGCGCTCGATTTCCTGGCTGCCGGGGAGCGGGGTCTGCTCTTCGGGACGAATCGTGTTGACGTACGGGGTGACCGCCGTGAACGGCAGGCTGACGCCCTCCATGCGGGCGTGGTGCCGGAGCGTGGTCAGCAGCCGCTGCACGCGGCCGCGATCTCCCTGCTGGATGACGTAGTCGAGCGACTCGCGCCACTCTCGCTGTTCGACGGCCTCGATCTCCGACGTATCCTCCGGTGCGATCTTCCTCATCTCATAGTCCTTCGCCGCTTGCGCGTCCGGGTTCTTTCGTGGCTACAATCCTCCTATTGTAGTCCCGCCCTGAGCGGCGCGTAAGCCGCCTAGGGACTGCCGTGCACAGATGTGAAGGCCCATGAAACCGAATGCCACGATCGCCGCGCGCGCTCGTCCTGACGTGCGCCGCCGCTATCATCTATCCCTTTTGCCGACGCGGGCCTCCTCGCGTCGCCTGGAGACGCCGACGTGCCCGAGCAAGCCCCGGCCGCTGCACCCATTCCGTCTGACCGGGAACTGGCCACCATGTCCGCCCGGTTCGCGCCGGCCGACATCGGCGCCGACATCTCGGCGCTGTCCGACCGCGAGCGCCGCGCTCTCGCCAGGCTCGTGGACGCCGCGAAGCTGATGGACAGCCTCTTCATGCGGCAAGCCTGGGCGGGCAACGAAGCCATGCTCGAGGATCTCTCGCGCAAGGCCATCGCCCGGTCGCGCGCCCCGCGTCGTGCGGGAGACGCGGACAGCTTCAACGCCCCGTTCACCCGCCTGCACTATTTTCTGATCAACAAGGGGCCCTGGTCGCGCCTGGATCACAACCGCGTCTTCATCCCGGGCGCGCCCGCCAAACCGGACGGGGCCAACTTCTATCCCGCGGGCGCCACCAAGGAGGAGGTCCAGCGCTGGATCGACTCGCTGACCGGCGAGGAGAAGACCCGCGCGACCGGCTTCTTCACGACGATCCGCCGCACGCCGGCCGGCTTCACCGCCGTCCCCTACAGCGTGGAGTATCAGGGAGAGCTTGCGCTCGCCGCGGCGCTGCTTCGCGAAGCCGCCGAGCTGACCGCGCAGCCGACGCTGAAGAAGTTCCTGACGACCCGGGCGGACGGCTTCCTCACCGACGACTACTACGCGAGCGACGTCGCCTGGATGGAGCTCGACGCCTCCATCGAACCGACGATCGGCCCGTACGAGGTGTACGAAGACGAGTGGTTCAACTTCAAGGCGGCATTCGAGGCCTTCATCACGGTGCGCGACGAAGCGGAGACGCAACAAGCTCCAGTCGTTCTCGGCGCACCTGCAGTCGCTCGAGAGCGCCCTGCCGATCGAGCCGAAATACCGCAACCCGGCGCTCGGCGCGCTGGCGCCCATCCGCGTCGTCAACGTCGTGTTCGCGGCCGGAGACGGGAACCGCGGCGTCCAGACCGCGGCGTTCAACCTCCCGAACGACGAGCGGGTCGTGAAGGAGAAGGGCACCAAGCGCGTCATGCTCAAGAACATGCAGGACGCGAAATTCAACCAGGTCCTCGTGCCGATCAGCAAGGTCGCCCTGTCGGCCGCGGACCAGCGGAACGTCTCGTTCGACGCGTTCTTCACCCACATCCTGATGCACGAGCTGATGCACGGCCTCGGGCCGCACAACATCACGGCCGGCGGCCGCTCCACAACCGTACGGCAGGAGCTGAAGGACACCTACAGTGCCATCGAAGAAGCCAAAGCGGACGCTTCCGGCCTCTGGGCGCTGAAACAGCTCGCCGATCGGAAGCTCGTCGATGCCGCCATCGCGCGGACGATGTACACGACGTTTCTCGCGTCTGCCTTCCGTTCGATCCGCTTCGGGATCAACGAGGCGCACGGCCGCGGCATCGCGGTGCAGATGAACTACTTCCTGGATGCCGGCGCCTTCACCGTCCGGCCCGACGGCACCTTCGCCGTCGACGAGCCGAAGATGAGCGCCGCCGTCACGGCGCTCACGCGCGAGATCATGACCCTGCAGGCCGAAGGCAGCTACTCGAAGGCCAGGGATCTGATCGACCGGCTCGGTGTCATCCGCCCGCAGGTGCAGACGATCCTCGACAGGTTGACCAATGTGCCGGTCGACATCGAGCCGAAGTTCGTGACGGCGGAGACCCTGGCCACGGCCAGATGAGAGTGTGAAAAAATCCGCCAATCTCCAACCCCCAACCTCCCCGCCTTCGCGCGTAGGATCGCGGGGCGCTTCGGCGAGGCCACGCCAAAGCTTGTCGCTCGAGGTTGGCGCGCGACAAGCGGCGGCGGGCAACCCCAAAGAAATCTCTTCGAAGAGACTCAGTTTGGGAGTTGGGAGTTGGGCCTTTTGGGAGTTGACACGGTTTTCTTCACAAGCCTGGATAGCCCGCCGCGCCCGGACCGGACGGCTTCAGCAAGTGGGCTTGGTGACCATTCCCAATTCACAACTCCGCCCTGAGCGGATGAGCCGGCGACAGTTCTGAATTTCGTCCGACCGATTTGCGGTTGAGCCGGCGGTCAGAATGACGAATTCCGGAACGATCTGACCGAAATCGACCGGGAGCGGCTGTTGCCCCCTCGTGTGCGCGGAGACAGCACACAGATGGAGCAGTCAGGCAAGGCTCATCCAGGTCGATCGACTCGAGTCTGCTGGGGCCCGAGGGCCGCGCTCGTGATGATCGCCGACGATGCCGAGGACGCGCGCGAAGTGTATGGGCAGTATCTCGCGCAGCAAGGGTATCGGGTCGTGACCGCCGAGGATGGCGTCGACGCCCTGCTGCGCGTGCGGACGTGCCGGCCGGACATCATTCTCATGGATCTCCAGATGCCGCGGCTGGACGGATGGGAAGCCATCCGGCAGCTGAAATCGGATCCCCGCACGGCGTCGATTCCCGTCGTCGCCGTCAGCGCGTATGCACTCGACTCGGAACGGTCCGCAGCACGGGTCGCCGGCGCAGACGCCAGCCTGACGAAACCGTGTATGCCGGCCCAACTCTTGATGATGGTCAGGGCGATGCTCTCGTGGCGTGCGGCCGCCGTTACCGAGCCGGGACCGGCGCAGCTGCCAGGGTCATACCCCCTGCCCGTCCTGCATCGCCTGACGAGAACGTCGCAGCAGAAAACCGAGATGTAACGCGCGACCTACCGCAGACCGCTCAGATCGACCGGGCGGTCCCCTGACGGCAGCGAGAGGTAGTACTCCAGCATCGGTTTGTCATCGGTCAGCACGGGACCCTCACCAAGAAACTTACGCAGCTCGCCCGGGCCCGCGGTGTAGGCCGCGAGCACCGCGTCCGCGTCGGGGAACCCGGCTCCGGCAAGCGCGGCTCGCCAGGTGGGATTCGTCGAACCGGCGTGCGATCGCCTCGCGATCGATCCGCAGGGGCCGGGTCGAGCCGACGAGCAGCGTTCCGTTCACCCAGACCGTCGTCTCGGGAAAGACGCTCTGGAACGTCCGCGCAATCAGCCGGTAGTACGTGTCCGATCGCGGCCCGACCCACTGCACCATCAACCCTCCGTCCTCGAGGACTCCGCGCGCGAGCCGGAAGTACTCCTGCGAGTAGAGCAGCCCCGCCCCGGCGTGCGTCGGCTGGATGATGTCCGCGGTGACGACGTCGTACCGCGTCTTCGTGAGCAGCATGTGATTGCGCCCGTCGTCGAGCCGCAGCCGCACGCGTGGCTTCCGAAGCACGTCCTCGTTGATGTGCGTGAACCATTGCGCCGCCCTGACGACGCCGGGCGCGAGCTCGACGATGTCGAGGGCGAGATCGGGATGCAGGCTCATCGCGCCGCTCGTCGCCCCGCCGCCGAGGCCGATGACGAGCGCCCGCCGCGGCGCCGGATGAAGCAGCAGCGGCAGATGACCGATCTGCCGGTGCAGGAGCACCACGTCGCGCCCGTCGCTGGCCTGGTGCAGGCCGTCGAGATACAGCAGTCGGCCGCCGAGCTCGCGCATGTGCACGCTGACCGTCGTCTGCACGCCTTCGTCGCGCATGAAGATCTGTCCTGACTCGCGATAGCGGCGCGTGAGCCCGTCGACGAAGGGATCGGGCAGGTCCCGCGCGACGATCGCAAAGGCCGTAACCGCCGCACCCGCGAGCGCCAGCGACGCCAGCCTGGCGCGCTTCGCGGTCAGCAGCACGCCGATGCCGGTGGCGGTGCTGAGCCCCGCGATCGAGATCAGACTGCGCGTGATTCCGAGCCACGGGAGCAGGAGAAACCCGCTCGCGAGCGACCCGGCGATCGCTCCCCCGAGGTTGACGCCGTAGATCGCTCCCAGGCGCCGTCCCGACTCTTCGGTCGATCGGACCCACAGGCGGCAGCCGGCGGGAAACGCGATCCCCATCAGCACCGCGGCGGGGAGAATCGTGATCGCCGCGCCGCGCAACAGGCCGGCGCCGGACCCGGCGGGATCGTAGAAACGCGAGAGCAGGACGAATCCCGCCACGACCGCGACGCCGACTGCCGCGTGCACGCCCCCGAAGATCAGCCACGTCGGCGGCCGCCGCCGCATCAGCAGCGCCGCGAGAAAGCTTCCAGCCGCAATCCCGGCCAGGACCGTCGCGAGCATGGCCGTGAACGCATAAGTCGTCGCGGGGTAGTAGAGCACGAGGGTCCGGAACCAGACGACCTCGAGCGCCAGCGACGAGAATCCTGACAGCGCGAATACCGGAAGGAGGATGGGCCCGTAGTCCGGGCCGTCTGCCGCTGGCCGGCGAAGTCGTCAGGGGAACGGCCGGCACTCTGGGGACGGCGGGGACGCGGCGCGACATCACGATCGCGGCGATGCCGACCATGACGTTCAGCGAGGCCGCGACACGCAACGATCCGCTCATGCCGATCGCGCCGATGAGGACGAACCCCGCGACGAGAGCGCCGGCGATCGCTCCCGCGGTGTTGATCCCGTACAGCAGGCTGATGCGCGTGCCGATGCCCTCGATCGCCACGACCGAGGATCGCAAGATGAGCGGCAGCGTCGCCCCCATCAGGATGGTTGGCGGCAGCAGGACGAGCGCCGAGCACACCAGCCGGGCCAGCGTCAGGGCCGCGGAAGCCGGCGCCGCGCCGGGCGTCAGCCAGACGTACGCGCTTCGAACCAACTCGAGCGCAACGGGCGACAACAGGCCGGTCGCCCCGATGAGGATCTCGGCGACACCGAACCACCGCAGCGGCGACTGGACGCGGTCGGCGATGCGTCCGGCGCCCGCGCTGCCGATCGCGAGCCCGGCCATGAAGCTGGCGAGGACCGTGCTGGCCGCATAGACCGTCACGCCGAACACCAGGGAGAGCATCCGCAGCCAGATCACCTGGTAGATGAGGGCGCTCGCGCCTGAGAAAAAAAACAGGAGGCCGACGACGAGCCACATGTGAGGGGATTGTATGTCACCGTCGCCACCTCATCGGTGCCGTCTGCCGCTGGGCTTGCGGTGGCACGCCCATTGCGAAACGACGAGGCAGGGCTGGCTAAACACGGAGTGAGCTGTGAAGCAGTGTTCGGTACTCATCGTCAACTGCGGCGCCGAAACGCCGTATCGTCAAGCGCTTGAGCGAATCGGGTTCCACGTGTCCGAAACGTCGGAGTGGCCGGACGACGACATGGTCAAGGTGTTCGAGGTGGTGATCGTGTTAATCCGACACCTGGAAAAGGTCGCGATGGTGGCGGCCCGCATGCGTGCCAAGCCCCACTTCGGGCTGCGCGTATTGATCGCCGTCGTCCCGTTGACGGCGTCCGCCGACGAACGGCGCGTCGCGGTCGGCAGCGGGTTCGACGACGTGGTGAACGAGTCGAGAGACGGGCGGCAGCTCGTCGCGCGGATCCTCCGGCGTCTCAGGTCGCGGCCGGAGCATCGCTGCTTCCTGCCGGACCGGAAACGTCGGGCCGCGTAGTGCGGATTCCCGCTACGCGATTGCCGCGGGCCGCTTCAGTGCGGTCTTGGCCACGTGCCCGCGGGGCGCGGAGGTCAGTCATGTTTGATGCAATACTTCCGTCCCTAGTATTGACCGGGCGCGGCCGCGCGCGTACAGTCGAGTCACGATGAGACAACGCACCGTGGGCGGCGGGTTGTGAAGCCCGACCCCCACCGGTCCGCTCGCGGTGATCGGCGGGCGGCGTGGCGAGGCGGCCGCCGTGCGAGCGATCATCGGGACCGTCCGCTCGTGCTCGTCGTCGACGACCACGCCGACAGCCGGGAGCTGATCGCCGCGGTGCTCGGCGCGGCGAAGATTGCGACCGCTGAAGCGAGCACCGGCGCCGGCGCGCTCCACCGGGTCTTCGAAGCGCCTCGGCCCTGCGCTGTCATCATCGACCTGGGCCTGCCGGATTGCCACGGAACCGAGTGCATCCGTGCGTTGAGGGAGGCGCCCGCGACCGCCGACCTTCCGATCCTCGTCCTCAGCGCGTCGGTCACGGACGCCGACGAACGCGGCGCCGCAGCGGCGGGCGCCACGGCCTTCCTTCGCAAACCGATCCTGCCGGACGATCTGCTCAGCGCGGTCAGGGCGGCGCTCCCGGTCACGCCGTCGTCGTAGCGCCGGATCAACTCAATTTGTGGCTTCCGGCTTTAGCCGGAAGAGTGACGCCGCGACCGACTTCCGCCTGCAGGTGGAAGCCACGAGAATCAATTGGAGATGGCGCCAGCGTGCGCCTGGCGGTCAGTCTCCGGGGGCCGTTGCGCCGGCCGCCGCCAGCGCCGCGACGGCGTCGATGAGCTCCGCAACGACAACCGGCTTTCTGATGTGACGCTGGTAGCCGGCCGACAACGCCGCCTCGGCGTCCTCGGCACGCACGTACGCGGTCAACGCGACGGCAGGCGTCCGCCCGCCATCGTGCGGCGCAAGATCCCTGACGTGCCGGATCAGGTCGTACCCGTCCTGGCCCGGCATCGCGATGTCGCTGACGAGCACGTCCGGCCGCGCGGAGGTGAAGGCGTCGATCGCCTCGCCGGTGGACCCGGCGACCCAGACGGTGGCCCCCTGCTTCTGCAGAAGCGCGCTCAGGAAGCCGCGCGAGTCCGGATCGTCGTCGACGACGAGGATCCGCACGCCGTTGAGATTGGCAGGCGCCTCCGGCATCTCGACGAGGAGCTCGGGCTGAAACGCTTCGGGCGACTCCGGCACGGCTGTCGCACGCATCGGCAGCGTCGCCGTGAACGTCGTGCCCTGGTTCTCTCCTTCGCTGTGCGCGCGCACGGTGCCACCGTGGAGCTCGACGAGATGGCGCACGATCGCCATCCCTAATCCGAGGCCGCCGTGGCGCCGCGTCGCGGATCCATCGGCCTGCGTGAACCGATCGAACACGTAGGGCAGGAAATCCGGGGAGATGCCGATGCCGCTGTCCTCGACGGCAATCACCGCATCTCCGCCGGCGCGCTCGAGGCGGACGGCGACGCGGCCGTCGCGCGGCGTGAACTTGACGGCATTCGAGAGGAGGTTCCAGAACACCTGCTGGAGCCGATCCTTGTCGCCGGTAATGGGCTCGACATCGTCGAGGTGGCGGGCGATCGCGATGCACTTGGCCCCGGCGGCCGGCGCGACCGAGTCCAGCGACTCCTCGATGATGTCGCGAAGCGACACGGCCGCCAGGTTGAGCCGCAGCTTCCCGCCGATGATCCGCGAGACGTCGAGGATGTCCTCGATGAGCTGCGACTGGGCCATGGCGTTGTTACGGATCACGCCCAGGGCGCGCTGCGTGGTCGCCTCGTCGGCCTTCCCCGACGTCAGCAGGTGCGCCCAGCCGAGGATCGCGTTGAGCGGCGTGCGCAGCTCGTGCGACAGCGTGGCCAGGAACTCGTCCTTCATCCGGTTGACGGACTCGGCGTTCGCGCGCGCCGCCTGTTCCCGCTCGAAGAGCGCCTGCCGCTCCCGCTCGATTCGGACGCGCTCGATGATCTCGGTCCGCAGGGCGGAATTGGCGGTCGCCAGCTCGCTCGTCCGCGCGCGGACGCGCTCCTCGAGCTCGTCGCGCGCGCTCTGCAGCGCCGCGGCCTGGCGCTTGAGCGCCTCGCGCTTGGTGAAGAGCTCGACGAAGACCGCGACCTTCGACTGGAGAATCTCCGGCGTGAACGGCTTGAAGAGGTAGTCGACGGCGCCGACCGAGTAGCCGCGGAACACGTGGAGGTCGCTCCGGTAGTTGGCCGTCAGGAAGATGATCGGCGTGTCGCGCGACCGCTCGCGCTGGCGGATGACCGCAGCCGTCTCGTACCCGTCCAGGCCGGGCATGGCCACGTCGAGGAGGATGAGCGCGAAATCGCGGGCGAGCACCTCGCGCAGGGCGTCGCGCCCCGAACGGGCGCGCACGAGACAGTACGCCGGATCCGTCAGGATGGCTTCGAGCGCCAGGAGGTTCTCGTCGTGGTCGTCGACGAGCAGGATGTCCACCTGCCGGCTCATGCGCGCGTCCCCTCGACCAGGCTCACCAGGTGATCTCCGATCCGCTCGAGCGGAAGGATGTAGTCTACCGGCGCCGCCGCAATCCCAGCAGCCGGCATCGTCGCGCACTCAGCCGTGGCCGGATCCTGGACGATCGCCCGGCCGCCGCGTGCCTTGACCTGGGCGAGGCCGGCGGCGCCGTCGGCGCTGGCGCCGGTCAGCAACACGCCGATGAGCGCCGGACCGTACGCCTCGGCGGCCGTTTCGAACAGCACGTCGATGGACGGACGCGCCGACCGGACCGGCCCTTCAGTAGACAGCGCCAGCGATCCCCCCGCCTCCACGAGCAGATGGTAGTCCGCAGGGGCGACGAACACGGTGGCGGGCACGAGCACCGCCTTGTCTTCGGCTTCGACGACCGTCAGCGCGGTGTGCTGCTGCAAGAGACCGACCAGTCCGCCGTCCGACGTCGGCCCGCGATGCTGCACGATCAGGACCGGCACCGGCAGGTCCTTGGGCAGCTGCTTCAGGACCGCCAGGATGGCGCTGAGCCCGCCGAGCGATGTGCCGATGACCACGAGCGTCGGTCTCATCCTGTCACGCCACCTCACGCGATGCGCCGGTAGAGCTTCTCGCCCGGCTCGAACTGCTCGTAGAGCGGCTCGTGCGGCAGGAAGCGGATCGTTTCCTTCGCGCCCAGCCCGAGAATGCCGAACATCGACAGGCTCTTGTGCAACAGCGTGTGGGTCCGCTCCTGCAGCGTGCGGTTGAAGTAGATCATCACGTTGCGGCAGAGCACCACGTTGAACTCGTTGAACGCGCCGTCGCTCACCAGGTTGTGCTGCGAGAAGACGATGTTGCTGCTGGAGCGACGGGCGCATCAGCGCGAACTCGTATCGCGCGGTGTAGTACTCCGAGAACGACCGCTGCCCGCCGGCCAGCATGTAGTTCTGCGTGTACTTCTGCATCAGGTCGGCCGGGTAGATCCCTTCCCGCGCCTGAGCGGAGCGTCGCCTCGTTGATGTCGGTCGCGTAAATCAGGCTCCGGTCGTAGAGCCCCTCCTCCTGCAGCAGAATGGCCAGCGAGTACGACCTCCTCGCCGAGCGAGCAGCCGGCCTGCCAGATGCGGATGAACGGATACGTGCGCAGCACCGGCACCGCGTGCCGCCGGAACGCCTGATAGAAGTTCGGATCGCGGAACATCGCGCTGACGTTGACGGAGATCCCTTGCAGGAACCGATCCCATGCGGCCGGGTCGTGGAGGATCCGGTCCTGCAGCGCGCTGATGGTCTGCAGCCTCTCGCTCTGGATCGATGTTCCGGACCCGCCGCCGGATCGACGTCCTCGCGTACTCGCGGAAGTCGTAGCCGGTACCGGCGGAACACCGCCTCGAGGAGTCAGCTCCAGCCTCGAGCGTCTCGACGCCGTCGTGCTCCGGCGTCTCACGCCCCGGTTTCTTCAACGCGAGAGCCATACGCGCAACAGCGAGACGAGCTGTTCGGTGTCCACCGGCTTGGTGATGTAGTCGGAGGCCCCGGCCTCGATACACTTCTCGCGATCGCCCTTCATCGCCTTGGCCGTGAGCGCGATGATCGGCAGCGTCGCGCAGGCTCTTCTTCTCGCGGATCCGCGCGCATCGCCTCGTAGCCGTCCATCTCCGGCATCATGACGTCCATCAGCACCACGTCGATCCCGGGCGTCTCTTCGAGCATCTTGATGCCGTCCTTGCCGTTCTCGGCGTAGAACGACCTCGCATCTCGTGCTGCTCGAGGACGCTCGTCAGCGCGAAGATGTTGCGGATGTCGTCGTCGACGATGAGCGCCGGTCGCCCGGCCAGCGCCGGGTCGTGCTGGTGCAGGTGCTCGAGCATCTTGCCGCTTGGCCTCCGGCAGGCTGCTCTCGACGCGATGGAGGAAGAGCGCCGTCTCGTCGAGGAGCCGATCCGGCGACTTCACGTCCTTGATGATGATCGTCTCGGCCAACCGCCGCAACTCGGTCTCCTGCTTCTTCGATCAGGTCCTTGCCGGTGTAGACGATGACGGGGATCTGCGACAGGTGCCGGGCTGCGCCTTCATCCGCTCGAGGAGCTCGAACCCGCTCATGTCGTTGAGGCCGAGGTCGAGCACCATGCAGTCGAACTGCTCGCCAGTCCAGCGCCGCCAGCGCCTCTTCGCCGGTCGCGACGGCGGTCGTCTTGCACGTCGCCGTTGCCGATGAGCTCGACGATGCTCTCGCGCTCGACGTCGTCGTCCTCGACGATCAGCAGGTTCTTGACCTTCCGGTCGATGAACCCGTGGATGGAGCCGAAGGCGCCGTCGAGCGCCTCGCGCTCGACCGGCTTCGAGAGGTAGGCCATCGCGCCGAGCCGCAGGCCGCGCTGCGGCTCTTCCAGCGACCGAGATGATGTGGACCGGGATGTGCCGGGTCGCGGGATCGTGCTTCAGGCGGTCGAGCACGGTCCACCCGTCCATGCCCGGCAGATCGATGTCGAGCGTGATGGCGTCCGGCTTGTAGCGCTTCGCCATCGCCAGCCCGACGTCGCCGCGTGACCGCCGCCAGGCCCTTGAACCCCTTCTCGCGCGCCAGGTCGAGCGAGGATCGAGCGCGAACGCCAGATCGTCTCTCGACGATCGAGGACCACGCGATCGCCGGGCTCTCAGGTCGTCGCGATCGTCCTCGACGTCGTTGTCGGCGAGCAGCGATCTCGTCGACGGCGATCGCGCGCTCGACCGCCACTGGCCGCGCGGCGCCGCGATCCGCGCGATCGCCGCCGCGGGCGCGCGGCGTCGAACGCGGCCGGCAGCGCTACGTGTCCCTGGGGCAGGTACAGCGTGAACGTGCTGCCGACCCGGCTCGCTCGTCAGCCGGATCTCCCCGCCGAGGAGCCGCGCGATCTCGCGGCTGATCGAGAGGCCGAGCCCCGTGCCGCCGTACTTGCGGCTCGTCGTGCCGTCGGCCTGCTGGAACGCCTCGAAGATGACGCTGGTGCTTGTCCGGCGGGATGCCGATGCCGGTGTCGGTGACACGGAACGCGATGACCCGCTCGCGCCTGCTTGAGCGGAGGCCTGGTCGGGGCTCCAGCCGCCGGCCGCGACCTCGATTCGACAGGGTCACCGACCCGTGCTCGGTGAACTTGAACGCGTTCGACAGCAGGTTCTTCAGGACCTGCTGCAGCCGCTTCGGATCGGTCTCGATCGACGGCGGCAGCTCCGGCAGCAGGTGCGTCTCGAACTGCAGCCCCTTGGTCGTCGGCGATCTCGCGGAACGCCCGCTCGACGAACGCCTGCAGCTCGACGAAGAGGACCGGCCGGGCGTCCACGTCCATCGTGCCCGACTCGATCTTCGACAGGTCGAGAATCTCGTTGATCAGCTCGAGCAGGTCCGACCCGGACGAATGAATGGTCTTGGCGAACTCCACCTGCTTGTCGGTCAGGTTCGCGTCCGGATTCTGCGCCAGCAGCTTCGACAGGATCAGCAGGCTGTTGAGCGGCGTGCGCAGCTCGTGCGACATGTTCGCGAGGAACTCCGACTTGTACTTCGAGGTGAGCGCGAGCTGCTCGGCTTTCTCCTCGATCGCGGTCCGCGCCTGCTCGATCTCCTGGTTCTTCTTCTCGACTTCCATGTTCTGCCGCACCAGCAGCTCCGCTTTTTCCTCGAGCTCCTCGTTGGTCTGCTGCAGCTCCTCCTGCTGCTGCTTCAGCCGTTCCTCGGACGCCTGGAGCGTGCGCGCCTGCTGCTCGAGCCGCGCGTTCGTCTCGGTCAGCTCCTGCTGCCGCGTCTGCAGCTCGACGGCGAGCGACTGCGACTGCTTCAGCAGCTCCTCGGTCCGCATCGTCGCCGCGATCGTGTTGAGGACGATCCCGATGCTCTCGGTGAGCTGGTCCAGGAAGGTCAGGTGGATGTCGCTGAAGCGATGGAAGGACGCGAGCTCGATGACCGCCTTGACTTCACCCTCGAAAAGGACCGGCAAGACGACGATGTTGAGCGGCTTGGCCTCGCCGAGCCCGGAGCTGATGTGCACGTAGTTGGCCGGCACGTCGGTCAGCAGGATGCTCTGGCGCTCGAGCGCGGCCTGGCCGACGAGCCCCTCGCCCGCGCGAAACCGGTTGGCGAGGTGCTGCCGCTCGGTGTAGGCGTAGCTGGCGAGCAGCTTCAGGTCCGGCTCGCCGTCCTGCGCGTCGTTCAGGTAGAAGACGCCGTGCTGCATGGAGACGAGCGGCGCCAGCTCCGAGAGGATCGTGCGGGACACGGTGATGAGGTCGCGCTGGCCCTGCAGCAGGCGCGTGAACTTCGCGAGGTTCGTCTTCAGCCAGTCCTGCGCGGTGTTCTTCTCCGTCGTCTCGCGGAGGTTGACGATCATCTCGTTGATGTTGTCCTTGAGCGAGGCCACCTCGCCGGCCGCTTCGACGTCGATCGCGCGCGACAGGTCGCCCTTGGTCACCGCGGTCGCCACCTCGGCGATGGCGCGGACCTGCGTGGTGAGGTTCGCGGCGAGGCGGTTGACGTTGTCGGTCAGGTCGCGCCAGGTGCCGGCCGCCCCGGGCACGCTCGCCTGGCCGCCGAGCTTCCCCTCGATCCCGACCTCGCGCGCGACGCTCGTGACCTGATCGGCAAAGGTCGCGAGCGTGTCGATCATGCCGTTGATCGTCTCGGCGAGCTGCTCGATCTCCCCCTTGGCCTCGAGCACGAGCTTGCGCTTGAGGTTGCCGTTGGCGACGTCGGTCACGACGCGCGCGATGCCGCGCACCTGGTTGGTGAGGTTGTCGGCCATGAAGTTGACGTTGTCGGTCAGGTCCTTCCACGTGCCGGCGACTCCCTGCACCTGCGCCTGCCCGCCGAGCTTGCCCTCCGTGCCGACCTCGCGCGCCACGCGCGTCACTTCGGAGGCGAACGTGCCGAGCTGATCGACCATCGTGTTGACGGTGCTCTTCAGCTCGAGGATCTCGCCGCGCGCGTCGACGGTGATCTTCTTGGAGAGGTCGCCGGTCGCGACCGCGGTCGTGACCGCGGCGATGTTGCGCACCTGGCTGGTCAGGTTCGCGGCCATGAAGTTGACGCTGTCGGTCAGGTCCTTCCACGTCCCCGCGACGCCCTTCACCTGCGCCTGCCCGCCGAGCTTCCCCTCCGTGCCGACCTCGCGCGCCACGCGCGTGACCTCCGACGCGAAGCCGTTCAGCTGATCGACCATCGTGTTGATGGTGTTCTTGAGCTCGAGGATCTCGCCGCGGACGTCGACCGTGATCTTCTTGGAGAGGTCGCCGTTGGCGACGGCGGTCGTCACGTCGGCGATGTTGCGCACCTGCGACGTCAGGTTGCTGGCCATGAAGTTGACGTTGTCGGTCAGGTCCTTCCACGTGCCGCCGACGCCCCGCACCTGCGCCTGTCCGCCCAGCTTGCCCTCGGTGCCGACTTCCCTCGCGACGCGCGTGACTTCCGAGGCGAACGCGTTCAGCTGATCGACCATCGTGTTGAAGGTGACCTTGAGCTCGAGGATCTCGCCGCGCACGTCGACGGTGATCTTCTTCGACAGGTCGCCGTTGGCGACCGCGGTCGTGACCTCGGCGATGTTGCGCACCTGGTTGGTCAGGTTGCTGGCCATCGCGTTGACGTTGTCGGTCAGGTCCTTCCACGTGCCGGCGACGCCGCGCACGTCGGCCTGGCCGCCCAGCTTGCCCTCGGTGCCGACCTCCTTGGCGACGCGCGTCACCTCGGAGGCGAACGATCCGAGCTGATCGACCATCGTGTTGATGGTGTTCTTCAGCTCGAGGATCTCCCCGCGCACGTCCACGGTGATCTTCTTCGACAGATCGCCCTTCGCGACCGCCGTGGTCACTTCGGCGATGTTCCGGACCTGGCCGGTCAGGTTGCCGGCCATGAAATTGACGCTGTCGGTGAGGTCGCGCCACGTGCCGGCGACGCCGCGCACGTCCGCCTGCCCGCCCAGTTTCCCCTCGGTGCCGACCTCGCGCGCCACGCGCGTCACCTCGGACGCGAACGCGTTGAGCTGGTCGGTCATCGTGTTGATGACGTTCTTGATCTGCAGGATCTCGCCCTGCGCCTCGACGGTGATCTTCTGCGTGAGATCGCCGGTCGCGATGGCGGTCGCGACCTTGGAGACGTCCCGCAGCTGGACGGTCAGGTTGCCGGCCAGCTGGTTGACGTTGTCGGTGAGGTCGCGCCACGTGCCCGCGACCCCTTTGACTTCGGCCTGGCCGCCCAGCTTCCCTTCCGTGCCGACCTCCTTCGCCACGCGCGTGACTTCGGACGCGAACGCGTTGAGCTGATCGACCATCGTGTTGATCGTGATCTTCAGCTCGAGAATCTCGCCGCGCACGTCCACGGTGATCTTCTTCGACAGGTCGCCGCGCGCGACCGCCGTCGTCACCTCCGCGATGTTCCGGACCTGGCTCGTGAGGTTGCCGGCGAGCGTGTTCACGTTGTCGGTCAGGTCCTTCCAGGTGCCCGCGACCCCGCGCACCTCGGCCTGCCCGCCCAGCTTCCCCTCGGTGCCGACCTCCTTCGCGACGCGCGTCACCTCCGAGGCGAACGAGCTGAGCTGGTCCACCATCGTGTTGATGACGTCCTTGATCTGCAGAATCTCGCCGCGCGCGTCGACCGTGATCTTCTTGGTCAGGTCCCCGCTCGCAATCGCGGTCGCCACCTGCGACACGTCGCGCAGCTGCACGGTCAGGTTGCCGGCCAGCTGGTTGACGTTGTCGGTCAGGTCCTTCCACGTGCCGGCCACGCCTTTGACTTCCGCCTGGCCGCCCAGCTTGCCTTCCGTGCCGACCTCGCGCGCCACGCGCGTCACTTCCGACGCGAAGGAGCTCAGCTGATCCACCATCGTGTTCACGGTGTTCTTCAGCTCGAGGATCTCCCCCTTCACGTCGACGGTGATCTTCTTCGAGAGATCCCCTTTGGCGACCGCGGTGGTGACTTCGGCGATGTTCCGCACCTGGCTGGTGAGGTTGGCGGCCATGAAGTTGACGTTGTCGGTCAGGTCCTTCCACGTGCCGGCCACGCCCTTCACGATCGCCTGGCCCCCGAGCTTGCCTTCGGTGCCGACTTCGCGCGCCACGCGCGTGACCTCGGACGCGAACGTCCCGAGCTGATCGACCATCGTGTTGACGATCTTCGCCGTGCGCAGGAACTCCCCCGTGAGCGGCCGGCCTTCGATCTCGAGCGCCATGCTCTGCGACAGGTCGCCCTTGGCCACCGCCCCGATGACGCGCGTCACCTCCGTCGTCGGCTGCACGAGATCGGACACGAGCGTGTTGACCGCTTCGACCGCGTTGGCCCACGTGCCCTCGGCGTTCGGCAGCGAGGCGCGCTGCCGGATGTTCCCCGCCTTGCCGACGACGCTGCTGAGGCGCTCCAGCTCGCGCACCAGCTTGTCGCTGCGCTCGATCGAGTCGTTCAACGCATCGCAGATCTTGCCGGCGACGCCCGTGCGATCGGCGGGCATCCGCGAGGAAAAATCGCCGCGCCGGTAGTCCGAGAGCACTTTCAGCAGCCGCTTCTGATCGAGCGTGTCGGTGTCCTTGACGGGAGTGGGCATGAAGGGTCTCCGTGTTGGGCCTTGGTGGGATGTCGCGCCAGCTCATCCATCTTGCAGCAATGGATCAGCAGGAACTTTCTGTTGTACTTCAGCCAACGGGCCGCGAGTCAAGTCCGCCTCAGGGAGACCCGCGTCTCGCGAACGGCGGCGACGGCCAAATCGGGCCGATCGGTGATGAGGCCGTCAACGCCCCAGCCGATCAGCCGGCGCATGTCGTCGGGGTCGTCGACGGTCCAGACTTTCACCGCCAGGCCCGCGCGCTGCGCGTGGGCGATGAACCGGGGCGAGATGATCGTCGTGGCCCCGGAGCGCTCCGGCACCTGCAGCTCGCGGTACGACGGGCGGCCGAGGGGCCAGCCGACCCACGAGCGATACAACGCCCAGCGCGCCTCTTCACGCGAGGCGCCGGTGCGGATCCGCGGCTCGTACTCGCGGGCGGCGTGCAGCACGCGCCAGCCGAACGATCCGAGCGAGACGCGCTCGACCGCGCCGGCCGCACGCACGTCGTCGATCGTGCGTCGCGCGAGCTCCGGCTGGTTCGCCTTGAGCTCGATGATGATCGGCACCTCCGGGTAACGGTCGAGCACGTCGCGGAGACGAGGCACGCCCAGGCGCTGTCCGCGAAACGGGAACTCCGCCGCGCCGGGCTCCGGCCGCGGCTGCTCCAGGGCTGCCGGTTTGAACCAGTGGCCGGCGTCCACCGATGCGAGCTCTGCCGCCGTGAGCGACGACACGGGACCGGTGCCGCCGGTCGTCCGATCGATCGTGGCGTCGTGGTGCACGACGACGATGCCGTCGCGGGAGAGATGGACGTCGAGCTCGAGCCCATCGGCGCCGAGCGAGAGACCGTGATCGAACGAGGCGATCGTGTTCTCCGGGCGGAGCGCCGATCCGCCGCGGTGCGCATAGACAAGGGGCCTCGAAGGACGCACGTGAGACAAGGGGTCATCTTAGTCCCGTGCCAGTTGCCAGTTGCCAGTCTGCCAGTGGGAACGCGGGAAGCGTGGAAACTGGAAACTGGAAACTGGACTTCGGCCGGATGGTAAGATGCTTTATGACCTCGGGACTCCCCTCTACGTTGTCGCAGCTGCGCGCCGCGGTGGGCGCCGGCCGGCGTGCCGCGCCGCTCCGTGAAAGACGAGATCCGCGAGAACCTGATTGCCAGGCTCCACGCCCGGCAGCCGGTCTTCCCGGGCATCATCGGATTCGAAGAAACCGTCGTGCCGCAGATCGTCAACGCGATCCTGTCGCGCCACAATTTCATCCTGCTCGGGTTGCGCGGCCAGGCGAAGAGCCGGATCCTGCGCGAGCTCGCCGGCCTGCTCGACGACGCGATCCCGGTCGTCCCGGGTTGCGAGATCCACGACGACCCGCTTGCAGCCGCTCTGCTCGGCCTGCCGCGCGCGCGTGCGGACTGCCGGCGACGACCTGCCGATCGCGTGGCTCGCGCGCGAGGCGAGGTACGTCGAGAAGCTCGCGACGCCGGACGTGACGATTGCCGACATGATCGGCGACCTCGATCCGATCAAGGCGGCCCGCGCCGGGCTCCAGCTCTCCGACGAGCTGACGATGCACTACGGCCTGCTGCCGCGCGCCAACCGCGGCATCTTCGCGATCAACGAGCTGCCGGATCTCGCGGGCAAGATCCAGGTCGGCCTGTTCAACATCCTCCAGGAAGGGGACGTCCAGATCAAGGGCTACCCGGTGCGGCTGCCGCTCGACGTGCTGATGGTCTTCAGCGCCAATCCGGAGGACTACACCGCCCGCGGCAAGATCATCACGCCGCTCAAGGACCGCATCGGTTCCGAGATCAGGACGCACTACCCGGTGACGCGCCATCACGCGATGGCGATCACCGCGCAGGAGGCGTGGGTGACCCGCCGGACCGACGCCCGGGGCGAGGTCGGGATCACCATCCCGGAGTTCGTCCGCGAAGTCGTCGAGGAAGTGGCCTTCCAGGCGCGGCAGGACTCGAAGATCGACAAGCGGTCGGGCGTCAGCCAGCGCCTGCCGATCTCGCTGCTCGAGAACGTCGTCTCGAACGCCGAGCGGCGCGCGCTGCTCGCGGGCGAAACGCCGATCGTGCCGCGGGTGACCGACGTCTACGCCGCGCTCCCCGCCATCACCGGCAAGTTCGAGCTCGAGTACGAAGGGGAGCTGCGCGGCGCCGACAACGTGGCGCGCGACATCATCCGGGCCGCGGTCGGCAACGTGTTCGGCGGCTATTTCGCGGATGCGGACGTGCGGCAGGTGACCGAGTGGTTCGACCTCGGCGGCACGCTGCACGTCGACGACACGCTCGACGCGCGGGAGCTGCTCGAGCGGACCGCGCCGGTGCAGGGGCTGCGCGATCTGACCGGCCATGCCGGGGTGCGCGCCGACGCCGGCGCGCCGGCGCTGGCCTCGGCGGTCGATTTCATTCTCGAAGGGCTCTACGCCCAGAAGAAGATCACCCGGTCCGACGAGTTCCAGTATCAGGCGGCCGAGCCGCCGCGCCGGCCCGTCCGCCCGGCGCCGACGGAGTCGGGCGTCGATCACGACATCCCGATGCCGGGGAACAAGAAGAAGTACTACAACTGACGCGCCGGAGCCGGTCGATGACATGAAATACCGCTATTCCAAATACACCGGCGAGGACCTCGACGAGCTCGACCTCGAAGAGCTGCTCTCGCGGCTGTCCGATCTCCTGCTGTCGAGCGGGTTCGACGATCCGTACGGGATGCCCGGCGAGGACGGGCGATCGATGCAGGCGCTGCACGACGCGATCCTCGAGGCGCTGCTGAACGGCGGTCTCCTGTCCGACGAGACGCTCGAGAAGATGTTCGGCAAGGACTGGCAGGATCGCGACGACGCGGAAGAGCGGCTCGACGAGCTCATCGACCAGATCATCGAGAAGCTGCAGAAGCAGGGCTACGTCACCGCCTCGCCGGATCTCGAGGGCGATCGGGAGCGGCGGGAGCAGTCGGGCGCGGGATTCGGAGGAGCGGAAAAGACGTTCAAGTTCGAGATCACCGACAAGAGCCTCGACTTCCTCGGCTACCGCGCCCTGCGCGATCTGCTCGGATCGATCGGCAAGAGCAGCCTCGGCCGGCACGACACGCGCGAGATGGCCACCGGCGTCGAGGCGAGCGGCGCGCCCAAGCCGTACGAGTTCGGCGACACGATGAACCTCGACGCGAGCGCGACGATTCTGAACGCGGTCTCCCGGCCAGCGGGAGTCAGCGGGCCGCGGGACGCCGTCCGGCGGCCCCGGCATCGAACCCGGCATCGAGGTCGACTACCAGGATCTGATGGTCGCCCAGGGAGAGTACCAGAGCTCCTGCGCGACGGTCCTGATGCTCGACTGCAGCCACAGCATGATCCTGTACGGCGAGGATCGCTTCACGCCGGCCAAGCGCGTGGCGCTCGCGCTCGCCAACCTCATCCGCCTGCAGTATCCCGGCGACGCGCTGAAGGTCGTGCTCTTCCACGATTCGGCCGAAGAGATTCCGCTGACCCAGCTCGCGCGCGTGAAGGTCGGCCCGTACTACACGAACACGCGCGAGGGGCTCCGCCTCGCCCGGCGCCTGCTCGAACGGCAGCAGAAGGACATGCGCCAGATCGTGATGATCACCGACGGCAAGCCGTCGGCCCTCACCCGCGCCGACGGGCGGATCTACCGCAACGCCTTCGGGCTCGATCCGTTCATCGTGTCGGAGACGTTCGCCGAGGTCGCGGCGTGCCGCAACGCCGGGATCCTGATCAACACGTTCATGCTGGCGCGCGACTACGATCTCGTCAGCTTCGTGCGCAAGGTCGCCGAGATCTGCCACGGCAAGGCGTACTTCACGACCCCGCGCACGCTGGGCCGGTACGTGCTCATGGACTACATGGACAAGAAGACCCGCACGATCCACTGACGACCGGATGCTGCCCCCCACCATCCCGCTGTTCCCGCTGCCGAACGTCGTGCTGTTCCCGAACGTGTACCTGCCGCTGCACATCTTCGAGCCGCGCTACCGCGAAATGGTCTCCGACGCGCTCGACGGCGACCGGATCATCGGGATGGTGCTGCTGCGGCCCGGCTGGGAAGGGGACTACGAGGGACGTCCGGCGGTCTACCCGGTCGGCTGCGCCGGCCTCATCTCGCACGCCGAGCGCCTCTCCGACGGCCGCTACAACATCGTCCTGCAGGGGGCTCGAGAAGTTCCGGGTCAGGCGTGAAGACGCCGAACGCGGCGTACCGGGTCGCGGAGGTCGACGCGATCCTGGAGCAGACGAGCGACGGGGACCGCGGCGAGATCCGCGCCGAGCGCCGCCGGCTCGAAGCGCTCCTGGTGCCGCAGCCCGAAGGCCGCGGCGTCGATCCGAAGATGCCCCCGTCGATGCCCGACGAGGATCTGGTCAACGCGCTGGCGCAATACCTGGAGCTCGAGGTGGTCGAGAAACAGGCGCTGCTCGAACGCGACGGCCTGCTCGCGCGCTGCCGATCGCTCATCGAGCTGCTGGAAATGAAAGTGATCGTCTCGCGCCACAACTGGGGCGGCGGGCAGGCACTGAATCCCATCACTAATCCACTAATCTTCGAATCGCTGAATCACTGCGCCGATTCGACGATTCAACGATTAGCGATTAGCGATTAGTGATTCGACTGATCGCGCTTCACGACCTGCTCGCCGTGGAAGCGGCCGTTCTCGATGAAGATCTTGCCGCTCTCCCGTCCGGCCACGACGGCACCGGCCACATACAGTCCCGGCACGTTCGTCTCGAAGGTCACCGCGTCGAAGGTCGGACCGCACGTGATCGGGTCGAGGGCGACGCCGGCGCTGACCAGGAGCGCCGTGTCGGCGCCGTACCCCGTCAGCAGGAACACCGCGTCGGCCGGAAGCTCCTCGCGCCGGCCGGCCTGATCCTCGACCAGCACGCTCGTCGGACGAATCTCCACGACGTGAGTGTTGAAGCGCGCGGCGACGGTCCCTTCCTTGATGCGGTTCTCGATGTCCGGCTTGACCCAGTACTTGATCGACTCGCCGAGCGCGGCGCGCCGGTGCACGATCGTCGCGTGCCCGCCGGCGCGATAGATGTCGAGCGCGGCTTCGGCGGCGGAGTTCTTGCCGCCGACGATCACGACCCGCTTGCGGAAGAACGGATGCGGCTGCGTGAAGTAGTGCGACACGTGCGGCAGATCTTCGCCCGGGACGCCGATCCGGTTCGCGAAGTCGTACGCGCCCGTGGCGATGACGACCGTGCGCGCGTGCGCCGAGCGGCGGACGCCGCGCGCCGACTGCATGTCGACGACGAACGATCCGGCCTCGTCGCCGGGGAGCGGCTCGCGCGAGATCGCGGTCACCGTCTCGTCGAAGGCGATGTCGAGCTTGAAGGCGTCCGAGACCCGGCGGTAGTAGCGCAGCGCCTCGAGCCGCGTCGGCTTGTCGTACGGGCTGACAAAGGGCATCCCGCCGATCTCCATCAGCTCGGGGGTCGTGAAGAACACCATCTCGGTCGGGATAGTGCAGCAGCGAGTTGACGAGCGCGCCTTTCTCGATGACCTGGTAGTCGAGGCCGTTGCGCGCCGCGGCAATGGCGGTCGCGAGCCCGGCCGGGCCGGCGCCGATGATGAGCACGTCACGCAGGAGCATCCAGTGATGATACTGAAAATTGCGGGCGTGCCGGCGCCGTCAACAGCAGATCGGGAGAAATCGCAGAGAGTCCCTCACCCTCAGGTTGATTTTTTCCAAGACGCCGGCAGCGGCGCTCCTGTATCGTCGCCACTGCCACCGCCGGGGCACGCCATCCCCGGGACGGCGGCGGACGTCGATCGGAACAGGGCACTTCGATCGGAACAGGGGGATCCAGTGGACAAAGCCATCGCGACGCAGTTGGCCAATATCGAAAAACGAACCGGGAAGTCCCTCGACGAGCTCGCGAAGATCGTCAAGGCCAGCGGGCTGAGCAAGCACGGAGAGATTCGCGACATGCTCAAGCGCGACCTGGGCATGGGCCACGGCGACGCCAACACGCTGGTGCACGTCGTCCTGAAGTCCGACGGGGCGTCAGCCGCCGAGGCCGCGGGAAAGGGCCCGGCGGATGTCCTGGACGACATCTACTCCGGCGCCAAGGCTCCGCTCCGGCCGATTCACGACAAGCTGATGACGGCGATCGGCACGTTCGGCCCCTTCGAGATCGCGCCCAAGAAGGCCTACGTCAGCCTCCGCCGCAAGAAGCAGTTCGCCATGATCGGTCCGGCCACCAACACGCGCGTCGAGGTCGGCCTCAACATGAAGGATGTGGCGGCGACCGCGCGGCTCAAAGCGATGCCGGCCGGCGGCATGTGTCAGTACCAGGTGAGAGTCACCGATGCGTCGGAAGTGGACTCGGAGCTGATCGCCTGGATTCGCCGCGCGTACGACGGCGCCGGCTAGGTCCCGAACCATGGTCCGGCTGCGCCGGCTTTAGCCGACCAGCGGTTTTGAAACCGGCTCGAGTCAGGTCAGCGCTTCACTGCGGGGGGCGCCGGCCTGAACTCCACCCGGACGTTGCTGATGATCGCGACCGTGCGGCCCGGGGTCGCGGTTTCGCGCCCCGCCGCCGTGGTCGCGTCGAGCACCTCGCCGAGCAGGCTGACCTGATCGACGCCTGGCCGGAATGGTGACCGACACCTCTTCGCGGCCGAGCGGCGCGACGGCCTTGACGCCGCCCGGGCCCGCGCCGCCGGAGACGCGGTCGTAGCAGATCCTTCGCCGTCCGGAACTCTGCTCTGGACCGCGCCACGGCTCAGCAGTTCCCCCTTCAAGGTCAGCACGCCGATCACCGCCGTGTACTTCGCGAAGCCGCGGCCGGCGCGAATGTCTTCCTCCGAGTACGTGTGCCGGTTGTGGATGTCGAACAACAGCGTCGCCGGGCCGGTGTGCGGCGGGATGGTGACGAGGACACCCTGCGCCGGATCGCGTCCGGCGAGCACGAAGCAGAAGACCGCGCCGGTCTTGACCCCGGTGCCGAGCGTCTCCGGGACAGCGCACGTCGGCAGGCTCCGTCTGCAACGGCGGCGGCGGCGGGGGCTTGCGCGGAGTCGGGCGCCGCCGCTGCGCACTGCGCGTCCGCCGCAAGCACGAGCGAACAGATCATCACCAACACTGCCGCGCTACGCATGATCGAAGTATAACAATGGGTTCCGCAAGGTTCCGCGCGGTTCCACAAGGTTCCACTGGGTTCAGTTCCACGGGGTTCGACGGGGTTCTGCAGTTCAAGGTTCGAGGTCGCGGGTTCGGAGATCGCGGAACCGAACCTCGTGGAACCGAACCTCGTGGACGAACCCTGGGAACCCCGCGGAACAGAACCTTGCGGAACCCCGTGGATACCGACTAGGGAACCCAGTGGAACCATGGACAAGTATCCGAATCGCATCGTCTGCCTCACCGAAGAAACGACCGAGACGCTGTATCTGCTCGGCGAAGGGGACCGCATCGTCGGGATCTCGGGCTACACCGTGCGTCCGCCGGAGGCGCGGAGCAAGCCGAAGGTGTCGGCGTTCATCAACGCGCGCTTCGACAAGATCGAGGCGCTGAAGCCGGACCTGATTCTCGCCTTCTCCGATCTGCAGGCGGACATCGCCGCCGAGCTGATTCGGCGGGGATACCCGGTCATGACGTTCAACCAGCGGAGCGTCGCGGAAATCCTGCGCATGATCCGGACCGTCGGCGCGCTCGTCGGCCGGCAGGACGCCGCGGAGGACGCTGGCCGCGTCGCTCGAGCGACGGCCTGCGAGGACATCCGGCGGCGCGGGGACTCGCTGCCCCGCCGTCCGCGCGTGTTCTTCGAGGAGTGGGACGACCCGTTGATTTCCGGGATCTGCTGGGTGGACGAGCTGATCGAGATCGCCGGCGGCGAGCCGATCTTTCCGGAGCTGCGCCGCGCGTCGCTGGCGAAGGACCGGATCGTCGCGCCCGGAGGACGTGCTGGCGAAGGACCCCGAGGTCGTCATCGCGTCGTGGTGCGGCAAGGCGATGAAGAGGCGCACGATCGTCGAGCGCGAGGGCTGGGACCGGATGAGCGCCGTCCGCGACGGTCACATCTACGAGATCAAGTCGACCTACATCCTGCAGCCCGGACCGGCGGCGCTGACCGAGGGGGTCACGCGCCTGCACGAGTGCATCGCGCGCAGCGTGTCCGGGACGCGATCCGCTACTCTGTGATGCACGGCACGCCGGCGAGCGACGCCGTCTGCGAGCGATCGACCATGCCCGGCCGCTTGATGAGCTCGAGGAACTCCATCCGCGTGCGCGCGTCCTGATGGAACACGCCCAGCATCGCGCTCGTGACGGCGATGGAGTTCTGCTTCTCGACGCCGCGCATCGACATGCACAGGTGCGTCGCTTCCATGACGACCGCCACGCCGAGCGGCTGCACCTTGTCGCGCAGCGTCTCGGCGATCTGTTTCGTCAGCCGCTCCTGGACCTGCAGCCGGCGCGAGAAGATCTCGACGAGCCGCGGAATCTTGCTGAGGCCGAGCACGCGTCCCTGCGGAATGTAGGCGACGTGGCACCGGCCGAAGAACGGCAGCAGGTGGTGCTCGCACAGGCTGTAGAAGTCGATGTCCTTCACGATCACCATCTCGTTATAATCGACGGTGAACAACGCGTTGTTCAGCACGGCGTCGATGTCGGCGTCGTAGCCGCTCGTGAGGAAACGCAGCGATTTCTCGACGCGCTTCGGCGTGTCGAGCAGCCCGTCGCGTGAGGGATCCTCGCCGAGCTCGGCGAGGAGCTGCCGGATGATGTCCTGCATTCTCGTATTGTATCTCGCGCTCTGTGGCGCAGGCCGGCCTGGCGCGGCTTGCGCAGGCCGGCGCCTCGAGCAGCCGGGCTCGAGGCCGGCATCGCGGATGCCGCGGGCCAGCCGACCGGCGATCCCGACGCGCTGTATGCCAGGCGCGACGACCTCGCGAGCGCGCGTCAGGCGGCGGCCATCTGGGAGGCCCGCCTCAAGCAGAACCCGAAGGACTTCGAGTCCGCGTGGAAGCTCGCGCGCGCGCTGCTACTGGCTTGGCGGGCACGCGTCCGAAGCCGAACGCAAGGCGCTGCTGGAACGAGGCATCGCCGCGGGACGCACGGCCGTGTCGCTCGAGCCGAACCGGCCCGAAGGACACTTCTGGATCGCGGCCAACATGGGGGCGCTCGCGGAATCCTTCGGCATGCGTCAGGGGCTCAAGTATCGCGGCGACATCCGCGACGAGATGCTGACGGTCCTGAAGCTCGACCCGGCGTTCCAGAAGGGATCGGCCGACCGCGCACTCGGCCGGTGGTACTACAAGGTGCCGGGACTCTTCGGCGGCAGCCGGAAGAAGTCCGAAGAACACCTGCGGAAGTCGCTGACCTACGACCCCAACAGCACCGCGTCCCTCTACTTCCTCGCCGAGACGCTGATCGCCGACGGACGGAAGGACGAAGCGCGCGCCGAGCTGCAGAAGGTGCTCGACGTGCCGTTCGATCCGGACTGGGCGCCTGAAGATCGGGAATTCAAGCAGAAGGCGCAGCGGCTGCTCGCCACGCTGCGTTGAGCACGCGCCCATCCCGCCAGTCGTCACGCTCAGTACTTGTAGAACCCCTGCCGCTTTTCTTCCCCAGCCGTCCGGCGAGCACCATGCGCTTGAGCAGCGGCGGCGGCGCGTACGCGGGCTCGCGATACTCGTCGAACATGATGTTGGCGATGTAGTACGTCGTGTCGAGACCGACGAAATCGAGCAGCGTGAACGGGCCCATCGGATACCCGCACCCGAGCTTCATGCCCTTGTCGATGTCCTCGATCGTCCCGAGCCCGTGCTCGTACGCGCGGATGGCGTCGAGCAGGTACGGCACCAGCAGCCGGTTGACGATGAATCCCGGCTTGTCGGGCGCGGTGATCGGTTCCTTGCCGAGCGACTGCGCGAAGGCGAAGACCGTGCTGATACGTCTCGTCGCTCGTCGTGAGGCCGCGGATCACTTCGACGAGCTTCATGAGCGGCACCGGGTTGAAGAAGTGCAGCCCGGCGAATCGATCGGGACGCTTCGTCTTCGCGGCGAGCTCGGTGATGCAGAGCGACGAGGTGTTCGAACAGAAGATCGCGTGCTCGGGCCCGAGCATCGCCTCGAGGGCGGCGTAGGTCTTCGCCTTCTCGTCGATGTTCTCGATGATGGCCTCGATGATCAGGTCGCAGTCCTCCAGGTCCTCGAGCTTCGTCGTGCCGGACAGATTGGCGAGCGTCTTGTCCTTGTCCTCCGCGGTGACCTTCCCTTTCTCGACGCCGCCGGCGAGGAACTTCTCGATCCGGCCCAGGCCCTTCTTCAGGACCGGCGTCCTCGACCTCGCGGACGATCGTCTTGTAGCCCGCGGCCGCGCTCACCTGCGCGATCCCGGCGCCCATCAGGCCGCAGCCGAGCACGCCTACCGTTTTGATCTGCCATGCTTCCAGTTCCCAGCTTCCAGTTCCCAGCTTCCAGCTCCCGCTACCGCTGGTCGCCCGCTACCCGTTCGCCGTCCAGTAGCCGGTAGCTGGCAGCTCGAGCTTTCAGACCGTCTCCACAATCGCCGCGATCCCCTGGCCGCCGCCGATGCAGGCGGTCGCCAGGCCGCGCTTCAGCCCGCGGCGGCGCAGCTCGAGCGTCAGCGTCAGCAGCAGCCGCGTGCCGGTCATGCCGAGCGGGTGGCCGAGCGCGATCGCGCCGCCGTTCACGTTGACCCGGTCGCGATCGAGGCCGAGCTCCTTCTCGACCGACAGATACTGCGCCGCGAACGCCTCGTTGACCTCGATCGAGATCGATGTCCTTCAGCGTGAGGCCCGCCTTCTCGAGCACCATCCGCGTCGCCGGCACCGGTCCCATCCCCATCAGCGTCGGCTCGACGCCGACGGTCGCCCAGTGCGTGAGCCGCGCGAGCGGCGTCAGGCCGTGGGTCCTTGACGCCCTGCGCGGACGCGAGCAGCAGCGCGGCGCCGCCGTCGACGATGCCCGACGCGTTGCCGGCGGTCACGCAGCCGTTCTTGCTGAAGGCCGCCGGCAGCTTCGCCAGCCCCTCCATCGTCGAGTCCGGCCGCATGTGATCGTCCTGCGCGAAGAGCTCGACGCCCTTGCGCGACTTGATCTCGACGGGCACGACTTCGTCCTTGAAGCGGCCGTCCTTCCACGCCTTGTCGGCGAGCTGCTGGCTGCGGATCGCGTACCGGTCCTGCTCCTCGCGCGACACGCCGTACTTCGCCGCGCAGTTCTCCGCCGTGCCGGCCATCGTGCAGCCGCAGTGCGTGTCGAGCAGCGCCGACCACAGCGTGTCCTCGAGCTGCCCCTGGCCGAGGCGCAGGCCGTTCCGCAGACCGCGGATGACGTGCGGCGCCTGGCTCATGCTCTCCATGCCGCCGGTGAGCACGACGTCCGCCTCGCCGAGCTGGATCATCTGGCCGCCGCTGATCGCCGCCTGGATGCCGGAGCCGCACAGGCGGTTCACCGTCAGCGCCGGCACCTCGATCGGGCACGCCCGCCTTCAGCCCGACGTGCCGCGCGCCGATAGACCGCGTCGGCGCTCGTCTGCAGGACGTTGCCGAAGACGACGTGGTCGACGTCCTCCGGCTGGACGCCGGTCCGTTCCATCGCCGCCCGCGCCGCGATCGCGCCCAGCTCGATCGCCGAGAAGTCCTTCAACTTGCCCGTGTAGTCCGCCATCGGGGTCCGGGCGCCGCCGAGAATGAAAATGTCGTCAGCCATGCATTCTCAAGCGCCGACTTGGCTCGAGCACGAGGTCACGAAGGCTCTTAGTCTCGAAGTCTCTTGTTTGATCTTTGTGATCTTTGTGGCTTTGTGAGCTTCTGTGCTACCGCCGTTGGCTCGTCTCAGCTCGAATCTGTCTGCGCGATGAAATCGCCGGCTTCGCGGGTTCCGAGCGTGCCGCCGATGTCCGACGTGACCTGGTTCTCGCTTCGACCGCCTGCAGAATCGCCGCATCGATCGCCGCCGGCTTCGTCGGTCATGCCCAGCGTCTCCAGCATCAGCGCCGCCGACGCGATCGCGCCGATCGGGTTCGCGATGTTCTTCCCGGCGAACTTCGGCGCCGAGCCGTGCACCGGCTCGAACATCGACGTCCGGCCCGGGATGAATGTTGCCCGACGCCGCCATGCCCAGCCCTCCCTGGAACGTCGCGCCGAGGTCCGTGACGATGTCGCCGAACAGGTTGTTGGTGACGATGACCTCGAACTGCGCCGGGTCGAGCACCATGTACATCGCCAGCGCGTCGATGTAGTAGTGCGTGGCCTCGATGCCGGGATACTGCGGCGCCACCTCGCTTGAACACGCGCTGCCAGAGCGCGTGGCCCTGCTGTCATGGCGTTGCTCTTGTCGGCCATGCAGACCTTCGTCAGGCCGCGCGATCTTCGCGAACTCGAAGGCGTGCCGGACGATGCGGTGCACGCCCTTGAAGGTGTTCACCTCCTCCTGGATGGCGATCTCGTCCTCGGTGCCCGCCTTGAAGCGTCCGCCGATGCTGACGTACAGCCCTTCGGTGTTCTCGCGGAACACGACGAAGTTGACGTCCGTCGGGCCGCGGTCCTTCAGCGGGCAGAGCCGCTCGTCGAGGAGCTTCACCGGCCGGTAGTTGACGTAGAGATCGAGCTCGAAGCGCGTGCCGAGCAGGATGTCGCGCGCGTGACGGTTGTCGGGCATGCGCGGATCGCCGAGCGCGCCGATGAAGATCGCGTCGAACTGCCGCAGCGTGTCGTAGCCGTCCGGCGGAATCGTGATGCCGGTCTGCGAGAAAGTAGTCGGCGCCCCACGGCAGCTGCTCGAGCTCGAATGCCGACCGAACAGCTCGCCGACGGCGTTCAGGACCTTCACGGCTTCGGCGGTGACTTCCTTGCCGATTCCGTCGCCGGGGATGATTGCGATTCTCATGGTCCGCAGTTCTGCAGGTTCACGGGGTTCCGCACGGTTCCTCGAGTTCGCTCAGGTCGCCGCAGTCCGCAAGGTTCAGGTCACCAGGATCAGGCTATTCGCATTCTGGCAGACCTGTGCATCGGAATCTGAACCGCGAGATCAGGAACTCTGAACCTTGTGGACAGAACCCTGTGGAACCCAGTCGGATCCTGCTGAACTCGTGTCTCCTATCCCAGTTCGATCGCCATCGCCATCCCCATCCCGCCGCTGACACACAGCGTCGCGAGCCCGCGGCTCGCGCCCCGCCGCTTCATCTCGTAGAGCAGCGTCACGAGGATGCGCGTGCCGGTGCAGCCGATGGGATGGCCGAGCGCGATCGCGCCGCCGTTCACGTTCAGCTTGTCCGGCCGGAATCGGCTGGTCCCGCAGGACGGCGAGCACCTGCGGCGCGAACGCTTCGTTCAGCTCGACCAGATCGAAATCCGCCAGCGTCAGGCCCGGTGCGCTCGAACAGCTTGCGCATCGCGGGCACGGGCCCGATGCCCATGATCCGCGGATCGACGCCCGCCGAGGCCCACCCGATGACGCGCGCCAGCGGCTTGACGCCGAGCGCTGACGCCGCGGTCCGCGCGCATCAGGACGACCGCGGCGCCGCCGTCGGTGATGCCCGACGAGGTGCCGGCCGTGATCATCCCGGGCTGGCCGTCGACGTCGGGGAAGACCGGCGCGAGCTTCGCGCAGCCTCTCGATCGTCGTCTCGGGCCGGGGATGTTCGTCGGCGTCGATGACCGAGACGGCGGCCTTTGGCGTCCGGTGACCGTGCACGGGTGCAATCTCGTCCCGGAAGCGGCCGTCGGCGATCGCCGCGCGGCGCGCCGCTGCGTCTCGAGCGCGTAGCGCGTCCGACGCCTCGCGCGTGATGCCGTACTGCCGCGCGAGCAGCTCCGCGGTCTCCCCCATGATCATCCCGCAGAGCGAGCAGGTGAAGCCGTCGCGATACATCGCGTCGACGAGCGTGAAGTTCCCCATCTTGTGGCCCCAGCGCGCATCTTCCGCGTCGATCAGGTACGGCATGCGGCTCATCGACTCGATGCCGCCGGCGACGACGACCTCGGACTCGCCGAGCAGGATCGACTGCGCGCCGGTGGCGACCGCCTGCATGCCGGACGCGCAGGCCTTGTTGATCGTCTGCGCGGGAGCGCTGTCGGGCAGCCCCGCCCGGCGCGCGACCTGCCGCGCCGGATTGGGACCGGACCCCGCCTGCCGGGCGTGCCCGATGAGCACTTCGTCGACGAGGCCCGGATCGACGCCCGCCCGGCTCGAGCGCCGCCCTGGCGGCGACCGCCCCGAGCTCGGCCGGGTGGACGTTCCGGAACGACCCGCCGTAGCGCCCGATCGGCGTGCGCGCCGCGCCGACGATCACGACCTCCGACACAGGCATAGCCTTTCAATAATAGCTCCCAGCGTCCAGCTGCCAGCTTCCAGCTTCCAGCTTCCCGCGCCTCCCGCTGCGCGCAGGACTCAGCGCGCTTCGGCGCGGCCCGCCGTAGCTTGTCGCTCGTGCTCATCGCGCGACAAGCGAAGGAGGGCGCTGCCCGCTCCCGGCACCTTGCAGTCCGTCCCGCAATTCGTCCCTATACCGTCACGCAATCCATCCCATTGGATTCAAAAACACGGATTTTGGTGACCGGCGACAGCGTGAGTAGGTGCCAAATGCCTGATTCCATTGACGTATTGGACCCGGGAAGACGGGCACACTCCGTGCTTTTACAGCGGCGATCGGGGATACATCCCGGGCTCATCCCTGCCAGCACCTTCGCCGCTCCGTTGAGCTTCGTCTGCGTTGGCAACTGATCTTGTCGTTATCCGAGGAGGATGAACTAGCAATGCGAGCACGTACATTTGCCGCACTGATGGTGGCTCTTCTGTTTGCCTGGCCGATCGCGGCCCAGGAACAGCGTGGCTCCATCGAAGGCGTCGTCAAGGACAGTTCCGGAGCAGTGTTGCCCGGCGTCACGGTCGAAGCGCGATCGAGCGCCGGCGCCGTCCTGAGCTCCACCACCGACACAGAGGGCGTCTATCGCTTCCCGTCGGTCGCCCCGGGCACCTACGAGATCACCGCGACGCTGCAGGGCTTCACCCCGAAGAAACAGGCGAGACGTCAGCGTCGGCCTCGGACAGATCAAGAAGGTCGACCTGGCGCTCGGGCTGGCGGGCGTCGCCGAATCGGTGCAGGTCACGGCCGAGTCGCCGCTCGTCGACGTCAAGCAGAGCGCGCGGCAGACGAACATCTCGCGCGAGCAGATCGATCTGCTCCCGAAGGGCCGCGACTTCACGACGCTCGTCACGCAGGCGCCCGGGCGCCAACAAGGAAGCCAAGCTCGGCGGCCTGTCGATCGACGGCGCGAGCGCCGGCGAGAACCGCTACATCATCGACGGCATCGAGACCACGGACATCCAGCAGGGCATCTCGGGCAAGAACGTCATTGCCGACTTCGTCGAGGAGATCCAGGTCAAGTCGAGCGGCTACACCGCGGAGTTCGGCGGCGCCACCGGCGGCGTCATCAACGTGATCACCAAGAGCGGCACGAACGACCTTCACGGGAACGCGCTGTTCAACTTTCAGGGAGACCAGCTCTCCGGCGGGGCCGTCCCGGCCGAGGGGTTCACGGACGTGTTCGGGACCGGCATCCCGTCGCTCCGCATCAACCCGCTGAACTCGGACCTGGCCGAGTACATCACCTATCCGGAAGACAAAGTGAGCCGCATCGAGCCCGGTTTCGCGCTCGGCGGCCCGATCGTGACGAATCGTGCGTGGTTCTTCGGCGCCTACCAGCCGACCTTCACGTCGATTGAGCGGACGGTGAACGCCACGACCGCGAGCAACCCGGCGGGCCGACCGAACAGCGCGACGCGGAAGCGTCAGGAGCAGTACATCACCGCCAACCTGACCGGGCAGATGAGCGACAGCCTGCGCGGCCGGGTGGCCTTCAACAACAGCTGGAGGCAGTCTGAAGGGCCTGCTGCCGACGCTGGACGCCACCGATCCGGCGGGCTCCGACTACGACAAGACGTCGACGTTCCCGAACTACTCGGTGTCGGCCAACATGGACTGGGTCGCCTCGCCGAACCTGTTCTTCGGCATCCGCGGCGGCTACTACATGTCGGACTGGCACGACACGAACGTGACGGAGGTTCCACGTTACAACTGGACGACCACGAACAACATCGGTTTCCTGGACGTGCCGGCCAGCCTGCAGCGCCCGACCGGGTTCTCGAGCGTGCTCTCGAACAACAAGTCGTCAAAGATCAGCAGACCCGTGCGAACTTCCAGGCGGACGGCACCGTGTACGGCAAGCTGGGCGGCGACCACCAGTTGAAGTTCGGCGTGTCGTTCGACCGCCTCGGCAACAACGTGGACAGCGGTGAAGCCGCCGCTCGCGTGACCATCCGCTGGAATCAGCGCCCTCACCGGTCGACGCGCGGCGCCTACGGCTACTACTCGGTCAGGAGCGCCGGCCCCACCGGGAACCTCAAGAAGGGCTTCACCACGTCGGGAGACGTCAGCAGCAACCTCATCGGACTCTTCGTGCAGGATGCGTGGACGATCAACAACAAGCTGACGATCAACGCCGGCATCCGCACCGAGCGAGAGCGGGTGCCGTACTACGCTCCGGGCCAGGTCGTGGACGGCGTGACACTGCCCGAGTTCGGCCTCGAGTTCGATTTCGCGGACAAGCTGGCGCCCCGCGCGGGCTTCGCCTACGACATCAACGGCGACGGCCGCTGGAAGGCGTTCGGCTCGTGGGGCGTGTTCTACGACATCTTCAAGCTCGAGCTGCCGCGCGGATCGTTCGGCGGCGACAAGTGGATCGAGTACTACTACACGCTCGACACGCTTCAACTGGCCGACCCTCGTGGACAGCCCGGCGTGCCCGCCGGCCTGCCCCGGAACGCTCCTCGCGGACGACCGACTTCCGTCACCTCTCGGTCGGGTCCAACGCGATCGATCCGGATCTGAAGCCGATGCGGCAGCAGGAAGCGACCGCCGGCATCGAGCACCAGCTGAACGACGTGATGTCGCTCAGCGTCCGCTACGTCCACAAGCAGATCGACCGCGCCATCGAGGACACGCAGACGGCCAGCCTCGACGCGGACGGCAACGAGATCTACATCATCGCGAACCCGGGCGAGGGCCTGGCGGAGCCCGCGTTCTCGGACCCGTTTGTGAGGAATCCGAAGCCGATGCGCGACTACGACAGCGTGGAGTTCGCGTTCGAGAAGCGGTTCGCGCAGAACTGGTACCTGCGGATCGAGCTACCTGTGGAGCCGGCTGTTCGGCAACTACTCGGGTCTCTCCCAGTCGGACGAGAACGGCCGCACCAGCCCGAACGTCGGCCGGCTGTGGGACTACCCGATGATGATGTTCCAGGACGGCGGCACGCCGGTCTTCGGACCGCTGGCCACCGATCGTCCGCACCAGTTCAAGACCCAGTTCATCTACCAGTTCCCGGTCGGCACGAGCGTGGGCGTGAACCAGTACGTGGCGAGCGGCCTGCCGGTCTCGCGTGAAATCGGGATCTTTCCGGCAACAACCTGCCGGTCAATTACCTCGGACGCATGAGCGACGGCCGGACGCCGACGTACTCGCAGACGGACTTGCTGGTCCAGCACTCGTTCAGGTTCGGCGGGCTCGCGGAGCCTCCAGGTCAGCTTCAACGTGCTGAACCTGTTCAACCAGGACACCGCGGTCGCCAAGTTCTCCACGTACCACAAGACCAACGGTCCGAATCCGAACGACGCGTTGTTCTACGCGGGGACGCAGACGCTCGCCGGTCTGATCGTCAGCCAGAACATCGCCCAGGATCCGCGATTCCTGATGGACAACAGATTCCAGGTGCCGATTCAGGCCCGGTTTGGCGTGAAGTTCCTGTTCTAGACGAACGGGCTGGAGTCGGGTATCGTTTCCGCCCCGCGGGCTTCGGCCCGCGGGGCTTTTTTTTGGGAGGACGTTCCATGCGCACCCGGATCGCACTGGTCGGAATGGCTGTTCTCCTGCACTGCGGGTCTGCCGGCGTATCGGCTCAGATCAACGCCGAACGTGAACGCGCGCGCGTTCAGTACCGCGTCGGGCTGGGAGAACATGAGAGCCGAAGCCTGGGAGAAGGCGGCGAAGTCCTTCCAGGAGGCGATCGAGATCGATCAGAGCTACGAGCTCGCCTACTACATGCTCGGGCGGGCCAACATGCCGCTCAAGAGATACGACGCAGGCGATCGCCGCGTACTCGAAGTGCCGCGATCTGTATCAGGCGCAGGCGGGCCGGCAGTTTGCGAACGCGCAGGAAGCGCAACGCTCCCGCAGTAACCGGCTGACCGAGCTCGACGAGCATGATCCGGCAGGTCCAGGCGGCGCCGCAGAGCGCACGGACGCAGGACCAGATGCGGCAGCTGCAGGAGCAGCGGCAACGGGTCCAGGACGCGCTCTCGGGAGGCTCCACTGCTGTCGCTCGAGTCGACGGTTCCCCCGTGGGTGTCGCTGGCCCTCGGCAGCGCCTACTTCCGCGCCGAGAGGTTCGCCGACGCCGAGCGCGAGTACAAGGCCGCCATTGCCGCCGACTCGAAGGCCGGCGAAGCCCACAACAACCTCGCGGTCGTCTACCTGCAGACCGGCCGGTACGACGAAGCGGAGCAAGGCCGTGAAGGCGGCGGAGAAGGCCGGGTTCAGGGTCAACCCGATGCTGAAGGAAGACATCGCGGCGAAGAAGAAGGCCGGACGCACTGATCGGACGTCGGTCTCAGGTCTCAGGTGGTCTCAGGTCTCAGGTCTCAGTTCTTTGAGTTCGACCGGAGACCCAGACCCGAGACCCGAGACCGTCACGCGACCGGCGTGTCGATGCCGACGCCCGTCAGCGCGGCATCGAGGTCTTCGGCGGAAAACGGCTTGACGAGCACCGGCACGGGCTCGAGCGAGTCGTTCCACCATGACCGAGGACTGGTCGCCGGTGATGAAGATGAACGAACCCGCCAGCTCGGGATCCTTCGTGATCAGCTCGCGGTAGAGCTCCGTCCCGTGCATGCCCGGCATGCGCACGTCGCACAGCACGAGCGACAGCTGGACGCCGGCCGCGATGGCGAGCGCCGCCGTCCCCGTCTCCGCCTCGAACACGTCGAACCCCCGCCGTTTGAGCAGGCGCGCCAGCAGCTTCCGGAGCGGCGCCTCGTCGTCCACGATGAGCGCGCGCCGGCGCGTTCTCGCGGGCGGCCGCGGCCGCCGGGCGGACTATCGACCGGATCCGGTGTACGCCGGCAGCGTCAACCGGAAGCACGCCCCCGGTTTCCCCGCACAGAGATCCAGCGAGCCGCCGTGCGCGGAGGCGATGCCGTGGGAAATCGACAGGCCGAGGCCCGTTCCCTCCCCCACCTCCTTCGTCGTGAAGAACGGCTCGAAGATTCGTCCTCGCAGCTCCGCGCCGATGCCGGGGCCGTCGTCCTCCACCTCGAGGATCTGATGACCGGTCGGACGAGTAGCTGCGGACGGTGATGCGGCTGCCGCGGCCCGCCGACAGGATCGCCTGCTCGGCGTTCAGAATCAGGTTCAGCACGATCTGCTGAATCTCTTCGCGGTTGACGAACACCGGCACGGCCCCGCTCTGCAGCTCGGTGACGAGCGTGATGTTGTGCTGCTGGAGGTGGTACTCGCGCAGCTCGACCGTGGCGCGGATCACCTCGTTGAGATCGGCGGCCACGCGGTCGGGTGCGCTGCGCCGCACGAACGACAGCAGGTTGCGAACGATCTGACCGGCGCGCGTCCCTTCGCGGCGCACCATCTCGAGGTCGAGCCGCATCTCCGGGTCCGGCCGCCTCTCCAGCATCAGCTCGACCGCGCCGACGATCGTCTGGAGCGGATTGTTGATCTCGTGCGCCACGCCGGCGACGAGCTCGCCCATGGCCGACAGCCGCTCGCTGTGGACGAGTTGATCGCGGAGCTTCAGTTCGTCCGTGATGTCGCGCTCGACGCCGACGAAGTGCGTGAGGCGTCCGGCCGGCATCCTTCAACCCGACGACGGTACACGCGGCGGGAAATGTCGTGCCGTCACGACGGCGCCGCAGCAGCGTCCCGCGCCAGATGCCCCGCTCGCGCACCTCGGCGCCGATGTGGGCGCCCGAGCGTGCCGAAGCCCCGCTCCATCAGGTCGGAGAAGCGCAGCCCGCCGAGCTCCTCGCGCGAGTAGCCCAGCGCGCGGACGAAGGCCTCGTTCGCGTGCTCGAACGCGCCGCTCGCGCGCGTGATCAGGATGAGATCGCCGGTCTGTTCGGTCGCCGCCGCCAGGAGCCGCATCCGCGCGTCCGCGCGCTGCAGCTGCCCTCCCTGGGCGGCCAGGCGCAGCGTCAGCAGGCCGAGCCCGGCCACGGTCATGAGCCCGGTCAGGAGCGCGCGGAACGAATCGCCGGCGCCGCCGAGCGGCTGGATGTACAAGGTGCCGTAGCCGATGAGCGGAATCAGAAACACCGGGACGGCCGCGACCGCCGCGTGCAGGATCGGTGCGGGGGCCTCGACCGCTGCCGGCTCGGACGGAGAATCCGGAGCCGCCAGCGCCGCCCGCGCGTAGAAGAGGAACGGCAGAATCCAGGCGAGATCGTACAGCGTCCCGCTCGAATAGATGCCTCGCACGATCGCCAGGCTCGTCGCGAGGCGGAGGAAGAAGCCGAGCCCGGTGGCGATGGCGAGATAGAAGTACGTGTGGTACCAGCCGCGTCCGCCGCGCCACGATCGTCGCCGAGATCATCGAACCGAACAACAGCGCCCGATTCACCTGCACGAGCTGGAACAGCGTGACCTGCGGATCCGACGCGCCCGGCAGGAGGCCGGGCACGAGCACGAAGTAGGAATAGATGAAGACCACGAGCAGCCCGTAGCTGGCGAGCGCGAGGCCGACCGTGCCCACCGCGTCGCCCCGCACGCCGCGGTGCGGGCGCGCCAGCAGCGCGATCAGCGGACCGATCCCGCCGCAGAGACTGAAGACCGTGTGCCACTGGAGCCACGATCGCCGCCCGAGGAAGATCTCGTCGAACGCCCATCCGAAGTGGCCGATGATCCACAGGCCGATGCCGATCGCGATCGTGTCCCAGAACAGGCGCTGGCACCCGTCCCAGCGGCTGCGGCGGCGCAGGATGATCGCGCAGACGGCGATCGGCGGGAGCAGCAGCCCGACGTTGCCGAACACCGACAGCGCGAGCGGGTGGCCGCGCAGCGCCCAGCCGACGCCGCGTACAGACGACGTACCGAGGCCGACGACAGATAGCGCGAGTGCCGACGGTTGCGAACGACAGGTACCAGCGAGCGGATCGGCGAAGCCTCGCTAGATCTGCTCCACATCGATCTGCGCCCGCTGGAGCTTGCCGCTGAAGTCGATGTAGATCGATTTCCACTCGGAGAACACGTCGAGCGCGGCCACGCCGGCCTCGCGGTGGCCGTTGCCGGTGTTCTTCGTGCCGCCGAACGGCAGGTGCACCTCGGCGCCGATCGTCGGGGCGTTCACGTAGAAGATGCCGGTGTACAGGTCCCGCATGGCCGCGAACGCGCGGTTGATGTCCTGCGTGTAGATCGACGCGGACAGCCCGTACTCGACGCCGTTGCCGATCGCGATCGCCTCGTCGAGCGAGCGGCACCGCATCACCGAGACGACCGGCCCGAAGATCTCCTCCCGCGCGATCCGCATCGTCGGGTCCACGTCGGTGAACACCGTCGGCTCGTGGAAGAAGCCCTTCGCGTAGGGCGCCCGCGTCGAGGCGATGGCCGCCGCAGGCGAGCGTCGCCCCTTCGTCCTTCCCGATCTGCACGTACTTCATGACCGTCTCGAGCTGCGCTCTCGCTGATCGACGGGCCGACCTGCGTCTCCGTCGTCGAAGGCCGTCGCCGACGACGAGCGACTTCGCGCGCGCGACGAACTGCTCGACGAACGCGTCGTGCAGCCTTCTCGTGCACGACGACGCGGCTGGCCGCGGTGCAGCGCTGTCCGGTCGTGCCGAAGCCGCCCCACAGGCAGCCGTCGACCGCGAGCTCCAGGTCGGCGTCGTCCATGATCATGATGACGTTCTTGCCGCCCATCTCGAGGTGGACCTTCTTGAACGTCGGGCGCGGCCGCCTGGTTGACGATGCGTCCGACGTGGGTCGAGCCGGTGAACGAGACGACGCGCACGGCGTCGCTCGGTGGTCAGCGGCGTGCCGACCTCGTCGCCGTCGCCGGTCACCATGTTGACGACGCCCTTCGGCACGCCGGCGTCCTCGAGCGATCTTCACGAAGTTGACCGCCGACAGCGGCGTCTGCGACGCGGGCTTGAAGACGACCGTGTTGCCGCAGACGAGGGCGGGAATGATCTTCCACGACGGGATCGCCATCGGGAAGTTCCACGGCGTGATGATCGAGCAGACGCCGAGCGGCTGGCGCACCGACATCGCGAACTTGTTGCGCAGCTCCGAGGGCACCGTCTGGCCGAACATGCGGCGTCCTTCGCCGGCCATGTAGAAGGTCATGTCGATGGCCTCCTGCACGTCGCCGCGGGTCTCGTTCAGGACCTTGCCCATCTCGCGCGTCATGTCGCGCGCGAACTGCTCCTTGCGCTCGACGATGAGCTGCGCCGCCTTGAACAGGATCTCCGCGCGGAGCGGCGCCGGCACGAGCCGCCACGTCTCGTAGGCGCGCGCCGCCGCCTCGATCGCCGCGTCGACGTCGCTGGCGGTTGGACTTCTGGAAGACCCCGATCAGATCGTCGGTGTTGGCCGGATTCCGGTTCTCGAACGTCTCGCCGGAGGCCGACGGGGCCCACTGGCCGTCGATGTAGTTGTTGTAGGTGGTGGCCGCGCTCGTGGTGGACATAGACCCCGATTATATCGGCTCGGGTCCGGCCGACTCTGGTGGGCCCGGAGACCAACGAGAAGACCTGAGACCTGAGACCCGAGACCGAAGACCTAGCTCGATCAGGTCCTGTCGTCGGCAATCTCCGCCTCGACGATGGCGCGGGGGGCGTTCGCGGCGTTCTTCTCGGCTTCCACGAACGCGCGAATCGCCAGGAGCGCGTGCTCCGACGGCTCGACGAACTCCACGCCGGTGCGATACAGGACGACCCCTTCCCGCAGCTCGCCGATCTGGCAGTGCACGATCCGTCCCTTGATGATCACGGAGCGCTTGCCGAGCGACAGGCGGAAGTCGTGGAGGGAACCGAGCTGCAGGGCGAACTTCGTCTCGACCTGCGAGCCGCGGTCGCTCAGGTCGAGGATCGTCATCGGCTCGTAGACAGTGACTTCTCCGGTCACCAGCCCGGGAATGTGGACGCGCTCGGCATCGCGCTTTTCGCCTGTCACCTTATTACTTATCGGACTCTGACACGGGTCAGATAGCCCCGTCGAGGGACCGGGCCGGAAAACGACAAAAGGCCGGTGATTGCTCACCGGCCCTTCTGTCGAGGAGGGAAACTCGAAGACGCCGAGGCTACCGGGCGTCCTGAGCCGCCGCCCCCGGCTTCGCCGATCCGCCGTCCGCCGGCCTTCGGAATCATGTCGAGAATCTCGGCCGGAACGCTGAACGAGAGCGCCACGGTCTTGCCGCTGCCGGTGAGCTGCAGCGAGTCGATGAGCCCCGCGGCTCTCGGGTCCGCCTGCGCCTGCATCCGGGCCAGCGCGAGGAAGCCGCGGACGACGTCGCGCAGGTTCTCCGCGGCCGCATCGTCGCGCGCTTCGGCGCGGAGGGTGCCCGAGACGCCGCCGTTGACGTGACCGGCCGCCGCGAACCACTTCACCGCGGGCAGCTGGCGCGCGATCTGCTCCGGAAGCTTCGCCTGCGCCGCCAGGATGTCGAAGCGGCCGACCGCCCACGCGTTGTTGTTCCGGCCGATGTCGGTGACGAGGTCCATCATTTCGTTGTTGCTGGTGATGCTGTGCGAGGTCAGCTGCGCGTCGATGGCCGTCCGGACGGCCGTGCCGTCGCCGAACGCGACGAGCCCCGGCTCGAGGAAGGCCAGGACGATGTGGTCGGTTGCGATCCGCCGCGTGGTTCCCGTGTTCGCCTGTCGGCGCCACCACCAGCCGCTTGCCCTTGTAGTCCTCGACCGTCCCGCCGTGCTGCGCGGATGAGGCCTTCGAGCTGGGTATCGTTGAACCGGCCCCGGGCCACGACGAGCGGCCTGGCCTGCTCCGGCGTCCGTGGCCAGCGCCGCCACGACGTAGTCGATGTCCCGCTCGATGTCGATCCCGGTCTGCTCCTGGAATTCCTTCTGCCCGTGCTCGGGCATCGGCAGCGCCTCTTTGAGCCGCGCGCGGAGCTCCGAGTCCATGATGGCGCGAACGTCTACATACGCCATCAACTTGGTATCCGCCGGCATGTAGCGAAGCTCGTTCGCTACGGCTGAGGCCGAAACCGGCTGGAAGCCGCCGGTGTAGTAGGCGATCAGCCCCGTGCCGAGGCCGGCTGCGAGCACTGCGGCCGACCCTGCCATGAAATATCGGGTTCTCTTTGTCATACGCGTGGCCCTCTGTATGGATTATACAGATCTGAGCGTAAAAAGTTCCTGAACTTCTCACCGTAACTGTCCGAATCCGGGCAAGTTACCCGGAAAGCGGAACCGGCTACTGCTCCAGGACGTATTCCCGGCGTTCGACGACCCAAGCCGCCAGGGCCAGAAACGTAATCCAAATCGCCCCGAGCCAGAAAAGGCTCTCCCAGAGGGGCGGGCTTTCCCGGAAGATCCCCTGGATGAGGCTGATGACGCTGTTGTCCGGCATCGCGTGCGGCACCAGGGACTGCAGGTAGTACGCGATCGTGAATTTCTTCAGGTAGCCCGGAAACAACAGCGCCGCCTGCTCCCACCCGAAGATGAAGACCAGCCCGACGAGCAGCGGCCGCTTGAATTTCGCGCCGATGAACGCGAAGACCGCCCCGTACACGGCCAGCCCGAGCGCCAGCAGCGCCAGGTCCTTGACGAGATCGATGAACGAGCCGCCGAGGCTGCCGTTGATCGGCACGACCAGGAGGTAGACGAGCATGACCGACGGCAGCACCACGAACACGGTGCAGCCCAGGTAGGCCAGGTATTTGCCGAACAACACGGCCCCGCGGCGAACCGGACGGGTAAAGAGATACGTGATGGTCTTGTCTTCGACCTCGTCGGCCATCAGGGACGTGCCGTAGAAGACGCCCAGGACCGGGATGGTGAAGCGGAGATAGAACGCCCAGATCATGAGGCCGAAGATCGCCGGCCCGGTCATGCGGATGCTCTGCCCCCCCGGGCTCGAGCGGGGCCCCTCCAGCACGGGCGCCCCGAGCGCGACGAGCACGCGCACGAACAGCGCGATGAGCACGGGCGCGCCGACGACCAGCAGCATGAAGATCGTCCGCCGCGACCAGAGCATCTCTCCGAGCGAGAGATCGAAGATCCGCAGGCCGGATGTGAGGAAGCCCGGAGCCGCCGGGATCGGACGCGCGGGTGAAATGGTCTCGGGGTCTGCCATGGTCATTTCACCAGATACTGGAACACCGCCTGGAGGTTGTCGTCGGGAGACGTGACCTCTTCGATCATGCCGTACTCGCCGCTCGCGGCCAGCTCGGTCAGCCGCGCGTAGAACAAGTCGGGCTTGCCCGTCTCGACGACGACGGCCCCGTCCTCGAACTTCATGCTGCGGACGTCGGCGCGATCGAGGAAGTCGCGCGCGAGCCCCCGCGGGTTCTCGGCCCGGACGTAGACCGTGTGCGGGTGCTCGTCGATCAGATCGCGGATGTGATGCACATCCCCCTCGGCGAGGATCCGCCCGTTGTTGATCAGGAGGATGTTCGCCGTCATCGACTCGATCTCGTGCAGGATGTGGCTCGAGACGATGATGCTCTTGCCGGCGCGCGCCCACTCGCGGACCAGCCGGATGGTCCGGCGGCGCGCGAGCGGATCCATGCCGGCGAGCGGCTCGTCGAGGATCAGCAGCGCGGGGTCGTGGACGATCGCCTGCGCGAGCTTGACGCGCTGCCGCATCCCCTTGCTGTAGGCGCCGATCTTCTTGTCGGCCGCGTCCATCAGGTCCACCGCGGTCAGCGCCCGGCGCGCGGCGGCGTCGGCCGCCTTCTCGTCGAGGCCGTTCAAGCGCACGAGCGCGGTGACCCACTCGAGGCCGGTCATGCGCTCGTAGAACGCGTCCTGCTCGGGGCAGAAGCCGATCTGAAAGTAGAGGTGCGGGTTGCGCCAGATCGGCTCGCCGAGCACCTTCACCGAGCCCTTGCTCGGCTTGAGCTGGCCCGTGATGAGCTTCATGAAGGTGGACTTGCCGGCGCCGTTCGGGCCGAGCAGACCCGTGATGCCGGGCGGCACGCTCACGGTCACGTCGTTCAGGCCGATGACCTGTCCGTACCATTTCGACACGTGCTCGGCGACCACGATCGGATCGCTCACGTGACGACCTCCACGCCCCGTACGCGGCGCTCCAGCACGGAGATCGCCAGGGCGATGAGGCCGATGATCACGATGAGCGAGACCGGCCACGGCGTGGCGTAGCGCGGCTTCAGGCGGAAAATGACGTCCACGACCTGCGCCAGGTTGGCGCTGAGCGAGAGCCACGACAGCTTGGTGCTGCCGGTGATCGCGAGCATCACGAAGTAGATGGCCTCGGTGAAGAAGATGATGCCGGCGAAGAGAATGCCGACATAGCGGCTGCTCTTCGACAGCGACGACAGGGCCAGCATCGTGAAGGTCACGAGCATCGCCTGCAGCAGCGACGCCACGGTGATCGCCGGGAACAGGAACAGGTTCTTCTTCAGAAACTCGAAGCTGCCGGCAAACATCACCTGGAGCAGGAGGAGCAGCATCGCGGGCACGAAGGTGACGAACAGCACGAAGGCAAAGAGGATCGCCGCCTTGCCCGCGATGTATTCGCTGCGCATCAGCGGCTTCGACAGGTAGATCTGCAGCGCGTTGGCCCGCCGGTCGTTGGCGATCAGCCCGGCGCCGGCGTAGATCGTGACGATGAAGACGAAGAAGGCCTGCTGCTCGAGGAACTGGCGGAACGTTTCCGCGGTCGGCGCGAACATGGCGACCTGCGGGTAGTTGGCGGTCACGTAAATCTGGACCGCGCGCACGACGAACGGGACCCAGGCGAAGAGCATCAGCCCCATGAACGCGCGCTTGCGGATCATCGTGAGCAACCCGGCGCGGGCGATCACCAACCAGGCCTGCCCCGGCATCGCCTTCCCGCCGCGGTATCGCCGGTAGCTCTGATCGTGAATGGGCATCGCGGTCTACTCTTCCCCGACGGCCTTGGCGAACACGTCCTCGAGGGTGGGGACGCTCGGCCGCAGGTGGCGGACCTGCACGCCGTGCTTCGCGGCGAGCGCGAACAGGGCCCGTTGATCGTTCCCGATGCCGCTCTGGGCCAGGCGGTCCGGGACGAACACGCGCATGACGTCGAGGTCCGTCGAGGTGCACTCCATCCCCGCCTGGTGCAGCACGTCGAGGAACCCGGGAAGGTCTCCCTTGATGCGGAGCTCGAAGACGCGCCCGCCGGGCCCCTTCAGTTCCGCGATCGGGCCCTGGGCGACGACCTGCCCCTTGTCCATCACGATCACGTCGTCGCAGGTGTACTCGACGTCCGGGAGCAGGTGCGACGAGAGGATCAGATTGACGTTCTTCTTGTGGCCGAGATCGCGAATGAGCTCGAGCATCTCGTCGCGCCCCTTCGGGTCCATGCCGTTGGTGGGCTCGTCGAGGAACAGGAGGTCGGGATCGTGGACGAGGGCCTGCGCCAGCTTGATGCGCTGCTTCATGCCGGTCGAGTAGGTCTCGATGTTGCGGTAGCGCGCCTCGCCGAGGCCGACGTAATACAGCACCTCGTGCGCGCGCTGCATCGCGTCGACCGCCGGCAGCCCGGCGAGCTGGCCGCAGTATCCGACGAACGCGACCGCGTTCATGCCCGGGATGTGGGCGTCGCTCTCCGGCATGTAGCCGATGCGGGCGCGGATGTCCATCGGCCGATGCGCGACGTCGAGCCCGAGCACCGTCATGCGCCCCTCGGTCGGCTTGATGAACCCGAGCAGGGCCTTGAGCATGGTGCTCTTGCCCGCCCCGTTCGGGCCGAGCAGCCCGACGGCGCCGCGGGCGAAGCGGGCGCTGACGCCCTTGAGCGCGCGGTTGTCGCCGAACGCGACCGTGACGCCGTCGAGGTGGACGACGGGGGCGTCATCGGCCGAGGCTGGCGGCTCCCGCGTCGCGATCGCGTCAGTTGTGTCCAAGTGGATAGCTTATACGCAGTCGGGGGTGCCGCGGGTTCCAGCCGGTGAATTCGATGCACCGGCGCATCACAGCGTGCCTTTGATGCCGAGCGCATCGGCGCGCTCGCGCAGGAACGCGATCACGTTCGTGATGTGCTCGTCGAGGGGCAGGCCGATTTCCTCCGCACCCTTTCGCAGATCGTCACGGCTGATCGCGCGCGCGAACGCCTTGTCTTTCATCCGCTTCACCACCGACGGCGCCTCGAGATCGAGGACGCTCTTCGACGGCCGCACGAGCGAGCAGGCCGTCACGAAACCCGACATCTCATCGCACGCGAACAAGGCGTGCTCGAGCCGCGACTCGCGCGCGACGCCGGAATACTCCGCGTGCGAGAGGATCGCGCGCGTCACCCACTCCGGGTAGCCCTGGCCCTTCAGGATCTCGACGCCGCGAAACGGGTGATTGGCCTGGTCCGGCCAGCGCTCGTAGTCGAAGTCGTGCAGGAGCGCGACCACGCCCCAGTCCTCTTCCGGCTCTCCCCACAGGCGCGCGTAGCCGCGCAGGGCCGCCTCGACCGCCAACATGTGCTTCCGCAGGCTTTCGCTCTGCGTGTATTCCGTCATCAACGCCCATGCGGCGTCACGGGATAGGGTCGACATGCCAAAGGTTCCTCAAGGTTCCGCGGGGTTCCACTGGGTTCCGCGGGTTGCGGGTTCCGCAAGGTTCCATGGGTTCCGCGGGGTTCCACAGGGTTCGCAGGGTTCCGAGGTTCGAGGTTCGGTCACGGTTCTGCGGCACCGAACCTCGACGAACCTCGAACCCTGCGGAACCCCGCAGAACAGAACCTTGCGGAACCCTGTGGAACCCCGTGGAACCCAGCGGAACCCTTACTCCCCCATCACTTTCACAACCACACGCTTCTTCCGCTTCCCGTCGAACTCGGCATAGAAGACCTGCTCCCACGGTCCCAGATCGAGCGCGCCGCCGGTCACCGGGACGATGACCTGGTGCCCCATGATCGTGCGCTTCAAGTGGGCGTCGGCGTTGTCTTCGCCGGTCTGATGGTGCTTGTACGGCATGCCGGCGGGGGCGAGCTTCTCCAGCCACGCCTGAAAGTCCTCGATGAGGCCGCTCTCCCAGTCGTTCACGTAGACGCCCGCCGTGATGTGCATCGCGGAGACGAGCACCATGCCGTCCTGAATGCCGCTCTTCTTCACAATGGCGGCAATCTCGTCCGTGATGCGCACGAACTCCTGGCGCTTCTTCGTGTTGAACCAGAGATAGTCGGTGAAGACCAAGAGTCAGCTCCCAGCTTCCAGCTTCCAGCTTCCAGCTTCCCGCTTCCCGCTTCCCGCTTCCCGCTTCCAGCCTTCAGCGAAGCTCCAGCGCCAGACTCGCTTCGGCGTTGAAGTCCCAGCTCCCCGCGCCCGTGGCCCGGAACCGCCGCAGCCCTGCGGCCCCGATCATCGCCGCATTGTCGGTCGAGAGCGCGATCGGCGGAATGAAGACCGGGATGCCGTACCGCGCGCCGCGGGCTTCGGCGTCTGCGCGAAGCCGGCTGTTGGCCGACACACCGCCGGCAATCCCGACGCTCCGCGCGCCGAGCCAGCGCGCGGCGTCGAACGTCCGATCGAGCAGTGTCTCGACGACCACGCGCTGGAAGCTGGCGCAGATGTCCGCCACCTCCGACGGCGGCAGCGCGGCGCCCGTGGAACCGGCGGCCGCGGCTTTCCCGACCGGCGACGCGCCGGTGCGCTCGCGGACGAGGCGAAGCACCGCCGTCTTGAGGCCGCTGAAGCTGAAGTCGATCCGGCGGGCGATGTCCGCGGGAAGGAGGCCGTCGGCGGTCGCCTTCGGGGCGTTGCGATCCGCGTGCGTCAACCGCGTGACCGGAAAGTCGACCGCACGGTCATTGCCCGAGCGCGCGACGCGATCGATCGCCGGACCGCCCGGGTATCCAAGACCGAGCAGCTTCGCCACTTTGTCGTACGCCTCCCCCGCCGCGTCGTCTCTCGTCCGCCCGATCAGGCGGTACTGTCCAGGCTCGGGGATGACGTAGAGGCTCGTGTGGCCCCCCGAGACGACGAGCACCGCCGCGGGCAGCGGCAGCTCGCCGTGCGCGAGCGTGAGCGACTCGATGTGGCCGGCGAGATGATGGACCGGCACGACGGGGATCCCGCGGGACCAGGCCAGCGCCTTGGCGAACGCGACACCCACCAGGAGCGACCCGACGAGTCCCGGCCCCTGCGTCACGGCGACGGCGTCGATCTCTTCGATCGTGACGGCGGCGTCGGTGAGCGCCGCTTCGACAACGCCGCAGATGTCCCGGACGTGCTGCCGCGACGCGAGCTCGGGGACCACGCCTCCCCACTCCCGGTGAATCGCGGCCTGCGAGGCAACCACGCTCGAACGGATCTGCCAGGGGCGGAGGGCGTCGCCGGTCTCCGCCACCACGGCGGCGGCGGTTTCGTCGCAGGACGTCTCGATCGCGAGCAGCCTCATCGGACGTCGGACGGCGTCGAGCCGTCGACGCCGTTGGGCCGCGTCGAGCCCTCGAGCGCCTTCTTCAGCGACTCGGTGTAGGGAGCGGTGAAGATGCCGCGCTCGGTGATGATCCCGCCGATGTAACGGTGCGGCGTGATGTCGAACGCGGGGTTGCGGATCTTCGCGCCAACCGGCGTCAGCCGCGAGGCGCCGAGATGCGTGACCTCGCGCTGATCGCGCTCTTCGATCGGGATGTGATCGCCGTCGGGCGTCGCCAGGTCGATCGTCGAGATCGGCGCCGCCACGTAGAACGGCAGCTTGTGCTCGTGCGCGAGCACGGCGACGGTGTAGGTGCCGATCTTGTTCGCCGTATCGCCGTTGGCGGCGATGCGGTCCGCGCCCACGACGACGAGGTCGATTTCTCCGGCGCGCATCAGCGGCCCGGCCATGCTCTCGGTGATGACCGTCGTGCTGATGCCGTCGCGGATGAGCTCCCACGCGGTCAGACGCGCGCCTTGCATGAACGGGCGCGTTTCGTCCGCGAACACCGCGATGTGCTTCCCCTGCTCGACCGCCGCGCGGATGACGCCGAGCGCGGATCCGTACCCCGCGGTGGCCAACGCGCCGGCGTTGCAGTGCGTCAGGACCCGCGATCCGTCCGGCACCATCTCGGCGCCGACACCGCCCATGAGGCGGCAGTTCGCGACGTCCTCGTCGTGAATCGCGCGGGCCTCGCGTTCGAGCCGGTCCGAGAGCTCCTCCGGCGATTCGCCGGCGTGCGCCCCTTCAGCGAATGCCCGCTTCATCCGGTCGATCGCCCAGAAGAGGTTGACCGCGGTCGGCCGGGTGCTCGCCAGCATGTCGCAGTTCTTCTGGAACTCGACGGCGAACTGGCGTGTGCCTTTGGCGGAACTGCGCCGCATGCCGAGCGCGAGGCCCATCGCGGCCGCGACGCCAATCGCCGGCGCGCCCCGGATCACCATCGTTCGAATCGCGCGCGCGACTTCCTGCGCGGTGCGGCAGCGCACGTAAATCTCCTGGCCGGGCAGCTTGCGCTGATCGACCATCACGATCACGTCGCCCTGCCAGTCTATCGTCGGAAGCATGTGTGTTATCCCAGCAGATGCGAATCGAACGGCAGAGGCAGCAGCGCCGACAGCCGGAATCGGCCGGTCGGCCCGTTCAGGTTCCCGAGAATGATATCGATGTCCCCGCAATACTCCCAGAGCAGTTGCCGGCACGGGCCGCACGGAGGGGTCGGCGCCTCCGTGTCGGCGACGATGGCGATGCGGGTGAAGACCGAGTCGCCGTCCGACAGCGCCTTGACGAGGGCGACGCGCTCGGCGCAGAGCGTGAGGCCGTAGGTCGCGTTCTCGATATTACAGCCTCCGATGATCCGGCCGTCCGCGGTTTCGAGCGCCGCGCCCACCATGAAGTGCGAGTAGCGCGCGTGGGCGCGGGTCCGCGCCTCGAGAGCGGCAGCGAGCAGGACACCTTCCCGTTTGACATCCGCCGGCGAGGTCGAGTCGATCGAAAGGGTCCGCCATTCCGCTTCGTTTCGGGGATCGCGCCCGGTGCGCCGCTCGCCCACGCGGCGGTCCGTTCCGGCGCGCCGGTCCGGATCCGGCGCCGCGGCCTTCTTCGCCGGGCTGGCCGGCTTGGTGCGCCGTTCGGCGGAACGGCGGTCGGCGCGGGTCCGGCGATCGGCGGCCGGCCCTGCCTTGCGGTTCTCAGAGTCGCTCAATGACTGCCTCCAGGAGCGCGGAGAATTCTCCGCGGACACGGCGCGCCACTTCCATCACCTCGTCGTGCACGAGCGGCTGCGGCAGCACGCCCGCGGCCGGATTCGTGATGCACGAGATGCCGAGGATCTCCATCCCCATGTGGCGGCCCGCGATCGCTTCGGGCACCGTGGACATGCCGACCGCGTCGGCGCCGATCGTGCGCAGGAAGCGGATTTCGGCCGGCGTTTCGTAGCTCGGCCCGTGCATCGCCGCGTAGACGCCGTGCGCGAGGCCCGTCCCGAGCGCCCGTGCCGATGCGAAGGCGATCTCCCGCAGGCGCCGCGAGTACGCCTCGGTCATGTCCGGAAACCGCGGGCCGAAGCGATCGTCGTTCGGCCCGACGAGCGGGTTGCTTCCCATCAGGTTGATGTGGTCGTCGATCACCATCAACGTGCCGGGCTTGAAGAGCACGTTGATGCCGCCGGCCGCGTTCGTGAGGATGAGCGTCCGTACGCCGAGCAGGCCGAGGACACGGGTCGCGAACGCGGCCGTCTGGAGGCTGTGTCCCTCGTAGAAGTGCGCCCGCCCGGCGAGCGCGGCCACGCGCTTCCCGGCGATGGCCCCCCCTATGGAACCAACGACCAGCGTCCCGGCATGACCCACCACCGCGGAGGCCGGCCAGTTGGGAATCTCGCCATACGGAATCGTCGTCTTTTCTTGAAGCCCGGACGCGAAGTCCCCGAGCCCGGATCCGAGCACGACGGCGACGTCCGGCACCTCGCCGATCCGGCCGCGCAGCGATTCGACGGCCTGCTCGACCCCGGCGTAGTCGTCGCTCACAGCAGGAACCCCGCGATCGTCGCGGTGATGAAGTTGGCGAGCGTGCCGGCCAGCATCGCGCGCAGCCCGAGGCGCGCCAGGTCGTGGCGGCGCGTCGGCGCGAGCGCGCCGATGCCGCCGATCTGGATGCCGATCGAGCTGAAGTTCGCGAAGCCGCACAACGCGAACGTCGCGATGGTGAACGAGCGGGGATCGAGCACGGGCTTCATCGGGCCCAGCTGCGAGTAGGCCACGAACTCGTTGAGCGCCATGCGCGTCCCGAGGAGGTTGCCGATGACCGGCGCGTCCACCCAGGGCACGCCCATGCTCCAGGCAATCGGGGCGAACACCCAGCCGAAAATCTGCTGCAGGCTCAAGCCGACCAGCCCGAGCAGGAAGTTCACCAGCGCGATCAGCGCCAGAAAGGAGATCAGCATCGCGCCGACATTGAGCGCGAGCGCCAGGCCTTCGCCGGTGCCCCGGCCGGCCGCGTCGATCACGTTCACGTCGGTCCGCTCGATCTCGAGCTTCACGGTTCCCATCGTTTCGGGCACCTCGGTCTCGGGCACGAAGATCTTCGCCATCATGAGCGTCCCGGGGGCGGTCATGATGACGGCCGTGAGCAGGTGCTGCGCCTCGATGCCGAAGAGGATGTAGGCCGCCATGATGCCGCCGGAGATGTGCGCCATCCCCGACGTCATCACCGTCATCAGCTCGGACTCCGTCATGCGCGGCAGGTACGGGCGGATGGTGAGCGGCGCCTCGGTCTGCCCCATGAAGATGCTCGCCGCGACGTTGAGCGACTCGGCGCCGGACGCGCGCATGACCCGGCGCATCACGATCGCAAACCCCCGCACCACGAGCTGCATGATGCCGAAGTAATAGAGGATGGCGAAGAGCGCCGCGATGAAGATGATCGTCGGCAGCACCATGAACGCGAAGACCACGCCGTAGCGCGCGCCCTCGGGCCCGAGGACGGCCGTCATGATCCGCGGCCACACCTCCTTGTCCCCGAGAGGGCCGAAGACGAAGCTCGATCCGACGAACGCGAAATCGAGCAGGCGATTGATGGCGCCGCCGAGCGTCTGGAACACGCGCTGGCCGGCGGTGGTCTTGAGCACCAGCAGCGCGAACAGAATCTGGAGCCCGAGGCCCCACGCGACCGTCCGGCGATCGATGGCGCGCCGGTTGGTCGAGCACGCGTACGCGATCGTCATGATGACGATCAGCCCGACCAGCGGCTGCAGCCGCGGCAGGCGCCCGTTCCGCACCACGAGCGCGACGACGGCGGCCGAGACGGCGGCCCCGCCGATGACCGTCAGATCGCGGGCGTCGTAGGGCGCGCGCGGCGGCGGCACGTGGGGCGCGTCGGCGTCGGCAGCCACTGTCATCGACCCTCCTGCGTGATGTGCTCGAGAACGAGCGGGCCGAGCGAGGGCGCGGCGTCCCCGATCTCGATCGCGGCGGTCAGGAGCGGCATCGCCTGGTCGAGACCGCGGCCCGCCGCGGTGGTGCACCATCAGCACCGGCTCGGCCTCGCGCACCCGTGCGCCCCTGGGCGCGAGCACTTCAATCCCGACGCCGGGATCGATCACGTCGTCCAGCTTCCCGCGTCCCGCGCCAAGCCACACGGCGGCGCGCCCGATCGGCTCGGCCTGGAGCGACGCCACGTATCCCGCGCGCGGAGCGGGCACGGGCTGACGGTCCGGCGCGGACGGCAGGCGATCGTAGTCGTCGATGACGCGCGGATCGCCTCCCTGGAACTCGATGATCCGCCGGAGCTTCTCGAGCCCGGCGCCTGACCGCAGAGCGCCGCGGACCCGGGCTTCCGCCGAGGCTTCGTCGCGCTCCAGGCCCGCCGCGATCAGCATGCGCGCGGCCAGCCGCACCGACAGCTCTTCCACGTCCTCGGGCCCGCGGCCTTTGAGCGTTTCGATCGATTCGATCACTTCGAGCGAGTTGCCGACCAGACGGCCGAGCGGCGCATCCATGGAGGTGATCAGCGCCTCGGTCCGGACGCCGGACGCGCAGCCGATCGACACGAGCGACTGGGCGAGCCGGCGCGAGTCCTCCGGTGTCTTCATGAACGCGCCGCCGCCCGTTTTCACGTCGAGGACCAGCCCGCCGATGCCTTCGGCGATCTTCTTGCTCATGATCGACGCGGAGATGAGCGGAATGCTCTCGACGGTCCCGGTGACGTCGCGCAGCGCGTAGAGCTTGCGGTCGGCGGGAGCAATCTCCGACGTCTGGCCGATCAGGGCGCAGCCGACCGCGCCGAGCGCGGCGCGCAACTCGACGAGCGACAGGTTCGTCCGAAAGCCCGGGATGGCCTCCAGCTTGTCGAGCGTGCCGCCGGTGTGGCCGAGCCCGCGGCCCGACATCATCGGCACGAACGCGCCGCAGGCGGCGGCGAGCGGCGCGAGGATCAGCGACGTCTTGTCCCCGACCCCTCCGGTGCTGTGCTTGTCGACCGGCGTGCCGGGCAGGCCCGGATAGTCCATCCGCACGCCGGAGCGGACCATCGCGTCGGTGAGCGCAGCCGTCTCATCGGCCGACATGCCGCGGATCAGAATCGCCATCAGCAGCGCGGCCGCCTGGTAATCCGGCACGACTGCCGTCGGTCACACCGGCGACGAAGAACTCGATCTCCGCCCGGGAGAGCGCGCCGCCGTCCCGCTTGTGCCGTATGAGGTCGACCGCGCGCATGCAGGGTTCTGTGAGGCTTGGAGGATCCGGCGGCCGCACGTGCCGGCCCAGGCTGGCCAGCAGAGTCCGGCTGAAGCCAGCATGACGTCCGGCTAAAGCCGGACGCTACCGTGTGTCCGGCTAAAGCCGGACACCACTATAGATTAGAATCAGCTGGTTCAGCGACCATACTCATCAAAATGGCCGAAGTGACGCCGCTTTCCCCCGAGCTCTCGCGCAGCGTCCTGGCGCTGGCGCGCGCGCTCGTCGCGGCGGCGCGAAACTGGGCGCTCTATCCCCCCGATCACCCGGCCGTCCGCGCGTCGGTCGACCGGCTGCGGACCACGCTGGCGAGCACGACGGCCGGACAGGTGTTCGCCTTCGGCGTGACGCCCGAAACGCTGCTCATCGGCGGATCCCCCGCGGGCGCCGACGGCCCGGTCACCGAGGCCGCGGCGTGGCTCCACCAGCACGACATCCTGCAGCTCACGTTTGCCGGCGACGTCCCGGTCCTCACCCTCCAGGCGCTGCTCGCGTTGATGGCGGAAGACATCGACGCCGTGCGCGCCCGCGGAGGGCCCGCCAAGGTGTGGCTCGAACAGGGCCACCTCGCCATCGCGATCGAGCAGATCGATTTCACCAGCGTCCTCGAGGAGCGCGAGGTCCAGCATCCCGCGCGGCGCAAGGACGACCTGTGGCGGGCGATCGTGCGCGCCGTCACGGATCGCCGCAAGGTGCTCGACGAGGCCGTGCAGCGTCGCCTGCTCGAGATCGCCGGCGACGTCGGCGCGATCGGCGAGCTCGCGCAGGACGTGATCGCGCCCAACTGCGCGGCGGACGGATCGCCGATGCTGACCTCGCAGGCGGCGGCGGTCATCGCGGCGTACCGCCACCTCGTCGAGCATCGTGGACGTGATGGCGCCGGGCCGCAGGACGGAGGTCATGCAGAACCTGACCGCCGCGACCGCGACCCTCAATCCGCGCGTCGTCCTGCAGATGCTCGGCGCCTACGACGAAGAGAGCCCGGGCGCGGGGGGCGGCGCCACGTCGGCCGACATCCGCGGCGGGATCGCGGCCGGGTTCGACGACTTCAAGGTCGCGCAGCTGCTCGCGACCACGCTCGCCATCGACGGACAGGCCTCGGAGCGGCTCGCCAGGGTCTTCGACACCATCGCGACGGACGAGCCGCGCAAGCGGCGCGTCCTGACGATGACGCGGACGCTGCTGAGCGAGACCTCCTTCGGCCACACGAACCAGTTCCAGACGCTGTGGACCTCGATGGAAGAGCTGCTGCTCACCTACAACGAGAAGCCGTTCGTCTCCGCCCGTACCAGTTGGGGCTCGACCAGATCGGCGCGCGCGCCGACGCGATGGCGGCCGACATTCCGGAGGAGCTCGTCGGCGCTCATCGAGACGCTGGGCCAGGACAACGTCCGCCGGCTCTCGGTGGCCCTGCTGATCGATCTCCTGACGCTCGAGAAGGATCCGGAGCGCGCGCCGGAGCTCGCGCGCGACGTCGCGGCGCTCGGCGAAGACCTGCTGCTGGCCGGCGACTACGAGTCGGCGCTGATCGTGACGCGGGCGCTGGCCGGGCAGGCGCGCACGCCCGGCGCGGTGGCGAGCGCCGGGCAGCCGGGTCGCGCTCGACGGCCTGGTCAGACCGCGGCGTTCGACGAGACGGTGGATCTGCTCGGCGAGATGACACCCGAGGACGCCGAGGGCTTCCGGGACATCTGCACGGCCGTGGGGCCGGCGGCCGTCGACGCGCTGCGGCAACTCCTCGAGGTCGACGAGCTGACCGCCGGGCGGCAGCGCGCCAGCGCCATCATCCGTGCGCTACGGCGTGCCGGCCGTCACCCGGCTCGGGCCGCTCGTGGCCAGCGATCAGTGGTATACCCGCCGCAACGCCGCGGAGCTGCTCGGCGAGCTCGGGGTGCCGGAAAGCGTCCCGTTCCTGCAGCCGCTGCTGCGCGGGGGCGATCCGCGCGTCATGCGGCGGCCGTCCGCGCGCTCTCGAACATCAACGACCCGGCGGCGGCCCGGGCCGTGCACACCGTGCTCCGCGCCGCCACCGGCGCGCAGCGGCGCGCGGTCGTCGACGCGCTGGTCGCCCAGCGCGACCCGCGGGTCGTGCCGGTGCTCGTGCGCATCCTCGACGAGAGCGAACCGTTCGGCAGCGATCATCCGATCGTGCTGGAGACGCTCGGCGCGCTCGGCGAGGTCGGCGACGACGAGGTCGTGCCGGCACTCGCGAAGGTGATGCGGCGCCGCAGCTGGTTCGCGCGCCGGAAGACGCGCGTCCTCAAGACAGGCCTCGCTCGGCGCCCTGCGCGCATCGGCTCGCCCGCCGCGACGCAGCGCGATCGAGGACGCGGCGAGCCACGGCGATCGCCTGCTGCGCAAGCTGGCGCGCGCGGCGGCCGCCACGGCGCTGGCCGACCATGACGACCACGACCTACGACGAGCTGGTGCGGCGGCTCGCCGCGGCGATGCGCGGCGCCTCGCTGTATTCGCCGGACCATCCGCTCGTCCAGCGCGGCGTCGACGCGCTGACGGCGCTGTCGCAGACGGCCCTCCACGGCGACGAAACCATCGTGATCGGGTTCATCGGCGACGAGGTCGTCGTCAACGCGCAGCGGCTCTTCCGAATCGGCCGCCATGCTGGTCGGCTTCGCGCGCGACATGCGCGAGCGCGAGATCGAGAAGATCACGATCGCAGCGCGGCGTCACGCGCGACGAGCTCCGCTGCGTTCGTCTTCGAGCTGGCGGACCGGCGCGCGCCGGCGCCGCTGGCCGCCCGGCTCGCAGCAGAGGGCGTGCGCCGCATCATCGATCGGCCGCATCAACCTGGAGCAGACCGAGGATGGCGCGCACCGGCATCGTCGCGGCGCGCAAGGTCTACGGCACGGCCGTCGAGACGGCGGAACACCTGTGGCAGGCCGCCAAGTCGGGGGACAAGCCGGACCCCACCGCCGCGCAGAAGATCATCGACAGCCTCGCGAAGCTGGTCTCGCGGGATCGCACGTCGCTGCATGGCCCTGACGGCGCTGAAGCGCTACGACAACTACACCTTCACGCACATGGTCAACGTCTCGGTGCTGGCGATGGCCCAGGCGCGGTCGCTGAACCTGGAGGGTCCGCTGCTGCGCGAGTTCGGCTTCGCGGCGCTGATGCACGACATCGGCAAGGTGCAGACGCCGCAGGAAGTCCTGAACAAGCCGGACAAGCTGACGAAGGAGGAGTTCGACATCATGAAGCGGCACGTCGTCGACGGCGCGCACATCCTGCGGCGCACGCCGGAGATGCCCGCGCTCGCCCCGATCGTCGCCTTCGAGCACCATCTGCGGCAGGATCTGTCCGGGTACCCGGAGAACATCGGGCACCGCAAGCTGAACCTGTGCACGCAGATCGTCAGCATCGCCGACGTCTACGACGCGCTGCGCAGCAACCGCGTCTACCGCGAAGGGCTGCCGAGCGACCGCATTCGCGCGATCATGGCGCAGAAGGACAGACCCGGCGTTCAACAGCCGGCTGCTGCGGCGGTTCATCAACCTGATCGGCCTGTTTCCGGTCGGCACGCTCGTGCGGCTGAACACGGAGGAGATCGCGCGTCGTCACGCACGAGCACCCGACCGATCCGTTCCGGCCGCAGGTCAAGATCGCTGCTCGACGCGACCGGGCGAGCGGTCGAAGTGCCGCCGCTCGTGAACACCTGGGAGCCCGACAGCCGCGGGGATTTCACGTGCGCGGTCGTCGAAGCGGTCGATCCTGACACCGTGCACATCGATCCGCTGACCTACATGTGACCATGGCCGATCCTGTCAAACCGCCGACGCTTGCGCCAGAGATCGCGGCCCGGTTCGCGGAGTTCGCGCGCGCGTGCAAGGCGGCGGCGCGCGCGGTGTCGCTGTACCCCGGCAGTCACCCGGCGATCGGCGCGTCGCTCGGCCGGCTGGCGGAGGCGACCTTGCGCCTGACCGAGCAGCGGGCCCTTCACGCTCCAGGTCCGCGCCGACGCGCTCCTGCTCGACGGCGCGCTGGCGGCCAAGCCCGATCCCGCCGTCGTCGAGCTCGCCGAGGTCCTGCATCGCCACCTGATCGGCACGCTGACGCGTCAACGCCGGGGCGGACGCCGACTCGTGGCGCACGCTCTTGCTCCTGCTGGCGCGACCGCCGGACGAAGTCCGCGCCGACGGCGGCATCGCGCAGCCTGTGGGCCACGGCCGGCGGCCCGAGCCTGGAGATCGTCGAAATCGACTACGCCGAAGTGCTGCGCGAGAAGCAGGGCCAGGCGGCGACCATCGACCAGATCCTCGCCGCGGCGCTCGGCGGGCCGCAGCTCGCAGCTCGACGACACGGCGATGCGCGCGCTGGTCGACATCGTCGGCGACCCCGTGCGGCTCGACGAGCTGATGCAGCAGCTCGAGCAGCGCGACGGAGGGCCGGGGCGTCGACGTCAAGGTCGCCGCCTTCCTCAACATCGCTGCGCGGCCTCGCCGACTACGTGGCGCGCACGACACCCGAGACAGCTCGATCAGACGCTTCAAGCAGATGGGCCACGCGGCCGGCCGGCTCTCGGCCGAGGCGATGCTGGAGCTGCTCGAGCAGCGCGACCGGCCCGAAGCGATGGTCGGCAACAGTCGACGTCATCGGCGCGATGGTCCATCGCATGAGCGACACGGTCGGTCGCGGAGTTCGTCGCCGGACTCGGTCATCGCCGAACGCGGCGCGACCGATCGGCTCGCGCAGGCGTTCCAGGCGCTCGTGCCCGACGCGGATCGCCAGCGGCAGCTCCTCGCGCTGGCCGCAGACCGAAGTCGCGAACTCCGAGCTCGGCGAGGAAGCCGTCGTTCCAGGAGCTGTGGCGGCAGGTCGAGGCGATGCTGACCTCGTACTCGGACGAGAACTTCGTGTCCGACCGAATACGGGCGCGAGTTCTGAGCGGCGCACGGACGCGCGCGGTCGACGTCGAAGGCGACGAGCGACGATCCGCCGGAGCGGGTCGACGGCGTGGCTGACGACCGTCAGCGACGGCGCGCTCCGCGGCCTCGATCACCACTGCTGCTCGACCTCCTCGTCATCGAGGAGGACCCGCGCGCTGGCGCGACATCGCGCAGACCGTCGTCACCCACGCCGAGGATCTGGTGCGGGTCGGCTACTTCGACCAGGCGCTGGCAGCTCGCGGAAGCGGTCGTCGATCAGGCGGCCGTCAGCGCCGATCGGCAGCCGCACGGCCGCGCCGTGCTCCAGCACCTCGGGCGCGGCGTCGATGATGAAGCACGTCGCCGCGCACCTGCGCACCGCCGACGACGAGGGCTACGAGCGGTTCAAGCGGCTGGCCACGCGATCGGGCCCGCGGTGATCGCGCCGCTGGCCGAGGCGCTCTCGAGCGAACAGGACGCGCGGTCGCGCCGGCGGCTGCGCGACATCCTCGTCGGGTTCGGCGCGGAGGGACGCGAGTCGGTGCAGCAGCTGATGAACGCCGCCAACTGGGAGGTCCGCCGGACGGCCGCGTTCCTGCTGCGCGAGTTCGGCGGGGCCGAAGGGCTGAAGGAGCTCATCCGCTGCTGACCGACACCGAGCCGCTGGTCCAGCGCGAGGCGATCCAGGCGCTGGTGCTCAACGGCAGCGACGCGGCGTCGCAGATCCTGCTGCGCGCGCTCGCCACCGCTCGGGACGCTCGCGCGAGACGCTGGTCGACCGAGCTCGTCGTCGATCCGCGACGAGCGCGCCGCGCCGCTGTTCTGCTACCTCGTGCGGCACGTCGATCGCAAGCGCATTCCAGCAGCGTCTACCTCGGCGCCATCGACGGCGCTCGGCGTCCTTCGGCGGTCCTGACGCGGTCGATGCGCTGAAGGACGCGCTGCACCAGGGCGACTGGAGGGCGCCGCTGCGGACGCGGCGCCACCGGGCCGCGGCCGCCGCCGCCCTTCGCCGGATCGGCAGCCCGCCGGCCGTCGACGCGCTCGAGGCGGCGTCCAGGAAAGGCAAGCGTGGCGTGCGCGCCGCCGCGCGGGCCGAGCTCGCAGGTCGAATCCCTAATCGCTGATCCCTGATCGCGAATCGCGCGCGAATCGCGCATCGGCGGCCTCGCATCGGACGGTCCCAGGCAGAACGGGGATCGCCGGCGTAAGATGACGGCGCGAGATCGGACGGGATCGAGAGGATTCGGGATCGGGATGAGGGATTAGCGATTCGATGTCCGAACTGCAGACCCGGGTCGCCCTGTACGACGACCTGCTGCGGCGCTTCGCCTCCGGCGTGCGCAACGCCCAGCTCTACGCGCCCGATCATCCGCTCGTCGCGCGCAACATCGAAGGGCTCCTGGCGGTCCTCACGACGCTGCACCGTCCAGCAGCACCATCGCCGTCGGCATCGTCGGCAACGAGCTCGTCGTCGCCGACACGCCGATGCACAAGGTGAGCGCGACGATGACCGAGCTCATCAAGAAGCTGAAGGACAACAAGATCGAGCGCATCGCGTTCGAGCGCGGCGTGACGGCAGGAGAGCTCATCGGCTTCGTGCACGCCATCTGCCGCGCCTCGGCGGCCGGGCGGAGACGTCGAACCGACGTGGTCGTTCCCGCACGTCCGCGTCGGCCGCCTGAAGAGCCGAGGAACGGCAAGAAGCAGGACGGGATCGGCGGCGACATGGCCGCGATCCGCCAGATGTACTCGAGCGCCGTGTCGATCGCGGAGGTGGCGTGGGAGAGCGCCGCAGACCGAGGGCATGCCGGACCTGCCCGCCGCGCTGCAGACCGTCGAAGGGCTCGCCGACGCCGTCACGCAGAACCGCACCGCGCTGATGGCGCTGACCGCGATGCGCAACTACGACAACTACACGTTCACGCACATGGTGAACGTGTCGATCCTGACGATGGCGCCAGGCGCGCGCGCTCGGGATCGACGGCACAGCTGCTGCGCGAGTTCGGCCTGTCGGCGCTGATGCACGACATCGGCAAGGTCCGCACGCCGAAGGAGATCCTGAACAAGCCCGACAAGCTGACCGACGAGGAGTTCGTGATCATGCGGCGGCACGTCGTGGACGGCGCCGAGATCCTCCGCCGCACGCCGGAGATGCCGATCCTCGCGCCGGTCGTCGCCTTCGAGCACCACCTGCGCCTCGACGGCAGCGGCTATCCCTTCGGCGTCAAGCGCGACGGCGATGAACCTCGGCACGATGCTGTGCGCGATCGCCGACGTCTACGACGCGATGCGGTCGCAGCGCTCGTATCAGCAGGCGTTTCCGACCGATCGCATCCTCGCCGTGCTGAAGCGCAACGACGGCACGCAGCTCGACCAGCACCTCGTGCGCCGTTTCGTGCAACTGCTCGGCATCTATCCGCCCGGCAATCTGGTCCGGCTCAGCACCGGCGAGATCGCGGTCGTCCCGCAGGTCCACGCCCCCGATCCGTATCGCCCGCGTGTCCGCGTGCTCTTCGCCGCAGACGGCACGCGCCTCGACCTGCCCTTCGAGCGCAACCTCTGGGAACGCGCGCGCGACGGCGGAGAGGCCGACACGCGTCGAAGCGCCGGTCGATCCCGCCGATTACGGCATCGATCCGCTGAATTACCTGATTCCCTGATGTCGGTCTCGGACGCGGACCCGCTTCCAGCTTCCAGCGTCCAGCTTCCAGGTCCGGATCCTCGGATCCCGCATCCCGGATCCCGGAACTCCCGAGTCCCGAGTCACCGAGACCCGAGACCCGTATACTCCCTCCGGTGACTGAAGCGTTTCGCACGACGCTCGTGGCATTCGGCGCGCTCGGCCTGGGGCTGACGTGGCAGGCGGTCCGCACCGCGCTGATTCCGGTCAGCTCCCCGGACCGTCTCGTCGACGAGCTTCGCCTGGCGCAGATGGCGGCGCTGCTGCTCGCGATGTCGGCGGGCGCCTACGTCGGCCTCGCGGTCGTGCACGAAGCGCGGCCCGGGGTCGGATTCGACGTCGCGCTGGCGGTCGGCTTCTTCGTGGCCGCGGCGACGACATTGGTGAGGGATCCGCATCAGGCGCTGACCATCCTGGCGCTCGCGTTCGCGGCCCACGCGGTGCTCGACGTCGCCCACCGTCCCGGCTGGCCGCTGCCCGACGGCTGGCGCCCCGCTGGTACTCGATTGGCTGCGCCATGTACGATGTGTACATCGGCGCGCTCTGCTACCTGCCGATCCTGAGACGATGACGCGCGCGCTCCGCTGCGGCTGTGCTGGCGTCGCGATCGCATGTCATTCTCACCGGGGCTCACTGGGGAACAAGTAGAATAGAGCTCGCGCTGCCTGCTGTTTTCCGAGGAGTCAGCATGTCGGTTTACTTCCGTACGGCGGCCGTTACGGTCGCTGTGTTCGGTCTGCTCGTTTCGACCGCGACTGCCGTTCCGCCCGAGAGCGCCCAGGAGGCGCGCGGCCCCGTCCGCGGTCCGCGCGGCGTCGTCATCGCGGCGCGCTCCGCCGCCGAGCTTCGCGACTGGGATCGGCGCGTCGATCGCATGCTTCGCGGCGGTGAGCTGCGCGTCCGGCAGACCCGCGAGGACCCCCTCGTCCCGGGACGCACGCACCAGCGGGCCGATCAATACCATCGGGGCGTTCGCGTGTTCGGCGGCGACATCGCGCGCCAGTTGCGCGGCGGGGCGACCGAGTCCGTGTTCGGCACGGTTTACGAGGGGATCGAGCTCGATCCCGAACCGGGGATCGACGAGAATCGCGCGCGTGCGCTCCTCGAGGAGCGGACCGGCGCACGGCTCGACCCGTCCGTGGCGCCCGAGCTGGTGGTGCTGCCGCTCGATGCCGGCGGCTACGCGCTGACATGGCGCCTGCGGGTCACGACGCGGACCGATGCGCGGCAGTACTTCATCGACGCGCGGACGGGAGCGGCCGTCCTCGACTACAGCGATCGAAAAGGCCAGAGCGCCGTCGGCCGCGCCCGCGGCGTGCTCGGCGACACGAAAAAAATCAGCGTGAGGTCGAACGGCGGCCAGTTCGTCACGAGCGACGAGCTGCGCCCGTCGTCCATCCAGACCTACGACATGCGGGGCGACCCGTTTCGGGTCGACGACTTCCTCAACCGCCGCATCACGCTGTCGGTGAACGATCTCGGGTCCGACTCCGACAACGACTGGATGGACGGAGCGGTCGGCGACGCGCACGTCTACGCCGGGTGGACCTACGACTACTACTTCAAGCGCTTCAGCCGGAACGGGCTCGACAATGCGAACACCCGGACGCAGAGCATCGTCCATCCGGTCAACCGGCAGGACATCTTCACGCACATCGAGGAGTTTCAGGACTTCTTCATCAACGCGTTCTACGACGGCAACGGGATCCTGTTGTTCGGGGAAGGGCTGCCGGCCGGGTTCACGCTCGACGGACAAGTGTGGGATTTCCTGGCGGGCGCGATCGACATCGTCGCGCACGAGCTCACGCACGGGGTGACGGAGTTCACGTCGAACCTGATTTACCGCGACGAATCCGGCGCGCTGAACGAGTCGTTCTCCGACATGATGGGCACGGGGGTCGAGTTCTTCTTCCAGCCGCCGGGCAACGACCTGGCGCTGCGCGCCGACTACCTGGTGGGCGAGGACGCCATCCGTCCCGGCGGGCTGCGCTCGATGTCCGATCCCGCCTCGAAGGGAGATCCGGATCACTATTCGAAACGCTTCCTGGGGCCTGAAGACAACGGCGGCGTGCACATCAACTCGGCGCATTCCGAACCAGGTCTTCTATCTGGCGATCGAAGGGGGCACCAACCGGACGTCCGGGCTGAGCGTCCAAGGGGTCGGCGGGGGCAACCGGGACCAGATCGAAAAAGTGTTCTACCGGACGGTGACCCAGCTGCTGCCCGCGAATGCGACGTTCGCCATGGCGCGGGCGGCCTCGATTCAGGCGTCGCGGGACCTGTTTGGCGTCAACAGCGCCGCGGAGCGGGCCGTGACGCAGGCCTGGACCGCGGTGGGGGTGAATTGATGCTCCCGCGCGAGCGACAGAACAGGCGAGCCTGGGCAGCGCACGTGCGCGTGCTCGCGCTGGCCGCGGCGGCCGTGCTGGCGACAACGATCCCGGCAGCGGCACAAGACGCGCGAAGCCGGGTCGTCCTGAGCCTGAACGGCGGCGGCCAGTCAGCCGGGCCCGGCCTCTCGGATCACTTCGAGTTCGCAACCGACCCCATCGAGAATGCGACGGTGGACGTGCAGTATCCGGCCAAGCCGATTCTGGTCGTCGACGGCGGGCTGGGAATCCGCTTCTGGAAGAACCTCGGCGTGGGCGTCGCGGTCTCGTACGCGAGCGGCGACGGCACCGCCGAGATCGAGGCGCAGATCCCGCATCCGTTGCAGCTGAACCAGCCGCGCGAGGTCAGCGGCGAGCAGGATGCCATCACCCGCACGGAGACGGGCGTGCACGTGCAGCTTCAGGTACTCGATCCCGATGAGCAGCCGGGTGACGCTGGTGCTGTCGGGCGGACCTTCGCGGCTGAACGTCGAGCAGGAGCTCGTGACCGACGTGCTGTACGACGAAACGTATCCGTTCGATACCGCCACGTTCCGCAGCGCCCCGACACGCCGCTCGAAAGCGTCGGTGACCGGCTTCAACGCGGGGGCCGACCTGCAATGGATGTTCGGACGCCACATCGGCGTCGGCGGGATGGTCCGCTTCATCCGCGGATCGGTCGATCTGACGACGGAGAACGATCGCCGCATCTCGGTCAGGGCTGGTGGAGTTCAGGCCGGCGGGGGAATACGGATAGGATTCTGAACTTGCACTCCGTTCTTGGTTCTTTGTTCTTGGTTCTTGGTTGTTCGTTGCGGTTCTTCGTTCTCGTTCCTCGTTCTCGTGCCTGGTCGACCTGATCGGAGAATCGTCCCGGGAACGAAGAACGGAGAACCAAGAACGGAAAACCAGGAACGAACAACCGAGAACCAAGAACGTAGAACAAAGAACGATGTCCGACTTCACAGCCCGTGTCCTGTCCGTTGTCCGCCGCATTCCCGTCGGGCGCGTGGCCACGTATGGCGATGTGGCGGCGGCGGCTGGAAATCCCCGAGCCTCGCGCGCCGTGGGCAACATCATGCGCGAATGTGGCGGCCGGGACATCCCCTGTCACCGCGTCGTGGCGGCCGCGGGACGCCTGGGCGGCTACGGCGGCAATGTCGAGCTGAAGCGCGCCCTGCTGCGCGCGGAAGGCTTGAACGTGACCCGTACCGTCATCCGCGATTTCCGCGAGCGGCGCTGGCCGGGGTCGACCAAGGACGGTAAAAAGCGCCTGACACGCCGCGAGTCGAGGGGCCTGCCCCGAGCGAGCGCGAAAACAGCGCCGAGTCGAGGGGCAACGTGAACCCTGCATGGCTACGTCTAAGGTAACAGTCCATCCCTCCGCGCCGGGCCTGGCGGCCTCGCCGGGCCGGACAGAGGACAAGGCGCTCGTCGAACGGTGCCGGCAGGGGGATCTGGCGGCGTTCGAGGAGCTCTACCGGGCCCACGCCGGCAAGCTGTTCAGCGTCGCCTGCCGCATGCTTGGCAACCCGACCGAGGCCGAGGACCTCCTGCAGGAGATTTTTCTCTCGGCGCACCGGAAGCTCGACGGGTTTCGCGGCGAGTCGGCGCTCGGCACGTGGCTGTACCGCCTGGCGACGAATCACTGCCTGGACTACTTGAGGAGCCGGGCGGCGCGCACGAACCAGCTCACCGACGTGCTGGACGACGAGCCGAGCCTGTACGAGGCGGGCAGCAGCGGCCTGGCGGAGCAGACGGTGCTGAAGATGGATCTCGAGCGCGCGATGGCCCGGCTGCCCGAGGGATGCCGCGCCGCCTTCGTGCTCCACGACGTTCAGGGGCTGGAGCACCGCGAAGTGGCCGAGGTCCTCGGCATCGCGGAAGGCACGTCGAAATCGCAGGTGCACAAGGCGCGTCTCAGGCTGCGCGCGATGTTGTCCGAGCGGTTCCGGTAAGCGTCGAAGGCGGGAGCGTCGTCAAGACGGACAGAACCATGCAGTGCTCGCGATACCGGGAATGGATTCAGGAGCTCGCGGATGGGACCCTCGGGTCGATCCGCAGGGCGGAGCTCGAGCGTCACGTGGACGAGTGCCCGGACTGCCGCGCGTTCGCGGCGGACCTGGAGGCCATCCGCGACGCCACGGCCTCGCTCGAGCCGCTCGCGCCGCCCGACGGTGTGTGGCTCCAGCTTGCGGGACGGCTGATGCAGGAAGGGCGCGTGTCGCTCCCGCCGGCCCGGCCGACGGCGCCGGCGCGCCATGTCGCCCTGCTCGCCATCGCGGCCGCGCTCGTCCTCGCGGTCGGCGCGTCGATCGTCATGCTGGTGCCGGAGTTCCGTTCGAACAACGCGGCGCAGCCGCCGGCCGTCTCGGCCGCGCCGCAGCCGGGCAACGCCGCCCCGACTGTCGCCGTCCAAAGCGTGGAGACGGAGTTCCGGCTCGCCGAACAGCACTACCAGAACGCGATCGCGGGGCTCGAGCAGGCCGCGCGCCTCGATGAAGCGTCCGCGGACCAGAACGCCGCGATCGATCCGCAAACGGCGGCGATGCTCCAGAAGAACCTGCACGTGATCGACCAGGCGATCGCCGAAAGCCGGTCGGCGCTGCGCTCGGAGCCGCAGAGCGCTCCGGCGCGCGACAGCCTGTTCGATGCGCTCAAACGGAAGGTCACGCTGCTGCAGGACACGATCGCCTTGATGAACGAAATGCGCAAAGGCAATTCGGCCGGCGCGGCCCAGATCGTCGACGGCGTCAACAAATCGTAGGTACGAGTCAGCGGAGTGTACGGGTCACCGGAGGGCGTCATCATGCGGGCCTGCAACACGGAGCAACGGAGTAACCGAGTAACGGAGAAGCAAAATTTTTTGATCTCCGTTTCTCCGTTTGAACCGCTGGTAACGAAGCTGGAAACTGGAAGCTGGAAGCTGGAAGCGGACACTGACAACTGAAACTGGAAACTGATACAAGATGCGACAGACCCTCCTCACTCTGCTCACCCTGACCGCGCTCGCCGCGCCGGCGGCGCCGGCTTCGGCGCAGCCGCTGCCCGAGCAGATTCGCTCGATCATCCGCGACGGCGTCGAGCGCGCGCGCGACGCCAGGATCGTCAAGAAAGGCAGCTACCAGCAGGGGCGCGAGGAGCAGAGCGATCGCCAGACCCGAACGCTGAAGCTCGGGCCCGACGGCGAGCTGAGCGTCTCCAACATCTCCGGGGACATCGTCGTGACGCGCGCCGGCGGCAACGAGGCGTCGATCGAGATCGTCAAGACGGCGCGGGCCCGGACCAGCGAGGAAGCGCGCGAGGTGCTCGGGCTCGTGCAGGTCGCCGTCACCGAACGGAACGGCCGCGCCGAAGTGAAGACCGTCTATCCGCGCGACGACGAGATGCGGCGCAACAACCGGCGCAACGTGAACGTGTCGGTCGCGTACACGATCGCCGCCCCCGCCGGCACGCGCATGACGATCGGCTCCATCTCCGGCAGCATCCGGGTGACCGACATCAAGGGGGACCTGACGGTCAACACGATCAGCGGGGCCGTGCACGTCGCCAACGCCGGCCGCATCGCCAGCGCGAAGTCGGTCTCCGGGGACGTCGAAGTCGCCGACACCCAGATCGACGGCGCGCTCGACGCGCAGAGCATCAGCGGCAACGTCGTGGTGCGGAGAGTCAGCGCGCGACGGATCGATCTCGGCACCGTCAGCGGCGGCGTCACCATCCAGGACGTCCAGTCGGAGCGGGTCGAAGGCCATTCGGTCAGCGGCAACGTCGATTTCACCGGGGCGCTCGCCAGGAACGGCCGCTACGAGCTCAACTCGCATTCGGGCAGCGTCCGCATCATCGTGGGAGGCGGGGTGGGATTCGAGCTCGAAGCGGATTCCTTCAGCGGCTCCGTGAGGTGTGACCTCCCGATCACCATGCCGGGCGGCGACCGCAACGAGCGGGGGCGGCGCCGCGCGATCCGCGGCGTCTACGGCGACGGCAGCGCGGTGCTCGACGTCACGACGTTCTCGGGAAGCATCGTCATTTCGAAGCGCTAACCACCCGCCTTCGCGGCGCGGCAGGCCCCGCCGTCGCGCGTGGATCGCGTCCGCGCTTCGGCGCGGCAGGCACCGGGCTGTCTGGATTCACGACGCCCACGCCCTGGATGCCCGGCTCATCAGGGGGTTTTCGGGCCGTAAAATGGCTCAGACGGGCCGGCTCGAACTGGCACTTTCCTTGCTCCAATTCCCCGCAAGCAATCCGCGACCCGTGCCCGTATAATGCCGGTGTGGATGGCGACCGTCCACCGGGCTGATGGCAGCCGCGGTGATCGGCACAAGAGTCTCGGATTCGTCGCTGTCAGGAGAATGTCGCTATGAGAAAGCAGTGGGTTCTGGTAGGGATTCTGGCGGGCTCGCTCGTGGCTGGCCCTGCGTTCGCGCAGCACAAGGCGCCGAACCAGCAGCCGGCGACCGACGGTGCACCGGCGAGCCCGACGGGCGCGCTGGCGCTCGGAACGGTCCGCCTGACGAAGAGCACGACGGCGGACGGGAAGCCGCTGCCGGCCGGCACCTACCTGGTGCGGCTGACCGCCGACGAGGCGAAGCCCGACGCGCGCGGCGCCAGCGAGAACATCGAGAGATGGGTCGAGTTCGTGCAGAAGGGCGCGGTCAAAGGCCGTGAGGTCGTGAGCATCGTGCCGCAGGCGGAAGTGAAGAACGTCGTCAAGGACGCGCCTCCGCCGTCCGGCGGCTCCAAGGTCCAGCTGCTCAAGGGCAACGACTACCTCCGTGTCTGGATCAACAAAGGCGGGAATCACTACCTGATTCACCTGCCGACAGGCGCGGCGGCGACGCCGTAGGGCGCCGTACTCCGGAAGATCCTCCGCACGGAACGCGGCGGTTGTCGCTCGACAGCCGCCGCGTTCTTTGTACCGCCTCAGACCGCCATCACGTCGAACTGCTCGTGGTGCAGGTGGGTGTCGGGCTTGATGGTGACGGGCTTGCCGAGCGTCTGCTGCAGATCGCGCAGGAGCGCGCTCTCCTCTTCCTTGAGGGCCCGGGCGATGTCGGGGTTGACGCGCAGGATCACGCCCTGCCCTTCCAGGTCGGTGCCGATCTTCTTCATCTCGGTCAGAATCTCGTAGCAGATGGTCGACGCGGACTTGATCGTTCCCGATCCGGAGCAGTACGGACACGGATCGGTGAGCTGGCGTTCGATGCTCTGCTTCACCCGCTTGCGCGTGATGATCACCAGGCCGAAGTCCGACACCTGCAGCGGCTTCGAGGGCGAGCGGTCCTTGCGCAGCTCCTTCTCGACCTCCTGGAACACCTTCTGCCGGTTCTTCTTCTCCTCCATGTCGATCAGATCGAGGACGATGATGCCGCCGAGATCGCGCAGGCGGATCTGGCGGACGATCTCCTTCACCGCCTCCAGGTTCGTCTTGACGATGGTGTCCTCGAGCCGGCCGGTCCGTTTGCCGACATAGCGTCCCGTGTTGACGTCGATGGCGACGAGCGCTTCCGTCTGGTTGATGACGAGGTACCCGCCCGATTTCAGCCAGACCTTGCTGCGCAGCGCCTTGTCGATCTCGGCCTGGACGCCGTACTCGTCGAAGATCGGGAACTCCTTGGTGTACAGCTTCACGCGCGTGAGCAGGGTCGGCATGATGCGCTCGACGAGCGTCACCACGCGGCGATGCTCCTGCTCGTTGTCGATGCGGATGGCGCTGAAGTCCTCGGTGAGCAGGTCGCGCAGCAGCTTCGTGACGAGGCTCTGCTCCTGGAACAGGACGGCCGGCGGGCGGCGCGCTTCCATCCGCTGGCGGATCTCGGTCCACACCTGGTGGAAGTAGGCGAGGTCGCTGACGATGTCGTCCTTCGACCGGCCGCCCGCGGCGGTGCGGATGATCACGCCGCCGGTGAAGCCGTGCTCCTCGCGGAAGTCGCGGACGATGCCGCGCAGCCGGGCGCGCTCTTCGCGTGACTCGATCTTGCGGGAGACGCCGACGTGGTCGACCGTCGGCATGAACACCAGGAAGCGGCCCGGCATCGTCACGTGGGAGGTCAGCCGCGCGCCCTTGGTGCCGAGCGGCTCCTTGACCACCTGGACCAGGACCTCCTGGCCTTCCTTCAGGAGATCTTCGATTTTGGCCTGCGGCCTGTCGTCTCTCGAATGGCCGCGGCCCGATCCCGAGCTCGACCCGGACTCGCGGGGCGACGCGCGGCGCTCCGCCGGACGGCCGTTGCCTCCGTCCGTCGACGGGGATGTCGGGCGCGCCGTCCGCGGCCGCCTGGCTCTGCCGCGATCTCCGGGACCGCCGCCAGCACCGGGGTCTCGTCCTCGTCGCCGGACTCGAGCCGGTCGAACTCCTCGACGGTGTCGACGACCTCGGTGACGTACAGGAACGCGTCGCGCTCGAGACCGATATCAACAAAGGAGGACTGCATGCCGGGGAGCACCTTCGAGACCCGGCCCTTGTAGATATTGCCGACGACGCCCCGCTGCCGCTCGCGTTCGATGAAGATCTCGACGACCTGATCCTCTTCGAGGATCGCGACACGCGTGTCGTGATCGCCCGAGGAGATGATCATCTCCTTGTTCATTGGAACTCCAGAAGTTGGTGGAATCAGGCGCGCGCTGCGCGGACGCGTGCCCGCCGGCCAGGGTACCCCAGCACCCGGCCAGCCAGCACGCGAAGAGCGCGAACAGCACCTGCATCCCTAATCCCTTATCCCTGATCCCGGATCCCTAATCCCGGATCGCCGAATCCCGGATCATCGCGAATCCCGAGTCCCGGAGTCCCGGGTCAGTTCGTGAACCGCCGCATCCGCACGTTGAGGATGAGGCCGAATGCCGCAAGCGTGGCGATCATCGACGAGCCGCCGTAGCTCATGAGCGGCAGCGTCAGCCCCTTCACGGGCGCGAGGCCGGCGGACATCGTCACGTTGTAAATCACCTGGAACGCAAAGCCCGAGATGATGCCTCCCACGAGATAGGCGCCGATGCGGTCCTTGGCCAGCCGCGCCGCTTCGAGCGATCTCAGAATCACGAACAGATAGAGCCCCAGCGCGACCAGCACGCCGATGAAGCCCTGCTCTTCCGCGAGGACCGAGAAGATGAAGTCGTTGTCGGCGACCGGCAGGAACTTGTACTGCCCCTGCGTGCCCTCCATGAACCCTTTGCCCTTCAACCCGCCGGACCCGACCGTGACTCGGGCCTGGATCTGCTGGTAGCCCGCGCCGCGGGGATCTTTTTCGGGATCCAGGAACGTGCTGATGCGGGATTTCTGGTAGTCCTTGAGCGCGACCTTCCACGCGATCGGCGCGATGAGCACCGCCGCGATCGCGACGACCGCGATGAACCGCAGGCGCAGCCCGGCCAGGATACGCGACGCCGAAACACACCGGAATCAGCGTCACCGCGGTGCCGAGATCCGGCTGCTTGGCGATGAGGATGAACGGGACGACGAAGAAGAGAGCCGGCGATGATGAGCTCGCCGTAGTTGCGGGCGCCGCGGCGGTTCTCGCCGAAGTACATCGCGAGGATGAGCGCCAGCGCCGGCCTGGCGAACTCCGAGGGCTGGAGGTTGAAGAAGCGAAGCGAGATCCAGCGTGTCGATCCGCCGGCCCGCACGCCGTCCACGAGCACGTAGACCAGCAGGGCGACGAGCGCGCAGAACAGGAACAGGGAATGTTCGGCGAGGAACCGGTAGTCGAGCGCCAGGAAGATCAGCAGCGCGAGAACGCCGAGCCCGGTGGCGTAGAGCTGGACCCAGAACCGGGGGCCGGCATGTCCGCCGCCGGGCAGGTGCGCGCCCACGTAGGTCGTGCTGTAGATCATCGCCAGGCCGATCCCGGCGAGCAGCAGCACGGCGCCGAGCAGGAGCCAGTCGACGTGGAAGAACAGCCGTCGTTCGAACATCTTACGGTGTCCCCCCACCCCGCGTGGCCGTTGGCGCCGCTGCGGGAGCGGCGGCCGGCACGGCGGCCGGCGTGGCTTCCGCGACCCCTGCGGCGGCGATGGGCACCGTCGCGGGCGGTTTCGCAAGGGACGGCAGCGGCCGTCCTTCCTTCTTCGCGAAGTACGTCTCGATCGCGTACTTCGCAATCGGCGCGCGCCAGATAGCCGTGCTCCGCGTGCTCGGCGAAGACGACGCCCGCGATCTCCGGGTTGTCCTTCGGCGCGAAGAACACGAACCAGCCGTGATCGCGCACGTCCATCTTGCCGCGTGCCACTTTGGCGCCGGTCAGCGAGATGACCTGCGCCGTGCCGGTCTTGCCCGCGACGTCGAGGCCGATGATCCGCCCGCGCCCGCCGGTGCCAGCGGCGTTGACAACCATCCACAGGCCGTCGTGGAGCGCCTTGATCGTCGAGTCCTTCATGCGCGCAGCCCCGCCGGGAGGCGGCGGCGGGACCGGCTTCCAGCCCTGTCCCTCGTCGACGGACTTGAGCACGTGGGGCGTGTAGCGGGTGCCGCCATTGGCGATCGTCATCATCATGACGGCCATGCGAGAGCGGCGTCACCGACACCTGGCCCTGTCCGATCGCCACCGAGATCGTCTCGCCGGCGTACCACTTCTCCTTCTTCACGCGCTGCTTCCACTCGGTCGACGGCACGAGTCCTTTCAGCTCGTTCGGCAGATCGATGCCCGTGCGCTCGCCGAGCCCGAGCGCGCGTCGCCCACTTGTGGATGCGATCGACGCCCGAGCATGTTGCCCGAGCGTGTAGAAGTACACGTTGCACGACTGCTCGATCGCGTGCCGCATGTCGATCGTGCCGTGCCCGCCCTTGGGCTTCCAGCACTGGAAATACCGGCCGTAGAAGCTCGCGCCGCCGCCGCAGTGCACGCGGAAGTCGGGCTTGACGATCCCCTCTTCGAGCGCCGCGGTCGCGACGACGATCTTGAAGGTCGATCCCGGGGAGATACGTCCCCTGCAGCGCGCGGTTGGACAGCGGCTTGAGCGGGTCCTTCGATGAGCCCGCTCCACGTCGCGCGACTCGATCCCGGTGGCGAAGCTGTTGGGATCGTAGGTCGGCAGGCTGACGAGCGACGAGCACCTCGCCGTTCCGCGGATCGAGCATGACCGCGGCGCCGTTGTAGCCGAAATGGCGGAAGCCCTCTTCCGTCGCCGCCTGCACGTCGGCGTCGATCGTCAGCTGCAGGCGCTGCCCTTCCTTGGGATCGTAGCTGAGTGCCTTGACATCGTCGATCTCCCGGCCACGGCTGTTGACGATCACGGCCTTGTTGCCTTCGGTGCCCATCAGGCGCTGGTTGTAGGCCTGCTCGACGCCGGCCTGCCCGATGATCGCCCCGGACTCGACGCCCTTGTAGTCGGCCAGCTTGAGCTGCGACTTCGGTGACCTCGCTGACGTAGCCGAACAGGTGCGCCGCCATCGCGCTGGCCGGATACCGGCGCGTGGGCACTTCCTGATAGATGATGCCGGGGAGCTCGAGCCTGCGGGTCCAGGCGGCAATCACCTGCTCGCGCGTCGCGTTCTCGATGAGCACGATCGGCCGGTAGCTCGGATCGCGCCGCCGGCGGTTCACGATCTCGCGCATCTCCGCTTCGTCCGCCCCGGTCGCGCGCGACAGGGCGTGGAGGGTCTGCTCGAGGTTCTTGGTCTGCTCGCGGACGAGCGCGATATTGAACGTGTTCTGGTTCTGAACCAGGACGACGCCGTTGCGATCGAGCAGCACCCCCCGCGGCGCCGGCAGCGGCAGCCGCCGGAGGTGGTTCTCCCGCGCCATCTCGCTGAACTTTTCGTAGTGCGCGATCTGAAAGATCCAGAAGCTGATCGCGAGCGCCGCAAACAGCACGGCGATGAAATACTGCATGAACGACAGCCGCAGCATCAGGCTGCGGCGATCGTCGGGCATCAGGGTGGTCGTCGACATGGCCTATATGACTCTCGTGGCTTCCGCCTTCAGGCGGAAGGATTCAGCGGGCGCCCAACTTCCGCCTGAAGGCGGAAGCCACAGGTTGATATTCAATACCGCCGCCGGCTGAACGCGGCGCGCGACTGGCGCCGCTGCAGCAAATCAGGTCCCTGCTCGACGAGCAGGAACGCCGCGATGCCGATCCCGCCGTTGACCACCGCCTGGATCAGCGTCGCCGAGTAGTGCATGGTGAACGCCCGCGACTCGACCAGCGCATGCAGCGCCTGAAAGCACAGCTCGTGGACGAACGTCGCGCCCACGAACATCACGAACCTCGGCAGCGGCTGCGAGACGATGAACTGCGCCCCCAGCACGCCGACCATGAATCCGACCAGCGTCTTGGACAGGCCGCCGACCCCGACGATGCCCCCCGCGAGCGCGTCCTGCGCGAGCCCGCCCGCCGTCCCGGCGAGCAGACCGGTCGCCGCGCCGAACGCCAGCGCCACGTAGATCACCGCGACCAGCACCAGGTTCACGCGCGTCCCGCCCGCCATCGACATCCCCGCCAGCGTCGTCTGCAGCAGGAGTGCCAGAGCGAGCGCGGCCAGCACGCCGGCAGTCCTCATTTGGCGGGCCCGGCCTGGCCGCCTGGCGCGGGTGCACCGCCGTCCGGGATCGCGAGACGCACCGGCACGAGCACGACCAGCACCTCTTCGAGGCTCGAGAAGTCGACCGACGGCCGGACGGTGATGGTCCGATACAGCGCGGAGCCCCGCTCGGCCGTCTCGACGCGCCCGATCGTGAACCCCTTGGGATAGATGCCGTCCGCCCCCGAGGCCACGACCGCATCGCCGGCCTTCACGTCGGCCAGGTTCGAGACCAGCTCCATGGTCAGCGGCGGATCGCCGTCGACGCCGACCACCATGCCGCCGGCCCGCGTGCGCTCGGTCAGGGCGCCCGCGGCCGCGTAGCGATCGATGAGCAGCTGCACGCGCGCGGCGTGCGCCGCCGGTACGCCGATGATGCGCCCGACGATGCCGGTCGGGGCGATCACCGCCATGTCGGCCTGGACGCCGTCGTCGGCCCCGCGCCCGATCGTGATCGTCCGCATGCCCGGATTCGGGTTCCCGGCGATCACATCCGCCGCGATCGTCGGCAGGGTCGTGCTCGTCTGCAGGTCCATCAGTTCCTGCAGGCGGGTCGACCGGGCCGCCAGGGCGCGCTGCTCCTGGAGCCGCACCTCGAGATCCGCCACGTGCTTGCGCAGCGCCTCGTTCTCGGCGCGCACGCCCCGCAGGCCGACGTAGTTCCCCCAGAAGTTGCGCACGCCGTGGATGACCGACGCCGTCCCCCCCTGCACGCGCGCGAACACGCCGAACGTCACCGCCTGCAGCACCGGCACGCCGGACTTCGACTGGACCTGCACCGAGATCAGGAAGATGTGCGCCATGGTCACGACAAACAGCAGAACACCGGTGCGGCGGCGAATATCTAGCATCGCGGCCCGGGCTTCCCGCTCCCCGCTTCCCGGCTTCGTCGCCGTCTGCCGCGCTCCGCGCAGCCCGGAAGCTGGAAGCTGGAAGCTGGCAAGCTAGTCGATCGATATCTTCCTCAGCAGGTTGAAGTCCGACAGCATCTTGCCGGCGCCCAGCACGACGGACGACAGCGGGTCCTCCGCCATGGCCAGCGGCAGCCCGGTCTCTTCGCGCAGCCGCTTGTCGAGGTTCTTGAGCATCGATCCGCCTCCGGTGAGGACGATCCCGCGGTCCACGATGTCGGCCGACAGCTCCGGCGGCGTCCGCTCGAGCGCGACGCGCACCGCGTCGACGATCACGTTGACCGTCTCGGCGAGCGCTTCGCGAATCTCCTCGTCCGTGATCGTGATGGTCTTGGGGACGCCCTCGATGAGGTGGCGCCCCTTGATCTCCATCGTCATCCGCTCCTCGAGCTGGTACGCCGATCCGATCTCCATCTTGATCGCCTCGGCCGTCCGCTCGCCGATGAGGAGGTTGTACGTCTTCTTGATGTACTGGATGATGGCTTCGTCCATCTCGTTGCCGGCGACGCGGACCGCCTTGCTGTAGACGATGCCGGCGAGCGAGATGACGGCGATGTCGGTCGTGCCGCCGCCGATGTCGACGATCATGTTCCCCGACGGCTCCGTGATCGGCATGCCGGCGCCGATCGCGGCGGCCATCGCCTCTTCGACGAGGTGGACCTCGCTCGCCTTGGCGCGATACGCACTGTCCTTCACCGCGCGCTTCTCGACCTGCGTGATCTCCGACGGCACGCCGATCACGATGCGCGGACGCACCCACACGTTGCGGTTGTGCGCCTTCTTGATGAAGTAGGTGAGCATCTTCTCGGTCACTTCGAAGTCGGCGATCACCCCGTCCTTCATCGGCTTGATCGCGACGATGTTGCCGGGCGTCCGGCCGAGCATGTCCTTGGCGTCCTTGCCGACCGCTTCGATGCGGCCGTTCACCTTGTTGATGGCGACGATCGACGGCTCGTTGACGACGATGCCCTTGCCCCGCGCGTACACGCAGGTATTGGCCGTCCCGAGATCGATGGCGAGATCGCTGGAGAACAGCGAGAACAGAGAGCGAAGACTCAACGATCACTCCTTGCACTGCGGACGCCGGACACCGGAAATTCAGCTCCCTGCGACATAGATCCCATTCTTGCCATGCTCCTTGACCCAGTACATCGCGCTGTCGGCGGCGTGGATGAGGCCGTCCGCGGACGCCGCGACGTCGGGCAGCGTCGCGACGCCGATCGAGACGGTGAGCTTGATGTCCAGGCCGTCTCCCTGGAGAAAACTGAACGCCGCGACCCGGTCGCGGATGCGGTCCCCGACCGCGGCGGCGCCTTCGCTGCCCGTGTCCGGCAGGATCAGCGCGAACTCGTCGCCGCCGAAGCGCGCGACCATGTCCGTCTCGCGCGCGCTCAGGCGGATGACGCCGGCCGCTTCGACCAGCGCGCGGCTCCCGAACAGATGGCCGTGCGTGTCGTTGATCGCCTTGAACCCGTCGAGATCGACGAACAGCAGCGACAGCGGCCGGCCGCTGCGCGACGCGCGCTTGGTCTCGCGGCGCAGCACCTGCGAGAGATAGCGCGAGTTGTACAGCTGCGTCAGATCGTCGGTGACCGACAGCGCCTCCGCCCGCTGCACGCGGAGCGCGTTCTCGAGCGCGATCGCGCCCGGCTCGAGCCCGCTGAGCAGCGCCGCGAGCGTGCCCGGCGCAAAACGGGGCGCGCTCCGCGCGGGGACGCGATCGATGGCCACGAGCGCGCCGATCGTACGCCCCCGGCACGACAGCGGGAACGCCGCCACCGCCGCGAGCGCGGCGTCGGCCACGCGTCGATCCTCGGCGATGTTGGCGGCCGCGAACAGCTCGCCGCTGCGGATCACCCAGCTGCCGACCGCATACGCCGCGGCCTCGAGCGCCGGCGTCAGCCCGCTGGCCGCCATCGCACGCGTGCGCCCTCCCCCGTCAACCGCGAGCACCAGCCACCCGGGCGCCGGAATCCAGTCCGACACGCGTGCCACGAGGGCGTCGGCGACCTTTTCGGGGTCGAGGCTCGAGTTCACCGCGCGAATCATGTCGGCTGAGTACATCGGCGCGAGCGAGACGGCGCTTGAGCGACGCCTGAAGCGGCCGGAGTCTGCTCGCGAAGTCCCGGCGCGCAACCGACACGGGTCTGCTCGATGGGCGACGGGCGCGAGGCTGCCGACCAGTCCCGGTCAATCGGCTCTGCGTCCTGTAGGAATGGCGAATCCCTCTAAATCCTTCTATCCACCACAAATATAACACGATAAAGGGCGTGGGCCGGGGTCGCACGATCCGGCTCCGCTTCCAGCGGTCCAGTCAGCTTGCCAGTTCCCAGTCGGCCAGTTGCACAGCTGCCGGGTGGCCAGGCACGCTGGTTAGCTGGAAGCTGGAAGCTGGAAGCTCGACAGGGCGCTCCCTTCGTGTCATAATTGTGGTTTCTCGATCCCTGTTTGAGGCTGCTGAACCATGACGATGCTCGACCGGATGCGCCGGCACAAAGGCTGGCTCAAATGGAGCCTGGCCATTGTGGTCCTCGCGTTCATTTTCCTTTACATTCCGAGCTTTCTGGACGAACCGGGGGCCGCGGGCCTGAACGACGTGGTGGCGTCCGTGGACGGGCGCAACATCACCGTCGCCCGCTTCCGGCGCACGTACCAGCAGCAGATGCAGTCGTACCGCGCCGCGTACGGCGGGAACGTCGACGAGCGCCTGCTCAAACAGCTCGGCCTCGACCAGCGCATCGTCCAGCAGATGATCGAAGAGGAGACCGCGCTGGCCGAGGCTGCGCGGCTGGGCATCTCCGCGACCGACGAGGAGGTCCGGGAGCGGATTGCGGTGCTGCCCGGCCTCCAGGAGAACGGCCATTTCATCGGGGAAGAGCGGTACCGCCAGCTGCTCCAGATGCGGAACCCGCCGATGCGCCCGGATGAGTTCGAAGAGGAAGTCCGCCGCGGGGTGACGGTCGAGAAGCTCCAGGGGGCCATCACCGGCTGGATCACGCTGAGCGACAAGGAAGTCGAAGAGGAGTTCAAGCGGCGCAACGACAAGGCCAAGCTGTCCGTGGTGGCGTTTCCCGCCGACAAGTTCCGCGCCGGTCTCGAAGCGACGGATGCGGAGACCGCGGCCTACTTCGAGGAGCACAAGAACGAGCTGAAGGTGCCCGACAAGCGCAAGGTCCGCTATGCGCTGGTCGACATGCAGGGGATTCGCAGCCGGACCCAGATCTCGCCGCAGGACATCGACCGCTCGTACGAGGACAACCAGCAGCAGTACGCCACGCCGGAACAGGTCCGCGCCAGCCACATCCTGCTCAAGACCGAAGGCAAAGACGAAGCGGTCGTGAAGAAACAGGCTGAAGAGCTGCTGGCGAAGGTCAAGGCCGGGGCGGATTTCGCCGACCTCGCGACGAAGAACTCGCAGGACGAGACCAGCGCGGTCAAGGGCGGCGACCTCGACTTCTTCGGCAAGGGACGGATGGTGCCGGAGTTCGACAAGGTGGCGTTCACGCTGGCGCCCGGGCAGATCAGCGATCTCGTGAAGACGCAGTACGGCTTTCACATCATCAAGGTGACCGAGAAGAAGCCCGCGACCACGAAGACGCTCGAGGAAGTGCGGGCGCAGATCGAAGACCAGTTGAAGTGGGATCGCGCGCAGGCCGAAGCGCAGCGCATCTCGGACGACGTCGCCGGCAAACTGAAGCTGGCGGCCGATTTCGACACCGTCGCGAAGCCGCGAGGGCTGACGGTCGGCGAGTCCACGTTGTTCAGCCGGGAGGAGCCGATCACGGGCCTCGGCATGGCGCCCGCGGCGGTCGAGCGGGCGTTCGAGCTGAAGGACGGCGAAATCAGCGAGGCGATCCGCACGCCGCAGGGCTTTGCCTTCCTCATGGTCACGGGCAAGCAGGACGCCTACGTGCCCAAGCTCGAGGAGGTCAAGGTCCGCGTGAAGGACGAAGTGCTGAAGAAGAAGGCGGTGGATCTCGCCCGCCAGCGTGCCGCGACGGTCGCCGCGCAGATGAAGTCCGGAGATTTCGACGCCGCCGCCAAGGCAGCCGGCGTCGAGGTCAAGACGACCGATTTCATCGCGCGGGGCGCCCCGATTCCCGACGTCGGCACGAGCCCCGCCGTGGACGCGGCGGCGTTCGCGCTTGCGGCCGGCGCCGTCAGCGACCCGATCGTCACCGACAACGGGGCGGTCATTGTGAAGGTGCTCGAGCGGAAGGCGCCGACGGCGGAGGAGCTCGCGACCGGCCGGGAGGCGCTGAGGACCGAGCTGCTGAACGAACGGCGCAACCGCTTCTACGCCGCCTACATGACCAAGGCGCGCGACCGGATGAAAGTGACCATCAACCGGGAGCTCATCGCGCAGCTGGTGACGTAGAGCGCCGGTGGCATCCGGCTTTAGCCGGACCTTCTCACCTCACGAACACATTCGGCATGATCGCGAGCGGCTCCCCCCGCCGGAACAGACGGAGCGGGGCGGTCAGCGTTTCCAGCGCGCGCCGATCGCGGCTTCCGACCAGCGCGCCGAGCCCGCCGGTCCGCTCGGAGCTGCCGAACGGGTTCTTCACGATCTCGTAGATCGACTTCCGTCCCGGGATAGACCACCAGCTCCACTTCGCTGTCCGGCGGAAGCTTCGCCCGCTGTTTCGCGATCGCGAGCGCGCGCTCGAGCCCGCCGAGCTCGTCGACGAGCCCGATCTCCTTCGCCTGCTTGCCGGTCCACACACGCCCCTGCCCGACCGCGTCGATCCGCTCCGGTGTCGTGTTGCGCCCGGAGGCCGCCTTCTCGACGAACGTGTCGTAGGTGGCCTGCATGTGCTGCTGGACCTTCTGGCGCTCCTCGGGGCTGAACGCGCGCACCGGGGAATAGAGGTCCGCGAAGCGGCCGTTGGTGACCCCTTCCAGGTTCATCCCGATCTTCTTCAGCGTCCCGTCGATCACGAACTTCAGCATGACGACGCCGATCGAGCCGGTGAGCGTGGCCGGCTCGGCGACGATCGCGTGCGCCGGCATCGCGATGTAGTACCCGCCGGATGCGGCCACGTCCGACATCGACGCGACGACCGGCTTGACCGCGCGCGTCAGCATGACCTCGCGCCAGATCACGTCGGACGCGATCGCGGATCCCCCCGGGCTGTCGATGCGGAGCACGATCGCCTTGATGTCGTCGTCCGCGCGCGCCTTGCGGAGGTGCTCGACCATCGTGTCCGACCCGACGACCTGCCCCGAGTCGAAGTTGCTCTCCCCCGACGCGATCACGCCGGTGGCGTAGATGACCGCGATCTGCGGGCCTTTGTTGAGGCCGAGCGACGGGAGGGACACGTGCCGGTACTCCGACTCGGTCATGAAGTCGGCGGACCCCTTCTTCGAGAGCTTGACCTTGTCGTCGAGCTCGTCGTCGTAGGCCACGTCGTCGACCAGCCCGGCGCGGACGGCGTCCTCCGGCAGGAACGGGCCGTGGTCGACGAGGTCGCGGATCTCCTGCTCCGACTTGTGCCGGCCTTCGGCGAGCCCGGCGATGAGCTGCTCGTAGAGATCGGCGTTCAGCGACTGGGCCATCTCGCGGTGCGCCGGCGTGAAGGTGTGCTCGGTGAACGTGTTCGACGCCGTCTTGTACTCGCCGATGTGGAGCGTGTCGGGATACGCGCCGATCTTGTCGAGCGTGCCGCGCAGGAACAGCTCGTAGCTCGCCATGCCGGTGAGGTCGAGCGACGCGGTCGGCAACAGGAACACCTTGTCGCACGCGCTCGCCAGGTAGAACTCCTGGTCGCCGCCGTATTCGAGATACGCGACGATCGGCTTGCCGGAGCGCCGGAAGTCCGTGATCGCGTCGCGGATCTCCTGGACCTTCCCCCACAGCGCGGCCGCGCTCGTCGGCCGGATGACGACGCTCGTGACGCGCTTGTCGACCTTGGCCTTGCGCAGCGCGTCGACGATCGACCGCACCGTCGGCGGCGCCTCGAAGAACTGGCCGATGACGCCCGCCGGCTCCATTTCCTGGAGCTCGCCGCCGACCCGCAGGACGAGCGTCGAATTCCCCGTGATCTGCGGCGCGCGGCCGACGAAGAGCGCCATGACGACGAGGCCCGCCGCCGAGATCGCGACCGCCGCGATGATGAGCCCGAGCACGATCCAGATGCCGCGGCTGACTGCCACCGATTGCCTCCTCCAAGCAACCTCCAGAGCCCCCGAACCATCGAGTATATCGCGTCAGTCAGGCCTGCTGCGGCCGCTTCTCGAGAGGAGACTCGGCGGGTCCCGACAGGACGTCGCCGTTCGGCTTGAAGCGTGAGCCGTGGCACGGACAGTCCCAGGTGCGTTCCGCTTCGTTCCAGTCCACGACACAGCCCATGTGCGTGCAGATCGGCGACAGCAGCGTCACTTTCCCGTTGTCGTCGCGAGAGGCCGCGACCTGCTCACCGTTCAGCTGGAGGATCTTTCCCTGGCCCCGGCGGACGGCGCGCAGGCTCCGGCCTTCGGGCCCGGCGAAGCGATCCCGAATCATGTAGAACGGATAGTCGATGTTCTCCTTCAGATAGTCCCAGATGCCCCCGTTGACCTTGGTCCGGCCCGGGTCGAACAGCTCGTCCCAGGGATTGCGGCGGCCGAGCACGGCGTCTCGAGCCATGATGCCGGCGAGCGTGCCGAACGTCATGCCGTTGCCGGCGTAGCCGGTCGCGGCGAACTGGCGTGCCGAGGTCTCGCCGATGAACGGCAGGCCGTCGTTCGTCTCGACGACCTGGCCGGACCAGCGGTGGGTGATTTCGATCTCCGGAATGACCTGCCGCAGCGCGCGTTCGAGGGCGCGATAGCACGCCTCGGTATCGGCCGCCTGGCCGGTCTTGTGATCCTCGCCGCCGAAGATCGCGTAGTCGTAGTCGCGATGCGGATCGAGGCGGAGGTAGTGATACGGCGACGCCGTGTCCCAGAAGAGCCCGTCGGGAATCACGCCTTTCGTCACGCGGCCGCCGAGCACGTACGAGGTATAGAGATAGAGCTTGGTCTGAAGAAGCGTCGCGCTGGCGATGTTCGTCTTGCCCATCAGCGGGGTGTGCGTCGCGATGACGATCTGGCTGCACGAGATCGTGTGGCCGCCGGCCCCGCTTGACCGACAGCGGCGTGTCGAGGACTTCCTCGGATTCTGTATGCTCGAAGATGTGCGACCCGCCGCCATCGATGCATTTCGAGAGCCCCGCCAGGTACTTGCGCGGATGGAACCTGGCTTGACCCTCGAACACGACCCCCGGCCGCCCGACGAAAGGCACCGCGTCGAGGTATGCCGCTTCGAATCCCCACTCGGCCGCCAGCGCGGCTTCTTCCTGCAGGCGCGGACGCGCCTTCGCGGGATCGGCGTCGAGCGCGGCGAACTTGTAGCCCGGCACCCACGTCCACCCGCAATCGATGCCTTCGGCGGTCACGATGGTGTCGATCTCGACCATGGCGGCGAGACCCGCGTCCCACAGGGCCCGCGCGTGATCGCGCCCGAAGTTCTTGATGAGGTCCGCGAGGTCGGCATCGGTCACGCAGGTGACGTGCGCGGTCGTGTGTCCCGAGTCCACGCCTCCGCAGCGCCCGCGATCGATGACGGCGACCGAACGGCCCGCGCGCTTCAGCA
>CAWGAS010000002.1:0-69847 GCA_963820645.1 uncultured Acidobacteriota bacterium | reverse complement strand
TGTCTGAGACAATCCGGGAAGCTGTCCGGCCGAAGAGGCTCCCGCCGTCAAGGCACACATCGCGGTGGTGGCGCCGATGAGGAGGGCGATGGCGAGCATCATCCGTCGTTACTCCACGACAACCGGTGCAAAGCAGTCGACTTCCGGATCCGCGCGCAGCGGCAGCCAGCCGCTGAAGCTGCCATCGAGAGCGGCCGCAATCAGGACAGGCGACAGCGCCGCCGGTTCGAACGGCGTCGCGTCACGGCCGGCGGCACGCAGTCGCTGTGCAATCTGCTCGCGGAACCGGGTGAACTGCGGCACATCGAACAAGAGGAAGTAGATCCCCCGAACGCCCGCCGGTTCACTGATGCGTCGCCGGGCCATGCAACGTGGCTGGAACGTCGCCGACTCGAGACCGGCCTCCCGCGCGGCGTCGAGTAACGCCTCCGGCGTCAGCACGCCTGCTATCGCGCGCTCGAACTCGCTGCGCAGCACGACGGGCACGGCTGATGGCGGATAGTGCAGCGACTCGCCCATACGGGCAAACAGTTCACGGGTGAGCGGCGGCATCAACTCCGCCTTCGGCGCGATCGAGAGCGACGAGCCGAGCGGGTCGGCATCCGGCGCGAGGGTCAGGGTCCATCCCGCGAGGTGCTGTCGCGCGATCGTGAAGGGTTGTGCGCGCGTGCTCCCGGCCGAGCGCACGAACAGCACGGCGAGCCCGGCCACCGCCACGAGCGCGATCATCACCTTGAGCAGTGTCTTCATCAGCAGCGGTCAGCGAAGCCGCGCTCGGGCGGCGGCTAGGGCTCTATCGGTTCCACGGCCTGGCAGTCGCGCCCCATCGAATAGTCCCGAGCGTCCAAGGGGTGCGGCAGCGTGGGCGGCGGCTTGGCCGGGTCGAGGATCGCGATCCGCTTGTTCACCAGCAAGACCTGATAGGCCCACGCCGGCAGGGGCCTGTATCGGCCGGCACACGCCTGGTTGTTGAAATGAAGATGGACCACGTGGAACGTACGTTTGAGCTTCCGCACCAGCTGCAGAAAATGCCGATCGGCGCCGTGGATTTCCATCGCCAGCTGGTCGATGCGGTCGAGCACCCGATCCGGCGTCGCCAGCAGCGACCCCAGCTCCGCGCCTTCCACGTCGATTTTCATCACCAGCGTCTTGCCGGTGTCGCCGTTCTTCGCGATCTGGTGCGCCAGCGTGTCGAAGGGGCGTGATTCGATCGTGGCCGGCTCGGGACCGATGCACTCGTCGTGGAACACCGCGCGGCCGCTCGGGCACGTCTCGAGCGGGGGGATGAAGCAGTCATACTGGTGGACGGTGACGCCGAGGTTCTGCGAGATGTCGCATCCCCAATCGTCCAGCATCCCGATGCCGTATGAATACGCCGATTGGACGTTGCCGAGCAGGTTGCCGCACATCAAGTACCCGCCGTCGTGGGCGCTGCCGACCCGTCGCATCGTGCAGTTCGACAGCGCGACCGGCCGAAGCTCGGTCAGCAGTTGCTCTCGATACTGACGCGCCGTGAATGTCGGCCGCCGCAACGGCGAGATCGCCAGCGCGCCCACCGTCAACACGAACACCGCAAGAGCCATCACGCGAAGGCCGCCGCGCAGGCGGCCCGGCTGCTCAGGAATCGTCATCGTTGCTTCACGATGATGCCCGCGCGCCCGGTGCCAGGTCAACCGACGTATAGTAACGGGTCGCCTCGTCCATGAAAAAGCTTCTTGTCGCCAATCGATCGGAAATCGCCATCCGCTGTTTCAGGGCTGCCACCGAGCTCGGCCTGCGGACGGTCGCTGTGTACAGCTACGAAGACCGGTTCTCCCTGCATCGGTTCAAAGCCGACGAGGCGTTCCAGATAGGGCCGGTCAGCGGCGGTGAGCCGGTCCGCTCGTACCTGAACATCGCCGCCATCCTGGCCGTCGCCCGCCAGAGCGGAGTCGACGCGATCCATCCCGGGTACGGGTTCCTCGCCGAGAGCGCGGAGTTCGCGAGGACGGCCGAGGCCGAGGGCTTCCGCTTCATCGGTCCGACGCCCGGGCATCTCGAGATGTTCGGCGACAAGACGGCAGCGAAGCGGCTCGCGCAGGAGGCGGGCGTGCCGACGATCCCCGGCACCGCGTCCGCTCTGGACGGCTGCGGCCAGTGAAACCGACATCCGCGCCGCCGCCGACGCGATCGGTTACCCCCTGATCGTCAAGGCCAGCTTCGGCGGCGGCGGCCGCGGGATGCGAGTCGTCTCGCGTCCAGAAGAGCTCGCCGTAAAGCTCGCGGAGGCGTCGCGCGAAGCCACCGCCGCCTTCGGACGAGGCGAGGTGTTTCTCGAACGCTACATTTCGCGCGCGAAGCACATCGAGGTGCAGATTCTCGGCGACGCGCACGGCCATCTCGTCCATCTCTGGGAACGCGACTGCTCGGTGCAGCGGCGCCAGCAGAAAGTGGTGGAGATCGCGCCGAGCATCGCGTTGTCCGAGGATCTGCGGCGCGCGATCTGCGCCGCGGCCGTGAATCTCTGCGGGCCGGTCGGGTTCAGGGGCGCCGGGACCGTCGAGTTCCTGGTGGACGTGGATCGGGGCGAGTTCTACTTCATCGAGGTGAACCCCCGCATCCAGGTGGAGCACACGGTCACGGAGATGATTACCGGCGTCGACCTGGTCAGGAGCCAGATCCTCGTCGCCGACGGCCATCCGCTGCACGCGCCGCCGCTGGCCATCCCCGCGCAGGATGCGATCGAGCGGCGCGGCGTCGCGATGCAGGTCCGCATCACCACCGAGGATCCGGATCACCAGTTCATGCCCGACTACGGCCGCATCACGACGTATCGATCGCCGGGCGGCTTCGCGATCCGGCTGGACGGCGGCAATTGCTTCGGGGGCGCGGTCATCACGCCGTACTTCGACTCCCTGCTCGTGAAGCTCACGACCTGGGGCACCACGCTCCCGGAAGCGGTGGGGCGCTCGGACCGCGCCCTGCGCGAGTTTCGCATTCGAGGCGTCAGGACCAACATCGCGTTCCTCCTCAACCTCCTGGCCCACCCGACGTTTGCCTCAGGCGACGCGACGACGACGTTCATCGACGACACACCGGAGCTGTTTCAGAGCGCTGCGCCGCGGGATCGCGCGACGAAAGTCCTGGCGTACCTCGCGGACGTCATCGTCAACGGCCGGGAGGACGTGAAGCAGCGCTACGACCCGGCGCGCGTCCTGGCCACGCCGGTGCCCCCGCCGCCGAATGGCCCGGCGCCCCCGCCGGACGGGATGCGCCAGCAGCTGCGCGAGCTCGGTCCCGAGCGGTTCGCGCAGCGGATCCGCGACGAGAAGCGGCTCCTCATCACCGACACGACGCTGCGCGACGCACATCAGTCGCTGCTCGCGACACGCGTGCGCACCTACGACATGCTGGCGGTCGCGGACACGATCGCGCACCGGCTGTCCAACCTCTTCAGCGTCGAGATGTGGGGCGGCGCCACGTTCGACACGTCGATGCGGTTCATCCAGGAGGATCCGTGGGATCGCCTGATCGAGCTGCGCCGGCGCATCCCCAACATCCTGTTTCAGATGCTCCTCCGCGCCAGCAACGCCGTCGGCTACACGTCGTATCCCGACAACGTCGTCCGGGCGTTCATCAAGAGGAGCGCCGCGGACGGGCATCGACGTCTTCCGCATCTTCGACTCCCTGAACGGCACCGGGAACATGCGCGTGCCGATCGAAGCGGTGCGCGAGGACACCGGCGCGCTGTGCGAAGCGGCCATCTGCTATACCGGCGACATCCTGGATCCGGCGCGCACGAAATACAGCCTGCGTTATTACGTCCGGCTGGCGAAAGAGCTCGTCGCGATGGGCACGCACGTGCTGGGGATCAAGGACATGGCGGGGCTGTGCACGCCCTACGCCGCGTTCGCGCTCGTGAAGGCGCTGCGCGAGGAAGTGGGCGTGCCGATCCACTTTCACACCCACGACACGGGCGGGATCAACGCGGCGAGCGTGCTGCGCGCGGCCGATGCCGGGGTCGACATCGCCGACGCGGCCATCGCGTCCATGAGCGGCATGACCAGCCAGCCATGCCTCAACTCCATCGTCAAGGCGCTGCGCCACACGGATCGCGACACCGGCCTCGATCTGCGGGCGCTCGACGAGAGCAGCCGGTACTGGGCGGCCGTGCGGGAGCTGTACTACCCGTTCGAAGAGGGGCTCAAGGCGCCGGAGTCCGACGTGTATCACCACGAGATGCCCGGCGGCCAGTACACGAACTTCAAGCAGCAAGCCAAGAGCATGGGGCTCGAGCGGCGGTGGCAGGAGGTGTGCGATGCCTACGTCGCCGCCAATCATCTGGCCGGCGACATCGTCAAGGTGACGCCCTCGAGCAAGGTCGTGGGCGACCTGGCGCTCTTCATGGTCACCAACGGCCTGACGGCGGACGACATCCTCGGCGCGCAGACGCCCCTGCATTTCCCGCAGAGTGTCGTCGAGATGATGCAGGGCATGCTGGGACAGCCGGAAGGCGGGTGGCCTCGCGCGTTTCAGGATGCCGTGCTGCGCTCCGCTCACGCGCAGCCGATCGAAGGCCGGCCGGGCGCCGCGCTGCCGCCGGCCGACTTCGAGGCTGCCGCGCGCACCCTTCCGGTCCGGACCGGCGATGCGCCGCGCGAAGAGGACGTCCTGTCGTTTCTGCTGTATCCGCGGGTCTATGCGGAGTTCGCCAGCCACTGGCAGCAGTACGAGAACACGTCGGTGATCCCGACGGTGAATTTCTTCTACGGGCTGCAGGCCGGCGAGGAGGCCTCGATCGAGATCGAGCGCGGCAAGACCTTGATCGTCCGCTACTTCACGACCGGCGCCGCGCACGCCGACGGCACGCGGACGGTCTTCTTCGAGCTGAACGGGCAGGCGCGCGAGGTCACCGTCGTCGATCAATCGGTCGAGGCCGTGGTGAAGCGGAACTCGAAGGCGGAACCCGGGAACCCGAACCACGTGGCCGCGCCGATGCCCGGGAAAGTCTCCACGGTCGCCGCCAGAAAGGGCCAGGCCGTCCGCGCCGGCGAGCGGCTGCTCTCGATCGAGGCGATGAAGATGGAGACCGCCGTCTACAGCCCGCGCGACACGGTCGTGACGGACGTGCTGGTCGCACCGGGCGCGAACGTCGAAGCGCGCGACTTGCTCGTCGTGCTCGAAGGATAGTCACCGTCCCACGGCGAACAGGGTCCGATCGCTTCTGAAGAACAGCCGCTGGTTCGCGATGGCCGGCGAGGCGAGAAACCGTTCCCCAAGGTCATTCTGCGCGAGCACTTCCGGCTTGGGCCCGGCGCGCAGCACGAACGTCTCACCCGTTTCGCTGACCAGATAGATCTTCCCGTCCCCGGCGACCGGCGACGCGAAGAACACGCCGCCGAGCCGGTGACGCCACAGGTGCTTGCCGGTCTTCGCGTCCGCGCACGTCACCACGCCGACCTCGTTCGTCATGTAGAGCAACCCCTGGTAGTACACGATCGACGAGACATACGATCCGCCGGCCGGCGATCGCCATTCGATGTGGCTCCCGGTGACGTCCCCGCGGCCGCCGGGGCGGATCGCCATGTAGTCGCTGTTCCGGTATCCGCGGCTCATGTAGATTCTGCCGTCGTGAAAGACAGCCGAGGGAATCGGCGTCTGCCGGGGACTGTCGGCGTACCACAGGAGCTTCCCGGTCGCCGGGTCGTAGACGTCGATGCGTTCCGAGGAGTTGACGAGGAGCTCGTCGCCCTGAGGACCGGCGACCACGAGCGGCGTGCTGTGCGAGACGCGCTCCGCACCACGGTCCACCTTCCAGCGCTCCTTCCCCGTGCGCTTGTCGAGCGCCAGCAGATAGGAGGAGCCGAGATGGTCGCACAGCAGCACGAGGAGATCGCGGTAGAGCGCGGGGGAGCTGCCGTGTCCCCAGAGGGTCTTGAACGGGGAGTACTCGGTGCCGAGATGCCGGGTCCAGACGACGCGGCCCTGTAAGTCGAGCGCGACAACCTGCCCGTTGCCGAACCAGGCGTAGACGCGTTCGCCGTCAGCGACCGGCGTCGGCGTCGCGAGGTTGTGCTTTTCGTGGTGCTCGGAAAACGCGCCCGTCGCCGGCACGCGGTATTCCCACAGCCGGTTGCCGTTGAGACGAGTGAACGCTTCCACGACGAGCTGGACGTTACTTCCCGGAGCTCCAGGCCCCGGCCGCCGGCCGCCGAGAGGGTTCTCGCGCTCCGCGAGCGAACGGTCGTCACGGGCCAGCTGCGGATGAGAGCCCGCCGCCACGGGAGTCTCGCCGATCTGCGATGTGACGAACACCGTGTCGCCCCACACGATCGGAGAGGACGTGCCGAGCCCGGCGAGCGGTTTCTTCCAGGCGACATTCTCGCCGGCGCTCCACTTCGTGGGGAGGCCCGACTCGGACGAAACGCCGGCACCCGACGGACCGCGCCATTGAGGCCAGTTCTGCGCCGCCACCTGGAAGGTGGCCAGCACCGACAGCGCGGCGGACGCGAAGCAGACGAACGTCAGGCGTGACGGGGCTGCAGCTCGGATCGTCATGACGCTCAGTATACGGGCAACGGTGTACGGCCCCCGGCCGGTCTCGCTGTCAAACAGGCTTCGCTGTTCTTCCAACACGGGGGTCACGGAGGCCACGGAGACTCTAACTTCACGCTCCAGCACGCACTCGAGCCGCGCTCGCGCGGGCGGGGTCGACGGACCGAGGAGACAAGCAGCCCAGTCTCGGATCGCGCGTGCCTCCTCGATCTCGACTGACCCTGCAACGCCGGCCTCCGGAACCGAGGCCGGCGCTGAGTGCGTCCCCCTGGACTGTCATGCCGATCAGGGTCTTTGTTTTGTCGAACGGCTGTCAATTGAGCGACGCTGCGAAGTCGACTCAACCGAGTCGCTGCGCTCCCTGAGCCGCCGCCGGCGCCCGTGAGCTCCGTGTTGGAAGGATACGCGCAGCCGGACGTGACAGTTAACCGGCGCTCACAACCACCAGTTTTCATTCATCGGGGTGAACGCAGCTCATGGGCCACTCTGTAGTGAGTTACGCTCTTGCATTCACCGTCACGGCTTCACAGGAACCCCAGTCGTCGCCTGATTCCGGAAAACTGGAGCTCATGCAGGACGCCCGTCGGCGCGCGGGTGCGCTTCCTATACGTCAAGATCCGCGCGGCGCGCAGGAGCGCGAACGGCGCGCGGCCGCGATCGTTTGCTGAGCATGATCGAGATCGCCGCCGCGATGAAGACGGTCGAATACGTTCCGCTCACGATGCCGACCAGCATCGCAAAGGCGAACCCGTGCAGGACGTCTCCGCCGAACAGAAACAGCGCGAGGACGGCCAGGAACGTGGTGCCGGCCGTGATGATCGTCCGGCCGAGGGTCTGGTTGACGGCGGCGTTGACGACGACCTCCAGCGGGGCGCGGGGCGACGTGCGAAGGTTCTCGCGGACGCGGTCGAACGTCACGATGGTGTCGTTCACGGAGTAGCCGGTGATCGTGAGGATCGCGGCCACGACGTTGAGCGACAGATCGTAGCCCGACAAAGTGAGAAGCGACACCGTCACCAGGATGTCGTGAAACGTTGCGGCGATGGCGCCCGCGGCAAAGCTCGGGCGGAACCGGACCGCGATATACGCCGTGATACCGACGATGGAGGCCAGCGTCGCGTACGCCCCCTTGCGCCGGAGGTCCGCACCGATCGCGGGACCCACTGCCTCGATGCCGGTCACGTCGAATGCGGGAACGCCCGCCGCCTGAAGCGCGGCAACCACCCGGCCGGCTTCCTGCGCGAGGTTCGCGCCTTCCTCCGCGCCCTCGTGCTGCGGGAGCCGGATCAGCATCTCGTTGTCCGCCGCCTCGCCGTACCGCTGGACGGTCTCCTCGCCGGGGATCGCGTTCTGCACGACTTCTTCGGGCACCGGCTGGACGAATTTCACGGTCACGATGGTCCCGCCGGAAAAGTCGATGCCGAGCGGGACGCCGCCGCGGGCCAGAATCACGCCGGCCCCCGCCAGAATCACGGCCGCCGAGAGCGCCAGCGCGTGCCAGCGCCACCGGTGGAAGTTGAAGTCCGGCGTTCGAAAGAGGTGACCGAAGGTCTCCATGCGCAAACGGGTCGTGCGCCCGCGCGAGAGGACCGCCTCGAAGATCGTGCGCGAGACGAAGACGGCCGTGAACACGTTGGCGAGCAGGCCGAACGTGAGGGTCGTGGCGAAGCCGCGGATCGGCCCGGTGCCGAACTGAAACAGGAACGCGGCGGCAATCAGCGAGGCGATGTGCGTGTCGAGGATCGTCCGGAACACGCGGTCGAAGCCCGCCGCCACCGCGGCCCTGGCGGTCCGGCCCGCCGCCAGCTCCTCTTTGATCCGCTCGAAGATGAGCACGTTCGAGTCCACACCCATGCCGATCGTGAGGATCAGCCCCGCGATGCCCGGCAGGGTCAACGCGGCGCCGGAGTAGGCCATGAGCCCGAGCAGCAGCAGGAGGTTCGACCACGACCGAGATGAGGGCGTTGATCCCGGCCCGGTTGTAGTAGAGGAGCATGAACGCGGCGATCAGGGCGAGCCCGGCAAGCGACGCCACCACGCCGGCGTGGATCGACGCGGTTCCGAGTGAGGGCCCGACGAGACGCCCGCCGAGGTACGTCAGCGACGTGGGCAGCGCGCCCGCGCGAAGCATCAGCGAGAGATCGGCGGCCTGCTGCTGCGTGAAGCGTCCGCGGATGTGCCCCTCGCCGCCATCGATCCGCCCTTCAATCTGCGGCGCCGACTGCACCCGTCCGTCGAGGACGATGGCGAGCGAGCGCCCGACGTTGTCGCCCGTCAGCTTCGCGAACCGCCGGGCGGCGTCCCGGGTCAGCGAGAATGCCACGGCCGGCTGATAGTTCTCGTCCGGGATCGACCGTGCGTTGCGCAGATCGCGTCCGGTGATGGCCGCGACGCTTCGGACCAGGTAGTGGGCCGGCCCGGCGCTCCCGTCCGCGTCGGCAACGCCAATCGCGACTTCGGTGTTCGGCGGCACCTCGCCTCCGGTTGCTGCCAACAGCGCTTCCCGTGTGGAGGCGGGGCCGTGTTCGACGAGCTTCCACTCGAGCAGCGCCGTCGCGCCAAGGATGCTTCTCGCGCGGTCCATGTCGGCGACACCCGGCAGCTGCAGGAGGATCTCGTCTTTCGCCGCGCCCTGGATGGCGATGAGCGGTTCGGTGACGCCGAGCTCGTTGACCCGCCGGTCGACCGTCTGCTCTGCCTGTTTCACCGTGTTCGCGCGCAGGCTCTCCAGGACGCCGGGCGCGATCGTGAACGTGTACGACTCGCCGGGGCCGGACCCGCGGGCGAAGCCGCCGGCCACGTCATCCGAGACTCGCCGGAACGCGGCATCGTGTTCCGCGGCGACGCCTGCGACGCGAAATCGTCCGGGGCCGAGGACCTCGATCGGGCCCCTCGTGACACCCTGCTGCGTGAGCGCCTCGTCCAGTCTCGCAGCCGTGTTCCGCGTGTCGACGAGGACCGCATCGCCGGTGTTGATGCGCAGGACCATCTGGACCCCGCCCTTCAGGTCCAGCCCGAGCTTCAGCCGCTTCTCCATGATGAAGCCGGGCCCCGGCAGGCCGTAGCGATCGGCGAGGAGCGGATACCACGCGAAGAACGAGATCCCGAGCGTCACGACGACCGTCACGACAAACTTCCAGCGCAATCTGCTGTTCATGATCCCTCCTGTGACACGAAGACACTCGTCTGACCCTGACGGAGGCTCGTGCGCGAGAGGGCGATCAGATCAGGAGAGGAAAGGCGCGAAGCGGGGGTGCAATGTGGAGGCGAAGGCGGGCCGGGGAGACCGACGCCGAGAGAGAGAAGCCGGGCACTTGCGGCGACCAGATCGCTGACGCGAGCGCGTCATGAGCCAGCCGGGCCTGCCATGTTCCCGCTGACCCGGCGACCATCCGCGGCGTGAAATCCGCCGCCTGAGCCGGCCGTTCAGTCTGCGCGCTCCCTTCGGTGCCCGGAAGGGAAGTCTCCCGCTCCCGGGCGTCAGCCGATCGCACGGGCAGCCACAGGGCGATGACCATGGCAAGAACGAAGGAGATGACACGCCGCACGAAGACATCATGACCGTCCGCGGCGGGTGGGTCAAGGTGCGCGCGCCGCGCGGGCGGGTCAGCCTATACTGACGCGGGCGATGGAGATGACACGGAGGTGTCGCGTAGATGGCCAGACAACGAGCTTCGTCACGGCGGATCGTCGGCAGCGTCCAGGCAGCGGTGCTGGTGGCGCTCGCGGGTGTCACGGGACTTTCGCTCTCCGGCCAGGGGCGCGAATGGCGCGACTACGCCGGCGGCGCTGACAGCTCGCGGTTCGTGGCCGCGACCGCAGATCACGAAGTCCAACGTCAGCCAGCTTCAAGTCGCCTGGACGTACGCGCCCGGCCAGACCGACTTCAACCCGCTCGTCGTACGCGGCGTCGTCTATGGCCGCGGCCCGAACGACTCGTTCGTGGCGCTCGATGCGGCGACCGGCAAGCAGCTCTGGATCCACGAGGGTGTTCAGGGTTTCAACAGTCGAGGCGTGAACTACTGGGAAAGCCAGGGCGGCAAGGACCGCCGGCTGATTTTCAGCTCGGCCAACTTCCTTCAGGAGATCGACGCGCAAACCGGCGAGACCATTTCCTCGTTCGGCAAGGACGGCCGCGTGGACCTGCGAGTGGGTCTCGACCGGGATCCCGCGAAGGTCGAACAGCAAAGCCGCACCCCTGGGCGAGTGTTCGAGAACCTGATCATCCTGGGCTCGGCGACGAACCAGGAGTACAACTCGGCGCCCGGCGACATCCGGGCGTTCGATGTGCGAACAGGCAAACTCGTCTGGACCTTTCATACCGTGCCGCGGCCCGGCGAGTTCGGCTACGACACCTGGCCCAAGGACGCGTGGAAGACCATCGGCGGCGCCAACAACTGGGGCGAGCAGTCGATCGACGTGCGGCGCGGCATCATCTACGTCCCGACCGCCAGCCCGAAGTACAACTTCTACGGAGGCAACCGGCCGGGCGCCAATCTGTTCGCGGACTGCCTCGTCGCGCTCAATGTCAGGACCGGCAAGCGTCTCTGGCATTTCCAGACGGTCCACCACGACATCTGGGACCTCGACAACAACTCGGCCCCGCAGTTGACGACCATCCGCCGGAACGGGCGATCCGTCGATGTCGTCGCCATGGCCAGCAAGACCGGCTACCTCTATGTGTTCGATCGCGTCACAGGCCAGCCGATCTGGCCGATCGAGGAACGGCCCGTGCCGCAGAAGACCACGGTGCCCGGTGAGACGTTGTGGCCCACGCAGCCGTTTCCGACGAGCCCGCCGCCGTTCTCCCGTCAGAAGTTCACCGCGGACGATCTGAATCCGCACATCCTGACGCCGGAGGAGCGCGAGCAGTTCAGGCAGCGCATCCTGAAGGCCAGAAACGAAGGGCCCTTCACGCCGATCGGGTTCGACGAAGTGATTCACATGCCCGGCAACCAGGGCGGATCGAATTGGGGCAGCACGGCTGCGCAATCCGACCGACGGCAGCGTGTACGTCATCGGCTTCAACGTGCCGACGATCATTCGGCTGCTGAAGCCGGGCGAGATGCGCGCCGGCCGGCGCGGCGCTCCGCCGGAGGTCGTGACGGAGGGCCGCTACGTCACGGAGGGCTTCGGACTTTACCCGACGATCGTCAATCCGCCGTACACCACCCTGACGGCGTACGATCTCAACGCCGGCACGATCAAATGGCAGATTGGGCTCGGCGATGACCTGCGTCTCGTCGGTCAGGGCATCACGGGCACGGGTGCGGCGGTCACGACCAAGGGCGGGATCATCCCGACCGCCACGGGGTTGGTGTTCGTCACGGCCGCCGATCGCAAAGTCCACGTCTACGACAGCGCGACCGGCAAGCAGGTGTGGGAGTTGCCGTTGGGAGGGACCACCAGCGGATCGCCGTCGATGTACGAGCTTGGCGGACGGCAATACCTTCTCGTCACGGCCGTCGCAGGCGGCGGGCGTGGCGCCGGCGGCAACGTGCCTGCACCGGCGGGACCCACGGGGATCGTGGCGTACGCGCTGCCGCGCAACTGAGCCGTTCACTGTCTTGCGTACGTAGCGCAGGCCTTCAGGCCTGCCCGCGCCGAAGGCAGGCCTCAAGGCCTGCGCTACGATCTGGCAGGGTATACAATCGAGCGCACTTCGCGCCGCAACATTGTCCGATTCTGCAAGAGGAGAGTAGTCATGCACTCGAAAGTGTTTGTCGTGATTGGTTCGCTTCTCCTGGCTGCGGGGACAGACGGCGCGCTTGCCCAGCAGGTGACCAAGGATCCGGTGGCCGGCATTCGGAACCTCGCCCGTCTCGAGACCACGGTCGCCTGCGCGGGTGCGATCACGGCGGAATCGGTGCCCGAGATCAAGAAGATGGGCTTCGTCTCCATCGTCAACCTCCGACGCGCGACCGAGCCGGGGGCCGAAGTCGAGAAGGAGGAGGCCGCGGCGAAGGCCGCCGGCCTGCGCTATTTCCACGTGCCCTTCGACGGCACCCCCGATCCGGCCGCGGCGGATCAGTTTCTGAAGGCCATCACCTCGTCAGGGGCGGAGCCGGCGTTCATTCACTGCGCCGGCGGCAACCGCGCGGCGACGATGTGGTTGATCAAGCGGCTGGCCGTCGACGGGTGGGAGACCGATCGCGCGATCAACGAAGCCGCCGCGCTCGGCCAGACGAGCGCCCCGTTGCGGACGTTCGCGATCGAGTACGCGAAGACCTGGAAGGGACGGCGTTCGGGGCAACCGTAGGCCGTCCGCACCAAATCCGAGGTGTTGTCGTTGCGCGGCGATCTCAAAAGAGATGGACGGGTGTTCCTCCGGCTGCTCTTCACGCTGACGCTCGTGTTGTCGACGGCGCCCGATGAAGGCGCCGCCCAGCTCCAGGTCGCGCCGCCCGGCCAGGCGGGCCTTGACTTCATCGACACCGGGTTCGAGAACGCGTCCCCGCTCTGGTATGAGCTCGCGGCCGACGGCACGATCCAGATCCACCTGCTGTACGACCACGAACGCTCGTCGCCCAACCGCGCGGCCGGGCACATTCATTTCCTCCTTCACGCGAGGACCGGCTCGAAGCTCACGCTCGAGTTCAGGAACCTGGACAACGTCTGGAACGGCCAGCCTGGTTCGGTTGCCGGGGAGCTGAAGACCGTGGCGATCTCGGAAAACGGGCGCGCAGTGGACGAAGGTGCCGACCGAGAGCCTCCCTGGGAATCGCGTGCGGCTCACCGTGGAAATGCCCGGGCCGAGGCTCTACGTCGCGCGGCTCGAACCGTATCGATTGTCCGATCTCGAGCGCTTCCTCGAATCCATCCGCAAGAGCCGCCGCGCACAGATCACGTCCATCGGCAAGACCGTCGGCGGGCGGGATCTGGAAGTCGTTCGCGTCGGCGATGCCGATGCGCCGTATCGCGTCTTCGTCCGGGCGCGGGCGCACCCATGGGAGTCAGGCAGCAGCTGGGTGGCACAGGGACTGATCCAGCGCCTGCTGAAAGACGATGCAGACGCGAGGACGTTTCTCGCGCAGTACGTCGTCTACCTCCTTCCGATGGCGAACAAGGACGGCGTGGCGCGCGGCATGACGCGCTTCAACGTCAACGGCAAGGACCTCAATCGCAACTGGGACAAGCCCGCTGACGTCAGCCTCGTGCCGGAGAACGCGGCGCTCGAACGGTGGCTCGAGGGCATGATTGCCGCCGGCCGCCGGCCGCATCTGGCGGTCGAGTTGCACAACGATGGCCGCGGGCTTCTGCACATCAGCCGTCCGCCGGTGCCGCAACTGGACCGCCATCTCGCGCGGATGGCGACGCTCGAGGATCTGCTCCGCAGGAAGACCTGGTTCACTGAAGGCAGCACGAACGCCGTCTTCCGCAACAGCGGGACGCTCGGGGACGGCTGGCTCGAGCGCTACGGCATCGACGCGGTCGTGCACGAGCTCAACTGCAATTGGATTGAAGGGGTGAAGGATTATCCCTCTGCCCGGCACTGGACGGCGTATGGCGAAACGCTCGCGGACGTGTTTCACGAGTATTTCCGTGTGGTGAAACCGTGACGCGCGGGCGCCCGAATCGGAGAACGAGGTGATGCGTGTGAAGGCCCTGCTCTGGATTCCGATCGCACTCCCGTTGTCGCTGCTCGCGCACGCCCAGGCTCTCGAACCGATCCCGGACAAGCTGATCGTGCTGACCTTCGACGATTCCAAGGCCAGTCACTACACGGTCGTCCGGCCGCTGCTGAAAAAGTACGGGTTCGGCGCGACGTTCTTCATCACGGAAGGGTTCACGTTCCGGACGAACAAGGAGGACTACCTCACGTGGGAGCAGATCGCCGAGCTGCACCGGGACGGCTTCGAGATCGGCAATCACACGCGCGACCACATGGGCGTGTCGAAGGCGGCTCTCCCGAAGTTGAAGGAGCAGGTGGAGGCCATCAACGCGCAGTGCGCCGCGCACGGCATTCCCAGGCCCGTGTCGTTTGCGTATCCCGGCAATGCCATCGATCCCGGCGGTATCCGCATCATCGAGGAGCTGGGGTTCCGGTTTGCCCGGCGCGGCGGGGCGCCGGAGTATCCGTACGAGGAAGGGAAGGGGGTCGCCTACGAACCGGGGCGCGATCATCCGCTCCTGCTCCCATCCGCCGGCGACGCCCGTCCGTTCTGGACGCTGGAGAACCTGAAGCGGGCCACGTCTCAGGCGGTCAACGGGAAGATTGCCGTCCTGCAGTTTCATGGCGCGCCCGATGTCGAGCACCCGTGGGTCCACACCCCTCGCGAACGGTTCGAGGAGTACATGAAATACCTGCACGACGAGGGGTTCAAGGCGATCGCCGTGAGAGACCTGGCGAAGTACGTGGACTGGCGTCAGAAGCCCGACGATCCGTGGAAGATCATCGAGCAACGAAAAGGCAAGTGACCGTTCGGGAAGCCGAGACCCACGCGGGGTCGGCGATTCCCACGGCGACCGCGCCGGACGGCTGGTTTTCAGGGCCGCCGTTACCCTTCAGCCCGGTTCCGTTTCCTCCGCTCGACGAATCAGCTCGATAATCGCACGGGTTTTTCGCGGACCGCGGCTGGCACTCCGCTTGTTTACACAGATCATCAATCCCGGAGGATTGGGAGGATCGATGATCCCACCGGCCCGGCAGTCGTCTTGCGCGACGCTGCCGGACAGACGATGTGCGACCGCGACGCTGGTTGCGGCGTTGACGAGCGGCCTGGCGGGGGTGCGTGAGCCGAGGCTCGTGCGCGAGCGTTTCGAGGAGGAGCTTCGAACGCTGCTGTCGGCCAGCTCCGTCACGTTTCGCGAGGACGGCGAGCCAATCGACCGTCCGTACTTGGTGTCGTACGAAGTGCCCGTCACGCCCGTCGACGGGCGGCCGTGCCTGGAGGCGATCTTCGATCCGTCGCGTCCGGCCGACGAGTACGCGCGCCTGATGCTCGCCGCCGCCGCGCAGCTCGCCGGGCTGATCATCGAGGTCGAGCGCGCGAGCGGACGGTGGCCGCTGTCGCGGGGCCGTGCCGACAAAGCGGCGCCGCTCATCGGATCGAGCGCCGAGATTCGCGTCGTGCGCGACCGGATCGAGAAGGTGGCGGCGACTGACTTCACGGTCTTGATCGAAGGCGAAAGCGGCACGGGCAAGGAGCTCGTCGCGCGTCAGATTCACGAGCTCAGTCGTCGCCGGCGGGGGCCCTTCGTGGCCGTCAACTGCGCCGCGATTGTCGAGACGCTGCTCGAAGCGGAGCTCTTCGGGATCGAGGACCGGACGGCGACCGGCGTGCGCGGGCGCCGCGGGAAGTTCGAGCACGCGCACGAAGGCACGCTCTTTCTCGACGAAGTGTCCGACCTGTCGGCCGCCGCGCAGGCCAAGCTGCTGCGCGCGATCCAGGATCTGTCGGTGGAGCGGGTCGGCGGCTACGGCGCGCGGCGCGTCGACACCCGCATCATCGTGGCGTCGAACCGGTCGCTGCTGGATCTCGTCGAGCAGAAGCGCTTCCGCCTCGATCTGTTCTACCGTTTGAACGGCGTCGAAGTGCAGGTGCCGCCGCTGCGCTGCCGGCGCGACGACATCCTCGATCTGGCGCGGTATTTCCTGGAGCGCCATCGCGCGTTCCGGCCGCTGGCGCTGTCGACGGCGGCCGCGGACGCGCTGCTCACCTACGACTGGCCCGGCAACGTCCGCGAGCTCGAGCGCGTCGTCGAACGCGGGGTCGCGCTGGCCGGCGGGTCGATGCTGGAGCTGGACGATCTGCCGCCCGCACTGCTGGGCGGGTACGCGGACGCGCTCGTGCCCGCCCTCCAAGCCCGCTCGACGATGCGGGCGTGGGCCAGCCGGTACGCGCGGTTGGTGCTCGAGCGGTGCGGGAACAACAAGCGGAAGACCTGCCGCGAGCTCCAGATTTCCTACCACACGCTGGAGGCGTACCTGCGCTCCGACAAGCGAAAGCCCATGCGCCGGCGGGTGCGGCGGGAGGGGGAGGGCCAGCCGGATGGAGCCGGGTGACGCGCGGAGAACGGAGCATCCCCAGCCGGATCGGGCACTGACGACGCATCGTGACTGTGCCGGAGTCCCGCTTTCGGCCTGGCGTCGAGGGCGCGTGGCTCGAGCGGGCCATGGCGAGAATTCGGGACTGCGGAATCGTCGAAGCGGATCGGTCCGAGAGCAGCGCCTGGGGGGCGCGCGCCGGCTCACGGTCGGCTCGAACTCACTTTGACTGAGGGACCCCGCGGACGTTCAGTACGTAGTGTGGGGGCGGGTCCGGACCATAGAAGAGCGACCATGACAGGCGAGCCCCAGTCGCCCCATCTGACATCTCCGTTGCTCCACCCATCGAATTCCTCGGGACCGAGTGGCCGGACAGCCACCGAAGTTCGGGGACAGTTGTGACGAACTCGTCCGAAGCACGAGCTTGGGCCGATGACGCTTTGAATGACGAACCGGGTCCGCCAGCGTGCAAGATTCCCGGGTCCATTCGTTCTGACTGTTACAAGGCGCAGGTGGCCGGAACATCGTCCCTGCCCCGGTGTCAGTACGCGTCGGGACCCAGACCGTCGCACTTTACCGTGTGACGCCAGGGAGGAGTTCGCACCGGCTGGGCGTCTCGTGCCCCGTGACAGCCACTGACGCCAGGGCATCGTCCAAAAGGAAGCACTGGAATCAGCGAAAGGAGACCGTATGAGACTGCTGGCGGTTGTCATGTCAGGGGCTGTGGTGGCGGGCGCGGGAGTCTGGGCGCAGACCCAGCGCACCACGCCCGAACCGAGAACGGCGCTGGCGCCCGCGCCGGGGTCGACTGCGGTCGACAAAGGGGCCCGGTGGCTGGCGTCCGTGCAGGGCGCCGACGGCGGGTGGGGCCAGGACGGCGGCGAGGCGTCCTCCGCGCGGCCGGGAGAGCGGCTGGAATCGAGCGGCAACGACGTCGCCAACACGGCGGTCGCGGCCCTTGCACTCCTGCAGGCCGGCAGGCAGTACGAGCCGCAGGTGGAGCGCGCACTCGCATTTGTCCTGCAGCGGATCGAGGCGAGTCCGGCCGACGGCCTGGCAATCACCGATCGCCAGGGCACGCAGATCCAGCGAAAGCTGGGCCCGTGCATCGACACGTTTCTCTCGTCGATGCTGATGTCGCAGATTGACGGACGCGCGTCGACGCCGGCGCTGAACGCCCGGGTGCGCAAGGCACTACAGAAGACGGTCGCGAAGATCGAGAAGCATCAGCAGTCGGACGGAAGCTGGAACATTGCTGGCGGCTGGGCGCCGGTGCTCGGCACGTCGATGGCCTCGCGCAGCCTCTTCGAGGCTCAAAACAGAGGCGTCTCGGTGGATGCCGCTGTCTTGAAGCGTGCCGAAGCCTACACGGTGAGCGCCCTCATCGCCGCTCCGCCCGTGGCTGGAGTCGCGGCCGATGGGCGGTCCGCCGGCAGAGTGGTCGTTACCTCGCCCGCCGCGCCCGCCGAAGCCGCAGGTGTCGCGCTGTATCAAAGCGCGCAGGCGCTGGAGCAGTTGAGCCGCACTACGGCGGACCGCGTGCAGAACGCAAAGCAAATCAGCGCGATTCAGAGTCAGCTCGGCAATGCCGCCTTCGTCGGTGGATTCGGGTCGATGGGCGGCGAGGAGTTCTTCTCCTATCTCAACATCAGCGACAGCATGAAGCGCGTCGGCGGCGACGCCTGGTCGAAATGGCATGCGAACATCACGCAGAAGATTCTCGGTCTGCAGAACAGCGATGGCGCCTGGGCCGGTCACCACTGCATCACTGGACGAGTCGCGATGACAAGTGCGGCGATTCTGAACCTCACGGTCGACCGTGCGCGTTGACCGCCGCGTCTTCTTGTTGACGGCGGCGGCTGCCGCCGGGTGCTCGTGGAGACGCGAGCGCAGCTCGCTTACGCGGGCCGCGCAATATCTCTGGGCACAGCAGGCAGCCGACGGAGGCTTCCACAGCGCCACGTACAGGACTGCTTCGTTCCGGCCAGTCGTTGACGCCCTTCGTACTCGGTGCGTTGCTCCGCGTTCCCGAGGCCGCCGTGCCTGACTCCGCCGGCACCGTCAATCGTGCGATTGCGTTCATCAGAAGGCATACGAGCCCCGACGGGGCCGTGGGCGTAACCGGCGGCGATGCGGATTATCCGAACTACGCCACGGCGCTCGCCGTCGATGCCCTGGTGGCGGCGCAGCGCCGTTCGTGGACGGCGGATATCGCGCCGATGGTCGCGCAACTGCGAACGCACCAGTTCAGCGAGGCCAACGGCTGGACACCGGAACACACGGCCTACGGAGGTTGGGGAATGGGAGGCGCGATTCGTCGTCCGCCCGACGCCGGCCATGTGGACCTGTCGATGACGCGGTTCGTGCTCGAAGCGCTGCGCGCCTCCGGTCTTGACGGCTCGGATCCGGCGATGACTCGAGCGCGTGTGTTTCTCGAGCGGTCACAGAATCACGACGGCGGATTCTTCTTCTCGCCTGTGATGCCAGCGCTCAACAAGGCGGGCCGGAGCGCCGAAGGGTTCGTCAGCTACGGTACGACCACGGCCGATGGAGTGTTGGCACTCAGGGCGTCTGGACTTCCGGACAGCGACGACCGAATCGCCAGAGGGATCGCATGGCTCGACAGAAATCACCAGTCCGACCGGGTCCCGGGCTTCGACGAGGGTGAGAGTCCGCAGGCTTCGTGGAGCGCAGGACTGCGCTTCTACTACGCCGCCGCGATCGCACGCGTGCGGCCTCAGCAGCGCGTTCGACTGCCGGAGCAGGCAGACGATGGCAGTTTTCGCAACGCCAACGGCCGCGTCAAGGAGGACGATCCCCTGCTTGCGACGACGTTCGCCATCCAGATGCTCACGCGCACTGGAGGTTAAAAGGAAGACCGGCATCACCCGTTTTCGCTCCGTCAGCCGCCTCAGTCATTCGGCAAGGACAGAGCACACCAGCTATCAGGCTGTCGGAATCCATGTCGACTTTGCCCAAGTTGTATCTCGAGTGGGTGGGCGTTGTGGCTATCGGCTTTGTTGGGGAGTGGAACGACACCCATTCAGCGTCAGCAGCGGCCGTCGGCCTACAAGAAATAAGCGAGCGGCGCCGAACCGGCGACGAAGGTAGCGGCCTTACGGTCCGACGCCGGAGCACCGCAACTCCGTGCGGAGCACCTGCGAGGAACCGCCGACCTGGAGCCCCAGCGCCGTGCAGATCATTGTCGTGCCTACGGGCACGATGAACGTCGTCGTGAGCCGCACGGGACCGTTGCCAGTCGTGACGGCAAGGCTCGACGGATTCGAGGCGATCTCGATGCCAGCCTGGTTCACAATGACGTGGATCACACGGCCGAATGGGGCCGAGGCGAGGACGTAGTAACCCCAGGCGCCTTGCGTCGTCGGCTGACCCACGCGTGTGCTGGTGCTGCTCCCGCCGATCTCTTCGATCGTGTCGCGCGGCACCATCACCGTGACGCTGCGTGTGGCCGTGCGTCCCAGGTACGTGGCTTCGACCACCGTTGAGCCGACGGCGCCGCACGTCAAGGTTCCCGATGTCCGACGATCATCGGGCCGAATCAGGATCGGAACATGCGCGCGTGACTGAGCGGCCACCATCGCAGCTGCACCTTGCCGATGATGTACTTCTTCGGGACGAAGCCCCAGTGGCGGCTGTCCGAGCTGTTGTTGCGATGGTCCCCCATGACGAAGTAGTACCCCTCCGGAATGACCTGCGGCCCCCAATCGCCGGTGCTGCGGAACTCGGGCGGCACGAACGAGTCATCCATCGGCACGTCGTTGCGATACACCTGGCCGTGGACGATCCGCACCTGATCGCCTTCACCCGCGATGACGCGTTTGACGAAGGACTTCTCCGGCCGCAGCGGGTAATAGAGCATGACGATGTCGCCGATGCGCGGCTCGTCGATTCGATACGCCAGCTTGTTCACAATCAGGCGATCCTGGTCGTCAATGGTCGGCGCCATCGCGTTGCCCTCGACACGCGCCACCTGGAACAGGAAAGTCGCTGCTCACAAGTGTGGACATGACGGTGATGACCGAAAGGGGAATTGCCGCCAGCAACAGGGCGGCGCCCCGGCGATTCCCCAGCGGTTTGAGAGTGGCCGGGGAGCGTCGCCTGACAAAGAGCCATGGGATCAAACCGAGGACACCAGTGCCGGCAACGAGCAGTGCCCAGGCCAGCCAGTTGCGGCCGCGCCGGGCAGCGTCGATGGCGACCCAACCCGTGATTGCCATCGTCAGAAGAAGAGGGACTGCGAAGCTCATGGTTGGAGGCTCCTTCTGATCGCCTTCACCCAATCCTCCGCCATCGCGTGGCTCGTCATCGTGGTCTTGAAGGCACGGGCACGACTGACACGAGCCTCGATCCCCTCGGCCGGAAGACCAGCTGCCGCGAGCTCCGACCGCACGTCGGCGTCGCCGATGAGGGCCGTACAGGTGACGTCGCCGGGCATCGACTGGGGCCACCGGCGCGAGTCGGCGAGCGGGAGCGCCGACGAAAACACGACGAATCGCTCCGTCCGCTCGTCATTGCCGGTCTGGACGCAAATGACTGCAATGTGTTCGTGAAGCATGGCTCATTCTCTAGAGGGAAGTCGTCCATTCGGCCGGCCCGTGCACGCTTAGTGGTCCCGGGCATGATTACGGCGACGCACCGAGACCGGCGAGGCGGGATGCATCGCCGGTCGAATGCCGCCGTAATTGTGCCCGTGACCACTTAGTAGCGCGGTACGGAGCCATCGACGAGCAACGACCAGGCGTCGATGCCGCCACTCAGGTTGGAGAGATTCCGGAATCCCGCATGCCGGAAGTACTCCGCTGCCTGCTGGCTGCGGATGCCGTGGTGGCACTGGAACACGATGGGTGTATCCCGATCGCGGAGGAGCAGCGCATCGTGATACGCCCGGTCGAGCAGGCGAGACCCCTCGATCATGGCGATCGCGCGCTCCCACTCGGTGCGGACGTCGACCAGCTCGATCGCGGCGCCGCCCTCGAGCAACGCCTTCAGATCGGGCGCCGACACCTGACGAATCGGCGGAGGGTCGTGTGCGGTCGCGTTATCGCCCAACGATCGTCCATTCTCGTCCGATAGATCTCATTTGGTCAAATGTGTCGCTGGTCGGCCCGCGGCCGTTCGACCTGCGAGTGTCTCGTCCCATAAATCCTGTTGCATTCGGCCGGCGCTGCATCCCGGGGCCCCCAGCGCGTGTAGTTCAACGCGCTGGGGACCCCGTCCCGCATGGCTGCGTTGCTCCGCCCTCAAATACGCGCAGTATTCTCGGTTGTCGCGCCTTGCCCTGCGGGCCCATCGCCGCCCTCGGTGCTAACAGGATTTATGGGACGAAACACTAGCCCGTCCTGCCTTATGATGAACCCGCTCTCGACGCAGCCGACCGCGATCGAGATTGTCGCCAGATTCAGTGAGGGGTCGCATGAATATCCTGCTCTGGGTGCTCCAGATGTTGCTCGCGGTGGTGTTCTTCGCCCACGGCGGCATGTTTCTGTTTCCGCCGCCGGCCATAGCCGACATGATGAACGCGATGCTCCCGCGTTGGTTTCAGCTCTTTCTCGGCATCGCCGAAATACTGGCGGCTGTGGGACTGACGCTTCCTGGTCTCACGCGCATTCAGCCGTGGCTCGTTCCCTGCGCGGCGGCCGGCATCATGATCGTGATGATTTCCGCCACGATTCTTCACGTGATGCGCAATGAAGTGAGCGCGGCCATCACGACTCTAGTGCTGCTGACGATGGCAACCTGCGTCGCGTATATGCGCTGGCGGGTCGCCCCGATCCAGCCTCGACGCGTCACGTAGGCCGTGTCGTTTCGACTCGCACGCCCTACTGCGTAACCATTTGCTCGCCTGCCGCCCCGTCGGCTCCCACCGGCGTCTGTTGAAATGGAAAGGACAGCTCCACGGTCAACCCGTGGCCAGCGTCCGAGAATGCCAGGCGCTGGGCGTTCCCATAGAAGCACTCGAGCCGGGCGCGGGTGTTCGACAGGCCGATGCCGGTGCGGAGCTTGGCGCGGACACCGCCGCTCAGCCCCACGCCGTTATCGCGAACCTCGAGGCGCAGGACGTCGCCGTCCCGCCGTGCCGCGATCCGGATGGTCCCCGGCCCGCTACGCGGCGCCACGCCGTGCTTGATCGCGTTCTCCACGAGCGGCTGAAGGATCAGGCGAGGCACCGCCGCGTCGAGCGTGTCCGGATCGATGTCGTAGCCGACCGTGAGCCGATCCTGAAACCGCGTCTGTTCGATCTCCAGGTACTTCTGGAGAAACTCGAGCTCCTCGTGGAGGGGCACCAGCGCGCCGCCGGACCGCGCGAAGGTCATGCGGAGGAGATCGCTGAGGCGGGTGATCATGCGATCCGCCGCGTCCGGTTGCGTGTGAATGAGTGTCGAGATGGCGTGCAGCGTGTTGAACAGGAAATGCGGGTGCAGTTCCGCTTCCAGTGTCCGGAACCGCGCCTCCGCCAGACTCGCCTCGAGTTGCGCGGCCTTGAGCGCGCGCGCCTGAGACTCCCGGTAGTATCCCAGCGCGTAGCTCAGGCCGACAATGGCGGAGTACGTCATCAGGGCCCAGTCGAGATTCGTCAGGTAGATGCGTTGGGCCCGTGTCGCAAAGGAGTACGGAGTACGCGGCCACAGCGAGACCACGACGATCAGCGTGCACGCGAGGTGCACGACCGAGAAGGCTGCACCGCCCAGTGCGTACAAGACCAGGGTCCGGACCCGCCGGGCCGACTCGATTGGAAACCGGTGGGTGAGCCTGAAAATCGGCCCGGTGAGCGCGGCAGGCACGTACCAGTATCCGAACGAGTTGAGGATCAGCAGCCGCCAGACCTCCACGTCCATCGGCTCCCTGATGCTGATTGTGCTGAGCCGGTACGCCTGCAGCGTCGAGAAGATGCTCAAGACCGTCGCCACGCCGAAGACGATTCGTACTGGCGGCGTCCAGACTTTGTGCATGCACGCCCACTATCCGGCGGGGGCGCGCGACCGTCAAGCGCGGAATCTCAGTGATGAAGCGTTTCCTCCCTGGCTACGCCACGGCCCGGACAATCTTTGCCCAGTTCCGCTCCCGGTTGAGGCTCGGCGGCCGGTTTGGCGGTATGCTGCGACGCGATGCTCGAAAACCTCGGATCCGACATCCGGTTCGCGTGGCGGGCACTGTTCCGGGCGAAACCGTTCAGTGCGGCAGCCGGGCTGACGCTCGCGCTGGGTTTTACCGGGACCACGGTGATGTTCGCGATGGTCGAGGGCGTCCTGCTGCGCCGGATGCCCGTTCGCGACGAAGAGCGGCTCATCGTCGCCTGGAAGGAGCTTCGATCATCGGGATTCACACATCATCCCTTTGGCGGGGCCGAGATTGACGCCGTCCGCAGCGCCAGCCAGTTGCTCGAGGCCGTCGCGGGGAGTTGGGATAACGCCGGCCCCGACGTCATCATCGAAGACGGGACCGCGAGCTACGTCAAGAGCGGGGCGGTCACCGGCAGCTTTTTCGACGTGCTTGGAGTCGGTCCGGTTCTCGGGCGCGCGCTGACGCGAGCCGACGACGTGGAAGGAGCGGAGCGTGTGCTCGTGATGAGCCACGCGCTGTGGGCGCGCCGCTACGGCCGCTCGCCAGACGTTCTGGGCCGGCGAGTCACGCTCGGTGAGCAGCGATTCACCATCGTGGGCGTGATGCCGGATCTCGATTACCCCATCGGCGTGGAAATGTGGCGGACGACGCGCTCGTTCCCGGCGACGGGGCCATTCGGAGATGCGGCACGCCAGGAGATCGATCTGCTTGGCAGGCTTCGGCCTGGTGTCACCATCGAGCAGGCCGCCGGCGAGCTCACAGCGCTGACGCGCCGGCTGGAATCGGTCGTCCGGCCGAACGGCACTCGCGACCTCGTCCCCGTGGTTCGTCCCTTCGCCGAGACGATCGTTGGCAGCGTCCGCCCCGCGATGCTGGCGTTGCTGGCGGCCGTCGGGCTCCTGCTGTTGATTGCCAGCGCGAATGTGGCCAACTTGTGGTTGATGCGTGGCGAGGGCCGACGAGCCGAACTGGCCGTTCATGAAGCGCTGGGCGCCGGGCGTGCGCGGATCGTTCAGCAATTACTGCTCGAAAGTCTCATGCTCGCCTTGGTTGCCGCGGCGCTCGGACTCGCGGCCAGCTGGTGGAGCTTACAGGCTCTGCTGGCGCTTCTGCCCGACGGACTGCCACGGGTCGAGTCCGTCCGCATCAACTTCACGGTCGCAGCATTCACCCTCGTCGTCGGGATCTTCACCGCGGGGCTCGCTGCCCTTGCGCCGGCGTTCTCCGTGGCACGCAGCGACCTGCTCGTGCAGCTTCGCAGCGGTGGGCGAGGGGTCACGACCTCAGGAACACACCACGGGCGGCGGGCGCTGGTCATCGCTCAGGTTGCCCTCGCCGTGACGGTCGTCGCCGCTGCCGGACTGCTCACGCGCAGCATGCTGCGGATGCAATCAGTCGATCTCGGTCTCGTCGCGGATCGCCTCGTGTTCGTCGAGCTCTCGCTACCGAGTGGCAAGTACCCCGATCCCGCCCGGCACGGGCAGTTCCTCGACGCCGCGGTGGCGCAGCTCGAAGCCGTGCCGGAAATCGCCGCGGCGACGCCGGTCAACGTGCAGCCGTTTTCCGGTGATGACGGGTGGGACGTGCCGAAGTTCACCGCCGAGGGGCAGAGCGCCGATCGCGGCGCCGCGAACCCATCGCTCAACCTGGAGTCGATTTATCCCAACTATTTCCACACGTTCGGCATACCGCTCGCGCGCGGGCGCGCGTTCACCACGGCGGATCGTGGCGGGACCGTGCGGGTTGCGATCATCAGCGAAGACGTGGCCGCGGTGACATGGCCGGGAGAGGATCCCATCGGGAAGCGGATCACGATGGGCGGCCCGCAATCGACCGAAGAGTGGCTGACCATCGTCGGAGTTGCCGCGTTGACCCGCTATCGCGAGCTTGCCAGGCCGCGACCGACGCTGTACATGCCAGCCGCGCAATTCCTGATCACGGCGCAGATGATCGTGTTGCGAACCAACGAGCCGGATGCGGCAGTCGCGTCGATCGCGCGCGACCGGATCAAGATCGTGGATCCGGATGTCCGCGTCCTGCGCGTCGCGCCGTTCGCGCGGATGCTCGATCGGCCCCTCGCGCGTCCGAGGTTCACCGCCCGTTTGCTGGGCGTGTTTGCATTCGCGGCGCTGCTGCTGGCGACTGTCGGTCTGTATGCCGTGATGGCCGCGTACGTCCGCCAGCGCGATCGCGAGCTGGCGCTCCGGATCGCCCTCGGCGCCACCGCGGCCCGCGTGCGGCGTCTGGTGCTGGGCGAAGCGGCCTGGCTCGCGGGCCTGGGTGCCGCGATCGGTCTGGCCGGAGCAACTGCCGCGACACGCCTGCTGCGCGGCTTGCTTTTCCAGATCGAACCGCTCGACCCGCCGACGCTTCTCGGCGCCGCGATCCTGTTGATCGCGGCTGCCGCGCTCGCGGCCTACGTGCCGATGCGCAACGCCACGAATGCCGACGCCGTGGCCCTGCTGCGGAACTGAACCAGCTTCCAGCTTCCAGCTCCCAGCTTCCCGCTTCCCGCTACGCCGATGTGTCGCTCGCCCTATCCACCGCCTCACGGGATTTCCTCTATCGCTTTCGCCGTCGCGAGGTTCAGCCACCGCGGGCGCGTCCCGCTGGCCGCGCGTGACCACCCGCCGCTTCCAAGCTCCGCGATGACTACCGTTTCGGTGTCCCCTGCCGGCCAGGTGACGAGGTACCGGCGTCCGACCTTGAGAAACGCCGGCGGCGCGACCGTGACCGCGGGCGTGTTGACGACCCGGACCTCCGCCACATTCGCCAGCGATACCTTCCAGTCTCCGCGTTGACCCGCGTCGATCGGCGGAAGCCTGCGAACGTCGACCTCTCCCTGAACGGTGACGATCCCGCTGCCGGGGCCCGGCACAGACTGCACTTGTCCGCTTGTCGATCGCACCCAGGAGAAGGCGGCGACGGCGATCAGAACTCCAGCAACGACGTTCGTGCGCATGCTTCCCTCACTTTGTTCGATCGGGTCGCTTCGGTGGCGATCAATCCCAGGATGAGTCTAAGCCTGGAACCCGGCTCCAGCACACGCCTTCTGACCCCCCGTCGACCGCCGTGGTTGGATAAAACGCACTCTCTCGGACTGCTCGTGCAGCTGGAAGCTGGAAACTGGAAGCTGGAAACTGGCAGCGGGCCTGCGGAGCCGCGCTCACCTATCGATCGAGCACTTCACGGATCTTCCCGACCAGCGACGCAGACGTGAATGGCTTGTGCAGGAACGCGATCCCGGCGTTGAGCACCCCGTGCTCGACGATGGATTCCTCGGTGTACCCTGACATGTAGATCACCTTCAGGTTCGGACGCCGCCCGGCCAGCTGCGTGGTCAACTGCGGCCCGCTGGTGCCTGGCATCACGATATCGGTCAGGAGCACGTCGATGCGCTCGTTCTCCTCGAACAGCCGAAGCGCGGCCTCCGCGTTCGCGGCGACCAGTACCTTGTAGCCGTCCCGCTCCAGCAGTCTCCTCGTCAGTTCGCGAAGCCCGTCGGCGTCTTCCACCACGAGCACAGTCTCCGATCCGCTGCGCGGCCGGGCCACCGCCGGCGGCGCGGCGGCCGCGATCTCCGCGGCATCAGCCTGTGGAAGATAGACCTTGAAGGACGTACCCCTGCCGACCTCGCTGTAGACGTTGACGCTCCCGCCGGCCCGCGTGACGATGCCGAGGACGGTCGGCAGGCCGAGCCCCGTGCCTTTGCCGATCTCCTTGGTGGTGTAGAACGGCTCGAAGAGGCGAGCCTGCACTTCCGGCGTCATGCCGGTCCCCGTATCGGTCACGGTGAGCACGACGTAGGGCCCCGGTTTCACCGGGACGTGCGTCCTTGCGTAGTGCTCGTCGAGCTCGACGTTGGCGGTTTCGATCCGCAACGTGCCGCCTTCGGGCATGGCGTCCCGCGCGTTCACCGCGAGGTTCAGGACGATCTGCTCGATTTGCCCGCGATCGGCCTTCACGCGCGCCAGCTCCGGCCGGAGGTCCGCCACCACCTTCACGTTTTCTCTGGTGAGGAGGCGCCCGAGCATGCCCCGCATGTCAGCCACGACCACGTTCAGGTCGAGCACTGTGGGCTCGATGATCTGCTTGCGGCTGAATGCCAGCAATTGACGCGTGAGCGCCGCGCCGCTCGCGCCCGCCTGCTGAATCTCCGCGACGTCGGCCAGGCGCGGATCGTCCGGGGCGAGATCGGCCAGCAACAGCTCGGCGTTCCCGAGGATCACCGTCAGCAGGTTGTTGAAGTCGTGGGCCACGCCGGCGGCCAGCCGTCCGATGGCTTCCCGCTTCTGAGCCTGCTGAACCTGCTCCTCCAGCCCGCGCCGCTCGGTGATGTCGGTGCCGGAACTGAACGTGCCGATGATCTGCCCGTTGTCGTCCCGCTGAACCGTGTTGCGCCATTCGATGAGCCGTTCCTCGCCCGACCTGGTGAGCACGGGGTTCTCGGCGATGGAGGCCTCGCCGGTGACAACATTGTGGAGCGTCTTCCTGACAGCGTCACGCACGCGAGCCGGCAGGCACGTCGCGGCCCAGTCGCGCCCGGACAACTCGCGCTCCTGCCATCCCAGGAGGTCGCAGCCCTTGCGATTGATCAGCGTGATCTTGCCGTCCAGGTCAAGAGCCAGCAGGATGACTTCGGCGGTATCGAGGTAACGCTGCGCCCGGTCCCGCTCGTGCCGCACGGCCGACTCCGCCTCTTTGCGCTCGCGGACCTCGTGCTCGAGCTCGTCGGCCCGGCGTTTCTCGACCGACGCGAAATAGCCGTTCTCGTAAATGCGTCCGACCTGCCCGGACAGCGCCGTGATCAGGTGCTCGTCCTCTTCGGTAAAAGCCCTTCCCTCGTTGCCGACGAGACAAATCCAGCCGTATACGTGGGCCGGTGACGCGACGGGTGCGGCCAGGAAGGCGTGAACTTCGGGGTGGAGCTTGGGGAGCTGGAGCGCGGTTGGATCGCCGCCCGGATTGTTCCCTCGCAGCGTCCGGCGCTCGGCGACGGCCGTCCCGAGGATCCCCGGGACGGCGTCCCCGGCGCCGATCCAGGGTGTCGCGTCTACTCCGCGCGTGATGAAGCGTTGCGTCCGGCCGTCGGCAGGGTTCAGGATGCCGAGCGTCACGTACGTCGCGCCAAAGAGGTCGCGCGCCGCCGCGCAGACGCTGTCGAGCAGCCGATCAGAGTCCCGCTCGGACGCGAGCTCCAAATCGATATTGATCAGCGCTCGCAACCGCGCGTTGGCGGCCCGCAGGTCTCCCGCTTTTTCGGAGAGCTTGTCGGTGACCAGCCGCAGGTGATCGCGATCGAACCTGGTCGTCAGCGGAGCCGTGTCCGAGGGACTGCCCGTCTGCGATGCGCCAGAGAGCACGCGATCGACGACCCTCAGGACCTCCGCGGACTCGACCGGTTTCGTCAGGACGTCGGCGACTCCGCCTTCCAGCGCGAGGACCCTCGCTTCGCGCTCGCCGTAGTGCGCCGTATAGAACACTACGGGAATCGCGCGGGTCGCCGGGTCGAGCCGAAGCTGCCTGACGAGCTCGTACCCGTCCATCATCGGCATGAGCACGTCGGTGATCACCAGATCCGGGCGCTCGGCCTCGATCGCGGCCAGTCCCTGGCTGCCGTCGGCGGCTTCGAGCAGCCGGTGTCCCTCATGGCGAAGGACCGTCACGAGATAATCCCGGTTGGCTGCGAGGTCGTCGACGATCAGGATGGTGGCGATGCGCGGCCTCCCGGTGAGGATCGCCCTCAACGTCGGCGAGGAACGTCCCAGGGTGATCGGATTGATCAGCGGCAAGATCGGCTGTGTCTGGACGAGGCGCGAGTCACCTCCGCCGCGTGCCGTCGCACCGCATCACGCGGAAACGGCCTGGTTGGAGGCACGTTCCCCATGGTGGTTGTTATCGCTGAATCAGTCGCGGGCCGGCCCCGGCGTGTCGCCGCGTGGCGTGGCCGATGGTGACCCGCGATCGCTTCGGCGGCACCACGAGCTCCCACATATGCTGACAATTCGGGCAAAAGGCCGTGCCGACGCCGTGCTGCTCGAATGCCAGCACCGCTTTCAGCCAGCGGCAGGTCGGACAGGCGAGGTGCATCATCGCGCCGTTGGGAATGGTTGGCATCTGTCTCACCGAAGGTTCTTCACGGCCGCGGTGATCTCATCGAGTTGACGTTGCATGTCGTTGATTCGCTTTGCCTGCGCGGTCAGCTGCAGATAGACGTCCTCGAAGTGCGCCACGAGCCTGTCGAGGGTCTCGGGCTTCTGAAGCGGTGCGGTGAGGCCCCTCAGGCCGCGCCGGCCGGGCTTCCCGTTGCCGCCGCGTCGTCCGGCGGCTCCGGGCGTCCCGCGTTCACCCTTCGCTCCACGTTGCCCCCGCAAGGCCGACTTGGTCCGTTTCAAATTGGTCCTTGCAGTTTCGGTCCGCAGGTCCAATAGCATGACGGCACAGAGGAAGAGACGCTGTTCCGAATTGCACAGGCCGCCCGAACGGCCGCCGGCCACTGTTGAGCTGGTGGCCAGCTTGGCCTGCGCGCTTCGCACCGTCGGCAGGGCCGGCCTCGCCGCTCGCAGCGAGCCCAGTGGATTACGCGAGTCGAAGGGCTCGCTGGCGCTCGCCGGAGGCGGCCTCGCTGCCGCGGTCTGGACGCGACCATTTCGGCGGCGCGTCGGGTGACCGGGTCGGCCCACGTCGGGATCAGGTCGATCGGTTCGTTCAAACGGCCGAGCCGGAGTCGCGATCCGGTCCATCGAGCGTCCCGCGTTGTGCGCGGGACCAGTACCAATAGAACGGCAGGCCGAGCGCCATGAGTCCGAGCCCCGCGAACGCACGGCCCGGAGTCGTCAGCAGGGTGTTGACGATCAGGAACCCCGCGACGAGCAGGAACAGGATCGGCACGACCGGATAGCCCCACGTGCGGTAGGCGCGCTCGGCGTCCGGCATCCTGCGGCGGAAGACGAAGACCGACGCCGTCACCAGCCCGACGAAGATGAGGATGGAGAAGATGGCGTAGTCGGTCAGCGTATCGAACGAGCCGGACAGCACGAGCACGATCGCCCACGCGGCCTGAGCGACGAGCGCGCGAATCGGGACGCGCGTCCGGGGGCTGAGGCGCGCGAGGCCCGCAAAGAAGACGCCGTCGCGCGCCATCGCGTACGGGATGCGCGCACACACCAGCGACGCGATCTGGAGTGCGCCGAAGATGGACATGGCCAGCACGCCCGCCATCACGGTCGCCGCGCCGCCGCCGAGGACGCGCGTGACGACCTCGGTCGCCACGGCGGACGACGCGGGGATGTTGGCCACCTCGGTCGGCGTGAGGACGAAGAAGTACGCGGCGTTGGCGAGAACGTACAGCGTGGCAATCACGCCGATCCCGCCGATCAGCGCCAGCGGGAGATTCCGCTGCGGGTCCTTCACTTCTTCCGCGACATACGTCACTTCGTTCCAGCCGTTGTAGGCCCACAGCGCGCCGAGCATCGCGGCGCCGAAGCCCGCCACACCGCCGCGCGTGGCGGCCGCCACGCCCTCGCACGCGCCGCCTTCGTCGGCGAGCGCGAAGTGCGCCCACGATCCGTCCGCCAGCAGCATGGCGCCCAGGCCGACGCCGAGCACGAGCGCGATCTTGCACGCGGTCATGACGAAGGCGATTCGGCCGCTGACCGCCACCGCGGTGCAGTTCACGAACGTGACCACCAGAATGGCGGCGATGGCCATTCCCTCCAGACCCGTGAGCGCCATCTGACGGCCGGGAAGGTCGATCGTGAACCACGGATCCTGAAGCGCGCCACCGGAGAGGACGTTGATGAAGATCGCGAAGCCGGCCGACAGACCCGCGATGCCGCCGGTGCTCGCGACGAAGAACCGCGTCCAGCCGTAGAGAAAGCTCGGGAGCGATCCGTAGGCCTGCCGGATGAACACGTACTCGCCGCCGGCGCGCGGCATCATCGCCGCCAGCTCGGCGTAGGTGAGGGCGCCCGCGAGGCTGAGCAGTCCGGCGACCACCCAGACCGTCATGACCATCCCGGGCGTGTCGACGTTGCACGTCATGATGCGGGCCTTGAGGAACACGCCCGTTCCGATGACGTCGCCGATGACGATGGCGGTCGCGGCCAGGACGCCGAGGCCTCGAACGAGGCCGGCGCCGGGCGGCGTGAATGGAGCGGAAGTCGTCACGGTTCGCCTGGGCCGACTACCGCCGCGCCATTTTCTCGAGCACTTCGCCGAGCCGCTTGATTTCCTCGCCGTACAGCGCCCAGTTCCCGTCGCGCTGGGCCTGCAGCGCGCGCTGGTAGTGCGCCCGCGCCTGCGACGGCCAGATCGGCGTCGGCCGGCGTCACCGGCGCCGGCGTGCCGCCGGGCGTGGGAGCTTCGACCACGGTGTCTCCGCAGGCGGCGTGGCTGTCCGTCCCGGGAAGAGCCGATCGAGCGCGCGTTCGAGCGTCTCCTCCATGACGATTTGATTCTGATACGCGACGATCACGCGCTTGAGCTCCGGAATCGAGCCGCCGGCCGCGCGCAGATACAGCGGACGGATGTAGATCAGCGACTCCTCGATCGGGATGACCAGCAGCGTCCCCTGGATCACTTCGGACCCCTGCTGGTTCCACAGCGTGATCTGCGGCGCGATGACCTGGTCCTGGCTGATGCGCGCGGCGATCTGCTTCGGCCCGAAGATGACCGTCTGCTTCGGGAACTGGAACACGACGAGGCGCCCGTACTGATCGCCGTCGCTGCGGGCCACCATCCACGCGGCGAGGTTGTCCTTCTGCCGCGGCGTGAACGGGAGCATCTGGATGAACTCCGGCCCCTTCTCGCCCGGCAGCTTCATGACCGTGTAGTAGGGCGACATGGCCGCGGTCCGGCCGTCGACCTCGAACGACGGGATTTCCCATTGGTCCTCGCGGTTGTAGAACACCGCGGGGTTCAGCATGTGGAACGTCGCGAACATGGCGGCCTGCAGCGCGAAGATTCCGTGCGGATAGCGCAGCCGCGACCTCAGGTCTTCCGGCATCGTCTCGATCGGCTGGAGCAGTCCCGGGAACATCTTGCCGATCGTCGCCGCGATCGGATCCGACGGGTCGAGCAGGTGGAACGTCGTCGTGCCGTGATAGGCGTCGATGGTGATCTTGACGGCGTTGCGGATGTAGTTCACCCCGCCGGCTGACGTCGAGTAGGGATAGCGGCTGGAGGTGAGATAGACGTCCTGCATCCAGACCAGCCGGCCCTCGGAGATCGCCAGGTAGGGATCGCGATCGTAGGTGAGGAACGGGGCGATGCGGCGGACACGGTCGGCGATCCGCCGGTGCATCATCACGCGGCTTTCGGTCGTCAGGTTCGGCGAGAAGAACGTGTCGGTGGATCGGAACCGGATCGCGAACATCAGGCGCCTGAAGACGTTGGAGAGGGGCACGCCGCCGCGTCCCTTGTAGGCCGCGAACACGTTGTCTTCGCCGCGCGGGTAATCGAACTCCTCCGTACTGGTGTTCACGAAGACGTGGTCGTTCGGCAGCTCGCCGTAGTAGATCGCCGGCTGCGTCACCTTGAGGTCCACGGTCGAGACGAGCGGCAGGTCGCGGATGAAGAGGACCGGCAGGCCCTCCGCCGCGACTTCGTTGACCGGCCCGAGCGTCAGGCCGTATCCGTGGGTGAACGTCAGGTGCTCGTTGATCCAGGTCCGGCTGGGGAGGCTGGCGGAGTTCAGCTCCCGCGCCGAGAGCATGATCTGCCGGTACTTCCCGTTGATGGTGTACCGATCGTTGTCCACGCTGGCGAAGTCGTAATAGGTGCGGATCTCCTGGAGCTGGCTGAAGGTGTCGAGCAGCGGCCGTTCGTTCCACAACGGGACGTTCTCGATCGTCGCGGCATTCCGCTCGAGGTCGGCGCGCGTCAGCCGCGCATCGCCGGTCAGCCCCCGCTCCTCGACCCGATCCAGCGCGAACGCGTCGCGCGTGGCCTTGATGTTGTGCACGATGAACGGCGTCTCGCGCACCTGCTCGTTCGGCGCGACGACGAACCGCTGGATGATCGCGGCATACCCGGCCCCGCCGAACAGGACCACCAGATACAGCGCGGCCGCAATCCCGAGCGCCCGCAGACGCCCCGCCACCATGCCCTGCCAGATGGTCACCGCCGCGCCGGCCAGCGCCGCGACGATGAGCACGCGCAGCGCCGGCATCCGCGCGTGCACATCCGCGTACGACGCGCCCGCCACGACGCCCGACGGCGTGGTCAGCAGCTGGGGGATCTGCAGCCAGGCGCCGAAGGCCAGGACGATCAGCACCGCGGTCGCGAGCGTCGAGACATGCCGGACCGCCACCGCCGAGGCGTAGGGTCCCCGGTCCGGATCGAGCCCGACCTCCCCGGCGAACACGTACGCCCCGACGGTCACTGCGGCCGCCAGGACGAGCGTGCCAAGCAGCGTCCCGTTGACCATCTCGAGCAGCGGGAGCGTGAAGACGTAGAAGCCGATGTCGCGGCCCAGGATCGGATCGGTCTTGCCGAAGGGCGTGCCATAGATGAAGTACAGCCACGTCTCCCACCGCGAGCCGGCGTAGAGCGCGATGAGCAGCGCCGCGATTCCCGCCACGAGGACGACGAGCGGCCTGTAGCGGCGCGGATCCATCGAGATCACTTGCGGTCCCGCGGTGGTGACGATCGTGAAGTGCCGCGGGCGCAGCGAGCGGAACACCACGGCGAGGTTGGCCCAGCAGGATCGCGAAGACCACGAGGCCGGTCGCGGCCGTGACGGTCGTGCTCGCCGTCAGCGAGCGCAGGAACACCTGCTCGAAGCCGACTTCCTTGAACCAGAGCCAGTCGGTGTAGAACTCCGCGGACTTCGGGACGACCGTGGTCAGGGCGATCAGGGCGACGAAAATGAGCGTGCGCGGCGATCGAAAGGACAACAGGGCCTCCTGAGGGCTATGAGTTCGGTCTTCGGGCCTGACGCGGGTCTGGCCGGGTTCGATCGTCCACCGCGCGAGCGGAGGTCGCAGTGTAGCGCGACTTTCGAGTTCGCTTCAATTTGTCCTGCAGGCGGGGAGTATCATGGGCCTCGCAAACGGAGGCTGGCATGAGGAATCTGTGCGGCGCGATGATGGTGTCGGCGGGGCTGGCGGGGCTGGCAGGATTGCCGGGCATGGCGGACGTGGCGGCGCAGAACCCCGAACCCTACAAGCTCGGGATGTTCGCGCGGGACAACCGGCCGTTCGTCGGGCTCGTCGTCGCGAAGGACACCCTGGTCGTGGACCTGTCGCGCGCGAACGTCGGCGCGCCGGCGACGCTCAAAGCGTTGATCGCGGGCTGGGACGCGGCGATGGCCGGCAGACTGGCCGCGCTCGCGGCCGCGTCGGCAAAACAGCCGCCCGCCTTCTCGTTCAAGGCCATGGACGTGAAGACGCTGCCGCCGATCGCCGACCCGTCGGTGCTGCTCAACGCCGCCGTGAACTACCAGGAACACGCGCTGGAAATGCGCAGCCAGTCCACGGTCGCGGCCAGCGCGGCCGCCGTCGACCCCAACGTGGCGCAGGGCATTCCCGGCTACTGGAACCGGAAGCCCGGCGACGCGCGGCACAACCCCTATTACTTCATCAAGGCGGCCAGCGCGATCACGGGTCACGGCGATCCGATCCTGCTGCCGCCCGGACGCACCCAGATCGACTGGGAGTGCGAGCTCAACATCGTGATCGGCAAGACGGCCAGGCGCGTGACGGCGGAGCAGGCCGCCGAATACATCTTCGGCTACACGCTCGACAACGACGTGTCCGATCGCGGCGGTCGCGCCGACGGCCGCCATGGATCGGACTGGATCGTCGGCAAGAGCCACGACACGTTCTTCCCGATGGGGCCGTACGTGGTGCCGAGGCAGTTCGTGCCGAATCCCCAGAAGCTCGCGATCAGGTTCACGCTGAGCGGAAAGGTGATGCAGGACTCGAACACCGACCGCATGACGCACGACGTCTACGAGCTCGTGGAGTACGCCTCGCACCTCATGACCCTGAAGCCGGGCGACATGATCTCGTCAGGCAGCCCCGCCGGCGTCGGCGCGGGGCGCGCCACCCCGATCTACTTCAAGAATGGCGACACCTCCACGTGCACGATCGAAGGCATCGGGACGCTCGAGAACCCCGTCAGGGCGGAGAAGTAGCGTCCGCTGAGCGTCCACGACGGCGGGCGCGCGCCGGCGTTTCAGAAGGCGTAGTCGATGCCGACGACGGTCGTCAGACGGCTTCGCAGTCCCGCCTTGTTGAGCGGAAACAGCACGCCGGCAGACACGAGGAAGTCGCGCACCGGGTTGAACCTGATGCCGACGGTTCCGAGCGTCAGGTTCAGGTTGCCCGCCTGCGGTTCGAACTCCTGGAAGTTGAACGTTTCCTGACTCGTGCGCCCCTGATACACGAAGGGCTTGTCCGCGATCTCGAGCCTGCCGGCGTCGAGGAGCGTGCGGCCGAGGACGTCGGCGACGATCGTGAGGCGCGATTCGGCGACGATCTCGATGCCCGCGGCGTACGTGAACTCGTTGGGCACCGATTCCGCCCCGCCGAGCTGCGAGAGCAGCCCCCCATTCGGCACCTCGCCCCACGCGGCTGTGTAGCCGGCGTTGATGTGTTGCATCAGGCGGTTCGAGCCGGCCGATTGAATCAGGAACAGCTTGGCCTGGCCGCCCGAGCCGAGGAGATCGTTGCGGTCGCCGGTCGGCAGGCGGATGTCGGCCGCGCCCGCCAGCCCGCCGTTGGCGAAGCCGGCCACGCGGTACTTCGTTCTCAGCACCACGTCGCCGAGGCCGGTCGCCGAGCCCGACTCGCGAAGTGTCTTCGTGGTCGCTGTCGGGTTGCCCGTCTCGAAGGTGTGCGTCAGCGGGTCCCCTGCCGTCGCGAGCCGTACGATCGTGGCGTCGACGTCGGCCGTGAGATCGATGTGCACCAGCGGTACGACCACGCCGACGTCCCAGCGGTTCGTGAGGCCGTAGCTGAACGACAGCGCCGCCGTCTGCACGGTCGCGTCGAGGGACAGCGCGGCTTCGATGACGTCTCCCTCGAACGGCGGGCTCAGCCGGCTGCCGTTCGGCTGCTCGATCGGGCCGGCCCCGCCGCCCTGGCCGCCGCCGCCTCCGCCCGAGCCGCCTCCGGTGCCGGGCGAGCAGCACTCGGAGTGGCGCAAGTAGAACTTGATGGAGCCGTCACTGAGGTCGCGCCCCTCGAAGCTCGTGTAATGCGTGCGCTGATAGGTGAAGCCGCCGTTGAACTTGTTCCGGCCCAGCGTCAGGGCGCGCTCCGCGAACGACGGTCCGAAGCTCGTGCTCGTCCTCCGGAACGTGCCCAGCGCCTCGTCGAACGTGTAGGTGAATCCCCCGGCCGGAGTCCCCAGGGGCTGCGTCGACAGCTGCACCATCGTGAGCTTGTTGAAGTTGCGCACGATGCCGACCGCCGGGTTGTCGAGCTCGTTGCCTTCGATCGGGCTGAAGTGCGCCTCGTGCGAAAGACCCGCGACCTGCGGCCGTGGCAGCGTGACTTCGCGGAGGATCAGATCGGGAAGGAGCTCCGAGAGGCGTGGAGGGGACGGCGTCTGCGCCTGGCCGGGGGCCGGGAACGCCACCGCGACAGCGAGGGACCATCCGAAAACACGCAAGACACATCGCACGGTCATACACTCCTTCCGCAAGCGCGCTGACGGATGAAGATCTCAGCGCTCGAAAAGCTCGATGGTCCACGCCCCGACCTGCCGGCGCAGCCGCAGCACGCGCGTGACCGCCGTCGTCTGCTTCGATCCGGCTTTGGGCGTCAACGTCTGAGTCACCCGGCAGCTGACGCGCGCGGCGTCGTCGCCGGCCGCCAGCACGCGCACGTCCTCGATGGCCACCTTCAACGATTTCATTTCCCTGAACGCTTTCTTGAGCGCCTCGAGCTCGATGGCAGGCTGGACCTTCTTGACGGCGTCGGCGTCGAGGTTCTCGAGGGCGGTCGAATACTGCCGCAGCGCCTCGCGGATCCCGGCCTCGGCGGGCGAGACAGGCGGAGCCACGGCTTGCGCGCCGGCGTGTGTCCCGGCCACCAGGAATGTCAGCGCGAGCGCCGCGGCGCGGACGATCCTCATCGCGGCTGTCCCTTCTCGCGGAGCTCCAGGAGCCAGTTGAAGATCACGCGAAACTCCGCCGCCGGCTCGGCGCCTTGCGATCGAATCGCGAGGAACTTCGTTCCGTCCGGGCTCAGATCGAAGTTCCGGTGGAGCTCGGAAAACTCGAACGCGCCGTCGAAGAGCCGCTGCGGCTTTCCGGCGACAAAGGCCGGCGCGGTCTGAATCGTCACGGCCATGATCTGGCTGCCTGCCCGGTAGTACAGCCGGCTGCCGTCCGGCGCCCACACGGGATCGGTGCCGCCGTCGGTCGAAACCGGCCACTTCTCGCCGGGACCCGGGTATGGCTGCACGTACACTTCGCTTCGACCGGATTCATCCGAGACATACGCGAGGAAGTGTCCGTCCCGCGAGAACACCGGCGCCGATTCATCCGACGGCGACATGAGAAAGGGGGCCGGGTCGGTCTTGGGATCGAGGACCCAGATGTCGCGTTCGCCGCTCGTCCGTCTCTCGGTGAACGCGAGTGTCCCGGACCGCGAAGCCGAGGCGGGATACTGCGGGTTCGCGCCGGTCAGCGCGGGGGGCGAGCCGGGCAGCATCCTCGCCGCGATCTGCGACATGACCGCGTCGTGCGTCGCGGGCGCGCCCGTCAGGAGTGGCTGCGGCGCCCCGGTTCCGTTGGCGCGCTGCTGAAACAACGTCCATGCGGCCGTGCGGCTCGTCTGGAACACGATCGAGGCGCCGTCGGCCGTCCACGTCGGAAACCTCGAGGCGCCGATGCTCGTGAGGCGCGTCCGGCTGCCGCGCTGCAGGTCGAGTATCCAGACATCGCTCCCCGATTCCGAGTCGATGGTCACTGCAACAAAGCGTCCGTCGGGCGAGAACCGCGGATGCGAGTACGCGCCGCGAACGTCGCTCAGGGACGTCGTCCGCCCCTCGCGATCCACCAGCACCAGCGTCCGCTGGGGCACGCTCGTCCGCCCCGGCACATAGACGAGCGCGGACGGCAGGGCACTGAACCAGCCCGTGCCGTCCTCGGCAGTCTCGACACGCTCCAGAAGGGGAAGCTGTTCGCCGCGGACGTCCGTGTGCCGCGGATCGAACGGCGTCGTCACGAGGTTGCCGGCTTCGGCGTAGACGAGCCGGTCGGGCGCGACAAACTGCGGGCCGCCGCCAGTCATGCGCGCCTCGCGCAGCACTTTCCACTCGCTGGTGTCCAGGGACAGCAGGCCCGTGTACGCGCCGTCAGCGGCCAGCGCCGTGAACAGCACCGTCTTGCCGTCCGGCAGGACGCGCGGGTGCGTGTGACGCAGATCGCCCTTCGAGGTGTCGGGCTTCGTCAGTTGCTGCGGGACGCCGCCGGACACGGGGACGCGCCACAGCCCATCACCAGGGAGCGTGGTGGCGAACACGATGGTGTCGTCCGACGTCCACGCTCCGGACGCCACCGGCGGCGCGTCGCTGATTTTGAGCGGCGTGCCGCCGCGGAGCGCAACACGCTGAAGCGCGTCGCCGGCGTAGAAGCCGAGCCATTCGCCGTCCGGCGAGAAAAAGGGCGCCGTCGCGCCTTCCGTGCCCCCGACGGCCGTCGCGTCGAAACTATCGAGCGCGCGCAGGAACACCTGGGGCGGCGCGCCGGATCGCACGGCCACGTACGCCAGCCGCGCGCCATCCTGCGAGAGCGCGAAGGGCATCGAGGTCCCGGCAACGAGGTGCTGTCCAGGGCCGAGCGCGATCGCGACGCGCGCGAGCCGCGGCGCTGCCGGTCTGGGTCGCAGGGCGGCCCATCCACCCGCCAGCAGAAGGGCAGCCAGGCCTGCGCCCGCAGCGGCGACCACGGCCGTCCGGCGGCCTCGCGATCGGGACCCGGCGCGGACGCCGGGGGCGAATGCGAGCGCCGCGGTCTCGTTCAGGACCTCTTCGATCTCGATGCGGGCGTCCGCGATGTCGCGCAGGCGGCACCTGCTGATCTTTTCGCAGGCATCGGCGGATCAGCCGCTGGATGATCGCCGGGACGTGATCCAATGCGGTCCAGTCCGGCTCGTCCCTCAGGATGGCCGCCATAGTGTCGGTGCCGCTGTCGGCGGCAAACGCCGGGCGCGCGGTCAGCGCCTCGTAGAAGACGCAGCCGAACGACCAGATGTCGGTGCGCCGGTCGAGCGGGAGCGCCCGCACCTGTTCGGGGCTCATGTAGCGCGGGGTGCCGAGCAGCAGCTCGCGCCGCGTCCCGGACGACGTCGGCGTGTTCGCGACGTCCAGGACCGGACCTTCGGCGAGCACCTTGGCGATGCCGAAGTCGAGAACCTTGACGCGCCCGTCGGGGGTGATCTTGATGTTGGCCGGCTTCAGATCGCGATGGATCACGCCGCGATCGTGCGCCGCCTCGAGCGCCTGCGCGATCTGCTTGACGATGGGCAGCAGTTCGTTGAGCGGGACGGCGCCCGTGGCGATCCGCTTGGCGAGCGTGTCGCCCGGGACCAGCTCCATCTCGATCACGCACCGGTCGTCGAGATCCCTGAACCCGAGGAGCGTTGCGATGTTCGGGTGGTTGAGCGAGGCCAGCACACGGGCTTCGCGCTCGAAGCGCGCGAACCAGTCGGTATCGGACGCCAGGGAGTCGTGCAGCACTTTCAGGGCGACTTCGCGCCCGAGCCGGACGTCCTCGGCTCGAAACACCTCTCCCATGCCGCCCGCGCCGAGCACGTCGATCAGCCGGTAGCCCCCGACCGTTGTTCCGAGAACCATTGTCACTGGAATGTGGACCGGAACGGATTATACGTCCCTGGGGCGATGGAAAGGCGTATGCCCCTATGGCGGAGGACCAGACCAGTACCAACGGGTCACCTGTGGCGTCCGGCTTTGAGATGCTTCAATCGATCGCGAAGGCCTATTCCGCGCGTCTGAAATGGACCGCGGCCACGTCGCCGGGGTGGCCGTAAGCCGGACCGCTTCCGATCATTTCCCAGCGCCCCTCCCCGAGTTTCTGCACCGCTTTCACCATGGCCCGGCTGACGGTGGCAGACACGTCGATGAGGCCCAGGGTCGTGGGCAACTGTCACGTTCTGAACCGTCACGAGCTCGACGCGGCACCCCGCCGACTCCACGTAACAGATCTCGGCGCCGACCCGCTCGCCCACACTCGACCGGGAGACATACGCATATCGGTACACGCGAGGCGGCTGCTGCTGAACCGCAGGGCTCTGCGCAAGACCGGGGATGGACAAGGCGCTCCACAATCCCGCGAGTACGACAGCCGCTGCACCGAATCCCATGGCGTGCTTCATGATCGTCTCCTTCCAAAGACTGCCTTTAGAGCGTGCGCCACAGGCTCGAGTTGGGTTTGTTCGCCGCCGTCGCATCTCCTTGACCCACCGGCGAGCCGCATAGTACCGTTGCTAGGTCATCCGCGATGCCCCGCGGTCACCTCCGCCCACACGTGTCCGGATCGATCCACCGCTGATGGCCCAGCCTGCGCCCGGCACGCTCAAGAAAACCCCGCTCCACGCGCGCCATCGATCGCTCGGCGCCCGGATGGTCGAGTTCGGCGGCTGGGACATGCCGGTCGAGTACTCCGGGCATCGCCGACGAGCACCTGGCGGTGCGCACGCGCGCCGGGCTGTTCGACGTCAGCCACATGGGGGAGATCGAGATTGCCGGCAGCGACGCGCTGGCGGCCGTCCAGCACATCACCTCGAACGACGCCGCGAAGCTGGCCGTTCAGCCAGATCCAGTACTCCGCCCTCACGACCCCGCAGGGGACGTTCGTGGACGACGTGCTGACGTACAAGCTGGCGGACGAGCACTTCATGCTCGTCGTCAACGCGTCGAACATCATCAAGGACCTCCAAGTGGATCGCCGAGCAGATCGCGGGGATGGCGGCGACGCCGTGGCCGTGAACACGAGCTCGCGCTACGCGCTGCTCGCGCTCCAGGGGCCGGCGGCGCGCGGCGTGCTGCAGACGCTGACCGGCGTGAACCTCGACGAGCATCAAGTACTACTGGTTCACGACCGGCGAGGTCGCCAGCGTGCGTGTGCACGATCTCGCGGACGGGCTACACGGGCGAGGACGGCTTCGAGGTGTTCGTCGCCGCCGGCGTCGGCCGAGCGTGTCTGGGACGCGATCCTGCACGCCGGCAAGGGCGCGGGCGTCGTGCCCGCCGGCCTCGGCGCGCGCGACACGCTGCGCCTCGAAGCGGCCATGCGCCTGTACGGCAACGACATGGACGAGACGACGACGGTCGTCGAGGCGGACCTCGGGTGGATCGTCGGCTGGAAGAAGGACGAGTTCCTCGGCGCCGACGTGCTCCGGAAGCAGAAGGCCGACGGGCGCGGCGCGCAAGCTGGTCGGCTTCGAAGTGCTCGATCGCGCGATCGCCCGCCACGGCCACGACGTCTACGTGGACGGCCAGAAGGCGGGCGTCGTCACGAGCGGCACGCAGACGCCGTTTCTGAAGAAGGCGATCGGCATGGCGTACCTGCCGGCCGATCGCACGGCGCCCGGGACGGAATTCGAGATCGACATCCGCGGCCGCCGCGCCCGCGCGAAGGTGGTGCCGATGCCGTTCTACAAGCGGCCACGTCCGTAGCGCAGGCTTCAGCGCAGCGTAGGCGCTCAGCCTGCACGTCAGGAGACACGATGTATCCGGCAGATCTGAAATACACGAAAGATCACGAGTGGGTGCGCCTCGACGGCGCCGTCGCGCAGGTCGGCATCACCGACTACGCGCAGAAGCAGCTCGGCGACGTGGTCTATCTCGAGCTGCCCGAGGTCGGACGCACGCTTCAAGAAGGGTGACGTGTTCGGCACGATCGAGTCGGTGAAGGCGGTCTCGGAGCTGTATTGCCCGGTGAGCGGCGAGGTCACCGAGGTCAACACCGCGCTGGCCGAGAAGCCCGAGCGGGTGAACACCGATCCGCACGGCTCGTGGATGATCGCCGCTGAAGGTCGCCGATCAGAGTGAAACGTCGGAGCTGCTCGACGCGGCACAGTACGCAGAGCTGACCAAGTAGGAGCGGGATGCCTCCAGCCATTCAGAAACCACCTCGATGACCACCGACACGCAGGGCGCCTTCCAGCATCGGCACATCGGCCCGGACGCCGCGGAGCGGGACCAGATGCTGCGCGCCATCGGCGTGCCGTCGCTCGACGCGCTGATCGATCAGACGATCCCGCCGGGCATCCGCTGCCGCGGCGGCCTCGACCTGCCGCCGGCCGACACCGAGCACGGGTATCTGCGCCGGCTGCGGCAGCATCGCGGCGCGGAACACGCGTCGCGCGGTCGTACATCGGCATGGGCTACTACGACTGCGTCACGCCGAGCGTGATCCTGCGCAACGTCTTCGAGAATCCCGGCTGGTACACGCCGTACACGCCGTATCAGGCGGAGATCGCGCAGGGCCGGCTCGAATCGCTGCTCAACTTCCAGACCGTCGTCAAGGACCTGACCGGGATGGACATCGCGACGGCGTCGCTGCTCGACGAGGGCACCGCGGCGGCCGAGGCGATGACGATGTTCCACCGGCTGCAGACGAAGAAGGCGCCGGCAGGGCAGGAGAGCGTGTTCCTCGTCTCGGACCGCTGTTTCCCGCAGACGATCGACGTCCTGCGCGGCCGGGCCGAGCCGCTCGACATCCGGCTCGAGATCGGCGATCCGTCGAGCTGTCCGATGGAGCGACGCGTTCGGCCTGCTGCTGCAGTACCCGGACGATCGCGGGGAGGTCGCCGATCTGCGGCCGATCATCGAGCAAGGCGCACGCGGCCGGCCTGCTCGTCGCGGTGGCGAGCGATCTGATGGCGCTGACGCTGCTCACGCCGCCCGGCGAGATGGGCGCCGACGTCGTCGTCGGCAACTCGCAGCGGTTCGGCGTGCCGCTCGGCTACGGCGGACCGCACGCGGCGTTCTTCGCGACGCGCGAGGCGTTCGTCCGCCAGGCGCCGGGGCGCATCATCGGCGTGTCGGTCGACGCGCGCGGGACGCCAGGCGTACCGCATGGCGCTCCAGACCCGCGAGCAGCACATCCGCCGCGAGAAGGCGACGTCGAACATCTGCACCGCGCAGGCGCTGCTGGCGAACATCGCGGCGATGTACGCGGTCTATCACGGACCGGACGGGCTGCAGGCGATCGCCAACCGCATCCACGACGGCCGCGCTGCTCGATCGAGGCGGGCTGACCGCGCGCGGCCTGCGTCAGACCAACGCCGCGTACTTCGACACGCTGCGCATCGAGGGGGCGGACGTCCGCGGCCGTGCGCGCCGCGGCGGAAGCGGCCGGGATCAATTTCCGCTACATGCCGGACGGCGCCATCGGGATCTCGGTCGACGAGACCACGTCCGTCGACGACGTGCTGCGATGTCCTGGCGGTTTTCGGCGCCACCAGCAGGGGGTCAGACCCCGGACGGTCCGTTGCCGACTGCGCAGAAACTGCCACGAGGGCTCCGCCGGGGCAGCGCATTTCTCACGCACCCGGTGTTCAACACGCATCACTCCGAGACGAAGATGATGCGCTACATCCGGCGGCTGGAGCGGAAGGACGTCGGGCTCGACACGTCGATGATCCCGCTCGGCTCGTGCACGATGAAGCTGAACGCGGCCTCCGAGATGATCCCGGTGACCTGGCCGGCGTTCTCGCGGATGCACCCGTTCGCGCCGGTCGAGCAGGCCGAGGGCTACCGGCAGATCTTCGCGGAGCTCGAACACGCGCTGTGCCGCATCACGGGGTTTGCGGCGGTGTCGCTGCAGCCGAACTCCGGCGCGCAGGGGGAGTTCGCCGGCCTGATGGCGATCCGCGCCTATCAGCGCGACCGCGGCGAGACCGCGCGCGACGTCGTGCTCATCCCGGCCAGCGCGCACGGCACGAATCCGGCCAGCGCGTCGATGGCGGGGATGAAGGTCGTGGTCGTGGCCTGCGACAGCAACGGCTACATCGAGCGTCGACGACCTGCGCAGCAAGGCCCAGGCGCATCGCGAGTCGCTCTCGCGCCGTGATGGTCACGTATCCCTCGACCTACGGCGTCTTCGAGGAGGACATCAAGGAGATCTGCGCGATCGTCCACGAGCACGGCGGGCAGGTCTACATGGACGGCGCGAACATGAACGCGCAGGTCGGGCTGACGAGCCCGGCGGCGATCGGCGCCGACGTCTGCCACTTGAACCTGCACAAGACGTTCGCGATTCCGCACGGCGGCGGCGGTCCCGGCATGGGACCGATCGCCGTGGCGTCGCACCTTGCGCCGTACCTGCCGGGGCATGCCGTCGTGAGGGTCGGCGGCGACAAGGCGATCCCGGCGGTTTCGGCGGCGCCGTGGGGGAGCGCGAGCATCCTGATCATCTCGTACGGCTACATCCGGATGCTCGGCGCCGAAGGGATGACCGACGCGACGCGGTACGCGATCCTGAACGCGAACTACCTGAAGGCGCGCCTGCAGGGGCACTACGACGTGCTGTACGCGAACCACAACGGCCGCGTCGCGCACGAGATGATCGTCGATCTCCGGCCGTTCAAGCACGGCGCGGGGCCGTCGGTCGACGAACAGGACGTCGCGAAGCGGCTGATGGACTACGGCTTCCACGCGCCGACCGTGTCGTTCCCGGTGCCGGGCACGATGATGATCGAGCCGACCGAGAGCGAATCGCAGGACGAGCTCGATCGGTTCTGCGAGGCGCTGATCGCCATCCGCGGCGAGATTCAGGCGGTCGTCGAAGGCCAGGCGGACGCGAAGGACAACGTGCTCAAGAACGCGCCGCACACCGCCGAGGAAGTGGCGTCCGACGTCTGGAGTCACCCGTACTCGCGCGAGCAGGCGGCGTATCCGCTGCCGTTCGTCCGCGCCAACAAGTTCTGGCCCCCGGTCGCGCGCGTCGACAACCCGTACGGAGACCGGAACCTGATCTGCGCGTGTCCGCCGGTCGAGGCGTACGCGGAGACGCACGGATAGGAGTCAGGAGGCAGGAGTCAGGCAGAGCGCCACGGCTTTCACCAGAAGACACGATCGCCCTGTCTCCTGTCTCCTTCCTCCTGTCTCCCCCGTCCCCCGGTTACAGCCCGTAGCGCGCCCGCGTGGCGGGGTCCAGGCGCGAGGCCGCGGCCTCGTCGAGGAAGAGCGTGACGTTGGGATGGGTCCGGAGGATCGAGGCCGGCACGGCGGGGCTGACCTCGCCGCCGAGCGTGGCTTTCACGGCGTCCGCCTTCCGCGCGTCCGGGACCATCACGAGGATTCTCGCGCGCCTCGAGTATCTGCTGGATGGAAATCGTCACGGCGGTTTCCGGCACGTCCTCGACCCGCGCGAACCAGCCCTCGCCGACCTGCTGCCGGCGGCACGCCTCGTCGAGCTTCACGACGATGTAGGGCTCGGTGGTGTCGAAATCCGCCGGCGGGTCGTTGAACGCCAGGTGCGTGTTCTCGCCGATGCCGGCGAACAGGAGGTCCACGGGCTCGCGCGCCAGCGCGTGGCCGACATTCCGGCGCACCTCGTCGGGGTCCCCTTCGCCGTCGAGGAAGTGGATCGTCGTGATGCCGGTCTTGTCGATCAGGTGTTCCCGGAGGTATCGCCTGAAGCTCGCCGGATGACCCGCCGGCAGGCCGATGTACTCGTCGAGATGGAACAGCTCGACGCGGGGCCAGGCGATCCCGGGCGTCGCGGTGAGCGCGCTGAGGAAGTCGAGCTGCGAGGCGCCGGTCGCCGCCACCACCCGCGCCTTGCCGGTTCGTTCGATCGCCTCGCGGAGGCTGGCGGCCGCGTGCTGCGCCGCCGCTTCGCTCATGGCGCGGCGGTCCTTGTCGATCCGGATGTTCACGCGAGCAGGGCGTCCTTGCAATACTGCAGGCTCTTCGCCAGCTCGGTCATGCGATCGGATCCCTCCGGCACCGGGTATTCGAACTCGATCGTGGCCTGAATCTTCCACTTGTTGTCGCGGATCACCCGCAGCGCTTCCTTGATCGGCGTGTCGCCCTTGCCAAACGGCACGTTCGCGTCGTCAAGGGTCTTGTCCTTGACGTGGATGTGCGTGATCCGATCGTGGTGCTGCTTCAAGAACGGTATCGGGGACGTCTTGTGGCCGCCGATGAAATGGCCGATGTCGAGGTTCGCCCCGTTGTACTTCGCGCGGGCGAAGGCCTCCTCCCACTGGGCCGGCCCGGTCTCGGTGTGGCCGTGGTAGCCGATCATCATCTTGTGCTTGTCGGCGAACTGGCCGACGCGCGCCGTCTGGGCGATGTCCCTCGAGATCTCCGTCGAGAGCGCCCGCGCGCCGAGCTGTTTGGCCAGCTCGAACGCGTAGTCGACCACGTCGTCCGTGAAGCCGAAGATGCCGTCCACCTTCACGATCTCGATCGCGACGCCGGCGTCGTTGTATTTCTTGCGGAATTCCTTCACCTTGCTCATCGGCGCCGACAGGCGCCATTTCCGCGTCGCCTCGGCGGCGGCTTTCTGCGCCGCTTCCTGCTCGGGCGTCAGCGCCGCGCGGCCTCCGCCGGCACGGCCGCGGCCACGTCCGCCTCCACCCTCCGCACGTCCGCGCGCGGCGGCGGCTGCGCCGGCTATCGCGTCAGGCGATCCGAGGAAGAGCTCCACCGGCTGCATTCGCAATTCCACGCCGCTGACGCCGAGCTGAACGCAGCGCGTGAGAATCTCGTCGCCGCTGAGGTAGTTCCCCATGCCGAAGTTGTACGGGACGTTCATCCCGACCTGGACACCCGCCCACTTCGACTCCGGCTTCGCGAGCGCCGCTGCGGACGCGGAGCCGGATCTCAGGAACGCAGCGGCCGACGGCAGGCCCGCGAGCGCGAGTTGCCCCAGTTCACGTCTCGTGTACAGCATCGGAATTCCTCATTGGTCCGGCTGAAGCCGGACGCCACCGAGATTGGTCCGGCTGAAGCCGGACGCCACCGAGATTGGTCCCGCTAAAGCCGGACACCACCGGAGCGAGACTAACAGGCGCACCAATGCCCGGCAAGGAGTTTCGGAGTATCGTGAACACCGATGAGCGGCGACGCGGGCTACTTCGACCTCCAGGCCAACGGCTACGGCGGCATCGACTTCAACAAAGAGGGGCTGACGGCCGGGGAGCTGCACCACGCCTGCGAGCGGCTCGACGCTGACGGCGTCGGCGGTTTCCTCGCGACGATCATCACCGAGCAGCTCGACCTGATGTGCGGCCGGCTCGCGACGCTGGCCGCGCTTCGAGAGACGGATCCCCTTGCCAAACGGCTGATCGCCGGTGTCCACATCGAGGGCCCGTTCATCAACGAGGCCGACGGCTACCGCGGCGCCCACCCGCGCGACGCGATCCGTCCGGCCGGCGTGGACGCGATGGCACGCCTGCTGGACGCGGCCGGCGGGTTGACCCGCATCGTGACGCTCGCGCCCGAGCGCGACCCGAACTTCGCCGTGACCCGCCTGCTCTCGGCCCAGGGCATCGTCGTATCGGCGGGGCATTGCGACCCGACGATCGACCAGCTGCGCGCGGCGATCGACGCCGGCGTGTCGATGTTCACCCATCTCGGCAACGGGTGCCCGATGCAGGTGCACCGCCACGACAACATCGTGCAGCGTGTGCTGAGCCTGTCGGACAAGCTCTGGCTCACCTTCATCGCCGACGGCGCGCACGTGCCGTTCGTCGCGCTCGGGAATTACCTGCGCCTCGCCGGCCACGATCGCTGCGTGATCGTCACCGACTGCACCGCTCCCGCGGGGCTCGGCCCCGGCCGCTACACGCTGGGCCGATGGGACATCACGATCGGCGACGACATGATCCCCTGGGCCCCCGATCGATCCCACCTCGTGGGCGCGGCCATCACGATGGAGCAGAGCGCCGCCAATCTCCGCGATGCGCTTCACCTGCCGGAGTCCGCGGTCCGCAGGCTCACCCGCGACAATCCCCGGGCCGCGATCGGCGCCTGACCTAGCTCTTCCACGCCTACGTTACCGGTAACGTCGGGGGTTGCTTCGACGCCAGCCGCGCGGATATCTTGTGGCCCCTTGCATTTGCACGTCTTGAGCGCCCGGCGCGAGGAGGAACTCGATGATCAGTTTGTCAAGCCTGCGGAAAGCCGCCGCGGCGTGGATCGCGACTGGCGCGATCGCGCTTCCGGCGTCGGCACAGATCACGACCGGCACCGTGTCGGGAACCGTCAAGGATCCGCAGGGCGGCGTGATACCCGGTGCGACCGTCACGCTGGTCAGTGAATCACAAGGCACGCGATCCACACCGGCGGTAACCAGTGAGCGCGGCGACTTCGTGTTCCCCAGCATCACCGCGGGGACCTACACCATCGAGGTGGAGATGTCTTCGTTCAAGACGCTGAAGCAAACGGGCGTCGCGGTCAGCCCGGGATCGCGGGTCACGCTGGGTGCGCTGATCCTGGCGCTCGGCGGCACGTCGGAGATCGTCACGGTCAAAGGCGAAACACCCGTCATCCAGTCCGGCACGGGCGAGCGCTCCTTCACGGTCTCTCCAGAGGAAGTCGAAGCGCTGCCGCTCGCGGACCGCAACTTCGCCACGCTGGCGTCGCTGGCGCCAGGCGTCGACGGCACCAGCCGGATCGGCGGCGGCGGCGCGACCAACTTCATGATGGACGGCATCGGGACGATGGATACCGGGAGCAACCGGCTGCTGGTCGCCGTCAACGTAGAGTCGATTGCTGAAGTCAAGGTGCTCACGCAGGGCTATCAGGCCGAATACGGGCGGTCGAGCGGGCTGCAGATCACGGCGGTCACCAAGAGCGGGACCAACCGGTTCCACGGAGGCTTCTACGACGTGGAACGGGACTCCGACTGGAACGCCAACAGCAAGGAGAACAAGCTCAACGGGGACCCCAAGGCGGTCACCAAGCAGCGGGACTGGGGCTACTCGATCGGCGGTCCGATCGGAAGGCCCGGAGGCGCCAACAAGCTCTTCTTCTTTTATTCCCAGGAGTTTCAGCCGCGCACCGCAGGGAACAACGTCACGCGCCACCGGATGCCGACCGCGCTCGAACGGGCGGGGGACTTCTCGCAGACGACCGACAACAACGGCAACCCGTACCGGCTCATTCGCGATACGTCGACCGGTCTGCCGTGCACGACAGCCGACACCAGGGGCTGCTTCGCCGACGGCGGCGTACTCGGCCGGATTCCGGCCGATCGTCTGTACCAGCCAGGCCTGAACATCCTGAAGATGTTTCCGCTGCCGAACGTCACCGCCGGCCCCGGCGCGCCGTTCAACTACCAGATCACGAGACCATCCGAGACCCTGCTGGCGTATCAGCCCGCGGTGCGTCTCGACTACCAGCCGACGGCGAAGCTGCGGGCCAGCTTCAAGTACACCGGCTGGTCGCAGCGGGAACAGACAATCAACGGATCGATCCCGGGCTTCAACGATACGCGCATGCAGAATCCCGTCGTCAGCACGACAGCCGTGACCATCAATTACAACCTGAACCCGACGATGTTTCTCGAAGGCACCTACGGCCGCAGCGGGAACGAGCAGGCGGGATGCGCGCTCACCGGCGGAGGCGCGAACTTCTGTACGGGCGCTCTTCCGATGAACCCGAATTCGAACCGGCTCGCCGCCGAGCTCGGCAACCTTCCGTTCCTCTTTGACGACGCCAACATCCTCAACCCGGATTACTACGCGTATGGCGTCCTCAACGACGTGAATCCTCCGATCTGGGACGGGACGCGCATCCAGATGCCGCCGGGGTTCACGTGGGGCGGACGCGTCAGCAACGGCAACCCGCAGTATGGGCCGCCGAACATCCCCTTCCCGGGTTTTCTCAACGTCAACAAAACCCAGGACGTCTCCATCAGCCTGACGAAGTCGCCGGCCGGCATACCATCAAGACCGGCTTCTACAACACCCACAGCTACAAGGCGCAGCAGCGCGGCGGCTGGAACGGCACGATCACGTTCTCGAACGACGGCAACAACCCGCTCGACTCGACCTTCGGGTTCAGCAACGCCGCGCTCGGCATCTTCAGCTCCTACAACCAGGCGTCCAAGTACATCGAAGGCATCTTCATCTACAACAACACCGAGGGCTACATCCAGGACAACTGGAAGGTGAACAGCCGGCTGACGCTCGACTACGGCGTGCGGCTGGTCCACCAGCAGCCGCAGTACGACAAGCTGGGCCAGGCGTCCAACTTCCTGCCGGACGAGTGGTCGCTGGCGGCGGCGCCGGCGCTGTACGTCGCGATGTGTCCCAACAATGCGAGTCCGTGTGCGACGGCCGCCCGTCAGGCCAGGAATCCCGTGACCGGGCAGTCGCTCGGTCCGAACTCGTTCCAGGCGATCGGGACGATCGTGCCGAATTCAGGCGACTACCTAACGGCTTGTTCCTCTCTGGGCAGCAAAGGCATCGCGAAGACGATCTACACCTGGCCGATGCTCGCGCTTCGCGCCGCGGTTCGGCATGGCCTACGACCTCACCGGGCGGCAGCGCGTGGTGCTTCGCGGCGGCGCCGGCCTGTTCTTCGACCGGCCGGACGGGAACGCGATCTTCCCCCAGGTCCAGAACCCGCCGACTTATGCCAACGTGACCGTGCGGAACGGCCAGCTGCAGACGCTCAGCACCGGGGCCTGCCGACCGATGGCCCGCCGGCGCTCAACGTCTACGAGTACGACAGCAAGCTGCCGTCGTCCACGCAGTGGAACGCGGGCGTGAGACGCTGTTTCCGTGGGCCGTTGCCGTGGACGTCTCGTATGTCGGCCAGCACAGCTTCAACACGCTGCAGGGCGTCAACCTCAACGCCGTCGACTTCGGCGCCACGTTCCTGCCGCAGAATCAGGACCCGACGCTCGCGCCGAATCCCGTTCCCGGCGCCACGGCGATCGCGCAGGATCAGATGCGGACGTTTCGCGGCTACGGCTCGATCACGCAGCAGTGGGGCCGCGGCTGGAGGACGAACCACTCGCTCCAGCTCTCGTTCCAGCGCCGCTTCAGGAACGGCTTCTCGTTCGGATTCAACGACACGATCAGCCTCTACGATCACCAGAGCACCGGGGCACGCCTGCAACACAACCCCGATGGGTCGTAGACGATTCGCGACGATCAAGCAGAAGCGGACGAGCTCTTCGGAACGGCCATCAACACCCGGCACATCATGAAAGGGAACTTCGTCTGGGATCTGCCGGACATCCGGAGCGACCGGCCGGCGTTCAAGGCGATCGGGCTTCTCGTCAACGACTGGCGGCTTTCGAGCATCTGGACGGGCAGGACAGGCAGCCCGTACAGCGTGGGGTACAGCTACCAGAGCGGCTTCGGCAACCAGAACGTCACCGGGTCGCAGGACTACGGCGGACGCGTCCGGATCGTCGGCGATCCGGGCCGCGGATGCAGCAGCGATCCGTACCGGCAATTCAATCCCGCGGCGTTTGAAGGCCCGCCGCCCAACAGCGTGGGCTTGGAGTCGAGGAACGACTACCTGCGCGAGTGTTTCCTGAGCACGCTCGATCTTCTGATCGCGCGCACGATCCGGCTGGGAGGCGCCAGGAGCCTTCAGCTGCGCGTGGACCTGTTCAACGCGCCCAACTCGGCGATCATCACCGGCCGGGCGTCGACCATCAACCTGACCAATCCCAACGATCCGTCACGACAACGAACCTGCCGTTCGATCCGGCCGGCGTCGCTCCCGGCCCGGTTGATTCCTCGCAGCGCGGGAGTCGGCGTGGCCAACGAATTTCAAAATCCGCGGCGAGTCCAGATACAGGCGCGCTTCTCGTTCTGACAGTGGTCTATGATGCAATCGCGGAGCCGGGTGGAGCCTGTCGCATCCGCCACGCCGTTTCGATCACTGTAGACCAAAGACAATGCTGCTCCGCAGATTCCGCCTGACCGCGCTCCTCGTGATGGCCAGTGTGATGACCGGCTATGGACAGAGCTCGCCGGCCAATCGTCCGTGGCCGCCCGGTGTGCAGAAGGTCAGCCGATCAGTCGCCGCCGCTGACGCCGGCCGAAGCGCTGAAGACGTTCTACATGCCGCCCGGCTATCGCCTCGAGCTGGTGGCGAGCGAGCCGCTGGTTCAGGATCCCACGGTGATGGACTGGGACCTCGAGGGCCGGTTGTGGGTGGTCGAGATGACCGGCTTCGTCCGCGGCCTGGACGCGCCGGAGCCGAACCTGGATCGAATCGGCAACGTCGTCGTGCTCGAAGACACCGATCGCGACGGAACGAATGGACAAGCGGACGGTGTTCGCCGATGGGCTGATCCTGCCGCGGGCGTTGAAGGTGCTCGATCGCGGCGTGCTGGTCGGCGAGCCCGGCAGCCTCTGGCTGATGCGCGACACGAACGGCGATCTGCGGGTCGATACGAAGGAGCTGGTGTCGGGCAAGTACGGCCGGCTGGAGGGCAGCGTCGAGGGAAACGGAAACGGCGTCTACTGGGGGCTCGACAACCGGCTGCACACGACCGGACAGGTCGACGTGTATCTTTCGCGTGAAGGACTACAAGTTCGAGACGCTGAGCACGCTGGCGCGCGGCGAGTGGGGCGTGACGCAGGACGACGCGGGGCGCACCTACCGCAACACGAACGAGTCGGCGCTGCACGTGGACTTCGTGCCGACGGCGTACTACGCGCGCAACCCGAATCTCCTGCGGACGCGCGGAAGCTACGAGGCGCTGCGCGATCCGGACAACGCGATCAACACCGTCTGGCCGGTGCGTCCGAATCCCGGCACCAACCGCGCGTATCAGACCGGCATCGATCGGGCGGACGGCACGCTGGCCAAATTCACCTCGGTCTGCGCGCCGCTGGTGTACCGCGGCGATCGGCTGCCGGCGGAGCTGTACGGGAACGCGTTTGTCGCGGAGCCGGCCGCGAACTTCGTCAGCCGCATCATCCTGAGCGACGACGGCACGACGCTGCAGGCACGCAAAGCCTACGACAACGCGGAGTTCCTGGCGTCGACCGACGAGCGCTTCCGTCCGGTCTACCTCTCGAACGCCCCCGACGGGACGCTCTACGTCGTCGACTTCTACCGCGGCATCATCCAGGACCGCGCCTCCACGACGGTGTACCTGCGCGATCACATCATCAGCCGCAAGCTCGATCAGCCGACCGGGATGGGCCGCATCTACCGGGTCGTCCACGAGACGACGCGGCGCGACACGTCGCGGGCGCTCGCGACAGCGACGCCGGCGCAGCTCGTGGAGTTGCTCGCGCACCCGAACGGCTGGACGCGCGACACGCGCGCAGCGCCTGCTCGTCGAGCGCGGCGCGACCTCCGTGGTCGGCCCGCTGACCAGGCTCGCCGAGACGCGCGGCCGATCCGCGAACGCGCCTGCACGCGCTCTGGACGCTCGACGGCATCGACAAAATCGAGCGCGCGACGGTGACGAAGGCGTTGGACGACCCGTCGCGCGACGTGCGTGCGTCGGCGATCCGGATCGCGGAACGGTGGCTCGGCGGGCCGGGCGATCCGATGCAAGCCGCGGTACTGAAGCGGCTGGACGATGGCGACTGGGCGGTGCGGCATCAGCTCGCGGCGTCGCTCGGCACGCTGCCGGCAGAGGCAAAGGAAGCGGCCGCGGTCGCGTTCCTCGAGCGGCACGCGGGCGATCCCATCGCGCTCGACGCGACGCTCAGCGGGTTGCGCGGCAGCGAGACCGCGGTCTTGGAGAAGATGGTGCAGGCCCGGCCGACCGGCAGACCGGACGGCCGCAGCGAGAGCCGCGGTGACGATGCTCGCCGCGACGATCGTGCGCGGCGGGCAGGACGGAGCGGTCCAGAACATCTTCTCGTGGGTGGCCGACGAGAATCGGGCGAGCTGGCAGCGGTCGGCGCTGCTGCGTGGGGCGGAGATCGCGTTGCTCGGCGCGGCGATGCCCGGGTCTCCCACCGGACGACGAGGCGGTCGCGGCGGCCGCAGGGTTGCCGTGTCCGACCTGTCCCGGCGGACGAGCGGGTCCGGGCGGCGCGTACGCATTCGAGCGCCAACCGCGCCTCCCCGCGGCCGCTGCCGGTGGCCGCGGGGCCGGACCGGGCCTGCGGCTGAACCGCGAGCCCGCGGGGCTTTCCGCGTTGGCGGCTGCCGGTGGCGATCTCGGACCGCGCGCGGCCAGTCTGCTTGCGCGCGTGGAGTGGCCCGGCAAGCCGGGCGCGGCGGCGCCGATCGCGCCCTTGACGGCGGAAGAGCAGTCGCGTTTCAACGCAGGGCAGGAGGTGTACAAGAACATCTGCCAGGCCTGCCATCAGCCGGACGGGCGCGGTCAGGAGCAGGCTCGCGCCCAGCCTCGTCGGCTCGACGTTTGTGCTCGGGCCCGCCGAGATTCCGGCGCGCATCCTCCTGCACGGCAAGGAGGGCAGCATCGGCCTGATGCCGCCGGTCGGCCAGGCCTTCACGGACGATCAGATCGCCGCCGTGCTGACCTACATCCGCCGCGATTGGGGTCAGGCCGGGGCGCCGGTTGACGCCGAGACGCGTGAGACAGGTCAGGGCGACCACGGCGGGCCGCGCGAAGCCGTGGACGAACGACGAACTGATCGCGCTGATGCCGGGCGGGAAGCGACCGTAAGCGCAGGAGACAGGAGGTCGGAGCAGGAGACAGGAGACAGAGTGTCGACGAGTGTCATCGAAAGACAAGAATCGATCTGCCTCCTGCCTCCTGCCTCCCCGAAGGGACACCGAATGCGAAACTGCTTTATCACTCTCGCGTGTGCTGCGGCGCTGATCCAGGGCGCGGCGCTCGACGGCACGCAGTCAGAACAATCGCGCGTCGACACGCCGCCAGTGCCGTCCCGCACGATGCGGCCGGTGATCACCGGCCGGCAGTACGCCGTGAGCTCGATGAAGCACCAGGCGACGGAGGCGGCGGTGCGGATCCTCGAGGCGGGCGGGAACGCCTTCGACGCCGCGGTCGCGGGGCAGGCGGTGCTGTCGCTCGTCCATCCAGGCTCCAACGGCTTCGGCAGCGACGCCATGATTCTCGTCTACGACGAGAAGTCGAAGAAGGTGTCGTCGATCAACGCCGGGGTCCGGCGCCAAAGCTGGCGACGATCGAGTGGTACAAGAAGAACAACAACAACCAGCTGCCCGACAGCGACGGCCTGCTCGCGGCGACGGTCCCGGGCGTGATCGATGCGTGGTATCTCATGCTCGATCGGTGGGGGACCATGAGCTTCGAGCAGGTGCTCCAGCCCGCCATCGAGATTGCCGAGGACGGCTTCGTGCTCGACCCGGGCCTCGCCCGCGCGATGGCGTCGCGCGCGATGGCGAAGTACCCGACGAGCGTGAAGCTCTATCAACCCGCCGGCCGTCCGTACGAGGCCGGCGATCTGTTCAAGAACCCCGACGCCGGCCGGCTTCTTCGCAAGCTGATCGAGGCCGAGAAAGGCGCTGCCGCGGCGGACCGGCGCGCCCGGCTTCGACGCCGCGCGCGATCGCTTCTACAAAGGCGATATCGCCCGGACCATGGCCGCGTTCTCCGAACAGCAGGGCGCGCTGTTCCGGTACGAGGACTTCGCCGGCTACACGGCGAAAGTCGAGACGCCGGTCTCGACGACGTATCGCGGGTACGAGATCTACAAGAACCCGTCGGCGAATCAGGGACCGGCCGAGCTCTTCGCCCTCAACATCCTCGAGGGCTACGACCTCCCGAAGATGGGGCTCAACAGCGCCGACTACATTCACACGTCGGCGGAAGCCGTGAAGCTCGCGATGGGCGACCGCGAGAAGTATCTCGGCGACATCGACTTCATCAAGATTCCGTACGAAGGGCTGCTGAGCAAGGAGTACGCGGCGGAGCGGCGCAAGCTGATCGACCCGGACGGGCCTCGCTCGAGCTCCGGCCCGGGGATCCGTCCAGGTTCATGACCCGCGCGGGCGGCTTCGTCGACTATCCGTATCACGCCACGATCGAGGGCGACGCCGCGCACGACGGCGACACCAGCTACCTCGCGGTCGTAGACAAGGATCGCAACATGGTGAGCTTCGAGCCAAGCCTCCACGCCTTGTGGGGCACCGAGGTCGTCATGGCCGATCTGGGGATCATCTTCAATTGCCGCGGCGACTACTACTCGCTCGTCGCCGGCGAAGCCAACGCGCTCGTGCCCGGCAAGCGCCCGCGATCGACGCTGCAAAGCACGCTGGTGATGAAGGACGGGCGTCCGTTCCTGATCATGGGCAGCCCGGGCGGCGACGATCAGGTCATGCGGACGATGCAGACGCTGCTCAACGTCGTGGACTTCGGGCATGAACGTCCAGCAGGCGATCGAAGCGCCGCGCTGGTCGACCGAGCAGTTTCCCGGCGTCCCACTTCCCGCACACGATGCGTCCGGGCACGTTGTCGGTCGAGGCGCGCATTCCGGCGGCCGTTCAGGAAGCGCTCAAGACGAGAGGTCACACGCTGACCGTGTCGGGCCCGTGGTCGAAGGGCGAGATGGCCGTCATCCGGATCGATCCGAAGACCGGCGCGCTGCACGCGGGCGCGGACCCGCGTGTCGATGCGTATGCGTGGGCGCGGTAGAAGTCAGACGGGGAGAAGCGATGAACGCCCAGGAGATTCTGGCGACGCTCGAGAAGCTTGGGAAACCGCAGACGGCCGCGATCTACAAGCGTCACGGATCGGGCGACAACGTCTTCGGCGTGCTGACGTCGGAGATCGCCAAGCTTCAGAAGAAGATCAAGGTCGACCACGCGCTCGCGATGGAGCTGTGGAAGACGGGGAACGCCGAGGCGCGCATCCTGGCGCTCCAGGTCGCCGACCCGGAGAAGCTGACCCGCGCCGACGCGGACGGCCTGCTCGAGGACGGGCCGGTCCGCTTCGTCGGCTGGTATTTGTCCGGGCTCCTGGCCCGCAGCCCGATTGCCGAGAAGACGATGCGCGCCTGGATGAAATCGCCGGACGAGGAACGCCGCGAAATGGGCTACGGAATTTTCGCCTTCCGCCTGAAGGACGATCCGGGCTCGGTCAGCGACGCGGACGCCGAAAAGGTGCTGGCGACGATCGAGAAGCAGATCCACCGCTCCCCGAACTGGGCGCGGTACGCGATGAACAGCGCGCTCATCTCGATCGGGGTCTACAAACCGGCGCTCCGCAAGAAGGCGATCGCGGCAGCCAGGCGCATCGGCAAGGTCGAGGTCGACCACGGCGAGACGTACTGCAAGACGCCCGACGCGGTTCCGTACATCGAGAAGGCGTCGAAGCGGAAGCGGTGACCGTGACCTCTTACACGACGCGAACTCACTAGAAGTGGTTTCAAAACCCGCGAGGTCCGGCTGAAGCCGGATGCCACCTCCGGTTTTGAAACTTCAGAAGGGGAGGGAGACTTCATGAGGGCCGGTAAGCTCGTCTGCGCTGTCGCTCGCGGTCTCTGCGCTGAGCGCCGTTGCACTCAGTCTTCTCCTGGGGCGATCGGCTCCGCGACCCGTTCCACAGCGCGATCGCACTTCAGTAGAAGAAAACGTCGTGGCGCCCCGGCCACGGTTGCCAGACCCGCTGGAGACGGATCGCCTGGATCCGAAGCGTCTGATTCTGTACCGCGAGCAAGACCTCCGGCAGCGCGAAGAGCAGGAGATCCGTGAGCATCTGTTGAAGGTGCTTGAGTCCGGGCAATTCAAATCGCCACCGCGGCGACCGTGGCTCCAGTAGATTGCACGACGTCACGGTGTATCTTCGGAACCCCGACGAATACGTCAAAGCTGTGGGAAAGAACGCCCAGTGAGCTCAGGCCCGGCGCCACCTGGAGATCAGTTGGCGTCCTTCGCCTTCTTGGCCGCGCCTCCCGGCGCCTTCTTCTCGTCGGGCTGGGGGACAGGGCGTGGCAGGGTTTTTCTCGGGCGGGCGGAGAGGGGCGCCCAGGGTGCGGTTGTCTTCTGCCGTCTGGCGTGCGTGCTCGGCGTTGCGGCGGAGCTGTTCGGCGGCGTCGCGGGTCTTCTCGGCGTCTCGCCGCACCTTCTCTTCCGCGAGCCGTGAGGCCTCCGCCTTGTCGCGCTGCTCCTCGGCGGTCTCGCGCTGCTCTTCAGCCACCGCGCGCTGCTTCTCGGCCACGTCGAGCAGTTGCTTGGCCAGATCGAGCTGCTCCTCGGTGACCTCGCGCTGTCCCTCGGCGACCGCGAGCTGTTTTTCCGCCACGTCGCGCTGCTTCTTGGTCACGTCCGCGATCGCATCGGTCTGTTTGTCCGCAGGCGTACGCGGCTTGTCGCCTCCCTCAGGCTTGAGGGCGGGGTTTGAGCGCTTTTCTGAATCGGAAGCCATCTATGCTTGACCATAAGAATATCAGACGGAATGCCGTCCGCATCGGACTGTTTTTGCAGGTGAGAAGGATGGCCTGACCGATGGGCAAACCGTTCGGGGACATCGACGCCGATCTTCAGGCCTTCATCGAGGCGCAGCGGATGTTCTTCGTGGCCACCGCTCCGCTGGATGGAGCCGGTCATGTCAATGTATCTCCAAAGGGCCTGGACACGCTCCGCGTGCTCAGTCCACGGACGCTGGCGTACCTGGACTACGTGGGCAGCGGCGCCGAAACGATCGCCCATCTGAAAGAGAACGGCCGGATCGTCCTGATGGTGTGCGCGCTGCACGGGCCGCCGAAGATCGTGCGGTTCCACGGCCGCGGCGAAGTGCTGGAGCCGCAGGATGCCGAATACGCCCGCGTGCGCCCGCTCTTTCCCGCCGACCCGTCCGCACGCGCGATCATCGTCATCTCGATCGACCGCATTGCTGACTCGTGCGGGTTCGGCGTTCCGCTGTACCGGTTCGAGAGCGAGCGGCCTCAGCTCGCGGCGTGGGTTGACCGCAAGGGCGAGGATGGTCTCAAGGAGTATCAGCTGAAAAAGAACGCACGCAGCATCGATGGCCTTCCCGCTGTGACGTGGGTGCAGCCGGCCGGGAGCCTCGAGAAACCATCGCTCGCGGTGCGGGCGCGCGGCGACACGCGCCGCTGAGCAGGAGCATGATGCGAAGAACTCAGTACACCTTGTGTCTGCTTCTCCTCCTGGCGCGCGGAGTAGCCGTGGACGGCCAGAGCACCAAGAACAGCAACGCGCTCGAGCCGGGTTACGCGATCGCGTTCGCGAGCTTCGCTCCACTCAACACCGACATCTTCATCGCTGACGCCGACGGCAGCAACCCGAAGCCCCTCCTTCCGCACCCCGACCTCGATTACAACGCGTCGTTCTCTCACGATGGGCGGTGGATCGTCTTCAGTCGACTCTGAATGGCTCCGCGGACATCTATCGCGTTCGCCCTGACGGCGCGGGGCTCGCGCGGCTGCACGAACGCCCGCGGCGTTCGACGATCAGGGCGCCCTTCTCGCCGGACGGGCAATCGCTGGCCTTTGTCTCGAGCCGCAGCGGTCAGTCGGATATCTGGATTCTCGACCTCGGGACGCGCTCGCTCCGCAACCTCACCAGCCATCCCTCCGGCGACTTCCGTCGTCGTGGTCGCCAGACGGTCGTGGCTCGCGTTCTCGTCCGACCGGGACTCGAAGAGGCCGACCTTCAATTTCGTGACGCTGCACTCGACCGAGATCTATCTCGCGCGTGCCGACGGTTCGGGGCTGCGGCGTGCGACCGCATGTGGGCGCGTTCGCCGGTCCTGCGTGGCGCGGCGGATGGCAAGCGCCTCGTCGTACTACGAGGCGAGCCTGGACGACGTCCAGAAGATCACGAGCCCTCGCCGGTCGCGGGCAACGAGCGCGAATCGTCAGCCTCGACCTGGCGGCGAACGAGCGGCGCGTGCTGACGGACGGCGAGGGCGAGAGTGGTCGCCCCACTGGAACGGAGAGGGGCGTATCGACCTACGTCGCGGCGGGCGACGCGGGCGGGTCGTCTCGGGCCCCGCCGGGGCGCGCGGGGAAATCGCTCCCGGCGTCGCACCGATGCTGTCGCTCCCGCGGCGACTAACGGGTGCGTGTGGACGACATCTGCCAAGCGCACTGATGCGCCGGGGCGTACGGTTGCGGCGACGCGGATCACAGGGAGGGAAGTCGCCGCGCGGAATCGCCGGGCGCGCTTTCCGGCTGCGCGCTGCGACGGCGTGCTACGCCTCGCGTCGGCCGACGACCCCGCTCGCCCGCGCTATCGCGCCGAGCTGAGCGCATCCCGCCAGCTCGGCTTCAGCGGTTCCGTCTACGTCTCGCTCTCGCGGGATCGAAGACGATCTCGACATTTGCCCCTCCCGACATCCTGCTCTTCGAGCTGATGCGCGCCGCATGCTGTCGGAGAGCAGCGCCGCAACACACCCGAGGATTTGACGGCCCATCCAAAACGTGGAAGCATCGCGCCGAGGCGAAGCACATGAGCGGCCTCGCGCGGATTCTTGAGTCGGGGTGACCGTGCACTACGCTTGCCTGATCGTCGGACCGGACCCGGACCAGCAGCTCGAGCCGCTCTCCGAGCATCTCGAGGTTCCACGCTACAAGTCATTCCTGGACGCGGCCGACATCAAGCTGATGGCCGAGGAGTACTCGCTGGCGGAATCGGACGTGGCGGCACTGGCGGCGAAGATGCCTGAATGGGAACAATCCGAAGGCGGAGTCGAGGGCGGTCGTCTGTTCCAGTGGTCGACCGCGAACCCGCACGGCAAGTTCGACTGGTACAAAGTGGGCGGGCGGTTCAGCGGCTACCTCCGCCTGCGTCAGCCGGTGCAGCCCGCAGGCTGGCGAAAGCTCCTCGGCGCCAAACCGATCGAGCGTGTGGACCAGGCCCGGAAGCGAGACATTCAGCCCGCGCCTCTTCATGCCGATCCGCCCGCCGCGCTCCTGGTCAACGGTCACTGGCACGAGTGCCCGTTTACCTCCGACGCCTCAGAGCTCGAGAAGTGGAACAAGAGGTTCGCCGTGCTGTTTGCCTCCATACCCGACGACGCCCTGATCACCGTGATGGACATGCATTCGTGAGGCCATCTCGAGTTCGCGAGGCGTGGGACAGTCACGCTGGTTCTGACTGTGGACTCTGAAATTGACGGCGCCGGCGAAACATGGAAGCATCGCGGTCGAGGGAAGCATATGAATCTCATGCGCGTATCGGCGATCCTGGTCCTGGCGATCATCGGCGGCATCGCGCGAGTTGAAGTTCGACCGGCCGGGCAGGCGGCGCCTGCCGCGCCGCCCGCGTGGGCGACGAAAAATCTCAGGGCCGGCATCATCGGCACAGACACCTCGCATGTGCCGGCGTTTACCGCCGCGTTCGAGTCGCACCCCGAATGGAAGATCAAGGTCGTGGCGGCGTTCAAGGGAGGCAGCCCCGACCTGCCGATTAGCGCCGACCGCCTCGAGAAGTTCGCCAGCACGATCCGGGACAAGCACGGAGTCGAGATCGTCGACAGCATCGACGCGCTGCTGAAGAAGGTGGACGTGGTGCTCCTCGAAAGCGTGGACGGACGTCCGCACCTGGCGCAAGTCACGCCCGTTCTCAAAGCGCGGAAGCGCGTGTTCGTCGACAAGCCTCTGGCCGCCAGCCTCGAGGACGCCCGGCGGATTCTGCAGATCTCCAAGGAGACGGGCACACCGCTCTTCAGTACTTCATCGGCTCGATTTCACTCGGATATCGCCAGGCTGCGGGACAACCCCGGCGTCGGCAGCGTGACGAAGGTCCAGGCCAGCTACACCTTGAACCCGCTGGCGTTTCATCCGGACCTGTACTACTACGGGATTCACGGCGTCGAAGCGCTCTATGCCGTGATGGGGACCGGATGCGTCGCCGTGTCCCGAAAAACCGAGGGCAATACCGACATCAGCACCTGCAAATGGAAAGACGGGCGCGTCGGCGTCTACTACGGGCTCAAGTCGGGGGAGAAGCGGCCCATGCTCCAGGTGTGGGGCGACAAAGGCACGACCGAGTCATCCGGTCCCGAGGGCTACGACGGTCTCGTCAAGGCGATCGCCGAGTTCTTCCACACCGGCCGGCAGCCGTTCGATCAGGCGCAAACCCTCGAGGTGTTCGAGTTCATGACCGCCGCGCAACTGAGCAAGCACCTTGACGGCGCGGAAGTGCCGCTTGCGGAGCTTCGAAAATAGCGATCGGCTCTCGAGCCTCTGCCGGCATCAGATGGTCGATGTTCGTGAACCGCGCAGGGGAGTCGTGACGTCGCGGAGATCGCTCGAGAGCTCGAATGGATACGAGGAGCTCGCCGGCGAGTTCATGTCGAGACGAAGCCCGAGCATCGGCTCGGCGACAGTGCGCGAGTGGGCCAGAACCCTCACACCGGGCACCTCCATTCTCGACCTCGGGTGCGGTCATGGAGTGCCGATTTCTCTCGCGTTGATCGAAGAGGGCTTCGCGGTCTACGGCGTGGACGCGTCGCCGACGCTGATTGCCGCCTTCCGTGAACGGTTCCCAGGCTCCGAGGCCGTCTGCGAGCCTGTCGAAGAGTCGGGGTTCTTCGGCCGTTCATTCGACGGCGTGGTCTCCTGGGGCCTCCTGTTCCTGCTGACGCCCGAAACTCAATCGATGCTCATTCGCAAGGTGTCCAGGGCGCTGAACCCGGGCGGCACGTTTCTCTTCACGTCGCCGGAAGAAGTGTGCGAGTGGACGGATCGGCTGACCGGCCGCGCGTCGATCTCGCTGGGCGCGGAAGCGTACCGGCGAATCCTTGCCGCCGAGGGCCTCGCTTTGATTGGCGAACAGTCGGATGAAGGGGACAACCACTCCTACTGCGCGTCGAAGCTGCCTTAGAAAGGAGGTCAGGAAAAGAGATCAGGAGATTTGTCGCCAGCCAGCCCCCGCTACCGCTGCAACTGGCGGAGGCACGTCTTCATGTATTCCATGCTCTTCCGGGCGATCGTTTCGGGATCCGGCTTGTAGTCGAACACCTCCAGCGACACCCACCGCTCGTAGCCGGCGTCGGCGATCGCCTCGAAGATCGGCACGAAGTCGACGTCGCCGAATCCGGGCCCGCGCAGGTTCGTGTCGTTGACGTGAAAGTGGCCGGCCTTCGCGCCGTACTTCCGAATCAGGTCGGTGGGCGGCGTCGGCTCGCTGTGCATCGCCTTCACGTCGAGGTGCAGGACGATGTTGGGGTGGTTCACCATGCCGGCGAGCCGCAGCGCGTCGGCGCAGGTGTTGACGAAGTCGGTCTCGGCCGGCGACAGCGGCTCCATGCAGAGCGTGACCCCGGCGTCGGCAATGGCCGGCAGGGCCTGCCGGAATGTGTCGGCGGCGTAGTCGAAAGCCTGGTCCACGCGACACGCCGGGAAGCAGCGAGCGCTGCTTCGGCGAGCCGAACACCATCAGGTCCCCCCCGAAGTCGCGGCACGCTTCGGCCAGCGCGACGAGATACGCGGCCGTCCGTTGGCGCACGTCCTTGTCAGGCGACGTGAGGTAGAACCCTTCGGTCTTCGCCAGCAGCCAGTGCAGGCCGATGATCTCGACGCCCGCATCGGCGGCCTGCTTGCGCAGCTCGACCCGCCGGGCCGCCGGCACGTCGGTGATCGAGCGGCGCGAGCGTGAAGGGCGCGACCTCCAGGCCGTCGTAGCCGGCGTCCTTGACGAAGCGGCAGACACGGTCGAACTCCCAGCCCTCGAACAGCTCGTTGCAAATCGCGAATTTCATAGATGCCGTTTATTCTACTTGGTCCGGCTGAAGCCGGACACCACCGGCGACTGTTGGTCCGGCTGAAGCCGGACACCACCGGCGACTGTTGGTCCGGCTAAAGCCGGACACCACCGGAGTGCTGCTGTTATGCTGGCGTCATGCAGACGGCGGCGCCGCGGATTCTCACCACCACGGTCGGGTCGTATCCCGTCCCCGACTGGCTGGCGGCGCTCCCGAGCGAGCAGTCGCTTCTGGACGCGACGCGCGTCGTGTTCGACCTTCAGCGGCAGGCCGGCATCGACCTGCCCACCGACGGCGAGCTGTACCGCTTCGACGTGAATCACCCGGATACCAACGGGATGATCGACTACTTCGTCAGCCGCCTGGGCGGCATCCGCTACAACGTCGGGCGGCGCGACAGCGCGGCGTTCCGCGCGAAGACCGAGATGCGCTTCCGCAGCAAGCCCGCCGGTGTCGTCGTGGGTCCGGTGACCGAAGGATCGCTGAACCTGCCGGACGACTGCGCGCGGGCCGCCACGGTCGCGGGCGGGCCGTTCAAGTTCACGGTGACGAGCCCCTACATGCTCGCCCGCACGCTGCTCGACGAGCACTATCACGATTTCCGGGCCCTCACGCTGGCCGTCGCCGACGCGCTCGCCGCTCAGGCCGCGGAGCTCGCGTGCGCCTGCGTGCAGGTGGACGAGGCGAACATCCCCGGGAATCCGGCCGACGCACCGCTTGCCGCCGAAGCGATCAACCGCGTGCTCGACGCGGCCGGCGGGCAGAAGGCCGTGCACTTCTGTTTCGGCAACTACGGCGGACAGACGATTCAGAAGGGAACGTGGACCGCCTTGATCGCGTTCCTCAACTCCCTTCGGGCCGATCATCTGGTCCTCGAGCTGGCGCACCGGCCCCCGTCGGACCTGGAGGCCCTGCGAGAGCTGGACGCACGCATCGGCGTTGGCGTCGGCGTGGTGGACATCAAGGTCAACCACGTCGAGACGGCGGACGAGATCGCCGGCGCCCTCGAGCGCGCCGACAAGGCACTCGGCCCGGGCCGCGTGCGATACGTGCATCCTGACTGCGGGTTCTGGATGCTCAAACGCTCGGTGGCCGACCGCAAGATCGCCGCGCTCGTGAAGGGGCGGGATCTGTATCTGGGCCGCCGTCAGCAGACTTCACCCTGAGCCAATGGCCGACGCATTCACGCTGTCGTCGTTCGACTTCTTCGTCCTGCACACGCGGACCAGGTTCCCGTTCCGCTACGGCATCGCGAGCATGACGGACGTCCCCCAGCTGTTCGTGCGCACGCGCGTCACGGCCGGCGGCAAATCCGAATATGGCCTCACCGCCGAGGGGCTGCCGCCCAAATGGTTCACGAAGAATCCCGCGACGACGTTCGAGCAGGACCTGCCGGAGATGCTCGAGGCGATCGGCCACGCGACACATCTCGCGGAGCAGATCGCGCAGCGGCCGCTGTCGTTCTTCGATTTCTGGCGGGAGCTGGATCGGCAACAACGCGAATGGGCCGAATCGCGCGGGCTCGCGCAGTTGCTCGCCAATCTCGGCGTCAGCCTGGTCGAACGCGCCGCGCTCGACGGCCTGTGCCGGCTCGCCGGCCAGCCTCTGCATCAGATGATCGACGCGGACCGGCTCGGACTGCGTCTGGGTGAGGTCTATCCCGAGCTTGGCACCGCGCAGCCTCGTGACGTGTTGCCCGCTGCGCCTCTGGCTGAGTGCTTCGTGCGCCATACCGTCGGGCTGGGCGATGCGCTCGCGCCCGGAGATCTGACGGCCGAGGAGCGCGTTGACGACGGCCTGCCGCAGGACCTCGAGGCATCCATCCGTGCGTATGGCCTCCGCTACTTCAAGGTGAAGTTGAGCGGCGCGGCGGATCGCGACTTTCCACGCCTGCGGGCGCTCGCGTCGCTCCTCGAGCGGGAAACCGGAGGGGAGTTCCTCGTCACGCTCGACGGGAACGAGAACTTCGACGACTTCGACGCGTTCCGGGAATTCTGGCAGCAAGCGGTCTCGCAAACCGCGCTGGCTGATCTGTGGCGCCGGATCGTCGTCGTCGAGCAGCCCGTGCATCGCGATCGCGCGCTCCGCGATGACGTGAGCGCCGGGCTGCAGTCGTGGGTGGACCGGCCCCCGCTCATCATCGACGAATCGGACGGCGCGGTCGGCGATGTGCCGCGCGCGCTCGATCTCGGCTATGCGGGCGCCAGTTACAAGAGCTGCAAAGGCATCGTGAAAGGCCTCGCCAATGCGTGCCTCCTGGCCAGGCGCCGCAGCGAGGGCCGGCCAGGGGTGATGACGGGCGAGGACCTGGCCACGCTCGGCCCGTTCGCCCTGGTCCAGGACCTGGCGATGATGGCGCTGCTCGGGATCGGCCACGTCGAGCGCAACGGCCATCACTACTATCGCGGCCTGAGCATGTTCCCGGCGGACTGGCAGCAGGCGATGCTGACCGCGCACGGCGATCTCTACGCGCGGCACCCTGACGGCTTCGCCTGCTCTGCAGATACACGACGGCAAGCTCGGCTCGGCTCGGCGAACGCCGCGCCGTTCGGCGTCGGGCCCCTGCTCGATCCGTCCGTCTTCGCGCCGCTGGAAATGGCGAGTCACCCGCGCATATCATTGAAGCAACCGTAAACGCGAAACCCCGGCAAGGGCCCTTTACTTCATGTTTCTGACGCGATTCCGGACGGTCCCGATCTTCGTCGTCGCCGCGGCCGTCACCGGCTTCGGTTTTCAGTCCTCTCCCTCGAATCAGCAGTGGCCGCCAGGCGTCCAGAAGGTCTCGGATGAGTCGCCCGCGCTGTCGCCGGCCGACGCCCTGAAGACCTTCTACATGCCGCCGGGCTATCACCTCGAGCTCGTGGCCAGCGAGCCGCTGATCCAGGACCCCATCGTGATCGACTGGGATCCGGCGGGACGTCTGTGGGCGGTCGAAATGCCGGGCTTCGTGCCGAACCTGACCGCGCCCGAGCCCAACATGGATCCGATCGGCCGCATCGTCGTCCTCGAAGACACGAACAACGACGGGAAGATGGACAAGCGGACGGTCTTTGCCGACGGCCTGATTCTCCCGCGGGCGCTCAAAGTGCTCGACCGCGGCGTGCTCGTCGGCGAGCCCCCGTACGCGTGGCTGATGCGCGACACCAACGGCGACCTGCGCATGGACACGAAGGAGCAGGTCACCAACATCTACGGGTCGCGGGAAGCGCGGGTCGAGCAGAACGCCAACGGCTTCCACTGGGGGCTCGACAACTGGATGCACACCGCGAACGGCGATCAGATTCTGCGCCTGAAGGACGGCAAGTTCGAGGTCCAGAAGAGCCTCTCGCGCGGCGAGTGGGGCGTCACGCACGACGACGCCGGCCGCATCTACCGCAACACGAACGAATCGTCGGTGCACGTGGACTTCGTGCCGACGCCGTATTTCATGCGCAATCCGAACCTGATGCGGACGCGCGGCAGCTACGAGCCGCTCAGGGATCCCGACAACCTGGTGAACGTCGTGTGGCCGGCGCGGCCGACTCCCGGCACGAATCGCGCGTATCAGTTCGGCATCCGCCGTGAGGACGGTTCTCTGAACAGGTTCACGGCCGTCTGCGCGCCGCTCGTGTTTCGCGGCGATCGGCTGCCGGCGGAGCTGTACGGAAACATGTTCGTCGCCGAGCCCGCCGCCAACCTCGTGAGCCGCATCATCATCGAGGACGACGGCACGACGCTGCGCGCGCGCAAGGCCTACGAGCAGGGCGAGTTCTCTCGTCGACCGACGAGCGCTTCCGTCCCGTCTACCTGTCCGACGGTCCCGACGGCACGCTGTACATCGTCGACATGTATCGCGGCGTCATCCAGCAGCGCGCCGACATCACCGAGTACCTGCGCGATCACATCGTCAGCCACAAGCTGGAAGCGCCGAACGGGCACGGACGCATCTACCGCGTCGTGCACGAGACGACGAAGCGGGACCCGAAGCGGATGCTGACGCCGGCGCCGCCGGCGCAGCTCGTGGAGACGCTGTCGCATCCGAACGGCTGGTGGCGCGACACGGCGCAGCGTCTGCTCGTCGAGCGCGGCGTCGCCACGATCGGTGCCCGCGCTGGTCAAGCTCGCGGAGGGCTCGAAGGACTGGCGGACGCGGCTGCACGCGCTGTGGACGCTCGACGGGACCGACAAGCTCGATCCGGCGCTGGTGATGAAGGCGTTGGACGGATCCGTCGCGCGACGTGCGCGTGTCGGCGATCCGGCTCTCGGAGCGGTGGCTGGGTGACGCCGCGAGTCCGATGCAGGCCGCCGTGTTGAAGCGGCTGGACGCCGCCGATTGGGCCGAGCGGAAACAGCTGGCGGCGTCGCTCGGCGCGCTGCCGCCCGGACCGCGCGAGACGGCGATCGCCGCGCTCCTCGCACGGTATGCGGACGATCCGATGGCGATGGATGCCGCGCTCAGCGGAGTGCGCGGCGCAGAAGCGACGGTGCTCGAGAACCTGCTGAGTGGCGGGGTCCGGCTGAAGCCGGACGCTCCACAGGTCCGGCTAAAGCCGGACGCCACCGAGACCCGCAGCCGCTCAGCCGGACGCCACCGATACTCCTGCACAGTCGCCGCAGCGCGAGGCTGCGATCACCATGATCGCCGCCACGCTGATTCGCGGCGGGCAGGATCTGACGATCCAGAACGTGCTGGCGTCGATCGCCGACGAGAGCCGGCCCGCATGGCAGCGGTCGGCGCTGCTCCGCGGGGCCGAAGTCGCCGTGCTGGGCGCGGCGATGCCCGGGACGCCGCCCGGCCGGCGGGGCGGACCGCCGGCTGCCGCGGCCGCGCCATGTCCGACGTGTCCTGGCGGACGCGCGGGTCCGGGCGGAGCGTATGCATTTCCGCAGGCGCCGCGTACCGTGCCCCGCCGGCGGGCCCTCCGGTTGAGCCGCGAGCCCGCGGGGCTGTCCGCGGTTGCTTCCGGCACCGGCGACATGGCGACGCGCGCCACCAACGTGCTGGCGGGCATCGAGTGGCCAGGCAAGCCCGGCGCGGCGGAAGCGATTCGGCCCCTGACGGCGGACGAGCAGCAGCGGTTCAACGCCGGGCAGGAGGTCTACAAGAATATCTGCCAGGCCTGCCACCAGCCGGACGGCCGCGGCCAGGAGCGGCTCGCACCGAGCCTCCTCGACTCCGAGCTGGCCCTCGCGGCGCCCGACATCCCCGCGCGCATTCTTCTCAGCGGCAAGGAGGGTCCCGTCGGGCTGATGCCGCCTGTCGGATCGATGTTGAGCGACGAGCAGATTGCCGCCGTGTTGACCTACATCCGTCGCGAATGGGGCCAGCCGGGGACTCCCGTGGAAGCGGCGACGGTCAAGGACGTCCGCGCGCAGACGGCCGGCCGCACGCGCCCGTGGACGCACGACGAGCTCACCAAGATGGCCGGCGGCGGCCGTGGCGGACCGCAGCCGTAGTCCGACGGGCGCAAATCGTGGGAGAATCGCCGTTCCGCGCACGACCGTCGTCCATTCAGCTCCAGAAGGGTGTGCATGCAGACTCCAGCGATTCCTTACGAGACGAAGGCGAGCGCCGGGGTCTTCGACGGTGTGACGCGGTACCACTGGCTGGTGGTCATCATCGCGTCGTGCGGCTGGCTGTTCGACTGCATGGACCAGCGGCTGTTCATCCTCGCCCGCGAGTCGGCGCTGAAGGATCTGCTGGCCAGCGATCC
>CAWGAS010000001.1:0-106939 GCA_963820645.1 uncultured Acidobacteriota bacterium | reverse complement strand
TCGCTGGACTTGCGCGGCTGCTCGCTCCCATCCGCACGTTCCCTGCGCTCCACGCGGTTCGTCGAAGCCGCCGTCGAGGGCATCGACCTGGACCGGCGGGTGGTCCGCCTGGCGGCGCGGGGGGGTCAGCGAGTTGGCCTACGACCAACTGGTCCTGGCCCTCGGGTCGAAGACCAACCGGAAGATGATCCCCGGCTCGGAGCACGCGTTCACGTTCAAGACCCTCGCCGACGCCCTCCTGCTCCGCAACCACGTCATCGAGCGGTTCGAGCGGGCCGACGTCGAGACCGACCCGCGGCGCAAGCGCCAGCTCCTCACCTTCGTGGTCATCGGCGGCGGGCTGGTCGGGGTGGAGCTGTTCGGCGAGCTGACCGCGTTCGCGGACGGGATCGCACCGCTGTACAAGAACGTCGACCGCGACGAGGTCCGGTTCATCCTGCTCGAGGGCGGCGACCGCATCATGCCGGAGATCGACCCGAGGCTGGCCGACTACGGCGCCGGGGTCCTCGCCGGGCGGCGCGGGGTCGACATCCGGACCCGTACCGCGGGTGCAGGCCATCGAGCCGGGCGACGTCCACCTGCCGGGCGAGACGATCGAAGCGGAGACCATCGTCCTGGCGGCGGGGGTCGTCCCCAGCCCGGTGGTGGCTGAGCTGCCCGTGGAGAAGGACCGGCGCGGGCGCATCGTGGTCGAGGGGACCATGCGGTGCCACGAGCCACCCGGAGGTGTGGGCGCTCGGCGATTGCGCGGCGATCCCGGCCCCGGACGGCAAGCCTTACCCCAGCCTCGCGCAGCACGCCCTGCGTGAGGCCCGGGTGCTCGCCCGGAACATCGCCGGCGTGCTCGACGGCCGGCCGCCCCGAGCCGTTCGTCTACCACACCCTGGGGATGATGGGTTCGCTGGGCCACGGCAAGGGGTTCGGCCAGCTCCTCAAGGTGCGGGTGCGCGGGTTCCCCGCGTGGTTCGTCCGCCGCACCTACTACCTGCTGCAGATGCCCGGCTGGTGCCGGCGGCTGCGGATCGTGATCGACTGGACCTTCGCCCTGCTGTTCCGACCGGACATCGTCAAGATCGGCCTGGACAGCGAGACGGTCCTGCTTCTGCGCAAGAAGTCGCACAAGGTGACGAGGCCCTCGCCCATCTGCGGAAGAGGGCTTGGCCCGGAGGGCGGCCGCCGGCGGCCGTCCGCCTCGGCCGCGAGCCGTGGTTCAACTGGCGACCGGTCGAAGAAACCGCTCACCGGCTGATCGACGTCACCCTGCGGGGGCTGACCGCCCCCGACTGACCCCGACCTCTCGAACGATTCCCCGACCCGAAGGAGACCCCCATGGGTGTCCGCGCTACCCTTTTGTCCCTGCTCGCGGTGGTGCCGGCCGTCGCCGGGTGCCAGAAGGCACCGGCCGCGAAGCCGGCCGACGTTCACCCGGTCGCCGTCCTCACGGTCACCCCGACCGAGGCGACGGCGACCCACTCGTACACCGGCGTCGTCCGGGCCCGGTACGAGGCCGACCTCGGGTTCCGCGTGCCCGGCAAGGTGACCGCCCGGTTCGTCGAGGTCGGGCAGCGGGTCAAGGCCGGCCAGACGATCGCCGACGCTCGACCCGGCCGACTACGAGCTGGCGGCGAAGTCGGCGGCGGCCGAGCTGGGAGTGGCCGAGGCCGAGGCCCGCAACGCGGCGGCCGAGCTGGCCCGGGTCGAGCGGGCGGTCGCGGCCGGGGTCGTCAGCACCTCCGAACTGGACGCCCGGCGGGCCGCGGACGACTCCGCCCGCGACCGCGTCACCAAGGCGAAGCGGGAGCTGGAACTGGCCAACAACCGGCTGGCGTACTGCACCCTCGCCGCCGACGCCGACGGGCTGGTGACCGCGCGTGCCGGTCGAGGCCGGGCAGGTGGTGACCGCCGGGCAGACGGTCGCCCGCGTCGCCCGGGCCGGCCACCGCGAGGCGGTGGTCAGCATCCCCGAGCACCGGCTCGACCTCGCCAAGAGCGGAACCGCCGCGGTCAGCCTGTGGTCGGCCGGCGCGGCCACGTACCCCGTCAAGCTGCGCGAACTGTCGCCGGTCGCCGACCCGACCACCCGCACCTACCAGGCCCGGTTCTCGATCGCGGACGACGTCCCCGGGGTGGAACTCGGGATGACCGCGACCGTCCGCCTGACCGCCGGGTCCGGCGGGCCGGCGTTCGTGCTCCCGGCGTCGGCCCTGGTGCGCCAGGGGTCGCAGGGCTCGGTGTGGGTCGCTGGGGAGGGCGGGAAGCTGACGCTCACGCCGGTCACGGTCGCGCGGTACGGGCAGGACGAGGTGGTCATTTCCGAAGGGCTGCGCGGCGGCGAGCGGGTGGTGCGGGCCGGTGTGAACCGGCTGCACGCCGGCCTCGTGGTCCGCCCGGTGGAGGGCAAGTGATGAACGGCTTCAACCCGTCCGCCTGGGCGGTCTCGCACCGCCAGTTGGTGCTGTTCCTGATCCTCGCGTGCGCGGGCGCCGGGGCGTACGCCTACGTCAAGCTCGGCCGCGCCGAGGACCCGTCGTTCACGATCAAGGTGATGGTGTTCACCGCCCGGTGGCCCGGGGCAACCGCGGCCGAGATGCAGGACCAGGTGGCCGAGCGGGTCGAGAAGAAGCTGCAGGAGCTGCCGCACGTCGACCGGGTCGAGACGTACACCCGGCCCGGGTTCGCGGCGATCCAGCTCAAGCTCCGCGACGACACCCCGCCGGGCGAGGTGGCGGACCTCTGGTACCAGGCCCGCAAGAAGATCAACGACATCAAGCCGACGCTGCCCGACGGCGTGATCGGCCCGCAGGCCGACGACGAGTACGGCGACGTGTACAGCGGCGTCTACTACTTCACCGGCGACGGGCTCACCCCGGCGGACCTCAAGCGGCTGGCGGAGGACGCCCGGCACCGGTTCCTGCGGCTCCCGGGCGTGTCGCAAGGTGGTGCTCGTCGGCGACCGGCCGGAGAAGGTGTTCGTCGAGTTCTCGCACGCCAAGCTCGCCACCCTCGGGCGTCACCCCGCGGCAACTGTTCGACAGCCTCGCCAAGCAGAACGCGGTCGCCCCGGCCGGGAGCGTGGACACCGCCCACGACCGGGTGTTCGTCCGCGTCGACGGGGCGCTGGACGCGGCGGCCCGCGTGCGGGACGTGCCGGTCGAGGCGGGCGGGAAGCTGTTCCGGCTCGGCGACGTGGCCGAGGTGCGGCGCGGGTACGAGGACCCGCCGGAGTTCACCGTCCGGCACAACGGCAAGCCGGCGGTCGGGCTGTCGGTGGCGATGGCCCCGGGCGGGAACGTGATCGACCTCGGCCAGGCGCTGCGGGCCGAGTCGGAGAAGATCAAGGCCGACCTGCCGGCCGGCGCGGAGATGCACGAGGCCGCGTTCCAGCCGCAAGGTGGTGGACGAGTCCGTCAGCGAGTTCGTCAGGTCGTTCGTCGAGGCCCTGGCCATCGTGCTGGCGGTCAGCTTCGTGACGCTGGGCGTGCGGACGGGTGTGGTCGTCGCCCTGAGCGTGCCGCTGGTGCTGGCGATCTGCTTCGTGGTGATGAAGGCCGCCGGGATCAACCTGGACCGCATCACCCTCGGGGCGCTGATCATCGCGCTGGGGCTCCTCGTGGACGACGCCATCATCACGGCCGAGATGATGGTGGTGAAGATGGAGGAGGGGTGGGACCGGGTGCGGGCGGCCACGTTCGCGTGGACGAGCACGGCCAAGCCGATGCTCACCGGCACGCTCATCACGGCCGCCGGGTTCCTGCCGGTCGGGTTCGCGCAGTCCGCCTCCGGCGAGTACGCCGGCAACATCTTCTGGGTGGTCGGGCTGGCGCTGATCGTCTCGTGGGTGGTGGCCGTGGTGTTCACGCCGTACCTCGGGGTGAAGCTGCTCCCGGACTTCAAGCCGCACGCCGACGGGCACCAACACGACCCGTACCAGTCGCGGTTCTACCGGGTGTTGCGGAAGGGGATCACCGCCTGCGTCCGGCGGCCGTGGGCGGTGACCGCGGTCACCGTGGCGCTGCTCGCCGCGGCGGTCGTCGGGTTCGGGCACGTGAAGAAGCAGTTCTTCCCGCAGTCCGCGCGGCCGGAACTGCTCGTCGATCTGCAACTGCCCGAGGGGTCGTCGTTCCGCGCGACCGAGGGTGAAGTGGCGAAGGTCGAAGCCCTGCTCAAGGACGACCCGGACGTGAAGTCGTTCTCGTCGTACACCGGGGCCGGGTCGCCGCGGTTCTACCTGTCGCTCAACCCCGACCTGCCGGACCCGAGCTTCGCGAAGGTGGTGATCGTGACCCGCGACACGGAGGCCCGGGAGCGGGTGGTGACGAAGTTGCGCGGCGTGTTCGCCGAGGGGAAGGAGTTCCCGAACGCCCGCGGCCGGGTGTCGCGGCTGGACATGGGGCCGCCCGTGGGGTTCCCGGTGCAGTTCCGGGTGGTCGGCCCGGACCCGCACACCGCCCGCAAGATCGCCGACGAGATCCGCGACGTCGTCCGCCGGCACCCGCACACCCGGGACACCGAGATCGACTGGGGCGAGACGGTCCGGTCGGTGCGGCTGAAGGTGGACCAGGACCGGGCGCGGGCGCTGGGGCTGACGCCGCAGGACGTGTCCGAGACGCTCCAGTCGCTGCTGACCGGCGTGACGGTGACGCAGTACCGCGAGGGCACGGAGCTGATCGACGTGGTCGCCCGCGCCGTGCCGGCCGAGCGGCTGGACCTCGGCAGCCTGCCGGACGTCAACCTGCCGTCGCGGTCCGGGGCTCCGGTCCCGCTGGCGCAGGTCGCGACCGCGTCGGTCTCCCAGGAGCCCCCGATCCTGCGGCGGTGGAACCGCGAGCCGACGGTCATCGTCCGGGCCGACGTGGCCGACGGGGTGCAGCCGCCGGACGTGACGGCCGACCTCCTGCCTCAGCTCCAGCCGATCCGCGACCGCCTGCCGCCGGGCTACCGGATCGAGACGGGCGGGTCGGCCGAGGAGAGCGGCAAGGCGAACGTGTCGCTGTTCGCGGTGCTCCCGGTGATGGTCCTGGCCATGCTCACCCTGCTGATGGTGCAGGTGCAGGACTTCCGCAAGGCGCTCCTGGTGTTCGTGATCTCCCCGCGGGTGCTGATCGGGGTGACGGCCGCCCTGCTCGGTGTTCGACGCCCCGTTCGGGTTCGTGGCCCTGCTCGGGGTGCTCTCCCTGGTCGGGATGGACATGCGGAACTCGGTCATCCTGGTGGACCAGATCGACCACGACCTGGAGGCCGGGGCGGACCCGTGGGAGGCGGTCATCGGCGCGACGGTGCGGCGGGCCCGGCCGGTGGTGCTGACGTCCGCGGCGGCGATCCTGGCGATGATCCCGCTGACCCACAGCGTGTTCTGGGGGCCGATGGCGATCGCCATCATGGGCGGGCTGGCGGTGGCGACGGTCCTGACCCTGGTGACCCTGCCGGCCCTCTACGTGCTGCTGTTCCGCGTCAAGCCGCCGGCCGACCCGGCCCCGGCCGCCGCCGACCGGCGAAGCCGATCGCGGCCACCCCCGAACCGGGCGGGAAGACATGACGTCCGGCCCGCCCTGGTGGCCGGTGACGGGGCGGCGTGACGGTCTCGGAACCAGCACAATAACGCCCGCCGTCACGTACGCAAACCTTACATCCCGACCCCAGCGTACCCAAGATGACGATCCGCCCGTCCGATCGAATCATGAAGTTCGTTCACCAGCGCGACCGTCTACAGGCCGTTCTCCTGAAGTCGGAGATGTCCAATACGCCGCGGAGTTTACCGACTCGCGCCGGCCCTCCTCACAGCGCCAGCTCTCGGCATGTCCGCCGTTGCGCGCTTCGGTCACATCGCCCGCGGCAGGTCGGACCGACGTGTGCCAGACGAACGGAGCTGAGCACAGCGAACGATTTGCGTCACCGAGCCGATGCGCAGCCGGTTGGATGACTTCCGTCAACGGCATATCATGCCCACGAGTGACTTCAAGACACCGCCCGACGTCAGGTCTAGGCCGACCGTGCAAGCGCTCGACAGTACCCAGTTCTTGGCAAATGCCGATCCTGGTTCCTCGGCGTGAGCTACCTCGCGATCAGCCCGCCACAGGGAGAACGAACCATGACGCCCCCAATCGGTATGCTGTTCCTGCTGTCTGCCTTGTGCCAGTCGGCCCCGGCGCAGCCCGACATCACGGCCAAGCCCTTCGTCCCCGAGCCCATTGTGTCCGGGGGTGTGGTGCTGTCGCTCTACCCTGCGGACTCGCCGCGCTTGAAAAAAGAACGAATCCACGAAGCTCGAGCGCTACAACACAACGCTCAAGGAGAAATCGGACAAGACAAGGAGCGTCCTCAACATTCACAACCCGTCGATCGAGGTGCACCTGGTCGGCGACGAGACGAAGAACACTGGCGCGGCCGTGATCGTCGCGCCCGGTGGTGGCCACCAAATCCTGTGGGTTGGGCCTGAAGGAGGCGACTTCGTGCCCTTCTTTAAGAGGCATGGAGTTTCGACCATCATCCTGCGGAACCGTCTGCGCGTCGACGGCTACGACCCCAAGACCGACGCCGTGAGCGACGCATTCCAGGCCATCCGCCTGGTGCGCGCTCACGCGGCGGAATGGAAGCTGGATCCCGCAAAGATCGGGATGATGGGGTTCTCCGCCGGCGCCGAACTCGCCGCGCCGACCGCCCTCTTTTTTGACGAGTTCGGGCGCAACTCAAGCGATCCTGCCGATCCTCTGGCGAAGGTCTCGGCGCGGCCCGATTTCGTCGGCGTGATCTACCCAGGCCCCACACCCTTCACGCGTGATCCGGCAACGCGGATCCCGCGCAACGTCCCGCCCAGTTTCATCGCCTCCGCAGGCTCCGGCGACCGGGTTCACGCACTTTGGGCGAATGACTATTTCACCGCCATGCTCAAGGCCGGGGTCCCCAATCTCGAGATGCATATCTACGGGAACGGCGGCCACGGGGGCGGGCTGACGGCCCGCGGGGGCATTCCGTTTGGCACCTGGACCGATCGCTACGTCGACTGGTTCAAGGACCTTGGCTTCCTGGGAAAACCAGGGAAGCCCACCAAGGCCGCCGGAGATGTCGAGGCGTTTGCCCGGAAGCCCGCGCGATGAGCCGGAGCACGCGGGTGCGATTGCCTAATGAACGATCCTCACTCAGGCGACGAGGTGCGATCATGCCCCTCGCACCTCTCCTTCCGGTGCGCGACTAAGGACTTTAGGGCGGTCTGGATCCGTAATGCGTGGCCCAGAAGACGAACTTCGATCCTGTCTTGCGCGCCTCGGTCACATCGACCGCGGGGTGGCGGACCGACGCGCGCTAGCTCCAGCCCGGTACTCACCACAAGTACCCGAAGAGGTGCTAGTGGCCGTAAAGCATACGGGTCACCGGTGGATGCCGAACTGGCCCTCGCCATGTGGGAAGTGCGGAACGACTTCTCGCGGATCCATCTCGATCTGCTAGGTCCCACGGAAACGAACCAGGGCAAGCGGGCAAGGACCGAGTGCTCAGCTACCACTGGCCGTACTGCTACACGGTCCTCTTTGCCGGCGCTGGCATTCCCGGGGTGATCTACTGCTCCTCTGAGAAGTTCGCCGCCCACCGCAGCAATAACCCCGTCACCCCCGAGGACGTGGCCGCCACCATCTACACCGTCCTCGGCATCCCCCTCGACCTCGAACTTCGCGGCGGCCAGGACAAGCCGTACACGCTCTGTACCGGCAAGCCGATCGGGGCGCTGGTGGGGTAAGGCCGGTGAGGGGCTTGCTTGGCGGTAAGACCTCACCGGCCGCGTCTTCCGGGCCCCTTCGAAACGGACCTAGCCCAGGACGAAGATCGCCTCGCAGTTGAAGACGAACGGCAGCAAGATGCGGCGCACGTGGGCGATGTCGTAGTCGTCGCCGCCGTCGATCCGGACGGCTACCTGCTGCCTGTCAGGCCGTTTCGTAGGTGACCCAATAGTAAGCTTGACCCGATGTCACCTTCAGCCTTTTCGACCTCGGTGCGAAGATCCGACGGAGTTCTTCTTCCCCGAGGACGTTATCGATGATTTCATACTGCGAACCGTCTGGGCGTTGGCGCACGCCGTATAAGTCCGCCCCCCCGGCTTCGTGAAAAGCTGCGCCCGCGATTCGTCACGCAGATGAACCATGCCGATGAATACCCGAGCGCCGCTCCCCAGCTTGTTGTGCAGGGCATTCAGAAACTCCTCGTGAACTGCCCGGGGAACGTGCTCAAACCAGTTCATCGCCAGCGCACCATTGAACTTCCCCGGAGCATTGGCAAGCTCGTAGGCATCGAGCTGAAGGAACCGCATCCGCCCCGCGGGGAGTCGCTTTCCTGCCCTGGCCAGTTTCTTCGCTCGAGCCAACATGTTCGTGGAGGCATCGGTGGCCAGCACATGATCGGCGACGTCCACGAGGTACCGAGTCCACACCCCCGTCCCGCAGGCGACTTCGAGGACTCGACGGCCCCGCAGGGCCCGCCGCAGGGCGACTCACCACCTCCCCACGCCAGTGACCGCTCTGGGCAACCTGCTCGTCAAACTCGCGGGCCATTTTCGCCGCCCCGTTTTGATGGACCGGGTTGCCCGGGTGGTCGTAGTAGGCCTGCAGCCCCTCGCCATATTTCGTGTAGTCTACGGGCCGTCCCGTGTCTGCTGGCCGCGCTTCGGGCGGCCTGCAGGCTTGCTGGAACGCGGCGGGCAAAGGCCGGATCTCATCAGGCGCCGGGTCTTGAGCAAATTGGACCGCCTGGATTTCTTCCAACCCAAGCATCCAAGCCTTGGCGAGACGGTGCGTCCGTCCATGACATGGCCCGTGGCCGAGAGGATAATGGGCCGGTCGAATTGGGCTGCGCAAATGCGCTTGGCGTGCTCCGCAACTCTTCGGCAAGTCGGCTCCAGGCCGGTCAGGCCCCCAAAGCCGTTCAGGCCCCCAAACCATTGGACGTCATCAAGCGACCGGATACTGTTGACCGGCACGGTTTTCTCGGGCAGCTCGCTGGCGAGTTGCCAGAGCCGCTCGACGTTCCAGACGTGTACGGCCCCGTTGATGGGCCCGAACGAATAGGTTGCCATCGCGCATCTGCCCTAATGGATTCTACAGACGAATACTTCCCTTATTGCGTGCATTGATCGAGTGGTCCGCCGGCGTCGATTTGCGGAGTGCGGCCCCGCCCTTCCGGCAGTCTCCGCAAGGCGCCACTCCGCATTTCGACGGCGGCCGACACGTGGGTTACTCGTTCGCCGAGGCGATGAACCCCGGCAGGCCGGGCGGGTCGGGCTGCGGGTTGAAGCCCTTTATCACCCCTGGCGGCAAGAAGATGTCGAAGCCCTCCCGGTCCACCTGGACCGGCGGCGGCGCCTCGCTCGACTCGCCGAAGAACCTCGTCATCCCCGGCGGCGCGAATGCCACCGAGCCGTCCCGGTCCGCCTGGACCGGCGGCGGCGCCTCGCTCGACTCGGCGAAGAACTTCGTCATCCCCGGCGGCAGGAAGAGATCGTTCGTGGCTACTGCACTCGGCGTGGTCCGCGCCTCCGACTGCTCGACGAATAACCGTTTGCGACGTTTCATGACAACCTCAATAGGTCTGCGATAGAATGAAACGGACATCGCTCCGGTGCGCAGACCGAGCCGCCCGGGCGGTGCCGGGCCGATGGGGGCTTCGCTTGTCGGCAAGATCCCCACCGGCCGCTTTCGCTCGTCATCCTTTCTTCTTCTCAATCCCCAGCACGTCTGCCGCTTGAGCGCGGAACCGGCGATGCTCGTCGTCGTCCGCCCGGTTTTTTTCCGTCCACTGCACGGCCCGGTCGTAGTACTCGCGGGCCTGGTCTTTGTGTCCGAGTTTCCAGTGGGCCATGGCCAGTAAGAACAAGTCAAAGCCATCGCCTCCGAGGCGCAGCACCGCGGCCACGTCCAGAGCGTCAACGGCCTTCTTCCAGGCGCCGGCCCGGTAATGTGCGGCACCCAACGTGGTCCAATAGGTCGCCCTTGTCGGCGCGATGTTCCGAGCCTGCTCGGCGAGTTCGACGGCGCGCGGGCCGTCGTGCCAGCGCGGATCCGGGCAGGTGGCTAGGAGCCAAGCCAGGCCGTTGAGCGCCTCGCCGTATTTCGGCTCCTTCAACGACGTTTCGTAAGCGGCCACGGCGTCAGCCCAGCGACCCATTTGCGCGTTGGTCTGAGCGAGGTAGTAATGCGCCGGGGGGTAATTCGCCCGCAGGCGGATGGCTTCGGTCAGCGCGGCGATGGCCTTGTCCCACTGACGCGTCTTGAAGTAGGCCACGCCAAGGTTGTAATGGACATTTGCCGCATTCGGATTCAGCCTAATCGATTTCTGATACAGGGTGATCGCCTTGGCCCAGTCTTGCCTCTTCATGCCGTACGTCGCGCCGAGGGCGTTGTAGGCGTCGGCGTGCTCCGGCTCGACCCGAATGGCTTGGCGATACGCGGCGATGGCCTCGTCCACTCGGCCCTTTTCACGAAGAGCGTTGCCGAGCTGGACATGGGCATCGGGATTGAGCGGGTTCAGCCCGATTCCCTCGGTCAGCGCGGCGATGGCCTTGTCCCACTGACGCGTCTTGAAGTAGGCAACGCCCAGGTTGACGCGGACATGGGCCCATTTGGAGCCCAACTGAAGAGCTTGTTGGTAGAGCTTGATCGCCTCGTCCCAGGCTCCTTTCTTCCCGTAAGCAAGGCCCAAGGCGTTGTGGGCGTCGGCGTAGTCCGGTTTGAGCTCGATCGCCTTGCGATAGGCCGCCATTCCGTCATCCAGATGATCCGGGATGGCCGCCAGGGCCCAGCCCAAGTTGCAATGAACCGTCGGATCGTCGGGTCGAACCACCAGGGCGGCCCGGAAATAGGCCGCGGCGTCCGCTGGCCTGGGCGGGTTATTGAACCAGAGCAACGTGCTGCCCAGCTCGAAGTTCAGCCAAAAGTCGCCGGGACGGCGCGCCTGAGCCGCGGACAGTACAGCCAGCGCCTTCGGGCCGGCACCCGCATTTTTCAACGCACGCCCGAGCAGTACGGCGTAGGGCGACGTCAGCCCCGCTACTTCCGGTCGATCCGACAATTCTTCCAGGGCCTTCGGGCCCTTGTGCAAAGCGAGATTGCGAAAGTGATCGCGCCACTCGTTCGGGTCCGCCAGTCGCCCGATGGCTAGCAATCGCTCGCGACCGGTGACGTCGGCTTGCGGCTTGATCCAAGCCCAGTCATCGACGGCTGCGACGAGTGCCTCACGGATGGACGCGGCCCGGATCCGCTCGGCGACTTCGGCGGGCGCAAGTGCCGTCACGTCGATCCCATACTCCCGGAACGCGGCCAGGTAGGCCGGGTCCGCACTGGAGTGATCGTAGAAATCATCTTTCATCGTCGTCTGGGCCAGGCGGATTTCCTCCAGGCGCGCAACCATCTTCAGATCCACCTGCCATTGACGAACGCGCCGTCGGAGTTCCTCGCCCCCCGTCCCGCCCGCGAGCAATGCCTCGGCGCGCTTGACCGCGGCCAGTGCCTCCGGCAGGTTGTCGCGCGCGTACCACGATTCGGCCTCGTCCAGGGCCCGGCCGGCCTCCTGGTCCACGCGCCGCTGCCGGGCCGCCCGGTCGCGGGCCGCCCAGCCGATGCTCCCGGCCGCCACCCCGAGGGCGCCGAGCAGCATCAGACCGCCCAGGGCCGCCGTCACCAGGGCCCGCTTGTTCCGCCGGGCGAACTTGCGGAACCGGTAGGCCGCCGTCGGCGGGCACGCCTGCACCGGCTCGTCGCGCAGGTACCGCTGAACGTCCGCGGCCAGGGCCCCGGCCGACTCGTACCGGCGGGTGCGGTCCTTCTCCAGCGCCTTCATCACGATCCAGTCCAGCTCTCCCCGGACCAGCTGGCTCAGCCGCCGCGGGTCGCTGTCCCGGCCGGCGGACACCGTGGCGGCCGCCGCCGGCCCGAGCGTGCTCAGCCGGGTGCTCGGCTTGGGCGGCTCCTCCTCCCGGATGATCCGCCGGATCTCGTCGTACGCGGCCGTCGCCAACCGCTCCTTGTCGAACGGGGTCGTGCCCGGTCAGCAGCTCGTACAGGAGGACGCCGAGAGCGTACACGTCGGTCCGGGTGTCCACGTCCAGCCCGCTCATCTGGGCCTGCTCGGGCGCTCATGTACAGCGGCGTGCCGACCATCTGGGCGAAGCTCGGTGAACAGCGTCTTGTCGGTCAGCCGCTGGCCGAGTGGCCTTGGCGATCCCGAAGTCGATCACCTTGGCCACCGGGGCGGTGTCGTGCATGGTCACCAGCACGTTGGTCGGCTTCAGGTCGCGGTGGATGACCCCCTTCTGGTGGGCGTGCTGGACCGCCTGGCAGACCGGACACGAACAGCTCGAGCCGGTCCGCGACGGGCAAGTGGTTCTGGTCGCAGAAGTCGGTGATCGGGATGCCCCGGACCAGCTCCATCACGAAGTACGGGCGGCCGGCCGGAGTCGTCCCCGCCGTCGAAGACCTGGGCGATGTTCGGGTGGTCCATGAGGGCCAGGGCCTGCCGCTCGGCCTCGAAGCGGGCCACCACCTGCTGCGTGTCCATGCCCGGCTTGAGCACCTTCAGGGCCACCAGCCGGCGGACCGGGTCGGGTCTGCTCGGCCATGAAGACCACCCCGAATCCGCCCTCGCCGATCTGCTCCAGCAGCTTGTACGGGCCGACGACAGTGCCGGGCCGCTCGGACGGGGATTCATCATTCGTGACGGCCAGGCCGGCAGCGGCGGGTTCGAGAAAGCTGCCAGCCGCTCGGTGTGCTGCCATCAGGTTCCGCACCCGGTCATGCAGGGCCTCGTCGCCGCCACACGCTTCGATCAAGTAAGCGTCCCAAAGCTCCGGTGCCAGCTTGACGGCGGCAACGAAGACGTCCCGCGCCTTGTTGGGGCTCGCATTCATAGTCCACCCGCGTGGGAACACCTCGCCCTTCAATGCGCCATCAGGCCGGCAATTGTCCGGCGAAGAAGTGAAATTCTTTTCGTCGTTCGCGGGAGTCTAGCGGCCGTACAGTTCGTGATGCAGCCAGGCCCGCGCGTACGACCAGTGATCGTAGGCGGTCGAGCGAGACAGGCCGCTCATTTCAGCGGCCTCCTCGACGGACAGCCCCGCGAAGTATCGCAGGCTGACGAGTTGAGCGGCTTTTGCGTCCTCTTGCGCGAGCTTGGTGATTGCCTCGTCGATTAGCAACAACTCATCCGGGGCGGCGAGAGACATCAGGTCGGCATCGTCCAGGTCCACGCGTTTGCAGGCGCCGCCGCGCTTCGCGCGTCCTTTGCGTCGGGCGTTGTCGATGAGGATGCGGCGCATGGCCTCGGCGGCCGCGGCGAAGAAGTGGCCCCGGCCGTCCCAATTCCGGGGCTGTCCGTCGCCGACAAGTCGCAGGTAAGCCTCATGGACCAGGCCGGTGGCCTCGAGCGTCTGTCCCGGCTTCTCCTCGGCCAGCCGGGCAGCCGCGAGCTTGCGAAGTTCGTCGTAGACGAGAGGAAGTAACTCGGCCGCGGCCCTCGCGTCTCCGGCCTCGATGGCGAACAGGATCTGCGTGACATCGGCCATGTCGCCCAGCATATGCCGACGGAGAGCGAGTCGCGACCGGAAACCGGCCACCCCACGTCACTACGCACCGGATGCCTACAAAAGCGAATTCCCCTGGCGCTACCCCCGCGCCTTGCGCGCTTCGGTCACATCGACCGGTGCATAGAGCTTGGAGAAGCCGGGCGGAGCGAATTCGCGCACCTTCCGCACGATCAGCAAAACGACCGTCGCCAACATCCTTCGAGGTCGGCTTCGACCTGGCTCCCAAGCACGGTAAGGCACCTGGAGCGACTTCGTAGCTCGGCACGCGTCGACACTTTGGGCCTGCGATTTCCTGTCCGTGCGGAGGCCGCGACGATCCGCGGGTTTGTCGACCTCTATCTCCTGTTCTTCTGCATCAAACAACAAGAGTGCGTCACTACCGCTCTCGTTCAACTAGCCGTCCGCGGTGTCCCGTTTCTACTGCCAACGCCTTCTTCGGAGCTGGACGTGGATACCGCCCACTTCCCGCCCAGCGCGACCGCGACCGAAGCGATCGCGTGCGGTTCGGGGATCGGGACGACGGGGACGGCGGCTTCGGCTGGGGAGGAAGCGGCTTCCCCCTGGTCAGGTGCGGACCGGCGATCCTGAGCTTCCAGGAACAGAAGCAGTTGCTCGCGGAGCGGAAGAGTCGGGATGTTCCAGGACCGCGGCCCGATCGCGGGCGCGGGAACGGGACGTCGACGGTCCGCCGACCCGGGCCGCCGGGCCGTTGGTCATCATCACCACGCGATCAGACAGGAACAGGGCCTCGTCTATGTCGTGCGTGACAATCACTTTATTTTCAGTCGATGTCTCTTCCTGTCCATCCTCGCACACCGTCACCTCTTCCTCCTCTTTCAGCTCAACGATGAATTTCATTTCTCCATATTCAAATTCCGCTGTAATACTTCCTGTAATATCGTCAAATGAAGTTTCATCAAGTTCGGCGCTCAATGGAGCAAATACTTCTTTAAATGCGTCAAACTCCTCCGCTGTCGTGATTTCATATTGCCATTCACCGGCCACGTCACTGTCGAGCACTTCGTATTGAAAAATTCTGGGCTCCCCGAATACCACATTTCCGCTCGCCTGCACGACCCGAAGAACACGACCGTATCCTGGATGTTGTGCGACCTGAACCGCCGCAGCGGATCCAGGTATTCCGCCAGGATGCGAATCGGACGCGCATCCGTACTGTGCAGGAACTCGTCGTCTTCGTAGGCGAGGGGATGGTCGATGGTCACCGAAAAACTGTATCATCTTCTCCAGGGCCCACGGCTGAACGGCTCAGGGGGTCAGGGCCCGTTTCGAAGGAGTGACCGGGATGATCGCGCGATCGTTTGGAACCCTCGGTGTCGTGCTCGTCGCGGCGGTGATGAGCGTCGCGGAGTGGCGGCCATCTCAGGCCTACGGCCAGGCCAAGCCGGCCGCGCAGCCGTCGGCCAGCGGCTGGCAGTTGCCGCCCGATGCGGCGGAAACGAAGAACCCGCTCACGGTCGACGCGAAGCTGATTGCGACCGGCAAGTCGGTCTTCAAGGAGACCTGTCAGAAATGTCACGGTCCCGCGGGCCGCGGCGACGGTCCGGACGCGGATCCTGACGCGGACAACATGGATCTGACCGACGCGAAACGGGCCGAGCGCAACGCCGACGGGGTCGTCTTCTACAAGATCTGGAACGGCCGCCGGAAACCGAAGATGCCCGCCCAGAAAGACGAGCTCACCAAGGAGCAGGTCTGGGCCGTCGTGGCGTACGTGCAGACGCTGCGGAAGACCACGGCACCCTGAGGGCTCGGGTCTCAAGTCTCAGGTCTCTAGTGTCTCGTCCCATAAATCCTGTTGCATTCGGCCGGCGCTGCATCCCGCATGGCTGCGTTGCTCCGCCCTCAAATACGCCAGTATTCTCGGGTCGCGCCTTGCCCTGCGGGCGCATCGCCGCCCTCGGTGCTAACAGGATTTATGGGACGAAACACTAGTCTCTGGTCAGCCCAAGACCAGAGCCCGGAGAGCAAAGACACCTGAGACCAAAGACCCGAGACCTGAGACGTCCGTCTACAGCAGCCGCGTGATCCATTCCCCGATCAGGTACCCACGGCCGCGACGCCGAAGCCCACCACGAACATGTCGCGTCCGCTCGCCCACACGCTGCGGCCGGTGAACAGGCTGCGCGCGGCGCCGATCGCGAAGTGCGCGAGCATGCTAATCACGAGCGAGACCCACACCGCGGCCCCGTGCTCGAACACCAGGAACGGCACGATCGGGATGAAGGCGCCGACGGCCGTCGCCGTGCCGGTGATGACGCCGTCCTTGAGCGGGGCGAGCTCCGCGGGATGGATGTTCAGCTCCTCGCGGACCATCGCCTCGAGCGCCTGCGTCGGATCCTGCATCATGGCGCGCGCGGTCTCGCGCGCGCGCGCCGGCGTCAGCCCCTTCGCTTCGTAGATCACCGCGAGCTCGTCTTCTTCCAGATCGGGCATGAGCCGCATCTCGTGCCGCTCCATGTCGATCTGATGCGCCTGCACTTCCGCTTCGCTCTTCGCCGCCAGGTACCCGCTCGATCCCATCGACAGCGCGTCGGCCAGCGCGCCGGCGACGCCGCTGATGATCACGATGTGCGGCGCGACCGATGCGCCGATGATGCCGGCCACCAGCCCGAAGTTCGCGGTCAGCCCGTCGTTGAACCCGTACACGACGCTGCGCAGGTAGCCGCCCGAGCCGCCGACGTGCCACGGCTCCCCCTCGCGGCCCATCGCTTCGGAGAGCTCGCGTGCGTGCACCGCCGAGTCCGACGCGATGTCCACCGCCGCTTTGTGGATCTGCCGGTTGCCCGAGTGGCGCGCCAGCCCGAGGTAGGCCTGGACCTCGCGGCCTTCCTCGGCCAGCATCATCGGCAGCACCAGCGACGTCCCGAAATGCCTGGCGGCCCACCCCAGCAGGCGCGTGCGCCGGGCCGTCGAGTACTGCGGCAGCGGCCGGCCGCTCGCACGGAACAATTCTTCCCAGCGCTCGCTATGGCGATCCTCGACGACGGCGAGCTTGGCGAAGAGCTGCTTGAGCTCCGCCGTCTTCTCGACCTCGGCCAGCGTGCGATAGAGGTAGGCGGCGTCCCGTTCGTCGCGATAATGGTGATCCCAGCTCTCGTCGGGCTGCGGCGGGCCCTGGTCGGTCCTCAGCGGCGGGCAGCGCGTCCATGCCCCCAGAGCATAGCCGCTTTACTCCCCGCCGGGTAGCCGGTAGCATGCCGCCCGTGTCATCCGATCCGGCGCCCGCGTCGTTCGATCACTCGATCCTGATCACCTCCGCGCCCACCCGCGTGCTCGGCGCGTTCTTCGATCCCGTCGCGCTGACGGCGTGGTGGCAGGCGGCCCGATCCGTCACCACCGCGCGCCCGCTCGGTATCTACGCCGTCGAATGGGATCCCACCTCCGACGCGGACGAGGTCCTGGGCCGCCTCGGCGGCGTCTTCTATGGAATCGTCGTGGACTACAAGCCGGGGCGCGAGCTCTTCGTCGCCGACGCGTGGTGGATCCCTCCCGATGGCGATCCGGTGGGCCCGATGTCGCTGCAGGTCAACTGCGAGATGGACGGACCGGCGTGCCGGCTGCGCGTCCGGCAGAGCGGCTTCGAGGACGGCACACGGTGGCGGCGGTACTACAGCGTCATCGAGCGCGGCTGGCGCATGTCGATGGTCGCGCTCAAGGAGTACGTGGAAGCGCAGGTGTGAAGAGCCGACTGAACAGCTCGATCACTGATCCTTGAATCCTGTGAATCTCCTGGCTCGATTCGACGATTCCGGAATTCGCGATTAGTGATTCGGACTGCAGTGACCGGCCGAACCCGACGACCCTTCCGAGCGACGATGGCGAGCGGCGCCGCCAGAAAGCTGAGCAGCGCGCCCATCTTCACTTCGTCGAGGACGGCCCCCGGCGGGAACGCGGCGGTCGCGAAGAACAGCGCGACGGTGAACCCGATGCCTGCCGCCACCCCCAACACCAGGGTGTGGAGATAGCTGAGCCCACCCGGCGCCCGCAGTCCCATCCGCACCGCCAGGAACGTCGTCGCGAGAATCCCGATCGGCTTGCCGATCGCGAGCGACGACAGGACGACCCAGGATCCGCTGCCGACGCTCGAGAACGTCACGCCCGCGTTCACCAGCCCGAACAGCAGCAGGATGAACTGCACGGGCACCTTCCATGCGCGCGCAAACCGGTTCATCGTGTCCTCGAGTCCGCGCTCACGCCGGTCGAAGAGTCCCAGGTCGCGCGCCTGGTGAGGCATGAACGGGATGATGGGGACGAGCGCGAGCGCCGGGTGGATGCCGCCAAGAAACAGCGCGGTCCACGACAGGCCGCCGCCGATGATCACATACGGCCAGAAGCTGCTCGTGCCTCGGCGCTTCAACCACCAGGCGGCGCCGAGCGCGGGAGTCATGAACACGGCGAAACTGGCCGGCGAGAGCGGCGCGCTCGGGTAGAACACCGCCAGCAGGATCAACCCCAGCGCATCGTCTGCGATCGCCAGCAGCAGGAGAAACGGAATGGCCGGGTGCGTGCGCGGAAAGATCAGCCGGCCGGCGAGATAGGAGAACGCGATGTCGGTCGCGCACGGAACGGCCCATCCCGGCATCAGCTCGGGACGGCCCAGGACCATCGCCTGCGAGCACGTAGAACCCCGCGGGACCGATCATGCCTCCCGCGGCGGCCAGCATCGGGACGGCCGCTTCGCGCGGCGACGACAACGCGCCGCCCGGGACCGTGGCCTCCGCAATCTCCTTTGCGGCCATCGCGAAGAAGAACACCATCCCGACGTCGTTGACGGCGAAATGCAGCGCGTGCGCGAACCGGTCGTAGGACTCGTGATCCAGGTTCGCCCAGAACAACGCCGCCACGGTGCCCGCGACGAGCAGCAGCGAGTTGTCGATGACGAGTGCCCACAGGCGGCTCATGGCCGGCCGGCGGCGGTCCTCATCCGATTTTCTGGACGTTGACGAAATTGGCGTCGCAGCGAGTCACGTCGACGTTGACGTTGACGAACACGACGACCGACCCGGCCGGCAGAATCCCGCGCTGGAGGAGCATCGCTTCGAGCCGTTCGATGTCGCGCTCCTCCGTGACGATGGTGGCGATCCCCCAGAAGAGCGCGAGGGTCCCGGCGACGCGCTCGCTCGCGGTGGCCGCGTAGATCGGCGCCCGGGGCCGCAGCGCCGACAGCAGGCGCGCGGTCTTGCCCTCGCGCGTGACCGCGACGATCGCGTCGGCCTCGCCGGCCGAGGCGAGGGTCAGCGCCGCCTCGCAGAGCGCGCGTCCGTGCGCGGCTGCCGGTCGGATCGACCGCGAGCACGCTGCGCTCGGCCGGCGGCAGGGACTCGGCGTCCCGAATGATCGCGTCGAGGGTCTGCACCGCGCGGACCGGATACGCGCCGGCCGCCGTCTCGCCGGCGAGCATGATGGCGTCCGCTCCTTCGTCGACCGCGTTGGCCGCGTCGCTGACCTCGGCGCGCGTCGGGCGGGGATCGACGCGCATGGACTCGAGCACCTGCGTCGCGAGAATCACGGGACGGCCGAGGGCGCGCGCGCTCCGGACGATCTGCTTCTGCACGCGCGGCAATTGCTCGAGCGGCATCTCGAGCCCCAGATCCCCGCGGGCGACCATCACCCCCTGCGCGACGTTCAGAATCGCCGGGAGATTCTCCACGGCCGCGGGGCGCTCGATCTTGGCGATGAGCGGGACGCTCGCGCCGGCTTCGGCCATCACTTCCCTGGCCTTGAGCACGTCGTCGGCCGTCTGCACGAAGCTCAACGCGACGAGATCGACGCCGAGCGAGAGCCCGAACCGCAGATCGGCCTCGTCTTTCGCGGTCACCGCGGATGCCGGGAGCGCGACCCCGGGCGCGTTGATGCCCTTGTGCTCGCCGAGCCAGCCGCCCGTCACGACGACCGTGATCAGCTCGTCGGGCGCCGTGCTCGATGACCCGCAGCTCGAGGCGGCCGTCGTCGATGAAGAGGCGATCGCCCCGGCCGTGCCGAGCGCAGCAGCTCGGCGTAGGGCGTGAAGACCCGCCCGCTCTCGGCCGGCAGATCGCCCGGGCTGATGCGCAGCTCCTCTCCCTCGCGCAGGCGTAACGGGCCGCCGCCCGCGATCGGTCCCGTCCGGATCTTCGGGCCGCTCAGATCCTGCAGGATCGCGACGTACCGCCCGGCGCGGCGTGACGTCTCGCGGACCGCGCGGTAGATCTCCGCGTGCGACTCGTGGGTCCCGTGCGAGAAGTTCAGCCGGAAGACGTCGACCCCGGCGGCGAGCAGGGCCTCGAGGACGTCCGGCGCCTGCGAGGCCGGCCCGAGTGTCGCGATGATCTTGGTATGGCGCATGCGGCTTTTTAACAGGAGATCAGGAGATCAGGAGACTCGAGAGTTTTTGGGTTTAAGACAATGAATCTCCTGGCCTCCTGACCTCCTGAACTCCTGTAAAGGTGACCGCATCCGACCGCTGCCCGAGGAGACCCGGATCGACGAGCGCCTTGGTGATGCGCATCGCTTCGGCGTCGGCGAGCGCGTCGTTCAACCGATCCAGCGGATACGTCCGCCCGCCGATGCGCCGCCACGGCACGTCGGCGGCGTAGCGCTCGAGAAAGCTCAGCGCCCGCAGGAAATGCCCCGGCTCGCTGCCCCAGCAGCCGCGGATCTCGAGGTGCTTCCGGTTGATGTGCTGATGCGCGTTCACGGAGCTCGGCCCGTTGTCGGTGTAGTGGCCGGCCACGACGTACCGGCCGCCATCGCGCACGAGCGTCAGCCCTTCTTCGATCGCGCGAGCGGAGCCTGCCGCTTCGATCGCGACGTCGACCCCTTCGCCGTGCGTCAGCGCGCGCACCTCCTCGAGACGCTCCGCGGCGGTCGAGCCGTCCAGATCGTAGACGTAGTCCGCGCCCATCGCGCGCGCCAGATCCAGCCGCGAGGCCGGCGCGCCGATCGCGACGATCGTCGAGGCGCCGCCGAGCCGCGCCAGCGCGATCGCGCTCAGGCCGACGGCGCCGGTGCCCTGGACGAGCACGCTGTCGGCAGGGCGGAGCGCGGCTCGCTCGAGGATGTGCACGGCGGTCAGCAGGCCGCAGCCGGCGCCGATGTAGTCATCGAACGTGACACGGTCGGGGAGACGCGCGATGCCGACTCCAGGCTCGAGATAGATCGCCTGCGACCAGCCTCCGTACAAGCCCTCTGACGCCGGATCGGTGATCCCGTACACGCGGCGCGCGGGACACCGCGTCGGCGTGCGGTGCACCGTGCACGCCCGGCATCGCCCGCAGGTCCGGTGGACGTCGAAGAAGACCGCACGATCGCCTTCGCGAAGCGGGCCGCCGTCGAGCCCGCGCAGCGGTCCGCGAATCGCCTCCAGAGTGCCCGCGGAGACGTGGCCGGGGATAATCGGATACGGCACGCCCGACAGCCGTCCATGCCAGAGATGGACGTCGGTACCGCACACCTCCGAGCGCGCGGTCCGCAGCAGCGCGGAACCGGCCGGCAGATCGGGACGCGCGAACTCGCGCACCTCGACAGGCCGCCCGGGGGCCGGCATCACGGCGGCGAGGATGCGGTCGCTCACGGCGTACGTTACCCTTGAAGTCTAGCGAGGCTGCGCCCCAGACCGTCCAGGCTCCGCCTCGCTAGATGGCATTGTTTACTGTTTCGCCGCTTGCCCGCCGAAACTTGACTCAAGAGCATGGGTTTTCGGCGGTCAAGACGGCTAGCGAGGCTGCGCATCAGACCAACGCGGCTCCGCCTCGCTAGGTGGCATTGTTGACTAACGCCGTCTTGATCCCGAAAACTTGACTCATTGGTGGAAGTTTTCGGGAGTCAAGACGGCTCGGCCGCAGCCGGACCGGCCCCAGGCGCGTCGTGCGCGTGAGGCGGAAGCCGGTCTGGACTCGCCAAACCGGCGCCACGTGTTCGACTGAGCTTATCAAAAATGCGTCATCGTCTTGTCATCGTCCTCTCGGCCCTTGCGGTGCTCGCCGGCGCGTGGCCTGCCTCCGCGCAGACGTATTCCGTGCAGAAGCCGCGCCGTCAGTTCATCACGCTGAGCTACGACTGGCTCTACACGCAGCCGCTTCATTTCGGTGAGCATCCGGTCGCGGATCTCGTCGGCCAGGAGGTGGCGGCGGCGCAGTTCGAGGCCTTCGACTACCGTACCCGCGACGGCGCGATCCTCATCGACGTGCTCGAGTTCAAGCGGCGCGGCCACGGGGCCGGCGTGACGGTGTATCCGTTCGGCCTGACCGTGGGGGCGACGCTGGGGCTCCGCGGCAGCTTCGAGGATCTTCCGATCATCCGGATCGCCTTCGCCGGCGCCGGCGCGCCGCCGCCGTATGCGCTCACCGGCGCGCGGGCCTACGACGTGTCGGCCGCGATCGTCATGGCCGATCGATCGAACGGCTGGGGCCTCGGAAGCCACGCCTTCGTCGGCGGGGGCATCGGACGGATCAAGAGCGACTCGCACGGCGGCGATCGCATCTTCGCCGAGGGCGGCGGAGGGCTCAACTCCGGTCCGATCGGCGTGGAGCTCTCCATCAAGTTCGCCTGGAACCACCTCACCGAGCCGGTCGATCACCACTTCATCACCGTGCCGATCACCCTGCGCGGCACGGTATCCTTCTAGTCATGGACATCGAGGCGTGGCTGAAAGCCGCGTGTGACGACGCGGAGCGGCGCGGACTGCCGGAGCTGAAGCCGCTGCTCGAGACGCTCGCGCGATCGACCGCCGCGCTGCGCGTCGCGGACCGCAGCGTTCGCTCCGCCGCGTCTGCCCTCGCGGACGACGATCCTGGCACGCTCTCGGCTCCTGACAACCCGGCGCACCCCGGCGTCGCGGAAGGGGAAGAATGAGCGCGCCGCCGGACCTTCGCTCCATCGCGGAAATCGCGCCGCTCCTTCAGGGAGGAACCCTGTCGCCGGTCGATCTCGTCCGCGCGTGTCTCGCCCGGATCGACGCGCGCCCGGAGCTCAACGCGTTCATCACCGTGATGCGCGAGCGGGCCCTGGAGGACGCGCGCGTCGCGGAGGCGGAGATTGGCGCCGGCCGCTACCTCGGCCCCCTGCACGGCGTCCCCGTGTCCGTGAAGGATCTGTTCGACGTCGCCGGAACACCGACGACGGCGGGGTCGGCGCTGCCGCCGCGCTATCCCCGCGTGGACGCACCGGTCGTCACCCGGCTGCGCGAGGCCGGAGCCATCCTGATCGGCAAGACCAATCTCCACGAGTTCGCCTTCGGCACGACCAGCGAGGAGTCTGCGTTCGGACCCGTGCGTCATCCGCTCGATCCGTCGCGATCGGCCGGCGGATCGAGCGGCGGCGCCGCCGTGGCGCTCGTCGAGGGCATGTGCTTCGCATCGGTCGGCACCGACACGGGAGGCTCGGTCCGGATTCCGTCGGCGGCGTGCGGGACGGTCGGGCTCAAGCCGACCGTGAACGAGCTGTCGTGCGAAGGGGTCGTCGCGCTCAGCGGCACGCTCGATCACGTCGGACCGCTGGCGCGGACCGTTTCGGATGCGGCCGTGATGTTCCAGGCGATGAAGGGCGACGCGGCGGGCAAGGGGCTCCACCGCCGTTTTCAACCCGCCGTTCGCGGGAGGCGCGCGGAAGGACGGCGCGTCTTTGGTGTTCCGGAAGCCTATTTCTGGGAGCGGCTCGATCCCGAGGTGCGCGAGACGCTGGCGGGAGCGCTCGAAACGCTCCGCCGGGCGGGACACGACGTTCGGATCGTCGACATCGAGCACGCCGCGCAAACGGCCGACGTCTACCTGCACATCGTGCTGCCGGAAGCCTCGTGGTATCACGCGGCGACCATCGACACGCAGGCCGATCGCTACTCCCCCGGCGTACGGCTGCGGCTCGAGATGGGTCGATACATCCTCGCGGAGGACTACGTGCGCGCGATGTTCCTGCGGAGGGTGCTGACGCGGGCCGTCAGCCGCGCGTTGAGAGGGTGCGACGCGTTGATCCTTCCGACGCTCCCGATCCCCGCGCCTCCCATCGGAGCGGCGGCCGTGGATGTGGACGGGCAGAAGGAGCCGGTGCGCGCCGTGATGCTGCGGCTGACGCAGCTGTTCAATATGACCGGCCACCCCGCGATTGCCCTGCCAGCCGGCCGGACCCGCGATGGATGGCCGGTCAGCCTCCAGCTCGTCGGTGCGCCGAACGATACGGGCGGCCTGCTCGAGCTGGCTGCCGCGGTCGAGCTCTATATGATCGGCGGCGACGGATCGGTCGGCGGCGGCACCGGGTGAATGTCGGGCCGCTCGTCGGGCTCGGGATCGCCGGGCAGCCCGGGCTTGTTCACGATCGGCGGATGATTGATGACGTCCGGGTGATGCGGCACGTCCGGTTTCGGTGGTTGTTCGATCATACGTGCGGGCATTGCAAAACAGTTGCCCAGCCTTCTCGGGATCGGCATTCGGGACGATTCGCGATCAGCCCGCCGTCGCTTGTCGCGCGAAGGTGCCACGAGCGACAAGCTATGGCGAGGCGCCCGCCGAAGCGCGCTGAGTCCTGAACGCGCGCAGGCGGGGGATTAGGGATTAGGGATTCTGGATGCTCTCGCGAGTCTTTCACGACTGGGAACGGCGGCTGGCGGCCGCTGCCGAACATCGCCTCGTGCGTCCCTTCGAGTGGGGGCTGGACTGGATCGACGGTCTCGGCGTCGGGGTGGAGCCCGAGGTCGAACGGCTGGCGGCCTGGGCGTCGCAGACGGTCTCGAACAGCGACGCGTTCTTTGCGCTGCCGCCGTCCGATGACTTCACGCTCGAGGGGGATCGGCTGTCCTTTCCGAGCGCCGTTCGCACGCCGCACGAGGAGAACAACACCGTGCGCGGGCGGTTTTTTCCGGACGCGTCCGAGCGCGGCCGGCGGCGGGCGGTGGTCGTGCTGCCGCAGTGGAACGCCGACGCCGAGGGGCACATGGGCCTGTGCCGGCTGCTGAACCGGTTCGGCATCAGCGCGCTGCGTCTCAGCCTCCCCTATCACGACGCGCGCATGCCGCCCGAGCTGCGGCGCGCCGACTACATCGTCAGCGCCAACGTCGGGCGGACCGCGCAGGTCTGCCGCCAGGCCGTGCTCGACGCGAGGCGCGCGTGTGCGTGGCTCGCGGGCCAGGGCTACACCTCGATCGGCATTCTCGGAACGAGCCTCGGCTCGTGTCTCGCGATGCTGACCGCCGCGCACGAGCCGCTCGTCCGCGCCACCGCGCTGAACCACATCTCGCCGTATTTCGCGGACGTGATCTGGGAGGGGCTGTCCACCTTGCACGTCAGGGAAGGGCTCGACGGCAAGATCGATCTCGAGACGCTGCGGCGGATCTGGATGCCGATCTCGCCGTTCCCGTACCTGGAGCGCGTCCGCGGCAAGCGCCTGCTGCTGGTCTATGCGCGGTACGACTTGACGTTTCCCGTCACGCTCTCGAAGTTCCTGGTGAACGAGTTCCGGAGGCGCGGCATCGAGCACGAGGTCGCCGTGCTGCCGTGCGGCCACTACAGCACCGGCGTGACGCCGTTCAAGTGGATCGACGGGATCGTGTTGTGCCGGTTCCTGAGCCGGAGCCTCTGATGGGCAACTCCCAAAAAGCCACCACCCAACGTATCTGGTTGGCGCGTTCGCTGTTCTTCAACAGGAGATCAGGAGATCAGGAGAAGTTTTTTGGTCAAGAATGAATCTCCTGACCTTCTGAGCTCCTGTAGAACTTGACTGTCGCCGCAGCCGCTACCAGAAACCACCCAACTCCCAAAGTAGCGCGAAGCGGGAGCGGGAAGCGGGAAGCGGAGCTGCTCAGAGGTACTTGAACAGCCCTTGGAGCGCTTCGTAGAGGACGCCGGCGACGGCGCGCATCAGCGGCGACACTTCACCGCTGGCGATGTTCTGGGCGGTGGTGACCGGCTGGGTAACGAGGAGGTAAATAAGCCCGGCGGCGAATACCGCCGTGAGCACCCCGACGATCGCCGCCAGGCTGAGGCTGCGCTGGGCGAAGCTCATAGGTCGTTACAGGTCACAGTTTCCAGTTCCCCGTATCCAGTCAAGCCGTGTCTCCTGAACTGGAAACTGGCCACTGGCGACTGGCAACTAGAGGTTCCAGTCTACAACGACCCCGCATAACTGTCAGTTGGACGAGACGCCTCAAAGCCGGGTTCCAGGCCGGACCACGGGATCTCGTCCGCCGAGCTTGAAGCCACAGGCCTCAGTCGATTCGTCAGCCGGGCGCGACTTCCAGCGGCGTGCCGAGGTTCAGCCGCGGAAGCGCGGGTCCGACCTTGTCCCGATCCCCGACGATGACGACCAGGAACCGCGACGGATCGATGTGCTCGGCAGCCACTCGCGTGACATCCGACTCGTCGACCGCCAGCACGCGCGGGACGAACGTCGAGAAGTAGTCGTCCGGCAGCCCGTAGAGCGCGAGCTGCGCGGCGCCGCGGCTGATCTGCTCAGCCGTTTCGAAGTTCCGGGGATAGCCGCGCGTGAGCCCCGCGCGTCCCGTTTCGAGCTCCTTCCGCGTGACCGGCCGTTCGCCGCGGACGGCGCGGAGCTCCGACAGCGCTTCGAGGATCGCGTCCACGGTCACTTCGGACTGGACGCTGGCCTGGAGCGCGAACGGACCGGGCCCGCGGCGGAAGTCGAACGACGTGCGCGCCCCGTACGTGTAGCCCTTGTCCTCCCGCAGGTTCATGTTGATGCGGCTGACGAACTGCCCGCCGAGCACCATGTTGAGGACGAGCAGCGCGTGGTAGTCGGGCGTGTCGCGCGCCACCGCGACGTGGCCGATGCGCAGCTCCGATTGCGCCGCGGCCGGGCGATGGAGGAACGCCACACGGTCCTGCGGAACCGACGGCCGGCGGGTCACCACCGGATCCGCTGTACCCGCCGCGTCGCTGGCCGGCGTCCAGCCGCCGAACGCCCGCTCCACGAGATCCGCCAGCGCCTCGTGCGGCGCGTCGCCGGACGCGACGACGGTCATGCGGGAGGGGACGAACATCGAGCGATGGAACGATCCGACCTCCCGCAGCGTCATCGCGCGAAGCGATCCTTCGCTCCCGATCGGGAGATGTCCGTAGGGATGATGCTGATAGAGCAGCTGGGCGAACGCCCGGTCCGCGAGCGCCGGCGCCATGTCGCGCAGCTGCACCAGCCGGTTGAGCCGCAGGTCCCGCACGCGATCGAAGTCGCGCGGCTCGAGACGCGGGCGGATGAGCATGTCCGCCAGGAGCGAGGCGCCGCGATCCGCGAAGCGCGCCAGGCTCGTCAGCGTCAGGATGGTCGCGTCCGATCCGATCTCGGAGTCGAGGTGGCCGCCAATCCGCCCCAGCGTCTCGTGCAGCTCGATGGCGTTCAGATCGCCACAGCCTTCGTCGAGCATGTCGCCCGTGATCGCCGCCAGCCCGTGCCGCTCGCGCGGATCCGCAGCCGAGCCGATCGGCAGCAGCACCAGGAAGCTGACGAGCGGAACGGCGTGCTGCTCGACGGTCCACACGCCCAGGCCGTTGCCAAGCGTCCGGCGGCGGATTTCGGGAAACTGGAATGCCGGGTCGGGGCCGAGCGCGGGAAGCTTCGAGCGATCGACCCCCATCAGGACACCGCGACCGAACGCGAATCGCTGAGCGCCAGCCCGACGCGTCCCCTCGGGACGACGCTCAACGCGACGCGGCCGTCCGGCCGCAGCCAGTCGCGCGCGGCTCGCTGCATCGCTTCAGGAGTCACCCGCCGATAGCGGTCCAGGTCCCGTTGGAAGAACCCGGGGTCGCCGATGAACATGTTGTAGGCGTTCAGCTGATCGGACTTGCCGCCGAAGCCGCCGACCGTTTGCAGCCGGTAGACGAAATTGGCTTCCGCCTGGGCCTGGCAGCGCTCCATTTCGAGATTGGTCGGACCCTGCGCGACAAACGCCGCGAGCGCGCGCGCGATCGCCCGCTCGAGCTCCGGGAGGGTCCGCCCCGGGGCCGCCGTGGCCACGATCTGGAAGAAGCCCCCAATCTCGCGGGAGTTCTGCGAGGCCGCGATCTCGGTGGCGATCCGCTCTTCGTACACGAGCGTGCGGTACAGGCGCGAGGTCTTCCCGCTCCCCAGGAGCTCGGCCACCAGATCCAGCTCCGCGTCGTCCTGGGCAAACAGCCCGGGCGAGTGCCACGCGATGTACAGCCGCGGCAGCTCGACGCGGTCCTCGAGGAGCAGCCGCGACTCGGACGTCATCCTGGGCGGCGGGGTGAATACGACAGGGGGAGGCTCGTCTCCGGCCTCAACGGGGGCGAAGCAATCTGCCGCGAGCGCGAGGACCTGATCCGTGTCAACGTCTCCCGCCAGCGCGAGCGACGCGTTTCTCGGCCGGTAGTAGGTCTGGAAGAACGCCCGCACGTCGTCCAGGTGCGCGGCGCGGATGTCCTCCGCGCTGCCGATGGTCATCCAGTGATACGGATGGTCCGGCGCGTACAACGCGCCAACGAGCGCCATGCCCGCGAAGCCGTACGGCCGGTTCTCGTAGTTCTGACGGCGCTCGTTCAGGACGACCTCGCGCTGGTTCTCGAACTTCGCGTCCGTCAGCGCGGGCAGCAGGTACCCCATCCGATCGGACTCCATCCAGAGCGCCAGCTCGAGTGCGTTGCGCGGCACGACCTCCCAGTAGTTCGTGCGGTCGGCGTTCGTCGAACCGTTCAACAGGGCCCCGGCCTCCTGGAGCGGCTGGAAGTAGCCGTGATCGTAGTGCTCCGAGCCCTCGAACATCAGGTGCTCGAAGAGGTGCGCAAAACCGGTGCGCCCGGGCGTCTCGTTCTTCGATCCCACGTGATACCAGAGGTTGACCGCGACGATTGGACAGGCATGATCCTCGTGGATCAGGACGTCGAGGCCGTTCTCGAGACGATGATGGGTGTAGGAAATGTTCATATTGACAACAGCGCACCAGCCGTCTTGACCGCCGAAGACTCATGCTCTGGAGTCAAGTTTTCAGCGTTCAAGCGGCGAAACAGTAAACAATGCCATCTAGCGAGGCGGAGCCTGGATGGTCTGAGGCGCAGCCTCGCGCGAACAGGGATAATCACCCGCGAATCCTGTGGCGACCACACATCGTAACGAGAATCCGCCGCAGGGTAAACCGGCGGCCGCCTGGCGCATGCTGGCCATGGTCGCCCTGGCGCAGTTCCTCGGCCTGACGCTGTGGTTCTCGGCGACCGCCGCCGCGCCGGCGATCGCGCTCGAGCTGTCGCTCACACCCTCGGGCGCCGCGTGGCTGACCATGGCGGTGCAGGGCGGGTTCGTGGCCGGCACGCTGCTCAGCGCGCTGCTGAACCTGGCCGACGTCCTCAACGCCCGGAGGCTGTTTGCCGTCGGCTGCGCCGCGGGGGCGATCGCGAACGGGGCGATTCCGTTCGTGGACGGCGCGCCCGCCGTCATCGCGCTGCGTTTTGCGACCGGTGCGGCGCTGGCGTGCGTCTATCCGCCGGGGCTGAAGATTGCCGCCGGCTGGTTCCTGGAGAGGCGCGGCACGGCCCTGGGCGTTGTCGTCGGCGCCCTGACGATCGGATCCGCGTTTCCGCACCTTCTGGCCTGGGGCGCGCACGGCGTCCCGTGGCGCGTGCTGATGTGGCTGTCGTCGTCGCTCGCGTTGGCGGGAGGCTGCCTCGTGCTGACCGCCGTCGAGGACGGTCCGTACGTGGCTCCGTCGGCGCCGTTCGATCCTCATGCGGCGAGGCAGGTCCTGACGATTCGCGGGGTGCGGCTCGCCACGCTCGGCTATCTCGGCCACATGTGGGAGCTGTATGCGATGTGGACGTGGATCCCGGCATTTGCCGCCGCGTCGATCGCCGCGCGCGGCGGAGGCGCGGGGCGGATGGGATCGCTCGTCGCGTTCGTGGCAATCGCGAGCGGCGCCGTCGGATGCGTGGTCGCCGGACGCTGGGCCGATGCGTGGGGGAAGGCGCGGGTCGCCGGGCTGGCCATGGTCGTCAGCGCGGCCTGCGCCGCGTCAACCGGCCTCGTCTACGGCGGGCCGCTGGCGTGGCTCTTCCTGCTCGCGGTGGTCTGGGGGTTTTCCGTCGTCGCCGACTCCGCGCAGTTCTCCGCGCTGGTCTCTGAATTCAGCGGACGCCTGCATGTGGGGACCGCGCTGACGCTTCAGACGTGCGCGGGATTTCTGCTGACGATGATCAGCATGCGGCTGCTGCCGGCCGTCGCCTCGGCCATCGGCTGGCAGTGGGCGTTCCTCGTGCTCGTGCCGGGTCCCGTCGCCGGCGCCGCGATCATGCTCCGCTCGGTGAAGCACCCGAGAACTTTAGAACTAACTTTAAGTCTTCTTTTCTTGATCTCCCCGCAGCTGCTCATGCCCGAGCCGTAGTACGGGTTCTTGATCACGTCGTCTTTCTGGAGCCAGGACTTCTTGATCATCGGGCAGTACGCCACGCGAAGGTCCGGAATGTCCTTCCAGCCTTCCGCGGTTCCGGCCGCAATCACGGCGTCGCTGAGGGCGCCGAACGCCTCACGCGCGGATTTGAGATCGGCCGCGTCCTCCATCGATTTGGCCGCCTTCACGATCGCGGTTCCCTCGGCCCCCATCCGCGTCCCCTGCTCGCCAATCGCCGCCGCCGCCGGCTTGATCCCCTCGAGCTTGTCCACGGCGAGCCGCCCCTGGATTTCGAGGTACGACCCGACAATCGCCTTCATCGCGTCCGATGCCTGGAGGCTGACGCCGGTCAACGTGACGAACGCGAGCAGCATGGGGATGACGAGCTTCTTCATAGGTCCTCTACTTCCTTCCACCTGAAGGTGGAAGCCACAAGTTCTGCTCAATTACCCGCCCTCTCGTGGCTTCCGCCTTCAGGCGGAAGTCAGAGGGCGCTATGCGATCGGAATCAACGGGATTGCGCTCTTCTTATAGCTGGCGATCGACAGCTGGGCCGCAAGCTGACGGGCGGCGAGGCGGAAGGCTTCCGCAGCCGGCGATCCCCGCTCGCCGACGGTAATCGGCACGCCGGTGTCGCCGCCGATCCGGATCGGCTCGTAGATCGGCACCCGGCCCAGGAACGGCACGGACAACTCGGAGGCCAGGGCTTCGCCTCCCCCTTTGCCGAAGATATCGCTTTCGTGCCGGCATTCGGGGCAAATGAAGTGGCTCATGTTCTCGATCAGCCCGAGCGTCGGCACGTTCAGCTTGCGGTACATCGCAACCGCACGGCGCGTGTCGGCGACCGACACGGTCTGCGGGGTCGTGACGACGACGCTGCCGGAGACCGGAACGGTCTGGCTGAGGCTGAGCGCGACGTCGCCGGTGCCGGGGGGCATGTCGACGATCAGGTAGTCGATGTTCTCCCAGCGCACCTCCCGGAAGAACTGCTGGATGACGCCGTGCAGCATCGGCCCGCGCCAGATCACCGGCGCGTCGTCGCCCGTGAGGAAGGCCATCGAGACGAGCTGGATCCCGTACTGCTCCGCCGGAATGATCTTGCCGCGCTCGTCGCTCGTGAGCTGGGTCTTGATGCCGAGCATGATCGGCACGTTGGGCCCGTAGATGTCGCCGTCGATCATCGCGACCTTGCTGCCCATCTGGCTGAGCGCGATCGCGAGGTTGACCGCGACGGTCGTCTTCCCGACGCCGCCCTTGCCGGCGCCCACCGCGATGATGTTCTTGATCCCGGCGATCGGCGCCTTGCCCCCCATGTCCCCCGACAGCGTCGAACGCACCTGGGCCGTCATCTCGATGTCGACCCCCGTCACCCCGGGGAGTTGCGACACCAGCACGCGCGCCTGCTCGCGCATCTGGTCCTTCACCGGGCACGCGGGCGTCGTGAGCTCGATGGTGAACGCGACCTGGCCGCCGTCAATCTTCAGGTTCTTGATGAACTTCAGCGTGACGATGTCGCGGTTGAGATCGGGATCGCGGACGCCGCGGAGCGCCTCGAGGACGGTCGCCTCGGAAAGAGCGGTGTTCATGGGTAGATTGATTGTACCCGGGAATCGGGACTCGGGATTCGGGATTCGACGGATCCGAGTCCCGAGTCCCGAGTCCCGAGTCCCGTCAGATTCGCTCTTCCGCCATATCCCCCGCGATCGGCAGCTTGAATCGCTCGCCCTGATACGCCTTGAACATGAGGATCAGCCAGGCGACCGCGGATCCAATCAACACGAACGGCGCCAGGATCCATCCGAGAAATGGAATCGAGGCGCAGAGCATCAACAGAATGCAGGCGGGACCGAACACGAGCATGGCCTGCATCGCGTGAAACCGGACGAACTTGTTGTGGGGCTCGGTGGCGAAGAAGAGGAGGCCCGTGACCCAGCCGAGGCTGTAGGACAGGGCCGCCGCGACGTTGGGATCGAATCCGCTTGCGGTCTTGCCGGTCTCGTCCACGTGTTGAGCCTTTCGCTCGCCCCTCGACTACGCTCGGGACGACCCTGAGCTTCGTCGAAGGGTCGCCGCGGCCGCAGGCGCTTCTCCTTGCGGCTCGAACTCGTGTCAACGCCTCGCCACGAAGACCGCGCGGGACTCGTTGTGGAGCAGGACCCAGAACGCATAGATGCCCAGCGCGGTGCCGAACGGCAGCACGAAGAGATTCAGGACCCCGAGCGTCAGGACCGCAATCCGGCCCTTCGGCTGGTGCCGGCGCAGCGCGTGCCCGGCCCAGAGGTTGACGCCGCCGCCGGCCAGGAGCGCGACGGCAAACACCACGAACGCACCGGCCGTGACGCCGGCGGCCAACCGCTCGTCGGCGTTGCTGGCGCCAATCGCTATCGCGCCCACGGCGAGCAGCAGCATCGAGACGCCCAGAAGCAGGCCGATCACGCCCCAGACGAGCTGCAGGACACCGAGCAGATTCAGATGAGGACGCATGTGATGGCGCCACGGCCCCGGAGTCACCGCCCAAGGCGAGTCAGCCGGCGAATCGTATTACAAAACCGCGGCCGGGGTAACGGCCATTCGACCAGGGCGGGCCTGCCTCGACGAAGCTCGCTGTGTCGTCGAGCGAAGTCGGGCCGGCGCGTTCAGCGGATGGTAATCCGCACTTCGACGGACGTTGCCGGGGCCCCTCTGGGAGAGACGCTGAACCGGAACCGCGCGCCCTCACGCACGCCGGCCGGCACGCGCAGCCGCATCTCGTGCGCGGCCGACACCTCGCCATCGCCGGCGCACGACGGGCACCACTCCGACCACACCTCGCCCCGGCCTCCGCACCGGGGACACGTCCGCCGCAGCGGCACGTGCAGCGGCACGAGCGCGCCCCAGAATGCCTCCTGCGGGCTGATGATGATTTCCGCCGACAGCGTGGCCTCCGGAGGTCCGCCAAAGAACGAATCGCGCATCCGGTCGAGCACGTTTGCCACGGACGGAAAATCGATCGCCACTTCGTCGGCGAGCCAGTCGGCGCGGGTGCCCGCAAGGCGCCCCGCGTCGTACGAGCGGCGCCGCTCCGCATCGCGCAGCACTTCGAAGGCACGAGACACTTCGAGAAACGCCGTCACGCGGTCGTCGCCCGAGATATCGGGGTGGTACCGGCGTGCCAGCTGCCGGTACGCGCGCTTGATCTCGTCAGCGCCCGCGCCCGGTGAAACGCCCAAGACGTCGTAATAGTCTCGCATCCGTCTCAATCGAGGGGCTTCGCCCCTCGAACTCCCCTACACGCTCGCTCGCGGGGACCCCTGCGCCCCGCTCCGCTCGCGTGGCTCACTCGCCGCGCTCATTCGCTTTTTCCCGGCAGCTCAATCGAGGGCCGTTTCCTGATCCACGGCCTGCAGAAATGGTGCCGATGGCTACGATAGGAGGCGCTCGGAGGGAAGTCAAGACGGGCTGCCGCGCGGCCTAGCACCCCTCGCGCTCCCCTGCAACCGGATTCGAAGGCTGATAGAATCCACTCATGGAATGCCCGATGTGCGGAACCGTCATGCGCCTCAGTGTCCGGGAAGTCCAAAGCTCCGCCGGAGCGGTTCAAAACGTCCGCGAGTGGATCTGCCCGGAATGCGACTACTTCGAAGAGGCTGAAACGGCGAAAGGATAACGCGGGCTCAGCGGGCGCCGAGCGTCAGCAGTACTTCGTTGCGAATGTCTTCCTCAAAATCCGCGAAATTCAACGCGGTCTCGCACTCGTCGCAAAGGACCTCGATGACCGCAGGACGTCCCTCTTCATTTGCTTCCACGCGGGAATCTCGTAACTGGACAACGTGCATCTGCAGGGTCTTGACCAGGAAGTTCTGGTCGTTCCCGCAGCTCGGACAGGTCAAAGCCATCTAGATTGCACTCCTCTCGGCCCCGGGGCCGTACGCCAAACCATCGGATTGTACGAGAACGGCTTTCCCGTACGCAATCAAGATCTTCTGGGCACACGCGCCCCTCGCGGGGTATACGATGCTTGGATGGCCGATAGCAATGCGGATCGGGATGTGCGCAGCGAGGCTCGAGGTCCGCACTGGGTGGCCTGGATCGCTGGCGCTGACGGGAAACCTGAACGTTCGGTCGTGCTGGTTGGAAGGACGCGTGAGGAAGCGGAAGGGCGGGCGAGGAGGTGGGCGGAGGCGAACGCGGGGGGTTGACACCCCTGCCGCTTACACCTCCGACTCGTCCTCGTCCTCGAATTCCTCGGGATCGCCGAGCCGCAGAATCTGGCCGCTCGTGTGGCCGGGCAGGATGCAATAGGGGCCCTTGGCCTCGAGTGACACGACACCCACGTCCCAGGGACGCGCGCGATAGGCCGCCGAGACGCAACCGCACGGCAAACCTTCAAGCGCTTCGAGTTCGAACACCGTCGTCGTCGGTCTAACGTAATTTAGTGCTACTGCAGGAACTGCCATACCGCACCTCCCGTCGCTGGCTTCAATGCAAACCCGACGCCAGTTATGGAATTAGACAGCCCGATCCTGCCGTTGGTTCCTTTGTCTGTGGAAGATGTTGAAAGGATGCCTGTTGCGGCGATGATTCCGCCAGGCGGCGAACAACGTTCCAAGTGACACCTACAGGCTACAAGTGCCAGAACTGGTGACCCCCACGCGACGTTGTCGCCAGAAGTCGCTCAACTCATGAGGCTTAGCTCGGGTGACAAAGAATGTCCCAGACCGTCACAGTGAGCCCTAAAACGGCACTCGGGGAAACGGCCGTTGGTTCGGACTTACGGCGGGAAGACAAGTCACGGCTCCGGGCGAGGATTGTCAGGATATAGCAGCCTTCCTTCAACCAAGGCCGCAGGGAACAGGCGACGAGCGGCCTCGACGTAAAGGTCGAGCTGCCTCTGGTGGAAAGCCCGCGGCGCTCCCGATTTGAATTCGACGACGACGACCGACCCGTCCTCGCGGCGAATCAGGCAGTCAATCGTGCCGCGAAGAATCATCGGCCCGTTTCCTGCCCGCCCGGGGGCGGAAGCTGTCTCGGCCATCAGCGAGAACGGCACCTCGTAGAGTCGGCTGCCGCTGGCGAGGAGCGCCGCGACGTCTTCACGCGTGCGCATCGATCGCCACGCAGCCACGGCGGCCGCCACGGTTCCCTCCACGTCGTCCAGCGACGCGCGTTCCTCGGGTTTCAGCAGCGTGCGGACGCGTGCCGCCTCGTCGTCGAGTCCGCTGAGGGGAACGAATCCGAATTGGAAGAGTCGGTGAACGAGAGTGCCTGCAGTCATGTCCCGAATGCCGGTTGCTCGGTACGCCGTCTCAGCCGGAGTGAGTAACTGAACGTCCGGAGTCTGACCCCTGTACCGTACGGTACCGGGGTCAGACCCCAGTACATCGTGCGACTGCGTAGACCCAAGGTCGTCGTGCGACTGGGTCAGCCACTCGGTGACCGAGACGCGCACCGCCCCCGCCTCGGCGACGATCGGGCCGAAATGCGTGTCGCCGGCCGGAGCTCCTGGAATCTGGAGCTGGGAACGACCGGGAACAGGCACGGCCTCGGGCGGCCTGCAAATCCGCCATTCGAACGGATGGCCGGACCGCCCGGACCATCCGAGCGTGACGAACTCGTCGAAAGCCGTCGCCGCCCGCCCGAACAGCTGCTTGAGTGATTCCGGCAACACTTCGGCGAGGCTGCCGCGCCCGGGCTGAAGCACGCCGTCTTTCAACACCGACGACAGGTACAGGCGGTCGCGCGCCCGCGTGAGCGCGACGTACATCAGCCGCCGCGTCTCCTGCTTTTCCCGCTCGCGCTCGGCTTCGTCCGTCTCCGAGACGAACGGACCGACCGACACCGACGGCTCGCCCCCTTCCCCGTCCACGATCACGCGGACCGGGCGTGGTGGTCCGCTGGCGCCCCTCGCGAGGTTGACGACGAAGACAATCGGGAACTCGAGCCCTTTGGACGCGTGCACGGTCATCAGGTTGACGGCGTCGAGCGCTTCGATCACCGCGTTGGACTCGTCACCCGCCGTCAGCGAATCGATGTGCTCGGCAATCCGCGCGAGCGTCGCGTACCCGCGATTCTGGATGCGCCGCACCAGCCCGCGCATCTTCTTGAGGTTTTCCCACGCCTGCTGCCGCCGGGGACCGCGCAGCTCGTAGGCATACGCGGTGGCCGGCAGAAGCTGCTCGATGAGGTCCGCCGGCGGCACGCGATCGACCTGGACCAGCCATTCGCTCACGCGTCCGCGGACGTACTCGAGCACACGCCGATCTTCGTCGTCGAGCGACGCGGCCGGATCGGGCACAGGTGGATCGGTGATCGCGGCGGCGACGCGTGGGCCGAGCCGCGCCAGGCCGCGATCCGAGATGCGGACGAAGCGAGAGCGCAGGAACGCAGCCGCGCGCAGGTTGGACCCGGGATCCGCGAGGTACCGCATCAGCGCCGAGAGGTCCTTGATCTCGTCCGCGTCGAAAAACCCGAGCCCCTTGTAGACGTAGGTTGGAATGCCGCGCACCTCGAGCTCGTGCTCGAATTCACGGTGGCTGGTGCGCGATCGAAAGAGAATCGCGATATCTCCGGGCCGCGCCTGCCGGGGAACGCCCGTCTTCCGGTCGCGGACCGTCTCCTCGTGCAGGATGCGCTCGATTTCCGCCGCCACGGCCGCCGCGCACGCGACGGGATCGTCGGCCACCGCCAGCCCGAGCACCGGGCCGCGGACGCGGCCATCGGCGCCGGCCTTTAGGCCAGCCTGGCCGTCCAGCCGGGCCCCAGACTGCGGCATGCTTGTAGCGCTGGCCTTTCCAGCCTCGCCGCCTGGCCAGCCTCGCCAGCCTGGCCAGCCTCGCCAGCCTGGCCGGCCTGAAGGCCGGCACTACCGTCGGAGGCCGGAAACCGGTCCGACTCCGTGTAGGTGAAGTCGTCCGGCCGCGCCCCTGACTGCGACATCTCCGAGAACAGCTCGTTGATGAACTCCAGCAGCTCCGGCAGCGCGCGGAAGCTGCGGCTGATCGACCGATGCGGGTTTCCGGCCGGCCTGAGCGCCTCGATGTAGCGGCCGGCCTCGCGCAGGACCGCCACGTCCGCGTCGCGGAAGCGGTAGATCGACTGCTTCCGATCCCCGACGATGAAGATCGAGGGGCGCGTGGCGAGCCCGAGCCCCTCTCCCCACGATTGGATCAGGAGCGAGACGAGCTCCCACTGCGCGCGGCTGGTGTCCTGGAACTCGTCGACCAGGACGTGGTGGTAGCGCGATTCGAGCCGGAAGCGGCTCTGCGAGAACTCGTCCATCTGCCGGAGCAGATCGAGGGCCCGCTGGAGCACGTCCGAGAAGTCGAGGACCGAGCGTTCTTCGAGGGCCTGGCGATACTGCGTCAGGGCGATCGCGAACATCCGCTTGATGCCGCGCGCGAGGACGACGTTGAGGTCGCGCGAGAAGGCGAAGACGACGTTCTCGATGTGCGGCGCTATCTGAACGACGGCCGTCCGGTGCCGCTTCGATGCCTCCTGCGAAGGATAGTCGCGCTCGGTGTTGTACGGGTGAATGGCCCCGGCCCTCCGCGGGCTGCCGTCCGCGGTCAGGAAGTGCGCCGCCACGCGGTCCACCAGGGCGCGAATCTGCGCATCGCCGGCGGCGGCAGCGTCTCGCTCCGTGCTGAACAGCCGCCGCAGGTCCCGAACGAGCAGTTGATAGCGTGGATGCGCGGCCGGTCCATCGGCGAGGAACCGTTCGAGACCGCCTGGCACGGCGCGCAGCGCGTCCTGCAGCGACGTGGCCGCCCTGCGGCAGACGACTTCCGCCGTCAGGTCGGCAGGCCCTCGCGCGAGGAAGCGATTCAGCGCGTCCCAGGCGACGAGGCGGCGTTCGAGGAGCGACGCCAGCCCGTCCCGGGTCCTGGAGATCCCGAGCTGCGCCAGCACGAGCGCCACGTCGGGCTCCTGCTTCGCAAGGCCGGCGAAGATCCGCAGCGATCGATCCAGGGAGGCTTCGACGAGCCGCGGCACTTCGGTCTCGTCCGCCATCTCGAAACCGGGATCCAGATCCGCCTCGAGCGGGAACTCCCTCAGGAGCGAGAGGCAGAACGCGTCGATCGTGCTGATCGAGATGTCCGCGAGCCGATCGCGCACCTCGGTCCAGCGCGCCTTGTCGAACTCCGATCGCGCGGCCGCCTCTTTCAGCTCGCGGATGATGCGCTCGCGCATCTCTGCCGCGGCCTTGCGCGTGAACGTGATCGCGAGGATGTTGCCAGGCTCGACGCCTGCCTTGAGCAGATTCACGTAGCGCCAGACCAGCACGGACGTCTTTCCGGTGCCGGCCGAGGCTTCGAGCACGACGTTGTTGCGCGGATCGATCGCGAAATCCCGCGCGCCGCTGTCGGAGTCGATCGTCGCGCCGTGCTTCCGGCTGCCCGCCTTCCCGCTGCCCGCTGCCCGCTTCCAGCGTCCCGCTGCCCGCCTCCGGCTTCCCGCTTCCCGCCTCCGGCGGCGGTGCGGGGGCAGCCAATTCCGGAACCGCCGCCGTGTCGGGGCCGAACAGCGACAGTTGCGACGCCGGCGCATCAGAGCGCGTGTCACTCATCGCCAACGTAGTCCTTGCGGCACACCGACGCGTAGCCGCACCGCGTGCAGATGAACGGCTCGTCCGGCCGTGGTGGAAACTCGCCGCGCTCGATCCCGTCGATGGCCGCGAGCAGCCGCTCCTGGCCGGCGCCGACCGCTTCGAGCAGCGACGTCGAGGTACCGAGGCCGACAAACGCATTCTTCTCGCGGAACGCCACGTAGCCCGCCCGTCCGAGCGTCCACGAGCGGCCGTGACGCCCCTCGAGCGACTGCTGCGCGCACACGCCGTAGACCGGCAACTGCAGCGCGCGGGCCGGCTTCGGCGCCTTTCCGAGCTTGTAGTCGACGACGCGCAGGGTGCCGTCGGCCAGCAGATCGATGCGATCCGTCTTGGCGCGCAGCCGCACGGTGCGCGGGCCGGCGGCTGTCGCGAACACGAACTCCCCCTCGAGCTGGTGCTCCAGCAATCGCTCGACGACCTCGCCTCCCTGCTCGATCTCGAATGCGAACGCGCGTTCCGCGAGGCCGGGAGCGGCAGCCGAGCCGAGCAGGTGTGTCCGTTCCAGGGCGCGATCCGATTCGGAGAGCGTCGCCAGGTGCGCCTCCGCGACGCGTTCGAACAGCACGACCGCGTCGGCGACGTTGCCCGTCGTCATGCTGCCGCGGCCGGATGCCTGCCACTCGGTAAAGAACTGTTCGAACACTTCGTGAAGAAACTGTCCACGCTCCTGCGGCGTCAGCCCGGACTCCTCGTCGCGCTCCTCGGGCAGCCTGAGGACGTACGCCGCGAAATACTTGAACGGACACTCGAGGTACCGCTCCACGTGGCTGACGGCGTAGACGCCCGCCTCTCGCGTGCCCGCGTCGCCGTGATACATGCCGCCGGCGGCGGGCGACCGCGAGGCGCGGAGCGCGAGCCACTCGAGCGGCCCGCCAGTCAGGGCGGACGCCATCACCGGTTCGTCCGCCAGCGCCTCGTGAACGAACACACGTGACGGGATCGGCGGCGGCGTGCGCTCGATCGGAAGGCCGGCCACGTCGAGCTCCTCGAGGAACGGCGACGCCGGCACGATCGCGTCGTCTTCGAGCGTGAAGAGCGAGACCGTCACGCGCGTCCTCGCGAGCCGCAGCAGATCGTGGAAGCGCGCGCGCGCCGCGGACAGACGGTCGGCGTCGGCAGGCCACCCCAGCTGGCCGAGCAGCGACGACGGGTAGAAGATGCTGCGCCGGCCGCGATCGGGCCAGTCGCTTTCGACCAGGCCGACGAGCCGCAGCTCATCGACGTCGGCGTACGCGGCCGCCGGCGCGTCGAGGAGCGTCAGGCCGCGCGTGCCCGTGCGCGGAGAGAACGTCTGCCCCTCGATCCATCGGCGAACGGTGCCGGCGAGCTCGGCGATCGCGACCGGCTCGTCGTCGTGCAGGCGGTGCGCGTCGCGGAGCGACTCGAGCGCCGACAGAATCGCCGCGCGTGCGCGAAGATGGCGCGCGTGCCACTCGTCGGCGGGCCCGGGCAGGCGCTCGTGTGCCGCCACGAACGCGAGCAACGCAGACACCTGTTGTGACGCCGACGGCGCCTCGACCATCGCGCGCAGCTCGGCCCCGGCCGCGGCGGCCGCGCGCACGGCCGTTGACGCCCGGCGGCGAGCGCCGCTCCCATCGCTCTCCGCCGCCAGCGACGCGAGGCGCTCCCAGCCGCCGAGATACTTGACGTCGCGCAGCACGGCATCGGCCGCCGCGACATCGGATCTCCCCACCACATTCCCGTCAGCCTCGAACGTCCAGTGCGGCGAGGCGAGGAGCTCGACGAGCGAGGCGCGGGTCCCTTCCGCGATGGCGAACGAGAGGACCAGATCCAGCGCCGCCGCGAACGGCTCGGCGGCCAGCGGCAGCGCGTCGAGCGCCTGGTACGGGACCTGCGCGTCCGGAAACACCTGGCGCGCGAGATAGAGGTACGGGAGCGGACGCTGAAAGACGACGGCGGTGCGCTCGAGCCGGGGCCCCCAGTGCGCGTTCTCTGCGCACTGGGGTGGAACCGAAGCGGCCGGTCGCCGCCTTTGATCGCGCGCGCGATCTCCACGAGCTCCTCTTCGCGATCGCGGCAGACGATCCAGCCGTGGGCGTCCGTGCCGGCCGGGGGCTCCGGGGCGGACAGCAACGGAGGCGCCGCGGGCGTTCCGACCCGCTCCTCCTCGATGCCGGGCAACACGTCGTGGATGCGCTGATGAAATCCGGCGGCGAGCACGTTCTCCGTCGCGACGACGTCGAGCCGCTCGAGACCGGGCATCCGCGCGAGCAGGTCGTAGTCGGCCAGCCACAGCCCGCGCGGGTCCGCCGATTGGTCCGTCACCGTGACGACGACGTGGCGGTACGGGGCGCTCGAAGCTGTATCAGGCTCATGCAGCCGCTCGACCTCCCTCGCGCCCTGGGGTCTGACCCCACTTCGGAATCGGGCCTCAAAAAATGCATCAGGCGGATTCGAGCTCTCGAAATCCAGCGATTCCGGCCTGACTGCACTCACCCTGACGTCTGCGTGTGTATCAACTCCGTTCGGATTCGCGGACCCCGGCGCGCCATGGGGTCTGACCCCAGGCTGGGATCGGGCGTCGGAAACTGTAGCGGGAACATACTGCGGCTCGATCAGCCTGCGCGCGGAGCCCGTGCTCGTCGACCCGCCCGGTCTCGGCGATCCGGCGCTCGAAGACCTCGAACGCCGCGGACAGGAACCTGGTCAGCCGCAGCAGCCGCTCGGCGCCGCGATCGATCTCGGCGCTCGGCTCGAGGCTCGCGGCCATCAGCCGTTCGAACGCCGCGACGGTCTTGTCGCGCCGCCGGAGCTCGTCGTAGAAGGACAGGATCTCGACGATGAGCCCGGGACGCAGGCGGAACGGCGCGGGAGTTCCGCGTTCAACCGCATCGAGCGCGGCCCTCCTGAAGATCACCTCGCGCTCGAAGTCGGTGAGCATCGGGGGAACGCCAGGCAGCCGTTCGTGCAGCTTCTCGTACAGCTCCGACCGCGTGATCAGATCGGGAAGCAGCAGCGCCGGCGACGCCGCGGTCAACTGGAGGGTCTCGAGCGTGCGGCGCAGCGATTCGGCCGCCCCGCGGCTCGGCACGAGCACGGCACAGGCGCGCGCGTCGGGGACTCGGCAGGCCCGCTCGGCGATGGCCTGATGCATCGCGCGCAGGTCCGGCACCCGCACGAGGCGGGTGATGCGTGGGGTTATCACCGGTTTCGGGGCGTTGTCGTCGTCGTCGTCAGCCTGTCGAGCTCCTGAGCCGCTCGATCGAGCAGCATGAGTGCACCCGCGGCCGCGGACGCAGCGTCCCACGCGAGCTTCATGTCTTTTGATGATACCGCGTTCCGCCGGGTGGCCACGGCGCGCCGCGCCATCTGGAACGCGGCGCCGAAGAGCCCGTGCGCCGCGTCGAGCTCGGCGGGAGGCGAGACGGCCGCAAGCTGCTGCTTCGCCATGACGAGCCGCTGTTCGAGCCGCGGCAGCAGCCTGGGCGATGGACCGGCGAGCTCGCGGATGTTTTCGAGCGAGCGTGTCGATCGGCGCAGCTCGCCGATCGCCGGGGCGATCCCGGAACGATAGGCGGTGAAAGCCTCCGCGCGGACCACCCAGGCGTCACGCGCGAGCCGGACGCGCCTGGCTTCGTTCAGCTGGAGATCCAGGAACGCGAGCAGTGCGGCGCTTTCCTGCGGACGCCGCCGTCCGAGCCGGTCGTCCGCCTTGAGCACGTTTTGCAGGAGCCCCTGCACACCCGTGACGTCGCCCCGCGCGGCGCGGGCGGTCGCCGTCGCGATCGAGGCCGCCGACAGATCCCGGTACGACTGGTCGATCCGCAGCTCCGTCGCCAGATCCGCCGCGGCGCGCGCGTGGAGCGCGGCCTCCCAGCCGCCCCGCTTCGCCGGCTCTCGCAGCGCACTCGTGACGGCGCGAAGCAGGGACACCCGCTCGGCGGGCTCCGGCGTGACGGCTGACGCGGCAAACGCCTGCTCCAGCGTGCCGCGGAAGTCAGGCGCCGGCAGGAGCTCCACCAACGAGGGACCGGTCGTGGCCACGAGGCTCACGTCGAAGCTCGTCTGCCCGGCCGCGACGCGCAGCTCCGAGATCACTTCGTCGAGCATCCCCGTGAGCTGCGCCACCTCCGCCGCGCGATAGCCGAAGTTCTGGGACGGCCACCGCGCCAGGTTGCCGCGCGCTTCCTGGGCCATCGCCAGCCGGCGGGCCGGATCGCGCGTCAGCGCGATCAGATTGAGCGCTTCGGTGACGCGGTTGCCGAGCAGCGCGAAATCCTCGTCGCCGCGCGTTTCACCGTAGCGCCGGGCCCGAACGGCGTTCGAGTACTGGTCGGTGCGCTCCCAGTCGATGGATGTCTCGGGGATGCTGACGAGCTGGAGGTCCGGCGATTCTTCCACCTGACCGACAGGAATCGAGAACACGACGCGATCGGAGACGCGTGAAAACTCTCCGTAGCTGACGAGCGTCGTCCCGTCGATGAGAAACAGCCGGTACAGGACGGACTCCGCCGCGGTGGCCGGGCTCGCGCAGACGAGGGCGAGCACCAGCGCGACCGCGGCTGAAGTCACGCGACTGACGGGACAGTTCATCGATTCCCCAAATTATAGCGTTCTGACAGTCGTTTGCCGCGTCCGGTTGGGATGGATTGCTTCGGTGCTCACTCGATCTTCCCCTTGCCTTCGACGATGGTGACGTAGCGGTCGATTGGGAGATCGGTCACGCGCTCGACGCGGCCGCTGGGCTGCGGCCACTTGATCTCCAGCCAGTCAATCCTCGCGGCCGATCCGATCCCGAGCACCTCGCGCATGTCGTGCGACGAGAGATAGCTCCCGCCGTTCGACTTGTATCGGCTCCGCGTCCTGCCGCCCGACGACCAGGTGATCGTCGCGCCGACCGCGTCGCGGTTACACGTCGTGCCCTGCAGCTTCACGCCGAGCCAGTGGTTGCCGGCGCCGGCGCGGTTCCGGAGCAGCACCGGCGCCTCCCCGTTGTTGCCGACGAGGACGTCGATCCGGCCGTCGTTGTCGTAGTCGCCGACCGCGAGGCCGCGCGCCGGGAACGCCTTCTGGAAGACCGGACCGGCCTGCGCGGTCACGTTCGAGAGCTTCGTGCCGTCGTGATGGAACAGGACGAGCGGCTCCTTGTACCGGACCTGCTGCGAGTAGCTCTCGATCATGTCGTCGGGGTGGCCGTTGGCGAGAAACAGATCGATGAAGCCGTCGTTGTCGTAGTCGAAGAACTTCAGCCCCCAGCCGCTCAGCAACCGGGTCGCCTGCGCGACGCCGTGAAACGCCGCGATGTCGGAGAAGAACTCGTTGCCGTCGTTCCTGTAGAGCGAGAACATCTCCTGATCGACGTTGGCGACGAAGAGATCCTGTTTGCCGTCGCCGTTGATGTCCGCCGCGTCCACGCCCATGCCCGACCGCGGCGTGCCGTTGGCGCTGTAGCCGACCTCCGCCGCCAGCGCGATGTCCTCCCACTTGCCCTTGCCCCGGTTGGCGAAGAGGAAGTTCTGCACCGTGTCGTTGGCCACGAACAGGTCCATCAGGCCGTCGCCGGTGATGTCGGTCGCGACGACGCCGAGCGCCTTGCCGCGCGCGCGCTGGATGTCGGTGCCCGCGCTGACCTCGGTGAAGGTGCCGTCGCCGTTGTTGTGGTAGAGGAGACTGGGCGTCGGCTTGAACACGCGCGGGATGCAGTAGAAGCGCTTGCCCAGCTTGTTGTCGCCGCAGAACACGTTGTTGGTGAGCGAGAACTCGACGAAGCTGCACAGGAACAGATCGAGCCGGCCGTCGTTGTCGTAGTCGAACCACACGGCGCTCGTCGTCCACCCGGGCGAGGCCACGCCTGCCTTGGCGGTGACGTCGGTGAACGTGCCGTTCCCGTTGTTGTGATACAGCGTGCAGCGGCCGTACGCCGTCACGAGGATGTCGGGGTAGCCGTCGTTGTCGTAGTCGGCGATGGCGCAGCCCATGCCGAATTCCCTGCCGCCCGCAACACCCGCCTTGTCGGTGACATCGGTAAACGTGCCGTCGCGGTTGTTCTTGTAAAGGGCGTTCTTGAGCGGGGCCGCCGGCTGGTAGAAGTCCGTCGCGCCGCTGTTGACCATGAAGATGTCAACCCAGCCGTCGTTGTCGTAGTCGCAGAACGCCACGCCGGGGCCCATGGTCTCCGGGAGGTAGCGGTTGGGGGAGATGGCATTCACGTGGACCCAGGTCAGGCCGCTCGCGGAGACCGGAACTTCTTCGAACAGCGGCGACGCGGCCGGGACCTGGGAGCGCACCGGCGGCACGCCGGCCGCGGCCGACATCCCCGCCAGCCCGAGCAGGTGGAGAAACTGCCGGCGCGATGGCACGAGCACACGTGAGGAACTGCGCATTGAATCCCTAATCACTAATCCGCTCGAATCCGCCGAATCCTGATTCAAGGATTCAAGGATTAGGGATTAGGGATTCGATCTTCTCCGCGGTGCTGTTCCAGCGCACGAGACGCCCCGAACGCAGGGCCGCGTTGGCGATGTGGGAGGTCCGCGCCGCCTGATGGCCGACGCGGATGTGGGCGTTCGGCGTCTTGCGGCTGCGGATGCAGTCGAGCCAGTTCTGGAGGTGCGTCACCGTGCCGTCGCCGCTCGACCGGACGAAGATCTCCGGCTCCGGCGCATGCGTGCCCGGCGCATAGGTGGCATCGTCGCGGTAAAAGGCCAGGCGCGCGCGATCGATCTTGAGCGTGCCGCGGTCGCCCCGGAACTCGAGCCCGCCGTCGTCGACGCGGCTGACATACGTTCCGAGGTACACCGTCATGAAGTTCCTGGGGAACTCGAGCGTCACGTTGACGGTATCGGGCGCTTCCCACGACTTGATGTTGTAGTTGCGCCCGGTGGCCTCCGCCGACAGCGGCGCCTCGACGTCCATGTACCAGTGCACGACGTCGATCCAGTGCGTCATGAGGTCCGTGACGCAGCCGCCGCCGAAATCCCAGAAGTGGCGCCATTGATAGAAACGTTCCGGGCGGAACGGCTGGTCGGGCGCCGGGCCGAGCCAGCGCTTCCAGTCCAGCTTGTCCATTGCCACGGCCGCGTAGTTGCCGGCGCGCGCGTGCTGATACCAGTAGGTCTGGACGAACGTGATCTGACCGAGCCGCCCGGACTCGACAATCTGTTTTCCCAGCACCCAGTGGTCCCAGCTGCGCTGCTGCGTGCCGGTCTGCACGATCTGCTTCGACGCTTCGACGGCCTTCACCATCTCCGCCCCTTCGGCAAGGGTGTGCGAGATCGGCTTCTCGACGTACACGTCCTTGCCTGCCGCCACGGCGTCGAGCGTCATGGTCTTGTGCCAGTGGTCGGGCGCACCGATCACCACCGCATCGATTTCGCGATCGTCGAGGATGCGGCGATAGTCGGCGACCTTCGCCGCCGTGGGACCGGCGATCTCGGCGGCCTGGAGCAGGCGCGGCTCGTAGGCGTCGCAGACCGCGACCATCTCGTTGCCGGCCAGCCGCTTCAACTGGCTCATCAGCCCGCGGGCCCGGCCGCCCGTGCCGATCACGCCGATCCGGATGCGGTTGTTCGCGCCTTGAGCGGCTGCGGCGCTGCGGGCGCCGATCGCGAGCCCGGAAGCGGCCATGAAGAACGTGCGGCGGTTGCAGATCATGGGATCCCCTCTGTGGCGCATAGTAGCAAGTTCGCGTGCGGACCGGCCTTGACATCAGATGACTCGAACGACAGCATCGGTCTGTGCGAACGACGACACTCGGCGGAGTCGCGGCGAAGCTCAAATCGTGCGCACGGACTGGTCGGCGTTCCGGAAGTGGTCACGAGCCCTCGGGTCGTCTGGCGCATTCCCAGCAGCCACGGGCGGCCAACCTTCGGTCAATGCTCGCGACCTCGGCGCCGGCCCGGGGCAACATGGACGACATCGGAACTCTGATCGGTTGAAGGCCCGATGCATCGATAGCCTTCTCGAGCATCACAACGAATCGCAGAATCCGCCGTGTTAGCATCCGATCCGTGCTCAGTCGGGCGGCCCGACTTCGCGCGCGTGTCCGTCTGGCTCGTCCTCGCCGGCGTCGCCGCGGCGCTGGTCGCGCTCGACCGGCAGACGCTGCCTGTCGACGCATCACAATTGCAATCCCAATCGACCCCGGCGGTCCAGAGCGACGAGCAGCAGGCGCGCGTCACGTGCGGCGGGTGCCACGCGTTTTCGCCGCCGGACATTCTCCCGCGAGACGCCTGGCGCAACGAGTTCGTCCGGATGATGTTGATCCGCGAGAACCGGCTGCCGCCGATCGGTCCCCCGGACACGGTGTATCCCACGATTCAGCTGCCGAAGGACATGGAGCAGGTGCTCCCGTTCTACATCAGCCGGGCGCCCGAGCGTCTCCCGGCGCCGGAACCCTGGCCGGCCACGAGCGAGTCGCCCCTCCAGTTCTCGCGCCGCAGCCTGACCATGCCGGACATGCCGGGCACCCCGGCCGTCTCGCACGTGCGCCTCGTCGATTTCGACGGCGACCAGCGGCTCGACGTGCTCGGGACCGACATGCGGCAGGGGCTCGTCTTCACGGGCCAGCTGGCGAAGGCAGGCAGCGCGTTGTCGATCGTCGCGAGCATCCCGCACCCCGCGCACGTCACGCTGGCCGACGTCGATCGCGACGGCGTCCAGGATCTGCTCGTCGCCGATCTCGGCGAGTTCTTTCCGGCCGATCACCGCAACGGCGCCGTCATCTGGCTCCGCGGCTTCGGCAAGGGCAAATTCGGCGCCTTCTGGCTCGACGGCTGGCCGCGTGTGGCCGATGTCGAGACGGCCGATTTCAACGGCGACGGCAAGAACGACCTCGCCGTCGCCGCCTTCGGATGGCGCAAGGTCGGACAGATCGCGATTCTCGAGAACCGGACGGCGAGCGCCTCGCAGCCGTCGTTCACGAGCCACACCATCGACCCGCGCGCCGGCGGCATTCAGACCATTCCCGCCGATCTGAACCGCGACGGCAAGATGGACTTCGTCACGCTCCTCGCCCAGGAGCACGAGACCGTGCTCGCGTACATCAACAAAGGGACCGGCGACTTCTCGTTCGAGCGGCAGGTGATCTACGCGGCCCCGCACGCCAACTGGGGATCGTCGGGCATCCGGCTCGTCGATCTCGACAAGGACGGCGATCCCGACGTCCTCCTCAGCCACGGCGATACGTTCGACGACGGGATCGTGAAGCCGTATCACGGAATCCAGTGGCTCGAGAACACGGGCCGTTACCCCTTCGTCGAGCACACGCTCGCGCAGATGCCGGGCGTCCACGGCATCGAGACGGGGGATCTCGACGGCGACGGGGATCTGGACATCGTCGCGGGGGCGCTGCTGGCCGGCGGATCGAACGTCGACGAGAAGACGCTGCCGGCGCTCATCTGGCTCGAACAGACCAAGCCGGGGACTTTCGTGCGGCACACGATCGAGATGGGATCGCCGCGCCACGGCTCGCTGGACGTCGGCGACATCGACAGCGACGGCGACCTCGACATCGTCGTCGGCAACTTCGCGATCGAGAAACTGTCCACGGGATGGGTGGACGTGTGGACAAATCCAGAATCCGCTAATCGCTAATCACCGAATGACAGGGTTGCTGAAAAACTGCAATCCACCAAGAGCAACAGGAGAACGGGAGCAAGGGAGGCTCTTTTGGTTTGTTGTTTTGTGGTTTTGTTGTTCTGTTGTTTTGTTGTTTTGTTGTTTTGGTTTTTCGTTTTCGCGTTTTCTGTTCCGTGGTCACGTTGGCGCGGTTGGCCGCGTCGATCACGTCGTCGAGCTTCGCCGAGAGCACCGGCGACACCGGCAGGCCTTCCGAGAAGAAGACGATCGTCTTGCGCCCCGGGACGTCGGACAGCGATTGGATCACCGCCAGCAGCGCCAGCGACGTGTCGTAGCCCTGGTGGCCGCGATCGAGGTTGTCGAACGACCGCATCATGTTCAGCTCGGTCTGAATCAGGCGAAGCTCGGCATCCCGCTCGCCGATCGCCGACGCGTTGAGAGCCGCGGCGGGGCCGGTGCCCGCCACCCCGCTTGCCGCCGACGTTCCCGACTGTGCGCGCAGCTCGCGGCGGCGGCCCATCAGTTCGTCGGCCCGGTCCGCCTTCTGCTCCTCCGCGGACGTGCCGGACGGCAGGATCTGTTCGACCGCGCGCCGCACCAGCGCGCGGTCGGTCGTATATGCCTGCATCACGCGAATGCCGGGGTCCGGTCGCGAAGACACCGACCCGCACGCTCGACTCGCCGGTCATCGGCACGTAGTCGAGCGTCGCCCGCTGCGCCAGCCGCAGCGACTCCGCCGACAGGTGATCGAACACGAGCGCCGTCGTCGTCTCGACCGCGGGATCGCGGCCCCGGCAGCTGCCGGATTCGGGTCGGCAGACGGCATCATCGGCAGCCGTCCTGCCGGGCGTTTTCCAGGCCACGCCGACGCCGATGCCGCCGCCGCGCGACACGCGGGTGAACGTGTCCAGCTTCTGGAGGACGCCGTCCTCGGCCACCTCGAAGTCGGCGGCCGAGAGATCGAGTCACCGGACGCCCGTTTCGGTCGCGCACGACGACGTCGACGAGGATCGCGGTGGTCGCCGATGCGTACGAGGGACGAGCCTGCGGAGCGTCGCCGCCTGGCCGGCCAGATCCCCGCCGCCCGTGCCGGCCAGCACGAGGGCGGCGACGATGGCCACGCAAGACCTGCGCATATGTCTACCAGCGGTCGTTGGAATTCACCAGCAGAGCTAACGGAGGAAACGGAGACAAGCAAGAATTGTCTTTCTCTGCTATCTCCGTTAACTCTGTGGTGAAACCGCGATGCCGGCTAATGGTGAATTACTCGACAATGCGCACCAGCGTCGAGCGGAACAGCTGCTCGGTTCCCTGCTTCACGACGGCGCGCAGCTCGTAGGTGCCGGGCGCGAGCTGATCGAGCGGCAGCCGGCCGACCAGCTGGATGCGGCCGGTCGCGTCGGCGGCGGGCACCGGCATCGGCAGCTGCGCCACGCGGGCGCTGTTCTGCAGGAGCTCGATCACCGATTCGGGCGCCGGTCCGCCCTGGACCGGGTACACGGCGAAATAGAAGGCCAGTTCCTTCGACGCCTTGCTCACCGGATCGCCGAGATTCGGAGAGAGAATCACGTCCTTGACGAGGAGCGGATTGTCGGTGCGGCGGTCCTTCTCCGACACCTTCTCGCCGCGCTTGACGAGCATGAGGCTGCTCATGCGCAGCTTGCCCGACTCCGACTTCGGCACCTCGACGGTCGAGAAGCGCACGCTCGACTTGCCGGACGGCGCGTCGTGGACCACCGTCTCCATCGTGTAGACGCCGGCCGGCAGCTCCGACTCGCGGTAGAAGATGACTTCCCCCTGCTTGGCGCGTTCGATCTGCGCGATCGGGCCGCGCACTTCGTAGTGCTGGCTGACCTTGCGCACGACCTGGTTCTGACCGTCGAGGAAGCGCACGAGCACCGTGAAGTCCGACGAGTAGGTCTTGCCGTCGTCGGTGGCGAGAAACGTGAGCGGCGCGGTCTTCAGGTCGACGACCACCGGCACGAGACCCGGCCGATCGCGCTCGGGGAACAGCAGCGCGCCGGCGCGCACGGGAAACGCGTTCGGCACCGGCTTCTGCTCGAGCGCGCCGAGCGCCGGCGCTTCCCAGGTGTTCACCGGCACGCCGCCGGGGTCGCGGACCGCGAAGTAGCCCTTGCGCGCCGCGACCGTGACGCCCGGACGTTTCACCTTCACCTCGATCGCGCGGAAGCGGCCGTCGAACTTGTCGTTGCTCGGCGTGTAGCCCACCAGGTAGTAGTTGCGGAGATCGGATTCGATGCGCTCGAAACCCTGGCGCAGGTTGTTGGTGTTGTTGAACAGCAGCCCGCCGGTGTCCTGCGCGAGCGTCCCCAGGCCGAAGCGTGGGTCCCTGCGCAGGGACTCCTCGTTGCCCTCGAGCCCCCTCGTGTACAGGACCGCCCGCGGCGTCCGCCGAATACCCCGTCGTCGCGCCGAACCCCGCCGCCTGCGTTCACCCGATCGCGAGTCATCGCCTGGTCGCTCTCGGCGCGCAGCCCGGCGGCGTCCATCGTGTAGATGCTCACGTTGGCGCGGTTGGCGGCGTCGATGACGCCGAGGAAGAGGCGGTGCACCGCTGTCGGAATGGCGATGCCTTCGGAAAAGAGGACCAGGCTCTTGCGCCCCGGGATTCTTCCGAGCGTGCTGATGATCGCGAACAGGCCGTTGGTGGTGGCGTATCCCTGCTGGTCGCGCTCCATGATCTCGAAGTCGCGAATCATGTTCGACTGCATCTGCGCCAGCTGCGCCTCGCCCGGTGCGCCGCCCACGGCTGCCGCCGCGCCCGGGCCGCCGGCTGCCTGCGCGCCCGCCGCCGCTGCCCCCGCCGTCGCCGCCTGCTGGTCGGCGTTGGCCTTCTGCTGCTGCTGCTCGGGGCTGTTGAACCCTGCCGACGCGCGCGAGCCCAGCTGGGTCAAGGCCTGGCGCAGCGCGTAGGCGTTGCGGGTGAACGGCGCGTACGCGGCCAGCGACAGATCGATGCCGAAGATGCCGATGTAGTCCGGCGTCTCTTCCTTGGCCCCGAGGTAGCCCTGCGCCGCCTGCACGGCGAGCCGGCGCGCTTCCGGACTGAGCCGATCGAACACGAGCGCGGTCACGCCCGGCCCCGCGTTCTGATGTGTGCGCGTGAACCTGCTGCGACGGCCGGGGCGGCCGGCGCAGCCGGAGCCGGCGTGGCCAGTCCTCCGGAACCGGTGCCCTCCAGGACCGACGTGAACGACCCGATCGTCTGCGCCACGCCGTCCTCCAGCACCTCGAAGTCGGCGGCGGTCAGATCGCGAACGGGCTGTCCGCGCTTGTCGCGCACGACGACGTCGACCAGCACGGCGGTGACGCCTTCCTTCAGGACGTCCGCCGCGCGTTGCGGGGCCGGCTGCTGCGCGTCACCAGTGACGATGGCCAGCGCGAGGATCACGGCGAGGGCGGCGGCGCCGTCCGCGACGTTCGGTCGCTCGATTCGAGGTAGTCATTGATCTCGATCGTTTTCTTCCGGCGACCAGTCGGCAGTCACGAGTGCTGAACGGCGCGAAGCTGACTCTCGATCTCGTCCGCCGACCGACTGCGCGCCGGTGCGCAGCGTCCGCGCCAGCCGATCGAGCCGGGTGAACTCGTCGCGCTCGCGCGTGGCATCCTCCAGCCGCCCGGCGCGCTGGTAGGCGCGCGCGAGGTTGAAGTGCAGGCCCGGGCTGTCCGGCGCGAGCTTGATGCCGGTCTGCAGCTCCGTGATGGCGCCGTCGACGTCGCCGGTCTCGAGCAGCGCCTGGCCGAGCGCCTTGTGCGCGGGGAACGCGTTGGGCGCGGCGGCCACGGCCTGCTGCGCCCACGGCAGCGCGGCCTGCGCCTCGCCGCGCTTCAGGTACTCGTAGGCGATCTGCATCAGCGACGAGGGATGCCCCGGCTGCAGCTCGAGCTCGCGCTTGAACTCCTCGAGCGCCTTGTCCGGCTGCTCCTGCAGCAGGAATACGCCGTAGGCGTAGTGGACGTTCGGCGTTTCCGGATAGCGCGAGGCGAGCGTCTCGAACGCCGCCGCGGCGGCCGCCGTGTTCCGCGTCGCCATCATGTAGCTGGCGCGGCCGGCCATCAGCACCATCTCGCGGCGATCGGGCGGCGCCTCGGACGGCAGCAGCGCCATGCGCAGCGTCGCGAGCCCCATCGCCTCGATCACGCGCGGGTTGTCGTTGCCGTCGCTGGCGAACTCGCCGAGCGTCTCGAGCGCCTGTTCGTACTGCTCCATGCGCGTCATCAGAATGGCCGCGTGATAGCGCGCGATGCTGCCGAGATCCTGCATGTCGCCGACGCCGAGGATCCGCGACTGCAGCAGGTGCTGGAGCGATCGGTCGTAGTCCTTCAGCCCGAACTCGCACAGACCGAGAAAGGCGTAGCGCCGCGCCGTTCTTCGGCGCGAGCCGCACGACGTTGCGAAACGCCTCGCGGCACTCGGGTGTGGTCGTCGAGCGTGTAGTACGCCGTGCCCTGATACCAGTGGCCCTCGACGTATCCGGGCTTCAGCTTCAGCGCCTTCGCGTACAGCCCGATCGCCTCGTCCCACCGTTCCGCCTGCCGCGCCTCGGTCGCCGCCTTCACCAGCCGATCGAACTCCGCGGCGCCGGCGGCCGGCTTCGCTGGCGCCTTCGTCGAGCGTGCGGGCGCCTGCGCGGCCGGTTGAGCGACGGGCTTTTGCGGCGCCGCGGTCTGCGCGGCGAGCAGCAGCGCGTCGCCGAGACGAGGACCACGCAGCGCGGCAGCAACCTGACGCCGGCTCATTGGTCGGGCGCCTTGTCGCCGCGTTGCTTCGCCTGCGCCTCGGCGTTCAGCCGATCGACGATCGCGCGCTCCCGGCGGCGCATCGTCCGTGCGCTTCAGGCGGTTGTAGGCGGTCGCCAGCTGCACGTGCACTTCGACGACATCGGGCGCCTCCTTCGACGATCGCTTCGAGCATCCGGACGGCCTCGTCGACCTTGCCGGTCTGCAGGCGCAGCGTGGCGAGCAGCTTGCGCGCGGTGAGGTCGGTCGGACGGATGGTCGTCGCGCGCTCGAGGTACGTCGACGCCTCCGCGAACTTCTGCGCGTCCTTGCGCAGGTTCCCGAGCTGCAGGTTCGCCTCGAAGTCGTTGACGTTCAGCTCGAGCTCCTTGCGGAAGGCCCGCTCCGCGGCGTCCTGCTCGCCGAGCGCCGCAGCGTCCGGCCGTACAGCGAGTGCGCCGTCGGCAGCCGCGGATTGAGCTGCACGGCGCGCTGGAGCTCCGTCTTCGCCGCCCGATAGTCGTGCTGGCCGAGATGCGCGATGCCCATCAGCAGGTGCGCCTCGGCCGACTCGCCGGCGCCGAACACGCGATCGACGTAGTTCTGCCCTTCGGCGGCGTCGCCCGTGCGCAGCAGCGCCGTGCCGAGCAGGTAGGCATACGCGAGGTCGCTCGCCGAACATCGCCTCGCGCGGCTTCAGGAGCGCGACGACCTCCTGGTCCTGGCCGGTCTGCAGGTAGCAGTCGGCGAGCACGAGATACGCGTTTCGCGCCTGCGGATCGGACGCCACGACCTGCTTGAGCTGCGGAATGGCCGCGCTGGGGCCGCGCGGACTTGTAGTAGGCGAGCGCGAGATTCAGGCGGACGCGTGTGACTCAACGGATCCGACTTGAGCGCCGCCTCGTACTGCTTGATGCGCGTCGTCGTACTGGCCGAGGCGGACGTAGGCGGCGCCGAGATTCGACAGCGCATCGGCGCGATCGGGGCTGATCGTCAGCGCCGCCTTGTAGGTGTCGATGGCGCCGAGCAGGTCGCCGGCCTGGTGCAGCTCGAGCGCGCGCGCGAACAGGCGCTCGAAGTCCGCGGGCCGGCTGGGCCTGAGCGCGCAGCGGCATCCGCGAGGCCATGGACAAGAGCCAGCAGAAAGAGGAACGAGAACAGTAAGGACCTGGACATGGGAACTGAACGGGGCGCCCTGCGATTGTAGCAGGTCACCGCGACGCGCGGCCGCCGGCTGGCGGCACGCCGAACCACGGCCTGAAAACAGCGCGAGGGAGAGAACCCGCTGGCTCTCCCCCTCGGTAGATCCCGGTAGAATCCGGCTTCAGCCGGATCTAGAAGTAGTACTTCAGGACGAACTCGATCACGCGGTGGCCGCGCTTCAGGTTGATCTTCCCGAAGTTGTCCAGCGTCTGCGGCGTGAAGTCGAACCCGCCGGTCGGATCGCAGACGTCGTTCGACGAGGGCGCCGGTCCCGTTGGGGACGCTGTCGCGCCGGACCTGGCAGCTCGTGTCGAGCGTCAGGTTGATGTCGTTGCCGTTGATCGTGTTGGCGAACGCCTGGTTGAAGATGTTGAAGAACCCGACGCGGAACTGCAGCTTCTGCTCGCCCCGGATCTCGAAGTTCTTGAACAGCGTCAGGTCGTGGTTGAACCGCGTCGGCGTCCGGATGTTGTACGGCGGGACGAGGTCGCCGTTCTCGCCGAACGCCGGCACCGAGATGCAGTTGATGTCGAGAATCTTCTCGCCGACGCCTGGTGCCGTCGAGCCGCGGATCGCAGGTGTAGACGGGCGCCAGCCCGTTGCCGCCGGCGCTGAGGCTCGGGCCGACGACGTCGGCGGTGCCGAAGTAGCCGCCGACGATGCTCGCTGCTGGCCGCGTCCCCGACAAAGCTGAGCCGGATGGGAATGCCGCTCGCCATCGACGAGATGCCCGAGAGCTGCCAGCCGTTGAGCAGGCCGCGGCCGACCGCGTTGTTCATCCCGCCTCTGGCGCCGTCCGGCAGGAACGCGTTCCACGAGACGTTCAGCACGTGCGTGCGATCCTGGCCGAGCACGCCGTAGGTGCGGTCCGGGATCGTACGGGTCGATCGTCGAGTACTCGTCGCCGAGCGTGCCCGTGGCTCCGGCCGAGCGTGTAGGCGACGAAGTACTGGAGACGACGGCCGGTCTGCCGGCTCAGCGTCAGCTGCATCGAGTTGTAGTCGGTCTCGCCGTGGAAGTCGTACACGGTGATGCCGCTCAGCGCGTTGTACGGCCGGAACGACGCCAGGTTGTCGCCGACGCTGGCGACGCCACGCGGTTGATCGGCACCGACAGATCGACGCCGTTGAAGGTGCCGGAGCATCAGGCGCCGTACGGCATCACGTTGCCGTTGCTGCGGCTGACCAGGTCGCGGCCGCGCGTGCCGACGTAGCTGGCCTCGACGACCTGGTTGAACGGGATCCGCCGCGCGTACGACAGGCTGAAGCTGTGCGTCTTCGGGAACTTGAACGAATCGGGCGTCAGCGTGTTGATGCCGAGGCTGCCGATGCGGTTGGCCAGCGTCGCCTCGCTGACCGTGTCGTAGGTGAGGCCGCGGCCGTTGCCGTAGCCGCCGCCGGCCCAGAAGTCCATCGCGACCTGGTAGGCGTTCGGCGCGAGGCGGAGCGTGTTGTCGTACTCCACGTTGCCCATGTTGCGGTTGTAGAACATCCCGTAGCCGCCGCGGACGACGTTGTTGCCCTCGCCGTCGATGTTCCAGGCCACGTTGACGCGCGGCAGCGCGAAGGGCGAGCGGTTCGGCAGGATGCCGGCGGGCGCGCAGCCGGTCTCGACGTAGCACACGCCGTTGACCCGCTGGAAGGTGCCGGGATCGAGGAACGAGCCCTTGGTCGTGTCGTACAGCGTCGGGAGTGAAGTAGCCGCCGAGGCCGTCCAGCTCCTCGTTGTTGTCCAGTAGCCGAAGCGCACGCCGTATTCGAGCGTCAGGTTCGAGCGCAGCTTCCAGCTGTCCTGCGCGAACGCGTCGAAGTTCCAGAACCGGAACTCGCCGAACGGCATGCCCGGCGCCGGGTTGCCGCGCTCCGGCGGTGCCCTGGTTGAACTGGCCGATGCGGCCGACCAGCATGTCGGCGCCCGAGTTGCCGGTGCCGGTGTTGTTGTCGGTGCCGAACCAGAGCTGGCCGGCCTCGAGGTTCTGGAAGTTCTGCTGCTTCTGCCCGCGCTCGACGGCGATGCCGAACTTCAGGCCGTGCGAGCCGGCGAGCTTCGTCAGCTTGTTGCTGAACTGCAGCGTGTCGTTGTGCGCGTAGACGTCGTTGGCCTTCGCCCACAGCTTCCCGACCTGGCCGTTGCCGCCCCACCCGTGGAGGAGGTCGGTCGGCAGATACGGGCTGGTCGAATTGGCCGGGAAGATCCCGTTGAACGTCATGCCGCCGGCGCCCTGCGTCAGCAGGCTCGGATCCTTGAAGCGGTTGTCGAGCGTCAGCCGGCTGTAGCTGACCAGCGCCTCGTTCGTCATCGTCGGGCTCAGCACCGTCACGACGTTGCCGGCGAACGAGCGGCCGTTGTTCTTGCCGATGTTCGGCGTCGGCAGCGCCACGACGTCGACGGGCGCCCACCACACGCCGCGCGGACTCTCGACGCGTTTCTCCCTCCTGCGCGATCCGCACGTAGGCCTTCGTGCGATTGCTGATGTTCCAGTCGAACCGCGCCTTGAAGTCGGTGCGGTTCGCCGGCTCGAGCCGGCTGTACACGTAGTTGTAGAGGTTGTCGGGATCGTTGTAGTTCGGGCAGCGGATAGAGGCTCGCGAGGTACTTGCCCATCGGCGTGATGTACGGCCGCATGTCGTTGTTCGGCGCGGGCTGGCCGGCGTTCGGGAAGCCCTGCGGAATCCGCAGCTGCGGGATGCTGTTCAGGTTCGAGCCGCGGTTGGCGAGCAGCTCGCTGAAGTCGCCGTTCGCGCATCGCCTGGCTGAACGTGCGCGTGAAGCGCGACCCCGAGTCGACCTGCTGCCGCTGCACTTCGAAGGCGGCGAAGAAGAACAGCCTGTCGCGGTTCTTCGTGTAGCTGTCGCCGAAGGCGATCGGGCCGCCGATGTTGCCGCCCGGATACTGGTACGTGCTCTTCGGCTTCGGCGTGCCGGTCGATGCTGTTCGAGCGATCGTTGGCGGCAAGCTCGCTGGTCGCGCCAGTAGTCGTAGAGCTTGCCGTGGAACGCGGAGCTGCCCGCCTTGGTCACGCCGCTCACGTTCATCCCGCCGGTGCCGTACTCGGCGGCGAAGTTCGAGCTCTGCACCTTCACTTCCTGAACCATGTCGTTGTTCAGGGAGACGATGACGCCGTTGTTGCTGCCGACGTCGATGAGCGACGAGCCGTCGAGCGACACGGTGTTGCTCGACGAGCGGATGCCGTTGACGGTGTAGCCCTGCGTGTTGTTGCCGCCGCCGCCGAAGCTGACCGACTCGCCCTGGTTGAACTCGGTGACGACGCCCGGCAGGATGCGCATCAGCTCGAGCGCGCTGCGGCCGATGACCGACAGGTTGTCGATCTGCTTGGCCGTCAGCACGCCTTCGCGAGCGCCGGTCTCCGTCTGAATCACTTCCTGCTGCGCGGTGACCGTCACCGTCTCGGTCTGCTGGCCGACCTCGAGACGGACGTCGATGCCGCGGGTGTCGCTCGGGCTGAGTGAGAGGGCCTTGCGCTCGTAGGTCTTGAACCCGGACAGCTCGACCTTGAGATCGTAGGTGCCCGGGAAGAGGCCGGCGAAGAGGTACTGGCCGCGATCGTCGCTGACGGTGGTCTGCACGCCTTGGTGCCGGTGTTGGTGACCGTGACGGTCGCGCCCGGGAGGACGGCGCCGCTCGAGTCCTGGACGTTTCCGCGAATCGTGGCGGTCGTCGAGCCTTGGCCGAACGCTGTCGTGCCGGTCAGCAACAGCGTCGCTGCCGCCAGCGCGACAAGGGAGCGTACGCGGCCGGAGCCTGCTCGCAGCATGTGCACAAATCCTCCAGAAACGTGCAAAAACGAAGAAACGTGCCGCAGAAACCGCGCGCCGGCTCATCTCCACCGGCACAGGAGCGACGCAGAATGCAGACTTCTAGTCTGTATACACTAGGCGGGCGCCGGCTCTGCCGCAAGTAGCCGAAGGGGTGTGAGCGCGATATGTCGAAAGATATAGCCCGCCTTCGCGCGTGAGTCGGATGCGCTTCGGCGAGGCAGGCTCAGGGTTGCAGCTGGACGATGCCGCGCTGGAGGGCCACGGTCACCGCCTCGGTGCGGTCCGCCACGGCCAGCTTTCCCAGGATGCTGCTGACGTGCAGCTTGACGGTCCCCTCGGTGATGTCCAGGACCGTGGCGATTTCGCGGTTGCGCCTGCCGCCGACCAGCAGCCGGAGCACGTCGAGCTCGCGCGTCGACAACTGCGAGCGCGACATGCCCTCGGCCAGCACCGCGGCGACCTCCGGCGTGATGTGCCGTAGCCCTGGCTCGCCTTGCGGATCGCCTGCATCAGCTCCTCGCGCTGGACCGACTTCGGAAGGTAGGCCATCGCGCCGAACTGCAGCGCCGTGTAGATCTCCTCGTCGCAGACGTAGGTGGACAGCATGACGAACCGCGCGTCGGGAAACGCGTCCCGAATCGCGTGGATCGTCTCCGCGCCGGACAGGCCGGGCAGCCGCAGATCCATCAGCGTCACGTCCGGCCGGTGCGTGCGGAACAGCGCCTGCGCCTGCTCGCCCGTGGCGGCTTCGGCGCAGACCGTCATGTCGGGCTCGAGCGCGATGATGCTCGCCAGTCCCATGCGGACCAGATAGTGATCGTCGACGAGCATGATTCGGAGCTTGTCTGCCATCAGCTCACCATAACCCGCCTGCCCGGGCGGGGACGCCTGTGCTCGAACCGGCACCATCACGGCGAGGCGCGTGCCGGCGCCCGGCGGGCTGTCGATCTCCAGCAGGCCCCCGAGCTTGTCGACCCGCTCGCGGATCCCCTGCAGACCGAAATGCGTGCCCGGCTCGCCTCGCGCTCGCCGGGTCCCAGGCCGCGGCCGTTGTCGCTCACGATGAGCTTCGTCGCCGCCGGCCCGAACGCCAGCTCGATGTCGATGCGCGTCGGCACGCCGTGCTTGAGCGCATTGGTCAGCGCCTCCAGGCCGATGCGGAGCAGATGATGCTCGTGCGACGCATCGAGACGCTGCGGCTGTCCCGTCACGCGGACCTCCGCCTGGACGCGCGTGCCGAGCGTCATCTGGCGCGCGAGGCTCGTCAGCGCGCCCGGAAGATCGCGGGTCTCGAGCGCCTGCGACCGCAGGTCCATCACCGATCGCTTCGTCTCCTCGAGGCTGTAGCGCAGCATCTGCCGCGCGACGTCCAGCAACTGCTGCGCCGCGTCCGGCGCCGTCTGCAGGCTGCCGGCCACCGCTTCGAGCTGCAGCGTGATGCCCGACAGCCCCTGCTCCACCGTGTCGTGCAGCTCGCGCGCGACCCGCGTCCGCTCGGTCAGCACGGCCTGGTACTGCTGGCGCTTCCGCTTCGCCACCGCGCGCATCCAGAACGCGCCGATGGACGCCCCAAGCGCCAGAATCGCGACCATCACCGCCGAGTGCCGCAGCGTCCACCACGGCGCCGCCGCCAGAACCCGCACATCGTCGGCCGAGCGCAGGAAGAGCCGGAACGACGGAGGCGGACCCTCCTGATAGGAATACACGCCGGTGACGGAGAGCAGGCTGCCGGCGCGGATGGCATCGACCGATCCGCTCGCCTGCGAGACGTCGAGGCCGGCGTCGAAGACCGTTTCCCCGACCCTCAGCACGAGGACGCGCTCGGTCGGGCCGGTCAGCACGCTCAGGAGCTGGCCTTCCATCCGCACCAGCTCGGCGTCGTTGTCGGGCGTCAGCACGTTGGGGGTTGAAACGGTCAGCGGGGGCGGCTCGTTGTCGACCCCCACGACCTTGAACACGGCGTTGCGCAGGATCGGCTTTCCCGGGGTGACCGCCGGGAAGCCGGCGACGTCGACGAGCTGACCGGGGCGCACGCTGGGAGCCTGTTCGGTCTCGATGCGCACGCCGCCGGTCCCGTCCTTGATGTACAGGACGTTCCGCACGTAGCGGAAGGTCGCCGTGGTCGTGAAGTCGCTGACCTCGACCGGCCGCCCGGGGATGCGCGCGGTGACGACGCCGCGGACGCGGATGCGGCGGTTCACCTCGCCGGCGGAGGAGTAGTTGTAGATGTGGCGGCTGGATCGGGCGGGCAGCGAGAACGGATCGGGCGCCGACTCCAGCACGATCATGTCCCGGATGCGTCCGGCAAACAGCGACACGCCGCGGAGCTGCTCGGTCTGCCCGAAGATCGTGCCGACGTTGCCCGCGCAGCCGCACGCGGGCGTCGATGAACCGCGTCAGGTCCTCGGGCGCGTAGTCCCAGAACGACGCGCGGACCACGCCGTCCTCGGTCGCGACGTCGGCGAACATGACCCGCGTGTGCGCCGCATCCGACGCCCGCCAGGTGCGCTGGACGACGCCGACGATCTCGACGAAGTCGCAGTCGTAGCGGCCGGTGAACATCGCGGAGATGGGGACGCTCCGGGCGCGCGGCATCGCGCCGCGGCCGATCTTGCGGACCTTCTCGGGCTGCACGTTCGGCGCAAAGCCGCCGCGCTCCGTGCGTCCTTCGATCTCGACGAGATCGCCCGCCTGCAGCTCGGCCCAGGTGCCGACGGTGCGGAGGTCGGCGGGATCCAGCACGAACTGCCCGAGCTCGCCGTCGTGGACGATCAGGCGTTGCCGGCCAGCTGGTCGAAGTGGGTGACCGTCGCGCGAATCAGGACGCGATAGCCGAGCGCGCCGCCGTCCTGCGAGAGGGCGCGGATCTGCGCGATGCGCGTGAGGAGCGGAAGCGAGGCGGGCGTGCTCTCCTGAGCGAGGGCACGGCCGGAAACGACCAGCGCGAGGATCGCTGCGATTTGCACCACCCGTGGGATTCCACACGGTGCCCGCATACTACTGCCCGCCATCCCATCCGGTCCAGTACGGCGTCGGACGGCACGATTTTGATGGCCGCGCGCGTAACTGTGTGGAAAACATGTTGAAGGAGCGTGCATTCCTTGTGTATCGCTGGACAAATCGAATTATTTCCGGGCGAATTGCGACCAAAACCGCTCGCCGTGCACCATGTTGATGCGTCTTCGATAGTCCTTTCGCTTGATTGCCGCCACGGCGCGGCTACACTACTGCCTCACTGCGAGACCCGGCACCGAATGTGAACGTTCAACGACTCGACACCATCATCAACGGACGCCCGTACCGCATCGAAGTCTCGAGCGTGGGTCTCGACAAATGGCGGGCCCAGATCGCCCGCGTCCCCGGCGGTTCCGCCGCGACAATGCCTTTCTATGGCAGCACGCCGGACGAAGCGGCGGCACACCTCAGCAAGTGGTTGTCTCTGGCGCACGGGCAACCTCGTCCTCAGCAGTAGCTACCAGCTACCAGCTTCCAGCTTCCAGCTTCCAGCTTCCCGAGCTTACGCGCGTCCACTTCACCGCGCGCTCCGGCGAGGCCCGCCATAGCTTGTCGCTCGGGCTCATCGCGCGACAAGCGACGGCGGGCGCTTCCCGCTTCCCAGTAGCAGGGCTAAAGCCCTGCGCTACGCAGCCCCTCGAGAGCCTGCGGCGCAATCGGACGCCGTGGTAGCAGAGCAAGCCAATCGGGCCGAAGAGAAACGTCAGGACCAGGCACGGGGCGACCAGCAGTCGAGGCACGCCGCGCTCGGTGGCATCCCGAACCTCCCACGCGCCGATGAACAGATCGAACGCGAGGTAGTGCACCCAGCCGGCGAGCAGCAGCCAGCGCTTGGAGAAAAGTTCCGCCACTTCCTGCAGCGACGAGAACCCTCCCGGCGCTCCCACGATATTCGAGGCGAGGACCACGGCGTACACGACGGCGAGCGAGAGCGGAATGACGATCCCGCCGAACGTCGCCGCCGCCGATGCGGGCCGGGATTCCCGCTTCCCGCTTCCCGCTTCCCGCTTCCCGCTTCCCGCTTCCAGCTTCCCGCTTCCCGCTTCCCGCTCCCAGCTTCCCGCTTCCCGCTTCCCGCTTCCAGCTTCCCGCTTCCCGCTTCCCGCTTCCCGCTCCCACGCTTCCCGCTTCCCGCTTCCCGCTTCCCGCTTCCCCGCTTCCCGCTTCCAGCTTCCCGCTTCCAGCTTCCCGCTACCAGCTCCGGCTTCCAGCTTCCCGAGCCGGCGCGCGTCCAGATTCACCGCGCGCGCCGACGAGGCCCGCCATAGCTTGCGCTCGGACCCTTGGCTGTTAATGTTGTCATTGTCAACATGAATCTACACCGCGATGTTGACTTTGTCAACACCAGCGGCGTATGCTCGGCAACACGGAGGGCGTCGGGCCTGGACCTCCGCATGTTCCGGACCAAGGGAGATCGTGCGCGCGCCCCTCCGACGCAAGCCCCGCGGGTCTTACCACCACGGCGACCTCGAGCGCGCCCTCGTCGAGGCCGCGGTGCGCACGATCCAGGACCAGGGCGCGGCGGCGCTCACCCTCCGGGCCGTCGGCGCCAGGCTCGGCGTCTCGCGCACGGCCCTCTACCGCCATTTCGAGGACAAGACGGCGCTCCTGGCGCGTGTCGCCCTCGAGGGCTTCCGGCTGTTCGAAGCGGCCCTGCTCGCGGCCATTGCGGACGCCGCCCGGCAGGACGGCGACCCCCTCGAGACGATGGCGGCCGCGTACGTCGACTTCGCCCTGGCGAACCCGGCGCACTACGAGACGATGTTCGGGAAAGCGCTCGACGACTGGAGCCGGTATCCCGACCTGGAACACCAGGCCAACGCGACCTTCGAGCTGCTGGTGAACACGATCGTGAACGAACAGCAGGGCGGACGCATCGCTGCGGCGATCCCGTCGCATCTTGCTGGCGTCGTATGGTCCCTGAGCCACGGCATCGCGACGCTCGCGCATCGCGTGCCGGCTCGAGCGCGCCAATGTCTCCGCGTCGATCTTCGCGGCGTTCGCCTCCCGCGTGCTGCGCAACGGCCTGGCGAAGACGCCGCGCGGATTCGACGATATCAATGACGTAGGGGTTAGTGATTCTTCAGAGCCAGCCGGAGCGTTTGAACCCCATGTACAAACAGCCGCAGGCGACCGCCATCGTGACGAGCGATGCGCCGTACCCGTAGCGCCACGCCAGCTCGGGCATGTGGGCGAAGTTCATCCCGTAGATGCCCGCGATCATCGTCGGGACGGCAATCATCGCCGCCCAGGCGGCCAGCCGTTTCACGTGCTCGTTCTGGGCGATCGACATCAGCGACAGCTTCGCTTCGAGCGCCGTCGTCAGCAGCTCCCGCTGCGCGTCGATGGTCTCGTTCAGGCGCATCACGTGGTCGTAGACGTCGCGGATAGTACGGCCGCGTGTCGTCGGGGATGAGGGGCAGCTCGAAGCGCATCAGCCGGTTGCAGATCTCGACGAGCGGCGTGACCGCGCGGCGCAGCGCCAGCAGGTCGCGCTTGAGCCGGTAGATGTGCGCGGTCGATTCGCCGCCGAGCTCGCCGTCCAGAATCTCCTCCTCGATCTCCTGCACCTGCTCCTCGATCGCCTGGACGATCGGGAGGTAGTGGTCGACGACGAAGTCCATCAGCGCATAGAGGACGTAGGCCGGGCCTTTGACGAGGAGCTGCGGCGTCGATTCGCAGCGCGCGCGCAGCCCCACGTGCGACATCACCGAGCCGTGGCGCACCGTGACGACGTAGTTCGAGCCGAGGAAGACGTGCGTCTCGCCGAACTCCAGGCGGCCGGGCGAGCCGGTCAACTGCGCGGTGCGCAGCACGATGAACAGGGAGTTCTCGTACTGTTCGAGCTTGGGGCGCTGGTGCGCGTTGTACGCATCCTCAATCGCGAGATCGTGCAGGTGGAACTGCCGCTGGACGCGGCGCAGCAGCGTTTCGTCAGGCTCATAGAGGCCCAGCCACACGAACCGGTCGCGCTGCCGCAGCAGGGCGTCGATCGCATCGAGCGACACCTCGGTCCGGACGCCGCCGGTATACGCCGCGCAGTTGACGACGCCGGCCGGTTGAGTGAGCGGCTGCAGGTCTGTGGAGCCCATCGCGCATGCCGATTATCGCCCGGATTACTGCTCAGGCTCCCGGCTCGGCATAACAATTGCCCGCGACCAGTGGCCTGAACTGACTGGTGGAGGCATCTCGAATGTTTTGTCGAGACTGCTTCCAGATAAGTTGTCGCCTGCACCGGATCTGTAACCTCGTCTGGCGAACCCTTGGTCGCAACGGGCGTGACGGAGTCATTGTCCCGAACAAGAGTGGGACAGGGTGCGCGAATGAAAAACCGGTTGGAGGTGGGGATGGTCACGCGTACTGCCCTGTCGCTGTACTTGGTGCTCGGACTGGCCCTGATCGGAGGGACCAGCGCCGCTCCGCTTCCGGACGGAAACAGCGGAATCGCGTCGCGATATCCCTCCGATGCGGGGATCGGTTCGGACCCCGCCGTCATCTTTGCCGATGACTTCGAATCCTACAGCGGCGCAGCGGGCCTGACCGGCAGGTGGAACCAGGCGTATCACACGGCCAACATCCGGATTGCGACCGAAGCGGGCAACGTCTTCGGCGGCGGGAAGTCGCTTGAATTCACGGTGCCCAGGACGAGCAGCGAAGTGTCGAACACCGTCGTGAAGTTTGTCAGCCCCGAGCGGGACGCACTGTTCCTGCGCTACTACGCCAGGTTCGACGGCGGGTTCAACGTGCTCGGATCGAGCCACAACGGCAGTACCGTCTCGGCCCACTATTGCTGCCCCGGCGTTCGCGCCGACGGTTCCAACAAGTTTCTCGTCAGTTTCGAAGCCTGGCGGGACAACACGGCCACGGCGAATCCCGGCAGGCTCAACGCGTATATCTACCATCCGGAGCAGCGTGACATCTGGGGCGACCATTTCTTTCCCACGGGAACCGTCCTGCCGTTTTCGAGTGTGCCTTTTGATTTCGGGCCGGAGTTCGTTTCCCGCCCGGATGTCACACCGGTGCTCGGCCGCTGGTACTGGTACGAGCTCATGGTGAAGGCCAACACCCCTGGCCAGCGCGACGGCCGCATCGCGTTCTGGTTGGACGGACGCGTGATTGCCGACTTTCCCAACTTGCGTCTACGCGACACAGCTGCGCTGAAGATCGACCGCTTCACGCTCGATCTCCACGTCTTCGGCAACAACCTGTCTCTCGCGAAGAAATGGTACGACAACGTCGTCGCCGCGACAGCGTACATCGGGCCAATGGTCAACACTCCACTCCCGGGGGCGCCAACGCGGCTTCGGATCGTTCGGTGAGACGTTCCTGTTTGAAGAACCTGCCACGCGCGACGCGTTTCCTGGTCAGCGTTCGCGTTCGAGCGGCGAAGCGGGCGGCGACGAGCGGAACGTCTGTTCGATGAAGCTGACAATCAGCCCGGCGATGACCACGGCGACGGCGCCGATCACGTTGTGCCAGAGGAACGCCAGTTTGGTAAACGACGCGGCCCACGCGACCGAACGCCATCCCGACGAACAGTCCGATGAACGCGCCGTTGCCCGTCGCGCGCGGAAAGGCGACCGCCAGGATGAAGACGCCGAGGATCGAGCCGTAGAAGAACGAGCCGAACCTGTTGACGACCTCGATCAACGAGCCAAGGGCCGCCGCCCAGACCGCCACCGCGCAGGCAAACAGCCCCCAGAGGCCGGTCGCGATCTTCGACACGCGCAGATAGTGCGCGTCCGAGGCGGCCGGGCGCAGGCGCCGCTTGTAGAAGTCGATGACCGTTGCGGTCGACAGCGAGTTGAGCTCGCCGGCAATCGTGTCGGTGGCCGCCATGATGATGGCGAGAATCAGCAGGCCGACGAGGCCGACCGGCAGCTGCGTGAGGATGAACGTCGGGATGATGTAGTTGATGTCGGAAAACCGGCGATCGTCGCTGTTCTCGCGGACCAGATCCGCGGCCCGCGCGCGCACCGACTGGAGCGCCGCCTCGCGCTCCTGCAGGGCCGTTTTCGCGGCCGACAGGCGTGCGGAGTCGCCGGAATCGCGGGCCGCCGCCAGGCTCCCGGCCGCCTCGCGCCGCGCCACGAACGCGGTATCGAACTCCGCCTGCAAGGCGGCATAGGCCGGCGCCGAGTGCCCCGATTGCATGCGCTCGGCATGGACCGAGCTGAACAGCAGCGGCGGCGGGTTGAACACGTAGAACACGAAGACGAGCACGCCGAGGACGAGCACCAGGAACTGCAGCGGGATCTTCCAGTAGGCGCTCATCAGGAGCGAGTGCCGCGCTTCGTCGACCGACCGCGCGGTCAGGTAGCGCTGGACCTGGCTTTGATCGGTGCCGAAGTAGGAGCAGAAGAGAAAGAGCGCCGCGATCGTGCCCGACCAGAAGGTGTAGGTGTTGGTCAGGTCGAAGGAGAAATCGAACGTTCGCAGCCGTCCCGTCGCGGCCGCGATGCCGAGACCGTCCGTGACGCTGACTCCCGCGGGAAAGCCGAGGATCGCGGCCGCGATCACGGCAACGAGCCCGCCCACGATCAGCACCATGATCTTCACGTCGGTCCACGTCACCGCCTGGACGCCGCCGAACATCGTGTAGATCACCGCGGGCATCGTGATGACGAGCGCCGTGGCGGTCAGATCCCACCCGAGCACCAGCGACAGCACGACGGCGGGCGCCGAGACGACCGCGCCGCAGGACATGCCGCGGGAGACGAGGAAGAGCAGGCTCGTGAAGCTGCGCGTCTTGCCGTCGAACCGCCGCTCCAGGTACTGGTACGCGGTGTACACGCCGGAGTTGTAGAAAAACGGCACGAGCGTGAGCGACAGGACGATCATCGCCACCGGCAGGGCGAAGTAGAACTGGATGAAGCGAAGGCCGTCGGTGTACCCCTGCCCGGTGGTGCCGATCATCGTGATGGCGCTGAGCTGCGTCGCCATGACGGAGATGCCGGCGGCCCACCATGGAATCGAGCGCTTGGCGAGGAAGTAGCCCTCGATCTCGTGGCTGTCCTTGGTTCGTTTCAGCCCGTCATAGACGATCCAGACCACGAACCCCAGCAGAATGGTCCAGTCGAGCGGATGCATTCAGCGGCGCCCCGGGCGGATCACGAGAAGTACTCCTGGAAGGCGTAGAGGGCGGCGAGGGTGATCACCCAGACGACGATCACGCGGATGTAGCTGCGCCGCATGCGGTCGTCGGCGGGCGGGGCTGGATCGGTCGTGGCCATGGACGCCTCCGCATCGTAAACCAAAACGTGACGATTGTCTCGCCTGGCAGTGCGGGTCTTTCCAACACGGAGGCCACGGGGGCCACGGAGTCTCAGGGAGCGAAGCGATTGGGTCGGAGTTCGTATTTCACGCGATCGCTCAATCGGCCGGCAGCCAGCGCGCACGAAACGGGAACACTGAATGCCGATGTCATGGCATGAACGCACTCGAGCGCCGGCCTGCTGCACACGAGGCCGGCGTTGGCAGGGCCACACGAGATCGAGGAATGCAAGCAGGGCCGACCCTAAGCTGCTTGCATTCCCCGATCTCGCGTGACCCTGCACCGCGCTTCGCGCGGCTCGAGTGCGTGCCGGAGCGTGTAGTCAGAGCTCCGTGCCCCCGTGCCCTCCGTGTTGGAAGAGCAGCGAAGCCTGTTGAGAGCAACGTCCGTTGATTGGAATTCGAACTACCGTACGACCGCCAACTTGTCCTTCTCCGCTATCTCGGCTCACTCTGTGGTGAAAAACGTCGTCGCGGGGTCCAGAATCGCTTAGACTCCGGCCGTATCCATGCGACTCACCACGCTCGACTGGGTCATCGTCCTGGCGTCGCTGCTCATCTGCTTTGGCCCCGCGCTGTTCTTCGGCAAGCGCGCCGGCCGCAGCACCTCCGAGTTCTTCGGGTCGGGCCGCGCCGTGCCGTGGTGGCTGGCCGGCCTGTCGATGGTGGCGACGACCTTCAGCGCGGACACGCCGAATCTGGTGACCGACATCGTGCGGCGCAACGGCGTCGCCGGCAACTGGGTGTGGTGGGCCTTCGTGCTGACCGGCATCTCGACGGTCTTCTTCTATGCCCGCCTGTGGCGCCGGTCGGGCGTCCTGACCGACCTCGAGTTCTACGAGCTGCGCTACTCCGGCCGCGCGGCGTCCGCCGTGCGCGGCTTCCGCGCGGTCTACCTCGGCCTCTTCTTCAACTGCATGATCATGGCCGCCGTGAACCTGGCGACCTGCAAGATCGCCGGCATCCTCTTCGGGCTCGAGCGCTGGGAGACGCTCCTGATCGTCGGCGTGATGAACGTCACGTTCGCGGCGTTCGCCGGGCTCTGGGGCGTGCTCGTCATCGACATGATCCAGTTCTTCATGAAGATGTCCGCCGTCGATCGCCGCCGCCTACTTCGCCGTCATGTCGCCGCAGGTTGGCGGGCTGGGCGCGCTCATCACGAAGGTGTCGGCCATGCGCGGGCCGGGCGGGGTCGACTACCTGGGCCTGCTGCCGGACTTCAACAGCAACTGGGATCTGGCGGTCGCGGTGTTCATCATGCCGATCGCGGTGCAGTGGTGGGCGGTGTGGTATCCGGGAGCGGAGCCGGGCGGCGGGAGCTACATCGCGCAGCGCATGCTGGCCTCGAAGTCGGAGAAAGACGCGCTCAACGCCGTCCTCTTCTTCAACTTCGCCCACTACGTCCTGCGGCCGTGGCCGTGGATCCTCGTGGCGCTCTGCTCGCTCGTGGTCTACCCGGAGCTGTCGGACATCCAGCGCGCGTTTCCCAATCTCGACCCGCAGCTCCTCGGGCACGACATCGCGTATCCCGCGATGCTGGTGTTCCTGCCGGCCGGCTTCCTCGGCCTGATGGTCGGCGGCTTGATCGCCGCGAGCTCGTCGACGATCCTCACGCACCTCAACTGGGGCGCGTCGTACCTCGTGCACGATTTCTACAGGCGCTTCATCAAGCGGGACGCCGACGAGCGGCACTACGTGCGGGCCGGCCGCATCGCAACCGCGGGGCTGTTCGCAGGCGCCGCGGCCTCGGTGTATCTGCTCGACACCGCGAAAGACATCTTCGACGTGATCCTGCAGGTCGGCGCGGGAACGGGCCTGCTCTATCTCGTGCGCTGGTTCTGGTGGCGCGTCAACGCGTGGTGCGAGATCGTCGCCATGGCGAGCTCGTTTGCCGTCTCGATGGCGCTCCTCGTCCTCAAGACGCAGGGCGTCGTCTTCAGCACGCACGTGGCGCTCCTCGCGACCGTCGCGATCACGACCGTTTGCTGGGTGGCGACGGCGTATCTCGGGCCCGAAACCGATCGCGAGGTGCTGATCAAGTTCTGGCGGACGGTGCGGCCGGCCGGCCCCGGCTGGACGCGCATCCGTGTGGCCGCGGGTCCGTCCAGGGACGACAACAGGACCGCGGGGGACAACATCCCTCTTGCGCTGCTCGGGTGGTTGGCCGGGTGCACGGCGATCTGGTCGGCGCTCTTCGCGGAAGGCAACTACCTCTACGGCCGGATGCCGCAGGCGATCTTTCTCACCGGCGTCTTCATCGTGTCGGGTGTCGTGCTGATCGTCATCGTCAAGCGCATCTGGGCGTCGTCGTCCTAGCGCCGTCTGGACCGTCAAGGAGTGGTCTCAAAACACTATTGGTCCGGCTGAAGCCGGATGCCACGAGCGGTTTTGAAACCGGTTCACAACCGCTGGAGATGGTGCTGTGGACGACAACAGCGCAATGCCCGACGAGCTCCTGGGCCGGCTTCGCGATCGGCTGCCGGTCAATCCGCCCTATGACGGGCTGGTCGCCGAGGCCTATGACAGCTGGATCTCGATCGACGAGGAGCTGCCAGACGAGGCGTTCTACACCGCGCTCGTCGCCGAGGTGGGTGGTCCGGTACTCGAGCTGGGCTGCGGGACCGGACGACCCTTGTTGCGGTGGCTGGCGGCAGGCCATCAGGTCGAGGGGATCGACGCCTCTGCCGACATGCTCGCCCGGCTGCGCCGCCACGCGGCTGAGCGTGGGCTCCGGCCCGTCGTGCATCACGGTGATTTCGCGCCGCTCGCGCTCGGCCGGGTCTACGCCGGCATCGTCTGCCCCGCCGGAACATTTGCGCTCATCATCGATGCCGATCGCGCCCGGCAGGCGGTCGCCAGTTATTTCGATCACCTCCGCCCGGGAGGCACGCTCGCCTTGAGCCTGGAAGAACCCGGAGACGATTTCAACGAGGCGATGAACTGGCGTATCCGTCGAACCGGCACCGCGGCGGACGGCACCACGATCGTGGCCAACGAGGCGATCCGCTGCGATCGCGAGGCTCGCCTTCAGGTCGCCTACACCAGGATCGAAACCGTACGACACCGCCGGGCAGCTTCGAGAGTCGTGGCTGCGCAAGCACCAGCTTCGCTGGTGGCCACGACCGGACGCCGAGGCTCTGTTGATCGGGGCCGGGTTCATGGACGTCGAGTCGCACGGTTCGGACTCGTCGTGGGTCACGGCCGGCCGGAGGCCGGCATCCCGGACCAGTGGATAGACTCGGGCCCGCCCGTAGTCGAGAGGGCCGCGACGAGGGATACCGCTCCGGTCCGCCGGCAGCCGACCTCGACCACTGCTCCAGACCGAAATCACTTACGCGGTAGGTAACGTTGCCGCTTGCGGTTTGACGGAATCCCGAGCCATTTCGCAAATACGAAACGGCACTGCAGTTGCTGAACCTCGCCTGACGTGGCCGTCAGAGGAGGTATCCCATGCAGCGATCGACCGCCATGCTTGGTCTGGCCGCCGTGTTTCTTTCGTCGAGCTGCGGCGGGGGCGGCGGGACGCCTGCTGCTCCGAGCCCTGGCGCGGGCGGCGGGGCGACCACTGTGACCATCTCCATTACCGGGGTAAAAGGTGCACAGTCGTTTTCCCCCAATCCCGGAACGTGCACCGCGGGCCAGATGGTGATCTGGCGCAACAACGACGTCGTCACGCATCGGGTGAGGCTGGACGATTTGTCGGTGGACACGGGTGACATCGCGCCCGGGGCTTCGTCGCAGCCGATGCCGCTCGGCAACGTGTCCAAGGCGTACCATTGCCCGATCCACCCGAACATGGTCGGCAGTCTCAACGCCGCCCCGACGCCTGAACCGCCGCCCTGCACCGGGTATTGCTGACGTCGACGGTTCGCCGGGTCTAAACCAACTGCCGTGAAACTCCAGCGGCCTCGCCCGACGCACCGACCATTGGACATTCCAAAGGACGTCTGCTATCTTCTGTGCGATGTCCAAAGGAACAGGCAAAGCCAGGTCGGACTGCAGGGCACGCTGGACCTCATGGTCCTGAAGACGCTGCAGGCCCTCGGACCGCTTCACGGATTCGGCCTCGCGCGCCGCATCGAGCAGGTCAGCGAAGACGTGCTTCAGCTGAACGAGGGCACCGTCTACACGTCGCTGCTGCGGCTTCAGCAGAGCTGGATCTCCTGTCACTGGGGCGCGTCGGAGAACAACCGCAAGGCGAAGTTCTATTCCATCACCCGGCGCGGTCTCACGCAGCTGGCGCGCGAGACCGACGACTGGCAGCGGATGGCCGGGGTCATCGGACGCATTCTGTGCCTTGGCGGCGCCAAGGAGTAGTGCCTGATGACGACCCCGGTCCTGCGTCTCCTGATCGCGAGGGTTCGCGGCCTGTTCGGTGAGACGGGACGATCCCGATTTCGACGACGAGGTGCAGGAACACCTGGGCCTGCTCACCGAACGGTACGTCCGCCAGGGGATGTCACCCGCGAAGGCCGCGCAGGCCGCACGACGCCAGTTCGGCAACACCACGTTGTTGCAGGAAGAGCGACGACAGATGCGCACGATCCCGACGCTCGAATCACTCTGGCACGATTGCCGCCACGCCGCACGCATGCTCCGGAAGAATCGCACGTTTGCGGCCACCGTCGTGCTGACGCTTGCCCTCGGCATCGGCGCGAACACGGCCATCTTCAGCATCTGCAATGCGGTGTTGCTGACGCCGCTTCCGTATCGCAGACCCGACGCATCGTGATGCTATGGGAGGTGATGGGGAACGGGCAGCTCATCCCGGTCTCGCCCGGCGAACTTCGTCGACTGGCGCCAGCAGACGCGATCCTTCTCCGCCGTCGCGGCGATCAACGCGTTCTCGATTCGTCCTGACCGGCAGCGGCGAGCCGGTACGTCTGATCGCCGCGGCCGTGTCCTGGACTTCTTTACGTCCTCGGGTCACCCCCATGGCCATGGGCCGGGATTTTCTCCAGGAAGAGGATCAGCCGGGCCGCAACCGCGTGGCGATTCTGGCCCACGCGACCTGGGTCGATCGCTTCGGCGGACGGCCGGACATCCTTGGCAAGACCGTCACGCTCAGCGACACCAGTTATACCGTTGTCGGCGTGCTGCCGCCGGAGTTCGAGTTCGTCGCCAAGGCGGCGGACTTCCAGGCGCGCACCCGGTTCGACGTCTGGGTGCCGCTGGCGCTCACTGCGACGCCGTCACGCGGCTCGCACCCGCTGCGCGTCTTTGCCCGGCTCAGCCGGCCGACGCTGGAGCAGGCGCAGGCCGACGTGTCGACGTCGCTCGGCGTGCACCTCGCGCGCGCCTACCCCGAGGAAAACAAAGGTAGGGGGATTCGAGCCGTGGCGCTTCGTCAGCAGGTGACCGCTGATGTGCGACGGCGCTCTTTCTCTGCTCGGCGCCGTTCGATTTCGTCCTGCGATCGCGTGCGCCAACGTCGCAACCTGTGCTCACCCGCGGCGCCTCCCGTCAGAAGGAAACGTCGCTGCGTCTCGCGATCGGCGCCAGCCGCGCGCCGGATCGCCCAGCAGTTTCTCGTCGAGAGCACACTCCTTGGCCTTCTCGGCGGCTCGATTGGGCTGGCTCTGGCGCTTGCGATGACCCGCGTGGCGGTCCCCTACCTGCCGCCGGATCTCTCCCGGGCCGCCGGCGTGGCCATCGACTGGCGGGTCCTGATCTTCACAGCCGTGATCTCGCTGGCGACCGGCGTGCTGTTCGGGCTGGCGCCGCTCTTTCAGGCGCGGCGGCGTGAACGCCAGCGAGTCGCTCTCACACGGGATGCGGGTGGCGGGTGGCCTGCCGACCAGGCTGCGCAGCTCGCTCGTCATCGCCCAGATGGCGGTCACGCTGATTCTTCTGATCGGTGCCGGCCTCATGGCCAGGAGCTTGTGGGCACTTCTCCATCTCCCACTCGGATTCCGGACCGATCAGATCCTGACGGCGCGCGTCACGTTGCCGAGGGTGCGCTATCCGAACGCCGCGCGCGTCGGCGGCATTTCAACGCGACCTGCTCGAGCGGCTGCGAACAGTCCCGGCGTGGAGTCTGCCGCGGCAACGGCATATCTACCGCTCAGCGGAGACGACAACGGATGGGCCGTGCACATTGAGGACGTCCACCCAACCGGTCGGCGTGTACGACTTCGCGACCTACCGGCCGGTCAGCGACGGGTATTTCGAGACCATCGGCATCCCGATGATCCGCGGGCGCGCGTTCAGCCCGTCCGACGATGAGGACGCGCCACTCGTGGTGGTGATCAACGAATCCATGGCGCGGGCGTACTGGGGCGAACAGGATCCGGTGGGACAACGCCTTCGTTTTGGCGGTCCAGCGATGCGGACCGTGATCGGCATCGTCGGGGATGTCCGCCATGAGGCCTGGAAGTCGAGCCGGCGCGGGAGATGTATCTGCCGATTGCGCAGGCGCGGGGCGCCGAAACGGCGCCGACCATCGTCGTGCGCACGGCGATCGATCCGTCCGCGATGACGTCGACCGCTGCGCACGGCGGTCTCGGCGACGGATGCATCCGTTCCGATCGATCGAGTCCGGACGATGGAGCAGCTCGTGTCTGCTTCGGTCGGGCGTCCGCCCGCGTGGCGAGAGACCCTCCGTCCGTGCCAGGCGAGGCGCGTCGCCGGACTACCGAATCGAGATCCCGCCGGAGGAGGTCCGCACGTGGAGAAGCGGCCCGCCGCCCCGGGCGGACCCGCGCAGCGAGTGCCGGCCGACCGCTCCGGTCACAGTCACCGGGAAATCGACATCGATGCGCCCGGACTGGCTGTTCGCATCCAGCTCGAAGCCTTGCGTCGATGGCAGGTTGACGTCCACGTGCCCCGACGACGCGGACAGGCGCCACGCGGCCGAGGGCTCACCCTGAATCGTGAGAGAGCCGCTGGATGTCGAGCCCTGGACGGCGCCGCGAACGCCGCGCACCCGCACGGAGCCCGAGCTGGAGGCCACTTCCACGTCGCCGGCGCCCGTCTGCTCGAGGTCGATCGATCCGCTGCTGGTCTTCGCGATGCTCGGTCCACGGACGCCGGTTGCGCGAATCGATCCGCTCCCCGCGGAGGCATGAAACGCTCCGCCGACCGTCTCGGCGGTGATGGAGCCGGATCCCGAAGAGGCCTTCGAACGGCCGCCCACCTCTTTCAACGTCAGCGAGCCGGATCCGCTGCTGGCCTCGATGCTTCCGTCAACGCCCTCGAGGTGCTGCGATCCCGAGCCCGTTTTGGATCGAACGCTCGACGCTGCCGGGACCGTCAGCGTAAAACTAATGGACACGCCCTGGGAAAGCTCCTTGTCAGCCAGGCGGCCGATGCGCACGACGCCGCCCGATTGCTCGATTGGGGGATCGGCCTCGATTCGCCGCACCCGCTCTTCAGGGCTGAGAGGACTCCGGGGGCTCCAGTCCCATCCATCTGAAGCCCGGATTCGACCGGTGATCTCGATCCGGCCGGCAGGCCCCTGGCGCACCTCGATGCGTCCCGAACCAGTGACGATTTCAATCTCCGGCGGCCCGCTCACGGTGAGCGTGCGCTGAAACGACCCCTCGGCGCGCTGCGCTTCGAGCTCGGCGCAGCCCGGAACCAGCGCGATCGCTGCCAGCAATGCCATCGCGGTCCCGCGGTGCCGAAGATTCATGTCTCTGCCAGTCATGAAAGGTCCTCCATCCGGGGATTGGACGGCCGCGCGCCCAAGGAGGTTCGTTCAGCAGGCGTCGCGGGCAGGCTCGATGGGCTGGCGCACTTTGTGCTACGGCCGCGCTGGCGCCGGGAAAATGGCGGCGATTTGGAGCATCTGATGTCGAGCGAGCGATTGGATCACGACGGTTCCCCTCAGCCTGACGAGGCTTCCCAGGCCGCACCGTCCGCGGTCAGTGTGACGGCGCCTTCCCATCCAGGGACCCAGGACTTTCACATCGTCGGTATCGGCGCATCCGCCGGCGGCCTCGACTCACTCGAGCGGCTCTTCACCCACCTGCCGACCGACACCGGCATGGCGTTCGTCGTCCTGCAGCACCTGTCGCCGGACTTCAAGAGCCTGATGGACGAGCTGCTGTCGCGGCGGACGCAGATGCCGATCCGCCAGGCCGAGCACGACATGGCGGTCGAACCGAACACCGTCTATCTCCTGCCGCCGATGAAGGAAATGATCATCCGGCAGCGGCGCCTGCTGCTGAACGACCGGGATCCCCGGCACGGCCTGACGCTCCCGATCGATCTGTTCTTCCGGTCGCTCGCGCAGGACGTCGGCGAGCGCGCCGTCGCGGTCATCCTGTCCGGCAGCGGCAGCGACGGCTCGCGCGGCGTGCAGGAGATCAGCAAGGCCGGCGGCGCCGTGTTCTGCGAAAGCCCCGACACCGCGCAGTTCAACGGCATGCCGCTCAGCGCGATGCGCACCGGCACGGTCGACCAGGTGCTGCCGCCCGAGGAGATCGCGCTGGCGGTCGCCGCCCTCGGCCGGCCGGCCGCCGACGTGCCGCCGCGGCCGGGCCTCCGACGAAGAGCGCGGCGTCGACGCCATTCTGCGCCTGCTGCGCGACGAGTACGCCATCGACTTCTCGCACTACAAGGCCGGCACCGTCACGCGGCGCATCGAGCGCCGCCTCGCGCTCAACCGCTCGCTCGACATCGACATGTACGTCGAGCAGCTGCGGCAGCGATCCGCGCGAGCTGAGCTCGCTCTACGAGGATCTGCTGATCGGCGTCACGCGGTTCTTCCGCGACGACGCCGCCTTCGACGCGCTCGAGCACCGCATCATTCCGGAGCTGGTCGAGCGCACCGAGGCCGACGAGCAGATTCGCGTCTGGGTGCCCGGGCTGCGCGACCGGGCAGGAGGCGTACTCGATCGCGATGCTGCTGCACGAGCGGCTCAGCGCGCGCCGCCGGCCGGTCAAGCTCAAGATCCTCGCGACCGACGTGCACAAGACGTCGCTCGAGGTCGCGAGCGCCGGGCATCTACTCCGAGGAACAGGTCGCCGGCATCGGCCAGGAGCGGCTCCAGCAGTTCTTCACGCTGAAGCCCAACGGCTACCAGATCTCGCAGACCCTGCGCGAGAGCATCGTCTTCGCGCCGCACAACCTGATTCGTGACGCGCCGTTCACGAAGATGGATCTGATCACGTGCCGCAACCTGCTGATCTACTTCCAGCCGCACGCGCAGAAGACGGTGCTGACGCTGTTCCACTTCTCGCTGAAGCCGGGCGGCTTCCTGTTCCTCGGCTCGAGCGAGAGCCCCGGCGGGCTGCATCGACGAGTTCGACACCATCGACGAGCACGCGAAGATCTACCGCAAGCGGCGCGACATCGGGCTGCCGCGCGATCTGAAGCTGCCGCTGCCGCGCAGCGGCACGCGTGCCGCGTGCCTGCTCCGCCCCGATGCCGCGCAGCGCCGGCGTCAGCCCGCAGCTGCTGGCGATCTACGATCGGCTGCTCGATCGCTTCATGCCGCCGAGCTTCCTGGTCGACGAGCACGGACAGCTGGTCGACACGTTCGGCGGCGTCGAGTCGCTGCTGAAGATCAAGGCGCGGCGTCCGTCGCAGAACCTGCTCGACATGCTCGGCGACGATCTGCGGACCGTGGTGTCCGGCGCGCTGCACCGCGTGCGCCGCGATCCCGAGAGCGTCCGCTATCCCGGCGTGCCGATGCCCGGCGACAGCCGCCGCTTCTCGCTGATCGCCGAGCCGCTGCGCGACGCCGCAGGCGCGCTGACCCACATCCTGATCTCGCTGGCCGACGCGGACGCCGAGCAGCGCCGCCGTCCTGGTTCCGCCCTTCGCCGACGTGCCCGGCGCCGGGTCGGGCGCCGGACCTCAGGAGCGGGATGCCGCTCGGCGGCCTGTCGCGCGATCAGCAGCGCGCGCTCGAGGACGAGCTCGCCTTACACCAAGGAGCACCTGCAGGCGGCGATCCAGGAGCACGAGACGGCGAACGAGGAGCTGCAGGCGACCAACGAGGAGCTGGTCGCCGCGAACGAGGAGCTGCAGAGCACGAACGAGGAGCTGCACTCGGTCAACGAGGAGATGTACACCGTCAACGCCGAGTACCAGAAGAAGAACGTCGAGCTGCAGGAGCTGAACGACGACATCGAGCACCTGCTGAACGGCACCGACGTCGCCACGATGTTCCTCGATCGGCAGCTGTGCATCCGCAAGTTCACGCCGCGCATCGCCGAGACCTTCCGCGTCATCCCGCAGGACGTCGGCCGGCCGCTGCGCACCTTCGCGCACGACCTCGCGCATCCCGACGCTGATGGCCGACATCGAGCGGGTCCTGCACGAGGGCGTGACGGTCGAGGCGCAGACCTGGGACAAGCGCCAGCGCTGCCTACTTCCTGCGCATCCTGCCGTATCGGGCGCGGATCGAAGTGAGCAGCGAGGCGACCGTTCAGCGCGCCGGTGCGAACGCACGCCGCGCCGGACGGCGTCGTGCTCACGCTGACCGACATCTCGGCGCTCGAACAGGCGCGCGCCAGGCTCGCGCAGCTCTCGGCGATCGTCGAATCGTCGGACGACGCGATCATCGGCAAGACGCTCGACGGCATCATCACGAGCTGGAACAACGGCGCGCCGCGGCTCTACGGCTACACGGCCGACGAGGCGATCGGCCGGCACGCGAGCTTCCTCTATCCGCCGGGACGCAAGGAGGAGATCGACGCGGTCCTGCGGCAGGTCCGCGACGGCCGACCGGTCGAGCGGATGGAAACGCAGCGGCTGCGCAAGGACGGCAGCGCTCGTCGACGTGTCGGTCACGTTCTCGCCGATCCTCGACGCGTCGAACGCGATCGTCGGCGTCTCCGGCATCTCGCGCGACATCACGCAGCTGGTGCGCGCCCGGCAGGAGATCGCCGACCGCGAGGAGCGGATCCGGCTGCTGCTCGATTCGACCGCCGAGGCCATCTACGGCATCGATCTCAGCGGCGATCTGCATCTTCTGCAACTCGGCGTGCGCCCGGCTGCTCGGCTACGAGTCGCCGGCCGCGCTCATCGGCAAGCAGATGCACCCGCTGATTCACCACACCAGGCCGGACGGCACGCCGTACGCGCCGGAGCAGTCGCCGATCTACGAGGCGATGCGCCACCGCGAAGGCAGCGCACGTCGACGACGAAGTGCTCTGGCGCGCCGACGGCACGTCGTTCCCGGCGGAGTACTGGAGCCATCCGATCCTCCGCAACGACGAGGTGATCGGCGCCGTCGTGACGTTCCTCGACGTCACCGAGCGGCGCCAGGCGGAGCAGGAGATCCAGGACGGCGTGCGGCGGCGCGAGCAGTTCCTGGCGATGCTGTCGCACGAGCTGCGCAATCCGCTGGCGGCGATCCTCAGCGCGACGCGCGTGCTCGAGAACGCGAGCTGGACCGACGACGCCTGCCACGAGGCCGGCCAGGTCGTCGCGCGCCAGGCCAATCACATGGCGCGGCTGCTCGACGATCTGCTCGACGTCGCGCGCATCACGCGCGGCCGGATCGTGCTGCGCAAGGAGCTCGTCGATCTGCGCGACACGGCGCGGTCCGCGATCGAGGCGCTCGCGCCGTTCATGGCCGAGCGCGAGACGCGGCTCGTCGATCGAGATCGGCCGACGAGCCGATGCTCGTCTTCGGCGATCCCGCGCGGCTGCAGCAGATCCAGGCGAATCTGCTCAGCAACGCCTCGAAGTACTCGCCGCGCGGCGCGCAGGTCCGGTTCGAGCTTCGCCGCGCAGGGCGACGAGGCGATGATCCGCGTCAGCGACGACGGCCGCGGCATCGAGCCGGACATGCTGCCGCGGATCTTCGACCTGTTCGTCCAGGGCGATCAGTCGCTGGCGCGCTCCGAGGGCGGACTCGGCATCGGCCTGACGCTGCTGCGATCGCTGGTCGAGCTGCACGACGGCCGCGTCGAGGCGCACAGCGACGGCCCGGGTCGGGGCAGCGCGTTCACCGTGTGGCTGCCGCTGGCGCCGGCCGCGGCGCGAACGCCGGCCGGGGCCGCGCGCGCCGCGCGCCGCCGTCACAGACCGTCGTGCTCGTCGAGGATCAGGCCGACGCGCGCCGCATGATGCAGCTGCTGCTCGAGGCCGAGGGCGTCGCGGGTCTTCACCGCCGAGAACGGCGCTGGAGGGCGCCGAGCTGATCGAGCGCGATCGGTCCGGATCTGGCGCTCGTCGATCTCGGCCTTCCGGTGATGAGCGGCTTCGAGCTGGCGCGCCGGATCCGTCGAATCCGCGCACACGGCGGGACGCGGCTCGTCGCGCTCAGCGGCTACGGACAGGATTCCGACATCCAGGCGGCGCTCGACGCCGGGTTCGACGAGCACCTGACCAAGCCGCCGGACCCCGAACGCCTCGAGCAGCTGCTGAAGGGATGATCAATTCCCGGTCATCTCTTTCAGCAACGAAAAGAATCCCCGCTTGCGGCCGGAGCTGAGGCCCCAGTTCACCGGCACGCTCTGGTAACCCTCGTCGAGCCCCTCGCCGGCCATGCGGAAGTCGAAGTAACCCCACGACGCATACTGGCTGACGGCCGCGATGAAGTGGTTCCCCGGCTCGTCGAAGTCGAAATGGTCGTCTTCGTTGAAGAGGATCGGCACGCTGCGATACCCGCGCAGGCTGCGCGTGTTCTGCACCATCTGGGCGATCTTGTCCGGCTCAGGGACGCCATTGCCGTGCAACAGCAGGAAATCCGCGATCGAGACGACGTTCGCCGATGGCAGGGACCCGCCGTTGAAGCTGACGCTCACCGGAAGGCGCCGGCCGTCCAGGGTGATGGACTGGGCGAGCTCGATGAGCTCGTGGACGCGGGGCGCCTGAATGAGCGGCTGCTCGTAACTGCGGTTGTCGCATTCGTTGGCGATTTCGATGAGCACGTTGCGGTACCCCTGCTTCAGCAGCCACGTCGTCGCCTCGCGTACCCCTCGCCTGACGGCGGTATCGTTCTCGAGCCGTTGATCCTGCCCGAAGTAGAAGTACCCGACGATGGGCGCCATGCCGAGCTCGTCGGCGCGATCGAGGATGCGTTCGAGCCGGCCGAGGTAATCGGGCCGAAGAGATCCGTCGGGTTGGAAGGCGTTGTTGTGCCAGGGCTGTTCCCGCGAGTAGCCCTCCGGACTGCCGCCCTGCAGGTTGATCGTGAAGCTCAGAAGCCCATGGCGGCGCCACTCGGGCATCGCGGCGATGAACTCCCGCGTGTTGCGCTCGGCGTCCCACCGCTTCGTATCGGGGTAGGCCCACCGGCCGCGCGTGTCGGGGTTGAGGTCATCGAAGATGCCCTGAACCATACGCGAGTTCATGAGCAACCCTTCGATCCGCATTCCGCGCCAGCTCCGGCCCTCATAGGTCGGCCGGCCGTTGATCAGAAACCGGTCACTCTGGATTGAAACCGACGTCTGGCGCGCGGCGATTCTCGCGGACCGGCCGGAGAGGAGGCCGGCCGCGAGGGTTTTGAGCAGCGTTCGGCGATGCACCAGCGATCCTTCTACTGCCTGTCGAAGATCTGCGTGTTCTTGACGGTTTGTCCCTTCGCGTTGACGCCGCTCGTCGCGACGGTCAGCGTCTTGCCGTCTGGCGACACGCTGATCCCGTTGACGAGGGTCCGCTTGTCGGCCTTCTTGAAACTCGATCTGACCGTGCTCGAGCTGAGGCGCCTCAGGATGACGATGTCTGCGTCAGGGTTGGCTCCGGTGACGCGGATATCCTTTCCATCGAAATTCCCGCTGTAGCCCCACTCGAGACGGCTGCCGTCTCCGGCCACACCGTTCACCGTCACCTTGCGGCCAGGGCCGGCGGCCTCGATCGTGAGCGTCAGTTCCTTGGGTGCCGGGCCCGGGCTGTACTTGGACTTTGCGAGGTTGAGCTTCCACATGCCATACGCCGGGTCCTTTTCCTGCGCCAGCCCGACGCTGCCGCAGACCACCATGACAATGCCCACCGCGAGCCCCTGGAGACACCGCCGCATCCGTACACTCATCGCAACCTCCAGTCCCCTTGTCGACTGGCCTCTGGCCCGGTTCGCGGGCGAGCGTCAGCTGTCGGGAGGAACCGCGCGAGCCTACAGCTTCCGGTTGACGGCCGTCAATATGTCGTTGCGCTCGTTGGCGTCAGCGATTCCCCCAAGACGACGGCTCGATTACTTCGGTCCCGACCATAGGACGGCCCGCAGCCGCCGCGTGAGCGCTTCGGTCCGCGCCCTGTCCAGGTGCATCGGGTTGATGACCAGCGTGTCCTGCTCCAGCAACCGCTCGTTGACGAACACGCCAGGGTCGCCGCGCTTCAATTCGCGCGCGATGTCGAAAGCCAATCGGCCGAGAACTTGCCGGTCGATGACAAGTTGCAGCGACGGCATTCCGGTTTTGTCGCGCGGCAGTGTCAGGCGAGGTTCGACCGGCACTCCTTTCAGGCCGCTCACGATTGATTCGAGATGCCGCCGCGCCGCATCGGCATCCGCCTCGCTCGCGGCTCCCTCGGACAGCTTGAGTGCCATCAACAGGCCAATCACTTCTTCCTTGCCGACCTTGAACCCTCGCCCGATGCCGTGCCGCGGGAGACCCGGCAGACGCGACTTCGGGATGAGATCCTCCGGCGGATCCCGAATCTCGAAGTACTCGTCCATGTCGAGAGTCTGCAGCGCGACCGACGCGATGTAGTCCGTCCGTCCGCAGAGGATACCGGTGGACTGCGGACCCCTGAGCCCTTTGCCACCGCTGGAGCTGACGAGCGCCGCGCCGGACGCGATGAGCCGGCGCAGGCCGGCGGGCAGCTGACCCGCCGCGTCCACCAACACCGGCAGCCCGTGTTTCCGGGCGACCGCCACCACCTGCTCCAGCGGCGGCTGGCTGTTCCCGGTGAACACGTAGGCGATGCCCGCGGTCTTGTCTGTAATGGCCGCCTCGAACTCCCATGCTTCGGTGCGCCGCACGCCCGCACCGGCCAGTTGCTCGTTCATGCCCACCTCGACCAGCTTCGCGCCGGCGACACGAATCGCGTGGTCATACCCGTTGCGATGCTCCCGCGAGATGATGAACTCGTTTTTCATGCCGGTGGTGTCCGGCAGCCGCTCCATCCTCGCCAAGTCAAGTCCTGCCAGGATCGCAGCCGTTCCCAGCGTCAAGCCTGCGGACGCTCCTGACGTCACGAAGCCCGCCTCGGCGCCCGTTGCCGCGGCGATGCGGCGGCTGGCGGCCGCTTGCAGCTCCATCATCGACACGGAATCCAGAGCCGCATCGGCCATCGCCCGCAGGACCGCCGGCGGCATCTGGGCCCCACCCACTCTCGTCGCGCTGCCGGCGACGTTGATGATGGTTCTGACACCGAAGTCCGCATAGACACTGCGGGGCGTTCCGGTTGCGACGTCTCCGCTGCGATCGCCAGAACGTGTCTGGCCGACCAGGACGGCAGACCATATCATCGTCGCCAGGTACACACCGGCGGTCGTGGAACGCCTCATTGTCGCCTCCTCGGGGGTGGTTCAGGAGCGTGTAGTGTCTCGTCTCAGAATTCCTGTTGCATTCGGCCGGCACTGCATCCCGTCTCCACCCCACCGCGCACAGAACGCGCGGCGGGGGCCCCGGTCTGGCTGCGTTGCTCCTCCCTCAAATACGCCCAGTATTCTCGGTCGTCGCGCCTTGCCAGCCGGGCGCATCGCCGCCCTCGATGCTAACAGGACTTCTGAGACGAAACACTAGCCCGAAGGGGAAATTTGTCGGCTCTCAGCGTGTGGTCAGCCAGCACCTGCGACGAGACGGATTTCGCCTTTCGCAATTTGCCCAAGCGTTTCGACCACGAATTCCTTCTCTCGTGCCCGTACTCGGGCCTTCAGATCGTCGAGGGAATCGCCCCGAAACACCGGCACCCTGCACTGACGCACGATGGCGCCGGTGTCGTAGTCAGCATCGACCAGATGAATCGAAATACCCGATTCCGCCTCGCCGGCCTCCAGCACTGCTTCGAACACCCGATCCCCATACATCCCCGGTCCGCCGAATCGCGGCAAGAGGGCAGGGTGAGTGTTGAGGATTCTGCCCTCGAAAGCCCTGAGTACGAGTGGTCCCAGTTTCTTCATGTAACCCGCCAGGAACACGACGTCGACGTCAGCCGCAACCAGAACGCCTCGAATCGCCGCGTCCAGCGCGGCCGGATCCTCGTGCGTTTTCGAAGACAAATGAACTGCCTGAACACCGGCCTGGCGAGCCCTCCTCAAGGCGCCAGAGTCGCCATTGTTGCTCACGACAACCGCGACGCGCCCCTGAATGCGGCCACCGGAAAAGGCATCCAACAGGCTTTGAAGCGTCGTTCCCTCATGCGAGGCGAGAACTCCAACGTTCATGGTTCGGGCTGGCTCTGTTGGGCCAATAGCCCGTGGTGACAGTCAGAGTGATCGGCACTGGCGGGAGACTTTGTGAGCCCCGTCGTGCGCGCCACGCTGGCGATCGATGAGCCGCGGAGCGGAGAGGGATTCAGCGCCGACTGCGTCCGCGCGGCCCTGGGCGACTCCGGCGCTTGCGCTTCTGTATTTTGCTCCCAGGCGAACGAGACCCTCAGACCTGCTCTCAGAAACGGAAACCCTAGGATCACCTGGAACACGCAATCGGATGGCAGCACTAACCAGGACGGCTGGTGGAAATTCATGGGGACCATGTACCGAAAGTACACGCCTGGTGTCGTTCGCGCAAATCGTGACCACTGGCCGCGGCATCTGACGCAACACGGCGGTTGTGACGGGGAGATCTACACTCGCGCCGGATCGGTACAAAGTTCAGTTCACCGTGCCTCGCGACACGTACGAGGGCGGCACTGCGCGGCACATCTTGGGTCGCCACCCATGTCGGAAGCCTGCTTTGCGTGCCGCCGCCCATCGAAGTCGGCGACAGTGTAGTACGCAGGATCGATCGTGTCGATCTTTTATTCAGCCTTCCACGGGCTGCTAAGCTGTCCTGCACATGCTGGTCGGCCTCCTCGCGTTGGCCCTGGTGGACAGCATCAACCCGTCCGCCATCGTCGTCACCCTCTACTTGTTGTCTGGCGGGCGCGTGCCGGCGCAGATCCGTCGTGTACGTCGCCGCGATCTTCCTCACCTACCTGACGCTTGGTGTGATGATGATGTCGGGAATCGACGCTCTGCTGCCGTCATTGGGGACGATGGTGCAGCGGCAGACTCGGGTTCATCGTGCAGGGCCTCATCGGGCTCGCCATGCTGCTCTACGCGATCCGGGCGCCAACCACAGCCAAGTGGGCGCCGCCGGTCGAACCGCGCGCGAGCTCATATGCCGCATTGGCCCTCCTCGGCGTTACGGTGACGACCATGGAGTTGCCTACGGCAGTGCCGTATTTCGGCGCGATCGCGCTTCTCACGACTGCCGACCTCCCGATGGCGCAGTGGCTGCCGCTGCTAATCCTCTACAACGCAATCTTTGTCCTCCCGCCCGTACTCCTCCTCGTGGGCCACCTCGTTTTCGGGAAGCGGCTGGATGCGCGGTACGCCGACATCAGAGACCGATTGCAGGCTGGTGCCCGCGAGACGATGCGCTGGATCTTTGGTCTCGTGGGCGGCGGGCTGCTCGTCTCGAGCGTCGTGGAGTACATCGCCCGGTTCGTGATGCGGGCCAATTAAATTCACATGCCACCGCTCTCGTCACCGGCTGCCAGGGCAGGCGCGCGCGGAGCCAGCGGATCTGGCCGCGATGATTGATCTCGTCTTACAAATGCTGCTGGACCACTCCGAGCCGCGCCGTGGTCGCGTCCGCACCCGATCCGGCGATGCGCTTGAATGTGCCGCCCGTCGCGCTTGCCTTCGGTGTTCAAGGAACCGCAGGCGGCACCGGATCCCGCGTCGGGCATTAGCTGCTCTACCAGATCGCCAGGCCGACTTGCAGGCCACCGAGAATGACCCCCGTTAGGGTGAGCCCGAGCCCGACGCGTTCGAGCTTTTCGAGCCGCCAGTTTGTCTGCTCCTGGGCCGTGGTCATTCGCTCTTGGATGCGTGACGCGGTTTCGATGGCGAGGACTAACCGACGTTCGGAGATCGCTTGCAGTTGGGCGCTCTTTGCGGTGACGACTCCGAACTGGCCTGGCTCGACCGCTCTAGACAGAACCTCGTCGAAGCGGCGGTCAATGTCTTCGTCTAGGTCGTTATCGTTCGGTACCGGCATTTCAGCCTCCAGTTTTGGTGCTCAGAGTAGGGTGGTTTGCTGAAACAGCCAAGGATTCAAAACAAGACCGATCAAGACGTGCTCGTCGCGAGGCCGCCCTAGCAGCCCGTGGTGAAAGTCTGAGTATGGAGGCGCGTCGGCGCCGTCATACCCGTTTAAGTGTTGGGCAGTGATCTGCGGAAACACACTACACGCTCGACTTCCTCATATCCCAACGCGACGTGAGCGGCGATACCGTCGGCGTTCTCAATCTCTGCGTCGCTGGCAATCTCATGATGTCCCGCGGCGCGCGCAGATGCTTCGGCGGCTTCGACGAGCGCGCGCCCGATCCCACGTCGTTGCAGCCCCGACTCGACGTACCAGCCCTCAATGAACGGCACCGGTGAAGAACTGCAACCAGGCGCGTACTTGCGGTAATCCAATTCCAGGAATCCGACGAGTCTCCCATCGGCTTCTGCCACAAAGACGATGGGTGCGTTGGGCGGCTTCTCGAAGTACTTCCGCGTCTCCGCGTCATGATCCGATAGCGATCCTGGCCACAAGGCCTCGCGCAGACGAACCCAGTCGACCCGGTCGGTCTCAACAATCTCTCGGATCTTCACCTGCTACTCCTCGGGCTGGCGGTTATCTCGTCGCACGCCGTCATGGTAGTACCCGATCGACGAGCTGTCGACCTAAACCGACGACTCTTGAGTTCGTCTTTCTTCGTGGTCAACACCTGACGATGCGTGTGGACGCTGTGGGAAACCGCGTTCTGTGCGGTTTTCCAAGGCCCTGTGGGCGCGTTCTGTGCGTCCATAGGGCCGGCAGCGTCCATGCGCTCTTTTGTGACGCCGAGCCGCGGCCGATCAACCGACCGCGTGCGGCCGCGCACGTTGCCGTGCGGGTTCGCGCAACAGCTGAGAAAAAGACTTGACAGCTTTTTCGGTGCGCCTGAAAAGGTGTCACGACCAGCGCGTTAACGGGCCATCGGAGGCACCACGTTTGTCCAGGTGCGTTCTTCGTGAGCCGCACAAAGGCGCGGGGAGACCCGCGCATCGTTCGCAGGATACCGTCCATCCTCGCGTGGCAGAAACTGCGATGCTACAAAGGGGATATGATGAACACATTCTCCACCCTCGCGCACCTGTCCGACGACGAGCTGCTCGAGGAAGTTCGGCGGCTTGCGGGAGGCGAGCGCCAGGCGACCGCTCAACTGATAGCGTCGCTGGCGGAACTGGATGCGCGGCGGCTCTATCTCGGGCAGGGCTGCTCGTCGCTCTTCACCTACTGCACGCAAGTCCTCCGCCTGTCCGAGCACTCCGCCTATGGGCGAATCGAGGCCGCCCGCGCGGCACGGCGCTTTCCGGTCATCCTGGAGTTGCTTGCTAACGGGTCGGTGAATTTGACGACGGTCGGACTGCTGGCGCCGCATCTGACGACGCAGAATCACCTCGCGCTTCTCGATTCGGCGTGCCACAAGAGCAAGCGGGATGTGGAGCACATCGTGGCGTGTCTCCGCCCCCAGCCGCCGGTTCCCTCCACCGTTCGCAAGCTTCCGTCTCCGAGAGCGGCGGAGGGCGTTGGCCTTGGCCTGGTCGCTGTCCAGAACGACGCGGCGCTATCCCCGGCGCCGTGCCCTGCGCCTCCACCGCCTCGTCCAGCAGTTGTCGGCCCACTCGCGCCGGATCGGTACAAAGTTCAGTTCACCGTGCCTCGCGACACGTACGAGAAACTGCGCCGGGCGCAGGACCTCCTGCGGCACACGATTCCGAGCGGCGACCCGGCGGCAATCTTCGATCGGGCATTGACGCTGCTTCTGGCGGATCTGGAAAGGACCAAATGCGCGGCCGTTGAGCGGCCACGGACAACACGCGCGTCCTCGCGGCCTTCCCGTCACGTCCCAGCGACAGTCAAGCGGGAGGTCTGGGCTCGCGATGGTGGACAGTGCGCCTTCGTCGGCGCGAACAGCCGCTGCACGGAACGTGGTTTCCTCGAGTTCCACCACGTGGTGCCGTACGCCGCCGGTGGTGCGACGACGGTCGAGAATCTCGAATTGCGATGCCGGAGCCACAACGCGCACGAGGCGGAGTTGTATTTTGGCCCGCTTCTTGTGAAAGAGGTCCGTGCGTCCTGGGGTGGTCCGACTCGGTCCGGACCGAGTTCAGCGCGGCGGTCGCCCAGGGTCCGGTCAAGGGTTCACAGCGCTACTATAGCGCGCGTCGCACAGCGTTAACCTTGACGCGGATAAGGAGCGCGACATGAAACGCATGACGTCACCAAGCCAGGACGAAGTCGTGATGGCCGTGCTTTCCGGGGCCTCAAACGTCGGGCGCCTGGTGACTCAATTCACGGCAGCAGTCGGCGACCCACTGAATGAGGCCAACTTCCCTGAAATCGCTTCAGGGGGCTTCGTTTCACTCAAGGACCTGAGATTGATTTACGAAGTCTACGACGAACTATGGCCTCTTCAAGGAAGGGTCTCCGCGAGGCGCATGCCGGCTCTTGAGGAAGGTGCCGCTCTGACTTCCGCCGAAAGGGTTAAGTACACCAAACGCAGGCTGGCTGCGTACTTCGCGGAACCTGTTGAAGGCGCGGGCTACGTCATCGTTGCGGTGACCAGTTCGAGCGGGCGAACAGCCTACTGGACGGAAATCCGCGAGGGCTCTTCGTCGGAAGGTGTGGAGCGGGCGATCCTAGGGATTTTCGCCTCCGTGACGGCTGCCAAAGCCGCCTTACGTCGGAAGGGTCTGATAAGCGCGCGAGACTATCCGCCACGCCATCACGCGCGCGGCTCGAAGGGGCGGCAAAAAGGCTGACTGACGTCAAGGACCGATGTGGGTCGCGACACAAGATCTGCTACGCACCACCGGCGCCGCCGTTCTACACGCGGCTGACGACGGCAGCAGTCCGCTTCACGCTCCCGGCGGCCAGCAGATACCACGCGAACAGCGCCACCATCACCAGATCGACGGCGATCGCGACGGCCGCCTGCTGCGCGAGGTATCGCGCGCCCTGAGAGAGCACCAAGCCTATGAAGATCGCCTTGCTCACGCCCGCCACGACCAGGATGAGCGGGCGCGCGGGCGGATCGAACGCGCCGTAGATCAGCATCCCCCCGACGAGCGCGATGAGCGCACCCCAGTTGCGGACGACGACCTGCGCGAGCGGTCCGTCCAGCGTCTCGCCGAACGTCGCGCGCAGCGCTGCCTCAGGCGCGATCGCGGCGTAGATCATCGTCGCCGTCAGCACGCCCGAGACCAGCATGATCCATCGGATATGGGGGACGATTCGAGTCACGGCAGGCTCCCTCGGCTCGACGGGCGATCAACTGCGGCTCGACGATAGCACAGACGAATGCGCGCCCGGCGCGACCGGTGCGGCCAGGTTGGTCCACGAGAGCACCGCGATCCAGAACACCTGGAGTGGAGCCCGCGGCCGGCTATCGCTGAAACCAGTAGGCAATCTTGAACAGGATGACGTCGTCGGCCGGGGCGCCGAAGACGCCGCGGACATCGCGGCCGAGCGCGAACTGCCCGGGACGCGCGTCGTCCTCGCGCTGTTCGGTCCACACGAAGTACAGCGCGGATCCCGGACGCCACTCCCATCGGAAGATCGCGTTCAGGCGCAGCGACTTGAAATTGAAGTCAGGGTCGTCGAAGCTGAACGGCGCGCCGCCGTCGCCCGGGACGACGGTGTACCGCTGCGACAGCGGGTCGTTGCGACAGCGAGCCGCCGTCCTGGCCGTAGTGCACGAAGTCGAACGTCCGGGGGCGCGCGAGCTCCTTGAACCCGTCGTAGTCGCCGACCGACACCAGGGGCTGCAGGTAGACCTGCAGCGAGATCTTCGGCGAGACCACGAAGTTGACGCGCGTCTGCAGGCTGAACTCCTCCTGGCGCAGCGTGCCGAAGACGTAGCGGGCGCCGTAGGTCGCGGCGGCCACCGGATCTTCGAACGTGTCCACGTACTGCGCCAGATTGTGATTGCGCTGGTAGCTCGGACCGCTCGAGATCTCGAGCGAGGCGGCGGGCCGATAGCGCACGTTGAGGCCGGCGCCCAGGCTCGATCCGCCGAATTCGTTCCCCTCGCCGTTCCAGTTGGCGCCAATCGAGATGCGCTTCCGCTGATCGCTGTCGACCCCGACGTAGCCCATCTGCGAGCGCGGTGAGCGCATGGATGGGCCCCCTCGCGTCGCCCGGTCGTCCTGCACGGCACGGAAGAAGCCGCCCTGGGCAAACACCGACCAGTAGTTCTTGAGCTCGACGTTGCCGAACAGAAAGATCCCATCGCTCTGCAGCTCACGCGCGAAGTTCCAGGTGTAGAACTTCGCAACTGCCCAGCGAGCGCCGCCGGGTGAACCGGTTGACGGTCGGGTTCCGCCACTGGTAGACCGCGTGCATGCCGCCGCGGTCGCCGTTGAAGTTGAACCCGGCATCGCTCGACTCGAATCCCGGGCTGACCGCCCACAGCGAGGCGTTGACGCCGTGCACGCCGCTGTTGCGATTCAGGTTCACGGCGCCGGTCCAGCCGCGGAGGCTCACCGCGCCGGGGTCGAGCTCGAGGTGCGTGGCGTCCGGGCGGTTGTAGTAGCGCTGCGGCGCGCGCTGCAGCTGCGACATCGCGCCCGTGCTGCCGGCGACGTGGCTGCCGGTCAGCTGGCCGGTCACCACCCAGTCGCGTTTGCCGTCGAGAAAGTAATGCGCATCGGCGCCGGCGACGTACGCCTGATCCGGGCAATTCCTCGCGCAGCGCCGGCGTGCGCAGATCGCGGTTGACGGCCGTGGCGATCAGGCCGACCGCGCCCCGCCCCTTTTCGCGCTGCACGCGTCCGACGAGGTAGTTGGAGAGCGGCTCGACCTCGGTCCGATCCTCGAATCCGCTGGTGACCGTCTGCGCCCGCTCGCGCCCGGTGACGGCCTCGAGCAGGCCCATGCTCCAGCCGTTCCTGGTCTTGCCGGTGAGCTTGGCGGCGCCGAGAATCGTCGTCTGGCCCGGGCGATCCACGAAGTCGCCGTCGGCTTCCCCCTGCGGCGACCGGCCGATTCGCCGCGAATAGAAGATGATCGGCTCCGATCGGTTGAACCCCCAGAAGTTGTTCGCCCCGCCGCGGCCGAAGTTGCTGAAGATGTTCGCCCCTTCGATGAAGAACGGGCGCTTCTCCTCGAAGAACGTCTCGAAGGCCGTGAGGTTGACGACGGCCGGATCGACCTCGACCTGGCCGAAGTCGGGGTTGATCGTGCCGTCGAGCGTGAGGCTGCTGGTCGGCCGGTATTTCAAATCGAGCCCGGCGCTGCCGAACAGGCGCGTGCCGTCGTTGAACGGATCGCCGGCCGTGGAGGGCGCCACGTACTCGGCGCGGCTCGACAGGTACGGCAGCAGCTCCAGCGTGCGATGCGGCGACACGCCGTTCAGGCCTTCGAGATGGCCCATGCGCGAGGCCAGCCCGCTCTCGGTCTTGGGGACGTGGACCAGCCACGCGCGCTCGTTCTTCCGCTGGATGTAGCGCAGCGCGTTGATGCCGAAGGTGTGCTGCTCGGACGCCGTGAAGCGAAGCTGCGAGAACGGAATCCGCATCTCCACGGTCCATCCGCCCTCGTCGATCTTCACGCCCGATTCCCACACCGCATCCCACGAGCCGTCCTGCCACGAATCGTTGTAGACGGCCGAGTCCCCTTGCACGCCCGCGGCGCTGACGCTGAAGACGGCGCCGGTGAGATGGTCGTGATGGGGATCGACGTAGAGCCAGAACCCGTCGGCCTCGGCTTCCTGATCGCGGCGGGACAACTGCCGCACGATCCGCGAGGGCTCGCGGTCGTGCATCCGCGCGCCGACGTACAGAGCCCCGTCGTCGTACGCCACACGCAACTCGGTCAGTTCGGTGGACGGCTTGCCTTCGTCGGGGTCGCGCTGCGTGAAGGTCGTGGCCGCGGGAGCCCTGAGCCACACCTCGTCGTCGAGACGGCCATCGATCACGATGACGGTGTTCGAGCGCACCGCCTGCACGACCGGCACGGACGCGTGGATGGAGCCCTGCCCGCTTGCCGCGGCGGCGGGAACCGCGGCGGCGAGGAATGCAGCCAGAACGGTGCGGATCATACTCGCTTAGACGTGGAGGAGGCGGCGCTGTTAACAAGCATACGCCAACACTTCCTTCTCCGTTCCGCCGAACGGACGATCCCATCCTGGGGTCTTCGAAGCGTGATGAGTCGCCGGGTTCGACAGTGGAAGGGAGGATGCTTGACCGTCGGAAGACGGCGGGAGTCGCAGAGGTGCGCGACTTCAACGTGGCGGGGAGGGCGGGACAGCTGAACCGACGTATCTGTAACGGTTCTGCCAATACGGTCACGTGCGCGTTTCGCGCACCTCTAGAGCCGGTTGTTCATCTCGTGCATAGGCGTGGCGTCCCAATTGCACTCTCGGGTCATCGGTCCAGCGCTGCACGCGGACGAGTCGGAGACACGAGATAACGCAAAGGACCGCCCCGCATGAGATGGAAATCGTTGTTCCTCGTGTTCTTCATTCTGTTGTTCGGCGCGTCGATGACGGCGCAGGCGCAGATCGCGGCGAGCCGCAGAATCGACTGGAGCCAGGCCGGCGTGCCTGGCGGCATTCCGAATCGAACGCACGATCTGCGCCACGCTCAATCCGGGAGCGACGGCGCGCCCAGATCAACAGTGCGATCGCGGCGTGCAGCAACGGAGTCGTGTATCTGAACGCGGGAACATACAATCTGTCGGCCGGCATTACCTTCTATCGGGAGCGACAACGTTACGCTCCGCGGCGCGGGTCCCGACAGAACCATCCTGAGAATTGCCGCGCCTGATTCGTGCGGGGGCGTCGAGGCAAACGTCTGCTTTCAAGGAGCGGCTGTCGGAAGCAGCCCGCCAGCACCAGCAACATTCGCAACTGGACGGCAGGCTTCGCCAAGGGTTCGACGCAGATCACGCTGGATTCAGCCACGGCGGCCTGACGGTGGGCGCCGTGATCGTGCTCGACCAGCTCGACGATGCAGTCCGATACAGGTGGCGTGCTACATCACGCTGCGCCGACTGTCGACGCTCGAGAACCTGTCCGTCCACCGCGTACCGATCGATCGCAGCAGCAAATGGTCAGGGTCGTTGCAATCGCCGGGAACCAGGTCACGATCTCTCCCGGCCTCCACATGCCGAACTGGAGGTCTGCGCGGCAGCCGCAGGCGTGGTGGTGGGGCGACAGCGCGGACATGAACGGTATCGAGGATCTGACGCTGGACCACACAAGTGGCGCGTGAGACTGTCCGGCATCGGATTTCGCAACGCGTACCGGAGCTGGATCAAGAACGTCAGATCCCTCAATTCCAACCGGAACCATGTCTGGCTGTATCCGGTCCGCACGAATCGAAGTGCGCGACAGCTATTTCTACGGGACCAAGAATGCGGCGACGCTGAGTTATGGCGTCGAGTCGTTCATGGTCTCTGACGCGCTGGTCGTGAACAACATCTTCCAGCATGTGTCACGGCCGATCATGATGGGACCGGCCGCAGGCGGTGTCTACGCCTACAACTTCATGATCGATATGCACTATACGAGCCCGGCGACATGGCTGAATGGCGGAATCAACGGCTCGCACGATTCCGGCACGGGGATGAACCTGTTCGAGGGCAATGCCGGCAACGAGTTTCCTCATGGACCTGTACCACGGAACAGGCGCGCTCCCGACGCTCTTCCGCAACCAGCTCACGGGACTGGAACCGAACAAGACCCAGAACACGTCGGTCATCAACATCTGGGGTTTCAATCGGTCTCCCGAACATCGTCGGCAATGTCCTTGGCACGTCGGGCTACCACACGAGGTACGAAGACTCTCGAGGGCCCGCTGGCACGACCGGCACGCCTGACCGGTCTATCTTTCTGCTGGGCTATACCGGCGTCAACGAGAGCACGCCGCTCGGGTACGACCTTCTCGTCGTGAGCACGATGCTCCGCTGGGGCAACTACGACTATGCGACCGGTCAGACCCGATGGAGCGCGGCCGAGGTTCCTGCCGATAACGGCGTTCCCGGCACGCAGACGCTGCCGGCTTCGTTGTTTCTTTCTTCGCGACCCGGTTGGTGGGGCGCGATGCCCTGGCCGGCGATCGGGCCGGATGTCACGGGCGGCCACGATCCGGCCGGACGCGTTCACAAGATTCCCGCTCGCGTGTGCTATGAAAGCAGCGCGAGGCGGCCGGATGGCACCCTGGCCTTCGACGCCGCCCAGTGCTATCCAGGCACGCCGCCGGACACGACGCTTCCAAACGTGTCGGTCACCAGCCCGTCCAACGGCGCGACGATCTCCGGACCGATCACCGTCGGCGCGACGGCTTCCGACAACGTGGGCGTGGCCGGCGTGCAGTTCAAGCTGGATGGCAGCGACGTCGGACCGGAAGTCACGGCCACGCCGTACGCGGTCTCCTGGAACACGACCGGCGCGACCAACGGCAGCCACAGTCTCTGCCGCCGTCGCCCGCGACGCAGCCGGCAATTCCAGGACGTCCACGGCCATCGCCGTCACCGTGAACAACGTGACGGACACGACCGCGCCGTCTGTTCCAGGTGAATCTCACCGCCACCGCGGTGTCGATCACCCAGATCACGCTGACCTGGAACGCGTCCACCGACAACATCGCGGTCGCCGGCTATCGGGTCTTCCGGTGTCAGGGCTCCGGGTGCTCGCCGACCGTGCAGATGGCAACCGGAACCGCGACCAGCTACTCGGATCCGGCGCTGACCCCGGCGACCGCCTACACCTACGCCGTCTCCGCCTTCGACACCGCCAATAACGTGTCGGCCAAGTCCGCGTCAGCGTCCGCTGTCACCTCGTCATTGCCCCCGGCCAGTCAGGGCCAGGTCGCGGGCTATGGCTTCAACGAGGGCCTCGGAACCTCGGCGGCGGATGTCTCGCCGAGCCAGAACACGGGCAGCCTCAGCGGCGCCGCCTGGACGACGTCCGGCAAGTTCGGGAGCGGCCTGTCGTTCAACGGCACCAGCAGCTTTGTCGACGCTCCGGACATCGATCCGCTGACGCTTCAGACCAATGCCACCTTCATGGCGTGGGTCTCGCTGAGCAGCGCTCCCGCGGAGGTCGCGTCGGTGTTCAACAAGTGGAGCCAGACCGTGGACGACGAATTTCTGGTCGGCATCAATCCGAACCGGACCTTGTATTTCGGCTGGCAGACGACGGCCGGCGCCGACTGGGGGACGCCTGCCTACAATCAGGCGAATGGCACCGCGGTGATCCCCGTCGGGACGCTGACCCACATTGCCGTGGTCCGAAGCGGCGCATCGCTGACCTTCTACGTCAACGGCAATCTGGACATCGCGCTGAGCACGGCCATGGACGGCAACGGTTTCCGCAACGGCCTCGCGACGCTTCGCATCGGCGGTCAGGGCCGTGGCGCGCGGAACCGTTTCTTTCCAGGCGTGATCGACGAAGCCCGCATTTACAACCGGGCCTTGAGCGAGGCCGAGATTGACAGCTATATGAACGCGGCCCTCGCCAGCCCTCCTGGCGCCCCGACGAATCTCAGGATTGTTCGGTAGATGCCGACGAACATGAAACGCACCCGGCTGCTTCTGTTGTTCGTCGTGCTGCTCGGCCCCTCCGCGCCCGTCCATGCCCAGATCGACGCGGGTCGACGGATCGACTGGAGCCAGGCTGGTGTCCCCGGCGGCATTCCGACTCGAACCGCCATCTGCACCACCCTCAATCCCGGTGCGACGGCGGCTCAAATCAACAGTGCGATTGCCGCCTGCTCCAACGGCGTCGTGTTTCTCAATGCCGGAACCTACAATTTATCGACCGGAATAAACTTCGGCGGCAAGAGTAACGTGACGCTTCGTGGCGCGGGCCCGCGCCAGACCATTCTCAGGTTTACCGGCGCCGACGGGTGTGGCGGGTTCGCGGCGAGTGTGTGCTTGAAAGGCACGTCCTCGGTAGGCGTGTGGGGAGTGCCGGCCGCGAACGTCCGGAACTGGACCTCAGGCTACACGAAGGGCACGACACAGATCACCCTCGATTCGGTCAGCGGCATAGCCGTCGGGATGATTCTCGTTCTCGATCAAATCGATGACGTGATCGATACAGGCGGCATCATCGTGAATGGGCAATCGGCCGGTCCGTTTGCGAGCGAAGGGGCCGCGCCCGGCCGCCCGAACCGGACGCAACAGCAATACGTCAAGGTGACGGCGATCAGCGGCAATCAAGTCACGATCTCCGGCGGCCTCTATATGCCCAACTGGCGTACGTCGCAGTCGCCGCAGGCCTGGTTCTGGGGGACGACCGCTCAGACGGCGTCAATGGACGGCATCGAGGATCTGACGCTCGATCACTCGGCGAACAGCGACACGACGGGCCTCATGATCTGGAACGCATACGGGTGCTGGGTCAAGAACGTCAAATCCCTGAGCCCGAACCGGAATCATGCGTGGCTCTATCAGAGCGCCCATACGGAAGTCCGGAACAGTTACTTCTACGGAACGAAGAACGCGGCCTCCCAGAGCTACGGCGTCGAATCCTTCATGACCTCCGACAACCTCGTCATCAACAACATTTTCCAGCACGTGACGACGCCGATCATGACGGGACCGAGCGCGGGAAGTGTCACGGCGTACAACTACACGGTTGACATGTTTTATGGCGCGGTCATGAACTGGATGATGGCGGGAATCAACGGATCGCATGACACCGGCACCGGCATGAACCTCTTCGAGGGCAACGACAGCAATTCGTTCGGGACGGACCTGTACCACGGGCCTGGTGCGCTCCCGACCGCGTTTCGAAACTACTTCAGCGGAAGGGATGGAACGAGGACCTCCAATACCGAAGTCGTGTCCATCTGGGCTTATAACCGGTTCGCCAACTTTGTCGGCAATGTTCTCGGAACGCCCGGATATCACACGACCTATGAGGATTCTCGCGGGCCGCAGGGACAGACCGGTAATCCCAGCCGTTCGATCTACCTCCTGGGTTACTCAGGGGTGGACGAGAGCACGGAGCCCGGCATCTCCTACGACCTGGTCGCGGTCACGAACCTTTTGCGTTGGGGGAACTTCGATTACGCGACGAACCAGGCCCGCTGGAACGCCGCAGAGATCCCCGCCGGCCATTCCGTACCGCCCACGCAGACGTTGCCCCCTTCGCTCTTTCTGACGGCCAGACCGAGCTGGTGGGGCGCGATGCCCTGGCCCGCGATCGGGCCGGATGTCACGGGCGGCCACGATCCGGCCGGACGCGTTCACAAGATTCCCGCTCGCGTGTGCTATGAAAGCAGCGCGCGGAATCCGGATGGCACCCTGGCCTTCGACGCCGCCCAGTGCTATCCAGGCACGCCGCCGGACACGACGCTTCCAAACGTATCGGTCACCAGCCCGTCCAACGGAGCGACGGTCTCCGGGCCGATCACCGTCAGCGCGACGGCTTCCGACAACGTGGGCGTGGCCGGCGTGCAGTTCAAGGTGGATGGCAGCGACGTCGGACCGGAAGTCACGGCCACGCCGTACGCGGTCTCCTGGAACACGACCGGCGCGACCAACGGCAGCCACAGTCTCTCGGCCGTCGCCCGCGACGCAGCCGGCAATTCCAGGACGTCCACGGCCATCGCCGTCACCGTGAACAACGTGACGGACACGACCGCGCCGTCTGTTCCAGGTAATCTCACCGCCACCGCGGTGTCGTTCACCCAGATCACGCTGACCTGGAACGCGTCCACCGACAACATCGCGGTCGCCGGCTATCGGGTCTTCCGGTGTCAGGGCTCCGGGTGCTCGCCGACCGTGCAGATGGCAACCGGAACCGCGACCAGCTACTCGGATCCGGCGCTGACCCCGGCGACCGCCTACACCTACGCCGTCTCCGCCTTCGACACCGCCAATAACGTGTCGGCCAAGTCCGCGTCAGCGTCCGCTGTCACCTCGTCATTGCCCCCGGCCAGTCAGGGCCAGGTCGCGGGCTATGGCTTCAACGAGGGCCTCGGAACCTCGGCGGCGGATGTCTCGCCGCAGCCAGAACACGGGCAGCCTCAGCGGCGCCGCCTGGACGACGTCCGGCAAGTTCGGCAGCGGCCTGTCGTTCAACGGCACCAGCAGCTTTGTCGACGCTCCGGACATCGATCCGCTGACGCTTCAAACCAATGCCACCTTCATGGCGTGGGTCTCGCTGAGCAGCGCTCCGGCGGAGGTCGCGTCGGTGTTCAACAAGTGGAGCCAGACCGTGGACGACGAATTTCTGGTCGGCATCAATCCGAACCGGACCTTGTATTTCGGCTGGCAGACGACGGCCGGCGCCGCCTGGGGGACGCCTGCCTACAATCAGGCGAATGGCACCGCGGTGATCCCCGTCGGGACGCTGACCCACGTTGCCGTGGTCCGAAGCGGCGCATCGCTGACCGTTCTACGTCAACGGCAATCTGGACATCGCGCTGAGCACGGCCATGGACGGCAACGGTTTCCGCAACGGCCTCGCGACGCTTCGCATCGGCGGTCAGGGCCGTGGCGCGCGGAACCGTTTCTTTCCAGGCGTGATCGACGAAGCCCGCATCTACAACCGGGCCTTGAGCGAGGCCGAGATTGACAGCTATATGAACGCGGCCCTCGCCAGTCCTCCTGGCGCCCCGACGAATCGTCAGGATTATCCGGTGATGTGAAATACGCCCGGTTGCTGGCGTCCAGTTAGTAACAGCTCCGTCGCATCGAAAGCGAGTCGGCCGTCGGCGCCCCTCGGGCTGGTCTCGTAGCACACCTGCGCGGGAATCGTGTGCGCGTGGCCGGCGGGATCGTCGCCGCCGGTGACGTCAGGTCCGATCGGCGGCCAGGCCGTCGCGCCCCACCAGGATGGTTTCGCCGAAAGAAAGAGCGAGGCGGGCAACGACCTGCGTCGGGACGGGATGGCCCGCCGGGACCTCGTCGGGATTCCAGTGCGTTTGATTCGTCGCGTAGTCGTAGTTGCCCCACCGGAGCATGGTGCTCACGACCAGAGGATCGTTGCCGAGCGGCTGATGCTCACCGGAGCCGGAGAATCCCAGCACATAGACCGACAGCTCGGGCCATCCGCGCGTCGCCTGCGGTGACGGGGAATCTTCATAGATCCGGTGGTACCCCGGCGTTCCCAGCACATTGCCGACGATGTTGACGGAGCGGTTGAACGCCCAGATGTTGACGGCCGTGGTGTTTCCCCACTGCGTCTTGCCCGGCTCGGTGCCGGTCAATCGATTGCGGAAGCACCGTCGCGACGTTGCCGGTGCCGTGGTACAGGTCCATCGAGAACTGATTGCCGACATTCCCTTCGAACAGGTTCATGCCGGTGCCTGCGTCATGTCCGCCGACAATGCCTGCCATCATCCAGGTGGGAATGGCGTACGCCATGTCGATCATGTAGTTGTAGGCAAACACCGACCCGGAGTTCGGCCCGACCATGATGGGCGACGTGACATGCTCGAAGATGTTGTTCACCACGAGATCGTCCGATGTCGTGAACGACTCGACGCCGTAACTCTGACGTGGCCGCGTTCTTCGTCCCATGGAAGTAGCTGTCTCGAACTTCGATTCGCGCGGCCTGATTCAGCCAGACGTGGTTTCGCTTGGCATTCAACGACTTGACATTCCTGATCCAGCCGTTGTACGCATTGTGAAACCCGACGCCGGACAGTCTCGGAGCTCTGCCGAGTGATCCAGCGTCAGGTCTTCGACGCCCGTTCAGGACCGCGGTCTCGCCCCACCACCAGGCCTGCGGCTGCTGACTGTCCCGCCAGTTCGGCATGTGCAGGCCGGGGGATATCGTGACGCGATTGCCGTCGATGGCCGTCACCTGGACGAACTGCTGTTGCGCGCGATTCGCACGGCCGGGAGCGCCCCCCTCGAGAGAAAACCGGCCGATGGCATCGCTGACGACCGCGGCGCCTTCGTCCACGGTGTCGTTCAACTGATCGAGCACGATCACGCATCCCACGGTCAGGCCGGCCGTCGACTCCAGCGTAATCTGCGTCGAGCCTTTGCCGTAGCCCGCCGTCCAATTGCGGATGTCGCCGGCCGGGACATTCCCGGACCAGACGCTCGACCACCCACGGATGCACACGTTCGCATGCAGACCGCCGCACGGATCGCTGGCGGTGAACTTCAGGATGGTCTGGGCCGGACCAGCGCCTCTGAGCGTGACATTGCTGAGTCCCCTGAACGTAATCCCTGCCGACAGGTTGTATGTTCCGGCCTTCAGATAGACGACGCCGCTGCCGCAGGCGGCAATGGCGCTGTTGATCTCGCGACGCCGTCGCATCCGGGCCGAGCGTGGCGCACGTCCCGTTGGCTCGATCCGGAATCCCTCCCGGCACGCCGGCCTGGCTCCAGTCGATCCGGCGCGCGGGATCGAGAACGTCCGTCGTTGTCGAACTGGCCTGCGCGTGGACCCGTGGCGTGTGGGACGGCGGCCGGTCGAAGGACACCGACGACAGGCAGCACACGCTGAGAGAAAGCAGCAGCAGAGCTCGTGCTACGTTTCATGGTGTCTGTCATCGAACAGCGCGGAAGACCAGCACGACCGCTTTCGGGTCGTCGGCGACGTGCCTGTCCACGACGAGAAGTGGGTTTCGATGATCTCCACGATGTCCTGGTACTTGTCGACACTGGCCATCCTGACGATGAAGACGCCGCCTTCCTCGAGATACTGCGCGTACCGCTGGAGCATCGGCGTGATCTGCCTGCGCGGTACGTAGTAAATCGAATCCCTGAACAGGATCACGTCGAACGACTGGCTCGGCACGTAGCTGAAGATGTCCGACTGCAGATAGACGGCTCCTGTCCGTCCGGCGATTCTCCTCGGTCCTCTGTTGTGCCTTCGCGATGGCCACATCGGAGATGTCAACGCCGACATAGCGTTCGTATGCCGCGGGGTCCAGCTCATTTCCGGTGCTGCCCGAGCCGCATCCGAGATCGAGAATGCTGCCGTGTGCCGGCATATCGCTCGACATACGGGTAGACGCAGTCGCCGGGGGTCCGATCGAGGCAGTCCCAGCGGCCCTTCGAGAACTCGTCGTCCCACAGGCGCTTTTTGACGTGCCCGGTGCCGTATGCCTGCAGCAAGGCCCGCACAGCGTTGCGCGCTCTCGCTGTCGCCGTTGTCTTTTGATCTGTTCTCACAGGACACCTGCCGCGGATGGCTTCGCAATGGGGGCGCGCGGGATCATTTCGCGCAGGAGCGCGGAAAGCTGAGACAGCGGGGCGTAGCCGCGGTGCAACAGGATGACGGCGCCGAGGTAGAGCACGCCGAACACGGCGGAGACGACCGGGATCCGTATCAGCGCTCCGACGGCGCCGGGCCCGGCGAAGAAGGCAGGCGTCTCACCCAGGAGCGCGGCTGTGGCGCCGCCCGCCAGCGCGGAAGCCACGACGAACCTCCACACCGCGTCGATGACGCGCCGAACCGGAAGCAGGGCCGGGCGGCCGGCATACCACAGCGCGGGGATCGCGAGAAGCCAGTAGGACGCGACCCACGCCACGGCGACGCCGGCTGGCCCCCAGCGAAGCCCGCAGGAGAAAGAGTCCGGTCGTGACCGCGAGCTCCACGAGCGTCCCCATGAACCATCGGTCCGCTCTTCCGATGGAGAGGTGAATCCAGCCGTTGGTGCAGTACAGCAGCATGATCCCGATCCCGGGACCGAAGAGCGTGAAGATCCGGCCCGATTCCTCCCACCCGGGTCCCAGCAGCAGCAGAATCACGTCCCTGCCGACGAGCGTGAGCGCCGCGCCGAGGCCCATGCCGACAAACGCGAGCGTCGACAGCGCGCGCAGAAAATGTCGCGCGCGTTGTTCGGGGTCATGCCTCAGCCGGCTCATCGCCGACACCGCGACGTTCGTGAGCGGCGCTGAGAGCTGATTGAGCGGCAGCACGAACAGGTCGTACGCCTTCTTGTAGAAGCCCCAGGGCCTGCGGGCCAAAATGCCATCCGATGAGAAGGTTGTCCAGGTTCCGGGTGCCAGTAGTCGGCCAGGAACCGCCCGTAGGTCTGCGCGGCGAACCGCACCATCGGTCCCGTGCCCCGGTGCGCTCGCGGCGCGCCCGGGACCCATCGACACGCGCTCCACGCCCCGACGGCCGTCGCCAGCGGCAGCGCCACCGCTCCCGCCGACGAGCGCCCAATACCCCCATGCCGCCCAACCCAGGACGATCGACACGACGACCGAAACGGTGCGCGCGACGATGTCGTTTCTGGAGACGACCGAGAACCGCATCGCACGTTTGAGAAGCGCGAGGTGCTGGACCGACAGGCTGGTGAGAAAGATCGTCGCGGACATCGCGACCGTCACGCCCGCAATGCGGGGGTCGCCGTAGAAGCGCGCGAGAAGCGGCCCCGCCAGCGCGAAGGCGATCGTGAGCAGAAGTCCGAGACCCGCGTTGATCCAGAACACGTTGCTGGACGAGGCCGTGATCGATCTCGTCGCGCTGGAGGACCGCTTCGGTGAACCCGTTCAGCCCGACGTTCATCAGCAGCAGGCTGAAGGTGGTGACCATCGTCACCAGCCCGAAATCCGCCGGCGTCGAGGAGCCGCGCGAGCACGACCGTCGCGATCAGCTGGATGCAGGAATCCGGCGCCCTGACGACGAACGACCGTCACGCCGGCGCTTCGGATCGCGAGCGCGCCGGAGCCCATCGCCGCGGCCTGCGGACGAACATGCCGTGTTCGTCGAAGGGTGTCATCTGGATAGCGGACGCGAATCGGCCGGAACGGCGACGGCCAGCAGGAAGGCGATCCACACGGGATGCATCATCTTGAATGCCGCTTCGGTCACGTTGTAGGCCAGCGCGACGACGAGAAACGCCAGACCGAGCCTCGCGGCCTCTGGATTCCGGCGGAACGCGACGCTGACATTCCGGTATCCCCAGCACGACGAGCAGGCCGATCAGGGCGACGCCCACCCATCCCAGGTTCAGGAACACCTCGAGGTAGCCGTTGTGCGCCTGCCTCGGGTGCCACCAGTAGATCCGCCAGAGCCTCTCGACCCGCTCGCCGAGCCAGAAGCTCTCGAAGCCGGCTCCGAACAGCGGCTCGACGGTCATGCGTGAGGAGCGTGTCCCAGAGGTCGGTGCGGCCGGTCAGCGTCGTGTCCCTTCCCATCGCTTCGACGAGACCGATGCCGGCATCGAGCAACAGACCGGTGAAGGCGAGAAACACGATGCCGCCCATGAGGAAATGCGGCCGTCTCCCGTGCGCGCCATTCCGGGCACGCTCGTGATGGCCAGCAACGGCGCCTCCGAGGAAGAAGCAGGCGAGGGACGTGGCGGAATCGGCTTTCCAGAAGAGCCACAGCGTCATCGCGAGCACCACGCCGTGCGCGATCCGCGGTCCGTCGTGCCATCGCGCTCTTCTCCGCGAGAACGTCCCCAGAGAACACGCCAGAGCGATGCGAGCCCGAAGACCAGGCAGACGTAGCCGAGACCGTTCTTTCCGATCGCCACGCCCGCCGTAATACGGCGTCCACGTCCAGCGGTCGTAGCCCCGCCCCCACTCCGGGTAGTACTTGACGAGCAGGACCGAGAGCGGGATGAGGATGAAGGCCGCCCGCGCAAGGAGCCGCTTGACCGCGGCGAACGGATCGGGATCGGTCAGGACGACCATGACCATCACGACATCGCCAAGCGCCTTCGTCCAGCGCTTGAAGGCCACGCCGGGGTAGTCCGACCAGAGAATGCTGACGCCGCAGTACGCGAAGAACAGCAGAAGCGGCCAGTTTCGTCTGGAGGAATCGTTTCGGCGTGGCGCGCCCGCCCGACGAGCACGGCCACAGCCCGGCCGCAAGCAGGCCGGTCAGGACCAACCGATCGAGCGGGCTCCCTTCGAAATACTGATCGGAGGACTCAATCGCCGGAGCCCGCCTGCCACTCGGAGAGCATCCGCGACCCGGCGATCAGCAGCCACACCGTCGGGATCCAGAGCGCCGGCGAGACGTCGGGCGTTGTCGCCCGGTCGAGCCGGAACAACATCAGGATCCCGACGGCGAAGACGACCGCAGCCAGGGCCGGCGGCATTCATCGTCCCCCTGCCGGCGTGCCCGACCCTGACCAGGTAGGGCGCCTCCAGCCCGGAGGACTCGGCCAGGTGGCGCGACGCGGATCGTGTAACTGGCGCTCGCCACGTCGCTGTTGGCCATCCCGCTCGACGCGGCCATCGCTCTGATCGTCGTGGTCGCCTTGATGAAGATCGGGCCGGTGTAGATCGGTGACGAGGTCGTCGGCGTCGTCCCGTCGGTGGTGTAGTGAATCGTCGCGCCGCTGGTCGCGTTGCCGATCGTGATCGTGACCGCGACCGGACAGCTGTACGTGCCCGTCCGGGAGGCTGAACGCCGGCGTCGCAACCGGCTGCTGAACCGTGTACGTGGCGCTGGCTGCGGCGCTGTCGGCCATCCCGTCGGCCGCGGCCATCGCCTGGATCGTCGTGGTCTGCGTGACCGAGATCGGATCCGTATAGATCGGCGACGACGTCGTCGGTGTGCGTGCCGTCGGTCGTGTAGTAAATCGTCGCGCCACTGGTCTGGCGTGCTGAGTGCGACCGTGACCGAGCTCCGTGTACGTGCCGTCCGGCGGGCTGAACGCCGGCGTCGCGACCGGCTGCTGGATCGTGTACGTGGCGCTCGCCACGTCGCTGTCGGCCATCCCGCTCGCCGCGGCCATCGCCTGGATCGTCGCGGTCTGCGTCGATCGGGATCGGATCGGTGTAGACGGCCGACGACGTCGTCGGCGTGCGTTCCGTCGGTCGTGTAGTAAATCGTCGCGCCACTGGTCTGCGCCGCTGAGTGTCGACCGTGACCGAACTCAGTGTACGTGCCGCCCGGCGGGCTGAACGTCGGCGTCGCGACCGGCTGCTGAATCGTGTACGAGGCGCTGGCCACGTCGCTGTCGGCCATCCCGCTCGCCGCGGCCATGGCCTGGATCGTCGTAGTCTGCGATCACCAGATCGGATCGGTGTAGATCGACGACGCCGCCGTCGGCGTACGTTCCGTCGGTCGTGTAATGGATCGTCGCGCCGCTGGTCGCGCCGGTGATCGTGACCGTGACCGATCCCGGTGTACGTGCCGCCCGGCGGGCTGAACGCCGGCGTCGCCACCTGCGGGATCACGGTCCTGTTGATCAGTATCGAGACGCTGCTGAGAGAAATAATCGCCCGACGCCAGATCGGGCTGGCCATCGCGGTTGAAGTCGCCGACCGCCACGCCCATCGGCGCCATGCCCACACCGAAGTTCTGTGCCGCCTGGAAGCGTGCCATTGCCGTTGCCGGGAGCACCGAGATGGTCGTGGAGAAATAGTTGGCCGACGCGAGATCCATCTGCCCATCGCCGTTGAAGTCTGCGAGCGCGATGCCGGTCGGACCCCTGTCGGTCCGAAACCAGATGTGCGGCTGGAACGTCCCGTCGCCGTTGCCGCGCAGAATCGAAACGATGTCGGACCAGTGGCCGATCACGGCCAGGTCTGACTTCTGATCGCCGTTGAAGTCGTACACGACGATGTCCCACGGGGAGACGCCGACCGGAAGATCGCCCGGCGGGCTGGAAGGTTCCGTCTCCGTCGCCCAGCAGGATCGTGACGTTATTGGACCTGTAGTTGCACACGGCCAGATCCTGTCGTCCATCGTGATTGAAGTCGCCGACGGTGACGCAACTCGGGCCGTTGCCGGCTCCGAACGCCATCGGCGCCGCGAACGTGCCGTCCCCGTTGCCAAGCAGCACCGACACGGTGGTGGCCCGTTGGGTAAACGGACCATAGTCAGCCACCGCCAGGTCCTGGTAGGTATCGCCATTGAAGTCGCCGACGGCCACATCATTTGGACCGCTGCCCGCCTCGAAAGCCTGCGGCGCCTGGAACGTTCCGTCGCCGTTGCCCAGCAGCACCGAGACGGTCGTGGCGACGATGTCGGAAGTAATAGTTGTTCGACCCGTAGTTGGAGACCACCAGGTCCGGGTTGCCATCGCGATTGAAGTCGCCGAGCGCGACGGAGGTGGGACCTCTGCCTGCCGCGAACGTCAGCGCCGGCTGGAATGTCCCGTCACCGTTGCCGAGCAGCACCGAGACGGTGTGGGATCCCGCATTGGCGGCCGCCAGGTCCTCCTGGCCGTCGCGATTGAAATCGCCGACGACGACGGACTCGGGATTGAGGCCCACCCTGTAGGTCGGCGTCCGTGGGAAGCTCCCGTCGTTTCTGCCGAGGAGCACCGAGACGGTCGTGGAATACGTGTTGGCCACCGCCAGGTCCGGCGTGCCATCGCCGCTGAAGTCCGCGACGGCGACCGACCAACTCACGCCGCCAACCGGAAAGGTCTGCGGTATCTGGAAAGTGCCATCGCCGTTGCCGAGCAGCACGGAGGCGATTCGCCAGATCCCGCCGATGGCCACTGCCAAGTCAGAGTGGCCGTCCCGATTGAAGTCAGCGGCCACCACGAAGACGGCGCACCACTCACGCCGGCGCTCTGCCTCGCCTGGAAGGTCCCGTCGCCATTGCCAAGCAGTACCGAGACGGTGTTCGCGCCGTTGTCGGCCGTCGCCAGATCCGGCGCCCCATCCCCGTTGAAGTCGCCTATGGCAACCGCCCACACGGCGTCGCCCGCGCGCGAAAGTACGCGGCGCCTGGAAATTCCCGTCGCCGTTGCCCAGACAGCACCGAGACGGTGCCGGACGCCGTGTTCGCGATCGCCAGATCGCGCGTGCCGTCCCGGTTGAAGTCCGCGGCGGTCACGAAGGCGGGACCGGTGGCGGCGAGGAAGGTCCGCGCCGCCTGGAAGGTCCCATCGCCGTTGCCGATCAGCACTGAAACATCGTTCGACCCCGTGTTGGCGACAGCGAGATCCGGTTTCCCGTCGGCATTGACGTCGTCGACGGCCACGCCGCCGGGACTGCTGCCCGCTCCAAGGACGATCGCCGGCTGAAAGGTTCCGTCGCCGATGCCGAGCAACACCCTGACGGTATTGGCCCCCGGGCTGGCGACGGCCAGATCCAGTTTGCCGTCCCGATTGAAGTCGCCGAGCGCCGCGGACCGGGGATTGTTGCCCGGCCCGAGGTACATCACCCGCGCCGGATGGAAGCTCCCACCCGCGCTGCCGAGCAGGACCGGCGACCGTGCCGTCGAAGTAGTTCGCCATGGCGAGATCCGGCACCGTATCGCCATTGATGTCGCCGACCGCGATCGATGCCGAGCCATATCCGGACGAATAGTCTCGGTGTGTCACGAACTGCAGCGTCTGCGCAGACACCGGTGTCTGAAACACGGCGCAGAGCAGAAGCGCCGCAACGAGCGGTTGTGACCGGACAGACTTTCTGCGCACGACGTCGTTCCAGGACCGTTACAACACAACTGTGTAGGTCGCGCTGGCCACGACGCTCTGAGAACGCCCCGGGGAGACGGCAATCGCCTTGATCGTGGTCGTCGAGAGCGGAGGGAGCACGATCGGACCGGTGTACCTTTGGGACGACGTCGTCGGTGTGCTCCCATCGGTCGTGTAGTAGATCGTCGCGCCGGGGGTCGCGTCCGAAATCGACACCGTCAGGTTCACGAGATACGTCCCGCCAGGCTTGCTGAACGTCGGCGTCGCCGTCTGCACGGTGTAGGCGGCGCTCGCCACGGCGCTGGTGAGCATCCCGCTCTTCACCGCTATCGCTCTGATCGTCCGGCTCTGCGTCACGGCGATCGGACCGGCATACACGCTCGAGGCGGTCGTCGGCGTGCTCCCGTCGATCGTGTAGTAGATCGTCGCGCCGGCGGTCGCGTTGTTGATCGTGACCGTCACCGAGGTGATGTAGGTTCCAGCAGCCGGGCTGA